>JBKBLZ010000072.1:0-501 GCA_046296035.1 Erythrobacter sp. | reverse complement strand
CAGCCCTGTCCTTGAGAGAACCTTGTGAGTGGCAGGCACCGGGGCGTTCAGCATCAGCGTCGGGCAGTCACCCTGATTGGCAAAGGCGACGATGCGCGCGCGCGGCTTGAGACCGTGCTTTTCGGCATAGCCCTTGGAGGCCAGCAAGATGCCAGCGGCACCATCGACAACGCCCGAACTGTTGCCTGCGTGATGAATGCCAGTCCAGTTGAGGTCAGGATATTTCAGCTGGATGAGCTGACGAAAGGTCATGCCGCCTAGATCGTAATCGGCGATGGCATCGAACGAGGCCTTGAGCTGGCCAAGACCTTCTAGCGTGGTTTGCGGGCGCGGGAACTCCTCATGGTCCAGCGCAACCGACCCGTCCTCGTTCAACACTGCGATCAGGCTTTTGTCGAAGCGGCCTTCGGCGATGGCTCGCGATGCCTTTTGCTGGCTATCATAGCCAAGCGCATCGACATCGGCACGGGTTATCCCTTCGCGCGCGGCAATCGCGTCGCC
>JBKBLZ010000071.1:271-503 GCA_046296035.1 Erythrobacter sp. | reverse complement strand
CGGCCACCGCCGCGATGATCAGGCCCAGGACCTGATTGACGCCGTCAAAGCCGCCTTCCGCGAGGGCGAAAATGCCCCTGAGCAGTTGTCCGATCTGATCCAGCAGGCCTTCCATGCCCGTCCTCCGCGCGTGTTGCGACCCCCTTGACGAGGCCCAATATCGTCAAGGTTAACACCGTTCTGCGGAATTGGCTCCTTCAGCGGCCGGTCGAGCCGAAGCCACCGGTGCCGC
>JBKBLZ010000071.1:0-261 GCA_046296035.1 Erythrobacter sp. | reverse complement strand
GGCTGTCCACGACCTGCCATTCCGCCCGCTCATGGGCGGCGATGACCATCTGGGCGATGCGCTCGCCCCGCCGGATGACGAAGGCCTCGCCGCCCAGATTGGCGAGGATCAACCCGACCTCGCCGCGATAGTCGCTGTCGATGGTGCCGGGGCTGTTCAGGCAGGTGATGCCGGCCTTGAGCGCCAGCCCCGAGCGGGGCCGCACCTGGGCCTCAAAACCGACGGGCACGGCAATCTTCAGGCCCGTCGGCACAAGCGCCC
>JBKBLZ010000070.1:0-504 GCA_046296035.1 Erythrobacter sp. | reverse complement strand
ACAGGCCGGCATCGTTGCCCTTGCACCCGATAATCTGCACCCCCAGCGGCAGGCCGTCACCTGTCCATCCCATTGGCAAAGAGAGCGCAGGAAGCCCGGCAATATTGGCGAGGCAGGTGAAATCGGCCTGCGCCACCGGTTCAGCTTGCGAATGCGGAAACGGCGGGTTGGGCACGGTCGGGGCGATCAGCCAGCCATGCTCGGCGACGATCTGTTGCACCTCGGCCGCCGTATTGGCGAGGACCGTCTGGTCCTCCGCCCAATCCGGTGCCGCGCGCCGTGGGCCGTAGTCCAGCAGCTTCGCCAGCTGCGGGGACACGGCCACACCAGCCAGCGCATCGGCCAGATAGCGGGAAACCTTGATGAACCCGGCATAGCGAATGCGCCGGTTGGGATGTGCCAGCCTGACCGGCGCGGGCGCGCGCGGCAGGGCTGCGAGAACTGCTTCAAACGCCAGCGCCACATCGGGATGCACATCCACGCCATGGTCGAACAGCATGGCGC
>JBKBLZ010000069.1:0-511 GCA_046296035.1 Erythrobacter sp. | reverse complement strand
GTTTCGATCGCCTCACGATCGCAGGGAAAGCCGAAATGCTCGGCGCTCGCGTACAGCCGTGCCAGATGACGTTCGAGCAGAACGTAATTTCCGTCTTTGAGCGCGAGCGTCTCCAGCAGCGCGAAGCTGGCCGTCGCCCGTAGCAGGAAGCGGCGCTTGATCAGCCATTCGGCATATTCCGCCGCCGCCTCGGAATCGTAGACGATGCCGCTGCCGATACCGCATTCGGCAATCGCCCGGCTGCGGTCGATGACCACCGTGCGGATGCCGACGGCGAAGGTGGCATGGCCGCCGGGACGGATCAGGCCGATCGCGCCGCAATAGGCGCCGCGCGGCGTACCTTCCAGTGCGGCGATGGCACGCATGGCCGCGACCTTCGGCGCGCCGGTGACCGAGCCGCAGGGGAACAGCGCCTGGAACACATCGGCCAGACCGACCTCCGGACGGGTGATGCACTGCACGGTCGAGCTCATCTGCCAGACGGTGGGCAGCGCATCGAGCGCGAACGGCT
>JBKBLZ010000068.1:0-514 GCA_046296035.1 Erythrobacter sp. | reverse complement strand
CCTCCTCCAGAGGGCTGTCACCATAATTCATGTCGAAGTATCCGGTTCCTCGCCAGGAGAGGCCCGGTTCGTCAAACTCTGCGACAACATCGGCAAGCGGCGCGATGGGCCGCCACTGATGGCTGCCGGCGCTATCGATGGCGAAGGTGCGGGTGTTCATCACTTTGGGGGTGAGCGTTACCCGGCCCCTGACAGGGTGGGGCAGGGGCATGCCGACTTCGCGAATATCCACCGTCAGGCCGTTGCCATCCCAGCGGACTTCACTCGGGCCGATGCCGAATTCGTCCGGACCGAGACGGATGCGGCGATGGCCCCGTTCGGTCATGGTCCATCTCCGGTCGCGCCGGCCATAGAGCGCCACATTGAGCGCGCAATGGTTCAGCGGGTCTTTCCGGCCGGACCAGGCATAGTAAGGCGAGAATACACTGCCGATGAAGGCGATCAGCGTCAGGGCAAACTCGCCGTCATCGCTGATGGCGTCGACATACCACCAGGCATAGCCCTGGGGCGGCAC
>JBKBLZ010000067.1:0-516 GCA_046296035.1 Erythrobacter sp. | reverse complement strand
GGCAATCTGGTCAGCATCTCGCCGATCTGGCCCTCGTGGCTGCGCTGCAGTTCGGCGCCTTCAAGTATCGACGTTCCGGCGAGGACATCAAGCTGGGTCACCCCGATCGCACTGACCACGATCTCGCCGGCGGAATTGACCCTGCGATTGTGCAAGTCGTCGACCGGCTTGTCATCCTGAGCCATGGCGGGCGTCGCCAGCAGAGCGGCGGCGACCGCAATCAGCGACAGATGAGGGCGGCGGAAGCGATGTTCCGAATGTGAATGATACAACATAACGCGCGCCCTTAGCCGTCGCCCGGGACTTTGGAAAGTGCAATCGACGAACCGCATTGTGCGCGCGACCAACGCTGCCCGATTCGTCAGGAATGGTCCGGAAAACTGGAGCGGGCGAAGGGATTCGAACCCTCGACCCCAACCTTGGCAAGAAAGCCCACTAGCTTTTCCTGAGTACGCCAGACTTGGATTAACTACTATATTACAGTGGTATGTAAGTAGGGGACCTTTTCCCAAACAC
>JBKBLZ010000066.1:0-517 GCA_046296035.1 Erythrobacter sp. | reverse complement strand
ACCCCATATGCGGCACATGCACCTCGCCCGCCGGAAGCTCGCGCACCACGCCGTCCATCCAGCCAAGGCCGTCATGGCTACCATGTTCCTCACCGCGCGTCGCGAGCAGTTGCATGCCGACGCACACGCCCAGAAACGGCGCGCCCTGTTCGAGCACGCGGCGCTCCATCGCGTCGACCATCCCGGGGATCGCGCGCAGCCCCGCCGCGCACGCGCCGAATGCGCCGACTCCGGGCAGGACGATGCGATCGGCCCGCGCCACAGCGTCAGGATCGGCGGTGACGGCGATGTTGCTCGCACCGGCGGCTTTCAGCGCATTGTGGACCGAATGAAGATTGCCCGCGCCGTAATCGATCAGCGCGATCGCGGTCACAGCGTCCCCTTGGTGCTCGGAATCGCATCCGCCTTGCGCGGGTCGATCTCCACCGCCTCACGCAGCGCGCGGGCAAGGCCCTTGAACGCGGCTTCGGCGATATGGTGGTTGTTGCTGCCGTACAGCGTCTCGACGTGCAGCGTC
>JBKBLZ010000065.1:0-517 GCA_046296035.1 Erythrobacter sp. | reverse complement strand
GGCGCGGCAGGCCGCCGAGGCCGGCGCCGAGCCCATTCCCGCCGCCGTCGTCGCCGATGCGTGGCTGGCGCTGGCCGGTGGCGGCGGCGCGCCGGCCCGCTTCCTCGGCGGCGGGGTGACGTTCGCGACGCTGCTGCCGATGCGCGCGGTGCCGTTTCGCCGCATTTACCTGCTCGGCCTGCACGACGGCAACTTCCCGCGCCGGCCACAGGGCGACACGCACGACCTGATGGCCGCCGTGCCGCGCCCCGGCGACCGCCTGCGCCGGCATGAGGACCTCTACCTGCTGCTGGAGGCGGTGCTGTCGGCGCGCGAGCACCTCGGCATGGCGTGGCTGGGCCGCCACCCGGTGGACGACACCGAGCGCCAGCCGGCGCTGCCCGTGGCCCAGCTGCGCCACCACCTCAACCGCCAGTGGCGGCTGGCGCCGGGCCTGCAGGGCGACGTGGCCGAGGCGCTGACGCGCGCGCACCCGCTGCACCCGTTCGACCCCGCCAACTTCAGCGCGGAGCCGGTG
>JBKBLZ010000064.1:0-520 GCA_046296035.1 Erythrobacter sp. | reverse complement strand
CTGAGAGCCTCTCTTCTGTGTGCCCTGTCCGTAACCGCGCTCTGCCAGGGGCAGGGGCTGGCTCAGGAAGACAACGACCTGAAGATGGACCAGATCGTCGTCTCCTCGTCACGGTCGGCTGTCCCTGTCAGCCAGATGGGCGATGCCATCAGCATTCTCGACGCCGCCGATATCGAACTTCAGCAGCTGGCGACGCTTGATGAAGCGCTGGAGCGGATCCCGGGGGTGGCGATCACCCGGTCGGGCGGGGTGGGCCAGAATACGCAGGTGCGGATGCGCGGCTTCACCACAAAACATGTCCTTGTCCTGATCGACGGGGTCAAGGTCAGCAATCCCTCGGAGGCCGACAACCAGTTCGGCATCGATCACCTGTTCCTCGACAATGTCGAGCGGGTCGAAGTGCTGCGCGGCCCGCAGTCGGGTGTCTATGGCGCTGACGCCGTCGCCGGCGTTATCAATGTCATCACAAAGCGCCCCGACGGGCCCCTCGAAGTGCGCGGCTCCGTCATGGCCGGAGACA
>JBKBLZ010000063.1:0-520 GCA_046296035.1 Erythrobacter sp. | reverse complement strand
CCTTAGGTAGCTTTTTGTAGTGGATACTGGCGAACATTTCAAGAACGATGTGGACTATGAATCGCAGATTTCCGCCATTCTTGGACCCATGCGGACGCGCTAGGACCCTCTGATCATGGCTCTTAATCAGCGGGTCCTAGGTTCGAGCCCTAGTGCGTCCACCATGTTCCCTCTGCCTGGTTCATCCCTCAGAACCTGCCCCGGTTCGGCGCCCCGACATTTGCACGCTGATGCATTGCCGCAAGCAATTTGTGCGGTGAAAGGTCTTTCAGCGGTAAGCCGCACCAGTCCTGATCGGCCGAAGCAATTCGCAAGCGCACTTGACTGGCCCGTGGCACGCAATTAGGCGAGCCGTCCGTCGGGAATTACCCGACACCTGTCGTGAGATAATGATGGACGAATGCTCTAGTAGCGGCGTGCAGCTTGCATGCCCGAACAACACGGCTCCCGGCGCTGGCCGGTCGAGCGACGCGGTGCTTCTCTAGAGGCTTCCCGTCGGTCGTCCGATCCGTGCTGGGCG
>JBKBLZ010000062.1:0-521 GCA_046296035.1 Erythrobacter sp. | reverse complement strand
TGTTGTGCGGGACGGTGCATGTTGCGCTGGCGAGCCGCAGGGGCTGTGTGGCCATGCTGAAGCGGGACGGGCGCTGGCGCAAACCGCTCAGCCGGATCAGGCTGTGGACGATGGTGGCGCGGTTCCTCGTCCATGCCACGCCGGTGATGCTGCGGTCGCTGCTGCCGGGCCATCATCCGTCAAAGGTGCGCGATCCGGCAAGGGTGGTGCATTGGACCAGCGCCTATGCGGGCCTTGACGAGGGCGACATCCCGCTGCTCGACACGCGCGATCCGGAGTCCCCGGCGAGGTTTGCGTGAGGCTGGACTCGCTGTTCGGCTTGTCCTAAGCTTCTGGCATCCCCGGGGAGCCGCTTGGCTGAGAGGGGCGGTTAGCACCGTCCGACCCGTCGAACCTGAACCGATTAGCATCGGCGGAGGGAGTGGGCTGGTCGCTTCAACCAATGCCCCCGTGCTCTTTCCGCCTTGAGGAGAGAGCAAGCTATGGCCGACATCAACAGCCCGGTCGAACTCGGCGTCACC
>JBKBLZ010000061.1:245-525 GCA_046296035.1 Erythrobacter sp. | reverse complement strand
GTCGCCATATTGGCGTTGCAGCCGGGTGTTTTCCTTGCGGCCGAGGCTGTCCTTCCAGCCCAGCCGATCCCAATAGGTCACCGGGCGGCTGATCACCAGCACGCCAGGATCGCGCGCCAGCCGTGCCGCAACCGCATCGGCGGGCGGGCAGGACGAACAGCCCTGGCTGGTGAACAGCTCTGCCACCACCGGCCCCGCCGCGCTTTGAGCCACGGCTGCTGCAACAACCGTGCGCTGCGGACCGCCTGCCGCCTGGGATGGATCGGCCTGGCCCTCGACC
>JBKBLZ010000061.1:0-235 GCA_046296035.1 Erythrobacter sp. | reverse complement strand
CAGATTTTCAACATCACACGTCCTCGCGAGCGCCGATTGCGCTTCATGGTCGCAATGTTCGTTGCACGCCCGCGCGCAGTTACGCCGCCGGATAGAGGTTGAGCGGCCTGGGCATGCCGCGCGGGGTCTTGCCCCGGATGAGCAAATCTACGGCATGGATCGCCTTGACCAGCTCTGCCGCGCTATACGGTTTTATGAGGCAGCCGATGGCATATTGCTTGGCATGGCCGGGGCA
>JBKBLZ010000060.1:0-526 GCA_046296035.1 Erythrobacter sp. | reverse complement strand
AACGCGCTGCTCGCTGGCGAAATACCATTCGAAACGGGCTTCGGCATTGAACAGCGTGCTGTCTTTCAGCAGGGGGTTGCCGCGGAACAGGCGGTCTGATTCCGGATCGTAATAGAGCTGGAAGATCAGTTCGCGGAACTGCGGGCGGGCAATGGTCTTTGACCCGTGCAGGCGGACCTGCATCTGCGGAGCCACTTCCCAGGTCACGGTTGCGGCGGGAAGCCAGTAATCGTTGTCCAGGCGGGTCCCGGCCAGCGAGCTGCTGGGCAGCGTGAACACCGAAAGCGGAGTGACGGTCTGCTTGGCCGTTTCATACCGCACACCGGCATCGATGCTGACCCCGTCGATCGGTTCGAAATTGAACTTGCCGTATGCGCCGTGGACGGTCAGCCCGGCTTCGAAGGCCGGATCGGTCTCGGTCGTCTCGACCAAGCCGATCTTGTAATAGCTGATCAGGCCGGGCGAGAGCAGCAGGTCGGGCCGCAGCATGGCCACACCAAGCGGCAAGTCCGATGGCGCGATCATC
>JBKBLZ010000059.1:0-531 GCA_046296035.1 Erythrobacter sp. | reverse complement strand
CAAGCGCGGCCATTTCGACGCCGACCCGCAATTGCGCCGCCGCGTCTGGCGGCTGGTGGGCGCGGCAGTGGCGATGGGCGCGGTGATGTTCTTCCTCAACGACCTGTTCACGCCCTATACCAGCGGCACCTGGACGATCCGCACGACCGCGATGCTGATACTGGTCGGCGCGGGATGCGTGGTGTACGCGGTCGCCTGTTTCGCAACCGGCGCGTTCCGACCGAGCGACATCAAGTCGCTCGTCCGACGCAAAGCAACCTGAACCTTGGACACCTGAACATGCGCGTCGTTTCCGGCATCAAGCCCACCGGCAATCTCCACCTCGGCAACTATCTCGGTGCGATTCTGCAATGGGTCGGGATGCAGGCGCAGGTCGAGGCGGCGGGCGGCGAGTCGATGTACTTCATCGCCGACCTTCACGCGCTGACCGAGTGGAGCGAGCCCGCCGCGATCACCGACAGCACGTTCGAGGTGAGCGCCGCGATGATCGCGAGCGGCATCGACCCCAGCCGCTCGATCCTGTTCAATCAG
>JBKBLZ010000058.1:0-534 GCA_046296035.1 Erythrobacter sp. | reverse complement strand
GAACTCGCGCGTGAGGCCGACGACGCCGCACAGCAGACCCTCGTCACCGAGCTGCGCGCCGAAGTCAACGCCGGCAGCACGCTGGCGGCGGCGCTGGCGCGCCATCCGCGCGTGTTTGATGCGCCGTACCGCGCGGTGGTGGCCGCCGGCGAAGCCAGCGGGCGCCTGGGCACCGTGCTGCAGCGGCTGGCCGACGAGCGCGAGGCTGCCGAGACGCTGCGCCAGCGCATCCTGTCGGCGCTGCTCTATCCGGCCATCGTCACCGCCTTCGCGCTGGCCATCGTGGTGTTCCTGATGACCTACGTCGTGCCGCAGGTGGCGCAGGCGTTCGCCAGCGGCCAGCGCGCGCTGCCGACGCTGACGGTGCTGGTGCTGCAGCTGAGCGCGTGGCTGCGCGGCTGGGGCTGGACGCTGCTGCCGCTGCTGGCCGCCGGCGTGGCGGTTGCGCCGCCGCCGGGCGGCGCGCCGTTCTGCGCCCGGACGGGGCCGGACGGCGTGCTGCTGGCCATGCTGGCGTTGCGGGCGGAGGCGATG
>JBKBLZ010000057.1:0-537 GCA_046296035.1 Erythrobacter sp. | reverse complement strand
GGGGCAGATCGAGGTTGAGGTCTTCATCGTTGATGACGCCATCGCCGTTCAGATCGAAGAACACCCGGTCATAACCTGCATCCATAAAGCCGACATTGAATGATGCCAGCAGTGTGTCTGTAAGGGCGACGCGGCCATCAAACTCAAGCCCGTAGATCGTTGCATCAGCGGTGTTGATGATGTTCTGAACCACGCCGGACGCGCCGGCGGTGTTCACTTCGCGCTGCATATCGCCGACTTCGGTCATGAAGGCCGCGCCGTTGACCTGAATGCGGCCATCTGCGCTCTGAGCCTTGAAGCCGACTTCATAGGAGTCAACTTCTTCCTCATCGAAGCCGAGGCTGCCGGTTTGCGCGACAAACTGGTTGAAGATCGGGATGTCGGTAATGCGGAAGTTGTAGCCGCCCGAACGGAAGCCCTTGGTATAATGGCCATATGTTTGGACGTTGTCGTTCCAGAAGTATTGCAGGCCAACCTTCGGCGTCCAGTTCTTCCACTCATTCGAATCGCGGAAGCCGTTTGGCTCCTGAACGAGGC
>JBKBLZ010000056.1:0-540 GCA_046296035.1 Erythrobacter sp. | reverse complement strand
CGGATGGACCCGGTGGAGGCAATGCTGCGCCGGCAGCGCTATCTGCCGCGCCAGCTCGCCGCCACGCGCCGCAAGCTCGAAATGCTGCGCCGCGAGGCCTGCCGGCTGGGAATGCCGGAACTGGTGATCGCGGACGAAGAAGCCGCCAAGGCCATGAGGCAGGAAAGCATCGGGTTGCCTTCCGGCCCGCAAGGGCGACTGCCCGCCCGCAGCGATGCGCCTGAAGGGCGCGTGAGCGAGGATATCGCGCGCCCGGATGGGCTTGCGAAAAGGAGCGCGCCATGAAGGCAATCCACATCGAGACGCTGGCGATCGGGCTGATCGTGCTGGCCAGCTACGCGAACGCCGCGCTGATGCTGTGGCGCGCGGTGATCGGGGTGCCGTCATGAGGGCGCACCCGCAAGAGCTGGTGGACCGCGCCGCGCGGCTGGCGCGCTGGCACCCGCTGCAGGATGTGGCGGCGATCCTCGGCGTCCAGCCCAGCCAGATCACTTCGTGGAAGAAGCGCGGCTGGAAGGCAGGGACAAGCGGTCGATCGAA
>JBKBLZ010000055.1:0-542 GCA_046296035.1 Erythrobacter sp. | reverse complement strand
GCACGAGCATCATGGCGCCTCAGCCTTCGGGCGGGAAGCGCTCGCGGCCGATACCGTCGAGGCTGCGCTGGCCGGATTGGCCGTAGACCCTGTGACCGAGATCGTCCTGATCGCCGGCTCGCTTTACCTTGCGGGCGAGGTGCTGCGCGCGAACGGCGAATTGCCCGATTAGGCCGACGCCTCGCGCGCATGCCGGGTACCCGCCGTGCCGACCGATTGGTCAACGAGCCCGCTGCGCATCATCAGCCAGAATAGGACAATACCCGGCAGGGCCGCGGCGACGGTGAACAGATAGAAGTTCACATTGCCCATATTGTCCATCATCGCGCCCGCCGTGGTGCCGGTCAGGAAACGACCGACAATGCTCGCTGCGGAGGAGATCAGCGCATAATGCGCCGCTGTGAAGCGCAGATCGCAGAGTGCTGAGAAATAGGCGACGACGACGACGCCGCCGATGCCGCTCGCAATATTTTCGAACCCGATCGCGCCGGCGAGGCCCCAATTGCTGTGGCCCGCTGCCGCGAGCAGCGCGAAGCTGAAAT
>JBKBLZ010000054.1:0-543 GCA_046296035.1 Erythrobacter sp. | reverse complement strand
ATCCTTGAAGCCATACCAGAAGCTGGTTTCAGTCGCCTCGATGCGGCCCGCTTCCGGCTCGGCCAGCACGATCGTCCAGCCGCGCGCCTCCACAGCGGCCAGCGCGGCGGCATAGCCCTCTGCCACACTGCCCGGCGCGATCAGCGGGGCGAGCTTGGGATAGGGCGTTGCGCGCGGCGATTTCTGCTCGCCCGGCACAAACTCCGCCTCCTCCTGCACCTCGGCCACCCGCCGCCCGGAAAGCCCCGGCCAGCGCGCCTCAGCCTCCGCCGAAATCAGCGGGTCGTCTTCAATCGCGTTCTGCGCGCCCACCGCTTCCCGCTCGGTCACCAGCGCGTCACTCGGGACAATCGGGTGGCTCCAGTCTGTCTGGATGTCATGCAGCGGCGGCAGGCGGTCCATCTGGCCTTCATGGGCGGCCAGCCGCCCCTGGGTGAGGCCGGACACCAGCAGCGCTGCCATCGCCATCATGAAGGGCCGCTTGCGCGGCGCTTTCATCAGGGCCGCAACCACCGCCACGAGCGAGAGGCCAATAACCGCCCA
>JBKBLZ010000053.1:0-544 GCA_046296035.1 Erythrobacter sp. | reverse complement strand
CCCTCGTCGAGCGAGTGGGGGTGGTTGGTGATGAGGACGAGGATTCCCTCGAACTCCTCGACGGCCTTGAAGGCGGTCGCCTTGCGTTTGTCGCCCTTGCCCAGCAGGGCCTCGCACTCGTCGATGAGGACGAGCGCGTCGCGCATGGCGGCCTCGGTCAACAGATCGTCGATGAGCTTGTCGACGCCCTCCTTGTCGGGGATATCGGCCGCCGAGAGGCTGAGGATCGGGCGCTTCACGTGCGCGGCGAGCGCGTGCGCGAGCAGGGTCTTGCCGGTGCCGGGCGGGCCGGAAAACAGGAAGGTGAGCCCGCGGCCATACGGCAGGACCTTGTCGAAGCCCCAGTCGGAGATGGCCTTGCGGTAGTCGCGGTGGTTCTCCACGAGCTGGCGCACCTGCGTCATCTGATCGGGCTCGAGGATGACGTTGAGGAGCGAGACCTCGGGGAACTCGAGGCGGGCGATCTTGGCGAGCGACTCGGTGAGCTCGTTCTCCTTGAGGAGGAAACGGAGCGTCGGGGTGGTCAGCTCGACACGCCGCGACA
>JBKBLZ010000052.1:0-551 GCA_046296035.1 Erythrobacter sp. | reverse complement strand
GAACAAGCGCCCCGATATTCCGTGGGTCGATAGCAGCGTTGCCAAGGCGGCCAAGCGCGAGGATGTGAACAAGGGCAGGCAGGGCACCCTGCTCTGACCGGGGCCTACTGCCCCCGCGGTATCCGGTAAGGCAGCATGAACTGCACGATCGGCGAGGCGAAGCGATCGAGATCGAGGCTTTCCTGCACCGCCACCACCGGTTCGCCGAACAGGCGCGAGGCAAGCGTGGAGCGTGCGTAGAAGGGCGCATCCTCCCAGGTGCGGATCACGCGGGCAAGGCCCCGGTCGGCGCGGGTCTTGCGCTCCATCTGCCACAGCGTATCGGGCAGAGGGGCAACGGGGGGCAGTGCCTCTTCCTCGTGCGGCACGCCATCGGGGCCAAAGCGCAGCGCGCTGGCAAAAGCCTGCCCGTCGCGGCGGATGCCTTCATAGCACACCACCGAATCGCGCCGCCCGTGCGCGCGCGACCAGTGCCAGACGCGAAAGCCTTCTTCGAGCGATTCCGATCCGAAGTTGGAATCCAGATAGGCGCTGCCCTTCCATTTCAGGCC
>JBKBLZ010000051.1:0-557 GCA_046296035.1 Erythrobacter sp. | reverse complement strand
CAGGTGGATGCTGCGTTATCGCAAACATGGGCGGTTCGGCGCGGCCAACGCGCGGGCCAAGGCACGCTAGCGCCAGCGCTTCCCGCGCCGCTTCCGTTCAGCTTCGCGCCTCTCATGCTGTCTGTTGGAGACACATGAGACACTGTCCTGAACGCAAAAACCTGCCCCTTCGTGGCCATCGGCACGCCCCGCAGGCGGGACGCGCGGAATAGCGCAAAGGACAGGGCAGACGGCATGGGCGGGAACCTAACCCCCGCCCGCACCTGTAGGAAAGCGCGGCCTTATGCCAGCGCGCTGCCGTAAAGCGCGAGCAGATCGGCCTCGCCGGTGGCGGCAGCGGCTGCGTTCCACGCCGGACTGTCGGCCACCATCCAGCCGTGAGCGCCCGGATAGACCGTCACCTGCGCGCTCACCCCTGCGGCCTTGGCGGCCTCGGCAAATGTGGTCTTGTCAGCCGGGGCCTTGGCGTCATCGTCCTGCGCCACCGCGATCAGCAGCGAGGCCTTGACCTTCCCGAGCAGGGCGTGCGGGCTCATCGGGTTATCGGGGCGCACCAG
>JBKBLZ010000050.1:0-560 GCA_046296035.1 Erythrobacter sp. | reverse complement strand
CTCGGCAACGTTGAGGTAGACTTCCATGATCCGGCGCTTGTCCCAGATGGTCTCTATCAGCACCGTGAACCAGACTTCCAGGCCCTTGCGGACATAGCGGCTCCAGCCGCTGCCTTGCCACAGGAACACGTTCTTGGCGGTCTGCTGGCTGATCGTGGAGCCGCCGCGCAGACGACTGGAGCGGGCGTTGCGTTCCCTCGCATTTTCGATCGCCTCGGCATCGAAGCCGTTGTGGGAACAGAACTTGGCATCTTCTCCAGCGATGGCTGCGGCAACCATGTTGCGGTCGATCCGGCTCAGCGGGGTCCAATCCTTGACGAACCCGTTGGGGTCCATGATCATGGTCAGCGTGACTGGCACCGGCACCCACTTGTACAGGACGGTCAGTCCGACGCTGAGCGCCAAGAACCAGGCAACTGCCTTGGCGGTCCAGATCATCAGGCGGGTAGGCAGACCGCGGAATGGGCGGGGGCGGTTGGTTGCAAACAGACGGGCCATCGCCGCAAATGTAGCGTGACCCGCCAGCGCTTCAACCGACAGTTGCACAAAGAAAAAGGGGG
>JBKBLZ010000049.1:0-562 GCA_046296035.1 Erythrobacter sp. | reverse complement strand
GTTCATCGGCCATGATGCGGATCAGCGCGGACCGGCTTTCGCCCCCGGCCCTTATGCCGACGAGCTGTTGGGCTTCGGGCCTGTCTGGCGATACGTCTATAGAGAGGATTTCGCGGCGCGCGGAGGCCAATATCGTGTAGCGGTCCTCGGCCAGCACCAGAGGTGCACCGCCATCAAGCGGGGTGAGCAGATCGCGGGCGTGGCCCTGCATCAGCATCGGCGCGCCATACCCTTCAGGCCAGCTGGTATCGATGGTCGATGTTCGACGCACCGACCCTGCCCGGCGCAAGGGAGCCGGGCCAATCGGGCGGCGGGCCAACGGAAACTGCGGCGGCGCGTTCAACGCGGCGGCATCCGAATGGCACCGTCGAGCCGCAGGTTCTGACCGTTAAAATAGCTGTTGCGCACCAATTCCATGACCAGTGATCCGAACTCTTCCGGCTTGCCGAGGCGCTTGGGGAAGGGGACCAACGCAGCCAGCCCTTCGAGCACCTTGGGAGGAACGCCCAGCATCGGCGGAGTGGCGAATATGCCCGGCATGATCGAGTTGACCCGGATGCCA
>JBKBLZ010000048.1:0-563 GCA_046296035.1 Erythrobacter sp. | reverse complement strand
CGGTTGAGCAGGTTGTCGCCCGCTCGCAAGCCCACCATTTCGGCAAACTGGGCGATGGCGGTGCGGTCAAGCAGCACATCGAGTACGTCGTCCATTGCATCGCCACGCAGGAACGACGCCATCGACAGCGTCGGGTTCTGCTGGCGCGCCTGCTCCAGCGCATTGGTCGCGGCCCTGCTGAGATCGGCGGTACCGATCCGTTCGCTGCCAACAACCGCCACCCGGTCACCGCCGGACACGCCGCCGAACAGGCTCGAACCCGTGATGTCGGAACTGGCAAAGGCGATCGCGATGAGCGCAAGGAACCCGAGCGTGATCGGAACGCCGAACTTGGAATCGAAGAACTTGCGGATGATGCTGATCATGGGGCCTGTGCGAATCCGAATTGTGCGGCGAGCCGCGATGGGTGGCCCGGCGCTTTATCTGCCCTGAGACAATGCGGCAACAGGTGGGAGCGGGTTTTGACTATCCGCAGGCGTCGGGCTAGCGGAACCGGCCCCGCTGTCGCTATGGCGTCTGGCGATTCATGACCCTTGCAGGATACCCCCCCCTTATGGCCGAGC
>JBKBLZ010000047.1:0-574 GCA_046296035.1 Erythrobacter sp. | reverse complement strand
GAAACGCAGGCCCTGCCCGGTTTCGTGGGCAAGTCCGACCGCGCCGGAGAACGTGTCAAACGAAAGGTTTGCACCGATCGGTTGTGATTTGATCTTGGTGCCTTCGTAGCGGGCGGCCAGTTCGAGCTGGACTGCCCCGAGCGGGATTTCCTGCAAGCCGAATACGGCGAACTGATCGGTCCGGTTCTTGGGTAAGTAGGCTTCCGCGCCATTGGCGTCGAAATCGCGGTAGTAATACTGCACGCCGAGCGATCCGCGCCAACCGTTGCGGTTGGCCTGTTCCAGCACCGCGCGCGCCTCCATACCCTTGACGTCGAACACGGTGCCGACCTCGGCACCTTCGAATTCGGTGTGGGTGTAGTCGGAAAAGCCGACCCGGGCGGTGAGCGCCTCGAACAACCCGTCACCCAGCGCCAGCCGCCCGCGCAGGTCGGCGCGGAACTGCTCCAGCGCAATCGAAACGCTTTCCTCCCCCTGATCCTCGCCCCCGGCGGTCTGGGCTGTTGCCTCTTCCTCGCCGTGGTGGTGCCCGGCCCCGGGGCGCAGCGGCACGCCATAGCGGGTATCGTACCAC
>JBKBLZ010000046.1:0-590 GCA_046296035.1 Erythrobacter sp. | reverse complement strand
ATAGGGGGCAAGCGCCAGCACGGCGTCAGAGCTCAAGCCGGGCGAAGGGGTCACCCTCCGGCTTGTCGGCGAATTCGAAAAAATCCCAGGTCTTCTGCATATGCGGCGGCAACGGCGCCGTCACGTCGATAAAGCCGCGCCTGGTCGGGTGCGGCACGCGAATCTGGCGGGCATGCAGATGCAGCTGGTTGGAGAGCGCCTCGCGCGCGAAATAGGCCTTGGCGCCGGCATACTTTCCGTCGCCAAGGATCGGCGTGCCCAAAGCCACGCAATGCGCGCGCAGCTGGTGGGTGCGGCCGGTGAGCGGCATCAGCGCCAGCCAGGCCGCCTTATTGTGGGCGCGCTCCACCACCGCGTAATAGGTGACGGCGCTCTTGCCCTCTTCCTCGTCGATTTGTACGCGCTCGGCGGCGCGGCGGCCGACGGCGGCGACGCTCTGCTTGGCCAGCGGCGCGTCGATCCTGCCCTCGTTCATCTTCGGCGCACCCACGGTAACCGCCCAATAGATCTTGCGGGTGGTCTTGTCGCGGAAGGCCTCGGTCAATTTCCGCGCCGCCGCCTGGTTGCGGGCGAGGACGAGGCAGCCGGAG
>JBKBLZ010000045.1:362-601 GCA_046296035.1 Erythrobacter sp. | reverse complement strand
CAAGGGCGAGATCGCTCTCATCCCCAGTGCGGCCTTCGCTCCGGCTGGAAACCCGTCCGAGAGCCAGCTTACTGCTTGGTATAACGACAACCGTGCTCAGTTCGTCCGCCCCGAGCGGCGCACGCTGCGCTTTGCGGTGTTCGGTACGGACACGCTCAAGGTCAACGCTACCCCCACGCCGGCCGAAATTGCTGAGCGGTTCAAGCGCGATGCCGCCAAATATCAAGCGACCGAGAGCC
>JBKBLZ010000045.1:0-352 GCA_046296035.1 Erythrobacter sp. | reverse complement strand
CGTCTCAAGCTTTGTCGTTCCTACCGAGGACGCGGCCAAGGCACTTGCCGCCCGCATCCGCGCCGGAGCTTCGCTTGAGGCGGTTGCGCGCGAGGCGAACTTCACCGCTTCGCGCTCCCCGGCGCGCACCCGCGAAGCCATGGCGAGCGCCACCAGCTTTGCCTTTGCCCAGAACGCCTTCAAGGCGAGCGAGGGCGGCGTGGTCGATCCGGCACAGGGTACGCTCGGCTGGTATGTGGCGCGGGTCGACACAATCGAACGCGCGCCTGCCCGCACGCTGGCGCAGGTCACGCCCGAGCTGACCGAACAGCTCACCACTGAAAAGCGCGCCGCCGCGATCGCCGATCTCACT
>JBKBLZ010000044.1:0-607 GCA_046296035.1 Erythrobacter sp. | reverse complement strand
ACTAAACATTTAAAGTCCTTTACTATAACGCGGAAATCAATAAACTGGCGATGGGATATGGCACTGCATTGTGCCGCATCTCTTTTCCTGACTAGGGGCAGCTGCTCCAGCTGCCCCCTTTTTGGGGTGTGAACTCATGGAGTGGATGGACCTTCGACGGCATCGTAATATGCTAGGCCGTAGACTCATAAGCGCGCAACCACAAGCGGCATGAGGCGGGTTTGACCACGACGAGGAAGTTGTCTGCCAGCTTCTGATAGCGGGTGGCGATGCGGCGGAAGTGTTTGAGTTTTCTGAAGAATCGTTCGACTTGGTTGCGTTCGCTGTAAAGGCTTTTGCTGAAGCAGGGCTTCCACTTGCGGTTGGACTTGGCCGGGATGTTCGGCACCGCGCCATATGCTTCCATCAGGTCGCGGATGACGTCGCCGTCATACGCCTTGTCGGCGAGCACGATGGTGCGCGGATCGAGCCGGTCGAGCAATGTCAGCAGAGCGGGTGCATCATGCGCCTGGCCAACACTCAGGCTGAGCCGGAGGGAGGCCTTGCCGGTCGACGAGCGCGTGGTTCTTGGTCGTGAGGCCGCCCCGAGAGCGACCGAGACAATGAT
>JBKBLZ010000043.1:0-613 GCA_046296035.1 Erythrobacter sp. | reverse complement strand
ACGGAATGTCCGCATTGAAGAACACGAGGAGGCGGGACGCGGTTCCGCCTCCTTTTCGTCTGGGCGGAGGGACAATCTCCGTCGACGTGCCGGCTCAGCGCACCAGTTGCTCGACCGGCGCCGACAGGGCGACGCGAAGCCCGCCCCCGGACCAGTCATAGCTCATGACACCCTTGAGCTGGCGCTGGACACTCATCTCGATAAGCTGGCTGCCGAAGCCGCGATGGGTCGGCGGATCGTCCGTGGTCGCGGTGGTTCGTTCCGACCACTCCAGCGTGACGTCCGTCGGCGAACACTCCCACGAAACGCAGAGTTGACCGCTCTCCCCGGCGAGCGCGCCGTATTTGGCGGCGTTGGTGGCCAGTTCGTGGAAGACGAGGGCGAGGCTGGTGGTGGCGTTGGGGCCAAGCATGAGCCCCGGGCCGGAGATGACCAGCCGCTCGGGACGGTCGACATGCGGCGCCAGGATCCGCTTCAGCAGATCGGCGAGCTGGATCGTTTCCGCCATCTCGGTCTCGCCGAGCACCGCCGAGCGGATGAGATCATGGGCCGCCGACAGGGCGCTCAGGCGCCCACGAAGGGCATCCGCCATCTCGCGCGGCGTCGACGCGCT
>JBKBLZ010000042.1:0-619 GCA_046296035.1 Erythrobacter sp. | reverse complement strand
CTCTCGATCTGGGTCTGCGCTATACCATTCCGGGCCTTGGCGGGCTGGAACTCAGCGCCGATGTGTTCAATGTGCTCAACACCAATAACGAAAGCGGCTTTGCCAATGCCGCGACAACGTCCAATCAGGTGCAGTTTGGCGGCGGCGCACCCTTTGTGCAACGCAATGCCGGGCCGCCGCGCCCGTTTCAGTTCGGCGCGGCCTACAGGTTCTAGGGGGCAGGGAAGATGGCGGCAGTGCAGCACCTGCAAGGGCTGATTGGCCTTGCCGCCATCCTGCTTATCGCGTGGAGCCTTTCGGAAGATCGCCGAGCGCCGCCCGGCTGGCGCTGGATTGCGGGCGCGCTGCTGCTGCAAGTGGCCATCGCGCTGGTGGTCACGCGTGTGCCGTTTGTGTGGACGCTGGTCGGCTATGCCAACGAGGCCGTGTTCGCGGTGGAGCGGGCGACGCTGGCGGGATCATCCTATATGTTCGGCTATCTGGGCGGCGCGCCCCTGCCGTTCGACCTTGCCGAAGGGGCCAGCCCGCCCACCATCAGTGCGTTCCAGATCCTGCCGCTCATCATCGTCCTGTCCACCCTGTCCGCCCTGCTGTGGCACTGGGGCGTGCTGAAGGCGGC
>JBKBLZ010000041.1:0-619 GCA_046296035.1 Erythrobacter sp. | reverse complement strand
GGCAGTGAATGTTGGCATTGCTGATGAAGCACTGCTCAATGTTGCAGAACTGCCACTCGGTTTACTTGTTAATGTCCAGCTGTATGTCAAAGCATCATTGTTAGCATCACTGCTATTGCTGCCGTTCAACGTAACTATTGCACCAACTAAAATATTTTGTATTTGGCCAGCATTAGCAACTGGTGCTGTGTTGGATGCAGGTGTAGTACTGTTTTCACTGCCACCACCGCCGCCACCGCCGCCACCGCCGCCACCGCCGCCACCGCCGCCACCGCAAGCAGCAAGAACAGCAACCGCAGCAGCTGCGAACGTGTATTTCAATGTTGTTTTCATTGTTGATCCTTTACAAACGGTAGCGTAGGGTTGAGAAGTGACTGTGTTAATCATCATACACATCTCAAAACAGTCTATACGTTGCGAAGCATTGTATCGGCATACCCTGACGGGTTAGGCGCGGCCTGCACGCCCCCCCACCCCCGGGACGCGGCGCCGGGGCAACACCCCCACCGCATCCAGCCAGACGGCATAGCGTTGCCACAGCCGCCATCCCCGCCACGCCCACCAAACCCCGCGCCAGACCATGCGCGGGCGCCGCAGGACCAGCACCGCCGCTGCGGCC
>JBKBLZ010000040.1:0-640 GCA_046296035.1 Erythrobacter sp. | reverse complement strand
AAGAGGCGAATGGGACGCTTGTTCCAGCGGAATTGTCGCATTCCGGCTGCCGGCAGCCGGCGTTTGATCCATGTCGATGATTTAGCTGTTGCCTTGCGAGTATCTCTTGCCTAGTTGGTGCGATGCAGTATCATTCGTGTACGAATGAACCAGCGTCAGGCGCTTACCACCCCGGGCTCCGCCATGTCGAACATGAATTCCGAGCGTGTCCTTGAGGTTCGCCACTACACGGACCGCCTGTTCTCCTTCAAGACGACCCGCGACCCGGCGTTCCGCTTCGTCAATGGCCAGTTCACGATGATCGGTCTCGAGATCGACGGGCGCCCGCTCCTGCGCGCCTATTCCATCGTCTCGTCCAACTACGACGACAATCTCGAGTTTTTCTCGATCAAGGTGCCCGACGGCCCGCTCACCTCGCGCCTGCAGAACATCAAGGTCGGCGACCAGATCCTCGTCGGCCGCAAGCCGGTCGGAACGCTGGTGCAGGACGCCCTGCTGCCCGGTCGCGATCTCTATCTGTGCGGAACCGGAACCGGGCTCGCGCCCTTCATCAGCGTCGTCAAGGACCCGAACGTCTACGACCGCTTCGACAACATCATCCTCATTCACGGCACGCGGTTCATCGCCGAGCAGGCCTATC
>JBKBLZ010000039.1:0-677 GCA_046296035.1 Erythrobacter sp. | reverse complement strand
GAATTGAGGTTGAAGGGCTGTCCGGCGAGCCGATGGGCCTCGGCCTCGATTGCCATCAGCCGCCTACCGAGCGCTGCGCTCTGCTCGGCCAGCGCCCGCGTGTCGATCAGCACGCCGTGGCGCTCCATGCGGAACAGGATCTCGGCGATCGGCAGTTCGATCTCGCGATAGAGACGGGCGAGTTTTTCCTCTGCCGCCAGCCGTGGCGCAAGCACGCGATGCACGCGCAACGTGACATCGGCATCTTCGGCGGCATAGGCGGTGGCGCGTTCGATGGTCACCTGCGAGAAAGGAATCCGTGCCGCGCCCTTGCCGGTGACCTCGTCATAGCTGATCGTGTCGAGCCCGCAGTGGCGTTTGGCCAGTGCGCCGAGTTCGTGTGAGGCATTCGATTCGAGCACATAGGATTCGAGCAGCGTGTCGTCCCGCACGCCGGCAAGTTGCAGCCCATGATTGGCGAGCACATGACGATCGAATTTGAGGTGCTGGCCGACTTTCTTGTGCGTGGGTGATGCGAGCCAGGGACGCAGCTTTTCCAGCGTTGCGGCGAGCGGCAATTGCGCCGGCGCGCCGGCATAGGCATGGCCGAGCGGCAGATAGGCGGCCTCGCCAGGCGCGATGCAAAACGAGATGCCGACGAGCTGCGCCTGCATCGGATCGAGCGCGGTGGTTTCGGT
>JBKBLZ010000038.1:0-700 GCA_046296035.1 Erythrobacter sp. | reverse complement strand
CGGTCATGTAATGCTCGCTGCGATGGAGCGAACCGGGCTCGACCTCGACGGCTGGCTTGCACGGGTCACTCAGCCAATCGACCCGGCAAGCGGCAGCTCCGGCGCGCGTGTCCGCCGTGAAGGCAACCCCGACGGCCCCCTGTATGGCGAGGTGATCGTGTTCACGGGTGCGCTGGCGATCCCTCGGCGCGAAGCGGCCGACCTCGCTGCCTCTGTCGGCTGCGATGTTGATTCCGGGGTCACGAAGAAAACCACCCTGCTCGTCGTGGGCGATATGGACGTTCAGCGGCTTGCAGGGCACAGCAAGAGTTCCAAACATCGCAAGGCCGAAGACCTGGCCGCCAAAGGGCAACCGATCCGAATTATCCGCGAAACGGACTTCCGCGAGCTGGTGGCGATGGCCTAAATCTGCTCCCCCGATGGCTCGAAACGCTTCCAAGTCATTTGAAAACTGGAGCGGACGAAGGGATTCGAACCCTCGACCCCAACCTTGGCAAGGGGTCGATGAAACGGCCCGACCGGTTCCAGTCGGAAAAATACTGACAGTCTAATCGCTTGCCTTCCTCGGCAGCGTTGGGCACGTTTTGTTCCGGTCGGTTCCGGCGGAAAACTGCCATTTCTGCTCCCCGGATGCTCCCCGGCCGAAAGGAGGTTGTCGGTGCCGAGTGCGTTGAAGAGGACGTTTACGGAAGAGGGCGTT
>JBKBLZ010000037.1:0-705 GCA_046296035.1 Erythrobacter sp. | reverse complement strand
CTCGACGAGATCGAGAAAACGAAAAAGCTCACCAGCAAACCCTTCGGCGTGAACCTTACCCTTCTGCCTTCGATCAATCCCATACCATATGACGAGTATCGCGAGGCGATCATCCACAGTGGCATCAAGATCGTGGAGACGGCCGGGCGCGCGCCGACCGACCACCTGCCACGCTTCAAGGAGAATGGCGTCAAGGTCATCCATAAGTGCACTTCGGTACGCCACTCGGTCTCTGCCGTCGCCAAGGGCGTTGACGTGATTTCCATCGACGGTTTCGAATGTGCCGGCCATCCGGGTGAGGATGATGTCGGCCTCATCGTGCTGTTGCCGGCGACTGTGGATGCCGTGAAGGTTCCTGTTGTCGCCTCGGGCGGCATGGCCGACGGGCGCAGCCTCGCCGCCGCGCTTGCGCTTGGTGCCGATGGCATCAACATGGGAACCCGCTTCTGCGCCACGGTCGAGGCAAAGATCCATGAGAACGTGAAGAAGAAGATTGTCGAGAACAGCGAGCTGGATACCGTCCTCGTCGGCCGTTCGCTGCGCAACACCGCGCGTGTGGCGAAGAACGCCATCTCCACCCAGGTCGCTGAAATCCAGAAGGACCCGACCAAGACCTTTGCCGATGTGAAAGAGTTGATGGCCGGTGTGCGTGGCCGCGAGAACGTTCTGCGCGATGGCGATCTCGATGGCGGCATCTGGACCACC
>JBKBLZ010000036.1:0-707 GCA_046296035.1 Erythrobacter sp. | reverse complement strand
CGAATTCGCGCCCGAGGCGATGCAGTTACTCGAACGCCACGACTGGCCAGGCAATGTTCGCGAACTCGGCAATGTCGTCCAGCGCCTCGCCATTCTGGCGCGCGACACCGTCGTCACCGCCCGCGATGTCGAGACGGTGCTGCGCGAAAGCGGCGGCATGGCGCCCGCCTTCACCGCGCCGGCGGACCTGATCGCGCACGCGGTCCACGATAGCGAGCGCGAACGCCTGGCGGGTACCGACGGCGACGGCGCCATCCACAGCGACCTCGAAGCCATCGTCGAAGCCGCGTTGTTCCGCCGCGTGCTGCGCGAAGTGCGCGGCAACCAGCTCGAGGCAGCCCGACGGCTCGGGATCAACCGCAACACGCTGCGCAAGCGATTGGGGCAACTCGACATCGATCCCGCGCATCCCTAGGCGCCGCATCGCACGCGCTCCCGCTGACCGGAAAAGCACACTTATCGGCGCGCCGGCGCATATTGTGTGTTTTCTATGCAACAGGATTGTCGTATCGCAGCCACAATGACGCAGCCTTTCCCCTCGGCTCTTGACGGTGAACCCGGTGATACGGACGCGCGGAGCGGCTGGTGGCGGTTCGGCGCGCCCGAATATTATACGCTCGCCCTGATCGCGAGTGTTGCGATCGGCACCTATATCTTCGTCACCGGCGACGCGCAGAGCGAGCGGTTGCTGACCCCGGCGCTCGTCG
>JBKBLZ010000035.1:405-716 GCA_046296035.1 Erythrobacter sp. | reverse complement strand
TTGGGCTGGTCGAACTCGCCGAGGCGGGGAATGCCGATCTCGGCCAGTGGCAGCAGTGCCACATCGTCGCCGCTGCGCCGCCCGATTGCGAGCCGGGTCACGCCATTGGCAACCAGCCCGGTTACCACCCTCGCACCCGGATCGAGCCGCTTGATCAGCGCCGTCGGCAGCGCCTCGACCGCGCCGTCGATCGCCAGCAGAGTGAAGTCACCTTTCTTGCGCGATGCCGCGACCGCCTCGTCCGGCGCGATCACTTCGACCGAGGCGACCAGCGGTCTCAGCAGTTCAGGCAGGTAGCCCGCTCCGCTGTC
>JBKBLZ010000035.1:0-395 GCA_046296035.1 Erythrobacter sp. | reverse complement strand
GTAGGCGACCGCGCGCGAGGCCGCAGGCACGAACGCTTCCCGCGCCACTGCCCCCATCCGCTCAAGCACGAATGGTTCGTTGACGCCGCTGGTGCGCAACTGGCTGTCGATCATCGCCTTGCGGGCAGCGGAAAAGTCGATCGTGGCGGTGTGCATGCTGTACTCGTTTGTTCCCCGAGCTGTATTGCAACTCTAATACAGCCCGTCAATCCTGTGCGCTTCCGCCCTTAGGCGACCGCTCTGCACCAGCCAAGCGGTTTGCTGACCGGCGCTGGCGCCATTTGCGCACTATTCGGGGCGTGACCTCGGCGGGCGAGCGGTGTAAGGATCACGCAAATCGACCGGAAGGAGCACAGCGTCGATGAGCGACATGACGGTAATCCGCAGCCAGGACC
>JBKBLZ010000034.1:0-733 GCA_046296035.1 Erythrobacter sp. | reverse complement strand
CAGTCGAGCGCGGCGCGGATATGCTTCGGGCTGGAGGTCGGGTCGAGCACGACCCCCGCTGCACCCGCATACACAACGATCGAGACGCGGTCCTTGGGCGTGAGCTTGTCGGCGAGCATCGTCAGCGCGCGCTTGACCAAAGGCAGCTTGTCGTCGCTGCTCATCGACCCGGAGACATCGACCAGGAAGACGAGGTTGGCGGCGGGACGCCCCTGCGCGGTGACGTCATAGCCGCGCAGGCCGATGCGGACGAGGCGGGTGTCGGGGTTCCATGGGGTCTGCGCGACATCGGTGGTGACGCTGAACGGCTGTTGCCGCGACGCGGGCAGGGGATAATCGTAGCGGAAATAGTTGATCATCTCCTCGGTCCGCACCGCTTCGGCCGGGGGTGTTTGCCCCTTCTGTAGAAAGCGGCGGACATTGGAGTAGGCACCGGTGTCGACATCGACCGAGAAGGTCGAAACCGGCGCGGTCGCCACCGACTGGATCGAAGCGACCTCTTTGCCTTCATAGCGTTCGCGATTGTCCCGCGCGCCATAGGGGGCGGTGGCGGCATAGCCCGGTGCGGCGCGCTGCGCTGAAACATCGGCGGACGATCCAGGTGCGATCCGGGGCGAGGGCGCGGCGGTCACCACGGGCGGCGGTGGTGGGGGAGGGGGTGCCATCGGCACCGGAGCGATGTAGCTTCGCCCGCCCACGGCCCTGCGCGGATGCGAGGCGGTCGCGCCGCCGG
>JBKBLZ010000033.1:0-737 GCA_046296035.1 Erythrobacter sp. | reverse complement strand
ACCGCCCCTGGTGGAAGTTATCCGAGAACCACGTCGCCACCGGCGTCAGCCACGCCCACCAACTGTCCGCCGGAATCCCCCCGGCCGACGTCGCCAGCATCCCGAAGATCACCGACGGGAAGATCATCAGCGACGACGCGAACACCACCGGCATCACGCCCGAGTGGTTCACCCGCAGCGGCAGATACGACTTCTGCCCCCCGAACACCTGCCGCCCACGCGTGTGCTTCGCCTGCTGGATCGGGATGCGCCGCTGCGCCACCGTCATGATCACCGACCCCGCCACGCACATCACGAACGCGCCCACCACGAACAGCAGCCCCAGCCAGCCCATCCTCGTGTCATCGCCGGGCTGGAAGTTCTGGTACAGCCGGATCACCGCCTGCGGCATGCTCGCCAGGATGCCCGCCATGATGATCATCGACACGCCGTTGCCGATCCCGAACTTGTCGATCTGCTCCCCGAGCCACATCAGGAACATCGTCCCCGCCGTGAGCGCCGAGATCGCCATCACCCACCAGATCGGGTTCGCCGCCCACTGCGGATACACCACGCCCTGGCCCGCGATCACCTTGAGCCACCCGATCGCCTGCACCACGCACAGCCCGATCGTCACGTACCGCGTCCACTCCAGGATCTTCTGCCGGCCCGTGGGACCCTCTTCCTGCAGTTTCTTCAGCCGCGGGTACACCGTCGCCAGCAACTGGAAGATGATCGACGCCGAGATGTAGGGCATG
>JBKBLZ010000032.1:523-755 GCA_046296035.1 Erythrobacter sp. | reverse complement strand
ACCCGCGCCTTACCCGTAATATTCGGGCTGGAAGTGTTCGCTGAAAACCGGAGCATGGAAGGCGAGGGTGGCAGGGTCGATGGTGCCGGGCATGGGGCTTTCGGCCGCCGGCATGAGCGCGATCCGTTCCAGCCCGCCGGCTTCGGCAGGATCGATCTTGTCCGGCCCCGGCCCCGCCTCGGCGCCGCTTGGGGCAGTGAACCAGCCGGCATAGGTTTCCGGCCCGAAGCCG
>JBKBLZ010000032.1:0-513 GCA_046296035.1 Erythrobacter sp. | reverse complement strand
CGCGCGCAGATAGGCCGTCCCGTCGGTCAGCGCGAAATAGACCTCCTGGATGCCGTCATTGTTGTAGTCGTTGGCGCCGAGCACGCGGTTGATGTTCTCGATCTGGAGATCGTTCTGGAAGCGGCGCTGGCTGTCCGTGGCGCTGCCCGCCTCGACGATCCCGGCTGCGACCAGCGGATCGATGTAGATGCCCGCCACGCGGGTCTCGCCCGCCCAGCCGTGATCGGCAAAATAGACGAGGCCATCGGGCGCGGTGCCGACCGTGGCAAAGCGCCCGATGCTGCGGTTGACGAGAATCTGGTCGATATCGCCATCGCCGTTGACATCGGCCTCGCCGATCCTCAGCCACGAGCCGTTGCCGCCCAGCGCATTGCCGTCGAAATCGCGGATCGCGTTCATCGCGCTCTGGTAGACGGCCGGGTTGGCGGTGTTGAAAGTGACGCTCACCCCGGTGCCCGGGCGCAGGCGCAGGATCTGATCGTCAAACTGGAGGAACTCGATCGCGGTCAGCGT
>JBKBLZ010000031.1:0-763 GCA_046296035.1 Erythrobacter sp. | reverse complement strand
TGCGTAACCACTCCGCCATCGGGCCTCGCCTGCCCCGGCGGGAGGCAGGATGCGGCCCCCTAGCGTTTCGCCCGCGCCAAGGCAATGCGCTTTGCTTTCGTGCCGAAATTGGGGTGGCGTGCGACGGGGGAATGGTTATGGGCGCCGCTTATGACTGTTGCCGATCTTCTCGCCCCGCTCGATGGCCGCACCGGGCTGATCTGCCTTCCGACCGCGCATGACTGGATGCAGGGGCGCACGCTCTATGGCGGTGCTTCCACCCTGCTGGCCTATACTGCTGCGATCCGCGCGTTCCCTGACCTGCCGCCGCTGCGGGCGGGGCAGGTGGCATTTGTCGCGCCGGTTGGGGAGACAGTGGAGTTCCGGATCGAGCTGGTCCGCCAGGGCCGCAACGTAGCGCAAGTCCGCAGCGAGATCTTGTGCGAAGGCCGCGTCGCGCTGAGCACCTTCTGGCTGTTCGGCATTGCGCGCGAAGCCAATGCGCTTCATCCACCAGCCGCACTTGACCCGCTACCCGAATTGCCGGCGGAAACGCTTGCCAGTGACAAAGGGCCGAGTTTCATCCGCAACCACCTCGAGCTGCGCCGGGCGCAGGCCGAGCGGGAAACGGCCGCTGCCGACCACCGCACCGCCAGCATCGCGGGCGAGGAAGTGCGCCTGATCGACTATGAACTCACCGTGCTGCAAGCCGCGCTCGATCAGGCCGAGGCCCGCGTTGAGGCGCAGAAGGTGGTGCTTGAGCAGCACACGATCCGCAGCCCGA
>JBKBLZ010000030.1:0-770 GCA_046296035.1 Erythrobacter sp. | reverse complement strand
ATTGCGCGCTGAAGCCGAAGCCGTTCGACTTCGAGAAAGTGCTGCCGGGCAGGTTGATCTGGTTGCTCTCAGGGGTCAGCGGGCCGTAGAACTGGGTATCGAAGGCATTGGAGCGCCCCGGCACCAGCTTGATGAAGACCGGCGAACAACAGTCGCTGCGATCCCAGGCCGCGTCTGCGTTGATCGTCATCTTGGTCAGGTCGTCGGGCTCGAAGATCAGCTTTGCACGCAGCCCATATTGTTCGTCGCCATTGAGCGATTCACCGGTGCTGAGATTGTCGACATAATCGTCGTAGCGCTTGTAATATCCCGATACCCGCAGGCGCAGCTTGTCGCCCGCGAGCGGTCCCCCGACCGCGCCATAGAGATCGACCTGATCGCGCTGGGCGTAGCTCGCGCCGACCTTGACCGACAGCTCGTTTCCGGGCTCTTCGGTCGCAATGTTCAAAATGCCGGCCGACGCATTGATCCCGAACAGCGTGCCTTGCGGACCTCGCAGCACTTCGACGCGCGAGACGTCGTTGAAGTTGAAAAGATTTGGGCCCTGAAGCCCGATCACGACCCCGTCGATCACGGTGCCGACCGAAGGCTCGATCGAACGGCTGAAGGACAAAGTGCTGATGCCGCGGATGCTGAGCGAGGTATTGGTCGGATTGAAACCGCCGCGATAGACGAAACCGGGAACCGCCGTGCTCAGCTGCTCGACCCCGGCGATATTCTTGCGCTCGAGGTCGGCCGCCCCGACGACGGCGATGGAGGAGGGCACTTTC
>JBKBLZ010000029.1:0-782 GCA_046296035.1 Erythrobacter sp. | reverse complement strand
GCGGATGTCGTCGTGGAACCACATCGCGTGATCGAGGCTGGTCGAGAACAGCCCGGGGGTCGACCAGGTGAAGCCGTGCGGGAGCAGCGACGAGGACAGCAGTCCCATGTCGGACGCGTAGGAAAGGAAGGCGCGGTGGAGCAGCGGGTCGTCGCCAATCGGTGCGGCGAGCCGATACCATTGATAATGCGCCGACGCCTTTTCGGTCGAGGGCGGACGGAAACTGCGCATCTCGAACGGCCGCAGCCGCGCCATGCGGTCAAGCTGCGCGTCGCTGACATTGGGGTCGGCGGCCATATTCTCGACGAACTCGGCGCATTGTTCGGGCGGCAGCAGGTCGGGCATCGGCGCCTGGTGCATCGCGCCCGGCTCGGGCGCGTGAAAGGACGCGGTCAGGTTGAAGATCACCTTGCCATCCTGTCGAACCACGACGCGGCGGTTGGCGAAGCTGCGCCCGTCGAAATCGCGATGGACGCGGAAATGGAGCGGCTTGGCCTCGTCACCGCCGCGCAGGAAATAGGCGTGGAGCGAATGCGCCGCCTTGCCGGGATCGACGGTGCGCGCCGCCGCGACGAGCGCCTGCGCGATCACCTGGCCGCCAAAGATTCGCTGGCGCGTCGGCTTGGCAAAGGCGGGAAAGGTGAACTCATCCTCCAGCCCCGGCACGGGTTCGAGGTCGAACAGTCGCGTCACCGCCGCGACCACCTTTTCGGGCGAAAAGGCGGCCTGGATTTCGCGCGCGCGTTCGATGCGGGCTTGAATCGCGTCGGGAGAAAGGGAAC
>JBKBLZ010000028.1:0-876 GCA_046296035.1 Erythrobacter sp. | reverse complement strand
GCGGTGGCCTGGCGCAGCAGGGCTTCGGCCTCGGCGGTTTCACCCCGGGCGGCCTGGACCAGGGCCAGGTTTGAGAGCACAGCGGCGTTGCCAGGGGCGAGCGGCACGGCCCGGCGGTGGGCGGCCAGGGCCTCGGCGTCCCGCTCCGCCTGCTCATAGGCCATGGCCAGCAGGAAGGGGGCGCGCCAGTCGCTAGGCGCCAGGGTCTGGGCCTGGAGGGCCGGCGCCACCCCATAGAAGCCTTCGCCGCGGGCCAGATGGGCGCGGGCCACCTCCAGCAGCACCTCGACATTGTGCGGGGCCAGGACGGCCATCCGCTGGGCCGCAGCCGCCGCCTCCTGGGTCTGCCCAAGACCGCGCAGGGCGCGGGCGAGACCGAGGCCCGCCTCGATATCCGTAGGGTCGATATTGGCTTCCCGGGCCCAGAAGGCGGCCCGGGCCAGGGGGTCGAGCCCGGCCGCCAGGGCGCGTTCCTGGGCCGAAGCCTTTCGTGATGTCTCGGCGGCGGCGGCGGCGGCGGCGGGGGCTGGCGGCGGCGCGGCCTCCTGGGCTTTCCCCCGGAAGGAGAAGGCCGCGGCCGGAGCGGCGCCGGCCAGGCCGAGCGCGAGGGCGGTTGCGGCGAGGACCGACATGCGACACATGACGAGGGTAGCCTCCAGAGGTTCCGGCTCACACTGGACCGGTCGCCTTAAAGGAAGCGTTAAGCATAAGCCGAAGGGCCAGCCGCCATGTCCGACCTGATCCTGGACGCCGCAGAGGGCGTCGTCGTCCCCGTCCAACTCCTGCGGGAGGCTGATGTGGCGAGCGCGCTGGAGGGCCTGGGCGAGCAGGGCCGGGGCCTGGCGGCGCACCAGGAGTTCAAGGGCAAGGCCGGTC
>JBKBLZ010000027.1:0-895 GCA_046296035.1 Erythrobacter sp. | reverse complement strand
CCTGGGCACCACCACAGCCGGAAACCTCTTCGACGACATCGAAAGTGCTGTCGGCCAATACGTCTTCCTCGGCGGCGCACCCTTTGAAGTCGCCGGCATCCTGGAATCCAAAGGCGCCTCCTCCTGGGGCCAGGACCAGGATGACATCGCCCTCGTCCCCATCACCACCGGCATGATGCGCATCTTCGGCCAGAGCTATCTGTCCTCGATCACCATCGCCGTGGACAACACAGACCGTATCACCGAGACCGAAGCCGCCGCCCACGCGCTGCTGCTCGCCCGTCACGGTACGGAAGACTTCCAGATCCGCAACACCGCCTCCATCCTCGCCTCGGTCGAGGAAACGCAGAACTCCTTCTCGATCCTCCTGGGTTCAGTTGCGGCCATCTCCCTGCTCGTGGGCGGCATCGGTGTCATGAACATCATGCTCGTCAGCGTCTCCGAGCGCACCCGCGAGATCGGTGTCCGCATGGCCACCGGCGCCCGGCGCTCTGACATCCAGACCCAGTTCATCGTGGAATCCCTCGTCGTCGGCGGCCTCGGCGGTATCGCGGGCGTCGCCATCGGCTTCGGCATCGTCTTTATCCTCGCCCAGATTGGCATGACCGTCGCGGTCACGCCGCTTCCCGCCATCCTCGCCTTCAGTTCGGCGCTCGGCACTGGCCTCGTCTTCGGCCTCCTGCCAGCCCGCCAGGCATCGCGCCTCGACCCCGTCGCCGCGCTCGCTTCGGAGTAAGCCTCATGATCCGTCCACTGCTCATATCGGCTTCCATGCTCGCCCTCGCAGGCTGCGCCAGCCTCAATCCCATCCAGCGGGAAACCGCCACCGATACCGGCCTCACCCTGCCGGGCGGCTATGATTATGCCAGCGAAGTCGCCGCCTTCAGCGCCCCCG
>JBKBLZ010000026.1:0-1104 GCA_046296035.1 Erythrobacter sp. | reverse complement strand
CCTGGGTAATTCCGCCAGCAAGGAGCGGTTATGAACCCCATCGAACAGATTCTGGATGACATCCTTCGCCGCGAAGGCGGCTACGTGAACCACCCGGTCGACCGGGGCGGGCCGACGAACTTCGGCATCACCGCGCAGACGCTGGGCAACTGGCGCCAGCTCGGTCGCCCCGCCACGGCTGCTGAAGTGCAGGCGCTCACGGAAACCGAGGCCCGTGCCATCTACCGCCAGCAGTACATCACCGGCCCCGGGTTCGAGGCCGTTACCCATCCGGCGCTGCTGCATCTGCTGGTCGATGCGGGTGTGCATTCCGGGCCCAAACGCGCAGTGCAGTGGCTGCAGTCGGCGCTCGGTGTCACGGCCGATGGCGTGATCGGTCCCAAGACCCGGGCGGCGCTGGCTGCGGCCGACCAAGGTGTGCTCTACGGCAAGGTGCTGGGGCAGCGCCTACGCCACCTCGGTCGGCTGATCACCAACGATCCGAAGCAGTCGGCCTTCGCCGCTGGCTGGATGAACCGGATGGCCGAATTTGTGGAGGGCACGGTATGACCCCGATCCTCACCACCTTGGCCCCGGGCTTGCTGGAAGCCGGCAGCCGACTCATCGACCGCCTGGTGCCTGACCCAGCCGAACGTGAGAAAGCCAAGCTCGCGCTGCTGCAGGCCGAGGGGCAGCTGGCGCTGCAGGAGATGCAGACCAGCCTCTCGGCGATCCTGGCTGAGGCCAACTCGGCCGACCCCTGGACCAGCCGGGCACGGCCGACCTTCCTGTACGTCATCTACGGCGTGATCCTGCTGTGCGTGATGGGCGCCATCATCGGCATCTGGTGGCCGACGCACGTCTTCCAGGCAGCGGAGAACTTGAACAAGTTGCTGGGCGCGGTGCCCGAGAGCCTGTGGTGGCTGTTCGGTGCGGGCTACCTGGGCTACACCGGGGCGAGGAGCTTCGACAAGTGGCGTGGGCCGGCTCGGTAGCGCACGACAACCTGAAACGACGATCCCCCGACCTCACTGCCTTTGCCTGCGGTGGGGTCGGGGGACTTTTGCTTTATGGCAATGAGCAGTTCTTGCATCAAGAAACCTCTGCTTTGACTGGCAAGGAAAG
>JBKBLZ010000025.1:0-1128 GCA_046296035.1 Erythrobacter sp. | reverse complement strand
GTGGTCGATGGCGGCGGCGAGGCCGATCGGGGCGGTCCAAGGACGGCTCTGGTTATCGATCTGCCGGGTGGCGTTCGTGTCCGGGTCGCGGCGAGCGCGCCTGCCTCTGTGGTGGCCGCGGCGCTTCGGGCGCTGCGATGATCCCTCTGCCGGCGGGCGTGCGGGTTTGGATCTCCACCGGCCACACCGACATGCGCAAGGGGATGCCGGGGCTGGCGCTGCAGGTGCAGGAGCACCTCAAGCGCGATCCTCATGGGGGTGATTTGTTCGTGTTCCGTGGCCGCGGCGGCGGCTTGGTGAAGATCCTCTGGCATGACGGGCTTGGGCTGTCGCTCTATGCCAAGCGGCTGGATCGAGGCCGGTTCGTCTGGCCGGCGGCTGAGGGCGGCGCTTTGGCCCTGACGAGCGCCCAGCTGGGCTACATGCTCGAGGGCATCGACTGGCGTAACCCCCAGCACAGCTGGCGTCCGACGAGCGCCGGATAGGCGCGGCAAAATAGTTGGCCTAGGCCGCATTTAGGGGCGCCACAAGCGCTCCAATCTGTGATTCCATCGCTATATGGACACAGGCCTTGAGGCTCTGCCGGACGATGTCGAAGCGCTCAAGGCGGCGCTTCTGGCGACGCGGGCCGAGCTCGCCCACGTCCGCGCCGATGCGGCGGTGTCGCAAGCCAAGGCGTCAGAAGACCAGGCCCTGATCGCGCATCTGAAGCTCTCTATCGAGAAGCTGAAGCGCGAGCTGCGCGGGCGGCGTTCAGAGCGCTCCAGCCGTCTGCTCGACCAGATGGAGTTGCAGCTCGAGGAGCTGGAGGCCTCGGCCACCGAGGACGAGTTGGCCGCCGAAGCGGCCCTGGCCAGGACAACCCAGGTCGCAGCCTTCGTGCGCAAGCGGCCCGCTCGCAAGCCCTTCCCTGAGCACCTGCCGCGTGAGCGGGTGATCGTGCCAGGTCCCTGCGCCTGCGAGGCCTGCGGCAGCACACGGCTCTCCAAGCTCGGCGAAGATGTCACTGAGACCCTCGAGGTCATCCCCCGACAGTGGAAGGTGATCCAGCACATTCGGGAAAAGTTCTCCTGCCGAGACTGCGAAGCTGTCGCCCAGGCGCCGGCCCCTTTCCATGTCATCCCCCGC
>JBKBLZ010000024.1:0-4683 GCA_046296035.1 Erythrobacter sp. | reverse complement strand
GCTCGATCTCGCCAGCGGGGTGGTGCGCAATCTGACCGAGAGCACCGATCTCAGTTTCGCCAGCCTCGCGTGGAGCGCCGATGGCCAGAGCCTGATCGCGACAGCGCAGGAAGTGCTCGATACCCCCGCCTTTCGCATCGATCCCGCCACCGGCGCGGTCACCCGGCTCGATCTGATGGCGGGCGACGAGGCGCATATTGCCAATGTCACCCCGCTGCCCGGCGGACGGCTGCTGTTCACCCGCGATTCGCTCGGGCTACCGTCCGAACTGTTCCTGTCGGACGCCGGTGGGCAGGCCCGCCCGCTGACCGATATCGCCACCACCCGCATGGGGCAGATGGCCAACATCGTCACTCGCCGCTTCAGCTTCACCGGCGCCAATGGCGACACGGTGTGGGGCCAGATCACCCGGCTGGCCGACCAGACCGGGCCGGTCCCCGCGATCCTCTACATCCACGGCGGGCCGCAGGGGAGCTTCAACGATGCCTGGTCGCACCGCTGGAACCCGCGCGTCACCGCCAGCCAGGGCTATGCGGTGATCTCGGTCGATTTCCACGGCAGCACGGGCTACGGGCAGGCCTTCACCGACGCGATCAACAAGAACTGGGGCGGCTGGCCGCTCGAAGACCTGCAAAAGGGCCTCGATGCCGCGCTCGCGCTCGACCCGCAGATCGATCAGGATCGCACCTGCGCGATGGGGGCGAGCTATGGCGGCTACATGGTCAACTGGATCGCGGGCAACTGGCCCGACCGCTTCGACTGTCTCGTCCAGCATGACGGCATCTTCGACACCCGCAGCTTCTATTACGCCACCGAGGAATTGTGGTTTCCGCGCTGGGACTTCGGCGGCAGCTACGCCAAGGCCCGCGACACCTACGAGAAGTGGAACCCCGCGAATCACGTCGACAAGTGGCAGACCCCGATGCTGGTGGTGACGGGCGAACAGGACTTCCGCGTGCCCTATACCCAGGGCCTGCAAAGCTTCACCGCCCTGCAGGAACGCGGCATCCCCTCGCAATTGCTGGTGTTCCCGGACGAAAACCACTGGGTGCTGGGGGCGAAAAACGCGCTGCAATGGCACAATACCGTCTTCGCATGGCTGGCGCGCTGGCTGAAGCAGGGCGGCAGCGGGCCGGCGGAATGAGCCGGCAGGATCTGCTTTCGGCGCAGACCTCGCTTGCCAGGCATTACGGTGATCGGGCCAAGGGCAGCGCGATCACCCGCCACATCCTGCTGTGCGCGGTGTCGGACAAGCAGAAGTGCTGCCCGCGCGCAGCGGGCGAGGAAAGCTGGGCCTTTCTCAAATCGCGCCTCAAGGAGCTGGGCCTCGTCGGCCCGCAGCGCACCGGGGAAAGCCATCGCGGGGCAGGCGGGGGCGTGCAGCGCAGCAAGGCCGATTGCCTGCAGATCTGCGCGGCCGGCCCGATCGCGGTCGTGTGGCCCGAAGGGGTGTGGTATCACTCGTGCAGCCCCGCGGTGCTCGAACGGATCATCCAGGAACACCTGATCGGCGGCGTGCCGGTCGCGGACTATCGCCTCACTCCGCCTGCCTAATCCTCCGGCGGACTCCAGAACTCGTCGCGGGCGGGCATCTGGTTGTCGACCGCTTCATCGTGGCCGGTGCCGTTGCTGAGGAACACCAGCCCCATCAGCCCGCCGCCCAGCAGCATGGTGAGGCTGATGCCAATCGCCACGGCGATGTAGAAATGCACCGAAATCATGCCGTTATAGGCAAACAGCAGGGCCATCGCGAGGCCCACGGTGAACACCGTCACCGCGAGCAACAGCTTCATGATCTGGCGATAGCGCGCCCAGGCGTGGGCCGCATTCACGGGATCATCGAGCGGGGACTTGCGGGTCATGCCGCAGCCATGGCGCGTGACCTGCCGCTTGGCAACGCACAAAGGACGCAAGCGTGCATTCCGGCCACGCAACCTCTCGCCATGGCCCGGATTCGCAATTTGCCCGCAAACATGGCATTTTCATCGCGAAGGAGAGGGAGTCGGTCATGAGCATTGCCAGAATCATCGCTCAGCGCGGCACCGCGGACATCGTCGTCTGTGATGTCGCCACCCCGGTTTCGCAAGCTGTCACCATCCTTGCCGGCAAGCGCATCGGCGCGCTGCCGGTGCTGCGTGATGGCCGCGTGGTGGGGATCGTGTCCGAACGTGACGTGATCTACCGCCTGGCGGATCATGGCGGAGCCTGCCTCGATCTGCCGGTCGAGCAGATCATGACCTCGCCCGCCATCACGGTCGAACCCGGCACCAGCGTTGACGAGGCGCTCGCGCTAATGACCCGCCGCCGGTTTCGCCATTTTCCGGTGGTGGAGGACGGCAGGCTCGTCGCCTTCATCTCGATTGGCGACCTCGTGAAGCACAAGATCGACGAGGTGCAGCACGAAGCCGAGGCGCTGCGCAGCTACATTCAGGCAGGATAGGCAGGCGGGATAGGCCTTGAGCCGAGGCGCTGCGAACCCTAGATTGCACCGCATGAACGCCGCACCCCTGATCCTCACCCCGTCCGCCGCCAAGCGCGTGGCCATGATCGCTGCCAAGCAATCGCGCCCGGCAATCCTGCGGCTCGCGGTCGAAGGCGGGGGCTGTTCGGGCTTCCAGTACAAGTTCGACCTGGCCGACGCGCCCGCGGTGGATGATACCGTCTCGGAAACCGACGGGGTGAAGCTGGTGGTCGATCCGGTCAGCCTCGATCTGATCGCGGGCAGCACGGTCGATTTCGTCGAATCGCTGGGCGGCGCGGCCTTCAAGGTCGAAAACCCTCAGGCCGCCGCAGGCTGTGGCTGCGGGGCGAGCTTCGGGATTTAGGTTAGACCGGCGCGCAGCTTTCGGGCATCAGGGCCGCCATGAAAATCGCCACCTTCAACATCAACGGCATCAAGGCGCGTGGCCCGCGCCTCTTGGAATGGCTGGAAGAAACCCGTCCGGCGGTCGCCTGCCTGCAGGAAATCAAGACCCAGGACGAAGGCTTTCCCGCTGCCGATTTCGCAGCGATCGGCTATGCCGCGATCTGGCATGGTCAGAAAAGCTTCAACGGCGTCGCGATTCTGGCCGATACGCGCGCCGGATACGCCCTTACCGAAGTGCGGCGCGGGCTGGGGATCGAAGGGCCGAATGAAGGCGAGGGCGAACAGGCGCGCTATCTCGAAGCCGATGTCTCGGGCGTGCGGATCGCCTGCCTCTACCTGCCCAACGGCAACCCCCATCCGGGGCCGAAATTCGCCTACAAGCTGGCATGGATGGACAAACTGCGCGCGCGGATGGCGGAAATATGGGCCGAGGAAGTGCCGGCGGCAGTGCTCGGCGATTTCAACGTCATTCCGCATGACAATGACGTGTGGTCAGTCAAGGCGATGGCCGATGATGCGCTGATGCAGCCCGAGCCCCGCGCCGCCTATGCCCGGCTGCTGGCGGACGGCTGGACCGACGCGATCCGCGCTCACAATCCGCGCGGGGGCGTGTGGACCTATTGGGACTATCAGGCCGGTGCCTGGCAACGCGATCACGGCTTGCGCATCGATCACATCCTGCTCTCGCCCGAATGTGCCGACCGGCTGGAGGCCTGCGGCGTCGACAAGGCCCACCGCGGGCGGGAAAAGGCGAGCGACCATGCGCCTGTCTGGGCGCGCCTGAAGGCGTGATTCTCGCCGGGTTCCGCGCTTCGCGCGGGCGGCTGCTGGTGCCCGGTCGGGCTTGCCGCCCTGCGGGCTGTTTGCGCTCTCGCCCGCAAGTAGCGAAGCGGTAGGGCACCAAGAATCCGAAAATCAGCGATAGAAAATATGCGTGTCGATCTGCGCGAGGCGCGCCTTGGTGCGGCTCCAGCCGGGGCGCACATATGTGGCGTGGAAGAACACCGCCTCACCCGCTTCGGATGGCCACAGGCCCTGATGTGCGATCTGCGCGATCGCGGCCGCGCGGGCCCACGCGGGCGAGCCGGTGGGGATCGCCGGCATCTGCCGTCCGCGCATGAAGGAGAACTGCCCCGGCTGCGACACCACCGCGCAATAGGAGCGTGGAAAGCGGCCGTCGTGGGTGCGATTGATGATCACCTGCGCCACGGCGAGCTGGCCGGCGAGCGCTTCGCCGCGCGCTTCGAAATAGACCGCGCCGGCCAGACAGCGCAGTTCCTTGTCCATCGGCGCGCCATCATCGACCATGGCAACCAGTTCGGCGAGGGTGCCTGCTTCGGTCAATACCGGAGCGGAATCCCCGGCAGGCAGCGGCTGCACCATCGGCTGCACGACATATTCGGGGGTTTCGGGAACCAGCTCGGCGACCGGGGCCATATCGCCCGCGCCGTCTGCGGTCAGCTGGTCATGGGCCACTTCGGCCAGAGCTGCAGCGCCATTGACGCCGGGGATCGTCAGGCTTGCCATTGCGACAGCGGCAATCGCGACGAAAGAAAAAGTCTTGCGACTCATGCACTCTTACAAAACGGGCGGTGAGCGCGCTCCGACGCAGGCGGAACCCTGTGCGATCGTGGTGGCACTGTGGGGGGTTCGAGAGGAGACCTGCCGGCCGCTCCCCGTCTGCGTGCTGATCGCGCGGCCGGATTGCCGCGCCGTCAGCCTGCGCTCAGGAAGTGGGCGAGCCGTTAGCCGACTGCTGCAAGGGGTCAAGCTAACGCGGCGATTTGCGCGATGAAGCGTTCGGGATCCGCGATATC
>JBKBLZ010000023.1:0-5004 GCA_046296035.1 Erythrobacter sp. | reverse complement strand
GGCGCGCATATGTTCGAGCACGCGGCAGACGTAATCGGAATTGATGTCTGCCCGCAGCGTCCAGCTGGCATTGAGGTAACCGAACACCACTGCAAGGTTGGGCAGGTTCGAGAACATGCAGCCCTTGTAATAGAACCGTTCGTTGAACTTCACCGGCTCGCCATCGACGCGCACATCGATCTTGCCCGCCACCGCCAGTTTGAGGCCCGTCGCCGTCACCACGATGTCGGCGGGCAGGAATTGCCCGTCAGTCAGGCGCACGCCGCCTTTTTCGAACCGGGCGATATGGCCGGTGACGACGCTGGCCTTGCCGGCCTTCATCGCCTTGAACAGATCCTCGTCGGGCACCAGGCACAGGCGCTGTTCCCACGGGTTGTAGGGCGGCGTGAAGCTGTCCTTGTCGTAATCCTTGCCCAGCGCCTTCTCGATCTTCTTGTAAAGCGCATCCTTCACCTTCTGCGGATTGTCGCGCGCCAGTTTGAAGCTGAAGTCCTGCATCTTGATGTTCTTGAACCGGGTGATCCGGTAGGCCAGCTTTTCCGGCAGGACGGCGCGCAGGAAATTGGCGATCGCATCCTTGGCCGGCCGGGTGAACATCCAGGTCGGGGTGCGCTGGAGCATGGTGACATGGCCCGCCTCCTTCGCCATAGCCGGAACGATGGTGACTGCGGTCGCGCCCGAGCCGATCACCACCACCTTCTTGCCCTTGTAGTCGAGGTTTTCGGGCCAGAACTGCGGGTGCACCACCTGGCCCTCGAATTCGCCGAAATCGAAGCCGGGATCATAGGGCTCGTCGTAGTCGTAATAGCCCGAACCGAGGTAGAGGAAATTGGCGGTGATGCGGGTGCGCGAACCGTCGTTCAGCTCCAGCTCGACGTGCCAGCGCGCCTCGTCGTGGCGGAAGTCTGCCGAAATCACCTTGTGACCAAAGCGGATGTGCTGGCGGATGCCGCGTTCATCGACGATTCGGTCGAGATATTCGAGGATGGCGGGGGCATCGGCGATGCTCTTTTCGTGCCGCCATGGCTCGAAATCGAAGCCCAGCGTGTGCATGTCGCTGTCCGAACGGATGCCGGGATAGCGGAACAGATCCCACGTCCCGCCAAGGTTGTCGCGCCGCTCGACGATGGCATAGGTGTGGTGCGGGGCTTTCATGCCCATGTGCGCGGCCATGCCGATGCCGGAAATCCCGGCACCCACGATCAGCACGTCGAAATCCGGCGGTGTAGCAAGCATGACGGGCCCTCTCTCTCCCTTGTTGACAGCGATGTAACCACAAGGACGGCGCAAAAGCGAGTCTTGAATGGCAATCTGCAACTGACTTTGGCCACGGCGCGGGGGTGACGGGCCGCGCGGCAGGCTTTAAGGCGCGCGCCATGATCGCCCGTCCTCGCCTCCTCACCTCGCTGCCCCTTGCTCTTGTCGCCGCGCCGCTGGCCGCGCAGGCGGCCGATGATGATTTTGTCGAGGTCAGCCCCGCCGAGGCGATCATCGTCACCGGGCGCGGGCTTGACCCGGCGCTGTCGAGCGCGATTTATGCCACCACCACGCTCGAGCGTGAGACGATTGTCGCTGCGCCATCGGGCCGGATCGAGGACGTGCTGCGCGGCGTGGCGGGGTTCCAGCAGTTCCGGCGCTCGGACAGCCGCTCGGCCAATCCCAGCGCGCAAGGGGTGACGCTGCGCGCGCTCGGCGGCAATGCGACAAGCCGCGCGCTGGTGCTGCTCGACGGGGTGCCGCTGGCCGATCCGTTCTTCGGCTACATTCCCTTGTCAGCGATTGCGCCCGAGACGCTGGGCACGATCCGGGTGACGCGCGGCGGCGGCTCCGGCCCCTTTGGCGCGGGCGCGTTGGCGGGCACGATCGAGCTGGAGAGCGCTGATCCGGGCGCGGCAGCGGGCTTCCTCGGCAGCGCGGCGATCAACGACCGGGCGGAGACCGAGGCGAGCGGCGTGCTGACCCAGCGCCTGGGCGGCGGCTTTGCGACAGCGAGCGGGCGCTGGGATCGCGGGCAGGGTTTCTTCACCACCCCCGCGGACCAGCGCGTCCCCGCCAGCGCGCGCGCCGCTTTCGACAGCTGGAATGCGGCCCTGCGCGCGGTTGCACCGCTGACCGACACGGTTGAAGTGCAGGCCCGCGTCGCCGCCTTCCGCGACAATCGCACGCTGCGCTTTGAAGGCGCGGATTCCTTCAGCAATGGCGAGGAAGCCTCGATCCGCTTCGTCGGGCGCGGCAACTGGCAGTTCGATGCGCTGGCCTATGTTCAGGCGCGCGATTTCGGCAATGTCGTGATCTCCTCCACCCGTTTCACGCCGACACTGGATCAGCGCCGCACCCCGTCGACCGGCATCGGCGGCAAGTTCGAACTGCGCCCGCCGCTGCTCGAAGGCCACGATATCCGCATCGGGGCCGATTACCGCCGCGCCGAGGGGGAATTGCAGGAGGAGGCGATCAGCGCCTTGACCGGTCGCGTTACCGAGCGGCGGCGCGCCGGGGGCGTGACCGGCAATCTCGGAATCTTCATCGAGGACGACTGGCAGATCGGCCCGCTGATCCTCAACGGCGGGTTGCGCGCCGATCGCAGCAGCATCACCGGCGGTTTTTACCGCGCGGTCTCGGCGCAGGGCGCGCTGGTGCGCGAGCTGGTCGCTCCCGATCGTGCCGACTGGTCGCTGAGCTGGCGCGTGGGGGCGCAGGCCTATGCCACGCGGCGGCTCGATCTGCGCGCGGCGGCCTATACCGGGCTGCGCCTGCCGACCCTCAACGAACTCTACCGCCCCTTCGTGGTGTTCCCGGTGGTGACGCAGGCCAATGCCGACTTGCAGAACGAACGGCTCGAAGGCTTCGAGATCGGGTTGGACTGGCAGCCGGTCAATGCGCTGGTGATCAGGCTGACGGCGTTCGACAACCAGGTCGAGAACGCCATCGCCAACGTCACCCTCGCCCCCAACCTGCGCCAGCGGCAGAACCTGCCCGCCATCGAAGCGCGCGGGATCGAGGCCGGCCTCGCGGTGAAGCTGGGGCAGGTGAGCCTCGACAGCGCTCTGGCATGGACCGATGCCGAAGTGCGCGGGCAAGGCGCATCGCTTGCGCTCGACGGCAAGCGTCCGGCGCAGACCCCAGCCTTTGCCGGGACGCTCACACTGGGCTGGCGACCCGCGGAAGGCTGGCAGCTGGCCGGAACGCTGCGCCATGTTGCCGCACAGTTCGAGGATGATCTGGAAACCGACCGTCTGCCGCCTGCGACCACGCTCGATGCTTTCCTTGCCGCGCCGCTGTGGGGCAGGCTCTCGCTGATCGCCCGCGCGGAGAACCTGACCGACGAAGAGATCGTCACCCGCAATCAGGGCGGCTCGATCGACCTCGGCGTGCCGCGCACGCTGTGGTTGGGGGTGCGCTACGGCTTCTAAGCCAGCACCCGGCCCGGCGATGGCGCGCGAAACAAAGTTACCCGGTTTGCATGTCTGGCTGCCCATATGCTGCGGTGCAGCACAAACTGTTGCATTTTTGCTACTTCCGCCGAGAACTTCGCTGTGTCTCTTGTGAGGGCGCGCAGGGTTGATAGGTTTTGTCCCGCAAACAGAGGACCGGTGCGAAATCGGCCGAATTGTGGAGAGAGGGAAGACATGACTCGCAGATTTGCAGCCTTTGCTGGCGGCCTGATGGCTTGCAGCGCGCTTACCACCCCTGCCTTTGCCCAGGATGCCGAGAGCGATGCTCCCAAGGCCCGGGATGACAATGTCATCATCGTGACGGCGACCCGCCGCGCGCAGGACGTGCAGGACATTCCGCTGGCGGTGACCGCGATCGCGCCGCAGCAGCTCGAAGCGCAGCGTGTTGTCAATATCCAGCAGATTTCCGCGCTCGCGCCCAGCTTCACCGCCAGCCAGGCGCAGCTTGCCTCCGGTTCGGTGGTGCTGCGCGTGCGCGGTATCGGGACGACTTCCAACAACATCGGCTTTGAAAGCGCGGTCGGCATCTTCGTTGACGGTGCCTACCAGTCGCGCCCCGGCGTTGCACTGTCCGAATTCGTCGATGTCGAGCGCGTCGAAGTGCTGCGCGGCCCGCAGGGCACGCTGTTCGGGCGCAACACCTCGGCCGGGGCTCTCAACATCACCAATGTCCGCCCCGATGTCACCGATTTTGGCGGCTTCGTGAACGCCGAATATGGTCGGTTCGACGAAATCAGCCTGCAAGGCGCGGTCAACGTGCCGCTGGTGAAGGATACGCTGGCGCTGCGCCTCACCGGTGCCTATCGCGAGCGCGACGGGTTCCTCAAGGTGGTCGATCGCAATGGCAACCGGATCGGTGACACCAATGATGCCGATCAGTGGCTCGTGCGTGGCCAGATCGGCTGGGATACCGACAGCGGGATGCGCGGCCGAATCATCGCCGATTATTCCAAGAGCAAGTCGAGCTGCTGCGGCGCGATCGAACTGTATCAGTCGCCGCTGGTGACGGCGGGTGCCTATGCCGCAGTGGGCTTGGGGGCGAATGGCGGCAACGGCCAGCCCTTTGTCAGCACCAACCCCTTCGGACAGGCCGATTTCGAACGCGCGATGGACAACCGCACGGTTGCGCTCAACGCCGCGCCGGTGGCGGACATCGACAATTACGGTGTGACTGGCGAGATCGAAATCCCGGTCTCGGATAGTGCCGATCTGATCTTCATTGGCTCGTGGCGCAAGTATCAGAGCTTCGAGGCCTATGATTCGGACTTCACCGGGCTCGATATTTTCAGCGTTACCGGTCTGAACCTCGATCTTGAAACCTGGACGGCGGAACTGCGGCTCCAGGGTGAGGCGATGGGCGGCAAGCTGAACTACATGGTGGGCGGCTTCTATTCGGATGAATCGATCGACCAGTCGGTCAGCTTCCGGCTTGGTCAGGACTATGGCGAAAACGTCGGTGCGTTGCTGTTCGTGCCCACCGGCGGCGCGCTCGGGGCCAACCCGCTGACGCTGTTCACCGGGGTCGACCCGGCCGGCACCACCAATACCAACC
>JBKBLZ010000022.1:0-10204 GCA_046296035.1 Erythrobacter sp. | reverse complement strand
GGCAGGTGGATCGCGTGATTGGTCGAACCGCCGGTCGCCAGCAGGCCTACGGCGGCATTGATGATCGCCCTTTCATCGACGACGCGGCCGAGCGGACGATAGTCCTCGCCCTTGCGCCCGATCTGCGCGACCCGGTGCACCGCCGCGCGGTCCAAGGCCTGACGCAGCTGGGTGCCGGGCTGGACGAAGGCGCTGCCGGGAATGTGCAGCCCCATCATTTCCATCATCATCTGGTTGGAATTGGCGGTGCCGAAGAAGGTGCAGGTGCCGGGCGAATGGTAGCTTGCCATCTCGCTGGCGAGCAGTTCGGCGCGGGTTGCCTTGCCCTCGGCGTAAAGCTGGCGCACGCGCTGCTTTTCCTTGTTGGCAATGCCGGTGGGCATCGGGCCGGAGGGCACGAAGATGGCGGGCAGGTGGCCGAAGCGCAAGCTGCCCATCAGCAGGCCGGGGACGATCTTGTCGCAGATGCCGAGCATCAGCGCGCCGTCATACACTGCGTGGGAGAGGGCGAGCGCGGTGGAGAGGGCAATCACATCGCGGCTGAACAGCGACAGTTCCATGCCGGTCTCGCCCTGCGTCACCCCGTCGCACATCGCCGGGGTGCCACCTGCAACCTGCGCGGTGGCGCCGATCTCGCGGGCATAGAGCTTCAGCCGATCAGGATAACGGCCATAAGGCTGATGCGCGGAGAGCATGTCGTTGTAGCTGGTGACAATGCCGATATTCGCGCCCTTGTCGGCGACCAGCGCCGCCTGATCCTCCCCGGCCCCGGCATAGGCATGGGCAAGGTTGGAGCACGAGACGGCGCTGCGCTCAACCATGGTGTCGCCTGCGCGGCGGATAAGGTCGAGATAGGCGCTGCGGGTGGGCCTTGATCGTTCGATCACCCGCTGTGTCACCTTGTGGAGCGTGTCGTTCAGGCTATTCATGCCACGTCACTCCATCGCGCTCGGCCAGCGCGATCGCGGCGCTCGGCCCCCAGCTGCCGGCGGTGTAGGTCTTGGGAGTCAGCCCCTCTGCCTCCCAGCCCGCGCGGATCGCATCGATCCATTCCCACTGCGCCTCCACCTCGTCGCGGCGCACGAACAGGGTCTGGTCGCCCTCGACCAGATCGAGCAGCAGGCGTTCATAGGCGATGCGCCGCACCGCGCCGGTGAAGGCATCGGGCATGGCAATGTTGAGCGGGACTTGCCGCAGGCGGATGCCCTCGCGGTCCAATCCCGGCACCTTGGCCATCAATGACAGGGTAATGTTCTCTTCCGGCTGAATGCCGATCACCAGCCGGTTGGGCTGCATCGTCGCGCCTTTTCCGGCGAAGATCGAGTGCGGCACGCAAGCAAACTGGATCACGATCTCGGTCACGCGGCGGGGCAGACGCTTGCCGGTGCGCAGGTAGAACGGCACGCCCTTCCAGCGCCAGTTATCGACATGCGCCTTGATCGCAACAAAGGTTTCGGTGTCCGACGGCTTGCCCAGCTCCTCGTCATAGCCCGGCACCGCCTGCCCGCTGATCGCGCCTGCCCGATACTGGCCGGTGACGGTCTCGTTGGGGCCGACGCGGCGCAGCGCGCGCAGCACTTTCACCTTCTCGTCGCGCACCGCAGTGGCATCGAAATGCGCGGGCGGCTCCATCGCCACCAGCGCGAGCAGCTGGAGCATGTGGTTCTGCACCATGTCGCGCAGCGCGCCGGCATCGTCGTAGAAGGCCACGCGCCCTTCGAGGCCCACGGTTTCGGCCACGGTGATCTGCACGTGTTCGATGTGCGCCGCGTTCCACAGCGGCTCGAACATGATATTGGCAAATCTGAGCGCGAGCAGGTTCTGCACGGTCTCCTTGCCGAGATAGTGATCGATACGGAAAATGCGGTTTTCGGGGAAGGCCCCCGCGACCGCGTCGTTGATTTCGCGGCTGGTGGCCAGATCGGTGCCCAATGGCTTTTCGAGGCACATGCGCACCGTCTCGCCTGTCAGCCCGGCGGATTGCAGGCCCTTGATGGTCGGGCCGAACAGGCTCGGCGCGGTCGAGAGGAAGATTGCCAGCCCGCGCGCAGGCTGATCCACCTTGGCAGCAAGATCGGCATAGCCTTCAAGCGTGGTCGCATCGAGCGTCTGGTAGGCGAGCCGGTTGAGGAACCCGGCCATTTTGCCGCGCCGTTCGGCCGGGAGATATTTCTCCAGCGCGGCGCGGGCGAAATTGCGATATTCACTGTCGCTCAGCTCGCTGCGCGCGGTGCCGATGATCTTGAGGTCGGGGGCGAGCAACCCGTCGGCATCGAGTGCGAACAGGCTGGGCAGCAACATCCGTTGGGCAAGATCGCCGGTAGCCCCGAACAGCAGCAGACGGTCAGCGGTGAAGCTCATGCCAAGGCCCTTTCCAGCGTCGCGCTCTACCTAGGCGCGCGGCGCTGCAACTGCCAGTTCAGCGCATACTTATTCAAGCAGGCTTGCGCGCAAACACCCCGAACCCGGCGATGATCGCATAGCACGCGGCGGGCAGCACCAGCGCGAAGGCAAGGCTGGTCGCATCGGCCAGCGCTGCATACATCGGCGGGATGATCGCGCCGCCGCAGATCGCGACGTTGATGATCCCCGATCCGTCCGCTGCGCGCGGCCCCAGCTTTTCGCAGGCGAGGCTGAAGATGGTCGGGAACATGATCGCGTTCATCAGGCCCACCGCGAGCAGCGAATAGCCCGCGACAGCGCCGGTGGTGTTCGCCGAAATCGCGATCAGCGTGATCGCGCCGGCCGCCACCCCGGCCAGCGTGAGGCCCGGGCTGACCATGCGCAGCACCACCGAGCCGATGAAGCGCCCCACCAGCGCTCCGCCCCAATAGAGCGAGATCAGCTTGCCGGCGTCCTGTTCGGGCAGGTTGAGCACATGGCTCTGCATCAGGTAATTGACGATGAAGCTGCCGATCGCGACCTCTGCGCCGACATAGAGGAAGATGCACGCCGCGCCGTAGCCAAAACGCGGCCGTGCGAGCAGCGCGAGGCCATCGGCAAGGCTGGTGTGCTCGTGGCGTTCGCCCTTCAGCCGGTTGCGGAACAGCCACACCACACCGGCCACCACGCCCAGCGCCGCAGCAAGACCGAGATAGCCGTTCACGATCGCCTGGCTTTCCGCCGTGCGATAGGCGGCAAGTTCCGCGCCCGAGAGTTCGGCGGCGGTGACGGTGGCGAGGCTGCCAAGGATCAGGATCGCGCCGACATAGGGGAAGATCGTGGTGCCGAGCGAATTGAACGCCTGCGCGAATGTCAGGCGGCTGTGCGTCGTGCGCTCCGGCCCCAAGAGGCTGATCAGCGGATTGGCGACGATCTGCACCAGCACCACGCCGGTGGCGAGGATGAAATAGGCCAGCAGAAACATCGGGAAGGCTGCGCTCTGGCTCGCCGGAATGAACAGCAGGCAGCCCGCCATCATCGCTACCAGTCCCGCCACCGCCCCGCGCATGTAACCCAGCTTCTTGACCAGCCGCGCCCCCGGGATGCCAACCAGGGCATAGGCGATGAAGAAGCAGAACTGCACCAGGCTCGCCTCGAAGAAGCTGAGCGTGAACAGCTCCTTGAGCTTGGGGATGATGACATCGTTGAGGCTGGTGATCCCGCCGAAGATGAAGAACAGCGCGAAAACGAAATAGTTGAGCCCCGGCGCGTCGACCTGCGGTGTGTCGCCCGCCCCTTGCGTGAAATCCCCCGCCGCGCCTGCTCCCGGTGCCATTGCCATTGCTGCTTCCCCTCTCCCCGCGCGGTTGTCCGGCGATGCCTGTTGCGAACGTTCACAATCTGCGCGTTCGTGAGTACTTGCAAGAGCGCGAGGGCAATTTCCAGTGCGAATAGCAATGCATGGGCGGCTTGCGCAGGAATGGGCTTGCACCCTAGAAAGGCGGACATGAACGGGGGATCCAAAAGACGGCCGACATCCTTCGATGTGGCGGAGCGGGCGGGTGTCAGCCAGCCGACTGTCAGCCGGGCGCTGTCGGGTTCCCCTGCCATTGCCGAGGCGACCCGGCGCAAGGTGATCGCGGCAGCCGAGGCGCTGGGATACTTCGTTGATGAACGCGCCGCGCGGCTCAGGCGCGGTTCCACCGGCACGCTGGCAGTGGTGGTGATTTGCCGCGAGGGCGACAGCGCGTCGAGCATCAACCCCTTCGCCTACGCGCTGCTCGGCTCGGTCTGTGTTGCCGCTTCGCAACGCGGGTTTGAAACCCTGGTGAGCTTTCAGGCCCGCCGCGACGATTTTTTCGGCCACTATCAGGAACAAGGCCGCGCTGATGGCCTCGTGGTGATCGGCACCACCACCAACCGGCAAGCGTGGGAATATTTCCGCGGCCTCGAAAGCGAGAGCCGCAAGGTCGCCTATTGGGGCTCGCCCTTCGACGAGCTTGACTGGGTGCGCTCGGACAATCGTGCCGCTGGCCGACTCGCGGTTGAACACCTGTTGGCGGCCGGTTACCGCCGCCCCTGCTTTCTTGGGGCGCTGGGCACTCCGCAGGTGCAGTTTACCGAACGCTATGAAGGCTATGCCGAAGCGATGCGCCAAGCCGGGCTGGAGCCGTGCCTTGCCCCCACCGTCAACGCCGCCACGCGCGAGGAGGAAGGCCGCCGCGCCGCGCGCCGGTTGATCGAGCGGGGGGATAATATCGACGCGGTGTTCGCCGCGTGCGATGCGATGGCGCTGGGCGCGATCGAGGCCTTTGCCGCCGCCGACATTGCCGTGCCGGGCGAGGTCGGGGTGATGGGCTTCGACGATCTGGTTGCCGGCCGCTTCAGCCGCCCGCCGCTCACCACCATCGCCCCTGATCCCGCCGAAGCCGGCGCGGCGCTGGTCGAAGCGGTGCTGGACGAGGGCGAGGCTGCCCGCCGCCGGGTGCCGGTCAAGCTGATCGTTCGCGGGAGCACGGCGCGCTGATTGTGTTCCGCACGCCCTGCGGCATGCGAAATCCTCGCTCATCTGATCGACCGGTTCTTTGTTGGCGAGCGCGGGGAGGGGGAAGATTACCCGTGCGCGCCGAATTCGTTGGCGATGGCGGTGCTGATCCGCAAGCTCAGTTCGTTGGCGCGGGCAATCGGCGTCATGAAGTCGCGCTCGATTGCGCTGTAGCCTTCCTCGCCGCCGTCGGGGTAGTCGGAAGGTTCGTCGAGCGGGAAGTCCCGCGGGCCGGGCACGCGCACCGGGAAGGCGCGGCGCAGCTGGGCGAGGGCTTCGTCGATGCGCAGGGTCAGCACCATCTCGATCACGTCGCGGCGGCTGATGTCGTTGGCGCGGCTGAAGGCGGGCACCGCGACCACTTTGAGGAACATATGCTGGAGCAGCGCGAGGCGCAGCGCCTGGAGCACGCCGATCCGGCGGCGGACGTGTTCGCGCGCCTCGGTGTCGCTCTCCTCATCGGGCAACAGGTCAATCAGGCGATGGAACTTGAGCGCATCGATCCTGAGTCGCGAGGCGAGACGGCGGAACACCCCCGTGCGGTCATCCCCGACGAGATACTCGGCCAAAGCGGCGCAATTGTCGGCCAGGTGATCTTCGGTCCCGCGATAGGTGCGGCTGGCCCAATAGGCCGAATTGAACAGTTCGCCATAGGCCGCCACGGTCTTGATGCTGGCGAGGCTATTGGCGGCGCGCACCAGCCGCATGATCTGCCGGCCGCGCTGGCTGTCGGCGAGCAGCGCGGCAATTTCCTCGCGGCTCGCATCCGCCGCGCTGCCGATCCCGGCAATGACATTGACCGGATAGCCCAGTTGCTGGAGGATCGCGTTGTGCGGGATCGCGCGGATCTGGCGCAGGCTCATCTCGCGATCGGCATTGATGTCTGACTGGCGACGCGAGACGCGGCTGCCGGTCGGGTTGAGCAGGCCCAGCCCGAAGGCCGTCACGGCACGCGCATAGGTGCGGCTGGCAAGGTGATCGGCCTGATGGTCCTTGATCGCGCGATAGAAATCGAGGCTGATGTCGGTGCGGTGATAGAAGGGATCGGCCGCCGCCGAGAGGTCGGCTTCGGCCGGACGTGCTTCCGCGATGCGGGTAAGGGTTGCCAGCGCCAGTTCGGGGGTGGCGAAGAACAGGTAGCCGTCGCCCCCCTGGAAGCTGACCTCCGGCTCCAGCCGGATGCCCGCGCGCGCAAACCGCCGCCGCGCCCAGGGCGACAGCGGCCATTCGAGCCGGTCGGCAAAGCTCGCCGGATGCGCGCCGCGGCCCATGCTCTCGCCGTGGGTGTTGAACACCAGCGCCGCCACATCGCCAAGGCCGTTCGCCGCCATCGCCTCGGCCAGCCGCCCTTGCAGGCGTTCGATCGCGAGCGCGGCGGGCACCTGCCCGACGAAGCGCCCCGCATCGGAAAAGCCGGTCTGCACCGACACCCGCCCGCGCGCTCTCGCATAGGCGCGGTAGGCCGGCTCGGCCAGCAGCGCGTCGAGGAACCGGCCGCCGTGCTCCAGCGCGGATTCGGTTTCGAACAAAGGCGAGACATCAACCTTGTCCTCGACCCCGAAAAGCCTCGCGAAATAGAGCGCGGCGAGCACTGTGGCGGGCTGTTCGCACTCGGCCACCAGCATCCGAATCGGCGCATCGGCATCGATATGCTTCACGATCTGTGCCATCGCGATGAACTGGCGGATCGCGGTCGAGCTTTCGGTGGCGAGCGCGGCAAAATTGGTGCGCAGGGGGGCGGCCCCGGCCACCAGCTTGCGCAGGGTTGCCAATGCGCTCTTGCTGGCCAGATCGATTGCCCCGGCCGTGCCGAGGCGGCGGCGGATTGCGTTGTGGAGCTGCTTGGCGTTCACCCGGAAGTGGATCCAGCCCATCCCCAGCCCGTCGGCGCGCATCGCCGCGGCGAGGGTCAGGAGCTTGACCGCGCGATCCGGCGCGGTGCCTTGCGCCTCGGCTTCGAGCGCGGCGATCACGGGGGCGAGCGAGAGCAGGTTGTCAGGGCTGTGACTGGTGAGGCGGTTGGCCGCTTCGGCCAGCGCCGGGCCGCCCGACAGATCGCCCGCAAAATCCTCCGCCCGGCCCTTGGCGAAGGCGGTGGCCGGACGCAGGGTTTCGAGCAGCGGATGGGCCGGATCAAGGTGTTCCAGGCTGGCGGTATAGCGCGCCAGCCGCTCGGCCTTTTCCGCGAGGCGGAAGGCGATCGATGTGTGCCAGCCGATATCGGTGCGCCCGTCCATGTCGTAGCCGACCCAGCTGGCAAAGCGGAACGGCAGCGGACGCAGGGCGCGCCATTCCTGCGGCCAGCGCTGGCGGGCTTCCTCGATCAGGCGGGCGACGATCACGTCGCGCGCGTCCTGCGCGCGGGCCAGCGCGGCCAGGGCCGCGCGGTGTTCGTCTTCGAGCGTTACCGCGGTGCGCGTGGCCGGCACGGCGCAAACCGCATCATCGGCATCATCCGGGGCAAAGGCGGCGCTGGCGACGGCTTGCGACTGCGCGGGGCTGAGCACGAAGGTCGGGTGGGCGGTGAACACGGCGTGGAGCTGCGGGCGCTGCCAGCGCGCGGCGAAAGCGGCGAAATCCTCCTTGGCGTCTGCTATCGGCGCGGGTGCCGGCGGCGCGGCAAGCAAACCGCGCAGCTTGCGGGCACGGGCCTTGAGCCCATCGCATTCCAGCCGCGCCACCAGCGCGGCCATGTCGTCGAGGGTCATCTCGCCCCCCTCCAGCGCGCGCGACAGATCAAGCGAAAGCTGGAACACCGGGTTGAACAGCGGGGTTTCCCGCGTGCGCTGGTGCAGTTCGCCCAGCCGTTGTTCCAGTGCCTCAACCGATTTCATGCCGCCTCCGGATGCTCCGCGGCAAACGCGGCAGCGGCACCGAATAATCCCGGCTGCGGATGGACGATCAGCTTGACCGGAATGCTCGCCATCAGGCTTTCGAACCGGCCCTTGGCCCTGAAGCGCGCGGCAAAGCCCGAGGCGAGCAGCGTGTCGCGGATGCGGTAACCCAGCCCCCCGGCGATCACCACCCCGGCAAACCCGCCCTGGACCAGCGCAATATCGCCCGCGACCGATCCCAATGCCAGACAGAAGCGGTCAACCGCTGCGGCCGCGAGGCTATCCTGGCCGCTGGTGCCGAGGTTCCAGATGGCGATCGCGTCGCGTTCCGGCTCGCTGCGGTGTTCGAGCGCGGCAAGCGCCTGATAGATGTCGACGATGCCGGGCCCGGCGACCACGCGCTCCACCGAGACGCGGTTGTGGCGGCGACGCAGCCGCGCGAGGATCGCATCCTCGATCGAATCGAGCGGCGCAAAATCGATATGTCCGCCCTCGGTCGCCTGAACGCGGTATTGCCTGCCGGAACGCCACAGGTGCGCAACACCCAGCCCGGTGCCGGGGCCGATCACGCTGATCGTGCCTTCGCGCCCCAGCGGCTCGTCCGGGCCGGCAAGGTGCAGGAACTGGCTGTCATCCGCCCGCGCCACGGCATGGGCGACGGCGGCGAAATCATTCACAAGCGTGAAGGTGGAAACGTCCAGCTTTTCCGGGATCAGCGCGGGCCGGATGATCCACGGATTGTTGGTGAAGCGGATTACCGGATTGGGGTTGCCGGGGCTGCCGACCGGGCCGGCAATCGCCATGCTCACGGCAGCGGGCAGCGTGCCGCCCTTGCGCTCCCGATAGGCCTCCCACGCGGTCTGGAAGCTGGCGTGATCGGCGGTGTGGAGCGTTTCGGGCGCATCGAGCGCGATCGATCCGTCCGCGCCGATCGTGGCGATTGCAAAGCGCGCATGGGTGCCGCCAATATCGACCACCACCACTTCGCGCATGATGTTCTCCCCCTTCGCCGGCATCGGGGGCAGGGTGTAGCAGGCGGCGCGCAGGATTCCCACGCGCCGCATACTTATTCAGGTGTCACGCGCCGGCGATCACTCGCCTGCGACCCCCATTTCCTTCAGCAGTCGGGTTGCGCCATCGACCTTTTCCATCGTCCACAGCATGAAGCGGCTGTCGACGTGGATCGTGCGGTTGATGGCAGGATCATACATCCAGTCGCTGACCACGCCCTCGATCGTGCCGTCGAACGCCAGCCCGACAAACTCGCCGCGCGCATTGAGCGTGGAGGAGCCGGAATTGCCGTTGGTGATGTCGACGGTCGAAAGGAAGTCGACCGGCAGCGTGCCGAGTTCGGGCGCGACATAGCGGCCATAGTCCCTGGCCTTGATCAGTGCGATCATCGTGTCGGGCGCATCGAATTCGCCGCGGCCGGTGTGCTTGGCGACGATCCCTTCGGCGGTGGTGAACGGTGTCCACACCTGCCCGTCCACCGCCTTGCCGGTCACCTTGCCATAGGTGAAGCGCAGCGAGCCGTTGGCATCGGGATACATGGTGCGGCCCTGCGACGCGGCATAGGCGAGGCGGGCTTCCATGACCTTCGCGCGGGCCTTCTGCAAGCGGCCCGCACGGTCCTTGCCTTCCGCCTCGTCGGCCATGGCTTCGTCATAGGTGGCCACGGCCAGCTGGATGAAGGGATCGCTCGACGCCTTGAAGGCGGCGACCGATTTGCCCATCCATTCGATCCGCTTCGCGGTATCGCCCAGTTCGCTGCCGGCATAGAGCGTGGCCAGATCGCGGCCTTCCATGAAGGCATCGAAGCTCTTGCTGCGCTGTTCGGCAGGCAGGCTGCGGTATTCGGCGATGGCATCGGCCCACAGCGCCATGTCGATATCCTGCACGTAGCGGCGCTCGATGCGCTGCATGCTTTGCGTCATGAAGGCGCGGTCACGCTCCTGATAGCCCGGCTCGCGCTGCGCATCGGGCTTGGCCTGCTCGTTGGCCCAGCGGTAGAGCGAGCGGGCGGCGCTGTAGAGCTGGCCGCGCCCCAGCAAGCCGCGCTTGGCATCAGCGAGCGCTTCGGTGTTGCTTGTCGTCACCAGCCGGTCAAGCTCGGCCAATGCCGGACCATATTGGGCCTCACGCTTGGGATCGGCCTTGATCCAGGCGCGGAATGCGGCTTCTTCGGCCTGCTTCTTTTCGACCAGCGAGATGGCATCGGCCCCGGCGAGCTGGCCGGCGATCTTCTTCTCGTAATTCTCGGTGCCCTGCAGTGTTGCGGCATAGGCGATGGTGGCGGCCAGATTGCCCGCGGTCAGCTCGTCGATGCGGTCGCCATATTCGGCGAGCATGCGTTGCTGATAGGGATACAGTTCCTCGTATTAAAACCGCGCTTCCTCGGCGCTGCGCAGGCGTTCGGTGGTGCCGGGGAAACCGGCGACCATGA
>JBKBLZ010000021.1:0-13488 GCA_046296035.1 Erythrobacter sp. | reverse complement strand
ATCACCGTCCCGCCCATCAGCGCCAGCGCGCCGTGCACCAGCAACCTGCCCAAGGGATCGTCAAGGGCTATCGGATTGAGCGTCAGCCGCCCGCGTTCCGACGCGGTGGGATCGCCCAGCAGCCGCGCGGCGAACCCGTGCGCAACTTCATGGAACACGATCGCGATTACCAACGCGGGCGCGAGCACGAGGATCAGGGAAAGGGTATCGGTCATCGCGGTCTAGATAGGGTGGCGGGCCCGCCGAAACCATAGGGCGCGGGCAGGATCATCGCCCCAGCGCCTCGCAGAAATGCTTGCGGCACAAGGCCAGATAGCGGTCGTTCCCGCCGATTTCGGTCTGTGCGCCCTGTCTGACTGGCGCGCCGCGCGGATCGACGCGCAGGTTCATCGTCGCCTTGCGCCCGCAGTGGCACACGGCCTTTAGTTCCACCAGTGCATCGGCAATCCCCAGCAAGACTGCCGATCCGGGGAACAGCGCGCCCTGGAAATCGGTTCTAAGACCATAGCACAGCACCGGAATGCCGCTCTCGTCCGCCAGCCGCGCAAGCTGCCAGACCTGCGCGGCCGCAAGGAACTGCGCCTCGTCCACCAGCACGCAGTCGAGCGGCTCTGCCGCATGGGCGGCGCTGACCTCGGCCCACAGATCGGTATCGGGATGGAAACGGTGCGCCGCGCGCTGCAGCCCGATCCGGCTCCTGACCAGACCATCCGAGCGGCTGTCGAGCGCGGCCGTCCACAGCATTGTGTGCATCCCGCGTTCGCGATAGTTGAAATCAGCCTGCAGCAGATGCGCGCTTTTGCCGGCGTTCATGCTGGCATAGTAGAAGTAGAGCTTGGCCATCGCGTCAGCTTACTCATCCGCTGCACGCCGGGCGAGACGGGATTGAACCTTTTGCCCGGTTGAAGCGTATAAGGAACACCATGTTGAAGCCCGCCGCCCGCCTCCGGATAATCCTGCTGCCGCTGCTGGCGGTTTTCGCGCTGGCCAACACGCTTGGCGTGCCGCAGCGCTACGCGCTTGATGCCTCGGCGAGCAATGTTTCGGCCAAGGTGCCGTTCTTCGGCCTGGCCAGCAAGACCGCGCGCTTTCCCAGAATGCAGGGCGCGGTGACGATCGTGCCAGGCGCGCCCGAACGCGCAGTGATCGACGTGACCTTCGATGCAACCGCGATCGAAGCGCCTGACAGCGTGACGCTGGAGCGGCTGCGCGGCGAGAAGTTCTTCTGGGTGGAGAAATATCCCACCGTGCGCTTCGTCGGACGCGCGCTGAAGCTGTCCAGCCCGACGCGCGGAACCGTATCGGGCGAGCTTACCGCCCGCGGCGTGACGCGCCCGCAGACGCTGGCTGTCACCTTCGATGCAGATCCGCTGGCGATGCAGGGCAGGCCGGTCAGCTTCACCGGCACCACCACCATCGACCGGCGTGCTTTCGGGATGAAATCCTATCAGCTGATCGTCGGCAACAAGGTCGACATCACGCTGCGGGCGCGGATGGTACCGCGTTAATGCATTTTCCGTAACGGCTTCGCCGACGAAAAAGCAACGCTCAGACGCCGCGCGGGCTTAAGCGCGTTTGAAGGCGAACGCGCGTCCTGCGCTATTCCTCGTCGCCTTCATCCAGATCCCTGGCCACCCTGGGATCGCGCAGCAACGCTTCAATCCGGTCAGCCTCGGCAAAGCTTTCATCCTTGAAGAACTTGAGCTTGGGCGCGAATTTGAGGCCGAGCCGCCGGGCAACTTCGCGCTGGAGGAAAGCGGTATTCTGGCGCAGGGCATGAACCACGTCATCGTCCGAGACCCGCGGCCCCGCCGCCAGCAGGGCCTTCACATAGGCGGTTGCGTGGCGCAGATCAGGGGTCATGCGCACCTCGGTGACCGAAATGTTCGCCGCGCTGACCACATCATCATGCACTTCGCCGCGTGCGAGCAGTTCGGACAGGATGTGCCGCACTCTCTCTCCCACCTTGAGCACGCGCACCGATTGCTGCTGCGCGGTGAAAGGCGCCTTGGCCATCAGCGGCTCATCCCGGTCTGTTCGGGCGTCGGACGCGGTGTCGGGATCGCGGTGGAGGTGGCGCGGGCGTGGAGCGTGCCGTCTTCGGCCAGCAGCTCGCCTTCGAGGAAGATCACCCGCTGCCCGGCGCGCACCACCCGCCCCCTGCCGATCAGCGGCCCTTCGGGAATCAGGCGGATGAGGCTCATCGAGATTTCGAGATTGAGCGGTGCCATCTGCCCGCCGGTGGCTGCGACATAGGCATAGCCCATCACGTCATCGAGATAGCCCGCGACCAGACCGCCCTGCACGCCGCCGCGCCAGGTGGTCATCTCGCGCTTCACATGAAAGCGCATGGTCGCGGTCTGCGTGCTCTCGTCGAAGCTGACAAACTCGCTGCCGAGCAGCGCCGTGTGCGGCGATTGCCCGGCATCTTCGGGATAGTAGGCGTTCTCGCTCACAGCGTCCGCTCACGCTCCTCGACCGAGAAGACTTCGAGCATATCTCCGGGCTTGATGTCGTTGGTGTCTTCCAGCACCACGCCGCATTCGAGACCCGCGCGGACTTCCTCGACATCGTCCTTGAAGCGGCGCAGCGAGGCGATCTTGGTGGCCGAGACAATGACATCGGCGCGGGTAAGACGCGCAAACAATCCTTTGCGGATCGCGCCTTCCAGCACCAACAGACCGGCGGCCTTGTCCTTCTTGCCCGCCGGGAAGACCTGCTTGACTTCGGCCCGGCCGACCACGGTTTCGATCCGCTCCGGCCCAAGCTCGCCCGCCATCTCCCTGGCGATTTCGTCGGTGAGGTGATAGATGACATCGTAATACATCATCCGCACTCCATCGCGCTTCACCAGATCGCGCGCCTTGGCATTGGGGCGCACGTTGAAGCCGATGATCGGCGCTTTCGATGCACCTGCCAGCAGCACGTCGCTTTCGGTGATCGCACCCACGCCCGCATTCAGCACGCGCACCTTGATCTCGTCGTTCGAGAGATTGTGGAGCGCATTGACGATCGCTTCGACCGAGCCTTGCACATCGGCCTTCACCACCACCGGGAATTCGATCACGTTGGAGGCGAGGTTGTTGAACATCGTGTCGAAATTGGTGGGCGCCAGCGCCGTGCGCTTCTCCGTCGCCTTTTCCTGACGATACTTGGCAACTTCACGGGCGCGCTGTTCGTTTTCGACCACGGTGAGGATATCGCCCGCCGACGGCACCCCGCCAAGCCCGAGCACTTCGACCGGCATCGAGGGGCCGGCTTCTTTCAGCTGCTGGCCCTTGTCGTCGACAATCGCGCGCACCTTGCCGCTTTGCGTGCCGACCACGAAGGTGTCGCCGCGCTTGAGCGTCCCGCGGGTGACGAGCACCGTCGCCACCGGGCCGCGGCCCTTGTCGAGCTGGGCTTCGATCACCGTTGCTTCGGCATCGCGATCGGGGCGCGCACGCAGTTCGAGCAGTTCGGCCTGCAACCCGATCGCCTCGATCAGCTTGTCGAGCCCGGCGCCGGTCTTGGCCGAAACCTCGACATCCAGCACATCGCCCGACATCGCCTCGACCACGATTTCGTGTTCGAGCAGACGCTCGCGGATCTTCTGCGGGTTGTATTCGGGCTTGTCCGACTTGGTGATCGCCACGATCATCGGCACGCCGGCCGCCTTGGTGTGATTGATCGCCTCGATGGTCTGCGGCATCAGCCCGTCATCGCCGGCAACCACCAGAACGACGATGTCGGTGACATTGGCGCCGCGCATCCGCATTTCGGTGAAAGCCGCGTGGCCCGGCGTGTCGAGGAAGGTGATCTTCTGCTTGTCCTTGGTGGTGATCTGATAGGCGCCGATGTGCTGGGTGATGCCGCCGGCTTCACCCTTCGCAACGTCGGTTCCGCGCAGCGCATCGAGCAGGCTGGTCTTGCCGTGATCGACATGGCCCATGATCGTCACCACCGGCGGTCGCGGCCGCAAGGTTTCTTCCGGATCGGCATCCTCGCTGGTGTCGATATCGACATCGCTGGCCGAGACGCGGGTGATGTTGTGGCCGAATTCCTCGACCAGCAATTCGGCGATGTCCTGATCGATGGTCTGGTTGACGGTGACCATCATGCCCATGTTGAACAGCGCCTTCACCAGATCCGCGCCCTTTTCGGCCATGCGGTTGGCAAGCTCGCCCACGGTGATCGCTTCGGGTACGACCACGTCGCGCACCTGCTTTTCGCGCGGCTTGGATGGCCCGCCCTGCCCGCGGCGCTCCTTTTCCCGCGCGCGCTTCAGAGCTGCGAGGCTGCGCGCACGGCGGCCTTCGTCCTCGTTCAATGCGCGGGTCACGGTGAGCTTGCCCGAGCGGCGATTGTCCTTCCCGGAATCAATCGGCGCGGCGCGCTTTTCTTCCTTCTTCTTGCCTTTGACTTCGGGGGCCGGACGCTTGGGTTCGGGCCGCTCGACCGGGGTGAAACGGCGCGCTGCCGGGACGGCCTCGGGCCGCGCGGCGGTCGCAGAAGTATCGGTGCTGCTTTCGGCCGGAGCAGGCGCAACCTCGTCCTCGGCGACGGGCGACGGCGGCGCGCTCGCGGCGGCCGCGCGTTGCTGTTCGGCCTCTTCTTCCGCACGGCGATTTTCCTCGGCGCGGCGGCGTTCCTCTTCTTCGCGCTTGCGGGCTTCGGCTTCTTCGCGCTTGCGCGCTTCCTCGGCCAGCCGCAGGCGTTCTTCCTCGGCTTCGAGCTGGAGCCGCTTGACCCGCTCCTGCGGGGTCTCACCCGCCGGAGCCGGGCGCGCGGGCCGCGGTGCGGGGGCGGGCGTGGCCGCCACCGGCGTGGCGGACGGCGGGGGCGGCGGCGGGGGCGGCGGCGGTGCAGCCGCTTCAGTACCGGGCTTGCCGAGCACGCGGCGACGCTTCACCTCGACCACAACCTTGTTGGTCCGGCCATGGCTGAAGGTCTGCTTGACCTCGCCCGCATCGACCGAGCGCTTGAGGCCCAGAGGTTTGCGGATGCGTTGGGTGTCGTTTTCGTCGCTCATTATCGCTCGTCAGTCCTTCATGTATTCGTCTTGTGCCGAACGGCCAGCCGCTTGGGGCCGATCGCTGTGGCCGGGCGTATCCCGGCCGGAATTGTCCACCATGGTGCTCGCGCCATCGGGCAGGACGCCGCCGGCGACAAAGCGCGAAAGTCGGGAAACCGCCTGCAGCACCCGCGCTGCGGCGCGCATGTCACCGGCATGGCCGGCAACGCCGAGGTGGACAACATTGTCACGGCCCAATGCCACAGACAACGCCGCGCGGTCCAGAGGCAAGACCTCGCCCCGTTCACCCGATCCTTCGCTCTCGCGTCCGACGCGCCAGGCCTGATCAAGTTTGCGCCGGCCATCCTCGCTGCTGTCGCTGGCGTGGAGCAGCGCCGCCAGCCGTCCGGCCCGTGCCTGTTCCTCGATCCGGGCCGAACCGAGCACGAGATTGCCCGATCGCAGTTCGAGACCCAGCCGGTCGCACAGGTGACGCGCCAGAGCGGCTTCGATCAGCGCGGGCAGATCATCGGGGATCGTCAGGGTGGCACCCTTGAACGCGCGCATCAGCGCCCGCTTCAACCGGCCATCGGCAATCGCTGCCTCAAGCGCGCGGCGGTGCACGCCGATCCATGCGCCGCGCCCCGGCGCCTTGGCCGCCGGATCGGGCAGCACCAGCCCGTCCGGCGCAATCGCCAGCCGCACCAGCGCATCGCGCGCGTCGTGCTCCCCGCACAGGATACAGCGCCGCTCGCTCCCCGCGCCTGCGGGAAGCGACGGCTCGACGATGTCGGACGTCAGGCGCTCATTGGGTGGAGTCCGCATGGGCGGCCTCCTCGACAGGCTCGTCTTCGAACCAATGTGCCCGGGCAGCCATGATGATTTCGTTGCCCTGCTCTTCGGTGAGGCCATATCCGCCAAGCACGCCGCCCTTGTCGGTTTCACGCTGCGGGCGACGCAGCGGCGGACCGTCGGCATTGCCCCGGCGGCGCGGTGCTTCGCGCTTCCTGGCGATCAATTCGTCGGTGGCGAGATCGGCGAGATCGTCGAGCGTCTTGATGCCCGCCTTGCCGAGCGTCACCAGCATCGCTTCGGTAAGGTGCGGGATTTCGGCAAGCGCATCTTCCACGCCCAGCTCGCGGCGGACCGCGCGGTGCGCCTCTTCCTGGCGTTCAAGCGCTTCGAGGGCACGGCTCTGGAGCTCCTCGGCCAGTTCCTCGTCGAAGCCTTCGATGCTCGCCAGCTCGGCGAGGTCGACATAGGCCACTTCTTCCAGCTCGGCGAAGCCTTCGGCCACCAGCAGCTGCGAGAGGGTTTCGTCGACGTCGAGCTCTTCCTCGAACATCTTGGAACGCTCGGCAAATTCCTTCGAGCGCTTCTCCGAGGCTTCTTCCTCGGTCATGATGTCGATCTGGTGGCCGGTGAGCTGGCTGGCCAGACGCACGTTCTGGCCGCGGCGGCCGATCGCGAGGCTGAGCTGCTCGTCGGGGACGACCACTTCGATGCGACCGTCATCCTCGTCGAGCACCACGCGGCTGACGGTGGCCGGCTGGAGCGCGTTGACAACGAAGGTCGCGGTGTCTTCCGACCACGGGATGATGTCGATCTTTTCGCCCTGCAGTTCCTGCACCACCGCCTGCACACGGCTACCCTTCATGCCGACGCAGGCACCAACCGGATCGATCGAGGAATCATTGCTGATCACGCCGATCTTGGCGCGGCTGCCCGGATCGCGGGCAGCAGCCTTGATCTGGATGATACCATCATAGATTTCAGGCACTTCCTGAGCAAAAAGCTTCTTCATGAAATCGGGGTGCGCACGGCTGAGAAAGATCTGCGGGCCACGGTTGTTGCGTTCCACCTTGGTGATCAGCGCGCGCACGCGCTCACCGACGCGGGCGGCTTCGCGCGGGATTTGCTGGTCGCGGCGGATCACGCCCTCGGCCCGGCCGAGATTGACGATCACGTGGCCGAATTCGACCGACTTGATCACCCCGGTGATGATTTCTCCGGCGCGGTCCTTGAATTCTTCATACTGACGCTCGCGCTCGGCATCGCGGACCTTCTGGAAGATTACCTGCTTGGCCGACTGCGCATCAATCCGGCCAAGATCGACCGGGGGCAGCGGATCAACGATGAAATCGCCGATCTTGGCACCCGGCTGAAGCTTTTCGGCCTGCTTGAGATCGACCTGCTTGAAGTAGTCCTCGACCTCTTCGACCACCTCGACCACGCGCCACAGCGTCAGATCGCCGGTCAGCGGATCGAGCTTGGCGCGAATGTCATTTTCCGCGCCATAGCGGTTGCGCGCCGACTTCTGGATCGCTTCTTCCATCGCCTCGATGACGATCGCCTTGTCGATCATCTTTTCCGAAGCAACCGCGTTGGCGATCGCAAGCAGTTCAGCCTTGTTGGCGGAAATGGCACTCATCAGTCATCTGCCTTTTCTGTCTCTTCGATGAGTTCGTCAGCCCCGCTGGCATCCAGCGGGCGGGTGGCGGCAATCAGCGCGTCGGTGAGGACGAGCTTGGCCGTATGAATCTGATCCAGCGGCAAGCGCACATCGCCCGCCTTGGCATCGGTAAGATGCACCATGCCGCCTTCGAGCCCGTGCAGCAGCCCCTTGTTGGTGCGCTGGCCGTCATAGCCCTTGACCATGACAATCCGCGCCTCGTGCCCGGCCCAGTTGGCGAAATCCTTTTCGCGGGTCAGCGGACGATCAATGCCGGGCGAAGACACTTCGAGGTGGTAGGCACCCTCGATCAGCACTTCGCCCGCTTCCTCGGCCGCGTCAATCACGTCGGAGACGCGGCGCGACAGCGCCGCACACTGGTCGATAACCAACTGGCCAGTGGCCGGATCCTCGGCCATGATCTGAAGCGCCATGCCGCCATCACCCGCCTCTGATGGCAGCATCGCCACGCGCACGAGTTCGAACCCCAGGGCGGTCGCCTCGGGTTCGATCAGTGCCGTCAGGCGCGCGATATCGGCCATGCATTCTCCGGTCAGGCGGCATATTTGCAACGCGGTTCGGGCCGGCCCCGCGAGGCGCCAGCATCCAAACCTTGTCACGACAATGCCGGGATGAACGCGCATCTAGGCGCAGCCGCGCGATTTGGCAAGAGCCAAGCGCGCGAAGGCCCGCGCGGCGTTTGCCGCTCAGTTCCGGCTTTCTCCGCTCACCCAGCGCCGCACCTGATCGCGCAAGGCCTCGCGCTGGCGTTGCGCGAAGCCCTCGGCATGTTCGCGCACCGCAAGCACGGTGGTATCAGGCAGCGGCTCGTCGAAAACGAGGCCGTTGATCCCCCCGTCCGCGCCCAGATCACGCCGGACGACTTCGGCAAACAGCTCGAAGCGGGCGATCTTCAGATAGAGGCACATTCCGGGCGTGAGCGGTTCGGCAAGGCCGATGCGGGCACCCGTGCGCGACAGATCGAGCAGGATGCCGGTCTGCGTCCCATGGATCGAGACGATCCTCACCGGGATCGCCAGTCGCAGGCGCGCGGCACCGCGCCGCCCGATCGGACGGGGGATAACCGGCTCGGAGGCTGTCGCCGGAGCAGTAAGGGCCAAAGGCTGCACCATGATCTGGCAGCCTGCCATCTTGTAGCGAAAAAGGGCCAAACCGCGCCCTAGGTGATCTTACGAGAGGCACGCGCAGCGCGGTTCAGCTTGCAGCTCTGTTCTGGCCCTCCATGATCGCGTGCTTGCGGATCGCGTGGCGCAGCTGGTCATAGGTCAGTCCCAGCGCCCGCGCGGTCTGACGCTGGTTCCAACGGTGCTTGCCCAGCGCATGTTCGAGGATCGCGCGCTCATGCGCGTCAACCGCGGCGCGCAGATCATCGACCGCATCGAGATCGCTCAGGGCTGCTGCGGCCGCAGGGGCAGAAACGGCGGGGCCCGCCGGCGCAGCCGGCGCGCCGCGATGGGCCGGAGGGCGCGGGCGCCACGGGCTGTCGAACGGATCGAATTGGACATGGGCGATGGGAATATCCGGCTCGCCCCAGCGATAGACCGCGCGTTCGACAACATTGCGCAGCTCGCGCACATTGCCCGGCCAGTCGTACTGCTCCAGCTGATCCATCACGTGCGGCGCAAAGCCCGGCCAGCGGTCCCAATCGAGCTCGGCCGCCATGCGCCGCCCGAAATATTCGGCGAGCACGCCGATATCGCCCTCGCGCACCCGCAAAGGGGGCAGAGTGATGACCTCGAAGCTGAGCCGGTCGAGCAGGTCGGCGCGAAATCCCCCCCCGGCGGCGAGCGCCGGCAGATCCTCGTTGGTCGCCGCCACGATCCGCACATCGACCCGGATCGGACGCGAGGCGCCGATGCGGGTGACCTCGCCATATTCGACCGCCCGCAGCAGCCGCTCCTGCGCGCCCATGCTGAGCGTGCCGAGCTCGTCAAGAAACAGCGTGCCGCGATCGGCCTCTTCAAAGCGGCCTGCACGCGCCTTGGTGGCGCCGGTAAAGGCCCCGGCCTCGTGGCCGAACAGTTCGGCCTCGATCAGGGATTCAGGCAAGGCCGCGCAATTCATCGTCACCAGCGGCTCGTCCCAGCGCGGGGAGAGACGGTGCAGACGCTCGGCAATCAGCTCCTTGCCGGTTCCGCGCTCCCCGATCACCAGCACCGGACGGTTCATCATCGCCGCGCGGCTGGCGCGCTCGACCGCATCCAGAAAGGCCCCCGACTGCCCGATGAACTGAATCTCGTGCTTCATGCCCAACCTATAGTGAAATTTGCCAATGCTTGGCAACATAAACCAGTGAGTCCGCGGCAAAACCTGCAATAATCCGAGGATTTCTGCCATTTTCGCAGTTTGGCACGGCAAATGCAGAATTGCGGGCAGCACCACCGACTTTCACTTTGGGAGGCCAGAATGATCACCAGCAACACCGCGCAAAGCCGCTTCTGGAGCACCAAGCTCGGACAGGCCGCGATGGCCAGCATCGCCGCGATGGTGATGATGATTGCGCTGTCTTCACAGATCCAGCCGGGTGCGGCCAACGCTGCCCCGGTCACCCTTCCCGCTGCTCAAAGCGGTGCGTTGATCGAGATTGCCTGAGATGGTTGATCCCATTGATCCCCTCGGGCCGGAGCGCTCCAACCGGGATGTCCCCCCCGCCGATGCTGCCGGCGACGCACGCCCCACTCGCGTCGACCGTGGCAGCGATGCTCCGGCCCAACCTTCCCGCCTGCTATCGTCAGGACGGTTGTCGCGGCTCGACGAGGAAATCGAAGCCTTGCGCCGCAGCCCCACCCCGACGCAGTCTCGGGGACGCACCACCCCGCGTGAGGACGAGCGAGTCGCTCCCCTCGATCGGGTCAATTCGTTTCTCGATGGAGTAGCCTTCATGGGCATTTTCAGCCGCACCCGCGACATCATTGCCGCCAACTTCAACGATATGCTCGACAAGGCGGATGATCCGACCAAGATGATCCGCATGATCATCCTCGAAATGGAGGAAACTCTGGTCGAAGTCCGCGCCAGCGCGGCGCGCACCATCGCCGATCAGAAGGAAATGCACCGCCACTGCGTCAAGCTTGAACGGCTTCAGGCCGACTGGGCCGAGAAGGCGCAGCTTGCCCTGTCGAAGGACCGCGAGGATCTCGCCCGCGCGGCGCTGGTCGAGAAGAAGAAGGCCGCCGACATGGCCGATCAGCTCAAGGCGGAAATCGCCGTGCTCGACGACGCGCTGCGCGCGTACGAGGACGACATCGCCAAGTTGCAGCACCGCCTGCGCGAAGCCCGCAGCCGCCAGACCGCGATCGCCGCGCGCCTCGAAAGCGCCGAGAACCGCGTCAAGCTTCGCACCCTGATGAGCACCGAGCGCACCGACGAGGCGCTGGCCCGTTTCGACCAGCTCGAACGCCGGGTCGATTACGCCGAGGGCCGCGCCGACGCCTTGCAGATCGCGGAAGGCAAGACCCCGTCGCTCGCCGATGAGATCGCAGCACTCGCCGGTTCGGACGCGATCGATGACGAACTTGAGGCCATGAAGAAAGCGCTCGGCAAGACCGGCGACAGCAAGGAGGGCTAAACCATGGAAGACGCACTGATCGGCCTGATGATCGTCGCGACGCTGTTTATCGGACTGCCGTGGATGATCCTGCACTACATCACCAAGTGGAAGACCGCGCCGACCATCACCGCCGATGACGAGGTGCTGCTCGAGGAGCTCTATAACCTCGCCAAGCGGCTCGATGAGCGGATGGACACGGTCGAACGCCTGGTCGCTGCCGACGACCCCGAATTCACCCCGACCCGCCGCCTGATCGCGGATCAGGAAAAGGACAACCAGCAGCTGCGCGAACTCGAACAGCTGATCGCCGAGAAGAAAGGAACCCGCGCATGAACAGCCCCCGCACCACGCTTTACCGCGACACGCACAACGGCAAGCTGATGGGTGTCTGCGCCGGGATTGCCGATTACACCGGGATCAACGTGTTCTGGCTGCGGCTGGCGGCGGTGGCTTCGCTGTTCATGACCAGCGGCACCACGGCCCCGCTCTATCTGATCGCCGGCTTCCTGCTCAACACCAAGCCGCCCTATCTCTACCGCGACGAAAGCGAGAAGAAATACTGGCAGGGCGTGCGGCAGAACCCGAAGCGCACCGCCCGCGAGATCCGCGCCAGTTTCCGCGATATTGATCGCCGTCTGGCGGCGGTGGAACACCACTATGTCAGCAGCAACCCGCGCCTGACCGCCGAGATCGAACGGCTGCGCTGAACTGCCACCACGCAAACAGGGGAACAGGACATGGACGCAGGAACCTTGGGCGTGATGATCCCGATCATTGCGCTGATGATCCCGATCGTCGCCATCTGGACCAAACACCAGCAGAAGATGGCCGAAATGCAGGTCGGTGCCACCGCCGAACAGACCGCTGAAAAGGCCGCGCAATATGTCGGCCAGATCCAGCGGCTCGAAGACCGGGTGCAGGTGCTCGAACGCATCGTCACCGACCGCGGTTACGACATCGCCACCCAGATCGAAGCGCTGCGCGATACGCGCCGCGTCGATGCCACTGAGCATGGCGCGGCGGGCGTGCCGCTCGGCCTGGATAACAAGGAGCGCGTGTGATGGAACTCGCTGACTTTCTGCCCTATCTCGGCTGGATCATCGGCGGCGGCTTTGCGCTGGGCGCAATGGGCATCCTCGCCTCTTTCCAGACCACCCGGATGAAGATCAAGAACGGCTACCCGCTCGAAGGGATGTGGGGCCAGTCGCTCAAGCCCGGTTCGGACGCACAAAACGCCCAGCGTGTGACGCTGCTGACCCAGGAAAACGCAGAACTGCGCGCTGAAATCGCCAGCCTCAAGGATCGCATGGCCAATGTCGAACGGATCGTCACCGATGGCGGCTATCACCTCGGCGCTCAAATCGACGCGCTGCGCGAACGCGCGCTCTCGAACCTGCGGGACAAAGGGGAAGCCTGATGCCCGAGCAAGTCATCATCGCCATCACCATCATCGCGATCGCCCTGATCGCCGGCGTGACCCTCAACGCTATCGTCGAAAAGGTGATGCAGGGCCGACGGCTGCGCCACGATGTCATTCCCGCAGCCAAGCCGCAAGCGCTGGAAATCCACCAGCTCGCCGAGCGCCAGCAGATGATCGAGGATCGGCTGCGCGTGCTCGAACGGATCGCCACCGACCGCGGCAGCCTGCTGGCTGACGAGATCGAGGCACTGCGCCGCGATCTGCCCGCCCCCGCACCTGCGCTCGCCACCGCTCAGGACAAGGAAGCCGCGCAATGAGCAGCTGGGCGATCGTCGCGCTGGTCGCGATCGTGATGTGGGGCATCGTCGCCAGCATCCGCGCGCGCGCCGGGATCATCTCCGACGAGGACGGCAACCAGAAGATCGCCCCGCGCGAGGACGGACGCAGTGCCGTGGAACGCGACGCCGCCCGCCGCGAACTGGCCGACCTCAGGGAACGGGTGAAGGTGCTCGAACGCATCGTCACCGACGGCAACACCAGCGCGGCGCGCGAACAGGCGCGCATCGCGGCCGAAATCGAAGCCCTCAGGGCGCAGCCCGTAGCCGACGACGCACCACGGGCGCTGCCCGAGGCCGGAAAGGAGCAGAGCGCATGATCACTGTCTTGCTCGACCCGACGCTGGTTCTGACCGGCGGGAGCCTGATCGGCCTCGTCGTGATTGCCGCCAGCCTGCTGCGCGCCTGGCAGGGCTGGCTCGATCTGAAGGCCCGCGAACTTGATCGCGCCGCCACGCCGCCGGTAGCCGGGGAAAGTTCTGGCATCGGCTCGGCGCGGATCGAAATGGCCGACCTGAAAGAGCGCATCCGCAAGCTCGAAGCAATCGCCAGCGGGGTGGATCTGTGAACAGCGCGACGGGCACCGCGGCGCAGGCCGGGATCGGGCTTGGCAGCGCGATCGCGGTGGCGATCAGCTGGAGCCTGCACCAGTCGATCCTCTGGGCGATCGTCCACGGCTTTTTCGGCTGGTTCTATGTGATCTGGCACGCCTTCACC
>JBKBLZ010000020.1:0-26010 GCA_046296035.1 Erythrobacter sp. | reverse complement strand
GATGCTGATCTTCACCATCCTGACCGCGCTCTTCGTGGCCGGCGCCGTGGCGATTTTACTGCGCTTCCCGCTGGGTGAGAACGATCATGCCGAGCGGCTTGCCAGGCTGCGTACGGGGATGCCGCCCGCGCACCACAAATGAGAGCTTGGCGGGTGCCGCATGCTCTGCCACGGTCACTGGCAGATTCGATTGCAATTGAGGACGAGAGAGGAACACCCCATGGATTTCGAACCCACCGAACGCCAGGTCTATTGGCGCAACCGGGTGCGCGATTTCATCGAGGCCCATGTGCGACCCAACATGGACACCTACAAGGCGCAGGACCTTGCGGGCGATCGCTGGAAGGTGATCCCAATCATCGAGGACAAGAAGAAGCTGGCCAAGGAAGCCGGCATCTGGAACCTGTTCATGCCGCCGCGCAACGACAGCCACCACCATGTCGATGAAACCTTCGAATTCGAAGGCCCCGGCCTCACCAATCTCGAATATGCGCTGTGCGCCGAGGAAATGGGCCGCATCGGCTGGGCGAGCGAAGTGTTCAACTGCTCGGCGCCCGATACCGGCAACATGGAAGTGCTCCATCGCTACGGCACCCGCGAACAGAAGGAAGAGTGGCTGCGCCCGCTGATGAACGGCGAGATCCGTTCGGCCTTCCTGATGACCGAGCCTTACACCGCCTCCTCGGACGCGACCAACATCGAAACCCGGATCGAGCGCGACGGCGACTCTTACGTCATCAACGGGCGCAAGTGGTGGTCTTCGGGCCTGGGCGATCCGCGCTGCAAGATCGCGATCGTGATGGGCAAGACCAATCCTGATGCCCAGCGCCACGCCCAGCAGTCGATGGTGCTGATGCCGATCGATGCCCCGGGCGTGAACATCATCCGCCACCTGCCGGTGTTCGGCTATGACGATGCCCCGCACGGCCACATGGAAGTCGAGATGGTGAACGTGCGCGTGCCTGTCACCAACATGCTGCTGGGCGAAGGGCGCGGCTTCGAGATCGCGCAAGGCCGCCTCGGGCCGGGCCGCATCCACCATTGCATGCGCACTATCGGCGTGGCCGAAGAGGCGCTCGCCAAGATGTGCCGCCGCCTTCAGGAACGCGAAGCTTTCGGCAAGCCGATCTACAAGCATTCGGTGTGGGAAGAACGCGTGGCGCGTGCCCGTATCGACATCGAGATGACCCGCCTCTTGTGCCTCAAGGCCGCCGACATGATGGACAAGGTCGGAAACAAGGCGGCCAAGCAGGAAATCGCGATGATCAAGGTGCAGGCCCCCACCATGGCCCTGAAGATCATCGACGACGCGATCCAGGCCCATGGCGGCGGCGGCGTGTCGGAAGACTACGGCCTTGCCTCGGCCTATGCCCACCAGCGCACCCTGCGGCTCGCAGACGGGCCGGACGAAGTCCATGCCCGCTCGATCGCGCACATGGAATTCGCCAGGCACGCTCCCGTGTCCGGCCCCACGGCCAACGCCCTGCGCGGCGATCATGGGCGGGTCGTCCATGACGCGCAGAGCTTCAGCTCGGGTGACATCGGCGTAGCGCGCTAAGCAATCTTCCCCGCCTCTCGGGAGGAGGGGGGAACAGGGAGAACACCAATGGCAAAAGCCGCCATTCTTGAAGCGCCCGGCCAAGGCCTGCGCATAGCCGAAGTCACCTATGCCGAACCCGGCCCGCACGAAGTCCTGATCGACACCAAGGCCTGCGGGCTGTGCCATTCCGATCTGCACTTCATCGACGGGCACTATCCCCACGCCCTGCCCTGCATTCCGGGCCACGAGGCGGCAGGGATCGTGCGCGCGGTGGGCAGCGAAGTGCGCACCGTCAAGCCGGGCGATCATGTCGTCTCCTGTCTCAGCGCCTTCTGCGGCCACTGCGAATTCTGCGTGACGGGACGGATGGCGCTGTGCCTTGGCGGGGACACCCGCCGCATGAAGGGTGAGGCTTCGCGCATCACCTTTGCCGATGGCTCGCCGGTCAACCAGATGCTCAACCTCTCGGCCCTGTCCGAACAGATGCTGATCCACGAACACGCCTGCGTCGCGATCGACAAGGCCATGCCGTTTGATCGCGCCGCGCTGCTCGGCTGCGCGGTGACGACCGGCGCGGGGACGATCTTCAACGCCTGCAAGGTGACGCCGGGCGAAACCGTGGCTGTCGTCGGCTGCGGCGGGGTGGGCCTTGCCGTCATCAACGCCGCCAAAATCGCCGGCGCGGGCAAGATCATCGCCGCCGATCCGCTCCCCGAAAAGCGCGCGCTCGCTGAAGTGCTGGGCGCGACCCACACCGTCGATGCGCTCGATCCGGATGCGGCCAAGCAGATCATCGCCATTTCCAACGGCGGGGTTGACTGGGGGATCGAGGCGGTCGGCCGGCAGGCCTCGGCCGATCTCGCGGTCGCTGCGCTGCGGCGCGGCGGGACGGCGGTGATCCTCGGCATGATGCCGCTCGACTGCAAGGTCGGGCTGTCCGCCTTCGATCTGCTCGGCGGGAAGAAGCTGATGGGGGCCTTGATGGGGATGAATCACTTCCCCGTCGATCTGCCGCGTCTGGTTGATTTCTACCTGCGCGGGCTGCTCGATCTCGACACGATCATCGCGACCCGCATCCCGCTCGAAGCGGTGAACGAGGGCTTCAACACAATGCGCGCCGGCCACTCGGCCCGCACCGTGGTGGTGTTCGACTGATGGATATCGATTTCGACAAGGAAATGGTCGGCACGGTCGCAGTGACCGAAAAGGACGCGCTCGACCTTGCTTCGCTCACCCGCTGGTTCGAGGCCCATGTCGAAGGCTTCGAAGGCCCGATCAGCTACACCAAGTTCAAGGGCGGCCAATCGAACCCGACCTACCGGATCGACACGCCCAAGACATCCTACGTGCTGCGCCGCCAGCCGTTCGGCAAGCTGCTGCCCTCGGCCCACGCGGTCGATCGTGAATATGCCGCAATGACGGGGTTATTCCCCACCGGCTTTCCGGTGCCGCGCACCTATGGCCTGTGCGAGGACGTGGACGTGATCGGCTCCAAGTTCTTCGTGATGAGCTTGGCCGACGGCCGCTCCTTGTGGAACGGTGCACTTCCCGGCATGACCCCGGACGAGCGACGCGCGCATTACCATGCGCTGATCGACACCATGGCCGATCTCCACCTCAACCAGCCCGAGCAGATCGGGATGGGCGATTTTGGCAAACCCACCGATTACTGCGCGCGCCAGATCACCCGCTGGACCAAGCAGTACAAGCTCTCCGAAACCGAGCACATGCCGGAAATGGAGCGGCTGATCGAATGGCTTCCCGACACCATCCCGCCGCAAAACGCGTCGAGCGTGGTGCACGGCGACTACCGGCTCGACAATGTGATCTTCGCGCATGACGAACCCCGCATCATCGCGGTGCTCGACTGGGAGCTGTCGACGCTGGGCGATCCGATTGCCGATTTCAGCTACCTGATGCTCAACTGGCACAACCCGGCCGATGGCCGCGCGGGGCTGCTGGGCCTCGATCTTGCGGCGCTGGGCATTCCCTCGCAGGAGGAAGCAGTGGAGCGTTACGTTGCGCGCACCGGCTATCCGGTGCCGCCGATGGACTGGTATTTCGCCTACAACCTGTTCCGCCTCGCCGGGATCATGCAGGGCATCAAGAAGCGGGTGATCGACGGCACCGCCTCCAGCGCCCACGCGCAAGCGATGAGCGACCGCGTGCGGCCGCTGGCCGAACGGGCCTATGCCTTTGCCCTGGCGGCAGGAATGAAGGGGTAAGGCTTGCCGTGGGTCTGCGGCGCGGCTAGGCGCACAGGCGCAATAGACCGCCGGAGAACGCCATGACCGACGCCCTGATCACCGCCATCGAAGAGGCCTGGGAAAACCGTGCCGAGGTTACGCCGGGGCACGAGGTGCGCCATCACGTGGCCGATGCGCTCGCGCTGCTCGATAGCGGAGCGGTGCGTGTGGCCGAGCCAGACGGGAACGGCGGCTGGCGCGTCAACCAATGGCTCAAGAAGGCGGTGCTGCTGAGCTTTCGCCTCAACGACAATCGCGTGATGGATGGCGGCGCGGCCGGGGCACCAGCCTTTGACAAGGTGCCGCTCAAGTTCGCCGGCTGGGGCGAGAACCGCTTCAAGGAAGCCGGCTTTCGCGTGGTGCCGGGTGCGGTGGTGCGACGCGGCGCCCATATCTGCAGGGGCGTGGTGCTGATGCCGAGCTTCGTCAACATCGGGGCTTACGTTGGCGAGAACACGATGATCGACACCTGGGCGACGGTCGGTTCCTGCGCCCAGATCGGTGCCAATGTGCACATTTCGGGCGGCGCGGGGATCGGCGGCGTGCTCGAACCGCTCCAGGCCGGCCCGGTGATAATCGGCGACAACGCCTTCATCGGCGCGCGTGCCGAAGTTGCCGAAGGCGTGCGCGTGGGCGAAGGCGCGGTGCTCTCGATGGGGGTCTATCTTGGCGCCTCGACCAGGATCGTCGATCGCGCCACCGGCAAGATCTACATGGGCGAAGTGCCGCCCTATGCGGTGGTCGTCCCCGGCGCGATGCCGGGCAAGCCCCTGCCCGATGGCAGCATGGGGCCGAGCCTCTACTGCGCGGTGATCGTCAAGACAGTCGACGCACAGACCCGCGCCAAGACCGGCATCAACGAACTGCTCAGGGACTGACGCGGAACCATTTGCCGCTCCCGCAATTGGTTTACGTTACGGAACGTCCTTCCGTAACGTCAACGATAAATGGGGAGAGATCTCAATGGCCGATCAGAACAAAGCTGTCCGCATCAATGATGAAGCCGCACGCGGAGCCATCAGCAACACCGGCCTGCGCTATGTGCTGGGCTTCAGCCTTGCTTTCGCGGTGATCGCGATGAGCCTTGTGTGGATCATCCCCGCGCTGGCCCACGCCAGCCATTGATCATTCGGGCGAGGTCGGCGCGCTGATCAGCGTTTCGATCGGCGGCTCGCCGGCCACGCTGGCGGCATAGGCTTCGGCCGCGCGCATCACGCGCAGGGCATTGCGGCTTGCGATCATTTCCAATTCGGCCTGCGAATAGCCGCGCCGCGCCAGTTCCACGAACAGCGCAGGGTAACCGCTCACATCCTCCATCCCTGCCGGCCCGATCGGCATCCCGTCATAGTCACCGCCGATACCGATATGTTCGATCCCTGCCACCTTGCGGATGTGGTCGATATGATCGGCGACATCGCTGATTGCGCTCTTGGGCTCGGGATGGGCCGTCAGCCATGCGTCCATGGCTGCCGCTGCCGCTGCGGGATTGCCAAGGTGCACCACCCGCAGCCGCGCGAGTTCACCGGCGCGGTCTGCATCCCACTGGCGCAGCTTCTCGTTGATAAAGCGCGGCAGCGCCACCACCATCACGATACCGCCATTTTCTGGCAGGCGCGCCAGCACGCTATCGGGCACGTTGCGCGGATGCGCCGTCACGGCGCGCGCGCCCGAATGGCTGAAGATCACCGGCGCGCGCGCCACGTCGAGCGCGTCCAGCATCACCTTCTCGCTGACATGGCTGAGATCGACCAGCATCCCCAGCCGGTTCATCTCGCGCACCACGTCCTTGCCGAAATCGGTGAGGCCATTGTGCTTGGGATTGTCGGTTGCGGCATCGGCCCAGGGGGTGTTGCTGTTGTGGGTAAGCGTCATGTAGCGCGCGCCCATCGCAAAAAACTGCCGCAGCACGCCGAGGTTCGAGCCGATCGAATAGCCGCCCTCCATCCCCAGCAGCGAGGCAATCCGGCCGTCGCGCATTGCGGTTTCGACCTGATCGGCGGTCTCGGCATAGCGCATCGTGCCCGGATTGCGCGCGATCAGGCGCTTGGTCACGTCGATCTGCTCGATGGTCTGCTGCACGGCGGCGGCTTCATCGGCGTTGTGCGGCACATAGACCGACCAGAACTGCGCGCCGACCTTGCCCGCCTTGAGCCGGGTGAGATCGGTGTGCATCGCGCCTTGATCGCTTGCAGGATCGGCAGTGGGCAATGTGTCGGTGAAGTCGAAGTCGTTGATCTGGTTATGGAACCGAGAACGCAGCTGGCCCGGCGTGTCGTTGTGGCCATCAAACACCGGCGCGGCATCGAGCGCTGCCTGCGCGGTGGCGAGCGCCTGTTCCTCGCTGATCTTCTGACCAGCGGCCGGCGCGGCCAGCATCAAGGCGGTGGCAAGGGCGAGAAGAACGCGCGGAGCGGTGGCTTGCATGGCTGGAAAAACTCCCGGAAAGATGGCGTGGATGTCTCGGGACAAGGACCACCATGAGCGATAGCGCGCAAAACCTCATCGAACAATTGGGCCTTGCCGCCCACCCCGAAGGCGGGTGGTACAAGGAAACCTGGCGCGGCGAGCGGACGGCAGCAGGCCGTGCAAGCGGCACCGCGATCATCTTCCTGCTCAAGGCTGGCGAGGCCTCGCACTGGCACACGGTTGATGCGGCCGAGCTGTGGCTGTGGCAGGCGGGCGATCCGGTCGAGCTGCGGCTGGCGGCGGGCGATGCCGGGCCTGTGCGAAGGGTGATCCTCGGTGCGGATGTCACTGCGGGGCAGGCGTTGCAGGGGCTGGTCGCACCGCACGAATGGCAGGCGGCCCGCCCATATGGCGCACCGGTGCATGGTTACAGTCTGGTATCCTGCGTGGTGGTGCCGGGGTTCGACTTTGCCGGCTTCACCCTCGCCCCGCCGGGCTGGGAGCCTGGCCGATGATCCGCACCGCCCTACGCTGGCTGCTGGCTGCCTTCTACCTGCTGGCGGGGGTGATCCACCTCGTTAGGCCCGCCCCGTTCCTGACGATCATGCCCGCATGGGTGCCTGCGCCAGAGGCCGTGGTGCTGTGGACGGGTGTGGCCGAGATCCTCGGCGCGATCGGGCTGGTTCAGCCCTTCTCGCCGCCCCTGCGCCGCGCGGCGGGCTGGGGGCTGGCGCTCTACGCGCTGTGTGTGTGGCCGGCCAACATCAACCATTTCATCATCGACATGGGACGCACCGACGGCGGCCTTGGCCTTGCCTATCACATCCCGCGCATGATCGCCCAGCCGGTGATCATCTGGCTGGCGCTGTGGGTCAGCTGCACAAACAAAGCGGCGCGCAGACCCTAGAAGGCCGCGCGCCGCTTGCCCGATATCCCGCCACTTGGCGGGGCATCGATCTCAGCTCAGATGCTTCGAGACCGCAGCGGTCATCTTGAACATCGAAATCTGGTCCTTGCCGATCACCGCGCCAAGCTTGGCATCGGGATTGATCTGGCGCTTGTCCTTGCTGTCCTGCAGGCCATGGGCCTTGATGTATTCCCATACCTTCGAGGTCACCTGGGCGCGGGTCATCGGGCCCTTGCCGATCAGCGCTTCGAGATCCCCCGAAAGCGTCACCGGCTTTTGCAGTGCATTGGTCGTTCCAGCCATTTTCTACTCCCTTGTCTTGGTGGCAGGTTGATCAGAAATCATCGTTTTCCCAGTCCGCATCATCGTCTCCGCCACCGGTAAAAATGGCATGAAGCACCGCGCAAGCCGTAATCGTGCCTTGCAGTGATGCGAGCAATTCCGCCCGGGTGGCGCCCGGCATCAGCACGAGCGGCAGGTCGGTGGCGAAAATCTGGAACAGGTAATGATGCGTCTCGCCTGCGGGGGGATCGGGCAGCAGCCATTCGGAATTGCCTTGGGCGTTCTTGCCCGTGCGCGGCGGCACCTCGCCTTCGAGCAGCTTGCCGCGCTGACCGGCGAGGCCCCATACCAGCCAGTGGCACAAAGGCTGTGCACCCTTCGTCGAAGCGTCCTCGACGATGATGACCAGTTCCTGCGAGCCCGGGGGCGGCGCGCTCCATTCCAGCGGGGGGGCGACCGCGTCCTCTTCCGCGGCGGTGAAGCTGCCATCCAGCTCCTCGCCCGCGGCAAAGGCCGGGCTGGTGAGTGCAAATCCGCCGCGCCCGAGCGTCTGGGCCGAGCCAAGCACTGCGACCGCGAGGCCCGGATGACGCGCGCAGGCAGGCACTTTGGCGGCGAGCCAGGCCGGGAAATCAGTCATGATTCTGTCGCTTCATGCCGCCTTTGCTAGTCCCTTCGAGCCTGCGAGACGAGGCTTGGCCGGGCGGTTTTCGCCGGATTCTGAGGAAAACCGAGCAAAAAGCACTCAAAAACAGCGCGGAAACGGCTTTTTTTGCCTCCCAGATGGCGCTGCTTGCCCTCGGGTCCAAGACATTGCATCCATAGCAGCGCACCGGATTGCCCCGGTGCAGCCATCCCCCGCCCTGCCCTTGCCGGAGTCGTATCCTGCCATGAAGCCCGCCCGCACCGCGCTCAGCATCATTCTTGCCTGCGCTCTTGCAAGTTGCGGCGGCGGCGGATCGGCGCCTGCGCCTTCCGGAGGCGGCACGCCGACCCCGACGCCAACCACGGCGGCCTGCTCGCTGCGCGCGCAGCAGGACTTCGCCGACAGCGTGCTGAACGAGTGGTATCTGTTCCCCAACCTGCTGGCTGCGGCCAATCCGGCAGCCTTCAGCAACCTGCAAGCCTACCTCGACGCCCGCGTCGCCCCGGCCCGCGCCCAGAACCGTGACCGGTTCTTCACCTTCGCGACCTCGATCGCGGAAGAAAATGCGCTGATCAATTCGGGCTCCTCGGCGGGCTTCGGCATCCGCCTGTTCTACGACACAGCGGCCAGGCGCGTGTTCGTGACCGAAGCCTTTGAAGGCGGCAATGGCCTTGCCGCAGGGCTCGATCGCGGCACCGAGATCACCGCGATCGGCACCACCGCCGCCACCTTGCAAAGCGTATCCAGCCTGATGGCAAGCGGCGGACCGCAGGCGGTGGTCGATGCGCTTGGGCCGACGACGGCGGGTGTCACGCGGGTGCTGCGTTTCATCCAGCAGCCCGGCGGGCCGACGATCGAGCGCAGCATCACCAAGACCGACTTCGCGCTCGATCCGCTGTCCGATCGTTACGGCGCGCTGGTGCTTACCGATGGCAACAAGCGCGTGGGCTACATCAACCTGCGCACCTTCATCATCGCTGATGCCTCGGCGCAGCTGCGTGCGGCTTTCGGCCAGTTCGCCGCGCAGGGTGTGAGTGAGCTGATCATCGACTTGCGCTACAATGGCGGCGGGCTGGTCGAGGTGGCGGACATCATGGGCGATCTGATGGGCAAGGGCCGCACCGGACAAGTGTGGAGCCGCACCGTGCTGCGTGCCTCGAAATCCTCGGAGAACGAAACCCGCCTGTTCCGCACCGAGGCCAACGCGATCACCCCTACCCGCGTCGCCTTCATCACCACCAATGCCAGCGCCTCGGCCAGCGAGCTGGTGGCCAATGCGATGATCCCCTATCTCGGCACCAACATGGCGCTGGTGGGCAGCAACACCTTCGGCAAGCCGGTAGGCCAGTTCGGGTTCGATTTGGCCGCCTGCGACCTCAGGGTGCGCGCGGTGGCCTTCCAGACGGTCAACGCCAACAACCAGGGCGAGTATTTCACGGGGCTGGCCAGCGTGGTGCCCAACACCTGCCGGGCGGGCGACGACATCACCCGTCCGCTGGGCGACCCGCGCGAGGCCTCGATCGCGGCGGCGCTCGATTTCCTCGCCGGACGCTCCTGCACTCCGATTGCGGGCGGAAAGGACAATGTCGCCGCCGATGCCGCACAGCGTGCCCGCGCCGGCCTCGACCTGCCCGAACGCCAGCCGCTCACCCCGGCTCGTCCGGGCGCGGGTGATCTCGAAATTCCGGGGAAGTTCTGAGCCTCAGCGGCCTTGCGGCACCGTCTCGAAACCCGGGATATCGCCAAGATCGACCCAGTCCTGCTTGCTCTTGGTGTAGCAGTGCAAGGCAGGCTTCAGGATGCTGGTATCGTCGAGCGTTCCAGCCTTGATGAAGATCATTCCCGGCGGGCTTTCGACCCGGGTGAACACCGGCGATCCGCAAGTGCCGCAGAACTGCCGCCGCACGCTCGCGCCGCTGTCGCCGGTGTCGTTGTAGGTGGTCAGCTCGCCCTCGAATGCCACCGCCTCTTCGGGCACGCCGATGATCACCGAAAAGCTGCTGCCCGCCTGCCGCTGGCAGTTCTTGCAATGGCAGGTGAGGCACAGCAGGGGTTCGCTCTGGCAGGTGTATCGCACCTTGCCGCACAGGCAGCCTCCGGTGATGGTCATGGCCTCTCTCCCCTGTTGGTCTCCCCGCGCTCCGGTCAGGGCGCGGGCGCGCCGGTGTATGGCTGGCGATCAGTATAGCCGCAGCCCTGCAATGTCTCCCCGCCCAAAGCGATAGTGGCGACGAAGGGATAGTTCCGATCGCTCATCCCGTCGCTGCAATCGCCCGGAGTCAGAGTCGCGGTGAAAGGCTCTTCGAACAGTGTCCCCGAAAAGCCGAGGCCGTTGTTGCCGGCAAAGCGGCTGACGGTGAAATCAAAGCCTTCGGGATGGTCGGGATTGCTATAGCGCGCGCGTTCGCCGGCGACGGTGACGGCCCAGAACGGCTCGGTGCCGGTCAGCGTCACGGTCTCGTCCGGCGCGACGGCATCGAAGGCTTGGCCCTTGGGGTCGATCCCGTCCTGCCGGGCGGACGAGCAGGCGGAGAGCAGCAGGACAGCAAGTGCCGGAAGGCAGCGTGGCATGGCAACTCCTTTGCGCTTGGCTATGGCTTTAGGGCGGAACCACCGCCGCGCCAAGCGGTTTGGCGCGCATGGACTGGATCCCGACCCGCGCCCGCGGCCTTGCGCGCCTCGCCGAATTCCTCCCCGCTGCGGGCCGCCGCTATGCCGATGAGCGCAATCACGACAACGGGCCGGAGACTGGGGGGCGCGGCAATGTCTCGCAACTGTCGCCATGGCTCCACGCGGGGCTGATCGGCGAGCCGGAAGTGCTGCAAGCGGTGCTGGACAAGCATTCTCCGCGCGCGGCCGAGAAGTTCATCGCGGAGGTGTTCTGGCGGGTCTACTTCAAGGGCTATCTCGAACAGCGTCCTGCGGTGTGGGCAGATTACTGCGCGGGCCGCGATGCGGCGCTGGCGGTGATGGAGGGCAATAGCGGGCTGACCAAGGCCTACCGCGAGGCCACCGAAGGCCGCACCGGGATCGCGGCCTTCGATGTCTGGGCGCGCGAACTGGTGGAGACCGGCTACCTTCACAACCACGCCCGCATGTGGTTTGCCAGCATCTGGATCTTCACCCTGAGGCTCGACTGGCAACTGGGTGCCGACTTTTTCCTCAAGCACCTGATGGATGGCGATGCGGCTTCGAACACGCTTTCATGGCGCTGGGTTGCTGGGCTGCATACCAAGGGCAAGCACTACCTCGCGCGGGCAGACAACATCGCCCGCTACACCGCTGGTCGGCCCGGCGGCCCGCTTGCTGCGGAGGGTCTGGCAGAGGATGCCGCGCCGCTCGCCGAACCGCATGACCATCCGCGCCGCCTGCCCGCTCTGCCGCCGTCCGTCTCGGCTGCCGATCTGACAGAGCCTTTCGCGCTGCTGCTGCACGACGAGGCCGCGCATCATGCCCCGCTCGCCCTGCCCGCCGCGCCCGCGCTGGTCGTCGGAGCGAGCCGGGGCGAGGCGCGCTCTCCGGGCGCTATCGGCGCGCCTGCCGCCCGCTTTACCGAGGGCGCGCTGGCCGGCGGCCTTGCCGAAGCCGCAGCCGCTTTCGGGTGCCCGGTGGTCGAATGGCACGAGGGCGAGGCGTTGGAGCCGCTCCTCGCTCAGGCCGGGATCACCCGGATGGCGGTGCCTTACATTCCCGCGGGTTGGACTCGCGATACGCTCGCGCCGGGGCTTGCGCCGCTGACGGCAGAGGGCCGCATCGTCACCCTGCTGGGCGATCTTGACCGAACCACCTGGCCGCACACCAAGGCGGGGTTCTTCGGCGTGGCCAAGCAAATCGATGCGCTGCTCGGCGAATGCGGGATTGCCGGGGCCTAGGCCCCTGCCTCAAGCGCCCGCTTTTCGGCCCTTTCGCGATCAGCCTTGTCGCGCTGCGCAGCCGTCTTGCGCGCCTGCTCGGCGAGGCCGCGCCAGGTCTTTTCGGACCGCAGCTCGCGCTCGCGGACATTGTCCAGCGTCGCCTTCGCGGCCAGCACGGCTGCCTCGTCCGCACGTTCGCTATAGAATTCGTAGGTCTGGGCCATGGGTTTGTCCTGCCGGAAGAGAGGGGGTAAGGCGGGCGGTGCCGGGCGGGGAGAACGCGCTGCGCCCCGCCCGGCGGTATGCGTCAGTCGGCCGCCGACAGGTTGACGGCGCTTTCCTTGCCGTTGCGCCCGCGCTCGAGTTCGTAGTTGACGCGTTGATCCTTATCGAGCGAGGTCATGCCCGCAGCCTGCACGGCGGTGATGTGCACGAAGCTGTCCGACGAGCCATCATCGGGCTGAATGAAGCCATAGCCCTTGTCGGTGTTGAAGAACTTCACGGTTCCGGTCTTGGTCATGGGGTGTTCCTTTCAAGAACAATCAATTGCCCGCCGCAACGCGCGGCGGGGGTAGTCCCCGTGGCCGGATGGCCACAAGGTGTAGTGCGTCGTATCGTCCAATGAAAGGAAGTCGTCGTCTGAGAGACGCCGGGGCCGATGGGGTAAGCCAGCGGCAAGGGCGGAGCGCAAATTTCGAAGTCCGTCGCAAATTTCGACGTCAGCGGCGCAGGAATAACACATCTTTCCGTTTGCGCCTAATGCTAACCCCGGATGGAGTCGTTAAAGCGATCGCGACTGCTGTTGCCTAGCCTGCGCGGGCAATGTTCGATCGCTATGCCCGAACGCTGAACCGCAGCAGTGCCGCCGCTCCCGCTGCGCAGGCACTGATGCGTGCGCGCCTGACGCGCATCGGGCTGATGGTGGTGGGCGGATCCACGCTCGCCTCGGTCGCATTCACACACCTGTCCTTTGTCCTGTTCGGTGAAAACGGCTACGCCGGAAATATGGCATCAGCGGTGCTGATCCCGCTGGTGATCGCCAGCATCACCTACGGCTGGATCGCCGCGCTCACGCTGCGGCTGGAAGCCTCGCGCGCCGAACTCGAACGCCTCGCCCATCAGGATGCGCTGACCGGGATTGCCAACCGCCGCGCCGCGCTCCACCGGCTCGAGAACTGGGCCGCAGGGCCTGTGCCGATCGCTCTGGCGCTCGCCGATCTTGACCATTTCAAGCGCGTCAACGACCGGCTCGGCCATGATGGCGGCGATGCCAGCCTGGTTCACTTCGCTGCGATGCTGCGCAAGCTGGTGCCGGACGACTGGCTTATCGCGCGGATCGGCGGCGAGGAATTCCTGATCGCCGCGCGCGGGATCGACCCGGCAGATTTTGTCGCGCGGATCGAGGCGATTCGCACCGCGATTGCCCACACCCCGCTGATAACGCTCGCCGGCCCGTGGCGCCTCACCGCCAGCTTCGGAATCGCCGCGCGGAACGGAACCGAAGGCATCAGCAGGCTCATCACCCGCGCAGACACCGCGCTCTACGCAGCCAAGCAGGGCGGCAGGAACCGGACCGAAAGGGCCGCCTAGGATCGAACAGAACCGTCCGTTCGCGACGTTGGCCCAATCATCCGCTCAGGGAATCTTGCGGATATCCTCGGCGAGCACCGCAACGGTGATCCCGAGCTGGCTGACCTTGAGCACATTATCGGCGCGCATCCCGTCTGGCGAAAGGGTCAGCTCCTGCCGCACCCGGAAGCCACCCTTCATCGGGTATTCCAGCACCAGCAGATTGCCAGTCGCCTCGCCGCGCACCGGGCCGATCGCATCGGTGAGTGTGCCCTCGTAGCGCCCCGGGGCGACCGCGACGAGCCGCCACTGGCGCTGGCGCGGGGCTTTATCGCCCTCGGTCACGGTCTGATCGAGCACCAGCACGCGCTGCGGCGGGGCGGCCCATGCCGAGCCATTCTCTGCCTCGGTAACGATCCGCCCACGGCTGGTCACGCTGACGGGGACGGGATCAGAGAGCACCTTGTCGAGCGTGCCCGTGCCGCGGCTGCTCCCGGCGAAAAAGGTAAAGGGATCAAAGATCGGCGCTTCGGCGCGGGCCAGCGGGGCGGGGCGTGGCGGGGTGGAGACACAGCCCGCCAGCGCCAGCGCGAGACAAGCGATCAGGGCAGTGCGCCGGATCATTTCAGGAAACGCCCCGCATCCCAGCTCACCACCAGCGCCCCGCGCAGTTCGCCCGGCTTGAAGCCGGTGGCCAGATCGCCGGGATAGAGCCGGGTGATATGCGCCTTCAATGCCGGGTCGATCGCGGTGCCGTGGCACACCGCGCAGGGCTGTTCCTGCATCGGGATGGCCGACAGGAAATGGACCTTGGCGCCCGCGCCGCTGCCGGTCTGCACCACGATACGGTTGGGCTTGCCCTCCACCAACGGCGCGGCCGCAAGGGTGGCGTAAGCGGCCCGCAGCTCTGCCGGCACGCCGCCAGCGGGATTGCGGTGTTTTTCGGCAATCCGGCGAACCTGTGCCCCGCTCGCTTCGCTGTGGGCGGCGGCGATCGCAGGGGCGGCCTGCTGGCACACCGAAACACCCGCCTTTGGCCCTCCGGCCTTGATCGCGGCCTGAAGCTGGGCCTTCAATTCGGCCTGGAAGCCTTGCGCAACCGGGGCCGAGGCAGCGATCACCGCAGCTTCATCAAGCAAGGATACAGTCGGCGCATCCGGGGCTTTGGCGCATCCGCCCAGCACCGCCAACCCGGCCCCTGTTGCCAGCATCACATTGCGCATGACCCAAGGCTCCTTCCCCGGCGGCTTCGCCAAGAACGATGGCCAGCACCCTACGCGTAATATTGACGGCAGTCACCACCCCTCATATTGCTCGGGGCGCGACGAGGCCTGGCAGTTTTCTGTTGGAGCAAGTCAGCGAAATGTTCAAAGCCTGTTTATCGATCGCGGCGTCCGGACTTGCTTTGGCTGCGGCGGCCCCGCTGGCGGCGCAGACGCAGGATATCGGGGAATTTCTGGCCGGCCACTGGGGCGATGCCGACTCCAATTGGCAGGATCAGCCCGCAGACTGGATTTACGCCCCCTGCAACATCCGCCACCCCCGCTCGACCGCGGCCTATGAGTTCTCCGGCAAGACCGACGCGCTGACAGTGCGCACGACCGGTCGGCAGGGCCAGTCGATCCGCCTTACCCCGGTTGTCTCGCCGGTCGTGCTGGCCGGGCCGTTCGATCCGGCCCAGTCACCGCAATTCAAATCCGCGCGGGCTGCCTTTGCCATCACTTTCGCAAGGGTCGGCTCGTTTGTCCCGAAGGAAAGGGCAAGCGGAATGCTGATCGTGATTGATGATGACAGGATGGTGCTGATCGAGCCGAATGAAGCCCAGCCGGAGAACCCCGTCCGGCACTATCTGGTGCGCTGCAAGAACCGCTAGGGAAAGGCCCCGATTGCAGCCCGGGTTCGCACCCGGGCGCGCCTACTCAGGAAAAGTTTGGCAGACACCGAGCAGCCGCATCACGTCGGTGAGCGAGGGGCCATCGCCGGCGAGCGCATTGCTGACCGCCAGGGCCGCGAAGGGCTCAAGCTCCTGAAGCTGTGCCATGACCGCGGTTTCAACCGCCTCCTGATCCTCACCGGCGCCCGGCTCCAAGCTTGCCATCAACCAGCCGAGCGCCATGATGTTGGAATCGGGTGCGACCAGCAGACTGCTTACCCGCGTTCCCGCGTCGGCCGGCACGCGGCCCGCGTTGGCCGCGTTGTTCCATGCCGACCAGAAGGCAGCGCAGCCGATCCGCTTGTCGCGATCATCGGGATGATCCGTGTCTGCAACCCCGGCATCAAACGCGGCCTTGGCCATGTTCCAGTCCACCTGCTGGGCCAACGTCGGCGCAGGCGCCAGCGCCGTTGCCGCCAAGGCCAGTGTGACAATCAATCCTCGGTTCATCCTCGCTGCCTTTTGATGGGGCTGTCAGTCATGTTCACGGTCAGGCGCGCCGACATAGAGCTGGTTGCCCACTTCGCGGAACTTGGCGCTCATCTCGGCCATGCCCTTCTCCGCCTCGGCTTCGCTGGCGACGAAGGTTTCGAACCCGGCGTTCTGCTTGGCGGCGAAATCGCGCACTTCCTGGGTGATCTTCATCGAGCAGAACTTGGGCCCGCACATAGAGCAGAAATGGGCCGACTTCGCGCCTTCGGCCGGGAGCGTCTGGTCGTGATATTGCTCGGCGGTTTCGGGGTCGAGGCTGAGGTTGAACTGGTCGCGCCAGCGGAATTCGAAGCGGGCCTTGGAGAGTGCATCGTCGCGCACCTGTGCGGCCGGATGGCCCTTGGCGAGATCGGCCGCATGGGCGGCGAGCTTGTAGGTGACCACGCCGACCTTCACGTCGTCACGGTCGGGCAGGCCAAGGTGCTCCTTGGGGGTGACGTAGCAGAGCATGGCCGTGCCATACCAGCCGATCTGCGCCGCGCCAATGCCGCTGGTGATGTGGTCGTATCCTGGGGCGATATCGGTAACGAGCGGCCCGAGGGTGTAAAACGGCGCTTCGCCGCAGGCCTCGAGCTGCTTGTCCATGTTCTGCTTGATCTTGTGCATCGGCACGTGGCCGGGGCCTTCGATCATCACCTGCACGTCCTGCTGCCAGGCGCGCCTGGTGAGTTCACCCAGCGTGTAGAGTTCGGCGAATTGCGCTTCGTCGTTCGCGTCGCGGATCGATCCGGGGCGCAGGCCATCGCCGAGGCTGTAGGCGATGTCATAGGCCTTCATGATTTCGGTGATCTCGTCGAAATGCTCGTAGAGGAAGCTCTCCTTGTGGTGGGCGAGGCACCACTTGGCCATGATCGAGCCGCCGCGCGACACGATGCCGGTGACGCGCCTGGCGGTGAGCGGGATGTAGGGCAGGCGCACGCCGGCGTGGATGGTGAAGTAGTCGACGCCCTGCTCGGCCTGTTCGATCAGCGTGTCGCGGAAGATCTCCCACGTCAGCTCCTCGGCCACCCCGCCGACTTTCTCCAGCGCCTGATAGATCGGCACGGTGCCGATCGGCACCGGGCTGTTGCGGATGATCCATTCGCGGGTGTCGTGGATGTTGCGGCCCGTGGAGAGGTCCATGATCGTGTCCGCGCCCCAGCGGGTCGCCCAGACCATCTTGTCGACCTCCTGCGCCACGTTCGACGCAACAGCGGAATTGCCGATATTGGCGTTGATCTTGACGAGGAAGTTGCGCCCGATCGCCATCGGCTCGCTTTCGGGATGGTTGATGTTGGCCGGAATGATCGCGCGGCCGCGCGCGACTTCGCTGCGGACAAATTCGGGGGTGATGTAGTCCGGGATTTCGGCGCCCCAGCTTTCCCCGTCGCGGATCAGATCGCGCACGATCTCGCGCCCGAGGTTCTCGCGCTCGGCGACATATTCCATTTCGGGGGTGATGATGCCTTTGCGCGCATAGTGCATCTGGGTCACGTTCATCCCGGCGCGCGCGCGCAAGGGCCGCTTCACCGCATTGGGGAACTGCGGAACACCGCCCGAGCGGTCCGGGCCAAGCTGGCCGTTATCCTCGGGGCGCACCTCGCGCCCGTCATAGGCCTCGACATCGCCGCGCGCCATGATCCAGTCGCGGCGCAGCGGGGTGAGGCCGGCGTTGATGTCGATCGCGGCATCAGGATCGGTGTAGGGGCCGGAGGTGTCGTAAACGCGCACCGAAGGCTCTCCGCCCTCGAGGTCGATCTCGCGCATGGCGACCCGGATGCCGCTGCCGGTGTGCGCGTCGACGTAAATCTTGCGGCTGCCACGGATCGGCCCGGTGGTAACGCCGATCTCTACCGGTGAATTGATGTCGGCCATGATGTGCTCTCTCCTCGATGCGGATGGAGCGCGGGCGCTTTGGTTGAAGCGACCAGCCCACTCCCTCCGCCGATGCTAATCGGTTCAGGTTCGACGGGTCGTGGGGTGCTGACACCCACCTCTCAGCCTGAGCAGGCTCCCCGGGGATAACGGATCAATAGGCGAGCGCGCGACCCGCGTCCAGCGTCAGGCGAAGCTTGTGGGGTTCCCCGGACCGCGGGTGCCAAGCAGCGCATTGGCGATGGCGGGCAGATCAGTGACGAAGGGCCACAGATCGATCGCGCCCGGCGTAAAGAACAAATAGAGCCAGCCCGACACAACTGCCTTAGCGATCAGACCAATCCTGCTGACAACCAGCAGGCCCCGCCGTCTTTTGGTCAGCATGTGTCCCGTCCAGCCGGAGATGCGCGCGCGACCTTTGGCATCCGATCACGCGGTCACTTACAACCATAGCTCCCTTCGCTTCGGGCACCACGATGGCCTTGCTGTCCATCTCGCGGTGCGCCGTCACGGCGTCAGCAGGGTCGCACCGGCCCGCTGTCGCAGCGTGGCACAGGCTGTCGGGGATGCAACCGCGCCTGGCCGCCGAAGTCGCGCCGCGATCATTGCCGTTCGGGCCGCCCTCGCCTAGGGCTGGCACGGCATGAGCGATTCCCTGCAAATTCCGGACTCCCAAAAGGCGGTCCCGCACGATCTCGTTATCGTCGGCGGGGGGCTGGCCGGCGGGTTGATTGCGCTCGCACTGCATCGCCGTGCGCCCGGATACCGCTTCGTGCTGGTCGAGGCCGGACGCACGCTGGGCGGACATCACCGCTGGAGCTGGTTCGCCACCGATCTTGGCGCCGAGGCACAGGCGCTGATGGCCGAATTCGCCCTCAATGGCTGGGACGAAGGCTATGACATCATCTTCCCTGGCCTTGGCCGCACCCTGCCAACCTCCTACCGCTCGCTCGCGAGCGCCGAATTCCACCGCGCGCTTGTTGCCGCGCTCCCCGCCGAAAGGGTGATGCTGGAGGCCCAGGCGACCGTGATCGACGCGGACGGGGTGACGCTGGCGGATGGCACGCGGATCGCCGGCCGGCGGGTGATCGACTGCCGCGCCTTCCGCCCTTCCCGGCATCTGGCGGGCGGCTGGCAGGTATTCCTCGGCCAGCACTTCAAGTGCCGGACGCCCCATGGCCTGACCCGCCCCGTCATCATGGATGCCAGCGTCGATCAGCTCGCCCCGCACGGCAATGGCGCGGCCTATCGCTTTGTCTATGTCCTGCCACTGTCGCCCGACGAGGTGTTCATCGAGGACACCTACTACGCCGATCAGCCGAAAATGGATGCCGAGGTGCTCAAGGGCCGGGTCGCCGATTATGCCCATCGCAACGGCTGGGAGGGCGAAGTGATCGATTCCGAGGCGGGCATCCTGCCGGTGGTCTCGGGCGGCAATTTCCGCGCCGCGCTGGAAGAGATCGCAGTCCCCGGCGTCGCGGTGGCCGGCGCGCGCGGGGGCTTCTCGCACCCGCTCACCAGCTACACCCTGCCCTTTGCCGCCGACAATGCGCTCGCCATCGCCACGCTGCTGACAACCCGCACGGGGGTGTCGGGCCATCAGCTCGCCGCCTTCTGCGCGCGCCGCGCGCGCCGCCATTGGCGTGCCACCGGCTATTACCGGATGCTCAGCCGGATGCTGTTCGAAGCCGCCGAGCCGGACAAGCGCGTGGTGGTGTTCGAGCATTTCTATGCGCTGCGCGGCCGGCTGGTTGAACGCTTCTATGCCGGCCGCTCGACCTGGCCCGATCGCTTGCGCATCCTTACCGGCAAGCCACCCGTAGCTATTCCACGTGCCATTCGCGCACTCTTTTCCTCAGGCAAGCCCCTCAACACGGAGACCCAGGCATGAACGCCGATGCCAAGCTCAATCTCTCTGCCGGAAAGGGTGTAAACCCCGCGCTCGCGGAACGCTACGCCGGGCGCACCGCCTGCGTGATCGGTTCGGGCTTTGGCGGTCTGGCGCTCGCCATCCGGTTGCAATCAGCCGGCATCGCCACCACCGTGATCGAAAGCCGCGACAAGCCGGGCGGACGCGCCTATTTCTGGGAAAAGGACGGTTTCACCTTCGATGCCGGCCCGACCGTGATTACCGATCCGCCCTGCCTGGAAGAGCTCTGGGCGCTGACCGGCCACAACATTGCCGACGATGTCGAACTGATGAAGGTCATGCCCTTCTACCGCCTCAACTGGCCCGACGGCACCAACTTCGACTATTCGAACGACGAAGAGCAGCTCAACGCCGAGATCGCCAAGCTCAATCCGGCCGACGTGGCCGGCTATGCGCGCTTCCTTGAATATTCCGAGCGGGTTTACCGCGAGGGCTATCTCAAGCTCGGCACCAAGCCGTTCCTCGACTTCAAGTCGATGCTCAAGGCCGCCCCGGCGCTCATCAAAGAGCAGGCGTGGCGTTCGGTCTATGGCATGGTGTCGAGCTATGTCGAGAACGAGAAGCTGCGCGAGGCGCTGAGCTTCCACACGCTGCTGGTCGGCGGCAACCCGATGAACACCTCGTCGATCTACGCCCTGATCCACAAGCTCGAGAAGGATGGCGGCGTATGGTGGGCGCGCGGCGGCACCAACCGCCTGATCGCAGGGATGGTGCGCCATTTCGAGCGGCTCGGCGGCACCATGCGCGTTGGCGATCCGGTGGTGCAGGTCCACACGCTTGGCACCAAGGCGACCGAAGTGGAAACGAAAAGCGGCTTGCGTCAGCGCTTCGATGCGGTCGCGAGCAATGCCGACATCATGCATTCCTACAAGGATCTGCTGTCCGGCTCCGAGCGCGGCAAGCAGATGGCCAGGTCGCTGGGCCGCAAGAGCTTTTCTCCCAGCCTGTTCGTGGTGCATTTCGGGCTGGAGGGCACCTGGCCCGGTATCCCCCACCACATGATCCTGTTCGCCAAACGCTACAAGGGCCTGCTCGACGACATTTACAGAAACGGTGTGGTGCCAGAGGATTTCGCGATCTATCTCCACCACCCGACCGTGACCGATCCGGGCATGGCACCCGAAGGCAAAAGCACCTTCTATGCGCTCGTGCCCGTCAGCCACATGGGCAAGATGCCGCTCGACTGGGACGAGGTCGGCCCGCGCCTCGAAAAAATGATCCTCGACGAGCTTGGCCGCCGGTTGATCCCCGACATCCACACGCGGATCGTCACCAAGTTCAGCTACGCGCCCAAGGACTTCAAGGCTGATCTCAACGCCCACATGGGCAGCGCCTTCAGCCTCGAACCCGTGCTGTGGCAAAGCGCCTGGCTGCGCGGCCACAACCGCGACGATGTGATCGACAATTACTACCTCGTCGGCGCGGGCACCCACCCGGGTGCAGGCATTCCCGGCGTGGTCGGCAGCGCCAAGGCGACAGCGGGCCTGATGCTGGAGGATCTGGCGAGGGTGACTGCGTGAAACGTCTCGCCGTCTATTGCGGTTCGGCCTCGCCCGAGGATCCACGCTATGTCCAACTCGCCTATGATGTCGGCGCGGAACTGGCGCAGCGCGGCATTGGTCTCGTCTATGGCGGGGGCAAGCTCGGCCTGATGGGCGCGGTCGCCAGGGGCGCGAAGGATAACGGGGGCGAAGTCATCGGAATCATCCCTGAAGCACTGGTGCGCGCCGAAGTCGCCAACCATGATTGCGATGAACTCGTCACCGTCAGCGGAATGCACGAGCGCAAGCAGCGCTTCACAGACCTTTCCGACGGCTTCATCACCTTGCCCGGCGGGGTCGGAACAATGGACGAGCTATGGGAGGCAATGAGCTGGTCGCAGCTGGGCTATCACTCCGATCCGGTCGGACTCCTCAACGCTTTCGGCTTCTATGACGATCTGCTCGCCTTCAACGCCAGGATGGCGGCGGTCGGCTTCGTGCGGCCCGCGCATCAGAACATCCTGATCGCGGCCGATACGATCCACGAACTGCTCGCCAAGATGGCCGCCTATCAGCCCCACACCCCGATCTTCCGGATGAAGGCCGGGGAGCTGTAAGCCTCGTCATGCCGGTCGATGCCGCCACCCGGGCCGCGTTGGTCGAGCACGCGCGGCTTTCAATCAAGCGCGGCTCGCAGAGCTTCTCCGCCGCCGCGCGCCTGTTCGACCGCGAGACGCGCGAGCGGGCGTGGTTGCTTTATGCGTGGTGCCGCCGGGCGGACGACATTGCCGACAATCAGGACATGGGCGGCGAGCTGGGCGACCAGTCCGATCTGGCGACACGCCTCGCCCATATCCGCCGCCTCACGGCGCTCGCCTTTGCCGGCCAGCCGACCGGCGACCCCGCCTTCGATTGCCTTGGCGTGGTCGCAACCGAAGTGGGCCTCACGGAGCAGATGGCCGAAGACGTGATCGCCGGTTTCCAGCTTGACGCCGAAGACTGGCGCCCGCGCACCGAGGCCGACATGCTGCGCTATTGCTATCATGTGGCCGGAGCCGTGGGCGTGATGATGGCGGTGGTGATGGGGGTTTCGCCTGAGGATCAGGAAACGCTCGACCGGGCGAATGATCTCGGACTTGCCTTCCAACTGTCCAATATCGCCCGCGACATCGTGGAAGACGATGCGGCGGGGCGCTGTTACCTGCCGATCGAATGGCTGGTCGAACAGGATATCGAGCCGGGCCAGCACACCAAGCCCCATCACCGCAAGGAACTGGCGGAAATGGCGGCGCGGCTGGTTGCCCTGGTCGAAAAGCACGAGGCGGCAGCGCGCGTAGGGGCGGCCAAGCTCCCCTTCCGCAGCCGCTGGGCGGTTCTCTCGGCCGCGCGCATCTACTGCGCGATCGGGCGCAAGGTGCGCAAGCGCGGGGCCGAAGCGTGGAATTCCCGGACCTATGTGCCACGCGGCGAGAAGGCGCTCTACGGCGTGCGTGCGTTCCTCTCCGCCGTCATTAACCGCGAGAAAATGCCGCCGGGCGGGATCGACTGGGGGATTTCCGATTTCCGGCCTGCTACCCCGCCCCGGACGTGACCCGGGGTTCGCTTTCCTCGGGATGGCGAAGCGGTTTGCTTTGCAACCAAGCCGCGCTAATCCCGCTCCTATGAAAGCCCTGCTCGCAAGCCTCCCGCTTATTGCCGCTGCCCCGCTCGCCGCGGAACCGACCACCGAACAGGCCGAGGTCATCGCCGCTGCCGAAGCCTTCTTCGCCGCGCTGCGCAGCGACGACAAGACCGCGCTGGCGGGCGTGATGTTGCCGGAAGGCATGATCTTCGTCCACAGCCGGATGAAGCCCGATCTTGCGCGCGTCGATGCCGTGCCGGTGGCCGATCACCTCGCACGCTGGGCCAAGGGCACGCGCAAGACCGACGAGGTGATGCGTTATGATGCCGTTCTGGTGACAGGCGACATGGCGCAGCTGTGGGGCCCCTATCGCTTCATCGCCGAGGGCAAGACCAGTCATTGCGGGATCAATGCCCTGAGCCTCATAAAGACGGAAAACGGCTGGAAGGTCGCCAACACCAGCTTCACGATGGAACTGCCCGAACGCTGCGCTGCGCTGGGCGCGCCGGAGGCTCCCGCGCAATGATCGCCAGGCTCCTGATCGCCAACCGCGGTGAGATTGCCTGCCGCATCATCCGCACCGCCCGCGCGATGGGGATTGCCACGGTCGCGGTCTATTCGGATGCCGATGCCAAGGCGCTGCATGTGCGCCAGGCCGACGAGGCGGTGCATATCGGCCCCTCGCCCGCGGCGGAAAGCTATCTGGTGGCTGAGAAGATCATCACCGCGGCGCGGACGACCGGCGCGGACGCGATCCATCCGGGCTATGGGTTCCTCAGCGAGAACGCCGACTTCGCCCAGGCCGTGATCGACGCGGGGCTGATCTGGGTCGGGCCGAAGCCTGTGAGCATCCGCGCGATGGGTCTCAAGGACGCGGCCAAGCAGCTGATGCGCGCGGCGGGCGTGCCGGTGACGCCCGGCTATGACGGGTCGGACCAGTCGATGGAACGTCTCACCAAGGAGGCCGAGGCAATTGGCTACCCCGTGCTCATCAAGGCGGTCGCGGGTGGTGGCGGCAAGGGGATGCGCAAGGTCGAGACGCAAGCCGATTTCGCCGCGAGCCTCGAATCCTGCCGCCGCGAGGCCAAGGCCAGCTTCGGCAACACGCAAGTGCTGCTGGAAAAGTGGATCACTTCGCCCCGCCATATCGAGGTGCAGGTGTTCGGCGATGCTCACGGCAACGTCGTCCACCTGTTCGAGCGGGACTGCTCGCTCCAGCGCCGCCACCAGAAGGTGATCGAGGAGGCCCCGGCCCCCGGCATGGACGAAGCCACCCGCGAAGCCATCTGCGCCGCCGCCGTGCGCGCAGCGAAGGCAGTCGATTACGAGGGCGCAGGCACGATCGAGTTCATCGCCGATGCCAGCGAGGGTCTGCGCGCTGACCGCATCTTCTTCATGGAGATGAACACCCGCCTTCAGGTCGAACACCCCGTAACCGAGGAAATCACCGGGGTCGATCTGGTCGAATGGCAATTGCGCGTGGCGAGTGGCGAGCCGCTGCCCCGCGCCCAAGAGGAGCTGTCGATCAACGGCCACGCAATTGAAGCGCGGCTCTATGCCGAGGACCCGGGACGCGGGTTTTTGCCGAGCACGGGGCGGTTGGAGCGGCTTGATTTCGGCCAGGCTTACCGGATCGATACCGGCGTGTTTGAAGGTGCCGAGGTTTCGCCCTTCTATGACCCGATGATCGCCAAGGTCATCGCGTTCGCCAAAGACAGGGATGACGCGATCGGCACGCTGATCGACTCGATAAAGGGGCTTCAGATCTGGCCGATCCGAACCAATGCTGCCTTCCTGTGTCGCTGCGCCGACCATCCCGATTTCCGCGCGGCCAATCTCGATACCGGCTTCATCGGTCGGAATGAGAATGAACTCATTCCGGTCGATGCGGCAACCGATGTCGAATGGCAGGCGGCGGCCGGGTTCGCTTTGGCTGACCAGCCGACACAGGCCGATCATCTGCCGCAGGGTTTCCGGCTCAATGCGCCTTCAACTGCAAGGGTCGCCCTGAGCCATGCGGGCGAAACGCGGGTGATCGAGCGCACCGCATCGACTGTCCCGATCCATTCCGATTTCCGGACGACGATGCTGGCGGGCGGCGATGACAATGCACACGCATTCTCGGCCCGGGTCAGCGAAAATGAAATCGTGCTGTTTTCAGAAGGCCGGGCCATCGGTTTCTTGCGCTCCGTCCGTGGCACCGGCCAAGCCTCCGCCGCAGACGGCGCGATCATCGCGCCGATGCCGGGCAAGGTCATCGCGGTCGATGTCAGCGAGGGCCAGACCGTCACCGCCGGGCAGCGGCTCATGGTGCTCGAGGCGATGAAGATGGAACACGCGCTAGCCGCGCCTTTCGACGGGGTAATCGAGGGGCTGACGGTGAGCGCAGGCACGCAGGTGCAGGTCGAGGCGGCGCTCTGCCGGGTGGTGCCTGCTGGCAAAGAATAGACTTGCCCACCCCCGGCCCTGCCCCCAGCGGGGCAGGGTCAGGCGTGGGCCTGTGGGGGAGAGGGAATGAGCTGGGCCAAGGAACTCGAAGAACTGCGCGCCCGCGAGGCGCTGGCCGAGCAGATGGGCGGCGCGGACAAGGTCGCGCGCCAGCATGGCCGGGGCAAGATGGACGCCCGCGCGCGGCTCGCGGCGCTGTGCGACGAAGGCTCCTTCCGCGAGATCGGCAAGATCGCGGGCAGCGCCAAGTATGATGCCAATGGCGACCTCGCGCACGTCACCCCCGCCCCGTTCCTGTTCGGCAAGGCCACCATCAATGGCCGCCCGGTGGTCGCCACGGCAGACGATTTCACCATTCGCGGCGGTGCAGCAGACGCAGGCATCGCGCGCAAGATGGTGCAGGCCGAGATGATGGCACACCAGCTGAAGCTACCGATCATCCGCATGATCGACGGCACCGGCGGCGGCGGCAGCGTCAAGACGCTCGAACAGATCGGCGCGACCTATATTCCTGCCGTGCCCGGCTGGGGGGATGTGGTGACCAATCTCGATACCGTGCCGGTGGTAGCACTCGCGCTGGGGCCGACGGCGGGCCTCGGCGCGGCGCGCACGGTTGCCAGCCACTATTCGATCATGGTCAAGGGCCTCTCGCAGATCTTTGCTGCCGGGCCCGCGGTGGTCGATGGCCTGGGCGAGGCTTACAAGGGCGGTGCGGCCAATCACGAAGAGGCCAAGGAAGCGCTCGGCGGCTCGGCGATCCACACCCGCAACGGCGTGGTGGATGACGAAGTCGCCAGCGAG
>JBKBLZ010000019.1:0-26113 GCA_046296035.1 Erythrobacter sp. | reverse complement strand
TGGAATGCGGGCGCCAATGCGGCCGGCTATGGCGCCAGCAAGGATGGCAAGATGCTGGTCGAAGCCTTCGTGCTCGCCTTCAACGATCTGGTCGCCCGGAAGGATACCATCGCATCGGCCCCCAAGGCTGGTGGCCGCGACAACGACATTGACCTCGTTACTGTCGCCGCGACTTCCGCGATGCTCGAAGCGCCCGCGGACAGTGCCAAGGTGCTGCGCAGCCTCAGGGTCGGCACCACGCTCAAACCGACCGGGAAGCGCGAGGGTCTGTTCATCCAAGCCAGGGACAATTTCGGCACGGTGGGCTGGGTGTCGATCGAGAACCTCAACTGATCGGGACGCCCGTCCCGCCTGTGGCCACCGCTTGCACCCTGGCGCAAGCGGTGGCAGCACATTGGTGAGAGGGAAATCCTGTTGGTGTTGCTTAGCCCGCAAGGATGGAATCGAAGCCCATGCGAATCCTTTATGTCGAGGACGATCCGCGCTCGGCTGCGGCAGTGGGGGAAATTCTCAGCGCCAGCGGCGATGTGCTGGTGTGGGAGGACAATGGCAGTGCCGCGCTGCTGCGTGCGGGGATGGAGCCGTTCGATGTCATCATTCTCGACCGGATGCTCGGCGACATCGACGGGCTGACCATTACCCGCCGCCTGCGCGAGGGTGGCATCGGCACGCCGATCCTGATCCTTTCGGCGCTGGGCCGCAGCAGCGACCGCGCAGACGGGCTGGATGGCGGGGCGGATGATTACCTCGCCAAGCCGTTCGAGCCTGAGGAACTGGTCGCCCGGCTGCGTGCGCTGCACCGCCGCGCCACCGGGCGTGAACACAGCGCGGTGATCCTCTACGGTGCATTCGAATGCCACGTGAAGGCGCGCACCGCCTTCCGCGACAACCGCCACCTGCCGCTCAGCCCCAAGGAATTCGAGCTGTTCCGCTATTTCATGGAAAACGCCGGTGAAGTGGTGACCCGCGAGATGCTGCTGCGGCACGTGTGGAAGATGGACTTCGACCCGCAGACCAATGTGGTCGACGTCAATATCGGCCGGCTGCGACGCAAGCTTGAGGACGGGTTTGATAGGCCCGCGCTCGAAACCATCCTCGGATCGGGCTACCGCCTGCTCGACGGGAGGCCGTGATCGAAGCCCGCCGCTCGATCTTCTCGCGCCTCGTGGCAGGCGCGATCGTGCTCTCGCTGGTGCTGCTGGCGGGCCTGTGGTGGCTTACCCACCAGACCGTCAGCACCACCTTGCAGGATGCCGCGCGGGCCGAGGTCGATGTCGATCTCGCGGGGCTTGCCGATATCTACGCCAGCGGCGGCAAGGCCGAATTGCAGGCCCGCATCGCCGATCGCATCGCGCTTACGCCGATCGAGGGCAGTGCCTCGCACTATCTGCTGGCGGATGATCGCGGGCGCAGGATCGCGGGCGATCTGGCCGAGTGGCCGCCACTCGATCCCGCCGTATCGGAAAGCGGGATCATCACCATCGGCGCCCATTCGCGCGGCCTTGCCCGGGCGGTTCAGCTTGGCCCCGATCTGCGGCTCGTGGTGGCGCGCGGGATCGATATCGAAGCGCCGGTGCTTTCCAGCATCGCAATGGCCTTTGCTGCGGGCGGCGCAGTGTTCATCGCGCTGGTGGCGCTGCTCGGGCGATTTGCCGCGCTCGCGCTGCAACGCCGCATCGGGCGCATCAACATGGCGTTCCGTGAGCCGCAGGATGGTGCGGCTCTGGCCGCAGCCAGGCGCGCCGACGGCGACGAGATCGACGAGCTGACCGCCCACAGCGCCGCTGCGCTGGCGCGGGTCAATGATCTGCTGGCGGCCTACAAGGACACATCGGAACAGCTCGCGCATGAAATCCGCACGCCGCTGTCGCATCTCGACAACCGGTTGGTGAAGGCGCTCGCGCAAAATCCCGATCTGGCGATTGCCGAAAAGCTGGCCGAGGCGCGCGGCGAGATCCGGCGGATCGTGCAGACGCTGGAATCCTTGCTCGACATCGCCGCCAGCAAGGCCAATCGCGGCGACCGCAGCGGGCTTGCGACGGTCGATTTCAGCGCGCTTGTGGAGGGGATCTGCGAACTCTACGTCGGCAGCGCCGAGGAGGCCGGGCTTGAACTTGGCTGGACAATTGCCCCCGGTGTGACGATCAATGGCGACGAGCGACAGCTCGGCAGACTGGTGACCAACATGCTCGACAATGCTCTCAAATATGTGCCGCGCGGTGGCCATATTGCCGTCACGCTCGAGCCAGGACCGGTGCTGGTGGTGGCCGATGATGGCCCCGGCGTGGACCCGCAGGACCGCGAGCGGATCTTCGAGCGCTTCTATCGTGGCCGCCGCAAGGACGAGGAGACCACGGGCAGCGGGCTTGGCCTCGCGCTGGCGCGGGCGATTGCCGAGCGCCACGCCCTGACACTGACGCTGGAGGAACCCGCGGCGGGCGGGCTTGGAGGCGCGGTGTTCCGCATCGCGGCCGCGACATGAGGCGTCTGTGCAGCGTCGCGATCCCGATGCTCCTGGCCGGCTGCGCTGCGCCGGGTGCGATTGAACCGGCTGCGCCCGTGCCAGCGGTTGCTCCCGCTGACCGCGCCGAGCGTGTCGCCGAGGCGCTGGTTCTGGCCGAACGCGCCGAACGCGCACAGGATCGGGCCGCGCTGGCGCAGGCTGCGGCGCGGCTTGAACGGCTCGGGGCCAGGCCCGAAACCACGGCAGACGAGGCGGCCATGGGCCGCTGGCTCGCCAGCCTGCCCGCCGATGCCCAGCCGATGCGCGGACGCGCGCTTGGCCCCGCCTATCGCGCGGCGGCGCTGGCGGCGGGTGCGACCACGCAGCTCAACCAGACCTTCCTCGGCGGGCGCAGCGCCCAGATCGTGCTGCGCGTCTCTCGCGGGCCGACCCCGAAGCTGGTGGTGCGCGACCAGTCCGCGCGGCAGGTGTGCAAACCGGTCGCCGATGATCCGGTCAAATGCCGCTGGGTGCCGCTCTACACCCAGCGCCACAGCATCGAAATCGTCAACACTGGCCCGCAGATGTCGGAATTTTACATCGTTTTCGACTGATGCCGCCCTATGCATTCGCCTGAAACAGGGGGTCGAAGATGAATGGCGCACACCGCAGGCCGCGCACCGGCCGCCTGATGATGACCAGCTTTGCCGCGCTGGCGCTGGTGCTCGCCGTTTCGCCTGCGCCGCTGTCGGCCGCCGATGCGGCGGGCGAGGCGGAGGTAGAGCGGCTGCTCGAAGCAGCCTACGCGCTGTTCGAACAGGGCAAGACCGATACCGAGGGTGCCGAGCAAATGATGGCCGCATGGGAAGCGGTGGCGACCGCTGCGCGCCGGATTGCGCCCGATCATCCGCAGATCGCCCGCTCCGATATCCGCGTCGCTTCGCAGCTCTACATTCTCGGCCGCAACGCCGAGGCGCGCGCGCGCGTCGAGCGCGGGTTGGCTGCGCTTCCCGAGGGCGATCCCGACACGCTGACAGTGCGCGGCGAGGGTGTCGCCCTGCTCGGCACCCTGCTCGCCTTCGCGGGCGAGGCCGATGCTGCGGTCACCGCGCTTGAGCAGGGCTATGCCGACTACATGGCCGCCTTTGCCGCGCTGCCAGCCGAACAGATCGGCCACGGCGTGGTGATGGCGCGTTCGAACCTCGAATTCTCGCTGTCGCAGGTGTTCCAGCAATTGAGCCGGATCGACGAGGCGCTGCGCTACCAGAAGGCCAGCCTTGACACCCGCGAGGGGTTTCTCGGGCCGAACGATCCCGACACCATCGGTTCCTATTATGGCTATGCCGGGATTTTGCGGCGGGCCGGGCAGATGGACGAGGCCGAACGCTACGCCCGTATCGCGGTGGAGCGGGCGGTGGCCCACATTGATCCGTCGCATACCAGTTATGCCCGCGCGCTGGAGATGCTGGCGATCATCCTGTCACGCACCGGCCGCCCGGTCGAGGCGACCGGCTACATGGCCCGCAGCCTCGAGCTGAAGCGCGAGCACGAGGGGCCGGACAGCCTGTTCTTCGGCTACGGGCTGCATCTGCTGGGGACGATCTATCACCAGCGCGAACGCTATGCCGATGCCATTCCGCTGTTCAACGAGGCCGCACCGATCTTTGCCAAATATCAGGGCGAGGGCAGCCCTTTCGGCCTTGGCGCGCTGGGTTACGCGGCGCAGGGCACCTTCGCGCTCGGGCGTTTCGACGAGGCGCTGGCGCGGCTGCGCGCGGTCGATGCGCGGATGCAGGCGAAGACGGTCGATGTCGAGATCGCCAAGCGGATCGGCCCCGATCTGGTGCGTTCGCTGCTGCGCGCGGGCGATACCGCCGAAGCGGCGCGGATCGCCGCGCGCGACTATGCCCGGCTGCTCGAAACCGAGAATTCCGGAGCCTTTGTGCTCCGCCACGCGCGGCTGGTTGACGTTTGGGCACAGAGCATCGTGGCAGGGCGGCCGCAGGATGCGCTGGCCGAGGCGCGGGCCATGATCGCCTTCCTCGGGCGCGACCGGGGGCGGGCCACGGCTGGGCAGATACCTGTCGACCAGCGCGCCGCGCTTGATCTGGTGATGGAAATTGCGGTGGCGGCAGGCTCACCCGACGATATGGCGCAGGCTATCGCGCTGGCTACCGGATCGGGTCTGGCGCAGGCGAGCGTCTTTCGCGCCGAGCGGCTGGCTACCGCGGATCGGGCGCTGGCCGAGGCGCTCAAGGCCTTGCAGCAGGCTGATGCCGAGCTTGACGCGGCGGACCGCGAATTGTTGCGCGCGCTGGCCGCTGGCACTCCGCCCGAGGCGGCACGCGAGCGGCTGGCGGCAGCCGATGCGGCGCGCAGTGCGGCGCTCTCGCGGCTTCGCGCGCGCGATGCAGCAGCCGCCCAGCTGCTTGAGCCGGATGCCGCCGATATCGCCGCAATCCGCGCCCGGCTTGGCAAGGATGAGGCGCTGCTGGCGATCGCACCAGCCTATGACGGGGCCTATAGTCTGCTGGTGACCGCTGATGGGGCGCTGATCCGGCGGCTCGATCTGCCGCGTGCCGAGTTGGTGGCGCTCGCCGCAAGCGTGCGCGAGGGGGCAGCAGGGCTTGATTTCGATGCTGGGGCTGCGGCGCGGCTGGCGGCCGTGCTGCTACCGCCCGATACGCGCGCGGCGCTGAGCGGGGTCAAGATCTTGCGAGTTCTGGCGGGCGGCCCGCTGGCCTCGCTCCCGTTTGGGCTGCTGGTGCTCGACACGGGCGCGCCGGGCAAGGGGCCGACCTGGCTTGCTGACCGCTTTGCGCTGGCGAATGTGGCCGCGCTCGGCGATGCCCGCCGGACGGCCAGCAAGCGCGGCGGCGGGTTGGTCGCCTTTGCCGCGCCGGTGCCGTTTGGTGCGGGTGACAGGTCGGAGGCAGGCCAGCAGGCGGTGCTCAGTCCCGCCGCCTATTTCGCTCGCAGCGGGGCGGATACGGCGCGGCTGGCGCAGCTGCCGGCGCTCCCCGGCGCGGAACGCGAGGCGCGCAGCATCGCACGGGAATTCGGCGCAGAAGGCACGCGGCTGTTTGTCGGAGCGCAAGCGCGCGAGGCCAATCTTACTGATCCCGAGGTGCGCGCGGCCGAGGTGTTGCTGTTTGCCACCCACGGCCTTGTCGGCGGCGAGCTGGAGGGTGTTGCCGAGCCTGCGCTGATTCTCTCGCCGCCCGCCCCAGACCAGGACGGGGAGGACGGTGTGCTGACCGCGAGCGAGATCGCGCGGCTCGATCTGATGGCGGACTGGGTGATCCTCAGCGCCTGCGACAGCGCGGCGGGGTTCGAGGGCGGGGTGCCCGCGTTTTCGGGGCTGGTCAGCGCCTTCCGCTTTGCCGGCGGGGGCAGTGTGCTCGCAACCCACTGGCAGGTGCGTGATGATGTCGCAGCCTATGTCGCGACAGAAATGCTGCGCCACTATCGCAAGCACGGTGACAAGGCGCGGGCCTTGCAACACGCGATCAGCAGTCTGCGGCGCGAGAGCGGTTTGCCCGGGGCCGACCGCCCGGAGATCTGGGCTCCTTTCGTGCTGATCGACTAGAGCGGTTTCCGATCCGACTGCATCAGATCGACCGCTCCAGACTTTTGTTTTACCGCGTTTTCCGAGCCGCCGGGTGATTCCACCCGGCTCGAAAACGCTCTAGAGAATTTCTCGATCCGATGGCGGGTGGTGTCGAACCTTGCTGGCGCCGGCAGCAGCACTGCGCTGACCTCGGGAGGCGGAGGCTTGCGCGCCGACCTGACCAGCACGCTCGACTTCGATCTCGAACCTTCCGTCCCGCTGAACGAGGCGCGCTAGGATACCGATGACAAGGCGCCGCGCGTCAATGTGAGGGCGAGCCAGTCGTTCCGATCCTGCGCGGACGGGATCAGTCGGTCATTGCTTCTGCGTCCGTGATGCTTTCCTCCCGCGCGCGCTCGTCGGGGCGGATGCGGAAGATCACCCGGTCAACGCAGCCCTTCAGCCCGGTGTCCTGCGGCTTGAAGCGCGCCTGACGGATGACATTGACCGCCGCCGCGCCGAATTCGGCGCTGGGTTGGGCTGCCACCACCGCGATCGCGCCGATATCGCCCCACGGCGCGACATCGTAGCGCAGGATCGCCCAGCCTTCGATCGCGCGCCGCTGGTAGTGGTCCGGGAAGACGAGGCGCGGCTCGCGCTCCCAGCGGTCCTTGATCTCGCAGGCCGGATTGCCTTCGGTTTCCGATTTGGGCGGGATCGGCGGGGCGGGGATGGTCTCCGGCCCGGTCCACCACGCCTGCACGCAGCCGGTGCGCGGGCCCCCGGCATAGCGCTCGGCGGCCACGGCGTCGCGCGCTGCGGCGTCCAGATCGGCATAGCCCGAAGTCAGCGGCACCGCGAGGTTGACCGGCACGCCCTCGGCATCGAGATCATAGGTAACATAGGCCCATTGACGCTCGCCCTCGCGCCGGGTCAGCTTGCGCAAATCGGGGTAATGGCGGGAGAGCGGGGCGACGCGGGGCGAATTGCGGCAATCGCCGGGGGCGATCCGGTCCCAGGCATCCTTGGCCATGCGCAGGTTTTGCGCCACGCCAAGCCGGGCGATTGTCTGGATCGGCACCTCGGCCATGCTTTGCATGAGCTGGCTGTAGCTGATGGTGCAGCCAGTCTGCGGCGCATCGACCGCAAAGCGGCTGGCACGCAGCGCAGGGATGAGCTCGCGGGACTGCACGCGGTAACGCGGTTCGGTGCTGCTGGTGATGTCGAACGCCCGCCCGTCGGCATCGAGCGCGAAGCTGATGGTGAATGTTGGCGGGCCGTTCAGTGATCCGGAGGCCACCATCTGCGGTTGGGGATCAGGCAGGACGAGCCGGCTCGGGGCAATGCGCGTTCCCGCGCCGCAGGTCACTTGCGAGACCTGCCAGGTGATCACGTTCCATTCGCGCGGCGCGGCCGGGGGCGGCTCAGGAAGAACGCGCATGGGAGGAAGGGGGGCAGGCGGGGCTTGTGCCGCCAAAGCCGCGGGCGAAAGGGCCGAGCCGGCAAGCGCGAGGGCGAAAATCGAATGGCTTGCGGGCATGGTATGTCCTCGACCGGCTGTGTCCGGTCAGGACCAACCTAGCCCGCGTCAAATAACTGTGTCAAAACGGAATGTCGTCATCGAGATCGTCGTAGCCACCGCCGCCGAAGCCGCCGCCAGCAGAGCCACCGCCGCCCGCGCCGCCGCTACCGCCGCCGAAGCCACCGCTACCGCCGCCGAAGCCGCCGGAACGACCGCCACCGCCACCCATGCCGCCGCCGCCAACACCGTCAAGCATGGTCATCACCGCATTGGGGCCGCGCAGCACGACTTCGGTCGAATAGCGGTCATTGCCGTTCTGGTCCTGCCACTTGCGGGTCTGGAGCTGGCCTTCGATGTAGACCTTCGAGCCCTTCTTGAGGTACCGTTCGGCCACGCCGGCAAGCCCTTCGTTGAAGATCGCCACGGTGTGCCACTCGGTGCGCTCCTGCTTTTCGCCGGTGTTGCGGTCCTTCCAGCTTTCGGTGGTGGCGATCCGCAGGTTGCAGACCTTGCCACCGTTCTGGAAGCTGCGCACTTCCGGATCTGCGCCGAGATTGCCGATCAGCATGACCTTGTTGAGCGAACCCGCCATCCCAATACCCTTCCTGTCACTGTCTCGATCGCGCGGCCGCGAAAATGGCTTGCGAATCGGAGTCGGGCAATAGGGCAGACGGGCGCAGGGCGCGACCGGGACCGGCGGCTAATCCCCGATTCAACGTGCCGGGTAACGCAGGCGCCCGAGGAAGCGCGTCAGGCTCGGCAGTTCGCGGTCGCGCCCGAGAAGTTGCGCCTTGGCCTTTTCGAACTTCATCACCCCGTCGATCCGGCGATCGAGGAAGGCGTGGGTGTCAGCCTTGTTCTCGCTCTCGTCATTGACGAACACCGCGAGCGTTGCGCTGTAGATCCCAGCCAGGATCGCGCGCTTTGTATAGTGGTTGTAATCGGTTGCGATATCGCCCGCGAGCCGCCACATGATGTCCGCCGAGCGCCAGCCGAGCCTGAGTGCGCGGGTGACATTCTGCGGCAGCGCCATCACCGCCAGTGCGCGGCGCACCGCCTCGTCGATATCGGCCACCGCATCGAGCCGGAAGGCGACCAGCGTGCGGATGCGCTCGCGGATTTTCAGCGGGGCGAGGCGTTCGGCGGGCCATTCGGCTTCCATCGCCTGATCCACCGAGGTGATCCACGCCTCGATCATCGCCATGGCAAGCCCACCCTTGCCCTCACCCTGAAAGGCGAGCCGGGCCACATCGGGATCGCAGCCGGCCATCTCGGCCGCCGCCAACAGCGCGGTCTCGGTCCAGCCGTCGAAGATCGCCGAGGCGGCAATATCGGGGGCAAGCGCGACGCGCAGCTCGTCCAGCGTCATGTCGGCGAAATCGGGGGTCATGCTAGCCATGTCAGAAAGAAGGCCCGTACTGGCGCTTTGGTTCCTTGCCGGCGCGCTTTTCGTCGGCCTCCTGGAAGACCTGCTTCATCAGGCTGTTGCCGTTCATCAGTTCCATGTACTGGCGCGCCGAGCGGCCCGAATTGTCGTTGTGATCAGGATCAGCGCCCTGCGCCAGCAGCACCCGCACCAGTTCGGGATTGCGCTGGTGGACAGCCGCGATCAGCGGGGTTTCGCCGGTCTGGTCGCCGACATTGACGTTGGCACCGCCCTTGATCAGCGCCTCGACCCCGTCGGTAAAGCCCATGGCGGTGGCCAGCTGGAGCGGGGTGATGCCCTTTTTGTTGCGGATATTGGGATCGGCCCCGCGCTGGAGCAGGAAGCGGATCCACAGCACGTCACGGCGCTGCACCACCAGATGCAGGCCGGTATCGCCGCTGGTGACGTCGCGGGTGTTGACCACCTGCGTGCCGGGCTTGTTGAGCATATCGGTGACCACATCGCCATTGCGATCCTTGACCGCTTCGAGGAACTTGTAGCCTTCCGACTGGAACTGCGCCGCAACAGGTGTCCCCAGCACCAGCGCAAGCGCGCTGGCAATCGCGCCGAAAGCCTTTATCTTGCGCAAAACATCCAGAGCCAAGGTTTGATCCTTTCGCATAACCTGTCACACATCGGGTGTGGCCGGGCGCAGGGCAAGCCCCGCATCCATCGCAAGCGACCAGTTAGCAGAGCATGAACCGCATCAACAAGCCTTCCGCCCTACGTCTTGCCGCACTTGCTGCGGTGTTGGCACTCACCGCCTGTGGAGGCGCTGCGTCGCCACCGCCGCCGCTGGCCGGCGCTGCAATCGGGGGCGATTTCGCGCTGACGGGCAGCAAGGGCGAAACCGTGCGATGGGACGATTTCGCGGGCAAATATCGCGTGGTCTATTTCGGCTATGCCTTCTGCCCCGATATCTGCCCAACCGACATGCAGCGCGTGGCGCAGGGGATGAAGACGCTCAAGGCAAGCCATCCCGACAAGGCGGCAAAGGTCGCGGTGATCTTCATCACCATCGATCCCGAACGCGATACGCCGCAAGTGGTGGGCGAGTTTGCTGCCGCCTTTTCGCCCGACATCATCGGGCTGACCGGATCGCCCGAACAGATCGCCGCCGCGGCCAAGGCCTTCAAGGTGTTCTACGCCAAGGGCGAGGCTGTGGCGGGCGGCGGCTATCTTGTCGATCATTCCAACATCGTCTACCTGTTCGGCCCTGAAGGCGAGCCGCTCGCGACCCTGCCGACAGACCAGGGCGCCGATGCCGTGGCCGCGGAACTCGGCAAATGGGTGAGCTGAGAGAGCGCTTCTGGGAGCTTCCGCTGCGGGCGCTGACGCGATCCGAGTGGGAGGCGCTGTGCGACGGGTGCGGGCGGTGCTGCCTGCACAAGATCGAGGATGCCGATACCGGCGAGATCGTCGACACCAATGTCGCCTGCCGCCTGCTCGATACGGGAACGGCGCGGTGCAGCGATTATCGCAACCGCAAGGCCTTTGTCCCCGATTGCCTGCGCCTGACCTTGCGGATTGTCGAGCAGGTGAGCTGGCTGCCTTCGACCTGCGCCTACCGTCTGCGTGCCGATGATCGTCCGCTGCCGGGCTGGCACTACCTTGTCAGCGGTGATCGCGATGCGGTGCGCCGGGTGGGGGTCTCGGTGATCGGCCGGGTGGTGAGCGAGACCGATGCCGGGCCGATCGAGCACCACATCGTCGAATGGCCTTCGCCGCGCCCCGAGCGAGGCGCGCGCGCAGCCGAGGAGGAAGACGCGTGATCGACTGGCTGCGTCGCCCGCCGCTGGACGCCGAGATCGAAGTGGCCGGCCGCAGGCTGCCGATCGTGCTGCGGCGGATGGCCCGCGCCCGGCGGCTGACGCTGCGGCTGGCACCCGATGGCGGCGAGGTGCGCATCACCTTGCCCGCTTGGGCCGAAAGCCGCGAGGCGATTGCCTTTGCCCACGCCCGCAAGGGCTGGCTCGAAGAACAGCTTACCCGCCTGCCAGCGCGCGCGGCTCCGGTGCCGGGGGGCGCGTTGCTTTATCGCGGCACCGCGCTGCGCCTCGCATGGGAGCCGCGCGCCCCGCGTCGTCCGGCGGTAGAGGGCGAGACCTTGCTCGTCGGCGGGCCGGAGCACAGTCTCCAGCCGCGTCTGCGCCGCTGGCTCGAAGCCGAAGCGCTGACCCTCGCCGAAGCCGACATGCATGACTATTGCGTCGCCGCCGGGCTCGATCCGGTGCCGATGGGGCTTACGCGCGCGCAGCGGCGCTGGGGTTCGTGTTCGGACAAGCGCCGCATTCGCATCAACTGGCGATTGGTGCAGGCCCCCGATTTCGTGCGCCGTTCGGTGGTTGCGCACGAGGTCGCGCATCTCGTCCATTTCGATCACAGCCCTGCCTTCCACGCGTTGCTCGGGCGGATCTACGAGGCCGATATCCGCCTCGCGGACCGATGGCTGCGCGAGCACGGGCGCGGGCTCTATGCAAGTTTCGGCTAGAGCGCCTGTCCCCCACGTTCTATAGAGGTGCGATGCGTTCCAGCTCCCGCTTCAACCCCGCGCCGGGCTTTCTCGATCTGTGGAACGAACTGCGTCGTCCCCGCCCCTATCGCTGGGCCTTCCTTGCGCTGTCGGCGCTGCCGGTGCTGGCGATCCTGAGCTGGGCGTTCAGCCTTGTCGAATACAGGGCGCCCGAGCGGCCCACCATCGATTACATCACGACCTTCGCTCCCGAGCGCAGCGATGCCGAGATCATCGCCTCGAACCGCGCCAATCAGGAGGTCAAGGCGTTGCGCGAGGCCGAGGAAAACCGCATCGCCGGGCGCAAGCGCGAACTGTACAAGGCGCTGGGCGCGGCGGCGGGAATGGATGTCGAGGAAATCGAGCGCAAGGCCGAGGCGCGCCGCGCAGCGGAGCAAGCTGCCGAGGAAAAGCGCCGGGCCGAGCTGCTCGCCGGGACTGCGGTGAAGCCAGCCGAAGGTTCGAGGCCATAGGCGCCCGCGCTCCCACCGATTACGACTGGATGGCTGCCGCCGCCCGGGGGGGGTGGCGCGCACGTCCGTGCGCGCGCCCCAATCCGGGCGTGGCTGCGCTGGTGGTGCAGTCGGGCAGGGTGATCGCGCGCGGCTGGACGCAGGCGGGCGGTCGTCCTCATGCCGAGGCTGCGGCGCTGGCGGGCCTTGCGCCGCAAACCTTGGCCGCAGCGACGCTCTATGTCACGCTTGAACCCTGCGCCCATGTCTCGGCGCGCGGGGGCGCCTGCGCCGATCTGATCGTCGCCGCCCGCCCCCAGCGGGTGGTGATCGGCCAGCACGATCCCGATCCGCGCACCAGCGGGGCGGGGGTTGCTCGGCTGGAGGCCGCGGGGATCGAGACCCGGCTGCTGGGTGATGCCGCATCGGCCGCCAGCCTCGCGGGCTTCCTTACCCGCCAACGACTGGGACGGCCGTGGGTGACGCTCAAACTGGCGATGTCGCTCGATGGCTGCATCGCGCTCGCCGATGGCAGCAGCCGCTGGATCACCGGCGAGCCCGCGCGCGCACATGTCCATGCGCGGCGCGCGCAAGCCGATGCAATCCTTGTCGGCGGCGGGACCTGGCGGGCCGATGCGCCGCGGCTCGACGTGCGGCTGCCGGGGCTGGAAGCGCGCTCGCCGCAGCGCGTGGTGCTGACCCGCGGACCTGCGCCTTATGGCATGACCGCGATCGCCGCCCCGCAGGATATCGCCGGACTTGACGGTGTGCTCTATCTCTATGTCGAAGGCGGGGCAGAGACGGCCGCTGCCTTCCTTGCCGCCGATCTGGTCGACGAATTGCACCTCTACCGCGCGCCGATCCTGATCGGGGATGGCCGCCGGAGCCTCGGCGCGCTCGGCCTCGCCAGCCTTGGCGAGGCACATGGCCGCTGGCACCTGGCTGAGCGCCGCCAGCTTGGCAGCGACGAATTCGCCGCCTATCTGCGGCGGCGCAACGATTAAGGAACCCGTCAATGTTCACCGGTATCGTCACCGCGATCGGCACGATCGAGAGCACGCACCAACGCGGCGACCTGCGCCTGCGGATCACGGCCCCGCTCGATCCGGTGCGGATTGCTATCGGCGCTTCGATCGCGTGTTCGGGCGTATGCCTCACCGTTGTCGAGCGCGCCGGCACGGCAGGCGATGCGTGGTTCGAGGTCGATGTCTCGGGCGAAACCGTCAACCGCACCGTGCCGGGGATGTGGGAGCGCGGCCACCGGCTCAACCTCGAACCGTCGCTGCGGCTGGGTGACGAGTTGGGCGGGCATATCGTCACCGGTCATGTCGATTCGGTGGGCGAGGTGGTGCTGGTCGCGCAGGAAGGCGGGAGCTGGAAGGTCGCCATCCGGGCGCGCGCCGAAATGTCGCCGTTCATCGCCGAAAAGGGCTCGATCACCGTCAACGGCGTGTCGCTGACCGTCAACGACGTGCGTGACCGGGCCGACGGGGCCTGCGATGTCCTGCTCAACATCATCCCCCACACCGCCGAAGTGACGACGCTGGGCGAACTGGCGGTGGGCGATCAGGTGAACCTCGAGATCGACGTGCTGGCGCGCTACCTCAAGCGGATGCAGAGCCTCGCCGCGATGCGCTGAGTGCACGGCCACGGCCGCAGCAGCAGGCGCTCGTTCTCCAGCACCGGCTGGCGGTCGAGCATGGCCCTGCGGATTACTGCGCCACCGCCGCGAGGGCCGCGATGAACCTGGGCAGGTTGCTGTTCGTCAGACCGGCGATGTTGATGCGGCCCGAGGCGGCCATGTAGATTCCATGCTCCTCGCGCAGGCGCGCGACTTCCTCCTTGGTGACGGGGAGTGTCGCGAACAGGCCGTTCTGAAGTCCGAGCGGGGTCAGATCGATCCGGCCCGCTGTGCCCGCCGCCGCCAACGCATCGCGCACCTGCCGCATGCGCGCGCGCATGTCGTCAAGCTCGGCGAGCCACTGCTGCGTCAGGTCAGGATCGCGCAGGATGGTGCGCACCGCCGCGCCGCCGTGATCGGGCGGCATCGACCAGCACGCGCGGGCCAGCGCATTGGCGTTGCTGAAGGCGGTATCGAGCGCGGCTTGATCCTTGCCCAGAATATAGAACGCGCCGACGCGGTCACGATACTGGCCGAAATTCTTGTCGCAGGAATAGGCGATGAGGGCCTCGGAAACCTTGGCCAGAAGCGTCCTAAGCCCGGCGGCATCTTCCTCCAGCCCATGGCCCAGGCCCTGATAGGCCATGTCGATGATCGGGCAGGCAGCGCTGCCGGCAAAGGCATCGGCAATCGCCGCCCATTCGCTCGCGGTGTAATCGATCCCGGTCGGGTTGTGGCAGCAGCCATGCAGCAGCACCGCCTCGTCCGCGCCTGCGCCATTGATCGCCGCGAGCACCGCATCGAGATCGGCGGTGCCATCAGGCCGCGCGTGCCCGAAGGTCACCAGCTCCAGCCCGAGATCGGCGAGGATCTGTGCGTGGTTGGGCCAGCTCGGCACGCCCATGGAGACGCGCTTCACGCCCGCCTTCTGGGCCAGCGCCAGCGCGAGGCGCACCGCCCCGGTGCCGCCCGGGGTCTGCATCCCGGAAATGCGCCCGCCCATGGTCGGATCGGAGCTGCCGAAAATATAGGGCATCAGCGCATTGACGAAGCCCATGTCGCCTTCGGGGCCGAGATAGGCTTTGGAATCCTGCGTATCAACCAACACTTGCTCGGCCGCCTTGATCGCGGCGAAAACGGGGGTATCGCCGTCCTCGGTGCGATAGACGCCGACACCCAAATCGATCTTGTCGGCGCGCGGATCGGCGGCGTAAAGACGGATCAGGGCGAGTAGCGCATCGGGCGCCTGAGGGCTGAGTCGGTCAAGCATGATGCTGTGTGCTTTGGCGCGCAAGGACGCGTATCGCAACGGGGTTTTCGCGCAATTTTCTAGAACGGCAGCCAGCGCTGCTTCTTGGAAAACTTCATGTAGCCCGCGTTGACGCCCAGACGCAGGCCTGCCCCCATCCGGATCGGGATCAGCACGACATCGCCCCAGCGCAGGTAGCTGGCATGCAGCCCGCCGATGAAATAGGCCTGCCCCTCGCCCGCCGGGAAGCGCTTGAACAGGTCCTCGCTGTCGTGGAGGTTGTAAACCAGCACGAAGGTGTTGGCGGCATTGGCGCCGGCATCGAAGCCGATCGATGGGCCGGTCCAATACACCGGCCGGGAGCCTTCGACCTTGTGATGCAGCGTGCCCGAGCCATAGCGCGCCCCGACGATGAAGGCCCCGCCCGCCTCGCGCCCGACGATATAGGCATTGGGCTCGCCCTGTTTTTCCAGCAGATCCTCGATCATCCGGGCAAGGCCTTCCGCGCCCTTGCCGAACACGCCTTCGGCCGCGCCGATCAGGTCGTCCTCGCCATAGGTGCCGGAGGGATTTCCGGTGGTGGTGGCAACTGCGGGGGGAGCGTCTGCGGGATTCTGCGCCACCGGAACTTCGGGCGCAGCAGCATAGTCGCCGAACTGCTCGTCGAAGGCCGGGTTCTGAGCGGGGGCCGGCTGGTTCTCGGGTGCCATCAGATCGCCGTCGATGCCGCCCTGCTGCGCGCCATAGGCGGTGTCGGGATCGAAACGCTCCAGCTCTTGCGCTGCCACGGGTGAGGCAAGAGCAAGCGCGCCGAGCAGACCTGCTGCCATGCCGGCGAGCCGGCGCTGCCATCCCAAGGTGTGTCCGATGTTCCCGGTCATGTTGCCGCCTTTCGTGTCAGCCGCTGCGTGGGGGCCATCCGGCGCTCACCGGGCTGCGAGACTTGAGGAGAATCCGCTTTCCCGCCCGGCGCAATCCCCGCAGCGCCGGAGCGAATCGGAATTGCGACGAGCCGTGCCAGTCTGATCGTCCCCGCCTGAACTCGCGCCGAACTGTCTGTTCGTGCCAGGGAAAGGCGGCAAAGCGGCAATAAGGCTTTTTCTCGCAAGCCACCTTGCCGCTGGCGTTGTTGCCGACTATAGCGCGCCGCCTGCAGCCCAAGCTGTTGCCCGGAGACGTGGGTGAGTGGCTGAAACCAGTTCCCTGCTAAGGAACCGTACTCTATCAGGGTACCGAGGGTTCGAATCCCTCCGTCTCCGCCAGTTTCGCCGGCAGCGCGCTATGCGCGCCCGCGTCCGGATCGCGCCGCGTCAATCCTTCTTCAGCGCCGCCAGCATCGCCGCGAGCGGGCCTTGCTGCTGGCCTTCGGGGACGATCCCGGCCGCCAGCCTCGCCGCATCGGCATTCGGGCCTTCGGCATAGGGATCGATCGCAAGGCCGAGCGTCTGCGCCACGGCCTCGCCCAGATCGAACATTTCGCCGGCAAATTCGATCTCGTCGCAATCATCGGCTTCAAGCTCGATTTCGGCATTCTCGTCATCGGGCAGGGCGCGGGTGCTGATCTCGACAAAGCGCAGGTCTACCGCCTCGTCGATGGTCACGGCGAAGTCCTCGCCGCTGATCGCGCAGGGTTGCATGATCGCGGCCACCAGCCGTCCCGTCGCGCGAATCGCGTGCGGTCTGGCTTCCAGCGCAACTTCGGCGCGCAGGCTTTCCACCGCGCCAAGGCCGAAGCGTCGGGCGAGCGCGGCACGCTCGCTGGCGTCCGCTTCGATCACCACTGGCGCACCCGGCAGCGCGCGCGCCTTTATCATGCGGCTGAGTTCGGACGGGGGCAGGGGGGTGCTCACCAGATTGCGCTCGCCTTGAGCATTTCGGCATCGCTGAAGCGCGCGAGGCGTCCGGACAGTTTCATCAGTCGCTCGGCCACGGCGGCGGCGCTGGCGGCTTCGTTCACGCCTTCGGCAAAGGTAACGTTGCGGCCCACGGCGGCGGTCAGCCGGTCGCGATCCCCGGCATTGAGCGCGCCGCGATAGGCCCCGAGTCTGCCGCCAAGCACGCTCATCAGCTTGCCGACACGTTTGCCGACGACGACATCATTCACGCCGAACTCGCGCAGCTGACCATCCATGTCCTCGACGAACAGTTCTGCAAGCAGGGCGCTTTCGGCGCGCAGTTCCGAGGCTTCGATCCGCACCATCACCACACTCAGCACCGCGGTGATCAGATCGAACCGTCCCGCCACCGTGTCTGCCACGCCGCATTCGGCATAATAGGCCGGATCGCGTGCCAGCTCGACCACGCGGTGCCATAGCGGGCGAACTTCCTCGCGCGGGTCGGGAGCGGTGCCGAGCAGACGGGACAGGAACGACATGACAAACGGGCCTTTCGGGTGCCGGACAGGAATGTGCAACCTTACGCAAACGCAGCAGGCGCGGATGCGTTCAAGCACGGTTCAAGCCCGCTGCTCCACTGCCGCGCGCAGATGGTGCGTTGCAAGCTTGTGCCTAGCCCCTTAAAGCGCAAGACCCAAGGGATATGACACGTCCGCCGACCGCGGACAGAAATACGGGACGGATAGAGTTTGACGCAGATTGCGAGAATGAAGCGCGAATGCCGGCACCTGCGTGCTGCGGCGCGCGCGGGGCTGGCGCTGGGCGTGGCGGCGCTGCTGCCGGCCTGCTCGGCGATCCGCGAATCGCGCGGTTACATCACTGATCCGCTTCTGGCGGACGTGGTCCGGCCCGGGCTTGACAACCAGCGCTCGGTCGAAGGCGCGCTCGGGCGGCCGACCTTCGTCAGCCAGTTCGGCCAGCCGACCTGGTTCTATGTCTCCAGCATTACCGGCCAGCGGCCCTTCACCCGGCCGAAGATCCGCCAGCATTCGGTGCTCGCGGTGCGCTTCGATGCCGCGGGCAAGGTGATCGCGGTCGAACGCAGCGGCGTGAACAAGATCGTTTATCTTGATCCCGATGGCAAGAAGACCCCGACTCTCGGGCGCGAACGCGGCTTTCTTGAAGATCTGTTCGGCAATATTGGCCAGGTCGGCGGTGCCGGGCTGCCGGGCGGCGCGGGCAGTGGTCCGAACGGTCAATAGCCCGGCTTGATGCCCCCCGCTTGAACGCGGGCACGCGCGCTTCCATATGGGCGGGCATGAGCAGCGATCCTTCGGCCCACGGCCTCATGCAATGGCACGGTACCACCATCATCGGCATCCGGCGCGGCGGTGCAACCGTCATCGCCGGTGACGGGCAGGTGTCGATGGGCAACACCGTGATGAAGCCCAACGCGCGCAAGGTGCGCAGGATCGGTGACGGCAACGTCATTGCCGGGTTCGCCGGGGCGACAGCGGATGCCTTTACCCTGTTCGAGCGGCTGGAAAAGAAGCTCGAGCAATATTCCGGCCAGCTGATGCGCGCCAGCGTCGAACTCGCCAAGGACTGGCGCACCGACAAATACCTGCGCAATCTCGAAGCGCTGATGATCGTGGCCGACAAGGACACGCTGCTGGTGCTGACCGGCAACGGCGATGTGCTGGAGCCGGTGGGTGATATCGCGGCGATCGGATCGGGCGGCAATTTCGCGCTCGCCGCCGCCCGCGCGCTTGCCGATTATGAACATGATGCCGAAACCATCGCGCGCAAGGCGATGGCGGTCGCGGCCGAGATCTGCGTCTTTACCAACGGCAATCTGACGGTCGAGACCGTCTGACCCCCGGAAATCCCATGGACAACCTCACCCCCAAGGCGATTGTCGCCGCCCTCGACGAGCACATCATCGGCCAGGCCGAGGCCAAGCGCGCGGTCGCTGTGGCGCTGCGCAACCGCTGGCGGCGCCAACGGCTTGGCGCTGACCTGCGCGACGAGGTGACGCCCAAGAACATCCTGATGATCGGCCCGACCGGCTGCGGCAAGACCGAGATCAGCCGCCGGCTGGCGAAGCTCGCCGAAGCGCCGTTCATCAAGGTCGAGGCGACCAAGTTCACCGAAGTCGGCTATGTCGGGCGCGATGTCGAACAGATCGCGCGCGACCTCGTCGAAGACGCGATCCGACTGGAGAAGGAACGCCGCCGCGAGAAGGTGCGCGAGGCGGCATCCCAAGCCGCGATGGAGCGGTTGCTCAACGCGCTGGTGGGCGAGAATGCCTCCGAAGCGACCCGCGCCGCCTTCCGCCAGCGGATTGTCGAAAACGCGATGAACGATGTCGAAGTCGAAATCGAAGTCGCCGACACCCCCTCTGCGCCCTTCGACATGGGCAATATCGGCGGCTCGATGCAGATGATCGACCTCTCCGAAATGATGGGCAAGGCCTTCGGGCGCAAGGCAACCCGCCGCCAGAAGCTGCGCGTGCCCGATGCCTGGGACCGGCTGGTCGACGAGGAAGCCGACAAGCGGCTCGATCAGGACGATGTCGCGCGCACCGCACTCCGGAACGCCGAGACCAACGGGATCGTGTTCCTCGACGAGATCGACAAGATCGCGGTGTCCGATGTGCGCGGCGGTTCTGTCAGCCGAGAGGGCGTGCAGCGCGATCTGCTGCCGCTGATCGAAGGCACCACGGTTGCCACCAAATACGGGCCGATGAAGACCGACCACGTGTTGTTCATCGCCAGCGGCGCGTTCCATGTCGCCAAGCCATCCGACATGCTGCCCGAACTGCAGGGCCGCCTGCCGATCCGGGTGGAGCTGCGCGCGCTGAGCGAGGCGGATTTCGTGCGGATCCTCTCCGAAACCCGCGCCAACCTCGTCGCGCAATACAAGGCGTTGCTCGGCACCGAGCAAGTGACGCTCGAATTTGCTGATGACGCGATCGTTGCGATCGCCCGCATCGCCGCGCAGGTGAACGCGAGCGTCGAGAATATCGGCGCGCGGCGTTTGCAGACGGTGATGGAGCGCTTGCTGGAGGAGATCAGCTTTGCGGCCGAGGATCACAAGGGCGAGACGATCGTTATCGACGCCGCCTATGTCGAGACGCGGCTGGCCGGCCTCGCAGGCAACACCGACCTCAGCAAGTACATCCTGTAATGACCCCCGCGCCCGTTTCCGCGCTGCCCGTCATGCTGGCGCAAATGGCCCCGGTGCTGGACGGGCAGGCGTGGTATTTCATGCGTGTCGCGGGCGCGCCGCCTGCTGATGCCTTCGCCGTGATCCGCGAGGAAGAAGGAACCACCGCGATTGTGCCGGGAGAGCGCGCAGGCGCGCCGTTCGCGCGCATCACCCTGACAGTGCATTCCGCGCTTGAGGCCGTGGGCCTGACGGCGGCGGTCGCCGGCGCGCTGGCCGGGGCAGGGATCGCCTGCAATGTCGTGGCCGGGTATCACCACGATCACCTGTTCGTGCCCTGGGAACGGCGCGAGGAAGCGCTGGGGGTGCTCTTGCGCCTCTCGCAATCCGGGTAGTTATTCCCCCAGCAGGTGCTTCTTCCAGAACACCAGCTGCGCAAGGAAGGCGTAGTCCGCATTCGCCTTCTTGGCGAAGCCGTGGCCTTCGTCGGCGGCGATGAGGTGCCATGCCTCGCCCCCGTTCGCGCGGATCGCGGCGACCATCTGGTCGGCCTCGGACTTGGGCACGCGCGGGTCATTGGCGCCGGTGATGACGAACATCGGCTTTTCGATCTCGTTCACGCGGGTGAGCGGACTGATCTCGATCAGCTTGGCGCGCTGCACTGGATCGCGCTCGTCGCCATATTCCACCCGGCGCAAGTCCTGCCGGTAGGGGTTGGTGTTTTCGAGAAAGCTGACAAAGTTGCTGATCGCCACGGTGCACTGCGTGGCGGTGAGCTTGTGCTTGAGCTGCACCGCTGCCGCATAGCACATGTAACCGCCATAGGAGCCGCCGGTCAGCCCGATGCGGGCCGGATCGACTGCCTTGTCTGCCGCCACCGTGTCGATCAGCGCGGCCATGTCCTTGACCGAATCCTCGCGCCTGAAGGGGCCGTTGTCGAGGCTCACGAAGGTCTTGCCATAGCCGGTCGAGCCGCGCACGTTGGGAAAGAACACCCCGATGCCCATCTCGTTGAGGTAGAAATTGAGCCGCCCCAGGAAGCCGGCGGTGCTCTGGCCTTCGGGGCCGCCGTGGACCGAGACAAGCAGCGGTCGCTGGCCCGGGAATTTCGCCGGATCGGGCTGGTAGAGCAGCCCTGAGACCTCCAGCCCGTCAAAGCTCTTGGTGGTGACGATGCGCGGCTCGGCATTGGCGCTCGCATCCAGCCCGCCGGTTTCGCTCTGGGTCCAGCGGGTGAGCTGCATCGTCGCAGGATCGAGCGACCATACGTCGGCCGCGCTCTTGGCGCTGTTCAGCGAAAAGCCGATCTCGCCCCAAGGCGCGATCGCCAGTCCGCCAATATCGCCGGCGGGCAGGCTGTCGACCTTGGTCACTGTGCCGCTTGCGACATCGAGCACACGCAGGCGATCGAACCCGGCCTCGTTGACGACATAGGCGATGGTCTTGCCGTCGGCCGAGAGGTCGAACCCTTCGACAGCCCAGGTCTCGCGGCTGACCGGGGTGAAGCTGCCCGTGGCCGGGTCGAGCCGGCCGAGCTGCTGGAAGTCCGAACCGCTGTCGCTGGTCGCCCAGATCGTGCCGTCGGGGCCGACCTTGAAGCCGCTGAAGGCGACCTCGGCTGCCGGATCGCCGATCGGGGTCATGGTCCCGCTGACAAGATCGAGGGTGTAAAGATCTGTGTCCTGCACCGAGTGGTAATCGGCGAGATAGGCGCTGCGCTTGTCGGGGGCGAAGCCGATCAGCGCCCACCCGCCGCCCTTGCTTTGATGCACCATCCGCACGCTGGCAGGATCGCGCGGGTCGATTACATAGACATCCGCATCCACCCCGTTGCGGCGGGTCGAGGTGAAGCCGAGCAATTGTCCGTCAATGCTCCAGGCATTCATCGCATTGCGGCTCTTGCCGTCGGTCAGCAGCGTCAGTCGTCCGTCCTTGAGGGTGTAGAGCTGGAAGTATTCGTCCCCGCCCTTGTCCTTCATCACCACGATCACATCGCCCTTGACCGGCGCGTAGGAGCCGCGCACCGGCTCGGCCTCGAAGCTGATCTGGGTGCGCGCGCCCATGGGCTGGGCGACGCGGTGGAGCTGGCTGACATTGGCGAAGCGCGTGGTGATCAGCACCGCGCGGGTGGCGGGATCCCACCCGGCGAACCCGGCGCCGCGCGCTTCGAGATAGGGCCGCGCCTGTTCGGCGAGCGCCAGCGGCACGGGGGGTATCTCCTCGGCCGTTAGCGCAGCGGGCACTGGCACTGCTGGCGCTTCGGGCGCAGCGGAGCCTTGCTGCGCGGCGGCGGGAAGGGCCGCGGTGGCACACAGCAGGGCGAACAGACGGGGGTAACGCATCGGCGATCTCTCTCCATGGGAAGCGGCCCTGCAGCGCGGGCCTTTGCGCGCGCAGGACTAACCAGCCCAAGAGCGGGCGGCAATGCCTTGCCCCGGCCTACTCCGCCGCTTCGCTGGTGACAGCGAGGCCCCCGCGCTGCTCGCTTTGCTGGCGCGACCACATCTCGGCATAGAGTCCGCCCTTGGCCAGCAGCGCGGTGTGCGTGCCGCTTTCCGCTAGCCGGCCATGATCGAGCACGAGGATGTTGTCTGCATCCGCGATGGTCGAGAGGCGGTGGGCAATGGCGATGGTGGTGCGCCCTTCCTCCAGCCGCTTGAGCGTGCCGAGGATTTCCTGCTCGGTGCGGGTGTCCAATGCGCTGGTCGCCTCGTCGAGCAGCAGGATCGGCGGGTTCTTCACCAGCGTGCGGGCAATCGCGACGCGCTGCTTCTCGCCGCCTGAAAGCTTCAGCCCGCGCTCGCCGACCATGGTGTCGAACCCGTCGGGCAGGCGGTCAATCAGCGGCATCAGCGCGGCATCGCGCGCGGCCTGCTCGACGATGCCCATGTCCGCGCCTTCGGCCCCGTAGGCGATGTTATAGGCCAAGCTTTCATTGAACAGCACGCTATCCTGCGGGACAATGCCGATGGCGGCGCGCAAGCTGTCCTGCGTCACCAAGGCAATATCCTCGCCCCCGACCAGCACGCGCCCGCCTTGCGGATCGTAGAAGCGGAACAGCAGCCGCCCGATCGTGCTCTTGCCCGCGCCCGAAGGCCCGACGATCGCGGTGGTCGAACCGGCCGGCACCGCGAACGAAAGGCCGTTGAGGATCGTGCGCCCCGGTTCATAGCCGAAGGTGACATTGTCAAACACCACGGTGGGTGTGCGCACGATCAGCGCGGGCGCGCCCGGCACGTCCTCCACTTCGATATCGGTATCGATCAGGCGGAACATTTCAGCCATGTCGACCAGCCCCTGCCGGATCGTGCGATAGACCCAGCCGAGCACGTCGAGCGGGCGGAACAGCTGGATCAGGAAGGTGTTGACCAGCACCAGATCGCCCACTGTCAGCGTGCCCTTGCTCCAGCCCCACACGGTGTAGGCCATTGCGCCGGCCACCAGCGCGTTGGTGATGACCGATTGTGCCATGTTGAGCAGGCCGACCGAGTTCTCCGACCGGATCGCGGCTTCGGCATAGGCGCGCGCGGCCTGGGCGTAGCGGGCTTCCTCGCGGCGTTCGGCGTTGAAGTATTTGACCGTTTCGAAGTTGAGCAGCGAATCCACCGCGCGGTGCAGCGCCTTGCCGTCGAGCTCGTTCATCTCGCGCCGCAGCTTGGTGCGCCATTCGGTGATCGCGCGCGTCACCCAGACATAGGCCACCACTGTCAGCGCCGTCGCCGCGACCAGTCCGGGGCCGAAATTGATGTAGAAGATCACTGCTACCGCGATCAGCTCGATGATCGTGGGGGCGATGTTGAACAGCAGGAAATAAAGCATCTGATCGATGCTTTTGGTGCCGCGTTCGATGATCTTGGTGACCTCGCCGGTGCGCCGCGCAAGGTGGAAACGCAAGCTGAGGCGGTGGAGCCGGTGGAACACGTCCTCGGCCAGATGGGTGGTGGCAATCTGTCCGACGCGCTCGAAGGCGATGTTGCGCAGGTTGTCGAAAGCGACTGCGGTGAAGCGCCCCAGCGCATAGGCGGCGACCAGCGCCAGTGCGACCATCAGCCCATCGTCGAGCGATCCCTTGCCCGACATCGCATCGACGGCACCCTTGTAGGCAAAGGGCAGCGCGAGCGTGACCCCCTTGGCCGCCAGCACCAGCATCATCGCCACCACGATGCGGGTGCGCAGGGCGGGATTATCGCGCGGCCACAGATAGGGCAGGAAGCGCTTGAGCGTCGCCCAGCTTTCGGTATTTCGATCGGCCTTCTCGGGACCGGCGGATTGCGGGCTGTCGGGCGGCATGGCCCTTCATGTGGGCGCGGCAGGCTCCGTGCGCAAGGCGATAGGCGCCCCGGTCAATTACAGGCATCGCTACAAGGGAGCGCGAAAGCCCCGCGTCCGGCTCTCTCGCATCGCCCGCGCCACGTCCGGTGGCACGTCGAACAACACGCGGCGGTTGGCGAAGTCGATCGCCACCCGGTCGAACAGCGCCAGATGCTGCATCCCCAGCGAGAGCGCCGGGATATCCTTCAGCCCCAGCGCCTCAAAGGCAGGGGTATCGGCGAAGGTCAGCGGAACATTGGTGAGCGACAGGCCCTCGATGCTCAAGGTGCGCATCAGCGACATCTGCCCGATCAGATCGACTCCATTGACATCGGTGGTGGTGATGTCCGCCGCGCGCCTGGTGCGGATGCGTTCGCGCAGGGCATTGTTGGCAAGGCTGGCCTGCGCACCGGTATCGATGATGACGGTTGCGCGGACGCCCTCGACGAGCCCATCTGTAATCAGCAGTTGGCCCAACTTGGACCGCGCACGCACCACGATCTCGAACCCGCGCCGACTGGCATCGCGTTTGCCGCGGGTGTCCTCGAGCGCGATGGTCTGGTCGCGGAAGTCGATCATCACGCGGAAATCCTGGAGCAAATCCAGCCCGACGATTCCGTCCGCGCCGACATGCGCGCGCTCAAGCACAGGGGCAAAGAAGCCCGCAATGGTGTGGCTGCCGATATCGAGCCGTCCCACTTCGACCAGATCGACCGCGCGGCGGCTGGCCATGCCCACCAGCATGGCTTTGCCGGCAGAGGGCAGGCCGAGCTGGGTGTTGATTTCGCGGGTGATGGCGGTGGCCTGACTGCCGGTATCGATCATGAAGTCATAGGGGCCGCTGCCATCGATTCGCACCGGTACGGTCATGCGGCGGTTGCGGTCTTGCGCCATTGCGAGGACTTCGGCGGCAGCAGGATCGATCAGTGCAGGCGCACACGAAGGATCAGGCAAAGGGGCCGAGGTCTGGGTGGAGGCCTGCGGGGCGCCTGCGGTTGCCGGTGCAGTGGCGGACAAGGTGCCCGCAACCAGCGCAGCTGGTGCGATGGCAAGGGCCAGCGGGCGAAACGCGAGGCGCTGCATTTCTCTCTCCCAATGACAGCGCGCGGGTGCTGTGTGCGCCGGACGGGAATACCATTGAAACGCGCCGCGCCCAAGCTGGCGCGTGATCGGGAAGCGCCGCTCGGTTGCGACGCGATTCACCCGGCAAAGTGCGGGAGGGGGGATGCAACAGGCGCTCGGAAAACCGTTTCATACCCCCCAAGAAGGGGCGAGGAGACCGGATCCGGGCTGTGGAAATGGCCTTTTCAGGGGGAGTGAAGGACAATTTGCGCAGGCCAAGTATTTAATAAAAAATGATAATCTGGCTATCTTGCGTGTCCCTGAAATAAAATTGCAAAAAGGCGTTGACCGAATCACGAAGCGCTCATAGATGGGCACCACCGACGCGGCGCTGACGGCTTCAACCGCTACCGCAACGCTCGGTCGCCAACAAATTCGGATAGCCGGTCCCCCGGTGTAAATCGGGGAACCAATCGCTGTCCGCTTTTACTGTCTGGCGGCTCTTTGACATTGTTGGTTTTTGATGAAGGGACATGTGGGCGACGGCGCCCGGTCCGGGGACCTCAAGGCTCCGGTAACCGGTTAACTTAAGTCGATCGCCACATCCGAGTCCGGGCACCACGCCTGGCCGGATGGCAAGCATGTTCATTCGTATCCATTACGTTTGACAGTGCAGGTATCGGCTCCTTGCAGCTCATGCCAGACTGGAGAGTGGGGTTATCCCCATGCCGGTTTGGTGTGTGACACAACTTGAGAGTTTGATCCTGGCTCAGAACGAACGCTGGCGGCATGCCTAACACATGCAAGTCGAACGAGACCTTCGGGTCTAGTGGCGCACGGGTGCGTAACGCGTGGGAACCTGCCTTTAGGTTCGGAATAACTCAGAGAAATTTGAGCTAATACCGGATAATGTCTTCGGACCAAAGATTTATCGCCTTTAGATGGGCCCGCGTTGGATTAGC
>JBKBLZ010000018.1:0-42244 GCA_046296035.1 Erythrobacter sp. | reverse complement strand
CACCTCGCGGCTGTCGAATTCGCGGTAGCCGTTGACCGTGGTGAAGGTCCAGTCGTCGGCAAACTCGTATTCGGCGGTGATGTTGAAATCATAGACCTCGCGGTTCAGCCCGAGCTGGTCGTCACCGAGCGCCGCCGCGCCGGCGGGGAAGCCGCCGAGGTTGGCATTGACGAAGGCATTGGCCGCCCCGCCCGGCGCGCCGGCAAAGGCAGGGAAGGTGCCCGAAACGAACGGGGTGCCGCCATTGCGCTGCTGATCATAGGTGGCGATCAGATCGAGGGTGAAATCGCTCGTCGGCGTATAGCGCAGCGAGGCGCGCACCCCCAGCTGATCCTGCGCGTAAAGTTCCTCTTCCTGATTGGGGTTGAGGTTTTCGACATAGCCGTCGCGGGTGCGCCATTCGAAGGCGATGCGCCCGGCAAGCACGTCTGACCCGGCATTGAGGAAGCCGCCCAGCAAGGTCTGGTTGTAATTGCCATAGCCGCCGGTCAGCTCGCCCGAAAAGCCTTCGCGCGGGCGGGCCGAGATCATGCTGATCGCGCCCACCGCCGAGGCCGTGCCGAACAGGGTTGCCTGCGGGCCCTTGATCACCTCGATGCGTTCCAGATCGTAGATCGCCTGATAGGACCCGCGCGAACGCGAAATGTCGACCCCGTTGTAATAGAGCGTGACGCGCGGCCCCTGCTGTGCCGAGCCGCTGTCAGAGGTGATGCCGCGGATGACAACGCCCGGGTTGTTGGCGCTCTGTTCCTGGATCAGCAGGCCCGGCACGTAGCGCGACAATTCATCCAGATCGGTCACGCCGAGTTCCCTGATCCGCGCACCCGAGGTGGCCGAAATCGTGATCGGCACGTCCTGCAGGCGCTGTTCGACCTTTTGTGCGGTGACGATGATCTGGTTGCCGGAACGCTGGTCGTCGGCGGGGGCTTCGCTCTCCTGCGCAAAGGCCGTCTGCGGCGCGGCGACGAGGGTGGTGGCGAGCGCGATCAGCGAGACGCGCGTGAAGGGGGTGCGGAGCATGGTTGTGGCTTCCTGGTTGGTGGAGAGAGGCCCTGCCCCTGACAGGCGACGGTGACGCTACCGAGACGGCAGAATGAAGGCTCGGTTACGTCCGATTGACAGTTCCGGGACGTTGCCGATTTGCATCGCCCCTTGCCCGCTGCGCGCGGCTGGACGAGCGCGCGTTGCGATCCGACTGCATCGGACTGCCCGGTCTAGGCCATTGTTTTACGGCATTTTCCAAGCCGCCCGGTGATTCCACCCGGCGTGCAGAGGCTTTAGCGGAAATCTTCGCCGGTCGCCGCGATCCGCGCCTTGAGCCCGGCCTGGTTGATGTTCTGGATCTCGATCCCGGGGTGGGCATTGACCTCGATCACCAGCGGGCCTTCGTTGACATCGAGCACGATGTCCGCGCCGCAATAGCCCAGCCCCACCGCCGGGCCGCACTTCGAGGCAAGCTCCAGCACGCGCTTCCAGTGCGGGATCTCGAATCCGATCAGCGGCACGCCGGTATCGGGATGGTGGGTGATGACTTCGCCTTTCACCACTGCGCGGATGATGCGGCCGGTCTCCAGCGAGATCCCGGCCCCGATGGCGCGCTGGTGGAGGTTGGCCTTGCCGTCGGATTCGATCGTGGGCAGGCGCACCATCGCCATCAGCGGGGTGTGGTGCAGGCTGATGACCCGCAGGTCGGGCAGGCCTTCGGGGACGATCCCCGCCAGCGCCGGATCGGCGATGATCAGCGGTTCGATCAGCGCCGCATCGTCGGACGCCGAATCGCCGGAAAAGCCGCCATCGACCACCTTCTGGATGTGGTGCATCACCACCTCTTCGGGCAGCGGTGCGCCCGAGCCTTTGAACCAGGTGTTGCCCTCGCGCCGGACGGCCAGCAGGATCCCGTCGCCCTGCGAGCCGCGCGCGGGCTTGATCGCCCAGGCATCGGGCATATCGCGGCTTGGACGGAAATTGCCGAGCTTCTGGTGGTCATCGATCACCGCAATCGTGCCGGTGCAGGCGATCCCCGCTGCTTCGAGCGCCATCTTGGCTGCGACCTTGTCCCGCGCGCGCTCGATCGCGTGACGCGGATTGTATTTGGCAATCAGTGCGTTGCGCATGTTGATGCCGAGAATTTCATCGACCCGGTCAAGCTGTGGCGAATGCAGCCGGCGCATCGGCTCGTCATTGCGGCGCTGCTTGCGGAACAGGCCCAGCATCTCAGACGTCCTCGACCGAGCGGATCACCCAGGCATTGTGGATCAGCGGCCGGAGCGGCGGCCCCGCATTCGGATCGAACTGGGTCATGGCGTTGGGCTGGATCGGCTGCGGCGTGCGCCTGCGGCGCCCCGGCGCCAGATCGTCGGGCGAGCTGATGACCCACATCGCCCCGAGCGGCGCGGGTTCTTCTGCGCGGCGTTCCTGCGGGACGGGCGCATCGAGCCCCAGATCGAGTTCGAGCTGGTCGGGATTGGCCTTGAGCCGCGCCTGCCGCCGCCGTTCGAGCCAGATTGGCGCAAAGCGGTGAAGTTCCGAAAGCCGCAGCCCGCGATACCGGCCCAGCACCCCGATCGCCACCGCGGTGAAGGCCGGCATCAGCAGCGGCGACCATTCGATCAGCGCCAGCGCAAAGTCCGAAACCATCACGAACTGGATCACCACCGCCAGCAGGAAAGTGTTGAGCGCCATCTTTGCAGCCGGCTTGGGCCCGTCCTTGCCGATCTGCTTCCACCACCGCTCGACCGACAGCGCGCAGACGATCACCGGGAAGGCATCGACCTGCAGCTCGGTATCGAGCACCATCAGCAGCGCCACCAGCACCAGCACGATCAACGAGATCAGCACCCCGAGAAAGCCGACCCGGGTCATTCGCAGCTTGAGCAGGCCCGGCGTGACGATCATGCCGACCGCGACCGAGGAGCACAGCACCACCGGCCCCATGACCGGGCCGATCTGGAGAAAGGCGAGCGCGATCAGCATCGGGGTGAACAGGCCGAACGCCTTCAGCCCGACAAAGCTGCGCGCCAGCACCACCAGGAATGCGCCCAGCGGCAGCACCATCAGCAGGTTCGACGGCTTCAGCCCCCAGATCGCCTGCGAGGTGGCGACACCGCCAAGGTTCGAGGGCAGCACGAAGAAGGTGCCGGTATTGGCGATGCCAAGCGCCACCAGCGTCGCCAGCACCAGGCCGACGGCGAGGCCGATATAGGCCGGACGCCTGACCTGCGGGGTGGCGCGCGTCCAGATTTGCCTCAGCCGGGCGAGCATGTCAGAAGGCGTAGCCCAGCGACACAGTCAGCCGGTAACCCTCGCGCTCGCGCGGGGGGGCGTGGCCGCCCTGCGCTGCTGGCCGAATCGCACAAGGGAGTGCAAGGAGCCCCGCCAGCATCCGGGTGAGCGCCGGAATGAAAGAATGCATGAAGTAGTTCCCCGTTGACCCTGGTGGTCTTACGAGGTCGCCGTTGAGAAAATACTAACCCTAATTTCAAACCCGCGCAGCCTGTTGCAAAGCGCGGGCGTTGGTTCGCCACGCGTCAGAGCGGATTGCCATCCTTGTCGCGGTAGATTTCGCGGCGACCGACATGGTTGGCGGGCCCGACCAAGCCGTCTTCCTCCATCCGCTCGATCCACTTGGCAGCGGTGTTGTAGCCCACGCCCATCTGGCGCTGGAGCCAGCTTCCGCTCGCCTTTTGGTTTTCGAACACGATCTGGCAGGCCTGCCGGTATCTGCGTTCTTCGGGGTTGTCCGAGGCGGTGAGATCGTCCTCGAAGCCGAAGCCGCCCAAGCCGTCCTCGGGTTCCTCGGTGACGGCATCGACATATTCAGGGCTGCCCTGGCCGCGCCAGAAATCGGCCACGGCTTCGACTTCCTCGTCGGACACGAACGGGCCGTGCACGCGCACCATTGCGCCGGTGTTGGGCTTGTAGAGCATGTCGCCCTTGCCCAGCAGCTGTTCTGCCCCCTGTTCGCCAAGGATCGTGCGGCTGTCGATCCGGCTGGTCACCTTGAAGCTGATGCGGGTCGGCAGGTTGGCCTTGATGACGCCGGTGATCACATCGACCGAGGGGCGCTGGGTCGCCATGATGAGGTGGATGCCCGCCGCGCGGCTCTTTTGCGAAAGGCGCTGGATCAGCACCTCGATTTCCTTGCCCACGGTGACCATCAGGTCTGCCAGTTCGTCGACGATCAGCACGATCTGCGGCAGCGGCTGGTAATCGAGCTGTTCTTCCTCGAACAATGGCTCGCCGGTTTCGGGATCGAAGCCGGTCTGCACCCGCCGTCCGAGCGGCTTGCCCTTCGCGATTGCGGCGCTGACCTTTTCGTTGAAGGAGTTGATGTTGCGCGAGGAAATCGCGCTCATCATGCGGTAGCGCCGCTCCATCTCCTCGACCGCCCACTTCAGCGCGCGCACCGACTTGGCCGGCTCGGTCACCACCGGGGAGAGCAGATGCGGGATGTCGTCGTAGGTCTTGAGTTCCAGCACCTTGGGATCGATCAGGATCAGGCGCAGTTCGGATGGCGTGAAGCGGTAGAGCAGCGAGAGCAGGATGACGTTGAGCCCGACCGACTTGCCGCTCCCGGTCGTCCCGGCGACCAGCAGGTGCGGCATGGCGGCCAGATCGGCGATCACCGGCTCGCCTGCAATATCCTTGCCGAGGATGATCGGCAGGTTGCCCTTGGCTTCGGCAAAGGCGGCGCAGGCGGCGAGTTCCTTGAGCGCCACCATCTGGCGATCCTGATTGGGCAGTTCGATCCCCATCACCGTGCGCCCGGGTATCGGCGAGACGCGGGCCGAAATGGCGCTCATGTTGCGGGCGATATCCTCGGCCAGGCCAACCACGCGGCTGGCCTTGATGCCGGGGGCAGGTTCGAGTTCGTACATCGTCACCACCGGCCCGGTGCGCACCGCGGTGATCTCGCCCTTCACGTTGAAATCATCGAGCACGTTTTCGAGCAGGCGGGCGTTGCGTTCCAGCGCCAATTTGTCGAGCCGGGGCGCCTTGTCGGCGGGCGGTTCGGCCAGCAGGTCGAGGCTCGGCAGCTTGAAGGCTGCGAACATGTCGCCCTGCGCGGTCTTGGCGGGCTGGGCACGTCTGGGCGGGGCCGAGGGGTCGGAAATTTCGGGTGCGCGGCGCGGGGAAGCGTCGATCGTGACGGGGGCGGCCTCGCCCTTGGCCGCGCGGCGCGGGCGGGCGGGGGCATCCTCGTCCTCATCATCGGCAAAGACCAGCGCCGGCGCGGCCTTGCGGCCCGGCAGCGGCAGGCGGCGCAGCAGCCCGCCAGGCGATCCGCCGCCAAGAAATTCGGGCAGGCTCACCAGCATCCGCCAATCAATCGCGAAGATGCGGGTCAGAAGGCCCACGCCGGCGGCAAGGCACACCAGCCCCGCAGCGAGGATCACCCAGCCTTGCGCATCGCCCGCAATGCGCGCCGCCAGCGCCTGCACCGCGCCCGCGCCGAGCAGGCCGGCCAGCCCCCCCGCCTGTGCGGGCAGCGTTCCGCCCGGCCCGTCGAAGGCGAGGCTGAGCACGGTCGACAGCAGCGTCATGGCAATCAGCAACAGGCCGGTGGGTAGCCACCACGGGGTCGTCTCGGCTTCGTCACCGTTCTCGACATCGCGCCACAGCTTGCGCGCGCTGACATAAAGCAGCGGCAGCAGCAGCGCGCCGGGCAGGCCGAACACCAGCAGCACGCGGTCGGCCACCCAGGCACCGGCTGCGCCCATCCAGTTGGCCACGTCGCGCGGATCGGCGGCGGTCGAAGGGCTGGGGTCGGTCTGGGTGTAGCTTACCAATGCGAGCGCGAGGAACACCATCGCCCCGAGCAGCACCGCGGCCCCCGTCATCTGTGCCAGCCGGCGCAAGCCGCGCCGCAGCCCGGCGCGCCATTCGGCATCGGATTTGCTCATCACCGACTTGCGGCCATTCTTGGTTCGGGGCGTAACGGCGCGGCTGGCCATGGGGGTCTCCTGTGCGGAACACATCATGAATCCTCGGAGAGTCCGGGTCAAGCGATGTGCGGCGAGGCGTTTGCGTAGTCCTTATCGGCCCGTCGGGCTGCATGGCCGACCGGCCGTCCGCAGCGATGCGACTGTCAGGTCGCGCGAGCGAGGATTTCGCACCGCGAATGGGGTATGGTAACAAAGGCGTCGATGGCGGCCCAGCGGTTCCAGCCGAGCGTCCGCGCGCGCTGGGCATTCATGCCGCCCAGCGCGATCACCGGCACTCGCGCCTGCCGCGCCAGCAGGCGGAAGCGCACCGGGCCGAGCACCGCCGCGCCCGGATGCGATCGGGTCGGGAACACCGGCGACAGCAGCGCCGCATCGGCCCCCAGCCTTGCGGCAAGCCCCAGCTCGGCCAGATCATGCGCGGTGGCGAGGTGGATCAGCCCGGCGCGGCGGGGGTAGAGGCTGCGGGGGCTGCCATAGATCCCGTCCGCCCCCCATGCGCGCGCGGTCAGGGCTGAATCGGCGAGAATCACCCGATGCCCCCGTGCCTGCGCGATGCGGCGCAGCTGGCGGAACCGGCAGAACCGCTCGGGATCGGGCAGGTGGTAGTGGCGGTAGATGAACCCCGAACCGCGTGGCAGACGCGTCAGCGCACGCGCCAGCCCCGCATCATTGCGCGCGTCCGAGATCAGCCACAGGCCGGGAAGGGTCTTTATCTGCGTCACCGCGTCTCTATAGCGCGCAGCATGGACAATGCAGCAACCCGCCTTGCCGAAGTGCAGGCCAATATCGCCCGCGTCTGCAAGCCCGCCCGCCGCGCGCCCGCCGATGTCACGCTGATCGCGGTCAGCAAGACTTACGATGCGCCCGCCATCCAGCCGCTGATCGACGCCGGGCAGCGGGTGTTCGGGGAAAACCGGGTGCAGGAGGCGCACGCCAAGTGGCCCGCGCTGCGCGCGGCGCACCCCGACATCGAACTGCACCTGATCGGCCAGCTGCAATCGAACAAGGCGGAAGAAGCCGTGGCACTGTTCGACGTGATCCACTCGCTCGATCGCCCCAGCCTGCTGACCGCGCTGGCACGCGCGATGGACAAGGCGGGGCTGTGGCGGCCGTGCTTCGTGCAGGTCAATATCGGCGACGAGCCGCAGAAGGGCGGCTGCGCGATTGCCGGGCTGCCGGCATTTCTGAAGGACGTGCGCAGGTGCGACATTCCGCTCGCCGGGCTGATGTGCATTCCTCCTGCCGACACCGAAGCCGCACCGTACTTCGCCTTGCTGGCGAAACTGGCGGCGGATCACGGGCTCGAAGGACTCAGTATGGGCATGAGCGGCGATTACGAGACCGCCGTGATGCTGGGGGCAACCCATGTTCGTGTCGGCACCGCGCTGTTCGGCCAAAGAGGCTGATCGGCCTCAAGTAGCGCAGCGGTAGGCGAACAAGGACCCGCCTCAAGTAGCGCAGCGGTAGGCGAACAAGGACCCGCCTCAAGTAGCGCAGCGGTAGGCGAACAAGGACCCGCCTCAAGTAGCGCAGCGGTAGGCGAACAAGGACTCCAACGAAAAGGGGCGCCCCGGACCGGAGCGCCCCTTTCTCTTGCCGCGAGCATCGGTCGCGAAGCGACCGCAAGGCCGACCGGCCGCCCGCAGCGACGCGACCTTGGGGTCGCGTGAGCGAGGAAATCGCACCCCGGACGGGGCGCGAAAATCAGAACTCGAACATCGCCTCGATGCCGACGTTGCGGCCGCGCATCAGCGGCGAGAAGGTGCCCGCGGTCGGGTTCGGCGCGAAGGGACGCCGCACGCCGGTTGAGTTCGGGCCGCCGAACGGCACCTGCGTATCGCCGCCTTCCTGCACTTCGTCGAGCAGGTTGCGGCCATAGACCGACAGCGACAGCCCTTCGATCGGGGTGTTCCAGGTGATGTTGGCCTCGAGGTTCGACAGCGCGTTGAGCCAGCCGAGGTTGTCGTCGGTATAGGCCGCCTCGTCGCGGTACTGGTAGTTGATCCGCGTGAGGATGTTGCTGCTGCCCAGATCCCAGTCATGGATCAGCCCCATGCCCACCGTGATCGGGGGAACGCGCGGCAGGCTCAGCGCGAGGTCGGTATCGTTGATCACGCCGTCGCCCGAGATATCGAACAGCACCCGATCATATTCGGCATCGATGATCCCGATATTGGCGGTGAAGGCGAGGCTGTCCGAAACCCGCATCCGCGCTTCGGCCTCGAAGCCGGTAATCGTCGCATCTGCGGTGTTGAGGATGTTCTGCACCACCCCTGCGCCCGGATCGGCAAGGTTCACTTCGCGCTGCATGTTGCCGACCTTGGTGATGTAGGCCGCCGCATTGAGCGTGAACGAACGATCCGCCGTCTGGAACTTGCCACCAATCTCGTAATTGTCGACCTGCTCTTCATCGAAGTAGAGGTTGCCGGTCGCTGCAAAGGCGCGGTTGAACACCGCGACGTTGGTGATGCGGAAGTTGTAGCCGCCCGACCGGAAGCCGCGGCTCCAGTGGCCATAGACCTGGCTGTTGGCGAACTCGTACTGCAGGCCGAGCTTGGGCGAAACGTTGCGGAACCGCACGCGATCGGTGAAGCCGTTGGTTTCGGTGGCCGGGTTGAACGGGCTGGTGCCGGTCGGGCAGGTTCCCAGCACCACCGAACACTGCGGGCGCGGCAGTACGTAAGTCACGCCCGCATCCTTGGTTTCCTGGTTCCAGCGGATCCCGGCGATCAGCGAAAGGTTGTCGACGAATTCCCATTGGGCGTTGGCGAACACGCCGATCACTTCGTGATTCTGCGAGCCGCCACCATAGAACACCGGCGGTTGGAGGTTCACCGGCAAATCGCGGCGCAGTTCGCGGGTTTCGGTATAGGCAAGATCCTGTTCGAACCAGAAGCCGCCGATGGTCAGATCGACGCTGTCGAACGACAGGGCGTAGCGCAGCTCGTTCGAGAACTGCTCCTGCGCGGTCTCGGTGCTTGAATGGAACAGGAAGCGCGGGGTCGCATCGATGTCGCCGCGGGTGGTGGCATCATACTTGCGCCAGCCGAACACGTTGGTGAGCGTGCCGGGGCCGATATCGAGCGTCGCGGTGAGCGAGCCGGTCCAGATCTCGTTGGCATAGCCGCCCGGCTCGTCGATCGCAAAGTCGAAGCTGTTGCGATCGAAGAAGCCGCGGTTCTGGGCCGAGGGGCCATCGCCATCGCTTTCGAAATAGTCGAGCTTGCCGGTGAGGTTAAGCCCGCCGAGCCGCGCTTCCAGAGCGCCGCGCAGGATCTTGGTTTCCGCCTTGCCGTGATTTTCCGGAATGGCCGCATTGGTCAGCGAGGCAAGGTTGCGGAAATAGCCTTCATCCTTGTTGTAATAGGCGCCAAGCTTGAACAGCAGCACGTCCTCGACGATCGGGCCGGAGATGACGCCGCTGACGGTGTAGTTGGGGCCGCCGCGCCCGCCATCCAATGCCGGGCCGTCAACGGCCGCACGGAACTTGCCGCGGAAATCTTCGGTCGGCTTGCCGGTGTTGATCACCACCGCGCCGCCGGTGACGTTGCGGCCGAACAGCACGCCCTGCGGGCCGCGCAGGATTTCGACGCTGTCGAGATCGAACAGGTCGAACACCACGCCGCCGTTGATGCCGAGATAGACGCCATCAACGAACACGCCGACGGTCGGGTCGATCGAGGGGATCGAGGAGTTGATGCCGAGCCCGCGCACGGTGAAGTTGGCGGTGCCGCGGCTGGTTCCGACCTGATCAAGACTGACAGTCGGGGCCTGGAACGACAGGCCCGAAATGTCGCGGATCTTGAAGGCTTCGAGCGTGCCGGCGTTGAACGCGGTCACCGCCAGCGGGATATCCTGCACATTTTCGGCATCCTTCTTCTTGGTGCCGGTGACGAGGATTTCATTGATCGAATCGATCGTGCTGGCACGTTCTTCTGCGATGGGCTCATCGCTGTCCTGGGCTGCGGCAGCGAAGGGGGAGAAGGCTGCCGTGCCAAGCAGAAGGGCAAGCTTGCCGAGCCGGAGGGGGCTGGGCAGGGGGATTGTGGTGGTCATGTTATAACTCTCCCTGGGTTGAGGTGCGCCCGGATAGCAATACGTCACGCAATTGCAACCTATCATGTCGCGCTGCGGATAACCTGCAAATCGCTGCATATTCAGAGACTTGCATCTATCAAGCGGTCCGTTTGCGCCGGAGCATCCTGATCGAATGATCGGAAAAGTGCGCTACGCCTGTTCGAGCTGTTGCTGTCGGTGATCGCTTGCCGCGGCAAGCAGCGCGGCCTCGATTTCCGCAAGCCTTTCGGGTGCCTTGATCTTGGTTGCGGTAAGGTCGGTGACGTAGAAGGTATCGGCCGCCGCCTCGCCATAGGCGGTGATATGCGCCGAATGGACGATCAGGTTGGCCTTGTAGAGCGCATGGGCCAGCCGGTTGAGCAGCGCCGGACGATCGCGCGCGGTCACCTCGATCACGGTAAAGTGGTTCGAGGCATCATTGTCGAACCCGACCCGCGGCGCGACATCGAAGGCCCTGGCGCGCGAATGCGCCAAGGGCCGTGCCGCCAGTTTGGGCACCAGTTCGACCTTGGCCAGCAGCGCATCGCGGATGCCCTTTTTGATCCGGGCAATCTGCGCGTCCTCGCCCATCGGCTGGCCGTGCTGGTCCTGCACCAGGAAATTGTCGACCGCATAGCCGCTCCTGGCGGTGTGGATGCGCGCATCGATGATGTTGCCGCCGGCCAGATGAATGCCCCCCGCCATGCGATAGAACAGCCCGGGATGGTCGGCGGCGATGACATTGACGCGGGTTGCGCCGCGCACCTCGTCGGGCTCGCAGCGGATCGACAGCGGCTCGCCTGCGGCGATTGCGGCATCATATTGCAGCAGGTTGCTGGCGATGATGTCTTCGGGTTCGGCAATCCAGTAGGCATCGCCGAGCAGCGCGCCGGCGGAATCGACCAGATCCTCGCGCTCGCCCAGCAGCCGCGCGACCGCATCCTTCTTGGCCGCCACCCGCTGCTTGCGGCCGGAGGTCTTGTGGCCGAGTCGCAGGCGTTCTTCTGCGGCATCGTAAAGCTCGCCCAGGAGCTGGCCTTTCCAGCTGTTCCAGGTGCCCGGCCCGACCGCGCGGATATCCACCGCCGTGAGGATGGCAAGGTTGCGCAGGCGTTCGAGGCTCTGCACCTCGCCGACGAAATCCTCGATCGTCTTGGGATCGGTAAGATCGCGCTTCTGCGCGGTGCGGCTCATCAGCAGGTGATGCAGCACCAGCCAGGCGACCAGATCGGTCTCGCGTTCGTCGAGCCCGAAGCGCGGGCACAGCCGGTGCGCCACCTCCGCGCCGAGCACCGAATGATCGCCTCCGCGGCCCTTGGCGATATCATGCAGCAGCACCGCGACATAGAGCGCGCGGCGCGAGGCAAGGCGCGAAAACTCCCGTGTCGCGCGCGGGTGATCGCCTTTCAGCAGCCCGCGCTCGATCTGGCTGAGCAGCCCGATCGCGCGGATGGTGTGTTCATCGACCGTGTAGTGGTGATACATGTCGAACTGCATCTGCGCGTTGACCCGTCCGAAATCGGGGACGAAGCGGCCGAACACGTCCGCCTCGTTCATCCAGCGCAGCGCGGTTTCCGGGTCCTTGCGGCCGGCCAGCAGTTCGAGGAACAGCGCATTGGCGCGCTTGTCGCGGCGCACGCCGGCGTCGATCAGCTTCGCATCGCGTCCGGCCTGGCGCATGGTTTCGGGGTGCACCTCCAGCCCCTCGGACTCGGCCAGCCGGAACACCTCGATCAGCCGCACCGGATCGGCCCGGAACCAGTCTTCACCCGGTGCGCGCAGCCGCCCGCCTTCGACCGTGTAGCCCTTGAACACCCGGGGGCGCTGGATCCATCCGGCGAAGAACCCGCTGCGGGTGCGCTTTCTCGCGAATTCCTCGTCGAGGTGGGCAAGGAAAACGCCGGTCAGGCTGCCGACGCGCTTGGCCTGCAGGAAATAGTACTGCATGAACCGTTCAACCGCGCTCTTGCCCGGCCGTTCGGCGAATTGCATCCGTTCGGCCACCTGCCGCTGGAGATCGAAGGTCAGCCGGTCCTCGGCGCGATCGGTGATGATGTGCATGTGGCTGCGCACCGCCAGCAGGAACCCCTCGGCACGGCGGAAGCTGCGATATTCGCCCGGCGTGAGCAAACCGACATCGACCAGCTCGCTCGACGTTTCGACCCGGTGGACAAACTTGCCGATCCAGTAAAGCGTCTGGAGATCGCGCAGGCCGCCCTTGCCGTCCTTGATGTTGGGCTCGACGACATAGCGGCTGTCGCCCATGCGCTTGTGCCGCGCGTCACGCTCGGCCAGCTTCTGGGTCAGGAACTGGCGCTCTGCATCCTTGGCGACTTCGTTCCAGAAGCGCTGGCGCAACTCCTCGTAAAGCGGCTGGTCGCCCCACACCAGCCGGCTTTCGAGCAGCGCGGTGCGGATCGTCAGATCCTGCTTCGCCATGCGCATCGTATCGCTGACGGTGCGGCTCGAGTGGCCCACCTTGAGGCCGAGATCCCACAGCAGGTAGAGCATCGCCTCGATCACCTGCTCGCACCAGGGCGAGCGCTTCATCGGGGTGATGAAGGCGATATCGATGTCCGAATGCGGCGCCATCTCGGCGCGCCCATAGCCGCCCACGGCAAGGATCGCGAGCCGTTCGGCCTGGGTGCGATTGGCGACGGGGTAAAGATCGGTGGTGACGTGATCGTGGATCACCCGCAGCAGCTGATCGGTGAGGAAGGAATAGCCCCCCGTCACCTCGTGTCCGGCCGAGGGCGCCCCGGCGAGCCGCCGCGCCAGCTCGGCCCGCCCGCCCTCGAGCGCCGCCCGCAGCGCCTTCACGATCGCCGCGCGCGCGCCGGCCCCTTGCGCGGCGTGCAGCGCGGCGACTTCGTCGGCCAGCGCGCGCCGGTCGATGATCGTGCGCTGGCCGGGAACCCGTCTAGGCGACATGGGGTGGCTTCATGCGCGGATCACGCCGCAGCCGCCGCGTCGGCATAGCGCGCCTTGACGGTGCGCTTGTCGATCTTCTGGGTGCCGAGCCGCGGCAGGGCCTCCTCGGTGATCCAGATCTGGTGTTCGAGCGGCACCTTGAACGGCGCGATCCGTTCGAGCAGGAAGGCGCGCAATTCGCCCGGGGTGATCGGCGCGCGGCCTTCCTTCATGCGGTAAACCGCCGCCGGCACCTCGCCGAAGCGTTCGTCGGCAAGGCCGAACACCGAACATTCGCCAACGTCGTCATGCGCGTAGATCGCATCCTCGACCTCGATGCACGAGATATTCTCGCCGCCGCGGATGATGATGTCCTTCTTGCGATCGACGATGAACAGGTAATCGTCCGCGTCGAGATAGCCGAGATCGCCGGTGCGGAAGAAACCGGTGTCGGTGAAGGCGGCCTTGGTCGCCTCCTCGTTCTTCCAGTAGCCGCGGAAATTGGCGACCGAGCGGATGCACACCTCGCCCACCTGCCCCTGCGGCAGTTCGTTACCGGCATCGTCGAGAATGCGCAGATCGACCAGCGGCTTCGATGCGCGCCCCGTCGAGCCGGGCTTGGCGAGGTAGTTCTCGTTGAAATTGCCGCAGCCGACCGCGTTGGTTTCGGTCAGGCCATAGCCCAGCAGCGGGAAGCCGCCGGGGAAGGCTTCCTTGATGCGGGTGACATGCTCCACCGGACGCGGCGCGCCGCCCGCGGCAAAGCTCTTGCACTTCGACAGATCGTATTTCTCGCGATCAGGGTGGTTGGCGATCTCGTAGCTCATCAGCGGCACGCCGACGAAATAGGTAACGCCTTCCTCCGCCATCAGCCGGATCGCAAGGCCCGCATCCCACTTGGGCATCAGCACCAGCTTGCGCGCGATCGCAAAGCTCTGGAGGAACAGCGGCACCTCGCCGGTGACATGGAACAGCGGCACCGCCACCAGCGCGCAGGGCTGATCGGTGATCGCCCCTTCGCTGCTTTCGAGGTGGACCTTGGCCATGGCGCTCTGGGCGATGTAGCTCATCACCCCGTGCACCACGCCGCGGTGATCCGACCACGCGCCCTTGGACTTGCCGGTCGAACCCGAGGTGTAGAGGATGGTGGCAATATCGTCCGGGCCGATCTGCCCCAGCATCGTCATGGCCGCGCTGGTGCCCTGCGGCACGCGCCACACATGGGCAAGCCCGGCCGAAGGGGCATTGCCGTGATCGAACAGCACCACCTTGGCCGGATGGGCATGGCCTTCAAGCCGCGCCGCGCGCCCGGCATCGGCCAGCACCAGCTTCGCTTCGGCCAGATCGAGCCCGTAGGCCAGTTCTTCACCGGAAGAAAAGCCGTTGAGCAGCGTGGCGCAGCCGCCCGCCATGATGATTCCCATATAGGCGATCATCCAGTTGGCCGAATTGCGCGCGGCGATGCCGATGCGCTCGCCCTTGGCAATGCCGTGATCATGGACGAGGCTTTCCGCCACGCAGGTCGCGGCAGAATAGGTTTCGGCGAAGGTCAGCCGGATCTCGCCATCGACGAGGAAAGGCACATCGCGGTGTTCATGGCAGAAATGCGCGAAATAATGTGCCAGGCTTGGCGGGGCGCCGGCGAAGGCGGGCATTTCCACCCCGTCGCGGATGAAGGGCACGGTGGCGAAGGGCTGTCCTTCGGCCGTGAGCGCGGCCATGATCGCTTCAAGCGCATTGTCCAGCTGGGTGGGCATGCGGTATCCTTTCCTCTCTCTGTTCTGGAGGACTGCCGCGCGTTTCGCACAGCCTGTCATCCGATCCCTCGCCCCGTTGGCAGCCCGCGCCCCTTTCCCTGTCCGGCGCGCTGTGCCACAAGCACCCGCGCGCCACGGTCAGATCAGGCCCGCCAATACGGCATGTTATTGTCATTAAGAGGTTCGCTTCGTGCTGTCACTACTTGCCGCAAGCGGCGCCGCCGCTCCGATCCAGTGGGCCGATCTCGGCCTCAGGCCCGGCATTGATCTCGGCTTCTTCACCTTGCGGTTCTATTCGCTCGCTTACCTCATCGGGGTGATCTTTGCCTATTGGCATACCTCGAAAATGCTCAAACAGCCCGGTGCGCCGATGGCGCAGCGCCATGCCGATGACCTGTTCTTCTATTGCACGCTCGGGGTCATCGTCGGCGGGCGGCTGGGTTATGCGGCCTTCTACACCGGGGGCGAAACGGGCATCCCATCCGCTTTCACCGATTTTTCGGGCGAAGGCTTTGTCTCGTGGAAGCTGCTGCGGCTGTGGGACGGCGGGATGGCGTTCCATGGCGGGCTGATCGGGGTGACGCTGGCGATGGCCTATGTCGCCTGGCGCGACCGGCTCAACTTCATCCGCGTGGTCGATTATGTCAGCGTCGGCGTGCCGATGGGGATGCTGCTCGGCCGCCTTGCCAATTTCGTCAATGGCGAGCTGTGGGGCCGGCCCACCGACGTGCCATGGGCGATGGTGTTTCCCGCTGCCGACGAATTGCCGCGCCACCCCAGCCAGCTCTATCAGGCCGGGCTCGAAGGGTTGGCGCTGCTGATCGTGATGATGCTGCTGTTCTGGAAAACCCGTGCGCGCTATCGTCCCGGGATGCTCGCCGGGGTGTTCACGCTTGGCATCGGGATTTCGCGCTTCGTTAACGAATTTTTCCGTCAGCCCGACGCACAGCTGGCTGACTTTGCGGCCCGGACCGGGCTATCGATGGGGCAATGGCTGACCATACCGCTTATCCTGACTGGATTGATTGTCGTGCTCTACGCCTTGCGGAAGAAGCCGCTGGGGGCGGGAACGACGCAGCCGGTCTGAACGGCGGTGCCGCTTGGCGTCCGACGCTGCGGCTGATCGATCCCGAGGACGATCAAGAAGAGCAGGCGCGCCGCAAGGCCGAGGCTGCGGCGAACGCCAGGGCGGCTGCCGAAGCGCAGGCCAAAGCCGAAGCGAAGGCGAGGGCGGAGGCCGAGCAGCGCGAACGCGAGCGCGCCCGCGCCGAGGCCAAGGCCCGCGCTGAAGCCGAAGCCGCCGCCAAGGCCGAAGCCCGCGCCGCTGCCGAGCGCGAAGCCCGCGAGAAAGCCGCCGCCGAAGAGCAGGCCCGCCGCGAGGCCGAGGAAAAGGCACGGGCAGAAGCCGAAGCCAAGGCCAAAGCCGAAGCCGCCGCCCGCGCCGCCGCCGAAGAGCAGGCCCGCCGCGAGGCCGAGGAAAAGGCACGGGCAGAAGCCGAAGCCGTAGCGCGCGCCAAAGCGGAAGCCGAAGCCGCCGCCCGCGCCGCCGCCGAAGCCCGCGCCCGCCGCGAGGCCGAGGAAAAGGCACGGGCAGAGGCCGAAGCCAAGGCCAAAGCCGAAGCCGCCGCCCGCGCCGCCGCCGAAGAGCAGGCTCGCCGCGAGGCCGAGGAGAAGGCACGGGCAGAAGCCGAAGCCAAGGCCCGCGCCAAGGCCGAGGCCGAAGCCCGCAAGAAGGCCGAGGCGGAGGAAAAGGCCCGTCTCGCCGCCGAGGCGAGGGCCAGGGCCGAAGCGGCAAAGAAAGCCAAGGCCGAAGCTGCCGCCGCCGCCAAGGCCGCGGCTGCCGAAAAGGCCCGGCTCGAAGCTGAAGCCGCTGCCAAAGCCAAGGCCGAAGCCGACAAACAGGCTCGCCGCGAAGCCGCAGAGAAGGCCCGCGCCGAAGCCGAAGCGGCAAAGCGCGCCAAGGCCGAGGCACAGGCCAGGCTGGAGGCCGAAGCCGCCGCGCGCGCCAGGATCGATCTCGGCAAGAGCTTCCGCCGGTTGATCAAGCAGAGCGGGCCGATCAGCCTTGCCCACTACATCGCCGAAAGCAACGCGCGCTATTACGCCAGCCGCGATCCGCTCGGGGATCAGGGCGATTTCATCACCGCGCCCGAAATCAGCCAGATGTTCGGCGAGCTGATCGGGCTGTGGTTTGCCGATCTGTGGGTGCGCATGGGCAGCCGCAAGCGCATCCACTATGTCGAGCTGGGGCCGGGGCGCGGCACGCTCGCCAGAGATGCGCTGACCACGGCAGCGCGTTACGAATTCGCGCCGCAGGTGCACTTCGTCGAGACCTCGCCGGCATTGCGGGCAATCCAGCGCGAAGCCTTCCCGGATTGTCACCACCACCACGATCTTTCGACCCTGCCCGACGATGCTCCGCTGCTGATTGTCGCCAACGAATTCTTCGACGCGCTGCCGATCCACCAGCTGGTGCGCTCGGCCGATGGCTGGTTTGAACGGATGGTCGGGCTGGAAGGCGACAGGTTCGCCTTCAAGCCGGGCAAGGAGCGGATGGATCACATTGTCCCGCCCAGCTGGCGCACCGGCCCGCAAGGCGCGACGATCGAGACCAGTCCGGCGGCGGTGGCGGTAATGACCGAGATTGCCCAGCGCCTCAGGGAACAGGGCGGCGCGGCGCTGATCATCGATTACGGCCATATGGAGCTGTCTTCGGGCACCACCTTGCAGGCCCTCAAGGCGCACAAGAAGGTCGATGTGTTCGATCATCCGGGCGAGGCCGACATCACCGCCCATGTCGATTTCGAATTGCTCGCTCACGTCGCGCAGGCGCAGGGTGCCGATTTGATGGGCCTGCAATATCAGGGCGAATGGCTGCGCCAGATGGGAATCGACGTGCGCACCGAAGCGCTTCAGCGGCGCAACCCGGGCGAGAAGGACAAGCTCCAGCGCCAGCGCGACCGGCTGGTGGAGGACAACCAGATGGGCACCCTGTTCAAGGTGCTCGGGATCTGCGGGCGGCGCTGGCCATTCGGGGTGGGCTTCCAATGAGGAAGACGCGGCTCGTCGTTGCGGTCTATCAGTCTGTGAACCTGCCGGAGATTCGCGCCGTGATCAGTCGCCTTGTCCTTGCCCTTCCCATGATTGCTGTGGCTGCTGCGACCGCAGCGCTTGCCGCAGAGCCGGTGACCGGGCGCTGGTTAACCGCGGAAAAGGACGGGGTGGTGCTGATTGCCCCCTGCGGCACGGCCATCTGCGGCACGCTCGACAAGTTCCTCGTGCCGCCGCCGCAAGGGGTCGACCAGCGCGATGTCAACAACCCCGATCCCGCGCTGCGCCAGCGCCGCTTGCTGGGCCTGCCGATCCTGTCCGGCTTCACCGCCGACGGCGATATGTGGCGCGGGCGGATCTATGATCCCAAGAGCGGCAAGACCTATCGCTCGGTGATCCGCCGCAAGGGGCCGAACGTGCTGGAAGTGAAGGGCTGTCTCGGCCCCTTCTGCCAGACGCAGGTGTGGCGGAAGGTGGGGTAGTTCGCGCCCGAACTATAATCCCGCCGCCTTCGCCAGACCCTCCGCCGCCTGCTTGGGCGTCAGCTTTTGCGCATCCTCGCGGTCGACGGCGAGATTGGCTTCGCGCATCGCCTCGACGCGGATGGCACCGAGCATGGGGGTAAGCGCGGCGATCACGCCCTTGTCCCCTGAAATGCGGGGGGAAAGCATCAGCATCGCATCATAGCTCGGCAGCGCGCCCTCGGGGTCTGCGAGCACCACCAGCCGATCCGCCGCGATCCGCCCGTCCGAGGTATAGGCGCTGATCACGTCGGCCTCGCCCGAGGCCAGCGCGTTGTACATGAAGGTCGGCGCAAAATTGCGGCTTTTGGCGAACCGCAAGCCATAGGCGCCCTGCACCGCGATCCATTCGGGGCGTTCGAAGAATTCGGGATCGCCCCCGACCGTGAGGCTGGGAGCGACCGTGGCGAGATCGCTGAGCGAGGTGACGCCCAGTTCGCGCGCCCGGTCCGCGCGCATGGCGAAGGCATAGGCGTTCTCGAACCCGAGCCGGCCGAGCACTTTCACCCCGTTCTGCCGCCATTCCCAGTCGCGGATCGTCTGGTACATCGCTTCGCGCCCGGGATTGTCGGAGCGCTTGAGATAGTTGGTCCAGATCGTGCCGGTGTAATCGACCGAAATATCAACATTCGACGAGGCCACGGCATTGTGCACCACCGCACTGCCGAGGTTCTCGCGCAGTTCGACCTCGTAACCCGCCGCTTCAAGCCGCGCGCCGATCAACTCGGCGAGGATGTATTGCTCGGAGAACTGCTTGGCGGCGATGACAATGCGGCGTTCATCGCTCCCTGTGCTTTGCGCCCACAAGGCGGCAAGGATGCCCAGCGCCACCGCCGCCATGCCGCCAAAGGTCTGGATGCGCGAGCGGCGGGCGAGGCCGACCTCGATCACCCACAGCAGGTTATCTGCCGCCAGCGCCAGCCCCGCGCTTGCGAGGCACCCCGCCAGCACCAGCGCCCAGTTCTGCGTCTGCAGGCCGGCAAAGATCGGATCGCCGAGGCTGGGCTGGCCGATGGTGCTGGCAAGGGTTGCCGCGCCAATGGTCCACACGCTCGCGGTGCGGATGCCCGCCATGATAAAGGGGGCTGCCAAGGGCGCTTCGACCAGCGCCAGCTTCTGCCACCGGGTCATGCCCACCCCGTCGGCCGCTTCGCGCACACCGGGATCGAGATTGGCCTGCGCGGTCACCGCGTTCCTCAGGATCGGCAGCAGGGCATAGAGCGTCAGCGCCATCAGCGCCGGGAGAAACCCCAGCGTGGGCAGCCCCTCGCCGAACACCGCCCGCAAGCTCAGCAGCAGCGGGAAGAACAGCGCCAGCAGCGCGAGCGCGGGGATGGTCTGGACGAGGCTTGCAAGGCTGAGCGAAAGCCGCGCCACTGTCCGCGAGCGGCCCGCCCACACCGCCAGCGGCAGTGCGATCAGCATGGCCAGCCCGATGGCGCTGGCCGAGAGCACGACGTGCGCGGCGAGCTTGTCGCCAAGCCCGGGGAGGATGTCCCAGATCTCGGCCATCAGCCCTGCCTCTCCATCGCCGCCAGCCGCTCGGCCTGTTCGCGCGGCACGGCAACGAGCCGCTGCGCCACCGTGCCGCCCGCCCCCGCCAGCAGCGCGCGCGGGGTTTCATCGGCAACCAGCGCGCCCTTGTCCATCACCAGCACCCGATCGGCCAGCAGCAGCGCCTCGGCCATGTCGTGGGTCACCATCACCGTGGTCAGGCCAAGGCGTTCATGCAGCTCGCGCACCTTGCGGCCCAGCGCGTCGCGGGTGACGGGATCGAGCGCGCCGAACGGCTCGTCCATCAGCAGCAGTTCGGGTTCGCCCGCCAGCGCCCGCGCCACGCCGACCCGCTGACGCTGCCCGCCCGAAAGTGCATCGGGCATCCGCGCCGCGAGGGCGGGATCGAGTTCGACCAGCCGCAGCAGTTCAGCGATGCGTTCGGGCGCGAGTTTCTCGCCCGTCAGGCGCGGGCCGATGGCGATGTTTTCGGCGACGCTCATGTGCGGGAACAACCCGATGCCCTGGAACACATAGCCCACCCGGCGGCGCAGGTGAGCGGGCTTGAGGCTGGTTACATCCTCGCCCGCGAACAGCACCCGCCCGCCGGTCGGCGCAACCAGCGTGTTGACCATCTTGAGCAGCGTCGACTTGCCCGAGCCAGAGGCGCCCACCAGCGCAACAAAGCTGCCGGGCGCAATCGCGCAGTCCACTCCCGCCACCGCCACGCTCTCGCCATAGGCGCGCGCTGCGCTCTCGAACACGAGCAGGGGTTGCGGGCTGATCATGGCATCAACCCCTAAACGCCAAATCCGCCCAGAGCCAGCACGGGCGATTGGCCTTTGCACCGGGGCTTGCTATGCGGCGTGCCGGAACAATCATTACTCCCGCAGGACATAAAATGCGCGCCACCCCCGATTTCGATTTCCAGCTTGGTGAGGCTGCCGCCATGATCCGCGACAGCGCGGCGCGCTTTGCCGACGAGCAGATCGCCCCGCTCGCGGCACGCATCGACCGCGAGGATCGCTTCCCGCGCGAACTGTGGGAGCCGATGGGCGCCTTGGGCTTGCACGGCATCACCGTTGAAGAGGAATGGGGCGGGCTGGGCCTGGGCTACCTCGAACACGTGATCGCGGTCGAGGAAGTCAGCCGTGCCTCGGCCAGCGTCGGCCTCAGCTACGGCGCGCATTCCAACCTCTGCCTCAACCAGATCCGCCGTTGGGGGAATGACGAGCAGAAGGCGAAATATTTGCCCAGGCTGATCTCGGGCGAGCATGTCGGCAGCCTCGCCATGTCCGAAGCGGGCGCGGGATCGGACGTGGTCTCGATGAAGCTCAAGGCCGACGCGGTGCAGGGCGGCTACGTCCTCAACGGCACCAAGTTCTGGATCACCAACGCGCCGGAAGCCGATACGCTGGTGGTCTATGCCAAGACCGATGGTCACGCAGGGTCGCGCGGCATCACCGCCTTCCTGATCGAAAAGGGCGACGAGGGCTTCGCCATCGGCCAGAAGATCAGCAAGGTCGGGATGAAAGGCTCGCCCACCGCCGAGCTGGTTTTCACCGACTGCTTCGTGCCCGAAGACCGCATCATGGGGCCATTGAATGGCGGGGTCGGCGTGCTGATGAGCGGGCTGGATTATGAACGCGTGGTGCTGGCCGGGTTGCAGCTCGGGATCATGCAGGCCTGCCTCGATTGCGTCATCCCCTACCTGCGCGAGCGCAAGCAGTTCGGCAAACCCATCGGCAGCTTTCAGCTGATGCAGGCCAAGGTCGCTGACATGTATGTCGCGCTGCAATCGGCGCGCGCCTATACCTATGCGGTGGCCAAGGCCTGCGACGCCGGGCAGACGACGCGGTTTGATGCGGCAGGCGTGATTTTGCTCAGCAGCGAGAACGCCTTCCGCGTCGCGGCCGAAAGCGTGCAGGCGCTGGGCGGGGCGGGCTACACCACCGACTGGCCGGTGGAGCGCTACATGCGCGACGCCAAATTGCTCGATATCGGCGCGGGCACCAACGAGATCCGCCGGATGCTGATCGGGCGCGAATTGATAGGAGCAGCAGGATGAGCACCGACGACGATTACGTTTACGACGAGGCAAGCGGCGAGTGGCTGCCGGCCTCCGAACTCGCGGCCAGGCGCGCGGCGGAGGAACGGATCGAGGTGCGCGACGCGGTCGGCAACATCCTCTCCGATGGCGATGCGGTGACGCTGATCAAGGACCTGGAGGTCAAGGGCGCAGGGCAAACGCTCAAGCAGGGCACGCTGATCAAGTCGATCCGCCTGACCGGCGATCCGCAGGAAATCGACTGCAAATATCCCGGCATCAAGGGCCTCGTCCTGCGCGCCGAGTTTGTGCGCAAACGCTAAGTGATCGCGCGATGACCGCCCCCATTCTCACCACCCGGCTTGACCGGACAAGCCCCGAGGCAAGGGCGCGCTATGCGCACAACCACGCGCTGGCGCAGCAACTGCGCGCGCGGGTGGCTGAGGCCGCATTGGGCGGGCCGGAAAAGCACCGGGAGCGGCATGTCAGCAGGGGGAAGCTCCTGCCACGCGAACGCGTGGAACGGCTGCTTGATCCCGGTTCCCCCTTCCTCGAAATTGCGCAGCTCGCCGCCAACGGGATGTACGAAGGCGACGTCAACGGCGCCTCGATCATCTGCGGGGTGGGGCGCGTTGCGGGCCGTCAGTGCATGATCGTGTGCAATGATGCGACCGTGAAGGGCGGCACCTATTACCCGATGACGGTCAAAAAGCACCTGCGCGCCCAAGAGATCGCGGCAGAAAACCGCCTGCCGTGCATCTATCTGGTCGACAGCGGGGGGGCGAACCTGCCGCATCAGGCCGAGGTGTTTCCGGATCGCGATCACTTCGGCCGGATCTTCTTCAATCAGGCCAACATGAGCGCCGCCGGCATCCCGCAGATCGCCTGCGTGATGGGCAGCTGCACTGCCGGTGGGGCCTATGTCCCGGCGATGTCCGACGAGACGGTGATTGTGCGCAATCAGGGCACGATCTTCCTTGCCGGCCCGCCGCTGGTAAAGGCGGCGACGGGCGAGGAAATCACCGCCGAGGAGCTTGGCGGCGGCGATCTCCACGCGAAGAAATCCGGTGTGGTCGATCACTTGGCCGAGAATGACGAACACGCGCTCACCATCGTGCGCGATATCGTCTCGCACCTCGGCGCGAACACCGGGGCGGCCAAGGACATCGCGCTCAAAGACCCCCGCCCACCCAGGTTCGACGCGGATGATCTCTACGCCCTCATCCCCGAGGACGTGCGCGCGCCCTACGATGTGAAGGAAGTGATCGCGCGGCTGGTCGATGGCAGCGAATTCCACGAGTTCAAGGCGCATTACGGCAGCACGCTGGTGTGCGGTTTCGCCCACATCTGGGGGATGCCGGTGGCGATCCTCGCCAACAACGGCGTGCTGTTTTCCGAAAGCGCGCAAAAGGGCGCGCATTTCATCGAACTCGCGTGCCAGCGCCGCATTCCGCTGCTGTTCCTGCAGAATATTTCGGGCTTCATGGTCGGCGGGAAATATGAGGCGGAGGGCATCGCCAAGCACGGCGCAAAGCTCGTCACCGCGGTTGCCACCGCCACTGTGCCCAAGGTCACCGTGGTGATCGGCGGCAGCTTCGGCGCGGGCAATTACGGCATGTGCGGGCGCGCCTACTCCCCGCGTTTCCTGTTCACCTGGCCCAATGCCCGCATTTCAGTGATGGGCGGCGAGCAGGCGGCGAGCGTGCTGGCGACTGTTCACCGTGATGCCGAGAGCTGGACCCCCGAGCAGGCCGAGGCCTTCAAGGCCCCGATCCGCCAGAAATACGAGGACGAAGGCAATCCCTACTACGCCACCGCCCGCCTGTGGGACGACGGGGTGGTTGATCCGGTGCAGACGCGCGATGTGCTGGGGCTGGCGCTTGCGGCGTGTCTTGAAGCGCCGATTGCGCCGGCGCCCCGCTTCGGGGTGTTCCGGATGTAGTCTGAAACCCTCGCACTTTCCCTTGCGTAACTCACCCGATTGCGGGCAGATACGCAGGGGAGAGAGGGACCACCAAATTGCCGCACAACCATAACCGCAAGCCCACCTTGCTGTCGCGCATCGTGCGCCGGATCATTCTGGCAATCTGGTATATCCGGGGGTGGAAGATCGATAGCCCCCTGCCCAAACATCTCAAGAAATACGTTATCGCCGGGGCACCGCACACCACCAACTGGGACTTCGTGTTCTTCACCGGCGCTACCCACGAAGAAGGCATTCGCCCCAATTTCATGGGCAAGCACACCCTGTTCACCGGGATCATGAAGAACTTCATGTTCGACATGGGCGGCATCCCGGTTGATCGCCGCAGCCGCTTGAACGCCACCGAGCAGATCGCCGCCGAATTCGCCCGCCGCGATGAACTGGCGCTGGTGATTGCGGTTGAAGGCACCCGCAAGAGCGACGGCAAGTGGAAATCGGGCTTCTATCACATCGCGCGAACTGCCGGCGTGCCGATCATCCCGGCCTTTGCCGATAATGCGCGGCGAATCATCAGCTTCGGAGAGCCACTGATCCCCTCTGGCAATTACGGCGAGGACTTGCTCAAGATCGCCCAATGGTTCCGTTCCAAGCTCCCCGATTACGAACGCTTCAAGGTGCTGGAACAGCAGGCGCGCGACATCATCGCCGGCAAGAATGACGTATGAAGCGCTGGCGGGGAATGCCGCCATTCTGATCGGGCTGGCGATGCCTTGATCGACCAACCGCATGTTGCGTCGCACAAAAAGCGACCACTCGCCCTTTAAGCCTGCGCCTGATTGGCCTATGTAGCGCGCACTCAAGGAGACGCGCTTGCCCATGGCCATCACCCCCACCTTGCGCGAGCAGGAACGCGAACGCGTCGCGCGCCTCGTGCTCGATCTCGTCAAGCAGCGCGGGCAGGAAATCCCCTGGTCGGTCGCGCTCGCGGAAAGCGGCCTTTCGCGCGCGCGGTTCGAGGCACTGTTTGCCGATTACGACGATCTCTTCGATGCCGTGGCGCAGCTGTGGCTCGCACCGCATCTGGCGGTGATGGAAGAAGTGCTGGCCGCGAACCTGCCGCCCCAGCGCAAGATGTATGAATTCTTCCGCCGCCGTTTCGTGATCTCGCGCGATCGCTTCCGCGCCGACCCCGAGCACTTTACCATCCTGTGCGAGATGGGCGCGGCCAATTTCGAGCGGGTGCGCAGCTACGTCGATCTGGCCGATCACTACCTGTGCGAGTTGATCGCCGAGGCGCAGGCTGACGGTTTCTTTGCCGGGCTGGAGATCGACGAGGCGCTGTCGCTGATCAACCAGATGGTATCACCCTACACCCTGCCTGATGCGCTGATCTATATCGGCCCCAAACTGACCGAGCAGAAGCTGGCGCGGATCGTGGATACCATGTTCATCGGGCTGTCGGGCGAAGCCGGGGCCGATGCCTCGGGGGTGAACACGCTAAAGGTCGCGTCCTGAGCTTTACCCCCACCAGGCGGCGGCGGGATCATCGCCCCCGCGCGCTCCGCGGCGTTGCAGCCCGTCGAACAATCCGCCCTCCAGCGCCATGGTTGACGGCGCAGTGCGGTTCCAGTCCATCACATAGAGCCGCGCGGCAATCCGCCAGCGGCCGTCCTGCTTGGCGAGCGTGTCGAGATAGCGCCCGCCCACCACCACTTCGATCTCGCCATCCGGGGCCGGGATCAGGTGCAGCGCGACGCAGTTGGTTTCGGCCCTGGCGGTTTCGCCGGCGATCCGCATCACGGTGTTGGAGATATTGTGCTGGGTCAGCCGCATGGCACCAAGGCCCGCCATCAGAGCGGGGATCACCTCGGCAACCGGCCGCGCCCCGTTGCCATAATCGATCAAGGCATCGGCAGTGAACACGGCGGCGAGCTGCTGCGCATCGCAGCGGTCGATCCCGCGGCAATAAAGCGCGAGGGTTTCGGCAATCGCGAGCCGGTCGGCGACTTCGGTGATGTCCATGCGCGCCTGTCTAGCGCGCTGAAATGCGCCAGCGAACTGGCATTAGCAATCAGTCCCGCCGGAATTGCAGCACATTGGCGGGCCGTTTCGGCGGGGGCGGCTTGAGGCGGTGTTCGGCGAGCGCATATTTCAGTGCCGCGCCGACCATCACCGCCGAGGCGAGCAGGATCAGCCCTGCCCACAGCCAGTGCGGCAGGCCTGTCACGGCGGCGATCTGGCCGGTGTCGGACAGCACTTGCCGCCCCTCGATCACCGCCTGCTCGGTGAACAGGTAGCGGTAATCGCGCAGGCAACTCATCGCCGCCAGCACACCGAGAAATTGCAGGGTGAAGCGGGTGAGCGCCTCGCCCGCCCGCCATGCCACCAGCGCGAGGCAGGCGCCGACCAGCGGCAGCACGGCATAGCCCACCGCCGAGCGCACCCAGATGATCACGCTGGCGAAAATCGCGGCCGCTGTCAGCCACAGCACCGGCCGCCACAGCCGCCGGTGGGCGCTGGCGACAATCAGCAGCGCGCCGGCGGCACAGGGGGCAAGCGGGCCGCCGGCAGCAATCGCGGCCGGCACCCAGAGCGGCGCATCGGCGGCGATCTGGCTTTCGGCCACACCCGATCCGCTGGCGAAGATCATCAGCTGGCGGAAATCCTGCCCGCTCGCCAGCGCTGTCAGCCCGTGGCCCATTTCGTGGAACCAGGTGGTCAGGATGACGAAGGGGTAGATCAGGTAATTGCCGAAAGGCAGCGCGGGCAGCATCACCACCACGAGGCCCGCCAGCACCAGCCGTCCGGCCTGCTCGGCCTGGCTTCCGGGACGCACCTGCGGCTGCATCACCTATCAGTCTGCCGCGGTATCGGGCACCCGGCCCGAGGCATCGACCGTGATGGGAATGATCTCCTCGCCGGTGCGCGCGTCCTGTTCGCGGTATTCCTGCAGGATCGACCAGCTGGCGAGAAACAGGCCCGCCACCAGCGGCCCCAGCACGATGCCTGAAAAGCCGAGAAAGCTGATGCCGCCCAAGGTGGTGACAAGGATGATCCAGTCAGGGATGCCGGTATCGCGGCCGACCAGGATCGGGCGCAGCACATTGTCGGCCGAGGAGATAATCACCACCCCCACCACCAGCACGAACACACCCTGCCACATGGCGCCCGTCAGCAACAGCCACAGCCCCACCGGCACGTAGACTGCGCCCGCGCCGATCACCGGTACCAGCGCAAACACCGTGGTCAGCACTCCGAAGATCAGGGCCGATTCCAGCCCGACAATCACGAAGCTGATCCCCGCCAGCACGCCCTGCACCAGCCCGACCACGCCCGATCCCTTGATCGTGGCGCGCACGATGCCGAGAAAACGCTCGGCCAGCCGCTCGGAAATCGAGCGTTCCACCGGCACGGTGTTGAGCAGCGTGCGCCCGATCCGCTCGCCATCGCGCAGCAGGAAGAACATCACGTAAAGGCCAACACCGAACGACAGCATGAAGCCCAGCGCCCCGCTGCCGATCGAGACAGCCTGACTGGCGATCATCCCGGCGCTCGCGGCGAGCAGTTCCTGCAATCTGGTCTGGATGCTCGCCACGTCGGCCCAGCCAGAATTGTCCATCGCCTCCTGCACGGCTTGCGGCAGCATTGCGTAGATATTGTCGTATGTCGCCGCGAGATCGAGCGGCTGGGCCTGCAGCGCGGCGACCAGCACCAGCGCTTCCTGCACCACCAGCGTCGCCAGCCACAGCGCGGGCACCAGCACCGCGAAGAAGATCACCAGCAAAGACGCAATCGCCGCCGGATTGCGTCGCCCGCGCATCTTGCGCAGCATCCAGCGGTAGAGCGGCTGGAACATGATTGCCGCCAGCGCCGCCCACAGCAGCGCGGTGGCAAAGGGCCACACGATCACCGCCATCATCAGGCTGACCACGCCGAGGATCAGCAGGAAGCTGGCGTGCTGCAACTGGTCGGTACGGTGCGGCGTGCGGGCCATGGGCTTAGGCGGGCATCCTTGTTCGTCTAGCTGTCGAGGTTCGCCATGTTGAGGGCCCCGGCGGTTCTCGCTGGCTGATGGCATCAGGCATCGAGGTTCGCCACGTTGAGGGCCCCGGCGGTTCTCGCTGGCTGATGGCATCAGACATCGAGGTTCGCCACGTTGAGGGCATTGTCCTGGATGAACTCGCGGCGCGGTTCGACCACGTCGCCCATGAGCCGGGTAAAGATCTCGTCGGTGACATCGGCATCCTCGACCTTGACCTGCAACAGCACACGGGCTTCGGGATCGAGCGTGGTTTCCCACAATTGCTCGGCGTTCATTTCTCCAAGACCCTTGTAGCGGCTGATTGCAAGACCCTTGCGCCCGGCGGCGAAGATCGCGTCGAGCAGCTGGGTCGGGCGGCTGATGGAACCCTCGATCATGGCGGCGGGGGTGGGTGCGGCATCTTCGGCCTCGCCCGCGAGCGGATCGGCAGAGACGGCAGGTTCGGCTTCCGGCTCATCGGCTGCATCGCCTGCGCGCACGAGCTTGACGGGGGCGGCATAGATCTCGGCCTGCGCAGCGGCGAGGCCGTGGAGCTTGTGCGCTTCGGTGCTGGAAAGGAAGCGCGCGTCGATCTCGTGGACATCGGTGACCCCGCGCCACAGGCGTTCGAACACCACCGTGCCATCTTCGTGCTGCGCGGCGCTCCAGCGGGCTTCACGGTCGCCCGCGCCGAGCCGTCCGGCGGCGCGCTGCAAGGCGGCGGCGAGCGCGTCGCCCGACAGGCCCGGCGCGAGCGCACCGGTCAGCGCCATCTGCTCGATGATGCCCATGTCATAGCGGCGCGGAACGAAGCCGAGCAGGCTGCGGAGCCTGAGCGCGCTTTCCACGATCGCGCGCAGTTCCTCGGCTCCGCGCACCCCGCCCTGTGTTTCCAGCACGCGGCCCTGCAGGCCCGCATCGACCAGATAGCGATCGAGCGCGGCCTGATCCTTGAGGTAGACCTCGCTGCGTCCCTTGGTGACCTTGAACAGCGGCGGCTGGGCGATGAACAGGTGTCCGGCCTTGATGATCTCGGGCATCTGGCGGTGGAAGAAGGTCAACAGCAGGGTGCGGATATGCGCTCCGTCCACGTCCGCGTCGGTCATGATGACGATCTTGTGGTAGCGCAGCTTTTCGAGGTTGAATTCGTCGCGGATGCCGGTGCCCATCGCCTGTATCAGCGTGCCGACTTCCTTCGAGGAGATGATCCGGTCAAACCGCGCGCGTTCGACATTGAGGATCTTGCCTTTCAAGGGCAGGATCGCCTGGGTCTTGCGGTCACGCCCCTGTTTGGCCGAGCCGCCGGCGGAGTCGCCTTCGACGAGGAACAGCTCGGACTTGGCCGGATCGCGTTCCTGGCAATCGGCGAGCTTGCCCGGCAGGCTGGCGACGCTCATCGCGCCCTTGCGGCTCATCTCGCGCGCACGGCGCGCGGCTTCGCGCGCGGCGGCGGCATCGATCACCTTCTGGATGATCGCGCGGGCATCGGCCGGGTTTTCCTCCAGCCATTCGCTCATCTTGTCGCTCATCAGCGATTCGAGCGGCGAGCGGACTTCGGAAGAAACCAGCTTGTCCTTGGTCTGGCTGGAGAACTTGGGGTCAGGCAGCTTGACGCTGACGATCGCGGTCAGGCCTTCGCGCATGTCCTCGCCCGACAGGCTGACCTTTTCCTTCTTCAGCATCCCCGAGCGCTCGGCATAATTGTTGAGCGTGCGGGTCAGCGCGGCGCGGAAGGCGGCCAGGTGCGTGCCGCCATCGCGCTGGGGGATGTTGTTGGTGAAGGCCAGCACGTTCTCGTAATAGGAATCATTCCATTCCAGCGCGACATCGATCCCGATCCCGTCCTTCTCGGCTGAGACCGAAATCGGATCGGGGATCAGGGCCTGCTTGTTGCGATCGAGATACTTCACGAAGGCGGCGATCCCGCCCTCGTAATAGAGATCATGCTCGACCACGTCCTCGTGGCGCAGATCGCGCAGTTTGATGCGCACGCCCGAATTGAGGAAGGCGAGCTCGCGGTAACGGTGTTCGAGCTTCTCGAAATCGAACTCGGTGACGTTCTTGAAGGTGTCGTGGCTCGCCTTGAAGGTGACGCGGGTGCCCTTTTTACCCGCAGGTGCGTCGCCCCTCACGATCAGCGGCGCGACGGCATCGCCATGTTCGAAGCGCATCCAGTGCTCTTTGCCTTCACGCCAGATCGTCAGTTCGAGCCATTCGGAGAGCGCGTTGACCACCGACACGCCGACCCCGTGGAGCCCGCCGGACACCTTGTAGGCGTTATCGTCCGAGGTGTTCTCGAACTTGCCGCCTGCGTGGAGCTGGGTCATGATGACTTCGGCCGCCGAAACGCCTTCTTCGGGGTGCATGCCCGTCGGAATGCCGCGGCCGTTATCTTCCACCGAAACCGAGCCATCGGGGTTCAATTCGATGAGAACGAGATCGCAATGGCCGGCCAGCGCCTCGTCGATGGCATTGTCGGACACTTCGAACACCATGTGGTGCAGGCCGCTGCCATCATCGGTATCGCCGATATACATGCCGGGGCGTTTGCGCACGGCATCGAGGCCCTTCAAAACCTTGATGGAATCGGCGCCGTATTCATTGGCGTTGGGCAGCTTTGCGGGAGGCGTGGTGGTGTTTTCGTCCATGGCTCATCATATAGGGCCTCGGGCGGCGAAACCCAACTGCGCGAGGGCCGCAAGCGGCGCTTTTCCACGAGTGTTCAGGGCGTTTGGTCGAAGGCGTCAGAAGGCGGGGCGGAAATGCACCTTGCCCTGCCACATGGTTGCATCGAACAGCGGCATCATGGCCCCGCGCATGGTCGCATCGAACTGGGTGGCGTGGCATTGCGCGGCGGCCTTGGCGGCGTCGAGATCGGCGGGGGTATAGCGGATCGTCTGGGTGAGCAGCGTCGGATCGGTCTCGGCCCAGTGCGCCATTTCGGGCACCGGGGGCAGGCGCCCGGCAGGGATGCCGACATAGAGCAGCGGCGGGCGATAGGCCGGGGCGAGCGACTGCATCGTCTGGCTCACCAGCGCGCTGACCATGCGGTGATCACCATGGCCATAGCCCCCATCCGGCCCCCAGGTCAGCACCAGCTGCGGATCAATATCGACGTAGATGCTGGCGAACAGTGCGATGAAACGCATCGCGGGGGAGCCGGGCGATTGCGGGGACTGGGCAAGCGTGCCATCGCCGATCCCGTCGAGAAAGCGCGCGCTTGCCCCCAAAGCCTGCGCGGCGCACTCGGCCTCGGCGCGCCGCACTTCGCCCAGTTCCGGCCCGGGCGCGCGGGCGGTGATCCCCGGGCCCTGATCGCCGGTGGTGGCAAACAGGATGGTGACCTTGCGCCCCTGCCGCGCCAGCGCCGCGATCGCGGGGGCCATCGTCAGCTCGTCATCCGGATGGGCGACCGCCACCAGAACCCGCGACGGCGGTTCGGCTCCCGCGATTGTTCCGGTCGCCGCCATGCCGGCGAGTGCGATCATGGTCGCCTTGCGCTTCATTGCCTGTCCCTCTCCTTGCGCACGGTTCTGCCATGCCAGCCTCCGCCCACGCAAATCCTTTGCGCACCGACCATGGCCGATTATGCATGGCCGCCATGAGCCACGAGATGATGATGAGCCGCCTCGCCGAACCCTTCGGCAGCTTCCCCGAAATCCTGATGGAATGGTCGCGCCTCAAGGGCGACGCGCTTGCCCTGCGCGACGACAGGCGCGAGGTCTATTGGGCCGAACTGGTGGGCCTCGTCGAGCGGCTGGCGGCGCGGCTGGTGGAAACCGGCCTTGAGCGCGGGCAATCGGTGGCGATCCTCGGCAGCTCGTGCGTGGAATATGCGCTGGTGTTCCTCGCCGCGGTGCGCGCAGGCGGGGTGGCCGCGCCGCTCACCACCAGCGCCTCGCCCGAACAGCTCGAAGGCATGGCGCGCGATTCGGGCGCAATCCATTTGTTCATAGACAGCGCCAAGGCGGCAGAGCTGGGGCCGGATTTCATGGCGCACCTGATCCGCGTGCCGCTGGAGAGCATCGATGCGTGGATGGCCCCTCCCGGTGCCCGCGCGCCGGACTTCGTGCCGGAGCCGAAAGACCCCTTCAACATCATCTATTCCAGCGGGACGACCGGCATCCCCAAGGGCATCGTCCATTCGCATGCAATGCGCTGGCGGCAATTCGCGGCGACGGCGCTGAGCTATCTTGGCGCAGGGCTGGAAGTCCGCTCGCTTGCTTCGACGCCGCTCTATTCGAACACCACCATGGTCGCCTTTCTGCCGGTGCTGCTGGCGGGCGGGTGTGTGCGGGTGATGGGGAAGTTCGATTGCGCGAAATGGCTGGCGCACGCCGAGGCCGACCGCACCACCATCACCATGCTGGTGCCGGTGCAGTATCAGCGGCTGATGGACTTCGCCGGGTTCGATGACTTCGATCTGTCGGCGCTGAAACTCAAATACTGCACCTCCGCGCCCTTCTCCGCTGAACTGAAGCGCGAAGTCCTCCAGCGGATGCCGGGCGGGCTGATCGAGATCTACTCGATGACCGAGGGCGGCGTGGTGTGCCTGCTTGCCGCCCACGAATTCCCCGACAAGCTCCACACCGTCGGCCGCCCCGCGCCGGGGAGCGCGTTGAAGGTGCTCGACGATAACGACCGTGAAGTGCCACCCGGCACCCCGGGCAACCTCGTCGGCCGCAGCCTCACCATGATGAGCGGCTACAAAAACCGCCCCGACAAGACCGCCGAAGCCCAGTGGATCGACCCTGCCACAGGCGAGGTGTGGATGCGCATGGGCGACATCGGCCGGGTGGATGCGGACGGCTTCGTCGAACTGGTCGGCCGCGCCAAGGACATGATCATATCGGGGGGGTTCAACATCTATCCGAGCGATCTGGAGGCCGAGTTGCTGAAGGAGCCGGGCGTCGCCGAGGCGGCCGTGGTGGGTGTGCCATCGCGCAAGTGGGGCGAAAGCCCGGTCGGTTTCGTGGTGCTCAGGGATGGCGCTGGCGAGCCTGCGGCGATCATGGCGGCGGTCAACGCGCGGCTCGGCAAGACCCAGCGCCTCGCCGCGCTGCACCCGATCGCGCAAATGCCGCGCAGCCATATCGGCAAGCTGCTGAAAACCGACCTGCGCGAGAAAGCCGCACGGTTGGGCGGGGTGGAGTGAGACGCAAACGGCCCGGCTGCCGCTGCGGACAACCGGGCCGTAAGGCGAAGCGCGAGGTGATTGGGGGAACCCGCGCTCCGGCATTCTTGTGCCGAGATCACACGATTTCAGAGGCTTGAGGCCCTGGAGCGGGGTCCGATCAGATTGCATCGGATCGGCCGCTCCAGACTTTGGTTTTACCGCGCTTTGCGAGCCGCCGGGTGATCCCACCCGGCTCGATAACGCGCTAGACGATAAACGTGTTGAACGCGGTGCCGCTCATCGCGACGGCAAGCAGGAAGGCGATCGCCTTTTCACTGATCATGCGCATGGGTTCAGTTCCCTGTTCTGTTGTGGTTTGGGGGCCCGGTACGGCGAGGGAGAGGGGGGAGAGGGCTCGCCGCCCGGGCTTGGGCAGCATATGGTTTAGCGAACGTAATTTTCAATCTCCGAATTGAACGAAAATATTTCAACGCAGCAAGCGGAAATTGCATGTCCGGCGCGTCTGGTGCGGGCTCAGCAGTTGCCCGCTGGAGACGCGGCCACCAATGATAGGGGGAGGTTGGCGGCCGCGTCTCGCGTGCTGCGTGCCCGGCCATCAGCGGCGGGGCACCCGGCGAGGGCAGGATGGCCGAAGGGGGGAGGAAGGCCGTCCGCGCCGGGTCTGGCAGGTTGACAGACCAGCCGTGTTCGGCCTGGTGCTGCCTTGCAATGATCCCGCATCGGGGGATGCCGGGGAGGAGAGAGAAGCCCGGCGCACATTGCGTGGCCGCTATCTGGTGTTCGATGTAATCGAATACAAATGATAAAACGCCAATTTTGATTGCAGTATTTGCAACTTGCGCGCCCGTTCGGGTGGTGCGCGCTCCCCCAAGCAAACGGCCGCCGGATTGCTCCGGCGGCCGCCTGTTGTTGCTATCGCCTGGTGCAGCTCAGTTGGCTGCAACCGCGCGGCCGCGGCGTGCTTCGGCCGCGGCAACGCGCTCGACTTCGGCGCGGGCGGCGATGCGGGCATCGGCGACGCACTTCTCATCAACCAGAGGGCGGCCAAAGGTGTAGCGCGAAGCGCCCGTGCGCTTGCAGGCCTGACGCAGCTTGGCATCGATGCGCGCTTCCAGCGCGGCACGGCCTTCGGCGCTGGTCACATCGACATCGCCATAGGCCACGCGCAAGGTCACGGTTTCCTCGCTTTGCGGAGCGGCAAGCGCGATGGCAGGCGCGGCGAGGGCGATCAGGGGGAGGATGAAACGCATGAGATAACTCCGGAAAATGAGAGGGTGTCTTGGGGTTCGATGCCGCTGACCGGCATTCGGTTGCTGTTTGAAACTCTGGTGCAATGCACAAGAGAACTGTGCAAATGCGAAAAGCGCGAAAAAGGTTCCAAAGATTGCAACGCCTGAGTGGTGAAAATTCGGGAACCGTATGATATTCATTAGGAAAAAATATGCTGCAACGCAAAAACACCGATGCGGATGCGGCGATGCTGGACAGCGCGGGACACGCTTCGTAATCCGCGCCCATGAGCGCGCACCCATCCAGTCCCTCGCCGGGCGATTCCCTTGACTCCGGCAGTCACCCCGAATCGATCCTGATCGTCGATTTCGGATCGCAAGTGACCCAGCTGATCGCGCGCCGCGTGCGTGAGGCCGGGGTCTACTCCGAAATCGCCCCCTTCACCCAGGCCGAGGCCGCCTTCGCGCGAATGCAGCCCAAGGGCATTATCCTGTCGGGTTCCCCCGCGAGCGTGCCGGAAGACGGCAGCCCGCGGGCGCCGCAAGCGCTGTTCGAGGCGGGGGTGCCGATCCTCGGCATCTGCTATGGCCAACAGGTGATGACCCACCAGCTTGGCGGCGAAGTGCGCCCCGGGCATGAGACGGGTGAAGGCGGCGAGTTCGGCCGCGCCTTTCTTACCGTCACCGCCGAATGCGCGCTGTTCAACGGTCTGTGGGAGGTGGGAGGGCGCCACCAGGTATGGATGAGCCACGGCGACAAGGTCACCCGGTTCGCGGAGGGCTTCAAAATCGTTGCCACCAGCGACGGCGCGCCCTTTGCCGTGATCGCGGATGAAGCCCGCAAGTTCTACGGCACCCAGTTTCACCCCGAGGTGGTCCACACGCCCGATGGCGCCAAGCTGATCGCCAATTTCGTGCGCCACGTCTGCGGCCTCAGGGGCGACTGGACCATGGCCGAATTCCGCAAGACCAAGATCGCCGAAATCCGCGCGCAGGTGGGCGACAAGCGGGTCATCTGCGGCCTGAGTGGCGGGGTCGATTCGGCGGTCGCGGCGGTGCTGATCCACGAGGCAATCGGCGACCAGCTCACCTGCGTCTTCGTCGATCATGGGCTGATGCGGATGAACGAGGCGGCTGAAGTCGTCGCGCTGTTCCGCGATCACTACAACATCCCGCTGGTGCACGTGGAGGCCGAAGAGCTGTTCCTCGGCGGCCTCGCGGGCCTCACCGACCCGGAGGCCAAGCGCAAGTTCATCGGCAAGACCTTCATCGACGTGTTCGAAGAGGAGGCGCGCAAGATTGGCGGGGCGGAGTTCCTCGCGCAGGGCACGCTTTATCCCGATGTCATCGAGAGCGTGTCCTTCACCGGCGGCCCGAGCGTCACGATCAAGAGCCACCACAATGTCGGCGGCCTGCCCGAACGCATGAACATGGCACTGGTCGAGCCGCTGCGCGAGCTGTTCAAGGACGAGGTCCGCGATCTCGGCCGCGAACTGGGCCTTCCGCAGGCCTTCGTCGGCCGCCACCCCTTTCCCGGCCCCGGCCTCGCGATTCGCATCCCCGGCGAAGTCACCAAGGAACGCTGCGATATCCTGCGCAAGGCCGATGCGATTTACCTGGAGGAAATCCGCAATGCCGGGCTGTATGATGCGATCTGGCAAGCCTTCGCGGTGCTGCTGCCGGTCAAGACGGTCGGGGTGATGGGTGACGGGCGCACCTATGACAGCGTCTGCGCGCTGCGTGCCGTCACCTCGACCGACGGTATGACTGCCGATGTCTTTCCCTACGATGCCAGCTTCCTCACTCGCGTTGCCACGCGCATCGTCAACGAGGTGAAGGGCATCAACCGGGTGGTCTACGACTACACCAGCAAGCCGCCCGGCACGATCGAGTGGGAATGATCCACCAGGTGCCGCGCGCCGCGCACGGCGAATGGCCACTTCCGGAAGTGCGGCAAATCGCCTATCTGTGCCCGCCGACATTTCCGTCTCAAAGGGATTGCCTGTGACGAACCTGCGCCTCCTCGCCCCACTCGCCGCCGCGCTCGCGCTGGGTGTGGCTGCTTGCGCCCAGCCTGCCGGTGACGCGCCCAAGGATGGTGCCGCCACCCAAGCCGCACCGGTAACCGAGGGCGCATGGGTGCTCGATCCGGCGGGTTCGCGGCTTGCCTATGTCAGCATCAAGGCAGGCGAGATTGCCGAGGCCAACCGTTTTGAAACCCTCGCCGGCAGCGTTGCCACCGATGGCACCGCCAGCCTCGAAATCGACCTCGCCTCGGTCAACACCGGGGTCGACATCCGCAACGAACGGATGCGCGAGATCTTCTTTCAGGTTGCCGAAAATCCCAAGGCAAGCGTTGCCGCCAAGCTCGATCCCGCGGCCTTTGCCGGCCTCGCGGTAGGCCAGTCGCTCACCCGCCCTCTTAAGGCGAGCGTCACGATCAAGGGCATGGCCAGCGATGTCGAGACCGAGGTGCTGGTGACCCGCGTCTCGGAGGACCGCGTGACCGTGGTCCCCACCGCGCCGATCATCGTCACCACCGACATGTTCGGTCTGACCGATGAACTTGGCGAACTGCGCGCGCTGGCGCAGCTGCCCTCGATCACGCCTGCTGTGCCGGTCACCTTCGCGCTCGCCTTTACCCGCAGCTGAACCGGCTGGCACCGCACTTTCAACGTGCTTGCGCTGGAGCAATGTCGCCTCGCGCTGGAAGCGGCATGAATGATCGTGTCGGGCGGGCGGAGAGCGACCCGATCCCACCGCATCCCTGCCCCCCGGCATCCCCTTTCGCTCAATCGGGCACCGGCTAACGCTACGGCGCGCGACGTCGCCTTGCGCCCCTCTCAAAAGCGGACTTGAAAGCCTGCCGCAAACCCGCTTGTGTCCGCGCCAAACACGGCTTTGCACGGGAGATAACACGCCATGAAGACCGCCATCACCGAAATGTTCGGAATCGAGCACCCGATTATCCAGGGCGGGATGCACTATGTCGGGTTTGCCGAGATGGCCGCCGCCGTCTCCAACGCGGGCGGGCTGGGCATCATCACCGGCCTGACGCAAGGCACGCCCGAAAAGCTGGCGAATGAAATCGCGCGCTGCAAGGACATGACCGACAAGCCCTTCGGCGTGAACCTCACCATCCTCCCCACCCTGACCCCGCCGGATTATCCCGGGCTGGTCAAGGCGATCATCGATGGCGGGGTCAAGGTGGTCGAGACTGCCGGGCGCAACCCGGTCGATTTGCTGCCCCCGCTCAAGGATGCCGGGATCAAGGTGATCCACAAGTGCACCAGCGTGCGCCACTCGCTCAAGGCGCAGGAGATCGGTTGCGACGCGGTGAGTGTCGACGGGTTCGAATGCGGCGGCCATCCGGGCGAGGATGATGTGCCCAACTTCATCCTGCTGCCGCGCGCGGCGGACGAGCTTGACATTCCCTTCGTCTCCTCGGGCGGCATGGCCGACGGGCGCAGCCTGGTCGCGTCGCTGGCGATGGGTGCGGCCGGCATGAACATGGGCACCCGCTTCATCGCCACCAGGGAAGCGCCGGTCCACGAGAACGTGAAGCAGGCGATCCTCGCCGCCAGCGAACTCGACACGCGCCTTGTCATGCGGCCGCTGCGCAACACCGAGCGCGTGCTGACCAATGCCGCCGTTGAGCGCCTGATCCAGAAGGAGAAGGAGCTGGGCGATGCCATCACCATTCAGGACATCCTGCCCGAAGTCGCCGGGGTCTATCCCAAGATCATGATGGAGGGGACAATGGATGCTGGGGCATGGAGCTGCGGCATGGTCGCGGGGCTGATCCACGACATTCCGACCTGCAAGGAGCTGATCGATCGCATCATGCTCCAGGCCGAAGAGATCATCGCCCGGATGCAGGCCCAGGCCCGGGCATGAAGTCCCGCCTCTGATGGCTAGGTAACCAACCGCATTCCCGCCGCTGCGGGAGTGAGTCATGCTTTTTTCGCAAGGACGTTTGTCAGCAGCTTCGGGCAAGGCGATTCGCAGGTTTGTCGGCCGGCCGCGGGAGGCCCGATAGCGGCATGCAAGGCGGAGGGTGTGATGCTCATGCTTGTTGATCCGGTCGCCTTGGGGGGGCTCGCCGGCCTGATCGCCGTTACCAGCTGGGCGGTTGGCCGTGCGCATGGCCCGTTGGCAGACGTGGGCCTGCCCGATCGCAGCGAACGCGCCGGCGCCGGGCATCCGTCGGCCGAGCCAGTGGCGCCGGCACCGCCAGACACCGCGCTTGAGGCTGCGCCGTGCCAGCAGCGCGCGCTGGAAGAACGCCGCGCCGCGCTGACCCGGCCTTTCGCGCTGGCCGAACTCCACGCTGAAGCGTGCGCGATCCGCCGCGATGAACGCATACTCGGTGCTGTGCCATGCGAGGATGCGCTGATCGTCCTTGCCCGGACCGCGCGGTTCACGGGATGCCGCTTCTTCGGGTTGAGCGGCGAGCAGACCTGCCCGGCGGCGACCCGGCTGGCCTGTCCCGACGGCGGCCCCTGCCGAGCGCAGGGCGCTCACGGGGTGCACCACCCCATGCACGATCCGGCGTAAGCGGACGCCGCTCTAGCCGGCCTTGTTGTCCTTCACCCGGGTGTAGGGCACGAAATCCTCAAAGAACACCGCGCCGGTGAAGAAGCCCAGCACCCGGTCAACCGTGGTCGCCTGATCAAGCCGGCACAGCTCGCTGGCGCTGAACCGGCGAATCACCAGCGCATCGCTCTCGTCAATATCGCCGGGATGGCTGGTGCGCTGGACATAGATCGTCTCGCCGCGGCCATAGACATAGGCGGTATTCTCGATCGCCTCCATCGGCAGGTTCGGGAAGGTGCGGATGCAGCGCACCGGCTCACCGGCGATCCGGCCTTCGAGCAGCTTGGCGAGGCGTTGCTCGCCCTTGGTCATGGGTGCGGCTTCGGCCGCTGCCCGTGTGTCGGTATCCGGCCCGCCCCGATCCTGCGCGATTGCGGGCAGGGCGAAGGCGAGCGCGACGGCAGCGAGGCCAGCCATGGCGGGGCGGGAAGGGGCAGACCGGTTGAACACGGGCAGATCTCCGCAGATTCGGTGCTCTGCCCTTGCCCCAAACCGCCTTAACCTGGGCTGACCGGCGATCAGCTGCGCGCCGGGCTTGCGCCTGCGGCAATATCCGGCAGCGCGGCCTGATCCGCACCATCGGCCGGGCCGCCCTTCAGCACGAAGCGCCGGTCGCAATAGCCGCAATCGACATAACCGTGCTCGTCGATTTCGAGGAACACGCGCGGATGGCCAAGGGCAGCCGGGCGATAGCCCGCGCCGCCACGGATGCCGCTGGCACCATCACAGCTGACGCGACGGGTATCGACCACAAGGACTTCGGGCGGGGGAATGCTCATGGCGGTTGCCGATACAGGCCGCCGAGCGCAAGTTCAATTGCCTTTGGCCGCGCGCGTGCCTAGGGCCAGCCCCATGTCAACCCAGCCCGCCATCCGCATCGAAAACCTTGTCAAACGCTATGCCCCTGCCAAGGGCGCGAAAGGCACGATCACCGAGGGCAAGCTCGCGCTCGGCGGGGTCAGCTTCGATGTGCCCGAAGGCGCGATCTTCGGGTTGCTCGGCCCCAATGGCGCGGGCAAGTCGACCCTGATCAACATCCTTGCCGGGCTGGTCAACAAGACCTCCGGCACCGCCGAAATCTGGGGTTTCGACATTGATCACGATCGCCGCAATGCCAGCCGAGCCATCGGGATCGTGCCGCAGGAAATCGTGTTCGATCCGTTCTTCACCCCCTTCGAGGTGCTGGAGAACCAGGCCGGGTTCTACGGCATCCCCGCTGCCCTGCGCCGATCCGAGGCGCTGCTCGAAGCGGTGCGGCTGGCTGACAAGCGCAATGCCTATGCCCGCACCCTTTCGGGCGGGATGAAGCGGCGGCTGCTGGTGGCCAAGGCGATGGTGCATTCTCCTCCGATTCTGGTGCTCGATGAGCCTACCGCGGGCGTCGACGTCGACCTCAGGCGCCAGCTGTGGGAGCTGGTAAGCCAGCTCAACCGTGAAGGCGTGACCGTGGTGCTCACAACCCATTATCTCGAAGAGGCCGAGCAATTGTGTGATCGCATCGCGATCATCAACCACGGCAAAGTGATCGCCAACAAGCCGACCCGCGAGCTGGTGGATATGGCGCGCGAAAAGATCGTTGCAGTCACCGCCGCCGCCGACCTTGCCGCCGCGCCCGCGCACGAAGCCTTCGCGCGCGTGCAGTGGGACGGTGCGCGCATGGTCGAGGTGACCTATGACAAGGACCGCCTGAGCGCCGGCCAGGTGCTGGCGATCCTCCAGGCGCAAGGCCTCACCATCGAGGATGTCACCACCCGCGAGGCCGATCTGGAAGACGTGTTCGTGCAGCTGACAGCGGGCGTGACGGCCTAATCGCCCGTTCGGCGCCACTTGTGATGGCCGATTCGCACAATCGGTTCGCCGCAATGGCGGCAATATCCGGCATAATGCTTGCCGTCCCAAGTGACCTCGCGCCGCACCGGCTGGTGCCGGTCCATCGCACAAACGACAAAGGAAATGAAGGACATGAAGCAAGTGTCCTGACGCAAGAGGATAGAGCGTTCGTGTTGTCTGACAGCCGCAGCCCCCGGCCCGGGGCGGCGCGCAGGCTTGTGCCCGTCACCGGAAGCCATGCGCCTTGGGCCGCGACGCCGATGAACGGCATAGGCCACATTGCTTAAGCAGGTGTGACAGGCCAAGGCGCTTGCCGAGGCGCGATTTGCGCGTCATGGCACTGTCATGGCGAAAGAGGATGCAATATCGCAGGCGCATGATCTGCCCCATGATGTCATTATCATCGGCTCGGGCGCGGCGGGGCTGACTGCGGCACTGGCGCTGGCCGAAACGCGCAGGGTGCTGGTGCTGGCCAAGGGTTCGCTCACCGGCGGATCGACTGCCTGGGCGCAGGGCGGGATCGCCGCCGTGCTTGATGCGGGTGACACGTTCGAAGATCACATCCGCGATACGATGGTGGCCGGCGCGGGCCTGAACGACCGCGCGACAGTGGAATTCGTGATCGAACGCGCGCCCGCTTCGATCGACCGGTTGTGCGAACTGGGCGTGCCGTTCAACCGCGAAGAGCACGCGCTCCACCTCACCCGCGAGGGCGGCCATTCGCACCGGCGGATCGTCCATGTCGACGATGCCACCGGCTGGGCGGTGCAATCGGCGCTGCTCAAGGCGGCCGAGGCCAACCCCAACATCACGCTGCTGCCGGGCCGCACGGCCATCGATCTTATCACCGATCGCCATCGCGAAACCTTTTCCGCTGCGGGCCGCGTGTGGGGGGTCTATGCGCTGGACGAGGCGACCGGCCATGTCGAATGCCATGTCGCCCGCGCCACCATCCTCGCGAGTGGCGGGGCAGGGCGCGTCTACCAGTTCTCCACCGCTCCGCGCGGCGCGACCGGCGACGGGATCGCGATGGCATGGCGCGCGGGCGCGCGGGTCTCCAACATGGAGATGATGCAGTTCCACCCGACCTGCCTCTACCACCTCGAGGTCAAAAACTTCCTCATCACCGAGGCCGTGCGCGGCGAAGGAGGGCGGCTGATCAACCCGCGCACCGGCAAGCGCTTCATGGCGTTCTATGACAAGGCGCGCATGGAACTGGCGCCGCGCGATGTGGTCGCCCGCGCGATCGACGCCGAAATCAAGCGCTTCGGTCTCGATTACGTCCATCTCGATATCAGCCACCAGCCTGCCGACTTTGTGAAGGGCCACTTCCCGACGATATACGACAAGCTGATGGGGCTGGGCATCGACATGACGCGCGAGCCGATCCCGGTCGTCCCCGCGCAGCACTATACCTGCGGCGGGGTGGTCGTCGGCCTCGATGCGCGCACCGATGTGCCCGGGCTGTGGGCGGCAGGCGAATGCACCGAAAGCGGCCTTCACGGCGCCAACCGGCTGGCGTCGAACTCCTTGCTCGAATGTTTCGTCTTCGGCGAGGCGGCGGCGCAGGACATCCTCGCGCGCTGGGACAGCTTCGAGGCCCCGCCGGCAATCCTGCCATGGGACGAAAGCCGTGTGACCGATTCCGACGAGGAAGTGGTCATCAAGCAGAACTGGACCGAAATCCGCCGTTTCATGTGGAACTATGTCGGCATTGTGCGCACCA
>JBKBLZ010000017.1:294-42937 GCA_046296035.1 Erythrobacter sp. | reverse complement strand
CCGCCGCGCCCGGCCGCCGCAAGACCGCCGCAAAACCCTCTGGACAGCCGCACGGCGCTGGACTACCAAGCCGCCACCCTGGGGGTGCGCCCCCATCGGCCCGTGCCCGGGTAGCTCAGGGGTAGAGCAGCGGATTGAAAATCCGCGTGTCGGTGGTTCAAATCCGCCCCCGGGCACCATTCGCTGAACAGGGAAACCGTCGATGTCCCGCCGCACCAAGCTTTACGAAGGCAAGGCCAAGATCCTTTACGAAGGCCCCGAGCCGGGCACGCTGATCCAGTATTTCAAGGACGATGCGACCGCCTTCAACGCCCAGAAGAAGGGCACGATCGCCGGCAAGGGCGTGATCAACAACCGCATCAGCGAGCATGTGTTCACCCGCCTCGCCCATATCGGCATCCCCACCCACTTCATCCGCCGCCTCAACATGCGCGAGCAATTGATCCGGCAGGTCGAGATCATCCCGCTGGAAGTGGTGGTGCGCAATGTCGCGGCCGGCTCGATCTCCAAGCGTCTCGGGATCGAGGAAGGCGAGCCGCTGCCGCACACGCTGATCGAATATTACTACAAAGACGATGCGCTGGGCGATCCGCTGGTGGCCGAGGAACACATCGCCTGCTTCAACTGGTGCAGCAACGAGGAGATGCACGACATTTCCTCAATGGCGATCCGCATCAATGATTTCCTGTGCGGCATGTTTGCCGCGATCGACATCCGCCTGATCGACTTCAAGCTCGAATTCGGGCGGCTTTATGATGGCGATTACAGCCGCGTGATCCTGGCCGACGAGATTAGCCCCGATGGCTGCCGGCTGTGGGACATGGCAACCGGCGAGAAGCTCGACAAGGACCGCTTCCGCCGCGATCTGGGCGGCGAGGAAGAGGCCTATCGCGAAGTCGCGCGCCGGCTTGGCCTGCTGAACGGCGAGGACAATGGCCCGGGCGAGGTGTTCGACCTGTCGCATGCCCGCAGCCGCCTGCGCGGCCCGCCGCCGCTCAAGAAGTAGGGCGTGCTAGAAATAGGCTGACAGCGCCGTTTCAGGCGCTACTTTCGGTCGTCGTGCCAACAGTCCGAGAGAGATGCCTGAAATCCATGCGGAATTTCCCCCTTGCCGCCGGCCTGCTGCTGGCCCTATCCCCGCTCGCGCTCACCACCGCGCTGGCGGCGCAAGAAACCCCGGCCAGCCAAGCGCCTGCCGCAGCGCCCGCCCCGGTCTGGGCCTTCGAGGCAAGCGATGTGCCGGTCGATCCCGGCTACACTTTCGGGCGGCTCGACAACGGCATGCGCTATGTCATCCGCCGCAACGCCACGCCCCAAGGCACCGCGCTGGTGCGGATGCGGATCGATTCCGGCTCGTTGGCCGAAAACGACGACGAGCGCGGGCTGGCGCATTATCTTGAACACATGGCGTTCAACGGCTCTGCGGGGATTCCCGAAGGCGAGATGATCAAGCTGCTCGAACGCGAGGGGCTGGCCTTCGGGGCGGACACCAATGCCGCGACCGGGTTCGAGAGCATCACCTACATGCTCAACCTGCCGCGCAATGACGCAAAGCTGCTCGATACCGCGCTGATGCTGATGCGCGAGACCGCGAGCGAGTTGACCATCGCGCCCGAAGCGGTAGAGCGCGAACGCGGCGTGATCCTTGCCGAAAGGCGCGATCGGGCAGGCTTCCAGCAGCGCAATTTCGAGGACAATGTCGCCTTCATCGCGCCGGGCGCACGCTATGCCGAGCGCCTGCCGATCGGCACGATCGCTTCGCTCGAAAGCGCGACGGCCGAGCAGATCCGCGGGCTTTATCGCCGCACCTATGTGCCCGCCAGCACGGTGCTGGTGGTGGTTGGCGATTACCCGGCCGAGCAGGTCGAAGCGGCGATCCGCGCCCGGTTCGCCAGCTGGGCCGCAGCCCCCGCCCCGGCCAAACCCGTCACCGGCCCGATCGACATCACCCGCAAGGGACTGACCGATATCCACATCGATCCCGCGCTGGCCGAGCAAGTGACCTTGTCGCGTTTTTCCGCGTGGCGCGACGAACCCGACACCATCGCCAATCGCGACACCAGTCTGCTGCGGCAGATCGGCTATGGGATCATCAACCGCCGTCTCGCGCGTCTTGCAAGGGGCGAAAACGCGCCCTTCCGCGGGGCCAGCTTCGGCAGCGGCGATCTGTTCGAGGATGCGCGGATCACCAGCCTCTCGATCAGCAGCGCCGATGGCGAATGGAAGAAGGGGCTGCTGGCTGCGATGCGCGAAGTCCACGAAGCGCTGACCTATGGCTTCACCCGCGCCGAGCTGGACGAACAGCTCGCCAACCTGCGCACCGCTTACGAGAACGCGGTCAAGAGCGCACAAACGCGCAGCCATACGGTATTCGTCGGCGCTGCCCTTGCGCTGGCGAGCGACGAGCGGGTGCCAACCTCTCCGAACTGGCAACTCGAACAGTTCGAACGGATTGCGCCCGCCCTCACCCCCGAAGGCGTATGGCAAGCAGTCAAGGCCCACGCCGCGCCGCTGGAGGAACCGCTGATCCGCTTCGAGGGCCGCAGCGCCCCCGAGGGCGGCGAGCACGCCTTGCGCGCCGCCTTTGCCGAAGCGATGGCGCTTCCCATCGCCCCGCCGACCGACAATGGCCCGCTCGCCTTTGCCTACAGCGATTTCGGCACGCCCGGCGCGGTCGTGTCCGACACCACCGAGCCGCGTCTTGGCCTGAGGATGATCCGCTTTGCCAACGGCGTGCGGCTGACCTTGAAGGCCACCACCATCCGCGAAGACCGGATCGCCTTCAGCCTCTTGCTCGACGGGGGCGATCTGATGAACACCCGCGAAGCGCCCTTGCGGGTGGCGTTGACGGATGCGCTCGCGCTCGGCGGGCTGGGCAAGCATTCGCAAGACGAGCTTTCGAGCGTGCTTGCCGGGCGCAGCGTCGGGCTGGGTCTCGGCAGCGCCGGGGATGCGTTCAGCGCCTCGGGCAACACCACCCGGCGCGACCTCGCCTTGCAGTTGCAGGTGCTCGCCGCGCTGCTGAGCGATCCGGGCTATCGCCGCGAGGGTGAGGAGCGGTTTCGCAAGGGAATCGACAATTACTTCGCCACGCGCGATTCCACCCCGGGCCGCGCGCTGGGCACGGCGCTGGAGGGGATCCTGTCGGACAATGATCCGCGCTTCACGCTCCAGCCCAAGGAGGCCTTCCTTGCGCTCGATTACGCCGGACTGAAGGACGCCATCGGCGACCGGCTCGCGAGCGGCGCCATCGAGCTGGCGCTGGTGGGCGATTTCGACGAGGCCGAGGCGATCAGCGCGGTAGCCGCGACGCTTGGCGCGCTCCCGGCCCGCGAAGCCGAATTCCTGCCGCGCGAGGATGCCCGCATCCGCAGCTTTACCGCCACCCGCGGTCAGCGCACCATTACCCACAAGGGCGAGGCCGATCAGGCGCTGCTGCATTGGACCTGGCCGACCACCGACGATTCCGACCTGGCCGAAACCCTGCGCCTCGGCCTGCTCGCCCGCGTCGCCCGGATTGCGCTGACCGAGACACTGCGCGAGGCGCTGGGACAGGCCTATTCCCCTTCCGCGGGTGCATCCAGCAGCCGGATCTATCGCGGATATGGCACCTTCAGCCTCTCGGTCTCGGTCGATGTCGCGCAGGTCGATGCGACCCGCGCGGCGGTGGACGAAGTGATCGCCGCGCTGCGCGATGCCGGGCCGAGCGCCGATGTGCTGGAACGCGCGCGCCGCCCGCTGCTCGAGGAATATGACAACGCGCTCAAGGATCTCGGCGGCTGGATCAGCCTTGCCGCGCGCGCGCAGAGCGATCCCGAACGGCTCGATCGCTGGCTGGCCGCCCCCGATCTGATCCGCGCGATCACCCCTGCCGACCTGCAGGCGACCGCCGCCCGCTGGCTCGCGGCCGGCGGCGCGGTCGAAGTGGCAGTGGTGCCGCAGGCCAGCGCGGCGCCGTAGGAACGCCGCGCCAGACCCGAAAAAGGCCGGCAGGATCGCTCCTGCCGGCCCGTTTCGCTCACCGCAGTTGCGGATCAGTATCTGACGTTGAACGACACGCCGAACACGCGCGGATCATTGACGAAGGCGGTGTTGTTGTTGAAGTCGATCACGCCCAGCACGTTGTCTTCATCGGTGATGTTGCGGGCGAAGGCGGCCAGTTCCCACTCGCCATTGTTGCCCGCATAGCCGATCTTGAGGCCGCCCTCGATCCGGCTGCCGGCGTTGAACTCCTCGCTGGTGTAGAGCAGGAAGTTGGTCTGACCGAGATAGGTCCAGTCGGTAAAGATGAAGAATTCGCCGCTGTTGCCCACCGGAATGCCGTAGCGCGCGGTGAAATCGCCGCTCCACTCGGGCGCGTTGGGGAAGGGGTTGCCGCCCACCAGCGCGCGGGTGCTGCCGCCGATCACCACGGTCGGATCGGTGACGGTGCACTGCGCGCAGACACCCACCGCAAGAGCGCTGTCCTTGATCTCGGTGTGGTTGTAGGCGACGCCGAGGGTGACGAGGAAGTTCGGGGTGATCTTGAAGGCGCTGTCAAGCTCGAAGCCATAGGCCTCGCCCTTGTTGGCGTTGATCAGCTGGACAAGGTTGCCCGCCCCGCCCACCGCGGTGAACTGCGGATCCTCGACAGTGTAATAGAACACCGCGCCGTTCAGCCGGATGGTGCGATCGGCCAGCTCGGTCTTGAAGCCGGCTTCCCACGAGGTGATGTTCTCCGACTGCGCCACCGAGGGGGCAGCAAAGAAGGCGACATCGCGGCCCTGGATGGTCGGCGCGCGGAACGAGTTGGCAACCTTGGCATAGATGCTGGCGTCATCCGACAGGTCGGCGAACAGCGCGATGTCCCAGTCGAACTGGTCATCCCCCACGCTCACCGGCTGCGGCGCGGCGCCCGAGCGCACGAAGAAGTCCTTTTCATCATCGGTATAGCGCATGCCGCCGGTGATCCGCAGGCTCTCGGTCAGTTCATAGGACAGCTGGCCGAACAGCGCCCAGGCCTTGTTGGTATGGTTGACGGTGACCGGCGGCGGGAAGGTGAAGCCAACCGTGGTGACGTCGAAATCGCTCTCGAAATAGAAGCCGCCGACCTGCCAGCTGAGCGGGCCGTCGCCGTTGGAGGCGAGGCGCATTTCGTGGGTGTATTGTTCAAGATCGATCGAATCCTGCGTGTCCGCAGGGAAGGGGATGAAGCCCGGGCCCATCACCGGAAGGAAGGATGCGCCGAAGCCGCCGTCGATGTCGCCGCGGCTCGAACCTTCGCTGGTCCAGTAGCTGCCGATCGAAGTCAGCGTGGCGAAGTCGAATTCGTAGGCCGTGGTCAGCGTCACGCCGAACTGCTGGTAGTTGGCCTTGTTGCCGCCGCCGGCATCGTAGAACACCGTGCCGCGATCATAATTGTCATTAAGACCGTTGGTGTTGTTCGGCTGCGCCGCCGTCGGGCCAAGCACGTTGGCGCGGAAGAAGGTCGAAGACCCGTCGAGATCGCGGAAATTGACCGCGGCGTTCATGCTGAAACGCTCGGTCGGGGTGAAGCGCAGCTGGCCGCGCACCGCGAAATCGGTGAACCCGCCAAGCACGTTCTTCTCGTTGGTGAAGCCGTTGTCGATCCAGTCACCGCGGCGCTGGAGCTGGGCAGCGACGCGGAACGCCAGCTTGTCTTCGATGATCGGGCCACCCACCGCGCCGTTCAGCGTCATAGTGTTGAGGCTGCCGAACGACAGGCCGGCGCGCACGTCGACCTGCTGGCCCGGCTTGACACTGTCGACCTTGACGATGCCCGCCGGGGTGTTGCGCCCGAACAGCGTGCCCTGCGGGCCGCGCAGGACTTCGACGCGTTCGACATCGAAGATCGGGAAGCTCTTGAGCGTGACGTTTTCCAGCACCACCTCATCGAGCAGCACCGAGACCGGCTGCGAGGCGGCCAGATCGAAATCGGTGTTGCCGAGGCCACGGATGTAGAAACGCGGGGCGACGCGGCCGTTCGAGCTTTCGATATTGAGGCCCGGAACCGAGCCGGCCAGCGCGGTCACGTCACCGGCGGCGCTGAAGATCGTATCGACGCGGCCCGTATCGAGGATCTCGGCCGAAACCGGCACATCCTGCAGATTTTCCTGGCGCCGGTTGGCGGTGACGATGATGGTGTCGAGCTGGCCACTGTCGCTCGCGGCAGCATTGCCATCCTGCGCGGCGGCAGGGGCGGCAAAGGTGAAGGCGGCGGCGGCGAGAATGGTCGAACCGGCCCATGCGGCACGGATGGCACTGATACGCTGAAACATCGAACAAGCCCCTTTCGGATTGATCGGCTGACGGGAGGGAGAGTGCGGGCTCGCGCGCTGGCAGCTTTCTGCGATTCTGGCGAGATTGACAGGGACAAATCGTGACCGAAACCGGGTGTTTGGCGACAATCTGTTTTCAGTTGTTGCATCAAGGTTACAGATTCATGCAGTTTACGACGTTTATGCGACTACCTCATGCCATTCCGCCCCGTCCCCGCGGCATCGTGAACAACCCTCGCCGATGTGATTGCGCCTTGCGGTGCGCACGCTATAGCGGCGCCGGTATGTCGCCCCGACCCTGCGCGAGGAGCCTTGTCGATGAAAGTCCGCGTCCTTGTCCGATTGAAGCCCGGCGTGCTCGACCCGCAGGGCCGTGCCGTGCACCATGCGCTCGAAGGCCTCGGCTTTGACGGGGTGGCCGATGTCCGCATTGGCCGCCTGATCGAGCTTGATGTCGCCGACGGCACCGACCGCCAGGCGCTCACCGAAATGTGCGAGAGGCTGCTTGCCAACACCGTAATCGAGAACTTCACGATCGAGACTGAAGGAGCCGAGTGATGGCCTTTCGCGCCGCAGTCATCACCTTTCCCGGCTCCAATTGCGACCGGGACATGGCCACGGCGCTCGCGGCGGTGTCGGGCCAGCCCGCAATCCGGGTCTGGCACGGCGATGCCGATTTGCCCGACCGGCTCGATCTGATCGCCCTGCCCGGCGGCTTTTCCTATGGCGACTACCTGCGTTCGGGCGCGATGGCCGCGCAAAGCCCGATCATGCGCGCGGTGGTGGCCGCCGCAGGGCGCGGGGTGCCAGTGCTCGGCGTGTGCAATGGTTTCCAGGTGCTCACCGAAGCACGCCTGCTGCCCGGCGCACTGATGCGCAACGCCGGCCAGCGCTTCATCTGCCGCACCGTGGGACTGACGGTGGAAAACACGTCCTCGCTGTTCACCCATGGTTTTACCGCTGGCGAGGCCCTGCGCATCCCGGTGGCGCATCATGATGGCAACTATTATGCCGATGCCGAAACGCTTGACCGGCTCGAAGGCGAAGGCCGCGTGGCCTTCCGTTATGCCGAGCCCGTCAACGGCTCGGCGCGCGACATTGCCGGGGTGCTGAGCGAAAACGGCCGGGTGCTGGGCATGATGCCGCATCCCGAACGCGCGATCGAACCGGCTGCGGTCGCAGCTCTGGGCGGGGCTGACGGGCGGCGGCTGTTCGAAAATATCCTCGCCGCGCTCGTCCGCGCTTAAGCCAGGGTTCGGGCGTCAGGCGCGCAGCTGGCGCGGGCTGCTGAACAGCCGCAGCGCATCGTGGCTCGCCATCGGCCGGCCGAAGTAATAGCCCTGGATCTTGTCGCAGCCGAGGTTGCGGATCAGTTCGGCCTCCTCGGCGGTTTCCACGCCTTCTGCCGTGGTGGTCATGTCGAGGCTCTTGGCCATCGCCACCACCGCGTTGATGATCGCGAGGCTTTCGGCGCTGCCCTGCGCCGCGCCCTGCACAAAGGTGCGATCGACCTTGATCGTGGAGAAGCGCAGCTTGCGGATGTAGCCGAGCGAGGAATAGCCGGTGCCAAAGTCGTCGAGCGCAACCGAACAGCCCAGCGCCATCACCTGTTCCAGCGCATTGCGGGCAACGCTGGCATCGCGCAGGAAGATGCTCTCGGTCACCTCCACCTCGAGCCGCTCGGGCTTCAGCCCGCTCGCTGCCAGCGCCTCGACCACGTCATTGTGGAAACCGGGTTCGAGCAATTGTTCGGGCGAGACGTTGACGTTGACCTTGACGTGATCGGGCCAGCTGCGCGCCTCTTCGCAGGCCTTGCGCATCACCCACTTGCCGATCGGCACGATCAGGCGGGTATCCTCGGCCAGCGGGATGAATTTGCCGGGACTGACGAAGCCGTGATCGGCGCTGTTCCAGCGCACCAGCGCCTCGAAGCTGACCACATTCTCGCTGCGCGAATCGACCACCGGCTGATAGTGCAGCTCCATCTCGTCGCGGCCCAGCGCCTTGCGCAGCGCCACTTCGAGCTGGCGGCGTTCCTCGGCCGAAGCGTGCAGCACCGGCTCGAAGCGGCAATGCTCGCCCCCGCCGGCATCCTTGGCGCGATAGAGCGCAAGGTCGGCGTTGCGCATCAGTTCTTCCACGGTCTTGCCGTCGCGCGGGCCGATCGCCGAACCGACGCTGGCACCGACATACAGCGTGTGCTCGTCGACCTGATAGGGCTCCGAGAGGCGATCGATTACCCGCCGGGCGAGCTGATTGACATCCTCGATCCTGCCAAGATCGCGGATCACGATGGCGAATTCGTCGCCGCCGAGCCGGCCGCACAGCTGGTTTTCGCCCATCAGCGATTTGAGCCGCGCCGAAACCTGCGCCAGCAGCTTGTCGCCGGTCATGTGGCCGAGCGAATCATTCACCGACTTGAACCGGTCTAGATCGACCATCATCAGCGCACAGCGCGAGCGCCATTGTTCGGCAAAGCGCAGCGCCTCGCCCAGCCCTTCGGTCAGCTGCAAGCGGTTGGGCAACTGCGTGAGCGTGTCGTAGCGCGCCAGATAGGCGATCTTTTCGGACGACTTGCGCTGCTCGGTAATATCCGAGCCGACCCCGCGAAAACCGGTAAAGCGCCCGCGATCATCGCGGGTCGGGGCGCCCGAAAGCTCCCACCAGCGTTCCTCGCCGAGGATCGAGACCTGCACCAGCAGGTTCGAAAAGGGCTCGCGGTTCTTGAGCTTGTCGGCCAGATCATGCAGGCTCGGCGGGAATTGCCCGGTGTTCCAGTTGCGCCCCGCAATCAGTTCCAGCAGCGGCATCCCCTCGACCTCGACCTGCGGTCGGCCCAGCGCAAAGGCAAAGCGCGGCGATACCGAGCGCAGGCGCCGGGCGGGATCGACGTCCCACAGCCAGTCGGCCTCGTTCTCCTGGAATTCGCGCAGCAACAGCGAAACGACCTCGTCCTTTTCGGCCAATGCCACCTCGGCCAGCCGCGCCTTGACGAAGATGGTGCGCACCTGGATCGTCGCGACCAGGCTGGCGATGGTGAACAACACCGCACCGCCGATCGCCTGCCACGGCCCGCTCAGTGCGATCGAAATCACGATGCCCAGTCCCAGGATCGCGTTATAGATCAGCACGCTGAGCGGCGATGTCGAGAACACGAAAGTGGAGGCGATCATCAGGCTCAGCACGATCAGCAGCAGCGTCAGTGCCTGCTCGCCCCCCGACAGGTAAGGGAACAGGATCAGCGCACCGCACCAGCACAGGGCTGCGGCGACCGCGTTGAGATGCTGCCGACGCTCAAGCCGTGGTGGTGCGACCTTTACCGCGGATTTGGCCATCGCGAGGTCTGCCTGACGGGTGGCGAAGAGAATCACCGCCATCAGCAACACCCAAGGCCCAACCACCACCAGACCCGCCAGCGGTGCAAACACCGAAGCCGCAAACGCCACCAGCAAGGCGTTGGCGAACATCCGGTTGCGGCTCGCGCGGGCCAACTCGCCAACCTCATCGCGGCGCAGGCGCATCGGATCGAACGCCGGATTGCGCGTCAAACCCAGCACGTCGGCAATCGGCAGGTCAGCGGGAGGCAAGGGGGGTTCGGTCACGCCCGAACCTTTAACGCTCAAAGGTTAGGTTGCGGTAAACCGCTCGCTTGTTGGGCAAATCCGATGGTTAACAGCGCATTGCGCGGTCACTCGACGGTCACCGACTTGGCGAGGTTGCGCGGCTGATCGACGTCGGTGCCCTTGACCACCGCCACGTGATAGGCGAGCAATTGCACCGGAACGGCATAGACCAGCGGCGCGATCAGCGGGTGGACCACCGGCATCTCGATCGTGGCGATGCAGCCCTTGCCTGCCGCGGCAATGCCGGTCGCATCGGACATCAGCACCACCTGCCCGCCACGCGCGCGCACTTCTTCCATGTTGGACACGGTCTTGTCGAACAGCGGACCCGAAGGCGCGATCACCACCACCGGCACGGTATCGTCGATCAGCGCGATGGGGCCGTGCTTCATCTCGCCTGCGGCATAGCCTTCGGCATGGATATAGCTGATTTCCTTGAGTTTGAGCGCACCTTCCAGCGCCAGCGGATAATCCTGCCCGCGCCCCAGATACAGCACGTCGCGCGCCGGCGCGATCAGGTGCGCCATCGCCGCGATGTTGTCGTCATGGGCAAGCGCGGCGTTCAAGGCAGCGGGCGCTTCGAGCAGGTGGCGCACGATCCCGGCCTCCTCGTCGCGGGCCAGCCGGCCCTTCTTCACCGCCATGTGCGCGGCCAGCGCGGCGAGCACCGCGAGCTGGCAGGTAAACGCCTTGGTCGAGGCCACGCCGATTTCCGGTCCGGCGTGGGTCGGCAGCAGCAGATCGGCCTCGCGCGCCATGGTGCTGGTGGGCACGTTCACCACCACCGCGATGGTCTGGCCATCGGCCTTGCAGTGCCTGAGCGCAGCGAGCGTATCGGCGGTCTCGCCGCTCTGCGAGATGAACAGCGCAAGCCCGCCTTCCTCCAGCACCGGCGCGCGGTAGCGGAACTCGGACGCGACATCGATATCCACCGGCACACGCGCGAACTGTTCGAACCAGTATTTCGCCACCATTCCGGCATAAAAGCTGGTGCCGCACGCGACGATCGTCAGCCGGCGCACCGCCGACAGGTCGAAATCGATCTGCGGCAGCGCCACCGAATTGTCCGAACGGCGCAGATAGGAAGCGAGCGTCTGCGCCACCACGGTGGGCTGTTCGTAGATTTCCTTCTGCATGAAATGGCGGTAATTGCCCTTTTCCACCGCCGCTGCCGACGCGCCCGATGCACGGATTTCGCGGGTGACGGGCTGGTTTGCGGCGTCATAGATCTGCGCGCTTGTCCGGCGCACCACCACCCAGTCGCCCTCTTCGAGATAGGCGATGCGCTGGGTCAGCGGGGCGAGTGCCAGCGCGTCGGAACCAAGATACATCTCAGCCTCGTCACCTTCCGGCCCATAGCCCAGCACCAGCGGCGAACCGAGCCGCGCGCCGATCAGCAGATCGGGTGCCGAGCGGAAGGCAATCGCGAGCGCAAAGGCTCCGCGCAGGCGGGGCAGCACCGCCCTCACCGCCGCGACCGGATCGGCCCCGGCTTCGACTTCGGCGGAAATCAGATGGGCGACCACTTCGCTGTCGGTCTCGCTTTCAAACACGCGCCCGGCCGTTGCCAGTTCGGCACGCAATTCCCTGAAATTCTCGATAATGCCATTGTGGACGATCGCGACCTCGCCGGTGGCATGGGGATGGGCATTGGCCGCGGTCGGCGCGCCGTGGGTGGCCCAGCGGGTGTGCGCGATGCCGACATGGCCTGGCGCGGGATCGCCCGCCAGCACCCGGGCGAGATTGGCGAGCTTGCCCTCGGCCCGGCGGCGCACCAGCGCGCCATCATGCAGCGTGCAGATCCCGGCGCTGTCATAGCCGCGATATTCCATCCGCCTCAGGCCGTCGACCAGCCGTTCGGCCACGTCAGAAGAGCCCACGATTCCGATAATTCCGCACATAGCCGCCGCTGATCCTGGATTGCCTTTGCCCCCGCTCTAAAGCCTGTCCCGGCAAGATGGAAGCGCTGGCACGGAACCCGCTTCCGGCCCGGCGACAGGCGCGTTCAGCGCGCGCCGCCAGCCGCACATCAGGATGTCCGGTTGCGGCACAAGGCTTTAGGGAAAAAATAAGCTTTCCTGCCTATTCACCATTCTTCGGAAGACACCCTTCGCATCAATGCGACAGAGGTTGAGGACAGTATGACAACCCTCGGGGGCTTGGAATGAGCGCATTCGGCAAGAAGGGCAATGCTGGCGGACTGAAGCCCGGCGGCAGACCGGCCTTCGGCGTCGCGCGGCCGATGAAGGCGGTTGGGCCTGTTGCGGCGCGCGGGGGCGAGCAGTTCCCCCCGATTCCGGGCGAAGGCAGCACCGAACGCGCCGCGCCCATGCCTGCGCCGGCACCCTCGCGCCCGACCACCAGCGCCGAAGCGATCGAACGTCTCAACGAACGCATGACGGCGATCAATGCCGCCGAGTCCGAAGTCGGCGGCTTTGAAGCCAGCGTCCACAAGATCAAGGAACAGGTGCTCCCGCGCCTGCTCGAACGGGTCGATCCGGAAGCGGCAGCGACGCTCTCGAAGGAAGAGCTGTCGGAAGAGTTCCGCCCGATCATCCTCGAAGTGCTGGCCGAGCTGAAGGTCACGCTCAACCGGCGCGAACAGTTCGCGCTGGAAAAGGTGCTGATCGACGAGCTGCTCGGCTTCGGCCCGCTCGAAGAATTGCTCAACGATCCGGACGTGTCCGATATCATGGTCAACGGGCCGGATCAGACCTACATCGAAAAGAAGGGCAAGCTGCAACTCGCGCCGATCCGCTTCCGCGACGAACAGCACCTGTTCCAGATCGCCCAGCGCATCGTCAACCAGGTCGGCCGGCGCGTTGACCAGACCACCCCGCTCGCGGACGCCCGTCTCAAGGACGGCAGCCGCGTGAACGTGATCGTTCCGCCGCTGAGCTTGCGCGGCACCGCGATCTCGATCCGCAAATTCTCCGAAAAGCCGATCACACTCGATATGCTGCGCGACTTCGGCTCGATGTCGGACAAGATGTGCACCGCCTTGAAGATCGCGGGCGCATGCCGGATGAACATCGTGATCTCGGGCGGGACCGGTTCGGGTAAGACCACCATGCTCAACGCCCTGTCGAAGATGATCGACCCGGGCGAGCGCGTGCTGACCATCGAGGACGCGGCGGAACTGCGCTTGCAGCAGCCGCACTGGCTGCCGCTCGAAACCCGCCCGCCGAACCTTGAAGGCCAGGGCGCAATCACCATCGGCGATCTTGTGAAGAACGCCCTGCGTATGCGTCCTGACCGCATCATCCTGGGCGAAATCCGCGGCGCGGAATGTTTCGATCTGCTTGCCGCGATGAACACCGGTCACGATGGCTCGATGTGCACGCTCCACGCCAACAGCCCGCGCGAATGCCTTGGCCGTATGGAAAACATGATCATGATGGGCGACATCAAGATCCCCAAGGAGGCGATCAGCCGCCAGATTGCGGAAAGCGTCGATCTGATCGTGCAGGTCAAGCGCCTGCGCGACGGCTCGCGCCGCACCACCAACATCACCGAGGTGATCGGGATGGAAGGCGACGTGATCGTGACGCAGGAACTGTTCAAGTTCGAATATCTCGACGAGAGCGACGACGGGAAGATCCTCGGCGAATTCCGCGCCTCGGGCCTGCGCCCCTACACGCTGGAAAAGGCGCGTCAGTTCGGCTTCGATCAGGCCTATCTGGAAGCCTGCCTGTAAGGCAGGCTGTCCTGTGTGCGAAGGCGCCTGCCGCGCCTTCGTCCTCGCGCTGTTTCCTTCGCCTTCGGCTACGGCGCGCTGCGGGCGGCCGGTCGGCCTTGCGAACCCTTGCGGGTTCGATTGCTACCATACGCGCGGGGCGCTCGGTGCCTGGATATTCTGCGCGGGGTGGTTCTACAAACTCCCCAGCACCACCGGCAGGCTGACCGCCAGCAATCCGCCGCCGATGATCGCAGCGGCCATGAACAGCCCAAGCCAGGGCACCCAGCCGACCTGCTCCAGCCGCGCCAGATCGCGGCGTTTCATCCGCCGCCGCTCCATCACGCCGGCAAATCCGGCAAGCAGCCAAAACGCCCCGCCCCCCAGTGCAAGCTGGGCGGCATCGCTGAGCAATGCGAAGCGGGCCATCAGATCCATCGTCGGCTGATGTAGGCCGGATGGCGGCTTGCGCAATCCCTGGCGCTGCGCCAAGCGCCTTGTGATGGATGGTTCGATCGCCCGCCCCCGCCCGCTGCTGGCGCTGTTCGTGCGGCTGCTGACCGCAGCGGCGCTCGCCACCATGGCGATGCTGGTGAAGCTGGCCGGGACACGCGGCGCGCATTTGATCGAGCTGATCTTCTGGCGCCAGGCAATCACCGCTGTGGTGATCGGCGCCGGGCTGGCGCTGGCCGGCCGGGCGGCGATGTTGCGCACCACGCGGCTGCGCTCGCACATGGTCCGTGCCGCATCGGGCCTGTTCGGGATGCTGTTCACCTATGGCGCGGTGCTGCTGCTGCCATTGGCCGAGGCGACCACCCTGGGCTTTACCGCGCCGGTGTTCGCGGTGCTGATCGCGATGATCCTGTTTGGCGAAAGGATCGGGCCCTATCGCTGGGCGGCGGTGGTGATGGGCTTTGCCGGGGTGGTGGTGGTGATGCAGCCGGGCAGCGGCGCGCACGAGGGCGTGACGCTGGCAGGGGTTGCGGTTGGCCTGATGGCGCCGTTGATGGTGTCGATCATCAGCTTCCAGATCCAGGATCTCAACCAGACCGAAAGCCCGTGGAGCATCGTGTTCTGGTTTGCCGCCCTCAGCGCCCCGGTGGCGGCGCTCGGGCTGCCCTTCGTGAGCGCTGCCCATGATGCCGAAACCTGGGGGATCATCATCGCCATGTCGTTTATGGGGGTGCTGGCGCAGCTGCTGCTCACCACCTCGCTGCGATTCGGCTCGGCCGCGGTGATCTTGTTGATGGATTACACCGCGCTGCTGTGGGCAAGCCTCTACGGCGCTGTGGTGTTCGATCGCGCGGCACCCGCCAGCCTGTGGCTCGGCGCGCCGCTGATCATCGCGGCCGGGCTGCTGATCGCCTGGCGCGAGCGGCAGCTGGCCAAGGAACGGATCGCCGCTTCACGCGCCGGTCAGGAATAAATATCTACCATCACGCGTTGACGGATTCGCAGAAAGGAACCCCCCGATGTTTCACAAGAGCCTGATCGCCGCGGCGCTCGTCGCGCTGACCGTGACCACCGCCGCCTGCAACACCGTTGACGGGCTGGGCGACGACATCAAGTCGGTCGGCCGTGCGGGCAAGCGCGCGATTGATTGATTTCGGTCGGGCTGATGCCCGACGCTGCTCACCCACCACCGAAGGTGGCCGCAAACTAAGCGCCTCGGTAAACCAGCATGATATTGTTGGCGGGCATGGCGTAGCGCGCGGTGCGCATCATCGCGTGCGCCGCCGCAAGGGCATCGAGCGCCCCGGCCTCGCGCAGGCCCCACTGCGGGTTGCGCGTTTTCAGGCTGGTGTCAAAATCGCGGTTGGACGGCGCGGTTTCCACCCCCGCCTCGATATAGGGGCCATAGAGCACCAGCGGCCCCCCACCTGCGCCCAACGCCCGCGCCGCGCCGGCAAACAGCCCGCAGGTCGCCGCCCACGGGCTGATGTGGACCATGTTGATGCACACGATCGCATCGGCCTGCGTCACCGGCCAGTTGTCGGGATCGCAGGCATCGAGCAGCAGCGGCGCGGCCAGGTTGTGCCCCGCGTAATCATCGCGCCAGGCCGCAATCGAGGCCAGTGCCTCGGGCGAAGGATCGCTTGGCTGCCAGTGCAGCGCGGGGAAGGTTTCGGCAAAGAACACCGCGTGTTCCCCCGTCCCCGACGCCACTTCGAGCACCGTGCCGCGGGCAGGCAGTTCGCGCGCGAGAACCTCGGCAATCGGTGCGCGATTGCGCAAGGTGGCAGGGGCGTGCTGCCTGGCGCTCACGAAACCTGCCGCTCCTGCCCTTCCCAATAGGGCGCGCGCAATTCGCGGCGCAGGATCTTGCCGCTGGCATTGCGCGGCATCACCGGGATGACATCGACGCTCTTGGGGGCCTTGAACGCCGCGATGCGTTCGCGCGCCCAGGCGATCACGTCGGCCTCGTCCACCTCCATGCCGGGCTTGGCGACGACACAGGCCTTCACCTCCTCGCCCCACTTGGCGGATGGCACCCCGATCACCGCGACCTCGGCGATCGCGGGGTGGCCGTAGATCGCGCTTTCGACCTCGGCCGGATAGACGTTCTCTCCCCCTGAGATGATCATGTCCTTGATGCGATCCTGAATATAGACATAGCCATCTTCGTCCATCACGCCGGCATCGCCGGTGTGGAGCCAGCCATCCGGATCGATGGTCCTGGCGGTGGCTTCGGGCAGCTTCCAGTAACCCGGCGTGTTGGTGGGCGAGAGGATGCAGACCTCGCCGATTGCGCCGCGCGGCACCTCCCGGTTGTCGGCCCCGCGCACTTCGATTGCCACCCCGGGGCAGGCCTTGCCCGCCGAGCGCATCCGCTGGTTGCCTTCGAGGCTGTGGTCTTCGGGCGGGAGGATCGAGATCGTGCCGGCTGTCTCGGTCATGCCATAGGCTTGCAGGAACCTGGTGTTGGGCATGGTTCGCACCGCTTCCTTGAGCAATTCCAGGGGCATCGGTGCGGCGCCATACATCAGGTATTTGAGATTGCTGAAATCGGTGGTGGCTGCGCGCGGGTGCTGCACCACCATCTGAAGCGCGGCCGGAACGATGAACAGATGGGTCGCCCCGGCCTCGATCGCCTCGAGCACGCCGACGGGCGAGAACTCGGCCTGCACGAGGCTGCGCACCCCGTTCGCCACCGCGATGTTCACCAGCCCCGTGCCTCCGATATGCGCGCAGGGCATGGCGACCAGCATGCAATCGTCCGGCTCGTAGAACTGCCAGTCCAGCCCGGCGGCAATGCCGGCGTTTCTCAGGCCCAGCAGATTGGTGTTGGTCAGCATCGCGCCCTTGGGATTGCCGGTGGTGCCGCTGGTGTAGAGCTGGAGCACCGGATCATGCGGGCCGGGCGGGGTGTATTGGGCCGGTTCGAACCCGACGGCAGCGGTGCGCGCGGCCTCAGCCTCGATCACTTCGGGCTGGGCCGGAACCTCGCCCGCCACCCGATGCGCCACCTCGACGAATTCGGCATCGGCGAACAGCAGCTTGGCTTCGGTATCGCCCAGGATATAGGCGATCTCGCGCGGGGCGAGCCGCCAGCCGATCGGCACCATCACCGCGCCCATCCGCGCCGCCGTGATGTAGAGCAGGAAGTAGATATCGCGGTTCTTGCCGAGCCAGGCGATGCGATCGCCCGGCGCAATCGCGCGCGCCTTCAGCAGCGCGATCAGCTGGCGGGTGAGCCGATCGGCCGCGGCATAGGTTGTCACCCGCCCGTCCTGTTCGAAGGCGGGGCCATCGGGGCGCTCCTTCGCCCAGAAGTGCAGACAGGCATCGAAGGTCTGATGATCGTGATAGGCGTTGCGCGCCATGGCCGTGCTCTCTCCCAAAAGCGTCTGGCGAGAGATTAAGCGGATTGGCGCGCGCCGGTCTAGCGAAACCGGCCCTGCTTGCGCGCGGCAGGCTCACGCAGCAGCAGCCACAGGCCAAGGCCCAGCGGCCCGGCGATGAAGGTCGCCAGCAGGATCGGGGCCTGAAGCAGCCGTGAGATGGTCTTGGCATCGCCGTCACGCGCGATCCACAGCCCGACGAACAGGTCGAAGGCGAGGTAATGCGTCCAGCCGATCGTCACCCCGGCATCGCTGGCGAAGATCGCGCGCACGCCTGCGATCGTGGTAAAATCCGCCCCGCCGCCGCCCCCACCTTCAACCGGCATATTGGGGATGAGGCCGCTCAACAGCCCGATCAGGCCGGTGGCGTAGATCAGGCACAGCAGCCCCACGCCCAGGTAGAGCACACCCGACAGCAGCGCCGGCCAGCGTGGCAGCAGGAGCAACCCCGCCCATGCGATCAGCGCCAGCAGGTTGACCATGCCGAACCATGCGTCCCAATCGATCATGCCACCTCCCCCGTCTCGTGCGCCCGCCGCCATTCGCGCGCGGCGCGGCGCATCGCTTCGTTATCGTGGGTGAAGCGTCCGCCCGCGCGGCGCAGCGCCAGCGCCAGCGCGGCCTCGGCCACCAACCCTGCATCGATCGAGCGGTGCTGCACCCACCTGGCCGGCAGCAGCGGATCAATCAGCGGCGCGGCAAGAATGCCGAGCCGTTCCAGCACACGCCGGTCGCCGCCGCGCTCGCCACGCAGCAGGCCCGGGCGGACGATATCAAGGCGCTTGAACCCGACGCGCGAGACCGCCGCCTCGATCTCGCCCTTGACCCGCATGTAGAACGCCTTTGCGTGCGGATCGGCCCCGGCCGCACTGACCAGCACCATGTTGGGGATGCCCGCCGCCCGCGCCGCCTCAGCGGTGGCGAGCACCAGATCGTGATCGACCGCGCGGAAAGCGGCTTCGTTGCGGCCCGCCTTTTTCCAGGTCGTGCCAAGCGCGCAGATCAGCGCGCGCGGGCGCACCGCTTCGAGCACCTCGCCCCACTTGTCCGGCTCCGCGACGAACATTTCCATCCGCGCGCCCGCCGGCAACGGCGCCTCGCGCCGGGCGATGCCGACGATCCGCACCTCGTCGCCCGCGCTGGCGATTTCGATCACCCGCCGCCCGACCAGGCCGGTCGCGCCGACCAGCGCGATGCGGACAGGGCCGCGCGCGTCAGACATTGATCAGCCCTGCCGGCCGTTCGCCATAGATCGCGCTGCACGCCTGCATCGCGAACCGATCGGACATGCCGGCGATGAAATCGGCGATCACCCGGGCGCGCGCCGGATCATGCGCGGGCAGGCGCGCCTGCCAGCCCTCGGGCATCAGCTTTGCATCCTGCGCATAGGCGGCAAACAGCCGCGCCACCACATCGCGCGCGCGTTCGGCCGCGGCGACCTGTTCGGGGTGGTAGTAAAGCCGATCATACATGAAGGCCTTCAATCGCCGTTCCTGCGCCGCCATCGCGGGGGAGAACCCGGCGAGTTGCCGCCCGGCCTCGCGCACTTCGGCGATCGAGCGCATGCCCCTGACCTGCGCGGCGGTGTGTTCGAGCACGTCGTTGACCATCAGCCCGATCTGGTCGCGCACCAGCTCGCGCAGCAGCCGATCGCGCGGGGCACGGGGAAAGCGCCGTTCCACCATGCGCCACTGATCGGCCAGAAAATCGAGCGAGAGCAGATCATCAAGCGCGAGGAAACCGGCGCGCAGGCCATCGTCGATATCGTGATTGTCATAGGCGATATCGTCCGCCACCGCCGCCACCTGCGCTTCGAGCGAAGGCCAGGTGCCAAGCATCAGCGGAAAGGCCTCGTCAAGCTCGGCCAGCGCCCAGTTGGGCGCGATGACCGGCCCGTTGTGCTTGGCCAGACCTTCGAGCAGATCCCACGTCAGGTTGAGCCCGTCATGCTCGGGATAGGGGCATTCGATCCGCATCACCGTGCGCAGCGCCTGGGCATTGTGATCGAACCCGCCGTGCCGCTCCATCGCCGCCGAGAGCGCCGCCTCGCCCGCGTGGCCGAAGGGCGGGTGGCCGAGATCGTGCGCAAGGCACAAGGCCTCGGTCAGATCCTCGTCCAGCCCCAGCGCGCGGGCGATCACGCGGCCGATCTGCGCGACTTCGAGGCTGTGGGTCAGGCGGGTGCGGTAGTGATCGCCGAGCGGGGCAATGAACACCTGCGTCTTGGATTTCAGCCGGCGGAAGCTCATTGAATGGATGATCCGGTCGCGATCGCGCTGGAAGGCGCTGCGCGGGCCGCGCTGTTCGCCGCCAGCCCCGCGGTCGAACTCGCGGGGCCCGTGGGCGTTCGGATCAGCGGCGTAGGGGGCGCGGGACATCACGGCACGAGCGATTAGGTCAGCAAAAGCCGCGGCTCAACCGGAACAGACAAGAAACGAAGGGCAAAATCGGGAGAAACCCGGCCGGAACGCGCCGTAGCGAGCTTATTATGGGGCCGCCTACCGGTGATTGGGGGGGAAGTAGGGCGGCCCCAAGGGCCTGTCGGTGCGACCCGAAGACCCGGAATGTGCCTGACTGTTGTCGTGACAGCTTCCAAAGCGGCGTCTAGGCAAATCGTTAAAGACTTGCACCCCTTCGCACCCCGTCCTGCGCCCAAACGTTTCACTTTAGAGACGAGGCGGTAATATGATCGCAACGTGACGTGGGCGCCCCCCGCACCCCCTCGCCGGGGGCTAATGCACCCCTTCCTGATCGAGAATCCAGTTCGCCGCCGCCTCGCAATGGATTCGCGTGCTGTCGAACACCGGCAGCACGTTGGCATCGACATCGACCACCAGATCCAGCTCGGTGCAGGCCAGCACGATCGCCTCGGCGCCGTCCTGCGCCTTGTTGGTGATGATCGTCTTCATCGTCCGCTGCGCCTCGCGCGTGACCTTGCCGACCATCAGTTCATCATAGATGATCTTTTCGAGCATCCCCACGAATTCCATGTTGGGCGGCAGCAGATCGATCCCGTGGGCCACCAGCCGCTTGCGATAGAAGCTTTCGGTCATCACGTTGCGGGTGCCGATCAGCGCGGCGTTGCGGTGCCCGGCGCGCTTGATCGCCAGGCCGACATATTCGGCGATGTGTAGGATCGGGATGTTCACGGCGGCAGCGACATCATCATACAGCCGGTGCATCGAATTGGCGCCGATGATCAGGCCTTGCGCCCCTGCCCCTTCGAGCCGCTTGGCGCTGTCGACCAGCACGCTCGCCGCGCGCTGCCAGTCGCGTTCCTCGACCAGGGCGTAGAGCTGGCAGAAATCGAGGCTTTCGATCAGCAGCGGCGCGGATGCCATCGGCGCTGCACGTTTCTGGACGATGCGGTTGATACGATCATAATACATCGCCGTCGACACCCAGCTCATGCCGCCGATGATCCCCAGTTTGCGCAAAGGCATACCCCTTCAAATCGTTTGCCGTTGCGTGCCGGTGTAGCGAGGAAGCGTTCTTCCCGTCCATAGGCCGCTTATGCGGCACGTCTCACCGGACGGGCGGATGATCGGCCAGCTTGCCGAGCCAGGCCTCGACATCCCCCAGCGTCGCGTTGACCGCCTCTTCCTGCGGCAAGTGGCCGATCCCGGGATAGACCACCAGCGTGCTGTCGGGCAGGGTGCGGTCGAGCCAGCGCCCGGCCGCGACCGGGATCAGCCGGTCTTCCTCACCCCACAGGATCAGGGTGGGGGTTTTAACCCCCGCGATCTCGGCCTCGGTCAGCGGATCATAGGGGAGCGAAAAGCGCTTCAGCGTCGCGCGGCGGTTGCCGGGATAGCGCAGCAGTTCCCAGTAGCGCTCCACCGCCGCCGCGCTCGCCACCGATTTGACCGAGACCGACTGTTCGAGGCTCTGGGCGATCAGCGAGCGCGGGGTGATCTGTTCGGCCAGCAGGTTGATGCCGGGCATCCGGGCGATCTTGAAGCCGATATTGCCGGAGTCCTTCTTCTTGTCCTTCTCCTGCTGGCCCTCGTCCGGATCGAGCATCGGTCCGCCGCTGCCATCGACGAGCACGAGGCCGGTGAGACGCTCGGGGTGCGCCGCCGCGAAGGCCAGCGCGTGCTTGCCACCCATCGAATTGCCGCCGAGAATGAATTGCCTGAGGCCCAGCCTGTCTGCCACCTCAAGGATATCGGCGACATAATTTTCCCGGGTGTAGTCATCCTGCGGGTCGGGGCCGGTAAGGCCGTGTCCGACCTGATCGAAGCGGATCACCCGGTATTTGGCCTTGAGCGCGGCGGCCCATGGCTCCCAGGTGTGCAGATCGGCGTTGGAGCCGTGCAGAAGCACAATCGCGGGCGCATCGCGCGGCCCCTCGTCGCGCAGGTGGACGGTCACGCCGCCGCCGATTGCGACGAATTGCGACGGCGGCCCGCCATATTTGGCGCGCATTTCAGCGGCGTCGGTATCGGGGGTGCGAAAGATCAGGAAAGCGATGACCAGCAGCCCGGCCAGCGCCGCGAGCCCGCGACGGACCCACTTCATTATCGCTGCATCTCCGCAATCCAGCGCCGCACCAGCGCGACACCATCCCTGTCGACACTGGCCTTGCCGAGTTCGGGCATGGCGATCCCCGGCTCGGCGCTGTCCATCCGGTAGAGCAGGATCGACTTGTCGGGCTGGCCCGGCAGCACCGAGAATTCATGCCCGCCCGCCCCGCGCCCGGCGGCCACCGGACGCTTCATGATGCCGACGGCGTGGGCGTCCCGCTGTTCCCAGCGCAGATCCAGCCCGGAATTGGACGCGCCGCCACCGGGCTGGTGGCAATGGGCGCAGTTGACATCGAGATAGGCCCGCGCGAGCGGTTCGGCGGGGCCGGTGGCACGGGAGCGCCAGTCGGGCAGCCTGCCGGCCCCTTCGGGCACCCGGTCGAGCAGCCCCGCCCTTACCATGCCGCCGAGCCATTCAGCCGACAGGTTGCGCGCCTTGGGGCCGATCGGGATCACCTGCCCGTCCCTGGAATGGCAGGTCTTGCACTGGTTCTTGTTGGGAATGGCATAGGAAATCGCCGCGCCCGCCGGCGTGGTGAGATCGATCCGCCCGCCCGCCAGCGCGAGGCTCGCCTCAGTCTGTTCGGCGTTCCAACGATAGGGCAGCGCCACCCAGCCATCGGCACGGTGGAGCAGCACGCGGGTCTCGATCAAGCGGCGCTCGGCGCCCTGGCCAAAGGCAAAGGTCTTGATGATCGCCGCGCCCACCGGGAACTTGAGCAAGCCCTCGCCGTCTGCGGCGAGCTGCGTGCCGTGAGGCAGGTAGATGAAGCGCAGCTTTTCCGCCCCGTCCGACCACAAGGGCGTGTTGAGCGCATAGGGCATGACCCGCGCCGCCGGAACCTGCCTTGCGCCATCGGCAAAGAAACCGAACTCCGACAGGCTGCGCGGAAAAGCCGCGCCCGTCACCGCCGCGTCCGACACCTGCGGCGCGGCGAGATGGGCATGGGCCACCGCCCCGCCAAGCGCGAGCAGGGCCGCCACCAGCAGAGCGCGCGCAGGCCTCACTTCAGCCGCGCCTCGAGCGCCGCCGGCGCGCCCACTTCGGGGAATTGCCAGGATTCGAGCGGGGTCAGCTCCAGCGGCCCGGGCCGGGCCTCGGCGAGGCTCTGGCCGGGTTTCGAGAGGTTGAGGCTCCAGCCCGTCACCCCCTCGGCGATCCGCAAGCCGTTGCCGTCCTCCTCGATCCCGTCCCACAGCACCGGCGGCAGCGCGCCGCCAAAGGCTTCGAGCAGCTGCTCCTTGCCATCGAGCTGCGGATCATAGCCGCCGCGCCTGAAATCATTGCGGCCGACGATCACGTTGCGGGCATAGGGATTGTAGCGCGCATCATCGAACTTCTGGACATAGGCGATCACCATGACATGGGCGGTCGGGTTGTTTTCCAAGATGTTGTTCTCGATCAGCACGCCGTCATTGGCCATCACCAGCACGCCCGTGCCGCGCCGCACGCTGGCGACAATATTGCCCGGAGGCGCGAAGTTGGGAGTGTCGTTGTCGCTGACCACATTGTCGCGCAGGATCACGTTGCCCCCGCCCATCACCGGCAGACCCGGCAGGTCGAACACCAGCAGCCCGCCGGTGTTGCGGGTCGCGATATTGCCCGTCACCAGCGCGCCCCGGCTGTTCTCGATCTCGATCCCGGCGACATTGTAGGCGACGATGTTCTCGCGCACAGTGATGTCGCGGCTCTGGCCGACATAGATCCCCGCATCCGATGCGCCCGAGACGACCGACCCCACGATCAGCACCCCGGTGCTCTCGACCGGGTAGATCCCGTAGGCGCCGTTGGTAGCCTTGGGGCCTTCGGTCCATTCGACCCGGATGCCGCTATAGACGATATTGTCCGCACCCTTGGACTTGATCCCGTCGCCCTTGGGGTTTTCGACCGCGAAGCCTTCGAGTGTCACATTGTCGGACGTGACGAGGAGGCCCTCGCCCGCACCCTGCTGGCCGGTGAAATCGAGCACGGTCTTTTCCTTGCTCTGCCCGCGCAGCGTCACCCCGTCGACATCGAGGCTGAGCCCGTCAGTCAAGGCAAAGCGCCCTTCGCCCAGTTCGATCACGTCACCCGGCTTCGCGAGGATCAACGCCTCCTGCAAGCGGGCGGCCGCGCCCTCGCCCGCTTCGATGCGGTGGGTTTCGGCGGCAAGCGGCGCGGCTGATGCGAGCAGCGCGGCGGCTAAAGCGATGCGGTTCATGGGTCGTCTCCCTCTCCGCCGCGCAGTGTGGCGCAAGGGGGGGAGGAAATGCAAGCGCCTCAAGTAGCGCAGCGATAGGCGAACAAGAAACGCCTCAAGTAGCGCAGCGATAGGCGAACAAGAAACGCCTCAAGTAGCCCGGCGATAGGCGAACAAGAAACGCCTCAAGTAGCCCGGCGATAGGCGAACAGAAAACCCCCCGCGCGGTCCGGCGCTTAGCCGATCCCGATCGCGCACAGGCCCGCAGAGGTGGTGAGCACCGCCACCGCCTCGCCGTCGTCGACCCGGCCGAGCCGCTTGACGAGTTCGCCCAGACCGTAGCCACTCTCCGGCTCACCGGGTTGCGCCGCCATTCCCTGCCTGAGCTTCCACAGCTGCACGATCGTGAGGCGCTTGACCATGCGTGTTGCCATGCACGCGGCGCGGCTCTCTCCGATCCCCGATTGCACCAGCGCGGACTTCACCTGCATTTCCACCAGCGGGTTGGCGAGGCCGCTGAACAACGCCCCGCCCGCCAGTCCGGCAAGCACCACGATCCAGAGCAGCAGCTTCTTCATCGGGAGACTCCTTGTTGATGCATCACCTCGTCCGAAAACCGGTTCCCACTTTTCGGGGCGATGCGCATCTGGTGTCGCATCACCTCGTCCGAAAACCGGTTCCCACTTTTCGGGGCGATGCGCATCTGGTGTCGCATCACCTCGTCCGAAAACCGGTTCCCACTTTTCGGGGCGATGCGCATCTGGTGTCGCATCACCTCGTCCGAAAACCGGTTCCCACTTTTCGGGGCGATGCGTTAGTCCAGCGCCTTGACGATTTCCTCGACCATCTTCTTGGCATCCGCGAGGAGCATCACGGTCTGGTTCATGTAGAACACGTCGTTATCAACCCCGGCATAGCCCACCCCGCCCATCGAGCGCTTGATGAAGAACACCTGCTTGGCCTTGTCGACATCGAACACCGGCATCCCGAAGATCGGACTGGACTTGTCGGTCTTGGCCGCCGGGTTCACCACGTCGTTCGCGCCGATGATGAACGCGACATCGCACTGGGCGAATTCGGAGTTGATGTCCTCCAGCTCGAACACTTCGTCATAGGGCACGGATGCTTCGGCCAGCAGCACGTTCATGTGCCCCGGCATCCGGCCCGCGACGGGGTGGATGGCGTATTTCACCTCGACCCCCTTTTCCTTGAGCTTGTCGGCCATCTCGCGCAGCGCGTGCTGCGCCTGGGCCACCGCCATCCCGTAACCGGGGATGATGATGACCTTTTCGGCCTGTTCGAGCATGTAGGCGGCATCTTCCGCGCTGCCCTGCTTGTAGGGGCGCTGTTCGCGCGCCCCGCCCGCACCGCCGCCCGCGCCCGCATCGGCGCCAAAGCCGCCCGCGATAACGCTGATGAAGCTGCGGTTCATCGCGCGGCACATGATGTAGCTCAGGATCGCCCCCGACGAACCAACCAGCGCGCCGGTGATGATCATCGCGCTGTTGCCCAGCGTGAAGCCCATCGCCGCTGCGGCCCAGCCCGAATAGCTGTTCAGCATCGACACCACCACGGGCATGTCCGCCCCGCCGATCGGGATGATCAGCAGGAAGCCGATGATGAAGGCCAGCACCGCAACCGCGATCACCATCCAGCCCTCACCCGCGCCGCCGACCGGCGAGATGGTGTAGGCCGCAATCAGCCCGAGGATTGCTGCCAGCGTTCCAAGGTTGATGACATGCCGCCCCGGCAGCATGATCGGCGAACCGCTCATCCGGCCCGAGAGCTTGAGGAACGCAATCACCGAACCCGAGAAGGTGATCGCCCCGATCGCGATGCCAAGGCCGAGTTCGATGCGGCTGACCGCCATGATCTGCCCGGCCGCATCGGTAATCCCGAAGGCGGCGGGATTGAGCCAAGCGGCAAGGCCCACCACCACGGCGGCAAGACCAACAAGGCTGTGGAAGCCGGCCACCAGTTCGGGCATCGCGGTCATCGCGATGCGGCGGGCGATGGTAACGCCGAGCACCGCGCCAATGGCGATGGCGATGGCGATTTCGACAAGGTTGGCGGAATGCATCACCAGCGTCGTGCCCACCGCAAGGGCCATGCCGATCATGCCATTGCGGTTGCCCGAGCGCGAGGTCGCCGGGCTGGACAGCCCGCGCAGCGCGAGGATGAAGAACACGCCCGCGACCAGATAGGCGAGCATCGCCCAGGCCGGGGTTGCACCCTCGCCCGAAGCAGCGGCGGAAAGCAAAGAGAAGTCCATCGCTTACTTCTCCTTCTTCTTGTACATTGCGAGCATCCGCTCGGTCACGGCAAAGCCGCCGAAGATGTTGATGCTGGCCATCACCACCCCGGCCAGCGCGAGATATTTGGCCACCGGGTTCTCGGCCTCGGCTGCGGCAATCAGCGCGCCGACGATGATGACCGACGAGATCGCGTTGGTCACCGCCATCAGCGGGGTGTGCAGCGCCGGGGTGACCGACCAGACCACGTAATAGCCCACGAAACAGGCCAGCACGAAGATGCTGAGAATTGATATGAAGTCCATGGTTTGCCCCTGTTTGCCGATCTATTTTCCGGGCGCGAGATATTCGGTGAGCAATGTCACCAATCCGGGCACGTCGGCGCCGCGGCTGAGATTGAAGGCAATCGGCGGGCTGCCCGATACGGTCAGCACCAGCTCGGTATCGAGATCGAAGTGCCCGGCGCTTTCCAGCGTGAAGGTGGTGATCGCGCGGTAGGGGATCGTGAGATAGCGCCGCCTCGAGCCGGTCATGCCCTGAATGTCGGTCATCATGATCCGCCGATCGGTGAACAGGATCGAATCGCGCACCAGCCTGAAGGCAAAGCGCACCACCTCACCCCGCGCCAGCGCATAGCCGAGGTCTTCAGCCGCGTCCTCGACATCCCAGACCGTCGCGTTGATAAGGTCCATCGGGTTAACCAAGCAGCCGCTCGCTGACAACCTTGCCGCCCTGCGTCAGGCGGATCGCGCCCCCGATTTCCTCGTCGAGCACGGGCTTACCCGCCTCCTTGTCCCAGAAGGCGCTGAGGAAGTTGTAGTGGTTGCGCGCAAACAGCGCCGAGGCGTCAGCCGGCAAGTGCGCCGGCGTGTTCGCATAGCCAATGATCTTCACGCCGTGCTTGACCACGGTTTCATCAGGCTTCGAGCCTTCGACGTTGCCGCCCTGCGCCACGGCCAGATCGAAGATCACGCTGCCCGGCTTCATCGTCGCGATCTGTTCATCGGTGATCAGGCGCGGCGCAGCGCGGCCCGGGATCAGCGCGGTGGTGATGACGATGTCCTGCTTGGCGATGTGGCTGGAGACCAGTTCGGCCTGCGCGCGTTGATATTCCTCGCTCATTTCGGTGGCATAGCCGCCCGCGCCTTCGCCCTCGATCCCGGCGACATTCTCCACGAAGATCGGCTTGGCGCCCAGCGAGAGGATCTGCTCCTTCGTGGCCGAGCGCACATCGGTGGCGGAAACCTGCGCGCCCAGACGCCGCGCCGTGGCGATCGCCTGAAGCCCCGCCACGCCCACACCCATGACGAACACCCGTGCGGCCTGCACCGTTCCGGCCGCGGTCATCATCATCGGGAAGGCCCGGCCATAGGCATCGGCGGCCGCCAGCACCGCCTTGTAACCGGCCAGGTTCGATTGCGAGGACAGCACGTCCATCGACTGCGCGCGGGTGATGCGCGGCATGAATTCCATCGACAGCGCTTCAAAACCGCCAGCCGCATAGGCATCGACCCGGTCACGGGCCGTGAACGGATCGAACAGCGCCGCCACCCATGCACCGGGCTTCGCGCCTGCCAGCAGCGCCACATCGGGGGCCTGAATGCCGAGCACGATATCGGCATCCTTGACCGTTGCCGCCGCATCCCCGACGTTCGCGCCGGCTTCGGCATAGGCTTCATCGGTGATCGAGGAGAGGATCCCCGCCCCCGCCTCGACCGCGACCGTGCAGCCCAGCGCGGCAAACTTCTTCACCGTCTCCGGCGTGGCGGCGACGCGCGTCTCGCCCGAGGCGCGCTCCTTGAGGATGGCAATCTTCACGCGCGCGGCCGCTCAGCTGGCGATCGCTGCAACGACAGCGAACACGATCACCGCAACCACCGGCACCGCCCACTTGAGCGTGGCCATGAAGCCGCCGTAAGTTGCCCGGGCCTTTTCCATGTCGTGAACAGTCATCTTGTTTCTTTCCCCTTGGGTTCCTGAACACCGCAGGCTGCATTTGGTTGCGCCAAAAACAACCATGCCGTTTTTCGCGCCTGTCCCCGTATCGAACCAGAGCGCGGCGCTCAAGTCACCTTAAATGAGAGTAAGCGCATGGTCGCACGGTTCCCCGCGCCTGCCCGGCAACAGCCTTAATCCCGTCTTTACCCGCGCGTCCTATGCACAGGGGCTGTGTCACCCCGGGACACAACTGCCCGGGACATGAAAAAGGCGAGCGGCAAGGCTGATGGCGAAGATGGAGTGCCACCCCGAGGCGCAGGACGATGCGCGAATCGTGATGCTGATCGACGACGAGCCCGCGCAAGGCCGGCTCATCACCGCGATTGCCGCGCGCGACGGCTGGCGCACGATCATCGCCCCCGATGCGGAAACCGCGATTGCCATGCTGGGCACGCGCGAGGGGATGCAGCTTTCCGCCATCCTGCTCGATCAATGGGTGCCGGGCGATGATGCCTGCGCGCTCATCGCCGAGCTCAAATCGCGTCGCCCGGCCCTGCCGATCCTGATGCTCACCACCAGCGCCTCGCCGTTGCAGGCGGTGGAAGCGATGCGCGCAGGCGCGAGCGATTACCTCGTCAAGCCCGTCTCGCCCGACCGGCTGATGGAGGCCCTGCGCTCGGTCACCACCCGTGCGGCTGCGCGCGACGAACTGGCTCCGCTGACCGAGAAGATGTCGGCCAGCCTCGATTTCGACGCGATGATCGGAACCGCTCCGCAATTCCGGGCCGCGCTGGCCCAGGCCGCCAAGGCCGCGCGCGGCCAGGGCCATGTGCTGATCGAAGGCGAAACCGGAACAGGCAAGGAAATGCTGATGCGCGCGATGCACAGCGCATCCCCGCGCGCCCGGGAAAACTTGCGGATCATCAACCTTGCCTCGCTGCCGCCCGGCTCGATCGAATCGGTGCTGTTCGGGCATGAACCCGGCTCCTTTCCCGGTGCGTTCGATCGTCAGATCGGCGCCTTCCAGCATTGCGACGGCGGCACGCTGATCCTCGACGAGATCGACCGGCTGACCCCGGTGCTCCAGCAGCGCCTCAATGAAGCGCTCGACAGCGGCATCATCCGGCCCGTGGGCGCGAGCTACGGCTTTCGCGTCGATGTGCGCCTGCTGGTGACGAGCAATGTCGGGCTGGATGCGATCGTTGCCGCAGGCCAGTTCGATGCCGCGCTCGCCGCAAGGCTGGGCGCAACCCGCATCCGCCTGCCCGCGCTGCGCGAGCGCACCGGCGACATTCCCGCCCTCACCCGCCATTTCCTCGCGCGCATCGGCGAGCAGCCGGGGCTTAATCACCTGTCGATTTCGGACAGCGCGCTGGCCTTGCTTGCCGCCTATCACTGGCCGGGCAATGTCCGCCAGCTGCAATCGGTGCTGTTCCGCGCGGCGGTCTATTGCGAGGGCGACACGCTTACTGCCCACAGCTTCCCGCAACTCTCCGAGATGCTCGGCGAACAGGACAGCAGCCGCGCGCTCTGCGCGCACGAAGGGGTAGGCATCATGCTCTACACCGAAGACGGCAACCTGCGTCCGCTCGAAGAAATCGAGGCCGACGTGATCCGTCTGGCGATCGGGCATTATCGCGGGCGCATGACCGAAGTGGCACGCAGGCTCGGGATCGGGCGCTCGACGCTCTATCGCAAACTTTCCGACCTCGGGATTGATAACGCGGCGTGATTGCGGCGGTGTGCCCTGGCGCATGCGCGGTCGATAGCCGCACGCATCCCTAATCGGCCATCGGACGCCGCTTCCAACATCACCGGCCCCGTGATTGCGTCAGACGGCGGATTTACTCTTTGATTTTCATGGATTAAATTTCGCAGATCCGACAATGCGCCCAATGTTTCACGTGAAACATTTGTAGAACATCACCAGCTGAAGACCTGCTCCGCCAGCGTGGCGCTGGTGTTGCCCTTGAGCGTCATGGTCAGCCGGCGAGCCTTCCAGTCGATGTCGATCAGGCCGTAATTCTCCTCGGAGAAGAACCGGGTGACGCGGGCGGGATCGGGTTCGCGCGCGGTGCTGCGATCATTGTCATTGTTGAAGGCGAGGTTCAGCGAGGAGCTGGTGAGTTCCCACATCGTCTCGCCCTTGTGCTCGGCCTTGTAGATCCCCCCGGCGTGGCGATCGCCCGAGAGGATCACCAGCCCGCTCGCCTCGCGCTGGCTGAGCGCATCGAGCAGCCGGGTGCGCTCGACCGGAAAATTGGTCCAGCCTTCGAACTGGTGCGCCTGGGTGATCACCTGCGTCGAGGAGACCACGATCCTGAGATCGGCCGGCTTGGCGAGTTCAGCCTTGAGCCACGCCCACTGCTCGGCGCCCAGCACCGTCTTGGCGGGATTGTCGTCGGGCACATAGCCGCCCAGCGGCGGGCGCTCCATGGTCCACGCGGCGCGCTTGAGATCGGAGCGGAAGAAGCGGGTGTCGAGCAGGATCACCTGCACGCGCCTTCCTTCGGGGCCGGTGATGGTGCTGTCATACACCCCGTCGCGCCCGCGCACCCTGTCGGACGAGCCCCAGAAAGTCTCGAACAGTTCCTCGCCCCAGCGCCGCATCGGGAAGCTGGCCCCGGCATCATTGAGGCCAAAATCGTGATCGTCCCAGGTCGCCATCATCGGGAACCTGGCCCGGAAATCGGCAAATTCGGGATGCGAGGCCTGCAAGGCATAGGCGCTGCGCAAGGATTCCAGCCCGGCATCGGCGTCCCAACTGCTGTCGCCATAGACATTGTCACCGATCATCAGGAACAATTGCGGGTTCTGGGCGGCAATCTGCGCCCACATGTGCTGCGGGGCGCTCTGATGGTTGCAGCTGCCGACGGCGATGCGGGTGAGCAGCGTCGCCGACGCCAGCGGCGGGTTCGGCCCGGCCTCGGGCATCGACACCTGCTTGCGCAGCTCGGCATAGTAGGGGGCGAGCAACTGATCGGGCGCAAGGCTGACGCTGACGGGCGCATCGGCCTGCGCGGCATGATTGTCAGCCCGCAGCGGCGCGGCGCCAAAGGTGGCGGCGGCAAGGGCGGTGGCAAGAGCGGTGGCGACAGGCAGCGACAGGCGCATTGGGCAACTCCTTGGCGGGATAAGCAGGGCGCTTTTCTCTGTGGCCCCGCCCCATGACAGAACCATGGCACACGCAAAAGCCCGGGCTAGAGCGGCGCAAGCTGGCTGAAATCGGTGAGCGCCGCATCGCGCAGGCCCCGCCAGACATTGCGCGCCTGCACCGTTTCGGCCACATCGTGCACCCGCAGCAGGTGGACGCCGGCCTCCATCCCCTTGATCGCCAGCGCGATCGAGCCGGCCAGCCGCTGATCGGCGGCCTCCTCGCCCGAAAGCGCGCCGATCATCCGCTTGCGGCTCACCCCCAGCAGGATCGGGCTGCCGAGCGCATGGAACAGCGGCAGGGCATTGATCAGTGCCAGGCTTTCGCCCAGCGACTTGCCGAAACCGATGCCCGGATCACAGATGATGCGCGCCTCGGCAATGCCCGCTGCTATCGCCCGCTCGCGCGCCAGCCTGAGAAAATCGAAAACCTCGCACACGACATCGCGATAATCGCCGCCGGCGTGCAGATCCTCGCCCGCACCCGGCGCGTGCATCAGCACCACCGGACAGCCGCTGGCCGCAACCCGTTCGATGCTGCGCGGATCATAGCGCAGGGCGGAGACGTCATTGGCCATGTGCGCGCCCGCGGCCAGCGCGGCTTCGAGCACGCCCGCGCGGCGGGTATCGACGCTGATCGCCGCCCCCATTGCCGCGCAATATTCGACCGCGGGGACGACGCGGCGGATTTCCTCGTCCTCGAAGGTTGCCGCAGCGCCCGGGCGGGTGCTTTCCCCGCCGATGTCGATGATCGCCGCCCCCGCTTCGAGCATCGCGGCCGCCGCATCGCGTCCCGCCTGCGGATCGGTGTTCCTGCCGCCATCCGAAAAGCTGTCGGGGGTGACGTTGAGGATGCCCACCACCTGCGGCTGATCGAGCCGCACGGTGCGGTTGCCGAGCTGGAGCGGCGCGTGGACTTTATGCAGATTGTCCCACTGCCGCGCCGCCTCGCGCGCGGCCCGATCGGGCAGTCGGGCGATCGCCGCTGCCATGCCCGTGGCGCTCGTGACGATCCGCTCGGCCACTTCGCCATCGCGCCGCAGCACCAGCGCAAATTCGCGGGCATAGGCCATCGAGCCGCCAAGCCGCACCGCATCGCCGTCCACCGCCTGCGGGCCGGAGACGAGGGTGACGGGGAAGAGATAGACGCTGTCGGTCACGGGGTCGCGATCAGTCCTCGCTGGCGAGCAGGTAGAGCTGGCGGGCGGCATCGATCGGCTGCACATCCGTCCCGTTCTCGAAGTGCCAGAAGGCCCAGCCATTGCACGAGGGCGCGCCTTGCAATTCCTTGCCGAGGCCGTGGATCGAGCCGGTCTTGCCGTCGCATTCGAGGCTGCCGTCAGCGCGCACCGTGGCGATCCAGCGGCGCTTCTTGTCGAACAGCTTGCTCCCTGCAGGAATCAGCCCGGTCTCGACCACCGCGCCGAAGGCCACCTTGGGTGCGGTGCGGGCCGATTGCATGGTGGTGAGAGCGCTTTCATCGAGCGGCAATTCCTTGGCAATGCGCCGTTCGGCCACCGCGCGGTAGAAATCCTCGCGCTCGCAGCCGATCCACTCGCGCCCCAACCGCTTGGCGACCGCGCCGGTGGTGCCGGTGCCGAAGAAGGGATCGAGCACCACGTCGCCCTTTTCGGTGGTGGCGAGCAGCACGCGATAAAGCAACGCCTCGGGCTTCTGGGTCGGGTGCGCCTTCTTGCCGTCTTCCTTGAGCCGCTCACCGCCCGAACAGATCGGCAGCACCCAGTCCGAGCGCATCTGCAACTCGTCATTCAAGGTCTTCATCGCGCGGTAATTGAAATGGTAGCGCGCCTTTTCACCCATGCTCGCCCAGATCAGCGTTTCATGCGCGTTGGTGAAGCGGGTGCCCTTGAAATTGGGCATCGGATTGGTCTTGCGCCAGACGATATCGTTGAGGATCCAGAAGCCGAGATCCTGCAGGATGCTGCCGACGCGGAAGATGTTGTGATAGCTCCCGATCACCCACAGCGCACCATCGGGCTTGAGCACGCGGCGCGCCTCGGTCAGCCATTCGCGGGTGAACCGGTCATAGGCTGCCATCGAATCGAACTGGTCCCAGTGGTCGGTCACCGCATCGACATGGCTGCCATCGGGCCGGTTGAGATCGCCGCCGAGCTGCAAGTTGTAGGGCGGATCGGCGAAGACGAGATCGACGCTGGCCGAGGGCAATGATCGCATCGCGGCGATGCAGTCGCCGGGCAGGATGCGGCCCAGCGGAAGATCGGGAGCGCGCACCACTTCGGCCGTTTTTTCAACGACCTTTGCGCGCGACTTCACCGTTTCTACGACATTCACTGGACTGACCCCGCTATTCTGGCCTGAGACTTATCCACAGGCATGAGTCCCTGAAGAGTCCGCGTCAAGCACCTAATTTTGCGAGTATTATGGTTAACCCATCGCAAACGCACCGGACGCCGTGCGGAACGAAGCAAGACCGACACAAGATGTTGAGTCCACCCTACCCGTGTGGACTCGATATGCAGCGGTGTGGCCCGGAGGACTCACCCGGGCGGCGATCGCCCGATAGTGCGTCCGATCACAGCAGGCTCGCCTGCGCCACCGGTGCAAAGCTGCGGCGGTGCAGCGGGCTGGGGCCATGCAGGCGCAGCGCCTCCATGTGTTCGGCGGTGCCATAGCCCTTGTTGCGCTCCCACCCGTAGTGCGGGTGCGCCTGCGCAGCTTCCAGCATCAGCCGGTCGCGCCACTGCTTGGCGATGATCGATGCGGCGGAGATCGCCGGTTCGATCGCATCGCCGCCAACAATCGCGCGCGCTGGCCAGCACCAGTCGGCGCAGCGGCCTTGCGGGGTCATATTGCCGTCGATCAACACCTCGCAAGCCGCGCCGCCAAGCGCGCTGACCAGGCGCGCCACCGCGCGGGTCATGCCCAGCATCGTCGCCTGGAAAATATTGATCCGGTCGATCTCTTGCGGCTCCACCACCGCCACCGCCCAGCAGCAGCTTTCACGGATCGCCGTGTCGAGCGCGGCGCGGCGCCTCGCTGAAAGACGCTTGGAATCGTCGAGCCCTGCCGGTATCGCGGCGCCAAGCACAACCGCGGCGGCCACCACCGGCCCGGCGAGCGGCCCGCGGCCGGCCTCGTCGACCCCGATAATCACCGCCTTTTCGGTTGCCGTGAACCCCGGAGTAACCCCCAGCATGATCCTCTCGTCCCGCCTGTTCGCTGCTCTTTCGCTGCCCGCTCTGGCGCTGGCAAGCTGCGCAAATGCCGAAACCGGGGACAGCGATGCGGCCGTGGCTGAGGGCGCGCCCTTCGCCGTGCAGGAAATCGCCACCTTCCAGGAGCCGTGGGCGATCGCCTTTGCGCCCGGCACGCCGGTGCTGTTCGTCACCGAAAAGGCCGGCACGCTGAAGTTCATTGACACTGCCACCGGCACCGCGGGCACGGTCAGCGGCCTGCCGGAGGTGGCCTATGGCGGTCAGGGCGGGCTGGGCGATGTGGCCTTTCTCCCCGCCGAAGCCTCGGCCACGCTGGGGGGGCGCACGATCTATCTGAGCTGGGCCGAGGCAGGCGAAAACGACACGCGCGGCGCGGCGGTGGGCAAGGGCCGCCTGGTGTGCGGCGCACCCACCGCCTGCACCATCGAGGGCCTCAGCGTGATCTGGCGCCAGACCCCCAAGGTGACGGGCCGCGGCCACTATTCGCACCGCCTGAGCATGTCGCCCGATGGCCGCTATCTGTTCATCGCCAGCGGCGAGCGCCAGAAGATGAGCCCCGCGCAGGACACCGGCACCACGCTGGGCAAGATCGTGCGTCTCAATCTCGATGGCACGCCTGCTGCCGGCAATCCGCTGGCCGACGCTTCGCGGGATTCGGGGGGCGGCGTGACGGCGGAAATCTGGTCGCTGGGCCACCGCAACATTCTGGGCATGGACTGGGATGCGCAGGGCCGCCTGTGGGAAGTCGAGCATGGCCCGGCAGGCGGGGATGAACTCAACCTCGTCAAGCCGGGCGCCAATTACGGCTGGCCGCTGCGCTCCAACGGGGAGCATTACAACGGCGATCCGATCCCCGATCACGCCGACGATGACGGCTTTGCCCAGCCCGCCACCAGCTGGACCCCGGTGATCGCGCCGGGCGACATGCTGATCTATTCGGGCACGATGTTTCCCGGCTGGAGCGGCCATGCGCTGATCGCCGGGCTGGGCAGCATGGCGCTGGTCGATGTGGCCCTTGACGGCGAGCGTGCGCGCGAAGTCACCCGTTACGCTTTCGGCAACCGCCTGCGCAGCCTCGCTGAGGGGCCGGACGGGGCGATCTGGCTGGCCGAGGACGGCAAAAGCGCGCGGCTGCTGAAGCTCACCGCCCGCTGATGGCCACCGCATCTGCCACGCTGATCCCGCTCGAAGCGGTCGATCCCGCGATGATCGAGGAAGTGCTCGATCGCGCCTTCGGGCCGGATCGGCACGCGCGCACCGCCTATCGCATCCGGGCAGGGATGGCCTGGCTGCCCGGCCTGAGCCTTGCCGCGCTCGACGAGCACGAGATGCTGGTGGCGACGATCCAGTGCTGGCCGATCGGTTTGCAGACCCCGCAGGGGCAGGTGCCGCTGGTGATGGTCGGCCCGGTTGCGGTGGTGCCCGAACGGCAGGGCGAAGGCTTTGGCACGGGTCTGATGAGCGCGATGATCGCCGAGGACGCACGGCTTGCGGCAAGCGGCGGCCCTGCCCTTCCCCAGGTGCTGATCGGCGATGCCGGATATTACGGGCGCTGGGGCTTTTCTGCGGCAATGACCGGCGGCTGGCGTTGCCCCGGCCCCTACGAGCCGCACCGTCTGCTGGCGCGCGGCCATGCTCTGGCGGCGATGCCGTCGGAAGGAATGCTGGGGCCGTGGCAGGGTTAAGGCCTTTCTTTGTTGCGTGACCGCCCACCGCCCGGCGGGCGATCTCCTCGCTCACGCGACCTGACGGTCGCATCGCTGCGGGCGGCCGGTCGGCCTTGCGGTCCGCCCATGGCGGACCGATACCCCCTTCACCTTGCGCTTGCCATCTGCCATCCCTTGCCCGCCATGCCCTACGAACCGCCCCCACACCTTGCCGGTCTGAGCCTGGCCGAAATCGCCGCGCTGGCCGAAGCGCGCCAGCTGCCGCCGGTGGAAAGCTGGAACCCGCAGCGGTTGGGCGAAAGCCACATGGTGATCGCCGCCGACGGAACCTGGTTCCACGAAGGCGGCGTGATCCGGCGCGAGGCGATGGTGCGCGCCTTTGCCAGCCTGCTCACCCGCGACGCGGCGGGCCACCACTGGCTGGTCACCCCGGTCGAAAAGCTCGCCATCGCGGTCGAGGACGCGGCTTTCATCGCCACCGATTGCGCGCGCGCCGGGGACGCGCTGGCGTTCCGGCTCAACACCGACGAGCTGGTGATCGCCGGGCCAGAGCACCGCTTGCGGGTGGCGGGCAGCGCCGACAATCCGGCACACTATCTTCATGTCCGGCGCGGGTGCGAGGCGCGCCTGAACCGCTCCACCTGGGCGCAGCTGGCCGAGATCGCGTTGGCCGAAGGGGCAGAGCAAAACGGCTGGCACATCGCCAGTCAGGGCATGAGCTTCGCGCTGCTGCCATGACCTTCGCGGCCCGGCCCAGCATCTGCGAACCGCTCGCGCGGCTGTTTGCCGAGGGGCACGCGCGCGACATTCCCGATCTGCTCAGCGATGCGCAATTCGCGCGCGAGGGGCGGGCGACACCGGCCGCCGTGCTGATCGCGATCACCGATGTTCCGGCCGATCCGCAGGTAATCCTCACCCAGCGCCCCCGCTCGATGCGCGATCATCCGGGGCAGGTCGCCTTTCCCGGGGGCAAGATCGAGGCGGGCGAGGATGCCGTCACCGCCGCCCTGCGCGAGGCGGAGGAGGAACTGGGCCTGCCGCGCGCGGCGGTGCGGGTGATCGGCACCAGCGATGTCTATCACACCGGCACCGGCTTCATCGTCACGCCGGTCGTCGGGGTGGTGCCGCCGGGGCTGGATCTGCGCCCCGATCCGGTGGAAGTCGCCGACTGGTTCGAGGCGCCGCTGGCGCTGCTGCTCGATCCGGCCAGCTGGACGAGCAACGAGACCTTCTGGCGCGGCGCGAGGCGACGCTATCTCGAACTCGACTGGCAGGGCTTCCGCATCTGGGGGGTGACCGCGGCGATCATCGCCAACCTGTCGCGCCGGATCGCGGTGGAGAGGCTGAAGGATGCTGCGTGATCTGTCGCAGGCCGAATGGCCGCGCCGTGCCGGCCTTGCCGCGCTGACAGCGGCGCTGGGGGCCGAGAATATCCGCTGGGTCGGCGGCGCGGTGCGCGACAGCCTGCTCGGCGCCGAGGTGCATGATGTCGATTGCGCCACGCTGCTGCTGCCCGCCGAGGTGATTGATCGCTGCCGCACCGCCGGCATCCGCACCGTGCCCACCGGCATCGCGCACGGCACCGTCACCGCCCTTCTCAAGGACGGGCCGGTCGAAATCACCACCCTCAGGCGCGATGTCGCCACCGATGGCCGGCGTGCCACCATCGCCTTTGCCGCAGACTGGCGCGAGGATGCGGCGCGGCGTGATTTCACCATTAACGCGCTCTATGCCCATCCCGAAACGCTGGAGATTGCCGATTATTTCGGCGGGCTGGCAGATCTGGTGGCGCGTCGGGTGCGCTTCATCGGCGATGCGCAGCAGCGAATTGCCGAAGATCACCTCAGGATCCTGCGCTATTACCGGTTTCAGGCGCGCTTCGGGGCGGCGCTGGATGCCGCGGCCGAAAGCGCCTGCGCCGCCCTGGCGCACACGCTCAAGGGCCTCAGCCGCGAGCGGATTGCTGCCGAACTGCTCGCCCTGCTCGCGCTGCCCGATCCCCACGCTACGCTGGCAAGGATGCACGCCGGCGGCGTGCTCGGCGTGATCCTGCCCGAAGCCGGCGCCGCGCAGCTGGCCGCGCTGGCCCGCCTGATCGCGGCCGAGCGGGCGCAGGGTTTCCCACCCGATCCGGTGCGGCGGCTGGCGGCCTTGCTGCCGCCTTCGCCCGATGTGGCCGAAACCGTCGCCGCGCGCCTGCGCCTCTCCAAGTCTCAGCGCACGCGGCTGGTCGGTGCCGCCGAGCGTCAGGCCGGCGACGCGGACAACCCGCAGGCGCTCGCCTATCGTCTCACTGCGCCGCTGGCGATCGACCGGCTGCTGCTGACCGGCGGCGATGCGCGCCGGCTCGAGGGCTGGAGCGTTCCGGTCTTCCCCTTGAAGGGCGGCGCGATCGTTGCGCGCGGGATCAGCGCCGGGCCGGAGGTGGCGCGCATTCTCCAGCAGATCGAGGCACGCTGGGTGGCTGAGGGCTTCCCCGGCCCGGATCGTGTCAACCAGATGCTGGCCGAAGCGCTCGGCACCAGCGCCTTCGACTTCGACTAGTCGAAGCGGTTCGACTTGGGAAAGCCCTGCGGCGGCATCCGTCCGGCCGCGCCGCGCGCCACCTTCCACATCCGGATCTCGGTTTCGGTGCGGGTGCGTTCGCCCGATCCGCCCATCTGCCAGCTCAGGCCATCGGCCAGCACGAAGGTGGTGGCATCCGCCAGCCCGCCGTCGCGGTAACGCTGGAGCTGCACCCCCTGCCCGCGCGTCATCACGGGCAGTTCCTCGAGGTTGAACACCACCAGCTTGCGGTTATCGCCAACGCAGGCGACATGATCGTGCTCCTCGCCGATGCGCCGGATCACCCGCAGCACCGCCCCGTCCTTGAGATTGACCACCTGCCGGCCCTTGCGGGTTTCGGCCAGCAGCTCGTTCATCTCGGCAACGAAGCCCTTGCCCTGGCTCGAGGCGAGCAGCAGCCGAGCGCCGGGCCTGTGCACCATCATCGCCGATATGCTCGCCTCGGTTTCAAGGTCGATCATGCTGCGCACCGGCTCGCCAAACCCGCGCGCGCCGGGCAGCTTGTCGCAGCCCAGCGTGAAGAACCGCCCGTCGCTTGCCGCCAGCAGCAGCTTGTCGGTGGTCTGCGCGTGACAGATGAAGGCAAGGCCATCGCCCTCCTTGTACTTGAATTCCTGATCCAGCGGCACGTGCCCGCTCGCCGCGCGGATCCAGCCCTTCTGGCTGAGGATCACCGTCACCGGTGCCTTTTCGATCATCGCGTCCATGCTGAATTCCACGGCCGGGACGGCTTCGGCAATCAGCGTGCGGCGGCGGCCCAGCGGCGTATCTTCGGCGTAATCCTTGCGCAGATTGCGCAGATCGCGCTTCAGCCGGGTGCGCTGGCGCGACGGGCTTTCGAGCAGTTTTTCAAGCTCGTCCTGCTCGGCCAGCAGCGCGTCCAGTTCCTTGCGCAGCTCCATTTCCTCGAGCTTGCGCAAGGATCTGAGCCGCATGTTGAGGATCGCTTCGGCCTGCCGGTCAGAAAGGTCGAATTCGGCCATCATCAGCGGCTTGGGCTCGTCCTCTTGGCGGATGATTTCGATCACCCGGTCAAGGTTCAGATAAGCGATGATATAGCCGCGCACCAATTCCAGCCGCCGTTCGATCTGATCGAGCCGATGGCGTGCGCGGCGCTGGAGAATATCGATCTGCGCCAGCGTCCAGCGTTCGAGCAACTCCTTCAGCCCCATCACCATCGGGGTGCGGACCATGCCCCCGGTGGCATCGAGCACGTTGAGGTTGAGGCTGAAGCGCGTTTCCAGATCGGTCAGCTTGAACAGGCTTTCCTTGAGCAGCTCGGGATCGACATTGCGGCTCTTGGGCACGATCACGATGCGGATCGCAGTGTCGCTTTCGTCGCGCACATCCTCGAGGATCGGCAGCTTGCGATCGGCAATCGCCTGCGCGATCTGCTCGATCAGCTTGGACTTGGGCACCTGATAGGGGATTTCCGAGATCACCAGCTGCCACTGCCCGCCGCCCAGCCGCTCGATCCCGGCAGCGACATCCGCCGCGTCCCTGGCCTCGGGCGCAAAGAACCGGCCGCGCAGGCGGAAGGCGCCGCGCCCGGTGCGATAGGCTTCGCTGATGATCGCGGGGCTATCAATCACCTGACCGCCGGTGGCGAAATCGGGGCCTTTGAACAGCGCCATCAGGCGTTCGTGGGTGACAGCGGGATTGTCGATCAACTCCAGCGTCGCATCAATGATTTCCGCGACATTGTGGCTGGGAATGCTGGTCGCCATCCCCACCGCGATCCCGCTCGCGCCGTTCGCCAGCAGGTTGGGGAACAGGCCGGGGAAGATCTCCGGCTCGACGTCCTCGCCATTATAGGTCGGCAGAAAATCGACCGTGCCCTCGTCCAGCCCCGCCATCAGTTCGAGCGCGGTCCTGGTCAGGCGCGCTTCGGTGTAGCGGTAGGCGGCGGCATTATCGCCATCGACATTGCCGAAATTGCCCTGCCCTTCGACCAGCGGATAGCGCAGCGCGAAATCCTGTGCGAGGCGCACCATCGCGTCATAGACGGATGCATCGCCATGCGGGTGATACTTGCCGATCACGTCGCCGACCACGCGGGCAGACTTCTTGAAAGCGCTGGCAGGATCGAGCTTCAGCTGCCGCATCGCCCACAACAGGCGGCGGTGCACCGGCTTCAGCCCATCGCGCAGATCGGGCAGGCTGCGCGCGGTGATGGTCGAGAGGGCATAGACAAGATAGCGCTCGGACAGCGCGGAATCGAAGGGCGCATCGACGATGGCATCGAAACCATCGTCCGGGGCCTCGGTGGTCGGAACTTCGGACATGCCGCTCGTCTAGCAATCCGCACGCTTGCGAGGGAGAGGGGTTTCCACAGGGTTGAGCGCTTACATTCGGCGCAGATCATTGCTTTCGGACGGAACCGAGACGGTCAGTCCGTCCATGTCTGCGGTCAGTTCGATCTGGCACGAAAGGCGGCTGGTGCGCCGCGCGCCGGCGGCGAAATCAAGCATGTCCTCTTCCTCCTCGGCAGCGGGCGGCAGGCGATCGAACCAATTGGCTGCGACGATCACGTGGCAGGTGGAACAGGCCATCTGCCCCTCGCAGGTGCCTTCCAGCGGCAGGCCGGCCGCCTGGCCTGCGCGCAGCAGGCTGTCGCCCGGCTCGGCCGTGGCGGCAACAGGCTTGCCGTGGGGGTCGATAAAGGTAACGGTGATGCTCACAGGCCTTGCTCCCTGGCGGCGGCATTGATCGCGGCGGCGGCGGTTTCGATGTCCTGCTCCTGCGTATAGCGCCCGAATCCGAGGCGGATAGAGGACTTCGCCTCGGCCTCGCTCAGCCCGATGGCGCGCAGCACATGGCTCGGCCGGCCCGATCCGCTGGCGCAGGCGCTGCCAGCGGAGAACATGATGCTGCGGCAGTCGCTCATCAGCCGCGCGACATCGAGGCCGTCCTTGCGCAGATTGAGATTGCCATGCCAGCGCTGGCGATCGCTGCCGTTGAGGATCCAGCCATCGAACAGGTCGCGGGCGCGGTGCCACAGCGCTTGGACATGGGCGGCATCCTCGGCCATGCGCTCCGCCGCCAGCCGCGCCGCCGCGCCGAAGCCCGCGATCAGCGCGGGCGAGAGCGTGCCCGAGCGCAGTCCCTGCTCCTGCCCGCCGCCGGTTTGCTGAGGCGCCAGCGCCAAGCCGTCACGCACCCACAGCGCGCCGATGCCCTTGGGGCCGTGGAGCTTGTGGGCGCTGACCGCGATCATGTCGGCATGGGCCAAGGGCAGCTTGCCATAGGCCTGCACGCCGTCGACCAGCAACAACGCGCCCTGCCGCGCGGCGAGGGCAGCCCATTTTTCCAGCGGCTGGATCGTGCCGATTTCGTTGTTGATCTGCATGATGGCAAAGATCCGCGTATCGGCGGGCCATTGCTGATCGGGCTGGCACAAGCCATCGCGATCAACGCCCAGCACATGGCACTGGGCCATGGCGCGGGCGGTATCGAGCAGAGCGGCGTGCTCGATCGCAGATATCGCAATGCTGCCCTCCCCCGGCGCACCGCGGATCGCAAGATTGATCGCCTCGGTCGCGCCCGAGGTGAAGATCACCCGCCCGCCGGGGGGAAACAGCTTGGCGATCTCATCGCGCGCGGCCTCGATCGCGGCGGCGGCCATGCGGCCCATGCGGTGGGAAGAATGGGGGTTGCCGAAAGTGTCGCTTTCCGGCCCCCCCATCCAGCGCAGCATCGCCGAGCGCGCCTCGGGGGCAAGGGGCGTGGTGGCCGGGTAGTCGAGA
>JBKBLZ010000017.1:0-284 GCA_046296035.1 Erythrobacter sp. | reverse complement strand
TCATCGGGCACCCCGAAGGCATCGAGCACCCGGCTTTTCCTGAGCGTGCCCGAAGAACACGCGCTGCCGGCCGAGACGGCGAACCCCATCGCGTCCAATCGGATCAGCAGGGCCTGTGCACTCAGAGTAGGGTGGGCAATCGCGACAATATGCGAGGCCTGGGCGCCGGGGCTGATCAGTTCCCCCGATGCAGCCAGCGCATCGCGCAAGGCCCGCCGCTCGGTCTCACTCGTCGCCCAGCCGGCAAGGCCGCCTGCCTCCAGTGCCGCCGCCATACCCATTGC
>JBKBLZ010000016.1:0-53963 GCA_046296035.1 Erythrobacter sp. | reverse complement strand
GCCGAGATGAAGCAGGTCGAAGGAGCGATTGTCGGTGCGGGCACCGTCACCAACCCGCGCGAGCTGGATGCGGCGCTCAAAGCGGGGAGCGAATTCATTGTCTCGCCCGGTCTTACCGAGCCGCTGGGCAAGGCGGCGATTGCCGCTGGCGTGCCGTTCCTGCCCGGTATCGCCAATGCCGGCGACATCATGCGCGGGCTGGACTTGGGGCTGGATCGCTTCAAGTTTTTTCCGGCGATGGCCGCAGGGGGCCTGCCTGCCCTCAAGGCGCTGGCCGCGCCCTTCGGCCAATGCCGGTTCTGCCCCACAGGCGGGATCAGCCTTGAAAACGCTCCCGAATGGCTTGCGTTCGACCCCGTCCTGTGCGTCGGCGGCAGTTGGGTCTCGCCCAAGGGCGCGCCCGACAAGGCAGCGATCGAGAGGCTGGCGCGCGAGGCCTGCGGCTTGCGTTAATTCTTCGCCAGCAACCAGCCGAAGATCTCGGGCAGGCGCGCAGCCCAGGCGTTCTCCTCATGCTCGGCGCCTTCGTAGACCTTGCTCTGCCAGTCGCGGCCTTTTACCCAGCCCGCCGCCTCGAACCGTGAATCGATCACTTGGCTGTAGGGCGCATAATAGGCATCGAGCGTCGCTGTGCCATGATCCATCCACACCCGTCGTCCGTCAGCCTGTCCGAGCCTTGCGGCAAACCACGCGTCCCATAGTGCCTTGAGCTCGCCCTCATCGGCGGTAACCGCACGCGGATCGACCGCGGGCCAGTGCGCCGAAACGCAGCCCGCCCGCCCGAACACCGCGGGGCGTTCAAGGACGGCATAGCAGCTCATCAGCCCGCCCATGCTCGATCCGATGATCGCGGTGTCGTCGCGGCCGGGCCGGGTTCGGAACGCGCCGTCAACCCATGTCTTGAGCGGCCCGGCGATCCAGTCGAGATAGTGATGCGAGATCACCTCGCCCGTCGTCCGCGCGTCGATCTGCACGCGCAGCCTGCCCGTTGTCATGTCGTAGAAACTGCGCGGAAGGTATTGGCGATGCCGGTCAGGCCCCGGGGCCCAGATGCCGACGATGATGTGCGGCTCGACCGTTCCGGTGGCAACCGCGGCGAGCATCGCCTTGTCGGCGGCCCAGATCTTGTTGAAATTGGACTTGGTAACATCGAACAGGTTGTGCCCATCATGCATGTAGAGCACCGGATAGCGGGCTTGCGAAGCGTCATAGCCGGGCGGCAGCCAAATCGTCAGGCGCTGGTCGGGCAGGCCGGCGGCGGGCACCCGCTCATACGCGAGCAGCCGCCCCTTATCCTGCGCCTTGAGCGGCACGGCAAGGCAGGCCAGCAGCGCCAGCAGCAAGCCCATGAAACGACCCATTTTGCTCTCCCCTGCAACGGTTATGCGCCTTGCGCGGGACGTAGCAGCTTTGCATCATTTGGACACCTGCCAAGGCGATTGCACGGCCCCCGCGCGATGATTAGGGTCGCAGCCCCGTCCCCAAGGCAGATGCGCGCATGACCAGCTGGCGACCGAACGCCCAGATCGACGATATCAGGGTGCCGCTGGCCGAGGTGCGGCAGGCGGGCGAGCGCTTCGCCATCGCCACGCTGGTGGCGGTCGAAGGCTCGGCCCCGCGCGAGCCGGGGGCGCAGATGCTCGTCACAGCCAGCGAGCACTGGGGCTTCCTGTCGGGCGGCTGCATCGAGGCCGATGTCGCCCGCCATGGCCGCGAGGTGCTGGCCGAGGGCGAGGCGCGCTTGTTGCGCTATGGCGTGGGCAGTCCGTGGATCGACATCAGGCTCGCATGCGGCAGTGCCATCAGCGTGCTGGTCGAACCGGTGGCGGTGGATGATCCGGCGATTGCCGCGCTCATGGCAGGCTGGGCAGCGCGTCAGCCGCTAGCGTGGGAGAGCGACGGGACGCAGCGCCGCGTGCAAGAAAGCGATTGCCCCGCCTTCGCATGGGACGGCGCACGCTACATCAGGGATTACGCCCCTGCCCCGCGCCTCGTGCTGATCGGCGCGGATGGCACCGCGCTCGCCGCGATAGCGCTCGCCGCAGCGGCGGGGTTCGAGGTGGTGCTGGTTAGCCCGGGGGGACCGGACTGTGCACCCTTCCCCGGCATCGCCTATCACCGCTCTGCGCCCACCGAGGCGCTGGCGGCAATCGGGATCGACCGGTGGACCGCCGTCGCTGTCCTGACGCACGAGCGCGAGGATGACGAGCGCGCCCTGGCAGAGGCGCTGATGAGCGAGGCGTTCTATGTCGGTGCGATCGGTGCCCGCGCACGGCTCGCTGCACGGCTGACCAGGCTGCGTGGGCACGGGGTGAACGCGGCGCAGATCGCGCGGCTTCACGCCCCGATCGGGCTTTACGGCTTCGGCAAGGCGCCGCGCGAGATCGCGCTGTCGCTGGTGGCTGAAGTGGGGCAGGCCTTCCATGCGGCGACCGCGATGGCAAGGTCTTCGGGGCAATCGATGTCGAGCACCGCGCCGCTGGCCTCGGTGTCGAGGTAGGCCACCCCCTGCCTGCGCCGCTTGAGCAGCGCCGCAGCGCCGCTATCGCCGGTCAGCCACGCCAGATCGGGCAAAGCCGCAAGGGTAAAGGCCGTTGGGTGGCCGGGCTGGCCGCAAACCCGAGGACGGGCGGCGTAACCCGCCGCTTGCGCCAGCGCGGCGAGCTGCGGACACAGCGCCACCGGCACCAGCGGCATATCGCCGAGGAACACGAACAGGCCCTGCTGCGGTGGGGCCAGCGCGGCAAGGCCAGCGCGCAGGCTGGCGGCCATGCCCTCCTGCCAGTCGGGGGTCGGCACGGTGCGGCAGGCGAGACCATCGATCGCCGCGGCGATCTGCGGATGCGCCGCGCCGGTCGCCACCACCACCGCGCCGAAGCCTGCCGACACCACGGCTTCGGCAGTGCGGCGGATCACCGGAGCACCGCCAAGATCCGCCAGCAGTTTGCCTCCACCAAAGCGCCGTCCGGCCCCGGCGGCGAGGATCAGCGCCGACCAGCCATCCACCTCGCGCTAGGCCTTGGCCTGCCGGAGCAAAGGCAGCGTGCGGATGCGCCTGCCGGTCGCCGCGAACAGCGCGTTGGCGAGCGCGGCCGAAGCCGGCGGCACGCCCGGCTCGCCGATCCCGCCCATCGTCGCATCGCTGTCGATGAAGTGGACATCGATCACCGGCGGCGCATCGGCCAGCGTGAGGATCGGGTAATCGGTAAAGTTGCTTTCGACCACCGCGCCCTTGTCGAGCGTGATCGCCTCGCCGATGGTGGCCGACAGGCCCATGATGATCCCGCCCGCGATCTGCGCTTCGGCATTGAGCGGATTCACCGTGGTGCCGCAATCAACCACCGCGAAGGCCTTGAGCACGCGAGGGCTGCCATCCTGCTTGATGGTCGCCTCAATCACCTCGGCAACGATCGTGCCGAAGCTCTCGACAATCGCGATCCCGCGTCCGGTGCCGGCCGGCAGCGGCGTGCCCCAGCCCGCGCGCCTGGCCACTTCGTCGAGCACCTTCTGGTGGCGCGAACCATCGGGCAGGTGCTTGCGGCGAAACCGGTAGGGATCCTCACCGGCGGCATGGGCCAGCTCGTCGATGAAGCTCTCGTTGTAGAAGCCGTGCTGGGTCGAATTGACCGAGCGCCACGGGCCGTCGATCTGGTTGGTGGTATAGGCAAAGTGCCGCCGCGCGGTGGCCGGCACGTTGTAGATGAAGCCAACCTCGCCTTCGGCATTGTCGCCCTGCACGTAGTCGCTCTGCCATGCGGCAATGCGGCCTTCGTCATCAAGCGCGGCCGAAAGCCGGGCCGAGGACTGCGCGCGATAGGTGCCGTGACGCACGTCCTCCTCGCGGCTCCAGATGAGCTTGACCGGATAGGGCACTTGCTGCGCGAGCCTGGCGACCTGATCGAGAATCTCGGTCACGCCGGGAAAGCGCCGGCCGAAGCCGCCGCCCATGATCATCGGATGGAAGATCACGTCCTCCATGTCCATGCCTGCCGCCTTGGCCAGCCGGTCGCGCGCGCCGAGCGGGTCCTGCATCCCGCCCCACACGGCAAGCTTGCCGTCCTTGAAATGGGCGGTGAGCGCGAAAGGCTCCATCATCGCATGGTGGAGGAAGGGGACACGGTAATCGGCGCTGATCACCTTGCCGCCGGCGGCCTTGAAAGCCGCCGCCACATCGCCTGCGCCTGCGGTGTTGTCGGGCTTGCCGGCTTGGCGCAGCTTGTCCTGCGCGGCGTAGATTGCGGGGGTGGACATCGCGCCATGGCCGCCGTCGGAGAACCTCGGCGCAAGCGCGGCAAGGCCCTTGGCCGCCTGCCAGTAACCCTTGGCGACAACGATCACCGCGTCATCGAGCTTCACCACCTTCTCCACGCCGGACACCGCCAGCGCGGGGGCTTCATCGACGGATTCGAGCTTGCCCCCGCGCACCGGGGCGGCCGCGATGGTCGCCACGCGCATGTCGGGAAGGGTGAAGTCGATCCCGTAAACCGCGCTGCCATCAACCTTGGCCGGAATGTCGCGCCGGATGACCGGCTTGCCGATCAGCGTGTAATTGGCGCGCGACTTGAGCACCGGATCGCTGCTGAGCGAACGTTGCGCCGCGCCTGCCGCCAGCGCGCCATAGCGCAGGGAACGGCCCGAAGCGGCATGGGTGACCTTGCTCTCGGCGGTGGTCAGGGCGCTCGTCGGCACCCCCAGCCGCTCGGCTGCTTCCTCGATCAGGGCGAGACGCACCGCCGCGCCGATAACGCGCATCCCGCCCTGCCCGGTGAAGCGCACCGCCGAGGAACCTCCGGTGATCTGGATTTTCTGCGAACGGGTGAGCATCCCTATCACCGCCGCCGGAAGCGCGCTGATGAGGCCGGGATGGCCGCTCATCTCGCCCAGAAAGCTCTGCACCAGCGCGGTGTTCGAGAACGCCACATCGGACGGCGCCTGCTCGACCTTTACTTTGGTCCAGTCAGCATCAAGCTCGTCGGCCAGCATCTGGCCAAGCGCGGTATGGGTGCCCTGCCCGAAATCGATATGCGGCGAGAACAGCGTGACGGTGTCGTCCTCAGCGACCTTCATCCAGGTGAGGAAATTGTGCTCGCCCTCGCTGGTGGTGAGCGCGCGGGCGCGGTTGCGGGCCGAATTGTCGGCCCAGTAGAGCCCGAAGACCCCGCCGCCCGCCAACAGGGCGCAGCCGGCAAGGAACATGCGGCGCTTGATGCCCTTGCTCTTGACGGGTGCTTCGGGCGCCGATGCGGCCTCGATCGCATCGATGCCGGGGTTGGGATTGTCGGCCATCATGCCTCTCCCGTGGCAGCGGCGGCAGCCTGGCCGGTCGCAGCGAGGATCGCCTTGCGGATCCGTGGATAGGTGCCGCAGCGGCAGATATTGGTCATCGCCTCGTCGATCTGCGCGTCGGACGGCGCGCCGGTGCGCGCGATCAGCGCGGCCGCAGCCATGATCTGGCCTGACTGGCAATAACCGCATTGCGGCACCTGCGCATCGATCCACGCTTGCTGCACCGCGTGGAGTGTGCCGTCCTCGGCCTTGAGACCTTCGATCGTGGTCACCGCCTTGCCGGCGATCGCGCTGACGGGAACGCTGCACGAGCGGGTGAGCTGCCCGTCGACATGCACCGAACAGGCCCCGCAGGCGGCGATGCCGCAGCCGAACTTGGTGCCGGTCAGCGCGAGATCCTCGCGCAGAACCCACAGCAGCGGCGTATCAGGCTCGGCCGACACGCTGACATCCTTGCCGTTGACCGTAAAGCCGATTGCCACGCACTTATCCTCTCAAGGGTTGCCCTGCCGCCTCAGCCTAGCAGGCCGCCGCGGCGCGGGCCACGGGAAAGACGACACAGCCCCGTGCTACACGCTCACGCCGAACAGCCAGCCGATCGCGGCGGTTACGGCCATCGCGAAGATGCCCCAGCCGACCACCCGCAAGGTTGCGCGCAGCAGCGGCGCACCGCCGGCCCTCGCCCCGAGTGCGCCGAGCAGTGCAAGCGTCACCACCGAAATTGCCAGCACCACCGGCACAATCGCGCCGACAGGCGCCAGCCATGCCGCAGCCAGCGGGATCGCGGCAGCAGCGCTGAAGGTCGCCCCCGAGGCCAGCGCCGCCTGCAACGGGCGCGCGGCGAGATGTTCGGCAAGGCCAAGCTCGTCGCGGACATGGGCGGTGAGCGCATCATGCGCGCTCAGCTCGCGCGCCACGGTCAACGCGGTCCGGGGTGTCAGACCGCGCCCCTCGTAGATCGCCGCCAGCTCGTGAAGCTCGTGCTCGGGCGTTTCGGCGAGCGCCTGTTGCTCACGGCGGATATCGGCGGCTTCGCTGTCGGCCTGCGAGGACACCGAGATGAACTCGCCCGCCGCCATCGACATCGCACCAGCGACCAGCCCTGCAACCCCGGCAACCAGCACCGGCCCCGCCTGGGGTGTCGCCGCCGCGACCCCGATGATCAGCGAGGAGACCGAGACAACCCCGTCATTCGCCCCCAGCACCGCCGCCCGCAGCCAGCCGGTGCGATGCACATAATGCGGATCATCGGGATGGGAACTGGACCGTGTCATGTGGCGAAAACCTCTTCCCGCGGTGCCGGGAGCAGCGCCGCCAGCGCCCTGTTTCTGCCTGACGGACACAGAAAGCAAGCCGACACGCTTGACCTGCCGTGGTCTAGTGCATAGTTACACATCTGTAAATCTGCACATCCTTACAGATATTGGAGGTAAGATTGCCAAGCCGGATCATCGTATCGCGCGAACTGGCCGAACTGCTCAGGCTGCTCGCCCATCCCGATCGCCTGCGCCTGATCGAGGAATTGCGCCTCGGCGAGCGGGATGTCACCGGCATCGCGGCAGCGCTCAATCTGCCGGCAACGCGGATTTCGCAGCATCTTGCTCTGCTGCGCGCTCACCGAATCGTCGAGGACCGGCGCGAAGGGCGCAATCACTTCTACCGCCTCACCCGCCCTGCGATCGCTGCATGGATCGTCGAAGCGCTGGCATTCGTCGAGGTCCGCAACCGCATCGGTGAAGCCGCGCACATCGAAGAGGTGCGCGCACTGTGGGCCGCCGATGCCAACCCCGCTTCCAACTAGAAGGACTTCTGCCATGTCGAAATTTGCTCTTGGTGTCATCAAGTTCCAGCGCGAAGTCTTTCCCGAAAAGCAGGAATTGTTCGAGCGGCTGAGCACCGGCCAAAGCCCCGAGGCGCTGTTCATCACCTGCTCGGACAGCAGGATCGAAACGGCGATGATAACCCAGACCGATCCGGGTGAACTGTTCATCTGCCGCAATGCGGGCAACATCGTGCCGCCGCACACCAACCAGACCGGCGGCATGACCGCATCAATCGAATTCGCCATCGGCGCGCTCGGGATCCCGCACATCGTGATCTGCGGCCACACCGAATGCGGCGCGATGAAGGGCGCGATGAACCGTGCCGGGCTTACCAACCTGCCGCATGTGCGCGAATGGCTCGGCTATTCGCAGGGCGCGGTCGATATCGTCGAGACCATCGGTGCGGGACTGGATGAGGACGCCAGGATGCGGATGCTGCTGGAGCAGAACGTTATCCTCCAGCTTCAGCACCTCAAGACCCACCCTACCGTGGCGGTGGCGCTGGCCCAGAAGGCCGTGCGGCTGCACGGCTGGGTTTACGATATCAAAACCGGCGAAGTCTCGGTGTTTGACGAGACCACCGGAACCTGGCTGCCGATCGAGGAGCGCTATGCTTCGGAAGTCGCGGCGGCCGCGCTGTCGCAGCACGCCTGCTGATCCTGCCGTCCCCTCTCCAGCCGCGCGGAACCCCTCTGACATGACATCCCCGACTGCCACACGCTTCGCTTCCGCCACGATCGGGCGGGACATTCTCGCCTCGATCGTGGTGTTCCTCGTCGCCCTGCCACTGTGCATGGGGATCGCGATCGCATCCGGCGCGCCGCCTGCGCTGGGGTTGATCACCGGAATCGTCGGCGGACTGGTGGTGGGCAGTCTCGCCGGATCGCCGCTGCAGGTCAGCGGCCCCGCGGCGGGCATGGCGGTGCTGGTGTTCCAGCTGGTGCAGGACCACGGGCTGATCATGCTCGGCGTGGTCGGCCTGATCGCCGGCGCGCTGCAACTGCTCGCCGGGGTGCTGAAGCTGGGCCAGTGGTTCCGCGCGATTTCGCCTTCGGTGATCCACGGGATGCTGGCGGGAATCGGCGTGCTGATCTTCGCCTCGCAGTTCCACGTCATGCTGGATGATGCCCCGCGTTCGGGCGGTCTCGCCAACATCGCCGCGATCCCCGAGGCAATCGTCAAGGCGATCCCGGTCAACGGCTCGGTGCATCACCTCGCTGCGATGGCGGGAATCATCACCATCGTCACCATCGTGCTGTGGAACAAGTTCAAGCCCAAGCGCCTCGCGCTGCTGCCGGGGCCGCTGCTGGGAGTGATCGTGGGCACGCTGTTCGCTTTCACCTTCGCCCTGCCGATAACGCTGGTGGAGCTGCCCGCCGATCTCACCACCGCGCTCAACGTGCCGACCGGCGCGGCGCTGGCCGGGTTCACCGATCCCGACATCATCACGCTCGGCATCGTGTTTGCCTTTGTCGCCAGCGCCGAAACGCTGCTGTGCGCCACTGCGGTCGACAAGATGCACATCGGCGCGCGCACCCAGTACGATCAGGAACTGCGCGCGCAGGGCATCGGAAACATGATCTGCGGCGCCTTGGGCGCACTGCCGATGACCGGAGTGATCGTGCGTTCGGCCGCCAATGTCGAGGCCGGGGGCACCACCCGCCTCTCGGCAATCCTGCACGGCGCGTGGCTGCTGCTGGCGGTGGTCGCCTTCCCCTTCGTGCTCAACGAAATCCCCACCGCGGTGCTGGCCGCGATCCTCGTCTATACCGGCTACAAGCTCGTCAACGTCGCGCAGATCCGCAAGATCGCCGAATTCGGCAAGCAGGAACTGGCAATCTACTTCGTCACGCTGGCAGGCGTGGTGGCGATCGATCTGCTGACCGGCGTGATCCTCGGCTTCGTGCTGGCGACGCTCAAGCTGGTCTACACCTTCTCGCACCTGTCGATCGATCTGACCCACGACGAGCAGATCAACCGCACCGACGTGTGGATGACGGGTTCGGCCACCTTCTTCTCGATCCCGCAGCTGTCAGGCGCGCTGGAGAAGGCGCCGCGCGGGTCGGAGGTGCACATCCATGTCGAACAGCTCGACTACATCGATCACGCCTGTCTGGAGATGCTGTCTTCGTGGGAGAAGCTGCACCAGAGCACCGGAGGGAGCCTGATCGTCGAGTGGCACGATTTGGTACAGCGCTATGGCCGCCGCTCGCAGGATCCGGCCAGAACCGCGATCCCGACGCTCACGCGCAGGCCCGCCGCCTGAAGCAGACGGCTCGCACGTGATGCCGGTTGCATCCCCCCTTCGGATGCATCGGCAGGTTCTTTGCTGAACGGCTAATCCTTCAGCGCATCGAGCGCGGGCAACAGGCGCTGTGCCAATATGCCGGCTGCGGCGCGGGCCGCCTCGCGCCCGGCATCGTCGGAGACCTCGTAAGTGTAGGCCGGGATCGCATAAGTCGCGTGAAACCAGTTCTTGGCGGTGCCGCTGCCGGGATTGGCATTGCGCGGTTCGATCGTAAAGGGATAGCCCGGCAGAGCATTTTCGCGCCCATCGAGCCACGCCGCCCGGAAGCGCTGCTGGGCGGCGCTCGCCTCGTCATCGCCCTGCACATAGAACAGGTTGGTGCGGGTCGAGTGGAAATCCACCATCAGCACCGGCCGCACGCCGCGGGGCAGGCGGTCCAGCCAGGCCTTAACGCTGCGCGTTTCGGGCTGGGTGAAGGCACCCCAGTCGCGGTTCAAATCGACTGCGCCCCGGTTCGCGCGCCAGTGCCCGCGCACCACGCCATCGGGGTTGAGCATCGGCACCACCAGCACCTGCACATCGCCCAAGTCCCCCGCGCGGGCCGCGAGGGCACCCACAAAGGCCTCCATCGCAATCGCGCCAGTCACCTCAGGGGGGTGCTGCCGTCCGAGCAGCACCACCAGCCGGGGCGCATCGGGGCGGCCCAGACGGACCGCGTCAATCGAGCGGCCATCATGCGAAGTGCCGAGAGTGAACACCTTTGTCCCGCCCTGTTCCGCCCAGCGGGAAAGCGCCTGCCGGGCCAGCACCGGCTCCATCAACTCCTGTGCCGCAATTACGCCTGCGCCGGGCGGCAGATCGATCCGCGCAGCTTTGCCATCGGCGCTGACTTCGGCCGGAATCTCGCGCCAACTGCCGTCGGTTGCGAACTTGGGGGCGTAGCGATGCCCGCCTTCGAGATAGCGCAAAGTCACGCTGACCGGGCCGTCGCCCTGCGCGGTGTAGCGGAAGGCATACCACGGGCTGGGGTTGATTGGCGGGGCGTGCTCTGGCGTGACCAGCAGCGAAAAGGCGCGCTCCCCCGTCACCCAGCAGCGCAATGGCGGCGCGCCGTCGAAGTCGAATGCAACCGTAACCGAGGCGCTGCGGCACGCCCCGGTTGCCGCAATGCTGACAGATGGCGGTGCGGGGGACTGCACCGGAACGCAGCCCCCTGCCAGAATGGCAAGCCCGGCCCACAGCAATCGCATCATCCCTCGCATGGGCCGGTGGCTATCAGAAATTCTTGCGGATTTCGAACCGGACGACCCTCCCTCGCGGCGAATGCAGCGCGCTCAGGAAGCCATAGGTTTCGTCAGCCAGCGGCGGATCCTTGTCGAACAGGTTGTTCACCCCCACACGCAGCCGCGTCCCATCCAGCGGGCCATCGGTCTTGATGGAGAAGGTAAAGCTGGTGTTGATGGTCAGCATATCATCCACACGGTAGAAGTTCGCGTTGGGATCATCTGACACGATCGGCACATCACGGGTGACGCTGGTGTTCCACACCTTGCCGACATAATTGGCGAAAACGGCAATTTCGACCGGGCCATTGCCCCAGTTGAGCGCGCTGCTGAAGCGCCATTTGGGCCGCCCGTCGAGTTCGAGCAGTTGGCCCAGCCCCTCGATCCGAACCTCTGGCGGCAAGGACCCGTCTGCCACCGCATCGAGCAGGATCTGTCCATCCGCCCCGGCCGACTGGACAAAGCCCTTCAGCCGCGCCGCATTGAAGCGCAGGCGGAAATTGCCGAGGCCGAAATCGGGCACGTTATAGGCAAGCCCGAAGTCCCAGCCCTTCGACACCCGGCTGTCGAGGTTGAGATAGGGATCGAGCACCCGGATGATCTCGCCCGCCGGGGCAAGGCTGGTGCCGGTAAACAGATCGATTTCTTCCTGTGTCGGGGCCGCGCGGATCACGTTGGGGTTGCTGCTGCCGTTGAGGCGCAGCAGCAGATCGAGCGCAATCGCGTTGTCATCCCCGAAGGTGCCGACAAGGCCGGTCTGTTTTACCCGCCAGTAATCCGCCGTCAGCGTCAGGCCAGGCAGGAACTTCGGCTCGAGAACGATCCCCAGATTGATGCTCTCGCTGTCCTCGGGCCGCAGCTGATCGGTGCCCGAGCGGAAGCTGATCACGCCTTCGCCCGGACACACGCCAAGGTCCGAAATGATGCCCTTTTCGACCTGCGCCTGACAGCGCACGAAATCGTCGCGGGTATTGGAACGGGTGGTGCCTTCGTCATTGACCTGAACCAGGTTCGGTGCGCGGAAGCCCTGCGACCATGCGCCGCGCAGCATCACACCGGGAACCACGGTCCACGATGCCGCCGCACGCGGGACGATCGCGGTTTCGTCAATGTCCCTGAAGTGCTCCATCCGGCCGGCGAGCTGGAGGTTGAGCGCGCTGATCAGCGGAATGTCCATATCCTCGCTCACCAGCGGAACGAAGGTTTCGACGAAAGCCGAATAGACCTGGCGCGCACCGCTGGTGTCGGGCGAAGCGCTGGTGCCCACCACGTCGCTGCCATCGAACACGCCGGTCACGCTGTCGGTCCAGGTGATGGTGCCATCGATGCGCGGATCGCGATCATCGAAGAAGGTTTCGCGCCGCCACTCGATGCCCGCCGCGATCCCGACATCGCCGCCGGGCAGGCTGAACAGTTCAGAGTTGCTGACTTTAAAATCGGCCAGCGCCAGGGTGGTGCCGCCCTTGCGGAACACGCTGATGCGGAACGGATCGATCACGCTGTCCGGGTTCGGGGTGCAGTCGCCGTTGTTGGGATCGTCCAGACAGCCGCCGTTGAAGGGGTTGTAGGCATCCGGGGTCGAGCGGTTGATCGCCTGCTGCAGCAGCGTCAGCGAGACCCGGTTGCCTTCAAGGTCGGTCGACCTGGCCTCCGAATAGACGAAGCCGGTGTCGAAGTCCCAATTGCCGAAATTGCCCTTCAGGCCCGCGACGAGGCGATAGGAATCCTTGTCGACATCGACCGTGCGGTTGCCGGCATCGACGAAGCGATACCGCTCCATGATCACATCCGCCCCGGCTGCGGGGACGGTCAGGCCCGGCAGGCGGTTGGGGTTGGCCGTGCCATTCGGGAAAGTCACCGGGCCAAACGGGTTCCAGTAGGCATTGCGCGAAATGCCCACCGGCACCGCGCTCAGGATTGCTGCCGGGGTAATGTTGCGGCTGCTTTCGGAACGGTAGTAGGTTCCTTCGAAATAGCCTTCGACATTGTCGCTGAATTGGTAGTTGAACAGCAGCGCGGCGTTGTAACGGGTCTTTTCGCTGATCAGGGTGGTGCCGAAGGCGCGGTTGTAGCGCACATCAACCGCTGGGGTCTCACCATTGCGAGCGCACAGCCCGTTGCCCAGTTGCAGGCGGCAGCCCGGGAACGTCGACGGCTGGATGTAGAAGTCGTCATCGCGAATCGGCGTCTGGTTGTTGTTGGTGATCTGGATGTCGAACTGGCCAAATGGCCCGAAGGTGTTGCGGTTGTTGAACTGCGTATCGCCCTCGAAATCGGTGCCGACCAGCAGCGCGCGCCTGTCATCGTCGGCCGAATAACGCCGCGCCGAAGATGGCGTGGCGTTTTCGTGGAAATAGCCGCCGTAAATGGTCAGGTTCGCGCGTCCGTCGGCAAAGTCGAAGCCGTAACCGCCGTTGATCTGCGTCGCATAGGCGCTGGTGCCGTCCGAGAGGCGCAGTTCCCCGTCAAGAAAGCCGCCCCTGCGGTTCCCGCGCAATACGGTGTTGACCACACCCGCCACCGCGTCCGCGCCATAGATCGCCGAGGCACCATCGCGCAGCACCTCGATCCTGCGCACAGAGCCCGGCGCAATCTCGTTGGTGTCCGGGCTGACCACCGGCACCAGCAGTTCGGTCTGGAAGCCGGGGTTGAGCACCATGCGCCGCCCGTTGACCAGCAGCAGCGTGTTGCCCGTGCCAAGATCGCGCAGGTTGATCGAGGCAGCATCGCCGCGCGCGTTGTTTGACGTGATATCGTTCTGTTCGTTGAACGCGACCGCACCGGCCTGCGGGATCGCGCGGAACAGTTCGTCGCCCGAGGTCGCCGCGACGTTCTGGATATCGATCTCCTCGATGACGGTCACCGGCAGCACGTCATTGATCTTGGCGCCCTGGATCTGGGTGCCGGTCACGATGATCTCGCGCGCCGGATCATCGGTGGGCGCGGGCGGCGTGGTCGCCGCATCCTGCGCCTGCGCGGCGGTGGCAGCGATGAGGCTCGCACCGCACATCAGGACAAGCCTGCCCATAATCCTTGTCGACATACTCATTCTCCCCTTTTTTCAATAATCCGTAGCGAGCGCGCCCAGTGCTCGAAGATGCCTGGCCATTGGCTGATGACCTGGTCGGGCTGGCCCAGCCCCCATCCGTGTCCGCCGTCATGAAACAGATGCAGTTCCACGCTCGCCCCGGCAGCGACGAGAGACTGGAACAGCAGGATCCCGTGCGCCGGCGGCGTGGTCGGATCATCGGCCGCCGCAAAGATGATGGTTGGCGGCGCGTCCTTGCTCGCATGGGTATCGAGCGACCACTGGTCTTCCGCCTTCGCTCCCGCCTTGTCGCCAATGATTTCACGACGGGTGCGGGTGGTGTCGTAGGGCTTGCGCAGGGTCACCACCGGAAACAGCAGCACCGCGAAATCGGGGCGGGCAGAGACAGCCTCGTAGCGGTCGCGACCGGCATAGAGCGCCCGGGCCGGCTGATAGGCGGTAAAGCCCGCCAGATGCCCGCCGGCGGAAAAGCCCATGATCCCGATCCGATGCGGATCCACGCCGAACTCGCCCGCGCGGGTGCGGATGATCTTCATGGCCCGCTGTGCATCCATGAAGGGCGCGGTTGCATCCCAGCCGTCATTGGGCAGGCGGTAGATCAACTCGAACACGGTGAAGCCGCGCGCTTGCAGCCACTTGCCCGTCGGCGTGCTTTCCTTCCCAAGCTGGATGCGGAAATAGCCGCCGCCGCCCGCCACCAGCACCGCCGCGCCGTTGGGCGCGGCCGGACGGTAGACGCGCATGCGCGGCAGGCTGACATTCGACACCGCGCCCAGCCCCGCGCCTTCGGTGCCGATTGTTTCCGGCCCGTCGATCTTGCCATTGCCCGGCATCGCGCCCGGCCACAGCAGGATCTCCTCGGGGATGGCGGCGGTGCCCGCAGCAAGCGGCAGCGCAGGCACGACCAGCGCCAGCAGCGCGGCGAAAGCGGCAAGCAGGCGGGCAATCACGTGGTCTGCTCCAGCAAACGGGCGATGTCCTCGCTCACCGGGCCGCTGCGCTCGTGGCGCTCTATGTCCTCGGGCTCGAGCGGCATCGGCGTGCCTGCCAGCGCGGCTTTCAGGCGCTCCCGGTCAAGCGCGCCTTCCCATTTGGCCACGACGATGGTCGCCACAGCATTGCCGATGAAATTGGTGAGCGCGCGGCATTCGCTCATGAAACGGTCGATGCCGAGGATCAGCGCCATGCCCGCCACAGGGACGCCGGGCACCACCGAAAGCGTAGCGGCCAGGATCACGAAGCCCGAACCCGTCACGCCCGCTGCGCCCTTGGAGCTGATCATTGCCACCAGCACCAGCGTCAGCTGCTCGGCAAGCGAAAGCTCCACGCCCACCGCCTGCGCGATGAACAGCGAAGCCAGCGTCATGTAGATATTGGTGCCGTCGAGGTTGAAGGAATAGCCCGTGGGCACCACCAGCCCGACCACCGCCTTGCGGCACCCGGCAGCCTCCATTTTCTCCATCAGGCTCGGCAACGCCGCCTCGGAGGAGGACGTGCCGAGCACCAACAGCAGTTCCTCGCGCAGATAGCGGATCAGCGCGAAGATGGAAAAGCCGCCGAACCACCCCACCAGTCCCAGCACGACAAACACAAACAGCAGCGAGGTAAGGTAAAAGGTGGCAACCAGCGCGGCGAGGTTGGCAAGGCTGCCGATCCCGAATTCGCCGATGGTAAACGCCATCGCCCCGAAGGCCCCGATCGGCGCAAGCTTCATCAGCATATGCACCAGCTTGAACACCACCTGCCCGAAGGAGGCGAGCACATCGGTAACCAGATCGCTCGCCGGGCGGGTCGCGGCCATGGCAACGCCGGCAAGGATCGCCACCAGCAGAACTTGCAGGATCTGCCCGTCGGTGACCGCGCTGAAAAGCGTGTCAGGGATGATCCCCAGCAGGAAGCCGGTGATGCTGGTTTCCTCGGCCTTGTCGGCATAGTCGGCAACCGCCGCAGTATCGAGCGAGGCGGGGTCGATATTCAGCCCTTCGCCCGGGCGCACCACATTGGCCACCACCAACCCGATAATCAGCGCCAGCGTGGAAAAGGTCAGGAAATAGGCAAAGGCCTTGCCCGCGACGCTGCCCACCGCCTTCAAGTCGCGCATTCCGGCAATGCCGGTCGCCACGGTGACGAAGATCACCGGAGCGATGATCATTTTCACCAGCTTGATGAAGCCATCGCCCAGCGGCTTGAGCGCGGACGCGAATTCGGGCGCGAAGTGACCAAGGCACCCGCCGAGCGCAATCGCGAGGAGCACCTGCACGTAGAGCAGGCGATGCAGCGGCTTCTTCCCCGGCAAACCCGGGGTCCCGGCATGAATGGTGACATGCGAACCCATGCGCGCCGAACTCTCCCGGTTGCGGTTTCCCTGAACGGTAACATCAAGTCAGGTTTGCAAAGCTGCAAGATTTTCGCGCGCGTCGCAGGATTGTTGCAAGATCAATGCCTTCTTTCGAACATTCGGTCATTTTGTGCGGAAATCCGCACAAATTCCTTGCACGATTTGCGGAATGGCGCACAAGCCATTCGAACCAGCCGCAGGCGGATACCGGGGTGCAGGACAGATCGGGCGAAAACAGACGGGCGTATCACCGCGGCAAATCAGGCCGTCCCGGGCGCGGAACACTGGCGGTGATCGCGCTCCTCGCGCTGGTGGTGCTCGCAGCGCTGACGCTGCTCGGGCTGGAACGCGCAGCGCGGGTCAGCGCGCTTGCCGAAACCCGCGATCAGGCGACCAACCAGGCGGCGATACTGGCGGCGGGACTGGAAAGCGAGCTCAACAAGTTCAGCCTTGTCCCGCGCGTGCTCGCAGCCGATCCGGATGTCACCGCGCTGCTGACCGGGCGCAGCCGCGGGCCGCAGGTGCTCAACCGCCGTCTTGCCGCGCTGGCCCGCCAGACCAGCGCCGCGGCGATCTATCTGATGGATGCGCGCGGTCTGACACTGGCGGCGAGCAACTGGGATCGGCCCGGCAGCTTCATCGGCACCAAATATGATTTCCGCGAATACTTCGCAGGGGCGCTGCGCAGGGGCACGGCGAGCGAGTTCGCGCTCGGCAACACCACGCTGCGCCCCGGCCTTTATCTGGCCGAACGGGTCGGCCCGGCCGATCATCCGCTCGGGGTGATCGCCCTGAAGGTCGAATTCGACAGTCTCGAACGCAGGTGGCGCAATGCCAAAGATGCGGTGTTCGTCACCGACGCGGAAGGCATTGTGCTGCTGACCAGCAATCCCGACTGGCGCTTTCGTTTGATTGCGCGCGATCCCGGCGCACAGCGCGCACGCGATCCGGTGCGCGATGCGGCGCGCTTCGGGGTGGCGGTGCCCGCGCCGCTGGAATTGCCGGACACGGTTGCCGCCAATCAGGCGGTGCGGATGATCGAAAAGATCCAGCCGATCGCTCCGACCGGATGGGAATTGCACCTGCTGGCCGACCCTGCCCCGCGCCTGTCGGTTGCGCGCGCCAATGCCCGGCTGGCGGGCGTGAGCGCCCTGGCCGCGCTGGCGCTGGCCGGGGCCGGAGCATGGCTGTGGTGGCGGCAGCGCGAGAGCCGCGCCGCTAGCGAAATCGCAGCGCAGACCGCAACCTTGCGCGAGCAGTTGCAGCAGGCCAACCGCCTCGCCACGCTTGGCCAGATCACCGCCGGGCTCGGCCACGAAATCCGCCAGCCGCTCGCCGCGATGCGCGTTTTTGCCGAAAACGGGGAGCGCCTGCTCGCGGGAGGCCGTCCCGCCGAAGCAGCAGAAAACTTCTCCCGCATCGCCGGCCTCGCGGGCCGGATCGGGCAAATCACCGAGGAACAGCTCCAGTTCAGCCGCCGCTCGGTGGAAGAACCGCGCCTCATCACCCTGTCCGAGGTGATCGACGGATCGCTGCTGCTGCTGCGCGACCAGATCCGGCAAAAGAGCATTGTGCTCGCTCTGCCCAGCCCCGAAGCCAGCGCAGCCACGGTGCGCGCCCGCCACGTCCAGCTCGAACAGGTGCTGGTCAATCTGCTCCAGAACGCGGTGCAGGCCTGCGGTCAGGGCGGCCAGATCGCGCTGACGATCGCGACCGAGGGCAGGAGGGTGAACCTCAGCGTGAGCGATGACGGGCCAGGCGTGCCGGCCGAACTGCGCGACACGCTGTTCCAGCCCTTTGTGACTTCCAAGCGCGAGGGACTGGGGCTTGGCCTGGCGATCGCCCGCGACATCATGCGCCAGCTCGGCGGAGACCTTCTCCACGAGGATACCGCCACTGGCACCCGCTTCACCATGACGATGACCGCCGCATGAACACCCCCGCTCCGCCGCTGATGGTTGCACTGGTCGAGGACGATCCGCCGCTGCGCGATGCGACCATGCAGGCGCTGAGCCTGGAGGGGGCCGAAGTGGTCGCCTTCGCCGATGCGCGCGCCGCGCTTGGCTGGCTCACCGAGGACTATCCGGGCGTGGTGGTCAGCGACGTGCGGATGCCGGGGATGGACGGGATCGCCTTTTTTGCCGCGCTACGCGGGATCGATCCTGAACTGCCGGTGGTCCTGACCACCGGGCACGGCGATGTCGCGATGGCGGTCGAGGCGATGAAGAACGGCGCGGCGGATTTTCTCACCAAGCCCTATTCCTCCGCCGATCTGATCCGCGCGGTGCGCGCAGCCGCCACACGCCGCGCGCTGGCGCTGGAGAACCGCGCGCTGCGCGAACAGGCCGGGCGCAGCGCCGCAAGCGCGATCCCCGGATCTTCGGCTGCGGCGCAACGCTTGCGCTCGGTGATCGAGGGAGTGGCGCGCTCGGAAATCGACGTGGTGCTGGCCGGCCCGCCGGGCACCGGCAAGAGCCATGCAGCACAAGCGATCCACGATCTCAGCCCGCGCCGCAGCCGGCCTTTCGTAGTGGTCGATGCCGGGATTCTCGCCCATGAGGATGCCGAACTGCTGCTGTTCGGGCGCGATCCAGCCGCCGGCGCCGGCCTGTCGCGCACCGGGATGGCCGAACGCGCCAATGGCGGGACGCTGTTCCTTGACGATATCGAAGCGGCAGACCCGGTATTGACCGCAAGGCTCGCCTCGCTGGTCGAGAAGCGCCAGGTGCTCCCCATCGGCGCGGTGCAGGCGCGGCGGCTCAACATCCGCATCATCATCGCCCGCTCTGCCAGCGATTCCGGGCCGAACAGCGCGCGCGGGGGCGATCCGCTGTGGCACCGGCTCGGCGCGGTCCAGATCGCCTTCCCTCCTCTCAGCCAGCGACGCGAGGATGTGCCCGAGATCTTCCGGCTGTTCGTTGCCCGTCACGCGCGGGCGCTGGATCTGGCTGCGCCGGCAATCGGCGAGGTGCAGTGGCACCACGTCCAGACCCACGACTGGCCTGGCAACCTGCATGAATTGAGCGCCTATGCGCGGGCCTTTGTGCTGGGCCTGTCGGACATCGGCGCGCCGGCCGCGCCGCTGGCGGGGCAGCGTCCCTTGCAGCAGATCGTTGCCGACTTCGAGCGCACTGTGCTGGAGGATGCACTGCGCCAGTGCCGGGGTGATATCGGAGCCTTGCAAGCGATGTTACAAACCCCGCGCAAGACCATCTACGACAAGCTCGCCAAATACGCCCTCAAGCCGTCGCGCTTCCGCTAATCGACCGGCACCACGTTGTCGTCCGAATCCCGGTCGATGCGGAAGTTGTAGGGATCAATCCCGGCAAACAGCGGCTTTTTCGCCGTCACCAGCTCCACCACCTGTCGGCCGGCACGCACAGGAATACGCTGCATCGCAAGCACGTCGGCGCTGTCAAAGGCTCCCCGCCCCGGCTGGTCGGTGAACAAGCCCACCTCGATGCTTTCGGCCAGCGGGGCTGCGCGTTCGGTCCCCCTGGCGTCGGCATAGAACTTGCCCGCCTCGATCGTGATCCGCGTGCTCCAGCGCCCGTCGGCCAGCTGCCGCGTTACCGCCTCTTGCGCCTTGAGGTCATAAATCGTGATCTTCTCGAACAGACCGGTGATGAGCGCCTGATCCTCTGGGGTTTTGGCCTCCTTGCGCAGCTCGGCGATCAGATCGAGGCTGCGCGGGAAGGGCGCACCCTTGAACCGCCATCTCGCCACCATCCGCGCCAGCGCGCGGTTGACTGCATCCTCGCCCAGCCGGTGCTGCAGCAGATACATCGCAAGGCTGCCCTTGCGGTAATGGATGTATTGCTGATCTTCGACCCGCATCAGCGGCTGTTCGCCCAGCTCATCGCCCTTGCGGCCTGTCAGATACTGATCAAGCTCGTACTTGAGGAAGCGGCGGATCTTGTCCTCGCCGTACATCTGCTTCATCACCATCAGCGCCGAATATTGCGCCAGCGTTTCCGACAGCAGGGTCGAACCCTGCATGTCCGCCCCGATTACCTGGTGCGCCCAATATTGGTGGGCAAGCTCGTGGGCGGTGACGTAGGAGACATAGTCGATGGTTTCCGGATCGCGCACATCGGCGGCAAAGCCGATGCTTTCCGAATAGGGCATGGTGCCCGCGAACGCCTGCGCGAAACTTTCATAGCCGGGAAATTCGATGATCCGCGCATAGCCGAACTGGTAAGGGCCGAAGTTGGCGGTATAGTAGCCCAGCGCTGCCTTCATCGCCCTGAGCATCCCCGGCACGTTCCAGGCATGGCGCGGGTCGTGATAGACGCTCAAGGCAACATCACCGAAGCGGTCTTCGGCCACGGCATAGCGCGCCGACTGCACCGAGAAGAAGTTGAGGATCGGCGCAGGCGACTGGAACACCGCGATACGCCGCCCGCCGCTGATCACATCCGACAGCTTGTTGCCGGGCGCGATCGGCACCTGATCGGCGGCGGTGCTGATGGTGATGCGCGAATTGACCCAGTCCGCGCCGACATAATTGCGACCCTGCGCGGCGCTGTCTTCAAGCTTCGCCATGCGCAGCTCATCGGGCAGGCCCTGCCGCCGGCGCGCGGTGCGATCGGTCAGCAACCCGCGCTGGTCCATCCCGATCACCGGCGCGAACACCGAATTGTCCACAAAGGTGCCATTGGCGACAAGATCGGTCGCCGCCTCGCGATTGGCAAAGCCGCGCCGCCACACCTGCGAGGTGAAGTCGAGCCGCGTGGTCGCGCCCGGTGCGAGCGGGGTATCAAAGCGGAATATGCGGTAAAAATGGCGCTTGTCGAAACTGGCCAGCCTCGCCCCGGCAATATCGAGGCGGGTGAATTGCGTCGCCTCATCACCCTGCCGGACATGCAGCTCGGTGATCGGCTTGCCGCTGTCGTTGCGCAGCTCGTAATGGCCCTTGGCGGTCAACCGGCGCTGATCGGGATAGATCGCGACATCGAACGCCACATCGGTCACCACCGGACGCGGCAGCGCGGCGAACTTGAGATATTTGCGCTCGAACTCGGCGGTGCGCGCCTCGGCCTCCTCGGCGGTTTCATAGGTGTTGAGCACCTTGATGTTGTGGTGAATCACCAGCCCGGTGCCCACCATGCCGGCGAGGGAAGCCACCGCCAGCCCGCCCGAGGCGAGCGAGACGCGCTTGCCCATGCCCCTGAGGCGCGGGAGCACCGCAACCACCGTGCCGCGCGGCCATGCCCAGTGCGACAGGCACAGCAGCAGCACCCCGAAGGCACCCCAATAGGCGCGCGCGACAAGCCCGCCGACCCAGAACCCGCCGGTGCCGTTCATGTCGGACAGCGGCTCGGCCGGGGTGCCGCCGAAATTGTAGAGCATATTGGTGTAGCCGAGGTTCGACAGGAAGATGCGCGCCACGAACCACACCAGGAACAGGCCCCAGCCGAGATACTTGTTGGGACTGATAACCTGGAAAAACACCGCCAGCACTGCCAGCAGCAAAAGATCGATGCTCTGCGGCAGGACGTAGGCGGACAGGTACATCCCGGCATCGATGCCGGACGCGCCCTTCACCAGCTGGTAGACGATCCCCGCCGCCATCCCGGTCAGCGCCATCGCCAGCAGAACCACGAAGATCGCAAGGATCTTGGGCACGAACATCGCCCATGCGGGCACCGGGGTGGCATCGATGATCTCGCCGATCTTCACGTCGCGCTCGCGCCACACCAGCTCGCCGCCATAGAACACCGCGACAATCAGGCTGAACAGGCTCATGGAACCGATCACGGTCTCGATCACATTGGCGGTAAGCGGGTAGGACGGGGTGCCGTAAAGCGATTCCGAAAACGCCAGATTGATCACGCTGAGCATCACGCCGATCAGCAGCAGCACAATCAAACCGGGGCTTTTGACCACCAGCAGGGTTTCCGCCTTCAGCCGGACCCCGAAGCTCGCCAGCGCATGGTCTGCACCAAAGCTGCGCTGCACCGGTGCGCTCAGCGCCTGCGGCGGCGCCGCCTGCGTCCTGGCAGCGCGGTTTGCCTGCTTCGCCAGCCGCCGCAGCCGCCAGCGCGACGGCGCGCGTTCGGACATGCTGAAGCGCGCCCAGGCCACTACCAAAAAGATCGCCGTCCAGCCCAGCGCCAGCAGCCGGTTGAACAGCAGGTTCCCCTCGAACGGGATCAGCCGGCTGTTCATCTCGGCCGCGGTCCAATAGCGGGCAGCATCGGCAACAGCGCCCACCCCCATCGGTTCGAACACCGCCAGAGCGTCGTAATAGGCCGGGTCGCTGGCAAGCACGCCGGTGGCGATCGAATAGCCCATCACCAGCGCCAGCACCCCGATATAGCTCGCCAGCATCGAGCGGGTGATGGTCGCCAGACTGAACAGCAGCGCCGAGGACAGGAGGATGTTGGGCACAGCGATCACCGCGAAGGGCCAGGCATAGGTGGCAAAGCCGCCCGGCCCCACGGTTTCTGGATCGACCCAGGGCATCGCCGCCCCCAGCGCAATCCCCAGCGGCACGGCAAGATAACCGAGAATTGCGATCACCAGCCCGCCAAGGAACCGCCCCGCCAGAAAGCTTGTCCGGCCCACCGGGGTGGCGCGGATCATCGGGGCGAACCCGGTCACATCATCGCGCACCACCGCGTTGGCGACGAAGGAGGTGATGACAAACAGGTAGAACAGGCTGAGCACGGCGAGCACGAGCGTGACGGCAAAGGGCGAATTCTCGTGCACCGCACCGGGTGTGCCGAAGCTGACATTGTCGCTGGCGGATAGGCCGAAGCCGATCAGCAAAAAAATCACCGCCGAAACCCAGAAAACCGGGTTTTTCAGCTGGTAGCGGATCTCGAACGCGGCGATGCGGGCGGTGAGCATGGCAGGTGGGCCGGGTTATGCGGCGTTCGCGGGCGCAGGTGCGCGGCGGGTTTCGGCAAGCGTCGCAAAATAGACGTCCTCGAGCCCGCCCGATACCGGCGCAAAGCCTTCGGGCTGGCTGTCGGCCAGGACGTGCACCACGATCTCGCCGGCAAAGAACCGGTGCGAGATCACCTCGTGGGCGGCCTGCATCTCGTCCAGCCGGGTGTGCGGGATGGTGCGCTGCCACACCTGGCCCTTGGTGCGCGCGATCAGCTCATGCGGCGCGCCTTCCAGCCGCACCTTGCCGCCCGCCAGCACTGCCATGCGCGGGCACAGATCGGCCACGTCATCGACGATATGGGTCGACAGGATCACCACCACATTCTCGCCGATCCCGGCGAGCAGGTTGAGGAAGCGGTTGCGCTCTTCCGGGTCGAGGCCAGCGGTCGGTTCATCGACGATGATCAGTTCGGGCTCGCCGATCAGCGCCTGCGCGATGCCAAAGCGCTGGCGCATCCCGCCCGAAAAGCCCGCAATTGCCTTGTTCCGAACTGCCCACAGGTTGGTCTGATTGAGCAGGTGTTCGACCATCGCCTTGCGCTCTGCGGCATGGGTCACACCCTTGAGCACCGCCATGTGATCGAGCATCTGGTAAGCCGAAACGCGCGGATAGACGCCAAAATCCTGCGGCAGATAGCCCAGCGTGCGGCGCAGCCTGTCGGGTTCGGCCAGCACGTCGATCTCGCCGAAGCGGATGCTGCCCTCGGTCGGGGCCTGGAGACAGGCGATGGTGCGCATCAGCGTCGACTTGCCCGCGCCGTTGGGCCCCAGCAGCCCGAACATGCCGCGCGGGATCGTCAGCGTGACATCATCGAGCGCGCGGGTGCCGTTGGGATAGACGTGGCTGACGCCTGAAAGTTCGAGCATGATCGTCCCCGTTTTTCAGCCTGCGAAACTAGCGCATTGTTGGCCGTTGGGAAGCCCTCTCCGGCGGCGCTCGCACGCGCTTGATCGATCCGCCCGCCGTTCGTCGGCCTGCGAGCGCGGTTGCCGGCAGGGATGTTCAGCCCGCCGCAGCGGCCAGCATCAGCGCGCCGGTGATCCCGGCATCCGCGCCCAGCGCGGGCGCGGTGACGCGATAACGCGCACCGCCCGGGAGATAGCCTGCGCCAAGCTGCGCTGCGCGCGCGCCGATGCGCTCGATCAGGCCAGCGGTCTTTGCCACCCCGCCGCCGATCACCACGCGCTCGGTAGCCAGCACCGCGAACAGCATGTGGCAGGCCTGCGCGACATAATCGGCGATGATGTGATGTCCGGGATGATCGTCGGGCAGGTGCGAAAGCGATGCCCCCCACCGCGCGGCGATCGCCGGGCCGCTGGCGAGGCCTTCGAGGCAATCGCCGTGGTGCGGGCAGATCCCGGCGAAGTCCTGATCAAGCGGATGGCGGCGCGGATAGATGTGGCCCATCTCGGGATGCGCGATGCCGTGCACCGGCTGCCCGCCCAGCACCAGCCCGCCGCCGATCCCCGTGCCGATGGTGAGATAGGCTAGGCCGCGGCACCCCTGCCCTGCGACAGCGCGATATTCGGCGAGGGCCGCGGCGTTGACATCGGTATCGAAGCCCACCGGCACGCCCAGCCGTTCGATGAAGAAGCCCGCAATGTCGCAATCCGTCCAGCCGGCCTTGGGCGTGTTGGTGATGCGCCCCCAGCCCACCGATGCCGGATCAAGATCAACCGGGCCGAAGCTGCCGATGCCGAGCCGCGTGACCGGCCCTTGCATATCGAACCAATCGGCCGCCGCCGCCAGCGTCGTGGCCGGATCAAGCGTGGGGATTTGGGTGCGGGCGGTGATCGCATCGGGCGACGGGCCGACCGCCAGCACGAACTTGGTGCCGCCCGCCTCGATCGCGCCCAACATCAGCCAGCCTTCTCCGGCACCACGTTGCGCACCCGCGCAAATTCGCCATCCAGTTGCAGTTGCAGCAAGGGCGCAGGCACCCCGCCGAACCGGCCATCGGGCAGCCGGTCAACGAAGCTGCACACCGTGAGCGAGCCATCGACGAACCAGCTGTAGGTCTGGAAGGGCCGGTCTGGGGGATTGGCCAGCACCAGCCCGGTGCCGTTGAGCGGCCGCCACGGCCCCTGCATCGTTTCTGCCACCATCCCGTAAAGCCCCCCCGGCGCGTTCCGCAGACCCGGTGCGAAGGTCGCGCTCTGGGTCGACCAGAAGGCGTAATAGCAACCGGCGTGAAACACCAGATGAGCACGTTCCAGCTCGTTGTTGACGCCTTCCGCATGGATGCAGGGCGGCAGCAGCGCCCAGCCCGCAGCCCCCTTGCGCGCCAGGCCAAAAGCCCCGTTGAACGCGCTCGTCGAACCAGCCAGCGAGGCGGTGAAGGCGAGGTATTCGGTGCCGTCCGCCGGATCGCGGAAATAGGCCGGATCGCGAAACGCCTTGATCTTGCCGGCCTCGCCTTCGTGAGCATCGGCAGGCATGTAGTGGGGTGCATAGCCGCGCACCAGCGGCGCAGGCTGCGACCAGCCCGTCGGCAGGCTGCCTGTTCCCGCCAGCGCGCTCGCGGTCCACAATTCCTGCTGGTAGCCGCCCGCCCTTGCGGCGGTTCCGGCAGCGGTAAAGAACAGCGTCACCATACCCCCGTCGAGCAGCGCGGATCCGGCCCATTCGCGTTCATAAGGCACGACAAAATCGGGCAACACCGGCCCGAGATCGCGCCAGCCCTCGCCGCGCGCATCGGGCTGGCGCTCGATCCAGTGGATTTTCGCTTCGAAATGGCGCAGCGCCGGATCGCCGCGATCAGGCGCGGTGAGCGCCATCCAGAGCTCGCGCCCGGCAAGGCGCGCCCGCGCGCCGGCAGCATCCTGCAACGGCCACATGTCCCAGTACAGCCGATCTTGTGCCAGCGCCGCACGATCGGGTGCGAACACTGGCGCGATGGCCGCCGCCTGCCGCGCAATGGCGCGCACGTGTCCGACGGTCCAGGCGGTGATCATGGCTGGTCTGTGTCCCGGTTCATCATCAAAAAAATGGAGGCTGGCCGCCAAGGGGAGCGGGCGGCCAGCCTTTTGGCTGCGGCGACTGTCAGAAGTCGAACCGCACCGAAGCGAGCACCGTGCGCCCGGCGATCGCGCGCGCCCGCACGATTCCGTTCGCCGGGATCGACCCTTCTTCCGCCTCGGTGAAACCGGTGGTGTTGAACAGGTTGGTGGCGTTCAAACCGACCTCGATCCGCTCGACCGGACGGAAGGCGAGAAAGGCGTTGACCTGCGCAAAGGCCGGAAGCTTCAACTGGTTGCTGTCCTGGGTGAAGCTGTCGGTGGTGCCGACGATGTTCGCGCCCACGGTGAACATGTCCGCCGCATACTGCGCGGTCGCCTGATAGACGAGATCGGCCTGACGGCGCGGCTTGTTGCCGATTGTCGCCAGGTTGAGCGCATCCTTGATTTCGGCATCGGTCCAGGTCGCCCCCGCCGACAGGCTGAACGGTCCGCTGCGCCAGGCGCCTTCCAGCTCGATGCCGAAGGCTTCGTATTTGGTGTCGAACAGTTCGAGCGGAGCAATCTCGACGTTGGTCTCGGCGGTCTTGGCAAAAAAGCCGGTGGCGAACAGCGACAGGCCATTGGCCTGATATTTCAGCCCTGCCTCCAGCTGATCGACCTTTGCGATCACGCCCGCATCGCCGCCCGGCAGACTGCCATCGGTGGTGCTGACGGCGGGTGAGAACAGGCTGCGGTCAGCGGTGTGGCGGCCACCCTGACTGTAGCGCACAAACACGCCCAGATCGTCGGTGACGAGGTAGTTCGCGCCCAGCGAGAAGCTGACATAACCGAAATCGTAATTGACCGGCCGCGCATTGCCGAGCGGCAGCACGCTGGTCTGTCCTTCGGCGGTGCTGATCACCCCGTTATTGTCGAAATCGAAGCTGCCGACCCCAATGCCGAAGCCGCTGTCCGAACCGGTAATGGTGCCGCTGGCATCGCCAAAGTCATAGCGGATGCTGGCATCGAGCGTCAGGCGGTCAAGTTCGACCGACAGCGAGGCGAAGGGGGCATAGGTGCTGTAGGAGACATCATAGTTGCGCCGGCAGCAATTGCCAAAGAAGCTCGCCCCGAAGCCGACAGTGCCGTTCTGCGTGACCAGCTGGCCGCCCGCATTGCGGATGTCGACGAGCACGGCATTGCCATTGCCTTCCACGGTCTGGACGTGGCTGGTCCACAGCCAGTCGGTATCGACATCCTGCCGCGACAGGTAGAAGCCAGTGGTGAAGTTGGCCGAGCCGCCACCGAAGTCGAACTGCTTGTTCACGCGGAAATCATTGGTGATGTTGTCGAGGCTGTTGAGCCGGGTGTTGAACACCACCACGTTGGTCAGCAGGCCATTGCCGCCGATCGTGGCCGCATTGGCGGCCTGCCCCGCGTTCGGCCCGCTGGCAAAAACGATAGTGGAACCGGCGCCGCCAATGCTGTTGGCGATATCCTGGGCCGCGCCGGCGCTGGCCGGGAAGGGCGACATGAAACTGCCCGAATTATCGGCAAAGCGGAAGCGGTTGGTCAGCGTCCAGCCGCCGCCCACGTCGATCTCGCTTTCGATCCCGAAGGCGAGGCTCTTGACCGACAGCCCGTCGCTGAAATCAAAGCGCGCCGGGTTGTTGTTGCCGTCGAGTGTAACCTGCGGGGTCAGGAACGGGCTGTAGAGCGAATCGGAACGCGGATCGAAGCCGGGGATCGCGGTGTAATCGGGGTTGCTGTTGGTGCCGCCCACGAACACCGGCTGCGGCAGGATCGTCGGGGTCTTGTCGTCGAGATATTTGGCGTGCAGGCGGATATAGCCACCATCGAACTCTTTGGTGATATTGGCCTTGATCTGGCCGCCATCATAGCCGTTGTAGCCGATGTCGCGTGGGCCTTCGCCGGTGCGGTAGAAGCCGCCGATGTGGAAGCTAAGATCGTTGCCGAGCGGCGCGCCGTAGTCGAAATCGAGCCGGTAGGTTTCGAAGTCGAGGCCGACCGAGCCCTGGATCGCGCCGCCTTCCTGTTCGCCGGTCTTGGAGATGAAGTTGATCACCGCGCCCGGGGCGTTGGAGGCAAAGGTCGAGGCCGAACCACCGCGCACCGCCTCGACCCGGGCAACCGAGCGATCGGCACGAAGGAAGTTGTCGGCATTGCCGAAGATGATGTCGCCGAATTCGAGGATCGGCAGGCCGTCTTCCTGCAGCTGGATGTAACGCGCGCCGCCGGTCGAAACCGGGATGCCGCGCACCGCGATGTTGGCGTTGCCCTCGCCGCCCGAGGCTTCCGAGCGGATGCCGGGGATCTGGCGGATGAGGTCAGCCGAAGACGGGGCGTTGAGCTTGGTCAGGGCATCGGCACTGATGGTGCTGACCGAGACCGAGCTTTCGATCCGGTTCTGCCCGCGGGCCACCGCGGTGACGATGATTTCGTTGTTCCCGGCAGCCGTGTCCTCGGCAATATCTTCCTGCGCGAAAGCAGGGCTGATCAGCAGGCCGGACAGGGCCGCACTTGCGCACAGCGCATAACGCAATTTCATGATCTCTCTCCTTACGGGTTCGCGCTTCTGTGGCGACGACGATGCGAGACCTAGCGTCATTGCAAACGTTTGCAAACAGAATCTTGCAATCGTTTGCAAAGAATGTGGAAACATGTCACTTCATTGCCACAACGTGGCATGGACCGCGTGCGGGACAGGATTGTTGGAAAGGCGCCATATGTCGGAAAAACCCCGGCTTTCGCTGCTGCGAATCATCGAAATGAATATCGGCTTTTTCGGCCTTCAGTTTTCCTTCGGGCTGCAACAGGCCAATATGGGGCCGATCTACGGCTTCCTCGGCGCGGACGAGGCCGCGATGCCGCTGCTGTGGCTGGCCGGGCCGATGACCGGCCTCCTCGTCCAGCCAATTGTCGGTGCGATGAGCGATCGTACCAGCACCCGGCTGGGCCGCCGCACCCCCTATTTCCTGATCGGCGCGGTAATCTGCACCCTCGCCCTGTTCGCCATGCCCTTTTCGAGCACGCTGTGGATCGCCGCCAGTCTGCTGTGGATCCTCGATGCCGGAAACAACATCACGATGGAGCCTTACCGCGCCTATGTGGCCGACCGGCTCGCCCCGGACCAGCGCTCTACCGGGTTCCTGACCCAGAGCGCCTTTACCGGCCTCGCCCAGACATTGTCCTACCTTGCACCCTCGCTGCTGACCGCCTTCGTGGCGCAGGACGCGCTTGATGCCAACGGCATTCCGGTGATCGTGCGGATCGCCTTCGTGATCGGGGCGATCGTGTCGATCTCGACCATCGTTTGGTCGGTCTGGCGGGTGCCGGAACTGCCGCTCGGAGATGCGGAACAGGCACGCCTCTCCACCACGCCGCTGACGGTGCGTCACACGCTGACCGAAATCGCCGATGCGCTGCGGGAGATGCCGCGGCCGATGCGCCAGCTGGCGGGCGCGATGCTGTGCCAGTGGTATGCGATGTTCGCCTATTGGCAATACATTGCCTTCGCGGTCGGGCGCGGGCTCTATGGCACCAGCGATCCCGCCAGCGCCGCCTTCCGCGCGGCGACGCTGACCACGCAGCAGGCGGGCGCGCTTTACAATTTCATCGCCTTTCTGGGCGCGATGGTGCTGATTCCCGTGGTGCGACGCTTCGGTGCGCGGCCAACCCATGCGGTGTGCCTTGCCGCCTCGGGCGCAGCAATGCTGATGATTCCGGGCGCGACCACCCCGCTCGCGCTGTTCGCGCTGATGCTGGGAATCGGCATCGGCTGGGCCGGAATGATGGGCAACACCTATGTCATGCTGTCCGATTGCATCCCCCCGGCACGCACCGGCATCTATATGGGCATCTTCAACCTGTTCATCGTCATTCCGATGCTGATCCAGACGCTTACCATGCCACTGATCTACCACCCGCTGCTCGGCGGCGATCCGCGCCATGTGCTGATGCTGGGTGGCGGCTTGATGCTCGCGGGCGCGCTCGCTACGCTGCTGGTTGACGCGGGGCATAGGCAGCCACGCGGACGGGAGCTGGCAACAGGGAAGGGATAAGCAGGCGGGGATGAGCGAGGCAAAGCCTTCTCGCGCTGTGGTGCGCACCATTACCGATCTGGCGCGGATTGCTGGAGTGTCGCCGGGCACGGTCAGCCGCGCGCTTGCAGGCAAAAGCCTCGTCAACACCAGAACCCGCGAGAAGATCGAGGCGATCGCGCGCGAGCACGGGTTCCGCCCCAACCAGATGGCGAGCGGCCTCCGCCGCCAGAAGACCGGGGTGATCGGCGTTGTGATTCCGCTGGGCCATGACACCCGCCAGCAGATCTCGGACGGCTTCTTCATGACCCTGCTCGGCTTCCTCGCCGACGAACTCACCGCGCATAGCTATGATCTGATGCTGCGCCGAGTCGTGCCCGATGACGATGCCGACTGGCTCGATCGCTTCATCGGTTCAGGCATGATCGATGGGGTAATCGTGATTGGCCAGTCCGACCAGTTCGCGCGGATCGAGGATGTTGCCGACGGCTACAGGCCGATGGTGGTGTGGGGCAACCATACCGAAGGCCAGCGACATTGCGTGGTCGGCACCGACAACCGCCTCGGCGGGCGGATGGCAGCCGAGCGCCTGATCGCCGCTGGCGCGAGGCACCTCGCCTTTCTCGGCGATATCGGGCCGATGGAATTCGCCGCGCGCTTTGCCGGAGCGCAGGATGCGGCGCAGCGACTGGGCGTGTCGCTGGCCGCCCTGCCCACCCACCTCTCACCCGCGCGGGCCGGTACCGAAATTGCCGAACATCTGGCCGTCCATGCCGGAAAGATCGACGGGATCTTTGCCGCCACCGACACGCTCGCCGCGCTGTGCCTGACCGAGCTGCGCGCACGCGGAATTGCGGTGCCTGAAGATATCCGCCTCGTGGGCTTCGACGATCTCCCCTTCGCGCGCCAGACCGTGCCTGCGCTCTCCACCATCCGCCAGGACATCGCCGCAGGCGCGCGCGGCCTTGTCCAGCTGCTGCTGCGGCGGCTGGCGGGCGAGGAGACCGAAAGCCTGATCCTGCCCCCGCAGCTGGTGATCCGCCAGTCGGCCTGATCCCCCCGCCCCGCTGCCTTTTCGCTTGTGCCGCGGCGCAAGCACCCGCACACAGGGTGCCATGAACAGCACGAGAATGAGACGCTTCGTGATCCAGACGAAGTCGAAAGCGCCATGGCAGACCTGTGTCACCATCATCGCCGCCATCGCCGGGCTGGCCGTGCCCGCCGCCGCGCAGGACCGCGCCATCGCCTTCACTGGCGCGCGCATCCTCACCATGGCGGGTGATGCCATCGAGAACGGCACGCTGGTGATCCAGAACGGCAAGATCCTTGCGGTCGGCACCACTGTCGCGGTTCCCGCCGATGCGACGCAGATCGCGGCCAATGGCCGGGTCATCATGCCGGGCATCGTCGATACCCACTCGCACATCGGCCAGGTGGCTGGCGCGGACGGCTCCGGCCCGATCCAGCCCGAGGTGCGGGCGCTCGATTCGATCGATGCGCTCTCATCCACCATCGCCAAGGCGCGCGCAGGCGGGGTCACCACCGCCAACATCATGCCCGGTTCCGGCCACCTGATGAGCGGGCAGACCTTCTATATGAAGCTGCGCCGCGGCCGCACCATCGAGGATCTGTCGTTCCAGATGACGGATGGCCGGGCGCTGGGCGGCATGAAGATGGCCAACGGCACCAACCCGATGGGCCGCAGCGGCTTTCCCGGCACGCGGGCCAAATCGGCCGCGTTGGTGCGCGAGGTGCTGACAGAGGCCAAGGCCTGGTGCGACGGTGACCGCAAGCAGCGCGATCTCGCCAAGGAGGCGCTGTGCGAGGTGCTTTCGGGCGAACGGCTGGTGCATTTCCACACCCACCGCGCCGATGACATCATGACCGTGCTGCGCCTTAAACGCGAATTCGGGTTTGACGTGCTGATCCAGCACGGCACCGAGACGTGGAAGATCGCCGATCAGCTCGCCGGGGCCGGCGTGCCCGTGTCCAACATCACGCTCGACGCGCCCGGGGGCAAGCTGGAGACGATGGAACTGAAGATGGACACTGCCGCCATCCTTGAACGCGCGGGCGTGCTGGTGTCGATCCATTCGGACGATCCGATCGTCGATTCGCGCATGATGCTGCGCGAGGCGGCGCTGGCGGTGCGCGGCGGGATGAGCCGCGAGGGGGCCTTGCGCGCGCTTACCATCAACGGTGCGAAGCAGATGAAGCTCGATGCGCGGGTCGGCTCGCTCGAAGCGGGCAAGGATGCCGATTTTCTCGTGCTCGATGGCGATCCGCTCTCGACCTATACCCATGTGCTCGAAACCTGGGTCGAAGGCGAAAAGCTGTTCGACCGCAGCCGCCCGGAAGACCTGCTTATGGCCACCGGCGGCTATGGCGCAGGCAGCCCGATGGATGCCGCACACCACCATTGGGAAATTGCCGAGGGCGAGGGAGAACAGTGATGCGCATTGCCGGAACGCTTCTTGCCGCCGCCAGCGCTTTCGCTGTGGCGCCCGCCGCGCAGGCGCAAGATGTCGCCGTCAGGGGCGAGACTGTGCACACCATGGCCGGCCCGGCGATTGCCGACGGGGTGGTGGTAATCGACGACGGCACAATCGTCGCGGTCGGCCCGGCAGCCAGCACCCCGATCCCCGAAGGCTTCAGCGTGGTCGAGGCCAAGGTCGTCACCCCCGGCCTCGTCGATGCCCGGACCGTGGTAGGCCTCGCCGGTTACATGAACCAGCCGCACGATCAGGATCAGCTGGATACCAGCGCTCCCCTCCAGCCGCAGCTGCGCGCGATCGATGCCTACAACCCCGATGAAAAGCTGATCGCCTGGCTGCGCGGCTTCGGGGTGACGACGATCCACACCGGCCATGGCCCCGGCGCGCTTGTCTCGGGCCAGACGATGATCGCCAAGACGATCGGCACCACCGCCGATGCCGCAGTGGTGGCGCCCCGCGCGATGGTGGCGGCCAATCTCGGCCCCGATGCCATGGCCGAGAGCGGCAAGGCCCCCGGCACCCGCGCCAAGCAGATCGCGATGCTGCGCGCGGCCCTGCTGGCGGCAAAGGCAACCGAAGCGGCGCCCAAGGCCGGCAAGAAGGGCGAGGCCAAGGCCGGCCCCGACAAGCCGCCGAGCCTCGAAGTGCTGACCATGCGCGACGTGCTGGCGGGCAAGCTGCCGCTGCTCGTCACCGCCAACCGCGCGCAGGACATCATGAGCGCGCTGCGGCTTCGCCAGGAATTCGGCATCAATCTGGTGCTCGACAGTGCGGCCGAGGCCTATCTGCTCACCGACCAGATCAAGGCCGCAGGGGTCAAGGTGATCCTCCACCCGCCGATGGCGCGGCAATATGGCGAGTTCGAGAATGCCAGCTTCACCACCGGCAGCGTGCTCAAGGCGGCGGGCATCCCGTTCGCCTACCAGTCGGGCTTTGAAAGCTATGTCCCCAAGACCCGCGTGGTGCTGTTCGAGGCCGGAATTGCTGCGGCCAATGGCCTGGCGTGGAACGACGCGCTGGCCAGCATCACCATTGATGCCGCGCGGGTGATCGGGATGGAGCAGCGCATCGGCTCGCTCGAAGTCGGCAAGGATGGCGATGTGGCGCTGTTCGACGGCGATCCGTTCGAATACACCACGCACGCAGTGGGCGTGGTGATCGGCGGGACGGTGATCAGCCAGACGCGCTAGTGGCGGGCGGGGTCGTGGACTTGGCGCGGCCCCGCCGCCCTGCGGTCACATCGCCAGCGGGCCGTGCTGGATATGCGGCAGCACGTAACGGGCGAACAGGTCGGCCTCCTGCATATGCGGATAGCCTGAGAGGATGAAGGCCTCAATCCCTTCGGCCTGGTAGGCGCGCAGCTTGGCCAGCACCTGATCGGGCGTGCCGACGATCGCCGCCCCGCAGCCCGAACGCGCCCGGCCGATGCCGGTCCACAGGTTCTCCTCGACAAAGCCGTCGCCATCGGCCGCGCCGCGCAGTTCCTGCTGGCGCTGCACGCCATAGTTCATGGCATCGAGGCTCTTCTCGCGGATCGCGCGGCCTGCCTCGTCGTCGAGCTTCGAGAGCAGCCGGTCGGCATAGTGGCGCGCCTCGTCCTCGGTCTCGCGCACGATCACATGGACGCGGTAGCCGAACTTCAAGGTGCGCCCATAATTGGCCGCGCGCGCCTTGAGGTCAGCGATGGTCTCGCGAACCTTTTCCATCGTGTCGGGCCACATCAGGTAGACATCCGCCGCTGCGGCCGCACATTCGCGCGCCTCGTGGCTGAGGCCGCCGAAATAGAACGGCGGGCACTTGCCGCTGAGCGTGGTGATGCGCGGCGGATCAAGCGTGAGCTTGTAGAACTCGCCGTCGAAATCGAGGTGCTCGCCGTTGAGCAGCGTGCGCACGATTGTCATGATCTCGGTGCCGCGGCGGTAGCGCGGGCCGCTCTCGATCGTCTCGCCCGGCATGTCGGAGGAGATGATGTTGACGTTGAGCCTGCCGCCGGTGCCGGCAGCGTTGGCGCCGAGAATGCGGTCGAGCGTCGCGATCCGGCGGGCGAGTTGCGGCGGCCAGTCCTCGCCCATGCGGGTCGCCCACAAGAGCTTGATGCGCTTGACCTGTGTCGCGACAGCGGCAGCGAAGATCGTGGTGTCGACACCGAGGCTGTAGCCCGAAGGCAGCAGGATATTGTCAAACCCGCCCTCTTCGGCGCGCAGCACGATGTTGCGGCAATGCTCCCAGCTTGATTGCAGGTATTTGTCGGGGACGCCGAGAAATTCGTAATCGTCATCGCACAGCGCGGAAAACCACGCGATTTCGCATTGTTGCAGGTCAGTCATCAGGGGAGCCTCTCTCCACGTGCGGCGACCAGCACCGCATACCAATCCGTGCGCGTCCAGCGCACTGCGAGCGCCGCAGCGGCTTGCGCGATCCGTGCAGGCGTCTGCGAACCGATGATCGGGATAATTCCCGCCGGGTGCGCCATCAGCCAGCTATAGGCAGCCGCGCTGCGGGAAACGCCCTGCGCGCTTGCCACCGCATCAAGCGCCGCTGCCACGGCCTTGTCGCGCGGGCTTTCGGGCGCGGCCAGCCGGCCGCCGCCCAACGGCGACCATGCCAGCGGCGTGAGACCCAGCATCATCGCCTGATCCAGTTCACCGTTCTCGAAGCAGGCGATGCGCAGCGGGCTGATTTCGGGCTGGGTCGAAACCAGCTTGTGCCCAAGGAAGTGCTGAAGCGCCGCGATCTGGGCCTGGGTGAAGTTGGATACACCCAGCGCCTTCACCTTGCCGCTCGCCACCGCATCGTCGAGCACGCGCGCCACTTCCTGCGGGTGGGCGAGAATGTCGGGGCGGTGGATCTGCCACAGATCAACGCTGTCCACCTTGAGCCGCGCCAGCGAGGCGTCGATTGCGCGGCGCAGGTAATCCGCGCTCTGATCGTAAGGCAGCGGCGGCATGATTCCACCCTTGGTCGCCAGCACCATCCGCTCCCGCGCGGCAGGCTCGGCGGCCAGCACCTCGCCCAGCAGCGCTTCGGCATCGCCAAAGCCCCTGCTGCCGTCGAAGCCGTAGATGTCGGCGGTGTCGAGAAGGGTGATTCCGCTATCGAGCGCCGCGTGCACCAGCTTTGCCGCGTCAGCCACGGTGCGGCCGTTCTCCGCCAGCCGCCACATCCCCCAGGCGATCGGGGACACCTCGATACCGCTGCTCCCGAGCATTCGGCTGGCAGGCGGCAAGGGCAGTTCACTCATTGTCCGTTCCTCTTGGGTGGAGCGACCGAGGCGCGCTCGACAAGCTCGTGGGGCAGGCGCTTGTGGGTAATGTCCCCGCCCGCAATCAGGATTTGGGTCGCGGTGCGCGCCAGATCGGCCATTGGTTGGCGGATGGTGGTGAGCGGCGGCCACACGGTGCGCGCCAGCGTGGTGTCGTCGAAGCCTGCGACCGAAAGCTCGGCGGGCACATGGATGCCCCGGTCATGCGCCACCGCCAACACGCCTGCTGCCATGTCGTCATTCGAGGCGAAGATCGCGGTCGGGCGTCCGGGCTGGCCCAGCAAGGCCCGCGCCCCGGCGACACCGGAATCGAAATCGAACGCACCATCCACCACAAGGCCAGGCTCAAACGGAATGCCCACGCGATCCAGCGCGCGGCGATAGCCGAACAGGCGATCATCCGAGGCCATGTGGTTGGAATGTCCCTTGATGAACCCGATGCGGCGATGGCCAGCGTTGATGAGGTGGGTGGTCATATCGTCGGCGGCCTGCGCGTCGTCCATGAACACCGATGATGTCAGCGCATGGTTGGTGCCCGGCGAAATGCGCACGAAGGGCACGTCCATCGTCTCCAGCGCACGCAGCACCGGGTCGCAATCGGTGACGGGGGAGGACAGGATGATCCCATCGACATGGGTCTCGCTCACCAACCCCCGCACCTGATCGCCCACGCGCGGATCGGCCACATCGACCGGCTGGGCCAGCAGGCGAATGCCGTTTTCGTGGCACACCTCCCAGCAGCCCTTCTGGATCTGGAACATGTAATAGGGGCTGTGGTTGTCGTAGATCAGCGCGATCTGGTTCGATTTCGCGCCCGAGAGGATGCGCGCCGCGACCGAGGGGCGATAGTCGAGTTCGGCCATCGCGGTTTCGACCCGCGCTTTCAGTTCCGCGCTGACATAGGGGTGGCCGTTGAGCACCCGGCTGACGGTCTTGACCGCCACGCCCGCGCGGGCGGCGACATCCTTGATGTTGGCGCGGCTCATGCGGCAATCTCTGCCAGCCCGGCGAACAACGACGCAAAGGCGCTTGCGGGGCGGTAGAACACCGGCGGCGCGCCGACGGGTGCTGAAACCGCGTGCCAGCCGGGGACATATTCCCGCCCGCTCCACACGTGCCGCCACACACCCTCGCCCGGCAGATAGATCCGCCGCATCATCGCGCCTTCCTCGATCACCGGAGCCACCATCAGATCGGCTCCATAGAGGAATTGATCCTGGATCGTGAAGGTCTGCGGATCATCGGGATAGTGGAGGAACAGCGCCCGCTGCGCCGGAAGCCCGCTCGCCTGCGCCTCGCCAACGAGGTGCGCGGCATAAGGTGCGAGGCGGGCATGAACGCGGCTCCAGCGCACGAAACCGGCAAGCAGCTCCGGCGTGCTGTCGATCTGGAGATTGTCATCGGGCCGGTTGCCTTCATGCGTGCGGAAAACAGGGGTAAAGGCGCCCAGTTCATACCAGCGCAGCATCAGTTCAGCGGTGCGGATATTGCCGAACAGGCTGGTGTAGCCGCCGACATCCGAATGGCTGAAGGCATTGCCAACCAGACCCGATGACAGCGCGGCGGTGATCGCCGTGCCGATCCCGTCATGGCGGCTGAAATCAACCGACTGGTCGCCCGCCCACAAGAGCGGGCAATGCGCCTGCACGCCCGTATGGCCGGCACGCATGAACCACAAGACATCGCCAGTGCGGCCTCGCGAGGCGACCGCGTGGGCGTTCACCTCGGCCCAGCGCACCGGCCAGCGGTTGTGCTCGCGCATCGGGTCGCCATCAAACAGGCGCAGATCGGTGGGGAGATATTCGCCGAAGTCCGCCATCCAGCCATCAAGCCCGAAATCGAGCATCCTTTTGCCGATCACCGCCTCGGCAAACCACGCAGCAGCAGCAGGGTTGGTGAAATCGACCACGCCGGCGTGGAACTCGCCGAAATCGACCAGATAGGGTTCGTCGCTGTCGAGCCGCTTCGCAAAGAAACCCTGCGCGGCGGCCTCGGGATAGAGCGGGCCGTCGACCGCGAGATAGGGGTTCACATAGCCGAGAAAGCGGATGCCGCGGGCCTTCAGGCCAGCGATCCGCTCGGGCAGGTCAGGGTAGCGGGAGGGGTTCCACTGCCAGTCCCAGAACAGCCGCCGGCCGAAGCTGGTCTGGCGGATGCCAACCCAGTCCTCGCACCACAGGCCAGAAACGGCGGCCCCTGCATCGATCAGGGCCGCGAGCCGGTCAAAGCTGGCCTCGCCCGCCTTGAGGCCCACCACCGCCCCGCCCAGCGCCCAATCGGGCAAGGCATGGCGCTGTCCGAAGCGGGCGCCAAGCTGGCAGGTGAGCGCAGCGGGCGCGCCTTCGAACAGATCGACGTCCACCTTGCCAGACCAAACGTGCACGCGCAGCCGCCCGGGGACGGTCGCATCAAGCTCGCAATATTCGGCATTGGCGAGGCTGAGCGCCCAGCCGGCCGAGCACAGCACCGTGGGCTCGGGGTAATTGGTGGTCCAGTAATCCCCGCCGGCAAAGCTGCCGTCGGCGCTGGCCTGATCGGTCAGCGGCGTGCCCGGCTCGCGCCCCACCCCCGGCTCGCTGGTCCAGACAGGGAAGGTGCGGCCGTTGAGCGCAAGATAACTCATCTGCTCGCCCCCGCCCCACAGCACGTCGTCTGCACCGATTGCGAAGTCGAGCGTAACGCGATCATGCGGAGGCTGCGCTGCGATCAGCACCCGGCGCGCGTCTGCTGCAAGCGCGATTGCGCATCGGGCGGCGCCATCGGTGCTCGCCAACATCAACTGGCCCTCGGCATTCATTTCACAGGCGGATAGTGGCGCGGTGGCCACAGCATCGTCGGACAGGCGAAAATTGCCGCGCACCATCGTGATCGCGGGATTGCCGCAAGCCAAGGAAATCGAAGGACATTCGGGCCGATGCGACAAGATTGCCCGCCCGCCGAGCAGCAGGTCAAATCCCCCCTCGCATGGCACCAGCCGCACCGTCACCGCCTCTGTTCCCTCTCCCGGTCATCCGGTTGCCCTCGTCTGACACCGCTTGACATATCAAGGCAGAAAGCGCAACCCGATGGAAGAAAGACCAGCCACAAACACGATCGGCAAGCCGATTGTCACACGAGCCGGTCACATAGCAGGGGAGAGAAGCTTCATGTCCGCCACCACCCGAATTGCGCTCAAGACGCTGGCCCTGTCGGCCAGCGCGATTGCCCTCACGCACACCGCGCCCGCCATGGCGCAGGTTGAGGAAATCATTGTTACTGCACAGAAAGTCGAAGAAAATGTGCAGGATGTTCCGATCGCGATTGCCGCGGTTTCAGGCGATCGGCTGGAGCAGGCCGCGGTCTACAGCCTCGAAAACATCAGCACGGTCGTCCCCTCGGTAACCTTCCGCAAGGGCACCACCAGCGCCAACAGCGCGATCGTGATGCGCGGTGTGGGCACCATCACCTTCTCGGTCGCCGCCGAGCCGAGTGTGTCCACCGTTGTCGATGGGGTGGTGCTGTCGCGCTCGGGCCAGGCCTTCATGGATCTCGTCGATATCGAGCGGCTCGAAGTGCTGCGCGGTCCGCAAGGCACGCTGTTCGGCAAGAACGCCTCGGCCGGCCTCGTCAACATCGTCTCCAAGGGCGGCAGCGACAGTTTCGAAGCACAGGCCAATGCCGACTGGTTCGAGGGCGACGAATGGCGCCTGCGCGCTGCGATTGCTGGCCCGCTGGCGGAAAACCTTACCGCCCGCGTTACCGGGTTCTACGGCAGCTTCGATGGCAACATCACCAACATCAATGGCGGCCGCAACCGCACCGTCAACGGCTATGAACACTATGGCCTGCGCGGGATCGTCGATTATGAAGACGGCGGCACCGAACTGCGCCTGATCGCCGATTATTTCCGTGCCAATGATGATTGCTGCGCCGATGTCACCGGGGTCAGCCGCGGCGCGGTGCTCGATGCCGAGCTTGGCCTGCCCGGCGGACCCAACCGGGGCGAGAATCAGCGCTTCGTCAACCACAACCTCGTCACCGAAACCCGCGACAAGCAGTGGAGCCTCACCGGATCGGGCAATATCGCGCTCGGCGACACCCACACGCTGAGCGTGGTGCTGGGCTATCGCAACTGGTTCAACCGCGAGCTGCGCGAAGGCGACTTCCTGCCGCGCGCGCTGGTCGGGACGGCTGAGCTGCACGACGATGGCGTGGTCAAGACCGAGCAGATGTCGGCCGAAATCCGCATTGCCTCCGACCAGACCAAGCCCTTCTTCTACCAGGCCGGCGTGTTCGCCTGGCAATCGGACAACACCCAGAGGTTCACCCGCCGCGACATTACCTGCGCCAGCTCGACCCTGCCGGTCGATCCGGCCACGGGCGGGCGTCCTTGCAACGTGAGTGACACCGTCAACACGATCTTCCCGACCGCCACCTCGTTCAGCGACGTGACCTCGAAGAACTTCGCGGTTTTCACCCAGGCAACCTATCGCTTCACCGAGCAACTCTCGTTGACCGGCGGCCTGCGCTACACCTGGGACGATCTCGAATATACCCACACCCGCGCGCCCGGGGTCAACGCCGCCACCGGCCTGCCTGCCACCGGGCCGGGTGTATCGGGCAGCCCGGCGGGCGGCACCTTGGCCAATGGCGGCAACGGCACCAACACCTCGGCCGGATCGACCGACAACGGCAATCTTTCAGGCCGCGCGGTGCTGCAATTCGCACCCAGCGATGACGTAATGCTCTATGGCTCGTATACCCGCGGCTACAAGGGCCCGGCGTTCAACGTGTTCTTCAATCACACCGCTCCGAACAACGCGATCCCGATCGACGAGGAAATCTCCGATTCCTTCGAAATCGGGGTGAAGTCGCAGTTCCTCGATCGCCGTGTGCAGCTCAATATTGCGGCCTTCTCGGTCGAGTATGACGGGTTTCAGGCCAACAACTTCGTGCTGCTCAACGGGGCGGTGGTGTCGAACCTGACCAACGCCGGCACCGTCAAGAGCGAGGGCTTCGAAGCCGATCTCGTGGCCGCGCCGATCGACGGGCTGACCCTGCGCGCCAGCGCGGCCTATGCCGATGCGCGGGTCAAGCAGTTCAACCCCAACCCGCTGACCAACGCCCCGAGCGCGATCAACGGCACCCAGCTGCCGCTGGCGCCGAAATTCGTCTATACCATTGGCGGCGATTACGAGACCGATCTGGGGGCTTTGCGGCTCTATCTCAACACCGATTTCCGCCACACCAGCCGCCAGTTCTCCGATCTCGGCGAAGCCGGACCGATTGATCCCTACGGCATCTGGAACGCCTCGATCGGGTTTTCGGATGCGGACGACAAGTATCGTCTGACCTTCCACGCGCGCAATATCACCGACAACAGCTACGTGCTGCTGAACGTGTCGGCCGGGCAGCGGCTGCAAATCCCGCGCGATGCGGATCGCTATTTCGGGGTCTCCCTGCGCGCCCGGATGTGATGAGCGCCTGCCGATCGTAAACCAGAACAAGGGGCCGCCGGAGCGATCCGGCGGCCCTTCTTGTCTGCCCCTGCCATCAACCCTAGGAACCCGTGATGGACACCGCGCCCTCGCCTTTATCCTCCCGCCTGCGCTGGTCGCTGTTTACGGTGCTGTGCATCGCGGGCGTGTTCAACGCGATGGATCGCCCGATCATCGCGATCCTCAAGCCCGACATGATGGCGGCCTTCGCCTGGACTGACAGCGACTTCGGCGATCTGGCCGCGGTCACCCAGTTCTCCGCCGCCTTTGCCTTCCTGTTCACCGGCTGGCTGGTTGACCGGTTGGGGGTCAACCGCTCGATGCAGGTCGGCGCAAGCGCCTGGAGCCTCGCTGCGATGGCGCATGGCTGGGCGATGACCACCGCGCAAGTGGTCGTCGCGCGCGTCGGCCTCGGAGTGACTGAGGCGGTGCAGACCCCGCTCACCATCAAGACCGTCGCCAGCCTGTTCCCGCCCGACCAGCGCTCTTTCGCTTTCGGCTTTGCAACGCTGCTGGCGGGCGTGGGCACGATTGCCATGCCGTTCATCATCCCGGCGCTGGCGCTCAGCGTGGGTTGGCGCGGGGCGCTGGTGGCGGGCGGGATCGGCGGTTTTGCCGCGCTGCTGGCGTGGATGTGGCTGGCGCGCGGTGTCGCCGCGCTGCGCAATGCCCCGGCAACAGACGCGCAACACTCCGCCAATGTGGCCACGACCGACAGCTACGGCCCGGTTCTCCTGAACCGCAAGACCTGGGCGATCGTCATCGCCAAGGCGCTTTCGGACATGACCTGGTGGTTCATCAACTTCTGGCTGGCCGATTACTACCGCAAGGCATTCGGCCTCTCGACTCTTGAACTGGCGGTACCGCTGGCGATCGCCTTCGCCGGATCGGGGCTCGGCGCGCTGCTGGCGGGCTGGGGCTCGACCAGGCTGCTGGAGCGCGGCTGGAGCCCCAACCGGGTGCGCAAGGGCGTGATGCTGGTATCGGCGCTGGTGGTGGCGCCGCTGCCGCTGGTGCTGGCGCTTGAAAGCTTCTGGCCGGTGGCGGTGATGATTGGCGTGGTGATGGCCGGACATCAAGGCTTCTCGCTGTCGATCTTCTCGACCATCACCGACGTTGTCCCCAATGCCAAGGTCGGGCGGGTGACCGCTTTCGGAGCCTTCATGGGCAATATGGGAGGCGTGCTGATCAGCCTGGTCACCGGGCGGGTGCTTGATGCAGGCTTCGGCTTCGTGCCGCTTTTCATGTTCGCCGCCGCGTCCTATCTGGTGGCGCTGGCGTGGTTCCAGTGGCTGCTGCCGGAAATCCGCCGCGACGCGGGCGCGCTGGCTATAAGCGCCTGAAACAGCCGCTCTGGCGGTTGCAATGGCACGGCGCGGGGGATAGGGTGTGACACCGTGAGACATACCGTGAAACATACCGTGACTCATAGGGCCTTAGCGGCACGGGCATGAAGCGAGGGACGCGCCCCGATTTCGATGGCCCCGGCCCTGAAGCGTGGGCAGGCGATCTGTTCGGCGAGATGATGCTCGCGCAAACGGGGGCGGCAGACACTGTGCCCGCCGCGCGCAAGCCGCTCTCGCGCTATGTCCCGGGCCTCGCGATCTGCGCCATCGCCAGCGCCGCTGCGGCGTGGCTCGCGCAGAATTATGGTGTGCCGATCATTCTCGCCGGACTGCTGATCGGCCTCGCGCTCAACTTCGCAGCTGGCGATCCGCGCACCCACGAAGGGCTTGACGCGACTTCGCGCCATGGGCTGCGGGCCGGGATCGTGCTGCTTGGCTTGCAGGTGACACTGATGCAGATCGCGGCGATGGGCGCGGTGCCGTTCCTCGGCCTCGCGCTGGTGATGGCCGCCGCACTGCTCGCCGCGCTCGCCGCCGCGCGCGCGACCGGGCAAGGCCCCGCAGTGGGCCTGCTGGCCGGCGGATCAACCGCAATCTGCGGCGCTTCGGCCGCGCTCGCGCTCTACGGCGCGATCGGGCGCGAGCGGATCGCGCAAGCGCAGTTCACGCTGACGCTGGTGATCCTCGCCGCTGCTTCGGCGATTGCGCTGGTCACCTATCCGCCGCTCGCCCGGATGCTGGCGTTCAGCGATGCGCAGGCCGGGTTTCTGGTCGGCGCTTCGGTGCATGACGTGGCTCAGGCGATCGGCGCTGGCTTCGCCGTCTCGGACGCCGCGGGCGCACAGGCAACCGTGGTGAAGCTTACCCGCGTGGCGCTGCTCGCTCCGCTGGTCACACTCGCCGCGCTGTGGATCGCCCGCGCGCAGCCCGTCGCCGCCGCCACCGGCAAGGCCGCACGCGTGCCAATCTTGCCGGGTTTCATTCTTGCCTTTCTCGGGCTGGTGGTGCTCAATTCGCTGGTCACCATGCCTCCGGCCCTCGCCGCCACCGCGCTGACCCTGTCCAAGACCCTGTTGCTGCTGGCGGTTACCGCCACCGCCATGCGCACCCGCACTGATCTGCTGCTGAAGCTGGGCTGGCGCGCGGTGCTGCCAGTGCTGGCGGCGACCATCGCCTCGCTCGGCGTGGCGCTCGGCTTTGCGTGGTGGATGCTGTGAGCAAGGCGGTGTTCGACCTTGCCGTGATCGGCGGCGGCGTGAACGGCGCGGGGATTGCGCGCGATGCCGCCGGACGCGGGGCGCGGGTGCTGCTGCTCGAGCGCGGCGACCTGGCCGAAGGCACCTCCTCCAACTCGACCAAGCTGATCCACGGCGGATTGCGCTACCTCGAACATTACGAATTCAGCCTCGTGCGCGAAGCCTTGAGCGAGCGCGAAGTGCTGTGGGGCATTGCGCCGCACATCATCTGGCCGCTGCGCTTCATCCTGCCGCACCGCAAGGGCCTGCGCCCGCGCTGGCTGCTCCGGCTCGGACTGTTCCTCTACGACCATATCGGCGGGCGCAAGTTCCTGCCTGCCGCGCGGAGCGTGACGCTGGCAAACCACCCCGCAGGCGCCGCCCTGAAACCCGAATACACCCGCGGCTTCGCCTATTCTGACGGCTGGGTGGACGATGCGCGGCTGGTGATCCTCAACGCCCGCGATGCCGCTGATCGCGGGGCTGATGTGCGCACCCGCTGCGAGGTGACGGCACTGGCGCGCGCGGACGGGTTCTGGCGGATCGAAGCCGGGGGCGAGGTCTTCATGGCCCGCGCGGTGGCGAATGCCGCCGGCCCGCGCGTGCTCGATCTGCTCGGCCGGGCGGGCGAGCCTTCAGCGCAAAAGCTGCGGCTGGTGCGCGGTTCGCATATCGTTGTGCGCAAGCTGTTCGATCACGCCTATGCCTATTTCTTCCAGCTGCCCGACGGGCGGATCTTCTTTGCCATCCCCTACGAGGACGACTTCACCCTGATCGGCACCACCGATGTCGATCACACGGCCGGGCTCGACAAGGTCGAAGCCAGCGCGGAAGAGATCGCCTATCTGTGTGCAGGGGCTTCGGAATATTTCCGCACCCCCATCACCCCGGCAGACGTGGTGTGGACCTATTCCGGCGTGCGCCCGCTGGTGGATGACGGTTCCGGCAAGCCCGAGGCGGCAACCCGCGGCTACCGCTTTGAACTGGACGGCGGGGCGGACGGCACGGCGCCGCTGCTCAGCGTGTTCGGCGGCAAGATCACCACCTATCGCGAACTCAGCGCCGAGGCGATCGGGCGGCTGGCACCGTTCCTGCCGGTGCTGAAGGGCGCGGACTGGACCGGCAAGGCCAATCTGCCGGGCGGCAATTTCGGGCGGTTCGATGCCCCCGCCCTCGCCCGCAGTCTGGCGCGGCGCTACCCGTTCCTTGGGGAGGCGCAGGCCCACCGCCTGACCCGGCTCTACGGCACGCTGGCGCAGGAGTTCCTCGGCCAGTCGGCATGCGCCGCCGATCTGGGCGAAGATTTCGGTCATGGACTCACCGCTGCCGAAGTCGATTACCTGATCGCGCGCGAATGGGCGCGCAGTGCCGATGATGTGTTATGGCGGCGCACCAAGCTGGGCCTGCGCTTCACCCCCGATGAGACCGCGCGTCTCGCTGCCTACATCACCGAAAGGATCACCCCCGCATGACCCGCCCCGCGCCCACCAAGATCGTAGCCCTTGGCGGCACGGTCAATCCCGGCTCTTCGACCGAGCAGGCGCTGCGCCTTGCCGCGAGCATCGCCGCCGGCGAGGGCGCAAGCGTGCAGGTGTTCGGCGGGGAATATCTCACCGCCCTGCCGCATTATCTCGGGCCGCAGCACGATGCCTCGCAGGGGGCGGAGATGGTGGCGGCGGTGCGCGCCTCCGATGGTCTGCTGATTGCGGCGCCGGGGTATCACGGCACGATTTCGGGCGTGGTCAAGAACGCGCTCGATTACCTCGAAGACCTTGCACGCGACGAACGGCCCTATCTCGATGGGCGCGCCGTGGGGCTGATTGCGACGGCGTTCGGCGATCAGGCGTCGATGAGCACGCTGCTTACCATGCGCGCGATCACCCATGCGCTGCGCGGCTGGCCAACCCCGATGGGGGCAACGATCCGCACCTATCGCGGGCTGTTTTCGCCCGATGGCGAATGCCTTGACGAACGCGCGCGCGGGCAGCTCGAACTGGTCGGCAAGCAGGTGGTGCTGGGCGCGCGGAGCTTTGCCGCCGGGCGGGATCTGGGCTGATGCCGGCCGATCTCGACGCGGCGCTGGCAGCGATCGCCGCAGGGCGAATCGTGGTGATCACGGGTGACCGGCTGCGCGGCGGCGATATCGACCTGATGTGCGCCGCGCGCCATGTCACACCCGAGGTGATCAACTTCATGGCGACCCGCGGGCGCGGGCTGATCTGCCTTGCGGTGACCCCGCAGCGCGCCGCGCAGCTGGGCCTGACGCTGGTCAACCCCGGCACCGAGCGCCAGACCGGACGGCCCTTCGCGCGCTCGATCGAGGCCGCGCAGGGGGTCTCCACCGGCATTTCCGCCGCCGATCGCGCGCATACGGTGCGGGTAGCAATCGCCGATCGGGCAGGCCCGGCCGATATTCACTCGCCCGGCCACGTCTTCCCGCTGATCGCTCAGGCCGGCGGGGTGCGCGCCCGTCCCGCAGCCTGTGAGGCCGCGATCGATCTGGCGCGGCTGGCGGGCGCGGGCGATGCGGCGGTGATCTGCTCGATCATGCGCGACGATGGCGAAATGGCCCGAATCGACGATATCGGCGATCTGATCGCCGCGCACGGGTTGGCGGTGGCCGAAATCGGCGCATTGATCGACCGGCTGGAGGGGGCAGAAGCATGAACGAGAAGCATCTCACCCGCCGCACGGTGATCGCGGGCACGGCTGGCGCGGCGCTGGCGGCCCCGGTGCTGGGTCAGAAGCTGGTCGATCTCGGCCTGCCCGGCGGACCAGGCCTGCGCCCGACCACCCCGGCCTTTCCGGGCAAGGGCGAAATGATCGTCCAGCGCGTCAACGCCCCGGTGCTGGAAACCCCGATGAGCGTGTTCCGCGAAGGCGTGATCACCCCGAATGACCGGTTCTTCGTGCGCTGGAACTGGCCGATGCCGACCGAGGTTAAAGCGGGCGAGCACCGGGTGGCGGTGGGCGGCGCGGTCAGGCAGGCGGTCTCGCTGACTCTCGACGAGATTGCTGCGGCGGGCGAGCATGTTTCGGTGGTCGCGATCAACCAGTGCGCGGGCAACGGGCGCGGGCTGAGCGAACCGCGCGTCACCGGCACGCAGTGGGGCAACGGCGCGATGGGCTGCGCAAAGTGGACCGGGGTGCGATTGAAGGACGTGCTCGCCAAGGCGGGGGTGGCAGCCGGCGCCGCCCGCGTGCGCTTTGCCGGGCTTGACGTGCCGCTCACCGACGGGGCGCCGCAGTTCATCAAGTCGGTGCCCCTCGACATCGCCATGCGCGATGATGTGCTGGTCGCCTGGGGCATGAACGACGAACCGCTTTCGATCCTCCACGGTTTCCCCTTGCGGATCGTGGTGCCGGGGTGGTTTTCGACCTATTGGGTCAAGATGCTCGCCACCATCGAAGTGCTTAGCGGCGAGGATGACAGCTATTACGTCGCCAAGTCTTACCGCGTGCCGGAGCGGCCGGTGACGCCCGACGACAAGGATTTTCCGACGAAACCCATCACCGCCATGCCCCCGCGCGCCTTCATCACCAGCCATGCCGATGGCGCGGTGGTGGCCAAGGGCAAGCCCCTGTTGCTGGAGGGCATTGCGATGGGCGGCGAGAGTGCGCTGGCGCGGGTCGATCTGGTGGGTAAGGGGTGGGAAATCCCCTGCACCCTCGGCCCCGACGAAGGCCCCTATGCCTTCCGCCGCTGGAGCGTGACGCTGCCGCAAGTCGCCGGCGATCTTGAACACATCGGCGCGCGCGCGACCAATGTGCAGGGCGCCGCGCAGCCCGAAGACCTGAACTGGAACCCTTCGGGCTATGCCCGCAACGTGATCGAACGCATCACCCTGAGGGCGCAATGAGGCGCGCGGTTCTGCTGGCTGCGCTGGCGCTGCTCGCGGGCTGCGAGCGCGCACCGCAGGTGACCTTTGCCGATGCCGCAATCACCCTGCCCGAAGATCCGGCCGTGCTGCCCGATCTGCCGGGGCGCGAGGCGGTGATCGCCCATTGCACCGCCTGCCATTCGCCCTCGACGATGCTCCAGCAGCCCCGGATCCCGCGCGCCAAGTGGGAAAGCATCATCGGCAAGATGGCCGAGGTCTACAAGGCCCCGATCGATCCTTCGGCAGTGCCCGCCATCGTCGATTACCTCGTGGCGATGCAGGGCGCGCAGGCGCCTGCCCCTGCGGCAAGCCGCTAGCCCCCTTGCCCGGCGGCAGGCGGCGTCAGTCGCGGCCCGAAAGGCCGGTCAACCCGAGCGGGGCAAAGTCGCCGATGGCCAGCTGTTCGAACACGCCCATCCCGGCCTCGCCGCCCGGGCCGATAACGCGGCACAGCATCTGCACATGGAGATTATCGGGACGCGCCGGATCGATCGCGGCCAGATCAATATCCTCGCGCTCGATTTCCAGCACGCCGTGATCGAGCCCGTGGCCCCAGCGGGGCGAGGTGTAGCCGAGGCCGCGCATCTGGAACCGGCTGACCGGCTCCAGCACGAAGCGCTCATCCCCGATGGCGAGTTCGCCGCGCGCCGGCCAGCGGGTGCCGGGGGCAAGCCGCGTTTCCATCTGCGGCGCATGGTGTTCTGCAAAGCCTTCGGGGCCTTTGCCATCGGGCGCGATCACCGCCCGGCTGTTCCACGCGGTGCCATCGGCATGGGCATTCACATGATAGAATACCGAGCGGGTGGGCAGGTTGATCGGGGTCCATTGCCAGAAAAATTGCGGCAGGCTGCGCCCGGCAAATTGCGGATCGGCCGCGCCGATGGGCCGCACCCCCCAGCTGCGATCGCGCGTCCCCATGCTGCCGGGAGCGAGTGTTTCGCGCACCCCATCGACGGCGATCCAGCCTTCGTAATGGCCGTTCTGGGTGAGACGGGTATAGTCCATCACGGTGCGCGCGCCGACCCGCCAGGTAAAGCGCGGCTCCTCGATCGGGAAGGCGCGGCCGCAGAAGGTCATATCGGCGGCAATCCCCTCCCCCTCGACAATCACGCGCAAGCGCTGGAGCGGCTCGAGGATTTCGATACGCACCGGGCCGCAGGACAGCGCCATCCGCTCCATGCCGAGCCGGCGGCTGGCGTGAAGGCAGTGCTGCACGCCGTTACGCACCACGCAGAAATGCGCATCCGCCACATCGAGATGGGGATAGACCCCGAAGGCCACCGCGAAGAAGCTGCTGCCATCGGGCGCATAGCCGTTGAAGAAATAGCGATCGTAGAAATTGCGGTCCGTGCCCGAATAGGCGACCGGATCGGGGGTCTGGTGGATCGGGTAATCGTCACCCCGGCTCAGAACCATCGCATCATCCCTTCATCATCAGATCGAGGCTGCCGTGTTCGAGGCACAGCGCGCAGGCGCCGCGCGCCATCGACAGGAAGTTGGCATCGCCGCGTTCGGTGCGCACCACGAAGGCGGCGCTGAACACGGCGGTCGAGACACCGTGGAGCGCGCCCACGACATAATCGCGCCAGATCGCGTCCACACTCAGCGGCACGCCGCGCAAGCTCATTTCCGCGCAGTAAAGTTCAAGCAATTCGCGCTCGTGCGCGCGGCGCAGGGTGTCACCGATCCCGCAGCCGAGGAAATAGCCCACATCGGTCAGTCCGTTGCCGATGGTGAGCGTCTGCCAGTCGAGCACTGCCACCGGCTCCGCGCCGCCCCTGATTTCAAACAGCACATTGTCGAGCCGGAAATCACCGTGAACCAGGCTGACGCGTTCCGGCTTGCGATCGAAGGCGGCGGTAACTTGCGCCAGCTCCTCGCACAGCGCCATGAATTCGGGTTCGAGGCTGTCCTTGTAACGCTCGCGGAAAATCGCCTGGGCCTGGGGATACAGCGCCTTGACCTGCGCGGCGGCGGCGGGGTCCGGCTGGAGCCAGTCGAGACCCAGAATTTCGGGATTGTGCCAGCTCGGCGCGTGAAGCGCGGCGGCCTGCTTCACCACCGCGCGCGCATCGGCAATCGTACACCCCGCGATCTGGTTGCCCCCGCGCGCCGGGCCGAGATCCTCAAGCAGCAGGCAGAAGCTGGCGCCATCGTCAGCGATCTCGGCGCAGAAGGTGCGCGGCGTGCGGATCGGCAATTGCGGGGCAAGATCGCGGTAGAAGCGCACTTCCTTTGTATAGAGCCCCAGCATCGCCGCGGTGCCGCGGCTGGTGGGATCGGCAGCGGCAAACTTGCCCGCCAGCGTGACCGGCGCAGTCTCGCCTGCAAATTCCAGCGTGAAGCGCACTGAATCGCCCACCTGCCCGGTGCCGATCGGTTCCCAGCGCCAGCGTTCGGGAACGCGGCCGAGCACCTGCGCCCACCAAGCATCGGCAATTTCGTCCGGATGCACCGGAAATCGGGCCATCGATCGCTCTCCCGGCGGCTACGATAGGCAGCCCCTGCGCAAGTCACAACAGGCCTGTGGCGCGCTCTCCGCATTCGGGCTAGGGGTCGCCCATGCCCTCGCCCTTCATCGCCTTCCAGCACCTCGCGCCCCAGCACGCGCTCTCGCGGCTTGCCGGGAAGCTGGCAGACAGCCGCAATCCGTGGCTGCGCGATGCGCTGATCCGCCGCTTTGTCGCCGCGTTTGACGTGGACCTTGGCGAGGCCGCACGCGGGATCGGGGAATTTGCCAGCTTCAACGATTTCTTCACCCGCGAGCTGAAGCCCGGCGCGCGCCCGCTGGCCGATGCGGCCCAATGCATTCTCAGCCCCGCCGATGGTGCGATCAGCCAGCTTGGCACGGTCACCGCAGCGCGCATCGTGCAGGCCAAGGGCCGCGATTACACGGTTGCCGAAATTCTCGGGGGCGGTGCGCACGCCGCAAGGTTTGAAGGCGGGCGATTCATCACGATCTACCTGTCCCCGCGCGATTATCACCGCGTCCACATGCCGGCGGCTGGTCGCCTCAGGGCGAGCGCCTATCTCCCCGGCGATCTGTTCTCGGTCAATCAGGAAACCGCAGCAGGGGTCGATCGGCTGTTTGCCCGCAACGAACGGCTCGCCTGCCTGTTCGACGGGCCGGACGGGCGCTTTGCCAGCATCATGGTGGGCGCGATGATCGTCGCCGGGATCGACACTGTCTGGCCCAACACCTTCAGCACCCTTGCCCGCGCCCGCGTGGACGAGGATTTCACCGCCGCCGCGCATGATTTTGCCGCCGGGGACGAAATGGGCCGTTTCCGGCTCGGATCGACCGTGGTGCTGCTGTTCGAGCCGGGGCGGGTCGAATGGCTGGAGCACCTGAAGGCGGGCGAGCCGCTGCGCATGGGGCAGGCCATCGGGCGGCGGCTGACAGCCTGATCGCGTCCCGGACAGCCGACGGCTGTGCCAACCCTGTCAATCACTCAAGCTTTGGGTGGTATTGGTTCCTTGCCGCAGGGGTCGCTTGTCGTGCGTATCGTTTCGGATATCGTGTAGCCCAAGGTTGCGCCGAACCGCTTTGCGCAATTTGCGTTTCTGAGTTTGCTGTTCGTCGATGCCGCACGGACGATCCACAGCGCAGGCTGGAAAACCTATGCCGGTTGTTTCGGCGCCCGGGCAGCGGGCCGGGGTGCGTGGCCTGCGGCAACGCCGTGCCCCGCAGCCTTCGCCTCGCCCGCCGCCCGACGATCCCCCGTGCACGCACTCCCACGGATTGCGCACCCGATGCAGCGGGATGTTTGTGTTATGAAACCGCTAAGTTTTTCTGCTATACTGCCTGTTCTGTCTTATTGTGTCAGGATTCTCCGGATCGGGTCAGCGTGATGTCAGTGCGAAGCCCAAGCCTTTCGATCCTGATCGCGGCAGTTCTCGTCCAACCTGCTTGCGCAACGAGTTCCATGGCCAGCACCTGCAAAGTTACCGGCTCGCTTGCCACCCTGCCCGGTATGGATGCCGCTGCCATATGCGACCGGTTTGCGCGCGGCCTTGCTGCCGGGCTTGGCGAAAATGCGTTGCCGCAGGATCTTGCCATCACCCTCACGCTGCATCCGCGCGGCGCGATCGATGCCCGCCTTGTCCGCAGCGGGGATGCCTATCCGGTTGTCTCGGTCGACGCGCTCGACCGCGCCTTGCAGCCCGACGATCTTGACCGGCTGGCGCGCACGGCGGTGCAGATGCTCGCCGATCCATCATCGCGGCCTGCCGCGCATTCCAAGAGGAAATAAGCATGTTCATCGAGCCCCTTGCAGCCAATCGTGGCCGGCTGGCGATGATTTCCGAGGATAGGGTGCCCGGCGGCTCCGGGGCTGCAATTGCCCCCGTGCGCGGCGCTGGCAGAGTGGCGGACACGGGCGATGAGCCGCTGCTCAAGTCGACCTTCCATCAATCCGTCTGCGCCTGCTTGACCTGCCATAGTCCTGGCGGCGAGAAGCTGCTGGGCGCATCCGAGGACAGTGCGATGGTCGACACCATCGCCGGCGGCATCAGCACCACCGCCACGCTGGCTCCGGGCGGCTCGGTGTCCTCGGCCATCGACACCGCCGGGGATACCGACTGGTTCCGGATCGCGCTGGTGGCGGGGGAGACCTACACCTTCACCGTCTATCTGCCGCCGACGTCGGCCGGGCTCGATGACAGCACGCTGACGCTTTACGATGCCAACGGCACGCAGCTGCGGTTCAACGACGATGCCAACGTCAACGCCAACCTGCTCTATTCCGAGATCACCTTCACCGCCACGCAGAGCGGCAACTACTTCCTTGGCGTGGGAGCGTACCAGCAGGCCACCGGCGAATACATCATCCACAGCTCGCGCCCGCATAGCGACAGCGCGCTTGGCAATGCATCGACCACCGCGACATTGACGGTGGGCGGGGCCGCAGTCACCGCAGCCATCGACGTCACCGGCGACCGCGACTGGTATGCCGTCACGCTTGTCGCGGGGCAGATCTACGAAATCACCACCAGCGCTACCGGCAACCCCGGCGATGTCGACACCACCCTGACCTTGCGCAGCGCCGACGGGGCAACCCAGGCCACCCCGGTGTTGGCCTTCAACGACGACAGCGCGGGCACCTATTCGCGCATCCGTTTCGTCGCGCCGACCAGCGGCACCTACTTCATCGACGTGGGCGGCTGGACCGATTCCGAAACCGGCGCTTACCGTGTCGAGATCGACGAAGCCCCGCCGCTGAGCGAATTCACCAACGATCAGATCGCCAACCAGCTGCTCAACAACTATTGGGGCGGGGCAGCGGAAGCGCGGCGGTGGAATGTCAGCCAGGGCGGCTCGCTGACCGTCAACCTGACAGCCCTCACCAGCGACGGGGCGACACTGGCACGCGCCGCGCTTGGCCTGTGGGCGGACGTGCTGGGGATCACCTTCAACGAAGTGGCCGGAACGGCGCAGATCACCTTCGACGACAATCAGGAAGGCGCCTTCGCCAGCACCCAGCGCGCGGGCAACTTCATCAGCGCGGTGACGGTCAATGTCAGCGCCGGCTGGCTCACCACCTACGGCACTGGGCTGAACACCTATTCCTTTCAGACCTATGTCCACGAAATCGGCCACGCGCTCGGGCTTGGCCATGGCGGCAATTACAACAACAACGCCAGCTACGCGAACGACGCGCTCTATCTCAATGATGCCTGGTCGACGACGATCATGTCCTATTTCGACCAGAACGAGAACACCTTCTTCGCCGGGCAAGGGTTCACGCGGGTCTTCGCGATCTCGCCGATGCAGGGCGATATTGTCGCCTTGCAGCAGGCCTATGGCGTGGCCACCACCACCCGCACGGGCGACACCGTCTACGGGGTTGGCAACAATTCGGGACGCGAGATTTACGGCACCAGCAATGCGGTGCGCAACAGCAATGGCAATCTGCTGGCCTTCACCATCGTCGATCACGGCGGCAACGACACGCTCGACTATTCCGTCTTCACCGCCAACCAGCGCATCGATCTCAACCCCGACACCTTCTCAAATGTCGGCGGCAGCATCGGCAACATGAGCATCGCGCGCGGGACGATCATCGAGAACGCGCTCGGCGGGACGGGCAATGACGTGCTGATCGGCAATGATGTTGCCAACCGCCTGAGCGGTTTGGGCGGGAACGACACGATCGACGGCGGCAGCAATGTTGACACGGCGGTGGTGCGCGGGCTGCGGTCGGCCTATACGGTTACGCAGACGGCGACGGGCGTGTTCCGCGTGGTCGGGCCGGACGGGACCGACACGCTGACCGCGATCGAGTTCCTCCAGTTTGACGATCAGATCCTGCGCCTGCGCCCGGGCACCGGGGTGAGCGTCAC
>JBKBLZ010000015.1:0-54210 GCA_046296035.1 Erythrobacter sp. | reverse complement strand
GAACAGGAAGCGATAGCGGATTACGTCGGTGCGCTCATGATAGTCCTGCGTAATCTCGGGCAGCATGGCGAGCGAGGGCACCTCGTTCAGTGCGATGGCGGCGCGCACCAGAATGGCCGATAAGGTGAGATAGACCAGCATCCCCGTCTGTCCCAGGTCGGGCGGATGCCACAGCATGAACCACGACAGACCGACCGGCAGGATCGAGGCATAGAGCCACGGGTGCCGCCGTCCCCAGCGCGAATTGGTGCGGTCGCTGAGATGGCCGATCACCGGATCGACGAAGGCATCGATAATCAGCGCTACCATCACCGCGAAGCCCACGAGATTGGCTGGCAGGCCCATCACCTGATTGTAGAAGATCAGCAAGAAAACGGCGAAACCGTTGTCCTTGATCCCGTAAGCAACCGCGCCGATACCGTAGGTGAGCTTGATCCGGAACGGCACCTTCGCGTCCGGCCCGCTCATGCGCGGATCATCCAGCGACCGGCAGCCACCTGCCCGATTCCTGTCACTTCTCTCTCTCCCGTTTCGGGTTGCGAACCTAGACCGATTGCGCCGCCCGTCAATCGCGCCGTACCTGACGCTACGGCACGCTTGTCCGCAAGAGAAGCGCTTGCAGCCGCGCGAGAAATGCCATTAACGTAAGCGTCAAGTAAGAGCCTTTTGGGAGGAGAGTCGGTCATGGCCGATCTGGAAAGATTCCGCGCTGAAACCCGCAGCTGGCTGGAAGCCAATTGCCCGCCTCAAATGCGCGAACCCGTGCGCGACGAGGACGATGTGTACTGGGGCGGTCGCCGGGCCACCTTCAAGAATGATGCGCAAAAGGCGTGGTTCGAGGCCTGCGTGGCCAAGGGCTACACCGTGCCGTCGTGGCCCAAGGAATATGGCGGCGCGGGGCTAAGCCCGGCTGAAGCCAAGGTGCTGCGCGAGGAAATGAGCCGCATCAATGCGCGCCCGCCGCTCAGCAGCTTTGGCATCTGGATGCTCGGCCCGGCGCTGCTGCACTTTGGCACGCCAGGGCAGAAGCAGCGCTTCCTCAACGAAATCGCGCGCGGGGAAATCCGCTGGTGCCAGGGCTATTCCGAGCCTGGTTCCGGCTCCGACCTCGTCAGCTTGCAGACCTTTGGCGAGGATGGCGGCGATCACTGGATCGTCAACGGCCAGAAGATCTGGACTTCCTACGCCGACCATGCCGACTGGATCTTCTGCCTCGTGCGCACCGACAAGGCCGACAAGTATCAGGGCATCACCTTCATGCTGTTCGACATGGCGTCGGAAGGCGTGACGACCAAGCCGATCCTGCTGATCAGCGGCAATTCGCCATTCTGCGAAACCTTTTTTGACAATGTGAAGGTGCCCAAGTCCTATGGCGAGGACGTGCCGGCCTATGTTGGCCAGATCAACCGCGGCTGGGACGTGGCCAAATATCTGCTCGGGCACGAACGCGAGATGATTTCGGGCGCGGGCGGCGGGGATCGCGGCGCCGCGATCGGGGCCCTGATGAAGCGCCACGCGGCAAAGCTTGGCGATGATCTCGATCCGGTGCTGCGGGCAGAGCTTGCCATGTTCGATGTCGATGCGCTGGCCTACAGTGCGATGGGCGAGAAGTTCCTCGACGAAATCAAGGTCGGCAAGGCGCACCCTGCGCAGCCGAACATGATGAAATATGCCGGCACCGAACTGAACAAGCGCCGCCACGAGCTGATGATGGCGGTGGGCGGTTCGCGCAGTCTCGAATGGGAGAGCGATGACACCGGCGGCGGCAAGCCAGCCCGCAACTGGCTGCGCACCAAGGCCAACTCGATCGAGGGCGGAACCTCGGAAGTCATGCTCAACGTGATTTCCAAGCGGATCCTCGATCTGCCGGGGGCCTGAGACAATACAACATTGGAGCCGTCATCCCCGCGCGGGCGGGGATCCAGCTTGCTTGCGAAGATAGCTGGACCTGCGCCTGCGTGGGCGTGACGGAATAGGAGGAGGGAAAACAATGCCCCTGTATCACAACGACGATCAGGCCATGCTGGCCGACACCGCCAGCAGCTTCATGGCCGAGGAAGGCAACATCGCCAAGCAGCTGCGCCACTGGCGCGACCGCAACTGCAAGGACGGTTTCGGTCACGGTCTGTGGAAGCAGATGGCCGAAATGGGTTTCACCGGCATTCTGGTTGACGAAGCCGATGGCGGACTTGGCATGGGCCATGTCGAAGCCGGGATCGTGCTCGAGGAAATCGGCCGCAACCTCACGCCATCGCCCTTCCTCACATCCTCGGTGCTCGCCGCAACGGCATTGAAGCATGGTTCGGCAGACCTGAAGGGCCGTTACCTGCCGGGCCTGATCGCGGGGGACAGCGTGTTCGCGGTGGCGATTGACGAAACCGCCAAGCACCGCCCGAGCCGCATCGCCACCCGCGCCGAGAAATCGGGCAACGGCTTCCGCCTGACCGGCTCCAAGAGCTTCGTCATCCACGGCTCCAGTGCCGACATGATCGTGGTTGCCGCGCGCACCTGCGGGTCTGACGAGGATGCCGACGGGATCACCCTGTTCGCCGTGCCGAAGGATGCTGCCGGCATGAGCCATGACACCGTGCGGCTGGTCGACAGCGCGATGGCGACCCACACCAGGTTCGACGGGGTGGAACTCGATGGCGATGCCGTGATCGGCGAGATCGACGGCGGGCGCGCGGTGCTCGAGGCAATGCTGATGGCGGGCCGCGTGGGGGCGGCGGCCGAGGGTGTCGGCGTTGCCCGGGGGGCGATGGACATGACCATCGCCTATCTCAAGCAGCGCAAGCAGTTCGGCCGCCTGATCGGCGAATTCCAGGCATTGCAGCACCGCGCCAGCCACCTCTATTGCGAAGTCGAGATTGCCCGCGCCGTCACCATCAAGGCGCAGCAACTGCTCGATGCCGGGGCCGAAAGCGCCGATCTGATGGCGAGCGTCGCCAAGGCCAAGGTCGCCAAGGCCGCGCGCCTGGCAGTGCAGGAAGGGGTGCAAATGCACGGCGGCATCGGCATGACCGACGAATACGACATCGGCCTCTACATGAAGCGCGATCGCGCGCTGGCCGAATTCCTCGGCGATGCCTTTTTCCACGCCAACCGCGTGGCCACCCTGAGCGGATATTGATCATATGGACATTCAATCACTTTTCAGCCTCGAAGGCCGCATCGCGCTCGTCACCGGTGGCAGCCGCGGGATCGGCAAGATGTTCGTCGAAGGGCTGCTCGCAGCGGGTTGTGCACGGATCTATATCTCGGCGCGCAAGGCCGATCAGATGCAGGCGACCATCGACGAGTTCGGTGCGGACAAGGTGATCGGCATTCCTGCCGACCTGTCGCAGATGGACGGGATCGTGAGCCTCGCAAATGAACTGAAGGCGCGCGAGAGCCGGCTCGACATCCTCATCAACAACGCTGGCGCGGCGTGGGGTCAGCCTTACCTTGAATTCTCGGAAGCCGGCTGGCACCGGACGATGGATCTCAACGTCAAGACCCCGTTCTTCCTCACCCAGAAGCTCCACGATCTGCTGGTCGAGGGCGGCAAGGCCGGGCATCCGGCCAAGGTGATCCACGTCTCCTCGATCGACGGGCAGCGGATCAACCCGTGGGAGACCTATGCCTATCAGGCCAGCAAGGCGGGCGTGATCCAGCTTACCCGGCGCATGGCCGCACGGCTGATCCAGGACAATATCGTCGTCACCTCGATCGCGCCGGGGGCCTTCCCCAGCGAGATGAACCGCGCCGCCAAGGATGCGCCCGACGCTTCGGCCGCGGGCATTCCGGCCAAGCGCATCGGGACGGCCGAGGACATGGCGGCCGCCGCGATCTACCTGTGCAGCCGCGCAGGCGATTACGTGGTGGGCGAGACGCTGACGGTCGATGGCGGGGTGGTCAACGCCCACCTGCCGAGCCACTTCGCCGATCCGGGCGGCAAGCACTAAGGCGCGACTATCGTTCCTGAGAGCGGGCAGGGGCGGCGACCGGTGCGGGACGCCGGGTGATTGCTGTGCCCGCGCCCCTGCTTTCGAGCAGCAGCAGCGAGATGCGGCGATTGCGCGGATCGGCGGGATCCTCGGCCACCAGCGGTTCGGTATCAGCCACGCCCTCGATCCGGGCGATGCGGTTCATCGCCACCCCGCCCAGCACCAGCGCCTGCCGGGTTGCCTCGGCGCGGCCGGTGGACAGCGACCAGTTGTTGGCCACCACTCCGCCGCGCCACGGCAGCGAATCGGTATGGCCGCGCAGGATCAGCGGCGCGCGCTCGTCCTTGAGCGTTTCGGCCATGACCTCCAGCAGCCCGCGCGCCTCCTTGGTCAGGATCGTGGTGCCGAGTTCGAACATCGCGAAATCGGCATCGTCGACAAGGTCGATGCGGATCCCCTCGGGCGCGCGCATCACCCGCACCTGCCGCGCGAGATGGGCAAGCTGGCGGCGCTGAACGAGCTTCTTCTCGATGGTGTCACGCAATTCCTTGAGCTTTTCGGAATCGAGTTCGCCGCGCCCGCCGCCTTCCACCGGCCCGCCGGTGACACCGCGCGGAATGGTGATCGCGCGCGTTCCCGTCTGGCCCATCGCATGGGGATAATTGTCCGCGTCGGTGAGCGACGAGCCGCCCAGCAGCCCGTCTGACCCTGCGCTTTCCTGGCGCATCTTCACCAGCGTCGGGGAAAAGTAATCGGCGATGCCCTTGCGCTGCTTTTCCTCGGTCGCGCCGAGCAGCCACAGCAGCAGAAAGAACGCCATCATCGCCGTCACGAAGTCAGCATAGGCCACCTTCCACGCCCCGCCGTGGTGTCCGCCTTCGACAATGGTGACCTTCTTGACGATGATCGGCGCGGGGATGGCAGCCGCCACTCCTTCGTCCGACGGGTTGGGATCGGACAGAGCCACCTCAGCGGCCCCGCATCATGTCGAGCAAATCGGTCAGCTTGGGGCGGTGCGCCGGCGGCAGGCCCGAACGCGCGGCTTCCAGCACCAGCGGCTGCGGATAGCCGTGCAGGCTCGCGATGATCACCTGCTTGATCGAATGGAACATCTGGCTGTCGTGGGCATTGATTTGCTTGAGCCGCCCGCCGAGCGGCCCGGCAAAGCCATAGGCCAGCAGCACGCCGAGAAACGTTCCCACCAGTGCCGAACCGATCATGTGGCCGAGGATTTCAGGCGGCTTGTCGATGGCCCCCATGGTCTTGATGATGCCCAGCACCGCGGCAACAATCCCCAGCGCGGGCAGCGCGTCCGCAAGCGACTGGATCATGTGTTGCGGTTCGTCCATTTCATGCAGCTGGGTCTTGATTGCGCTGTCGATCACGTCCTCGACCGCATGGGTATCGAGCGTGCCCGACGACACCACCAGCAGGGTGAGCGGATCGCAGATCATCGCGGTCACCACCGGATCAGCCTGAAGCTTGGGATATTCGGAGAAGATCGTCGATGAACCCGGCTCGGTAACATGGCCCTCGAGCGCCACCGCGCCTTCCGAGCGCAGCAGCTTCATCAGCTTTGATGTCAGCGCGATGGCATCGATGTGATCCTGGTCACTATATTTCGGGCCCTTGAAAATCTTGCCCATTCCGCTGCCCAGCAATTTGATTTCGTGCATCGAATTGCCGATCAGCGTTGCCCCGATGGCCGCGCCGCCGATCATCATGAATTCCAGCGGCAGCGCCTCCAGCACCGGCCCCAGCGCGCCGCCGGCGAGGATGAAACCGCCGAACACCATGGCCAGCAATACGACGATTCCGATGGCGACGAACACGTGAAGCTACTCCCTTGATGCGTATCAGCGCAGCGCGTCGAACAGCGACAGCGCGCTGACCCGCGCGAAGGCGGCCTGGCTCGCTTCCAGCGCGGTAAGCGATTGCTGCAGCCGCGCGATTGCCTCGGCAATGTCGGTATCGCCCACGCGGCTGCGGCGTTCGGCCAGCGTCACGCCGCGATCGGCCTGCTGCTGCTGCACCTGTTCGATCCAGGCCATGCGGGTGCCGATGATGGTCTGCGCGCGATTGGTGGTGTCGAGCGCGGCGTCGATCCCCTCGAGCGCGGCGCGCGCGGCGCCAGCGGGATCGGGCGAACCGCCATCGAGCGCCGCCGCCAGCCCGCCGAGCACCGCAAAGGCGCTGGTGGGGGTGCCGCCAAGATCGAACTGGAACACTTCGCTGCCCGGCAAGCCGCGCTCGATCGCGGTCCCCGGGGCGACCGGCACAGCGCCGCTGGTGGCCGTGCCGGCATAGGTGACATTGCCCGCTGCATCGCGGACAAAGGCCGGATCGGACGACAGGCCGGCAAACAGCGGCTCGCCGGTCAGCGAGGCGGCGTTGGCGCGGCTGAACAGCTCCTCGGTCAGCTGGCCGAGTTCGAAGGCGATCGCCTGTCGCCCGTTTTCGCCGGTCGGGGCGTTGGCTGCCTGCAACGCCAGTTGGCGCGCGCGCTGGAGCAGCGCGGTGACGGCTTCCAGCTCGATCGAGGCGGCGCCCAGATCCTCGCCCAGCCGGGCGGCGTTCTCGCGTTCGACTGCGGCCAGCGCACTGCGCCGCGCGATGCCGCGCAGCTGTGCGGCGGCGGCAGGATCATCCGAGCCGCGTTCGATCCGCTGGCCGGTGGCGATCTGGCTGCGGCTCTGCTCGATCGCCCCGCGCAGTTCGGCCATCTGGGCGAGCGAACGGTTGAAGAAGGATCCGGTCGAAGTGCTGACGAAACTCATGGCGCGCGGCTCCCGCTTATCTCAGGCCCAGCAGGGTATCGAACAGTTCGGTGGCAACCTGGATTACCCGGCTGTTGGCCTCGAACGCCTGTTGCAGCCGCACCAGATTGGCGGCCTCGGTGTCGAGATCGACCCCGGTCTCGCGCAGCAGCTCGGCCTCTGCGCTGGCGGCGATCACGCCCAGCCCCTCGCGCCGGCTGTCGAGCGCGGCCACCCGGCTGGACAGGCCCAAAAGCAGCGTGTCGGCCCCGTTGGCAGGGCCGGTTTCGGCCCCGAGAGCGCCGAGCAACGCGGCGAGATTGCCGGTGTCACGGCTGCCTGCGGGCGAACCGGCAGGTGCCGTTGCAAGCCCTTCGGCAGAGGCCAGCGCAAGCGCGATATCGGCCGCGCCGGTGCCGGAAAACAGCGGCTGGCCGGCTGCTCCGGCAGCGTCCGCGCCAGCGGCTTGCGCCCCATTGGCGATGGCGATCACCGAGGCGGCGAGGCTGTCGATCCCGGTCTGGAGCGATGCCATCTCGGCGAGGGCCGCAGCACGGCCTGCCATTGCTCCGCCTGTCGGCGCGAAGGCTGTGCCGCCAAGGTCGAAGGCCAGGGTGCCGTCGGGATTGACGTTCACCGCCACGCTGCCGGCGACGCCGCCTGCCACCAGCGCGACTGGCGGGACGCCGTCGAGGCTCACGTCGGCGGTGCCGTTGTCGTAGATGGTGGTGGTGATCGCGAAGTGTTCGGCCAGACCGCGCAGTGCCGTGTCGCGTGCATCGAGCAGCGCCGCGCGCCCCGCCGTGCCTTCGCGCGCGGCGACGAGTTTGCGGTTGACTTCGGCCAGCTCTGCGGCAAGCGCGTTGACATCGGGCACGCCGGCTGCGGTTTCGCCCTGCACTAGGCTGCGGGCATTGGCGAGGGTGCTGTCGGCGACGCGGAAATTGCCCGTCATCCGCCGTGCGCTTTCCAGCGCCGAAAGCCGCAGTGCCGGTTCGAGCGGGTTGGCTTCAAGCTGGGTGAGCGCCGCTTCGAACTCGACCAGGCCGGTGAACAGCCCCGCATTCTCCAGCGCGCTCTCGGCCTCGCGCAGGGCGAAGAATTCGGCATTCGCCGCTTCCAGCGCAGAGGAAGCATCGCGCGCCTGACGCTGCACCAGCGCGCTTTCGGCTCGCACCACCACGCCCGGACGGACCCCGCCGAGCGAATCTGCCGAAGCGCCGATGCCGATATTGCCGGTCATCACCAGCTCGCCTTGCGTGAGCGTGCGGCGCGAATAATCCGGGTTGGCGGCATTGGCGATGTTCTGCGCGGTCAACTCGAGGTTGAGACGCGCAGCGGTGAGGCCCGAACGGCCGATGGTGAAGATCGCAGAAGGCATTAGCCGTCACCCTTCGCAGAAAGGTGTTGCGCGAGGCTCGCCTCGATACTGCGGGCAAACCCGAAGGCACCGCTGGCAGCGGCGAGGTCGGCGAAGTGTTCGTCGCGCATGGCCTGGAATTGCTGCATCCCCCCGCCGGTGAGCGGGGTTTCCTCGGCAAGGCTCGCCGCCCGCGCACTAGCGAGCAGCTTGCGCACCATGATCGCCTCGAAGCCCTCGGCTGCCTTGCGCAGCTCGGCGCGCTCGTGCGAGAGCGCCGAGCTGCTGGCGGGGCCAAGCGCACGGGAAAGCGAGAGAGAGGCGGGCAGGCCGGTCACAGCACCACCATTTCGGCTTGCAGGCTGCCTGCCTGCTTGAGGCTTTCGAGGATCACCACCAGGTCGGAGGCTCCGACACCCAGCAGGTTCAAGGCATCGACGATCTCGGACAGCGACGCAGCACCTGGCATATAGGCGACCCGGTCAGCGCTTTCCTCGACGGCAATGGTGCTCGATTGCTCGACGGCCGTCTGGCCGCGGCTGAAGGGTGCGGGTTGCACCACCGCCGGGTTTTCCTCGATCCGGATCACCAGCTTGCCGTGGCTGACCGCAGCAGGCGACAGGCGCACCGCATCATTGATCACCACCGTGCCGGTGCGGCTGTTGACGATCACCCGTGCTGCGACCGGAGCGGGGGTGACGGCGAGCATTTCGATCTCGGCCATCACGGCGGATCGCACGTCGTTGCCTTGCGGCAGGGCGAGTTCGATGCTCACCCCGTCGGCGATGGTGGCAATGCCGGGAAAGCGCGTGTTGATCGCATCGCGCACGCGCGCGGCGGTGAGGAAATCGGCCTCGTGCAGGTTGAAGCGCAAGCTTGGCGACTGATCGAAACCGGTCGCCACTGTGCGCTCGACCGTGGCACCGCCGGCAATCCGGCCGACCGTGGCGACATTGACGCTGACCTGCGAACCATCGCGACCACTAACCCCGAGTCCGCCGACCGCGACATTGCCCTGTGCCATGGCATAGATCTGCCCGTCCGCGCCATAGAGCGGGGTGAGGATCAGCGCCCCGCCGCGCAAGGACAGCGCCTGGCCGAGGGTGGAAACGGTAATGTCGATCCGCTGGCCCGGCTTGGCGAAGGGCGGCAGTTCGGCGGTGACGATCACCGCGGCGGCGTTGCGCAGGATCGGCGAGACGCCGGGCGGCAATTGCAGCCCGAGCCGACCCGAAACGCCTTTCATCGCCTCGGTCACATATTGCAGGTTGTTGTCACCCGTGCCGGCGAGGCCGACCACCACGCCATAGCCGGTGAGCTGGTTGGCGCGCAGGCCTTCGAACTGGCCGAGATCGCGGATGCGCTCGGCGGCGGCGGGGGTGGGCGCGAAGGCTGCCAGCAGGGCGAGCAGCAGCGGGAGGATGCGGTTCATCATGCCTCTCCTCAGAAGGGCGAAATCATGTTGAAGAAGCGGCTCAGCCAGCCCGGACGGCTCGCCTGCTGCACCGCGCCCTTGCCCGAATAGATGATCCGGGCATTGGCGACCTGCGAGGAGGCGAGGCGGTTGTCGCTATCGATGTCGATCAGGCGGATGCGCCCGGCGAACTGCACCCATTCATCGCCCTGGCTGAACATCATCTGCTTTTCTCCGACCACTTCGGCGGTGCCGTTGGGGTAGATCGCCGCGATCGTCACCGCGACAGCCCCGTTCAGGCGGCTTTGCTGAGCGGCATTGCCCCCACCACTGAACGACCCTTCGGCGGCGGCTTTAAGGGCTTCGGGGTTGAGAAAATCGAGCGGGCCGGCGGCTGGCGGGGTAATCCCGAAGCTGCCCGAACGCTTGGTGGTGCCCGCGGTGCTCTTGGTGGTGGTGGTCGCTTCGGTGAGGATGATCGTCACCATGTCGCCCAGCGCCCGCGCGCGGGTGCCGGTGACGAGGCCGGAATAGCCTGTGCCGGCCTGAAAGATTGCCCCCGCCGTGGGGGCTGGGCCGATCGGCTGCAGAGCCGGCGCGCTCAGTGGATCGCTCGCGCTGGCGGCTAACAGTGGTGCCCCCGGTGGCGGCGGCGCGGCAAAACCCGCCTGCGGCCCCGCGCCGCCCAGCCCGCCGCAGGCGGCGAGCAGCAGCGGCGTGGCCAGCAGAAGGCGATTGCGACCCTGCATCATGTCCCTCACAGTGTCTGATTGGCGTTGCGCAGCATCTCGTCGACCGCGCTCACCATCTTGGAATTGATCTCGTAGGCGCGCTGGGCCTCGATCATCTCGACCAGCTCTTCGACCACGTTGACATTGGACTGTTCGAGCATCCCCTGGCGGATCTGCCCGCGCCCGTTCTCGCCCGCAAAGCCGAGTTCGGCAGGGCCGCTCGCAGCGGTCTCGACGAGGAAGTTGTCGCCGATCGCGCGCAGGCCCGCCGGATTGACGAAACTTGCCACGGTCAGCTGGCCGAGCAGCGTCGGCGCGGCGTTACCCGGGGTCAGCGCGCTCACCGTGCCATCGGGGGCAATGGTGATCGACTGCGCGCCCGCCGGAACCTGGAGCGGCGGCTGGAGCGCATAACCCTGCGCCGTGACCAGCGTGCCGTCGTTCGAAAGAGTGAAGTTGCCCGCGCGGGTGAAGCCCACCTGCCCGCCCGGCGGCAGCTCGACCTGAAAGTAGCCGGGGCCATCGAGCGCCAGATCAAGCGGGTTGGCGGTGTTGTTGAGCGTGCCCTGCGCCTCGATCCGGGTGGTGCCCTGAAGCTGCACCCCGGTGCCGAGGTTGAGGCCCACGGCAAAGGCGGTTTGTCCCGTCGATTGCTGTCCGGCAACGCGCTGTTCCTGATAGGCGAGCGTGGCGAAGTCCGCCCGGTCGCGCTTGAAGCCGGTGGTGCCGATATTGGCGAGGTTGTTGGCGATCACGCGCATCCGCGCATCCTGGGCCTCAAGGCCGGTGCGGGCGACGTGCAGGGCGGAGGTGGGCATGGGTCGGTTTCTCCCGTCAGATCAGGTTCAGCGCAGCCCCATCAGGCCGCTGGAGGCTTCATCGAGATCGCGCGCGGTGGCGATGATCTTGGCGCGCTGTTCGAAGGCGCGCTGGGCCTCGATCATCTGCACCAGCGTGTCGGCCGTCTCGACATTGGACATCTCAAGTTCTCCGGTGGCGAGGCGCGCGGTCGGATCGGGGGGCAGCACCCCGCCACCCGGCACCTTCAGAAAGCTGTCGATCCCCTTGGCGAGCGGGCTGCCTTCGGGATTGACCAGCCGCAGCTTGTCGATCGCTTCGGCGGGGGCATTGGGCGCGGCCGGATCGCGGGCCATGATTGTCCCGTCCGCGGCAATCGCGATGCTGAACCCGGGCGGCACGGTGATCGGCGTGCCGCCCTCGCCCAGCACCGCCAGCCCTTCGCCATTCTCGATCACCCCCGAGGCCGAAACCTTCAGATCGCCGCGGCGGGAGTAAATTTCCCCCTGTCGGTCGGGCGACTGGAAGGCGAGCAGCGCCTTGCCTTCGAGCGCCACGTCCAGCGGATTGCCGGTTGGCACCACCCGGCCTGCGCGCATGTCTGCGCCGCGCACATTGCCGCGCGCCGGCGCCCGCGCCTCCAGCGAGCCGTCCTTGAGCGTCGCCGGAGTGACCGCGAAGAGCTCCTGGCGAAACCCCGGCGTCGAGGTGTTGGCGAGATTGTTCGCCGTTACCCGTTGCCGGTCCATCGCCGCGTTCATCGCGGTCATGGCGGTGTAGATCAGCCGGTCCATGGTCGATTACTGCTGGCGCAGGTTGATGACGGTGGTCGAAATCTGCGTCGCGGTGTCGATCGCGCGGGCATTGGCCTGAAAATTGCGCTGCGCGGTGAGCAGCGAGACCATCTCCTCGGCCAGATCGACGTTCGAGCGTTCGAGCGCACCGCTGATCATCTCACCATTGTTGCCGATGCCGGGGTTGCCGAAGATCGGCGGGCCGGAATCGCCCGAAGCCTGCCACTTGGTCTGGCCGATGGCGCGCAGGCCCCCGGTGGCGGCGAAAGTCGCGAGCGCGATCTGGCCGACCTTGGTCGAGGAGCCGTCGGCATAGGCCGCGCTGACAATCCCGCGGTTGTCGATTGTGACATTGGCGAGCGCCGAGCCGGCGCCATTGGTGAGCGGGACGATCACGCTGCCCGGCACCGCCGAGGTCGGCACGCCCGCTGCATCAACCGGAAAGGCTTGCAGCCGGTTGCCGTTGGCATCCTGCATCTCGCCATTCGCGCGCAGCTGGAAATTGCCGTTGCGGGTGAAGCTGAGATCGCCCGAGAAGGGGTTTTCGAGTGCAAAGAAGCCGTCGCCGTCGATCGCGACATCGAGGCTGCGCCCGGTCTGTTCGAGCGGGCCGAGCGCGAAATCCTGGGTGATTGCCGAAACGGTTGCGCCGATCCCCGCGGTGCGGCGCGGATCGGTGGGCGCGCCGGTGGCGACGAGATCGGCAAACTGTGCCGAGCTCCTTTTGAAGCCGACGGTTTCGGCATTGGCGATGTTGTGGGCGACAACGCTGAGATCGGTCTGGGCGTTGCGCAGACCGCTGAGGGAAGTGAAGAACGACATGGCGGATTGATCCTCTTGCTGGGAATGGGTCAGGGCTGCACGGGGAGCGGGCCGGACGGCGGCTGGAGCGCGGCTTGCTGGACGGCGATCAGCCGGTCGAGCTTGGCGGAAATATCCTCGAGTGTGGCCCCGCTTTCGGTGGATGCCGCAAGCGCGGAGAACTGTGCCATCTGCGCCAGCATCGCTTCGTTGTCGGCTGGCTCGAGCGGGTCCTGAAAGGTCAGCTGGGTGGTAAGCAGGCGCAGGAAATCGCCGCCGCCCAAGCTCGCCAGCCCACCGCCCGAGAGGCGCGAAGGGGTGTTGAGCCGGTCAAGCGTCGTCTGCGCCCCGGGGTTGATGGTGGCATCGGGCATTTACTGGCTCCTCAGGGTTTCGAGCATCAGCTGCTTGGCGGTCTGCAAGGCCTGCACCAGGTTCTGGTACTGGCGCGCGCTGTCCATGATCTCGACCATCTCGGCGGTTTCATCGACGGGGGCTTCGAATACGTTGCCTTGCGCATCGGCGAGCGGGTGGGACGGATCGTAGCGCTTGGTCGGGGCGGTTTCGGCCCGCACCAGTCCGCTTGCGGTCACCCCGGCGAGGCCCGAGGCGCGGTCCAGCTCCACCGCAAACACCGCGCGGATCGGGCGATAGGCCCCTTCCTCGGTGGAGGAGACCGAACCGGCATTGGCGAGGTTCGATGTCGCCGCGTTCATCCGCACCATCTGCGCGCTCATGGCGCGGGTGGTGAGGCTGAACAGCGTCATGGGGTTGCGCTCGGGCATCGCTATTCACCCTTCAGCGCGCGGGTGATGGTGTTGACCTTGCCCTGCACGAAGCTGAGCGTGGCCGAATAAGCCACCGCATTTTCGGCAAAGGCGACCTGTTCGCGGTTGAGCTCGACCGTGTTGCCATCGAGCGAGGGCATGGTCGGCGTGCGCCAGACCAGCCCGGCACTTTCGCTTGCGGCGTTCGCGCCACCACGCTGGCGGGCGAGCCGGGCATCGAGCGCGGCATTGAAGTCGATGTCGCGCGCCTTGTAGCCGGGAGTGGCGGCATTGGCGATGTTGGACGCGATCACGCCCATTCGCTCCGAGCGCAAGGTCAGCGCCGCGCCGTGGATACCGAAAAGTCTCTCGTTCATGCGGGTCTCCGCTGGTTCGTGCGGCCATTGCGCCACGGGTGGCGCTGACTGCGCGACCGGTGTTGCAGGAAGCGTGCCAGATCGCGGGGCGCGCGGCGTGCCCGGCGCGGCAGCGGCGCGGCGCGGCAAAGGCTTGCCGCGCCGCCGGCAAACCCCTGCCGAAACTACTTAGGTGCTCGCGGGCCGCTTAATCCGCCTGCAGCGCGGACGTTCTGACAGGGCAAAGGCCGCATCTTCGAGGGGATCACGATGCCGACGACTGCCAGCTCCCTGTTCGATCCGGGAGCGCTTACCATCGTGGTATCGGGAACCGTGCTCGCCTGCGCGGCGCGCTGCGGCTGGCGCGATTTCGCTGCGGCGCTGCGCGAGGCCGGCGGGTTGCTGAAGCCCGCGTTCAACGAAGAAGCCAATCGCAAGGCGCTGGCGCAGGCGATCACCGCGATCCGCCGCGATGGAGCACATCGCGCCAGCCCCGCCTTGCCCCCCGATCGCGCGCTGGGCCTGATTCTCGAGACCTATCTGCGGCACGGCTCGCTCGACGCCGTGGGCCGCACCCGCCGGGCCGAACGCGCGCTGGATGAGGCGCGGCGGGTTTCGGCAGCGCAGGTGTTCGTCTGGGCAGGCGAGCTGGCGCCGGTGTTCGGCCTGATCGGCACGCTCTACGGCTTTACCCAGCTGGCTCCGGCGAGCGGTACGGGCGCGATTGCCGCGACAATGGGAGCGATCGCCACCGCCGTTCTCTCGACGCTTTACGGCGCGCTGCTGGCGCATCTGTTGTGCTATCCGCTGGCCGGCGCAATCGAGCGCCGCGGGCTGGCGCGCGAACGCGCGCGTGAGGCGCTGGCCGACTGGTTCGCCGAGCAGATCGCCGCTCCGCCATCGCCCTTGCGCGATGCCCGCACGCATCTGCGGGGCGTGGCATGAGCGCGGTGCAGCCGGCGGCACACAGCGGGGCCGGGGGGAGCGGCTGGCAGCTGATCCTTGCCGATCTGGCGCTGATCCTGTTCCTCGTTACGCTGACGGCGCTGCCGATGGCCGAGGCCGGGGCACCCCGCAGCCTCGCTGCTCGTGTCGGGCGCGACGAGGATGCCGATTCGACCGCGCGCCGGGTCGAGATTGCCGCAGCCCAGGCGCTCTTTCGCCCGGTAGCCGGCGGGCCGGGACTGGACGAATGGCTCGCCAGCCAGCCGCGCGATCCGCGCGCCACGCTGACGATTTTCGCGCGCCATCCGGCCGGCGGCGAGGCGGCCGCGTGGGAGAATGCGCGCGCTCTGGCGGCCCGTGCGAAGGCCAGCGGCGTGCCGGTGCGCATCATCATTGCTGCAGGCCCCGCAGCCGATCTCTACGCCAGCCTTGCCTATGATATGGCGGCCAAATGATGCGCTGGGGCGAGCCTAGCTCACCACCACCCGGTTGCGGCCTTCCTCCTTGGCGCGATAGAGCGCAGTATCGGCGCGGGTCAGCGCACTGCGCGTTTCGCTATCTTCGGTCACCTCGGCCACGCCGCCCGAAAAGGTCACCTTCCCGAACGGCTTGCCGGTATCGCGATTGATCAACTGCCGAGCGGCCTGCGCGCGGCGGATCGCATCGAGCTTCACCCGCGCCGCCTCCTTGTCCATGCCGTAGAACAGCAGCACGAATTCCTCGCCCCCGTGGCGGGCCACGAAGCAGGAGTCACCTGCATATTCGTTGAGCGTCGCCGCGACCGCACACAGCACGCGGTCGCCCGCCTCGTGGCCATGGGTGTCGTTGATCAGCTTGAAGCGGTCGACATCGCAGAAGGCTAGGCTCAAGACTTCGCCCTTGGCCCGCGCCTCGATCGCGGCCGACACCAGCCGCCTTTCGAAAGCGCGGCGGTTGGGCAGGCCGGTGAGGTGATCGACATCGGCTTCCATTCGTGCCTTGGCGAGATTTTCGCGCAGCCTTTCGGTTTCTTCCTGGCTGCGCGCCATCGCGGACTCGACCTGCTCGATCCGCGTCAGCATCGTGCGCGACAGATCGAGCACCTGCGCCAGTTCACCGGCGACGGCAGGGGAAAGATCAGCCGTAGCCATCGCTTCGATTTGCGCACCCAGCGCGCCGCGGTGGTCGCTCGTCTCGCTCTGCGCAGAGCGCGCCGTCTGGGCAAAGCGCATCAGCGAATATTCGAGCTTGTCCATCAGCGTTTCAAGCTCGGCAATGCGCGAATGGTTGTCGGGATCGAGCCGTCCGAGCGTGTCGAGCCAGCGCTGGTCGATCGGCTCGCCGGCAATCTCGCGCGCGGCAAAGGCCTGTGCCAGTTCGGGGTGCGAGCCCGACAGCCCGCCGCAGATGGCCGCGAGATTGCTGGCGGTGACGGCGAGATCATGCGTTTCGATAAATTCCCCGATCCGCGCCAGCAGCGCGCGGCGCGCCTCCTTGGCGCGGCTGGCGGCAGGCCCGGAGCACTCCGGCTCGACGGCATTGTCCTCGGCAAAGCGGGCGGGGCGGGCGAGAAAGCGTGAGGCGAAAGACATGGCGAACCCTCGTGGCTGGCTTGTGATCTTGGCCGCCGCCTTAATGCAGCTCATGCTTAAGCCGGGACACGCTGCTCCCTCGGGAAACTGCTTAGGGCGGATAGCGGGCCGCTTGGCATGGTCTTTGCTGTTCTCCGGCCAGTATCTCTGGTGCATCGCAGGAGCACACCGATGGAACTGACCAACCCCTGGGCCGATGGCTGGCGGCTTGCCCCGCTTGCGCTGACGATGCTGTTGCCGCTGTGCGACAGCCCGGCGCAGGCTGACGGCTTCACCGATCCGGCAATGATTGACCGCGCGGTGGCGGCCTTTACCGGGGCCGAGCCGGGCGCCCCTGGCGGCGCGCGCCAGGCGGCCGACCGACGGCTGCGTCTGGCCGCCTGCGCGGCACCACTGGCAGTGGCCTGGCACGGCCCGGCACGCACTGCTGTCAGCGTCGAATGCGCCGGCCCGCAGAGCTGGCGGATTTTCGTCGCGGTAGATGCCGGCGGCGGTAGGGCGCCGGGCCGCGCCACGCCTCCTGCGGTCAAGCGCGGCGATGCGATCACCATCATGGTGCGCGGGCGCGGCTTTTCGGTGCAGCAGTCGGGCGAAGCAATCGAAGGCGGCGCGGTGGGCGACTGGATCTTCGTGCGCACCGCGCGCAAGGCCGAGCCGCTGCGCGCCCGCATCGAGCGCCCCGGGCTCGCGGTGATTCCCGCGAGCTGAGAAATTCCTTGCGAGGGTCTTAAAGACGCCCTCCGTCTGCCGTTCTGCCTGTCACATATCCCACGAAGGATGAATGCCATGCCCACTGTCGAACTGAGCAAACTGCAAGGGATCGCCGCGCCGCGCGCGGTCTTGACCAGCGAACGCGCGCAGATCGAGACCCGCGCGGGCGCTACCCCCCGTTCTGCCGCCGTTGTTTCGGCTGGCGTAAGCGTCGAGATCGGCGGCGCGGTGGATGCCGCGACCCCCCCCGTCGATGCCGAACGTGTCGCTGAAATCCGCGCCGCGCTGCGCGATGGCTCTTACCCGCTGGTGCCGACCAAGATCGCCGATGCGATGATCGCGGCGCAGGTCAGCTTCTCCGTGCCGGTCGAGGCGTAAGGCCCATGGCCGCTGCTGCCCTGCACGATGCGGCTCCGCTTGCCGCGAGCCTGCGGCAAATGATTGCCGTGCTTGAAACCGAGCGGCAAGCGCTTGCCGCGCTCGATGCCGATGCCCTGATCGGCTCGACCCGCGACAAGGAGGCGCTGTGCGATGTGCTGGCCGGGATCGGCCCGCAGGCGCTCGATGCCGAGACCCGCAGCCTCGCTGAAACTGCGCGGCACCTCAACGAAGTCAACCGCAGGGTGCGCAACTTGCTGGCCGCCAATGTCGCTGCGCGGATCGATGCGCTGGGCGGCGCGCGCCGCCTGCCGCGCGCAACCTATGCTCCCATGCGCCATAAGTAATCATACCTAGGCTCTGGCGCGGCTCATCTGGCACGGGCTTTGCTGTTTTCCGCCTGAAAGCGTCGCCCCCGCGGCGCTCTTTATCAGGCGGAACCGCGCGTTGAGCACCTCTACCCCTACCTATCTGCCCGCAGGTTCGATCCGCAGCGGCTTTGAAACGGCGGCGCGTGCGCATGAGGCGGCGCGCACCGGCGGTTCCGCGCGCCAGATTGCGCCCTTGCGCCACCCGGGCACGCCGGTCGAAACTGCCATTGCCCGCGCGGCCGAGGCGACCACGGTCGATTTCGGCTACCTGCTCGCGCAGGCCGAGGTCGAATCCGGCATGGATCCCGATGCCCGCGCGGCGACTTCCAGTGCGACCGGGCTCTACCAGTTTATCGAGAGCACCTGGCTCGATACGGTGAAGAAGCACGGGCCTCGTTTCGGGCTTGGCGTGCTGGCGGAACAGATCGATATTACCGCATCGGGCAGTGCCTATGTCGCCGATCCGTCGCAGCGGCAGGCAATCCTTGCACTGCGGGCCGATCCCGCAGTCGCCGCGCTGATGGCGGCGGGTCTCGCCGAGGACAACCGCGCGTATCTCGCCCCGATCCTTGGTCGCCAGCCCGATCATGCCGAACTCTATCTGGCGCATTTCCTTGGCGCGGGCGGGGCGGGGCGGTTCTTGTCGGAACTGCAAGCCGATCCCTCGCAAAGCGCGCCTGCGCTGTTCGCCCGGCCCGCCGCTGCCAACCGCGCGATCTTCTACGCCCCTGACGGCTCCCCGCGCAGCCTTGCCGGGGTGATGGAGGCGCTCGGCCGAAAGCTCGATCGCGCGCTGGAGCGGGCGGGAAGCGGCGCGACGCTGCGCTTTGCCCGCGCCGACCACGACGCCACCGGCACCAGCGCGGCCTTGCCCAATCTGATTGCCGATGCGGCTGTGCTCGGTCCGGGCGCTGCGCCTATGCTCACACCAGCGATCATGCCGGCCAGATCGTCGCCGCCCCGAATTGCTATGTCACAGGTGCTGGGCACGGCCTTTGGCAATGATCCAGGCGCCGCGCCCGCGCAGGTGCGCCGCGCCTATGACCAATTGCGGGCGTTCGGGCTGTGAGCGCGGCGACCCGCTCCGCGCCGTTCCAGCGGCTGATCGCCATGCCCGCCACGATGGCGCTGCCGCTGGGCATCTTCGCGCTGCTGGCGCTGATGGTGCTGCCGATTCCGGCGGTGCTGCTCGACATCTTCTTCGTGCTCAACATCGCGATCTCGATCGCGGTGCTGATGGTGGCGCTGAATGCCCGCCGCCCGCTCGATTTTTCCTCGTTCCCGTCCGTTCTGCTGTTCGCGACCTTGTTGCGGCTGGCATTGAATGTCGCCTCGACCCGGGTGGTGCTGGTCCACGGGCACGAAGGCGGGGCCGCGGCAGGCCATGTGATCGAAAGCTTCGCGGCGTTTCTGGTGGGCGGCAATTTCGCCGTCGGCCTGTTCGTTTTCGCGATCCTGATGATCATCAACATGATCGTCATCACCAAGGGCGCGGGCCGCGTGTCGGAAGTCTCGGCGCGCTTCGTGCTCGACGCGCTGCCCGGCAAGCAGATGGCGATCGATGCCGACATCGCCGCTGGGCTGATCACCGCCGACGAGGCGCGCGAACGCCGCCGCGAGGTGACGATCGAGGCCGATTTCTACGGTTCGATGGATGGTGCCAGCAAGTTCGTGAAAGGCGATGCGGTGGCCGCGCTCTTGATCCTCGGGGTCAACATCATCGCCGGTTTCGCGCTCGGAATGGTCAGCCACGGCATGAGCGCGTCGCAAGCGGGTGAGGCCTATGTCACGCTTGCGGTGGGCGATGCGCTGGTGGCGCAGGTGCCCGCGCTGCTGCTGTCGATTGCCGCCGCCGCGATCGTCACCCGCGTTGCCGACAGCCGCGATCTGGCCGGACAGATCGGCGGCCAGTTTGCCGATCCGCGCGGGTGGTTGCCGGTGGCGCTGATCCTCGGCGCGGTGGGGCTCGTCCCGGCCATGCCGCAGACGATTTTCCTGCCCGGTGCCACGCTTGCCGGCGCGATCTGGTGGCAGCTCAAGCGCCGCGCCGACCGGCCCGCGCCGCCGCCCGAGCCGGCCGCAGAGCCGCCCGCCGATGCCATAGCGCTCGCCGATGTGTCGGACCAGACGCTGGTTACCATCGAGTTGGGCTTCGGCCTTGTGGGTCTGGTGGATGAAGCGCAGGCCGCCCCGCTGATCGCCCGCATCACCGGCATCCGCAAGCAATTGTCGCGCGATCTCGGTTTCGTGCTGCCGCAGTTCCGGATTCGCGATTCGCTCGATCTGGGCGCGCAGGACTATGCAGTGCTGCTGGGCGGGGTAAGCATCGCGCGGGGTCAGGTGCGCCCGGGCAAGCTGCTGGCGATCGACGCGGGCGAGGTGCGTGCAGGGCATGGCCTGACGGGTGAGGCAACCCGCGATCCCAGCTTCGATTGCCCCGCCCTGTGGATCGCGCCCGCCGCGCGCGATCACGCGATTGCCGAGGGTTTCCTGGTGGTCGATCCGGCTACCGTCATTGCCACCCACGCCAATCAGGCGCTGCTGGCCGAGGCGCACCAGCTCTTGGGCCCGGACGAAGTGCGCGAGTGGGTTGACGGCTTGAAGGCCCGAGCGCCTGCGCTGGTTGAAGCGGTCACCCCCGATCCGCTCGCGCTGCCCGCGCTCACCCGCACCCTGCGCGCGCTGCTGGCCGACGGGATCGCGCTGTCGCACCCCCAGCCGCTGTTCACCGCGCTGGCGCTGGCGTTGCAGAAGACCCACGAGTTCGACGCGGTGATCGATGCCGTGCGGGCGGATCTCGGTGCGCGGCTGATCGCCCGCATTGCCGCGCCGGGCGAGCCCTTGAAGGTGGTGACGCTTGATGCCGGACTGGAAGGCGCGATCCTTGGCGGGATGGTCGATCCGGCCACTGGCCAGCCGCTGATCGAGCCCGATTGCGGTGCGATGATCGCGCGTGAAATCAACCATCTGGCCGATGCCCAGAAGGGTGCTGTGGCGCTGATCGTCCAGCCGCCGGCGCGCCGCGCGCTGGCCGCGCTGCTGCGCCAGCGCAGCCCCCGTTGCCTGGTGCTTTCGATTGCCGAACTGCCGCCGACCCAGCCGATCAGCGTTGTCGGCGTGATTGGTGACACTGGCCGGACCGAAGCAACTGCCCTGGCCGCTCCCGAAGCGATGGAACCTGTCCGATGAAGCACGATCACAGCAGCTTTGCCGCGCCCTATTTGCCTGATCGCGCTGCGGTGGAAGACCGCGTGCGCCGCTTTCTTCCGCTGGTGCGCCGCGCTGCCTGGCATATCCATGGCAGCGGGCGGGCCGAGGGGCGCGACGGACTGGAGATCGACGATCTGGTGCAGGCCGGGATCGTCGCGCTGACCGAATGCGCCCAGCGCCACACCGGCCCGACCGAGGACGGGTTTGCCGCCTATGCCAAGATCCGGGTGCGCGGCGCGATGCTCGACGAGGTGCGCCGTGCCGCCCACGACACCCGCACCGCCCGCCGCAAGCGCGCCGCCTACGACCGCGCCTGCGAGACCTTGCGCGGCCAGCTGGGGCGCGAACCAACCCGGGCCGAGCTGGCGCGGCTGCTGGAAGTGGACGATGCCGAACTGCTCTCCATCGAAAGCGCGCTGGTGACGTTCGCGCCGATGTCCGAGGAATATGATGAAACCAGCACCGCCTTTGCCAGCGACGATCCCGATCCCTTTGAAGCGCTGTGCGCGGCCGAGGACCGCGAGCGGCTGGTGCGGGCGATGATTGCCCTGCCAGACCGGCTCAAGCTGGTGCTCCAGCTGTTCTTTGTCGAGGAGCTGAACCTCACCGAAATCGCCGCCGTGCTCGATGTCAGCGTGCCGCGCGTCCACCAGCTGCGCGCCAAGGCTCTGAAGGATCTCAAGGCGCTGATGATGGCTGAGGGGGCGGACTAGAACCTAGCCCGCATCCCCGTCGGCATGGCCGCGGCCTTGGCTGGTTGCACGCTGCGATCCGCCGGCCCCGTCCGCGCCTTCGCCTTCCCAGAAATAGGGGCGGCGCCTGGCGGCTCCGGTCCCGACTTCGTTCATCGTTCGGGCATCGTACAGCCGCCCGCCGATCATCACCTGTTCGATATTGTCGGAATGGGCGATGTCTTGCGATGGATCGGCAGACAGGATCACCAGGTCGGCCAGCTTACCCGGCTCGATGCTGCCGATATCCTTGTCCATCCCAAGCGACTGGGCCGCGGTGATCGTGCCCGCCTTCAGCGCCTCGACCGGACTCATCCCGCCGCGCACGAAGCTCCACAATTCCCAATGCGCGCCGATCCCGGCCTGCTGGCCATGCGCGCCGATGCTGACCTTGACCCCGCGCTGGGCGAGCTTTCTCGCCTCGCGGGCGTTGTTGTCATCGACGAAGGCCCAGTCGGGCGCGGTGGTGCGCCGGGCGGTCTCGGCCAGCAGCAGCTTGGGCGGGGTGTGTACCATCAGCGGGTTTTCCCACACGTTGGTCGCCTGCCGCCAATAGGGATCGCCCGCCAGCCCGCCATAGGTCACCACCAGCGTCGGGGTGTAATTGGTGTGCGATTGGCCGAAGAACTGCAGCACGTCCTCGTAGAACACATCGACCGGCACGTTGTGTTCGAGCGTCGAATTGCCGTCAGCGACAATGGTCATGTCCATCCCGAACAGCGAGCCGCCCTCGGCCACCACCAGCATGTTTTCCGCCGCCGCGGCGCGCACCACCATCTGGCGCTGTTCGCGGCGCGGCTGGTTGTAGTTCTTGACCGAAATGCCGCCCTGGGCCTTGATCCGCCGCACATGGGCGAGCGCGTCGGCGTAGCTGTCGATCCGGGCATAGACATCGGGCGCCTTGGCACCGTAGATGATCTCACCGGTCGAGAAGATGCGCGGGCCTAGGGTCAAACCCGCCTTCTGGCGTTCGGCGGCGGCGAACACGGTGCTGGCCTGGCTCGACGGGTTGTGCACCGTGGTCACCCCGAGGGCGAGGTCTTGCAGCAGTGCCCAGTTCTGCTGCGGAATGAGGTCGCCCACACCATAGGGCCCGTGGGCATGGGCATCGACCAAGCCGGGCATGATCACCTTGCCGCTGGCATCGATGAAGCGCGTGCCTTCGGGGAAGGCCATCTTGACCACGGTGGCATCGTGGACGCCGGTGATGCGATCACCCTCGATCACGATCATGCCGTTTTCGATCACCCCGGCATCATCGGCAGCCAGGCCGGCACGCATGGTCAGCACCCGCGCGCCGGTGATGACTGTGGTGCCGCTGGGCGCAGCCTTCCGCACTGTCACCCCCAGCGCGATGCCGGTGGTGGGGGGAGTGAAGGGGGCGGGTTTGTCGGCCTCTGCCTTGGGGGCATTGGTGAACAGCGCGCTCACGCTGGCGCTGTGGAGCGAGGGGCCGATCGACCAGAACAGCGTCTCGCCGCCATTGGCCCAGCCGAGGTAATCCGCGCCGCCCGAACTGACCTTGGTGACCGGGAGCGAGCCGCCGCTTTCGCTCACGTCGACCGGCTTGCCGCCCGGAATCAGTGGCATGGCAAACACCTCGTAATTCTGGCGGAAGGCGATGGTGCGGCCATCAGGCGCGATGCGCAGATCATTCGCCAGATCGCCCTTGGCATGGACCCGGCGCGCTGCACCGGAAAGGTCGGTCGAGACCAGCACCAGCCCGCCGTCCTCGCGGGCGAGCATGAACAGGCGATCGGACGCTGCGCCCCATTGCGGGTTCGTCCCGTCGCGGGTGACAAGCCGCGGCTCGCCGCCACCCAGCGACATCACGTAGATGCCGGGATTTTCCGAATATTCGGGCGCGGTGAGATAGCCGCCCTCGCGCTTTTCGAAGGCGATCATGCTGCCGTCGGGCGAGAAGGCGAGGTTGCCGAAATGACCCGGCCCGGTGAGCACGCGGCGGTTCTGGCCGTCGGCATTGGCGATGACGATCTCGCCCAGGCCGGCATCGCTCCAGCGCACATAGGCGATGCTTTGCCCGTCGCGGCTGAAGGCGGGGAAGGCTTCGAGCACGTCGGCCGCGTCACCCGTCAGCGGGGCGGGGGCATCCCTGCCGCGCGCTGATTTGGAATAAAGCCGCCCGAGGCTTTCGAACACCACCCGCGTGCCATCGGGCGACAGCGTGGCAAAGCGCGGCATGGTGGTGGTGAAGGTGTCAGGGGCGACAGCGATCACCGGATGCGGCGCGTTCGCAACGGCGCGGGTATCGTTGATCGCAAAGGGGATCACCGCATGGCCCGAACCGTCGCGGTTCACCCGGTTGAGCTTGCCCCCTGCCCAGAACACGATGGCCGAACTGTCGGGCAGCCAGTCGATATTGGGATAGACCCCGGTGACCGCCCAGGTTTCCTGCACGTCGAGATCGAGCGCGCCGTAGATCATTTGCTCGCGGCCCGAGGCGAGGTCTTTCACCCACAACTGGCTGCGATCCTTGTCGCGGCGGACGAAAGCGATTTGGGTGCCATCGGGCGAAGGTGCAGGGCGCACCGCGCCGCCATAGCCGGAAACCGCCGTGGTGACCTCGCCGGTCGCCAGATCATGCCGCTCGATCGCGAAGATGCCGCTCTGCGAATCCTGCGCATATTCGAAGGTGTTTCCGGGTGTGACGTTGCGGGTGTAGTAAATCGCGCTGCCATCTGGGGCGAACACCGGCTCGCCCAGCTCCTTCTGCAAGGCCTCGCTGGCGCGCTCGACCACCGGCACCCCGCCGCCACCGGACACGTGATAAAGCCAGATCTCGCCGGTGCCGGCGCTGCGCTGAGTGGTGAAATGCTTCTTGGCGGCGATGAAGCGCCCGTCGGGCGACCACGCGGGCTGGTTCAGGAGGCGGAAATCCTCTTTGGTCACCTGCCGCTTGTCGCTGCCGTCGATATTCATCACCCAGATATTGTCCCCGCCGCCGCGATCCGAGGTGAAGGCGATGCGCCTGCCATCGGGCGAAAAGCGCGGCTGCACCTCCCACGCGAGGCCCTCGGCGATCCGCTTGGGGCTCCCGCCGGTGATCGGCATGGTGTAGATGTCGCCGAGCAATGTGAAGGCGAGCGTCTGCCCGTCGGGCGAGACGTCAACATCCATCCACGTGCCTTCGTCGGTCTTGATCGGCACCTGCCTGAGCACTGCGCCCTTGGGCGCCTCGACGCTCCAGCTTTCCTCCGCCTTGGCGGCCTTGCCCTTGGTCTGGGCGGCCAGCGGGGTGGCAAAGCAAGCGGCCCCGGCAAGCAGGCCGGCGGCGAGATAGCGCATGGAAATTCTCCCTCTGTTGACGCGGGAGACTAGCGGTGCAGGGCGATATTGCTAGAGGCGGGAATGTCGTTGGTCGATTGCCGACGACACCTTGCGGGGAAGCGGGAACACCACAGGATGCTGCGCACCATTACCAACAATTTCGCGCTGCTCACCGTGCTGGGCGTGGCGCTGGCGTGGTTCTTTCCGCCCGCCTTCACCTGGATGACCGACGGCAGCATCCGGCTGGCCGGGCAGCCGCTGCTCAGCCTTGCGCTGGGCACAATCATGCTGGCGATGGGTTTGACGCTGACCTTCGAGGATTATCGCGGCCTTGCCCGGATGCCGCGGGCGCTGCTGGCGGGCGTGGGGCTGCAATTTGCAGTGATGCCGCTATCTGGCTTTGCGATTGCCAAGGCTTTGGCGCTGGAGCCGGGGCTGGCCGTCGGCCTCATTCTGGTGGCCTGTTGCCCCGGCGGCACGGCCTCCAATGTCGTCACCTATATCGCCCGCGGGCACGTGGCGCTTTCGGTGGCGATGACGATGGCCTCGACACTGGCTGCCGTGGTGCTCACCCCGCTGCTGACAGGCGCGCTGGCGGGGGCATATGTCGAGATTGACCGGCTGAACCTGCTGGTCAACATGGTCGGCATCGTGCTGGTGCCGGTGGTGGCAGGGTCGGTGCTGAACCGCCTGTTCCCGCGCGCGGCGCAGCGTGTGAGCGCCGTTTTGCCGCTGGTGGCGATCGTGCTGGTGATCCTGATCGTGGGCGGGATCGTCGGCGGTGCTAGGGTGCAGATCAGCGCGCATGCCGGGGTGCTGCTGCTGGCGACCCTCATGCTCCATGCCTGCGGCTTTGCACTGGGCTACGGGCTGGCCCGGATATTGGGGCTGGGCGAGCTGGAGGCGCGCACGATCAGCATCGAGGTGGGGATGCAGAATTCAGGGTTGGGTTCCGGCCTCGCCAAGACGCCTGCCTTTGCCGCGCAATTTGCCAGCGCCACGCAGGCTGCACTCGCCCCTGTACCGGCGGCGATCTCGGCGGTGTGGCATGTGCTGATCGGCAGCCTGCTGGCGGGGTGGTGGAGACGGCGGGGTTAGGAAAACATCCCCCGTTTCGGCCCGAGATAGCCGAACAGATAGGCGCCCACCTTGCGCATCTGGATCTCCTCCGAGCCCTCGGTGATCCGGTAGCGGCGGTGGTGGCGATAAATGTGCTCGAAGGGCTTGTGGCGCGAATAGCCGATGCCGCCGTGGACCTGCATCGCCCTGTCGGCGGCCTCGCACACCAGCCGGTTCGCCCAGTAATTGCACATCGAGACCTTGTCGGAGATGGTGCGTTCAATCTGTTCGTGGGGCATATTGTCCATCTCCCACGCGGTCTTGAAGATGAGCAGCCTGAGCATCTCCGCCTGTGTCGCCAGCTCCACCAGCGGGAACTGGATCGCCTGATTGCGCGCCAGTTCCTCTCCGAAGGGCTTGCGTTCCCGCGCATATTTCACGCTTTCATCGATGCAATAGAGCGCCGCGCCGCAGCTGCTTGCAGCCTGACGGATGCGGTTCTGGTGGACGAAGCTTTGCGCCAGCGCGAGGCCGCGGCCCTCCACCCCGAGGATCGCCGAGTCCGGCACCCAGACGTCGCGTACGCTCAGGCGCGGGTGATCGGTGGGCATGTTGAAGGTCCACATCCATTCCTCGATTTCGAGGCCGGGGGTGGGGTTGGGGACGAGAAAGCAGGTGATCCCGCTTGCATCCCCCGCCTCGCCGCTGGTGCGTGCGAACATCGCGCAGTGGGTGGCCGTGTGCATCCCGGTGATCCACATCTTTTCGCCATTGATGAACCAGCCATCGATGCCGTCGCGGGTCTCGCGCACCGCGACCGTCTCCATGTGGGTGGCGTCGGAGCCGTGGTGCGGTTCGGTGAGGCCGAAGGCGACGCGGCGGGTGCGTTCAAAACCGCCGAGGATGAATTCCTGCTTCTGTTCTTCCGTCCCCCACTGTTCGAACATGGCGACGAAGGGGAAGTTGCCAACGATCGAGTGTTCGTTCTGCAAATCGTTGTGCAGCCCAAGGCCAGCCCTCGCAAAATGCTCGCGGATCACCGCCATCCACAGGTTGCTGCCGTCCTTGCCGCCATAGCGTTTGGGGGCGGAGAAGCGCCAATGGCCCGCCTTGTCCGCGCGTCGGGTGGCCTCTTGCAGCAACGCCTCCCACTCGGGCCGAGGCAGCCCACCACGCTCCCAGTCGGTGCGCGCGTGTTCACGGCGATGATCGAAGAAGCGGATGTTGTCGTCCTGTTGCTCGAGCGGCTTGATCTCGGCGGCGATGAAGGCGTCGAGCTCGTCGAGGTAGGCCTGAAGGTCGGCGGGGATGGTGAAGTCCATGGGTTATTCCTCTGCGGTCCATTTCTTGCGCGCGTGATCAAGCGCGGGATACTTGGGAATGTCGACCGCCAGTTTCGCCAGCGCCAGCCCCTTCAGTTCAGCGAGCAATCCGGGCGTGTGCAGTCCCTTGTCCGCAACCAGAACGGCGCGGGCGAGGTCGCGGTTTTCCGCAAGGCTAGCCGCCCCGCCATGTTCGCGCCCGATGATGCGCAGGGCATTGCGGGCGACTGCCCACTGGAAGCGGTCATGCCCCTCCATGCGATCCTTCACGGTGTCGAGCCATTCGGCGACGGCAAGGGCAATCTCTTGAACCGACGCTTCACCGCGCGGAGCAGGCGAAATTTTCCGCTCGATGGCAGGCCGCGCGCGCTCGGCCTCGGGCGCGTCCTCCTCGAGCAGCAGCAACAGATCCAATTCCTGCTCGCTGGTTCGGCGCGAGATCACCACGCGTTCAAGCATCCGGTCCGCGCCGCTGCGCCATTGGGCGGCCATCCTGAGGCAGCCGAGCGCCCACCACACGGTGCGGTAGATCGTCCAGAAGCGGAAGCGGGCAGGGTCGATGGCAACGCCCGCCTCGGCCTTGTAGGCGGCGAGGTAATCTTGAACGCTTCCCAACCCCAGCGCCGGACGGTCGTAGCGGGCGAAGCGCCACACCGCCATGCAGCCGAAGGCCAAATCCTCGTGGCGATCCCCGAAATGCGCGATTTCCCAGTCGAGCACGCCGGTCAGCGCCGAACCTTCGACCAGCAGATTGCCCATGCGGAAATCGCCGTGGTTGAGCACGGGTTCAACCTCGGGCGGGCAGTGGTTCTCCAGCCAATTCAGCCCCAGCGCGATGATCGGCCGGTCACCGCCCGCCTCTATGAATTGCTGTTTCAGATCGGCAATGGCGGTGCGGTAATCCATCACCGGCACGCCTGCGGGCACGTCACCCTGCCGCAGCCGATGGATGCGGGCAAGGTCACGGGCGATGGTGCGCAGCAAGCCTGCGGGATCGTCGCAGGCAAGGATCACCTTGGGATCCGCCGTCCCCGGCAGCGCGCGCATCACGAAGCCACTGCCCAGCCCGTCCGCTTCTTGCAGCACCGCCACCACTTCGGGCGCGGTGACGCCCTTGGCCCGCGCGGCTTCGATCAGCGCGGCCTCGGTGGCGTGACCGTAAGGCCGCCCCGCCATGAAGGCGAGGCTCGGCGCGCGGCGCAGGACGTAGGCGCAATCGCCAGCACAAAACCGCCAGCTTTCCATCACTGCCCCGCCGGTGAGGCGTTGCGGCGCAGACGACAAAGCGCCGAGCCCGGCGCGGGCACAGACCCGCGCCAGTCCGGCGCTCAGTTCGTCAGGTGACATTCGCACCTGGTCTTACGCGGGTACGTTGTCCTTCTTCACGGTGATCACCTGCGAATAGGTGAACTCCTTGAGGCCTTCCTTGCCGTATTCGGCACCAAAGCCCGACTGCTTGTGCCCGCCGAAGGGTGCAAACGGCGAAAGGTGGAGGTATTCATTGACCCACACCGTGCCGGTTTCCAGCTGCTCGGCAATTGCGACGCCCTTTTCCGGATTGCCGGTCCACACCGCACCGGCAAGGCCGTATTCGGAGTTATTGGCGCGGGCGATGACTTCTTCCTCGGTCTTGAACTTCATCAGCGGCATGACCGGGCCGAACTGTTCTTCCGCCACGATGCGGGCGTCTTCGGGCGGATTGTCGAGGATGGTGATCGGCACATAATAGCCGGTGCCCGAGGGATCGACATCGCCGCCGAGCAGGAACTTGTAGCCGTTCGCCTTGGCATCCTCGATCAGCTCGATCACGCGCTGATACTGCTTCTTGTTCTGGATCGGGCCGACCCCGGTGCCCTGCTCGCTGCCATCGCCAACCTTCACGGTTTTGGCATATTCGACGATCGCGGCGCTCAGTTCGTCATAGATATCCTCGTGGATATAGATACGCTTGGCCGCGACGCAGATCTGTCCGGCATTGGTAAAGCTCGACCAGAACAGCTGCTCGGCGACCTTCTTGGGATCGGCATCGGGCAGCACGATCGAGGCATCATTGCCGCCCAGTTCGAGCGTGATGCGCTTCAAGTCGGCCGAAGCGCCTTCCATGATCTTCTTCCCCGTAGCGGTCGAACCGGTGAAGGTGATCTTGTCGATATCGGGGTGCGCCGTGATCAGCGGGCCGAGCGAATCTTCGCCTGTGATGACATTGACCACCCCGGCGGGCACCAGTGGCGCGATCAGCTCGGCGATCCTCAGGGTGGTCAGCGGCGTGAAGGGCGAGGGCTTGAGAATGATGGTGCATCCCGAAAGAATCGCGGGGACGATCTTTTGCAGCGCCATCATCACCGGGAAGTTCCAGGGCACGATTCCGCCGACCACACCCACCGGCACACGCCGGGTGCGCGACAGGCGACCCTCGCTGTCCTCGTTGATCTCGTCCTCGAGCGACAGGGTCGATTGCGCCGCGCTGAAGGCGGCCGCCCCGTAGATTTCGCCGCGCGCCTGCTCGTGCGGCTTGCCCTGTTCGCTGGTGAGCAGGCGGTAGAGTTCCTCGGCATTGGCCTTGATCGCGCCCGAAATCGCCATGATTGCGGCGCGGCGTTCCTCGATTGGGGTCTTTTTCCACGTCTTGAAGGCGGCGCGCGCGGCGGCCACCGCCTGGTCCAGCTCGGCCTGGCCGCAGGCTGGAACCTGGCCGATCACCTGCTCGTTGGCGGGGTTTACCACATCGAGCCAGCGGTCGGTGCTGACCATCTTGCCGCCGATAAGGTTCTTGTACTGGGTGACCATGATCGTTCCTCTCTAAAACGAATGGGGGGAGTCGTCTCTTGCCCGCTCAGGTTGGCGCGTTGCATCCGAAAACGCAATCGTTGCTGCCGCTCTGCTTGTAAGGGGAGGGGAAACCTTCATCGCCTAGCGATTGCGCTATTGCGCGGGCGGCCTATGGGTGCCGCAGACATTCACCGAGGAGAGGCCCTGTCATGAGTGATTCCCGCCCTGATCTGGTTATCTATGGCAGCCCCGTTTCGCCCTTCGTGCGCAAGGTGGCTGGCGTGTGTCTTGAAAAAGGGATCGATTACGAGATCGAGGCGGTGAACGTGTTCGATCCGCCCGCCTGGTTTCGCGCGATTTCACCGATGAAGCGCATCCCGGTGCTGCGCGACCGTTCTGTGGCCGAAGAGGGGGTATCCGGTACCATTGCCGATTCCAGCGCCATCTGCGCCTTCATCGAGAAGAAGCACCCCGCCCCCGCGCTCTACCCGCAAGATCCGATGGCGCTGGGCGAGGCGCTGTTCATCGAGGAATATGCCGATACCGCGCTGGCCATGGCGGGCGGTCTCGGCATTTTCCGGCCGATCTTCTTCGCGGTGTCCAAGGGCGAGCAGCCGGAGCTCGACAAGGCGCGCGATGCCTGGGCCAATCAGCTGCCACCGATCTTCGACGTGCTCGAAGCGCGGCTCGGCGGGCGCATGTTCTTCGCCGGCGATGGGCTGTCGATTGCCGATGTCACCGTTGCCTGTGTGCTCGGGCAGGTGGCGCTGGTGGCCGAAACGCCGCTCGACAGGTGGCCCGGCCTTGCTGCCCATTTCGCCGCGATGCAGGCCCGCCCCGCGATTGCCGCACCCTATGCGGCGGCGGAAAAGGCGATCCGCAAGGCCTTGCCGACCCGCTTCGACCTGACCTAATCCGGCAACCCCACGCAGAACAAGGGACAAGGCGAGCGCGCATGGCGAGCGAATGGTGCATCGGGATCATCGGCGGATCGGGCCTTTATGCCATGGACGGCATCGAGGACGCGCAGTGGATCGCGATCGACACGCCGTGGGGCGATCCCTCGGACGAAATCCTGTGCGGCCGCATCGGCGAGGTCAAGGTGCGCTTCCTGCCGCGCCATGGCCGGGGTCATCCAATTTCGCCCTCGGAGCTGAACGCGCGCGCCAATATCGATGCGCTCAAACGCGCCGGGTGCACCGATATCCTCGCAATCTCGGCGGTTGGTTCTTTGCGTGAGGAACTGGAGCCGGGGCGCTTTGCCGTGGTCGAACAGTTCATCGATCGCACCGTCCACCGGCCCAGCACCTTCTTCACCAGCGGCTTTGTCACCCACGTCTCGATGGCCGATCCGGTGTGCCCGCGTCTGTCGGAAATGGCGGCCACGGCGATCACCAAAGCCAAGGGCAAAGTTGCGGTGGGGGCGACCTATCTCGCCATGGAAGGCCCGCAATTCTCGACCCGCGCCGAAAGCCGGATGTACCGGCAATGGGGCGCGGATGTGATCGGCATGACGGCGATGCCCGAAGCCAAACTGGCGCGCGAGGCGGAGCTGCCCTATGCGCTTGTCGGGATGGTCACCGATTATGACTGCTGGCGGGAAGGCGAGGCGGTCGATGTCACCGAGGTGATCCAGCAAATGCAGGCCAATGGCGCGCTCGCCCGGGCGATGGTGGCAAACTTCATCGCCGGCCTGCCCAAGACCCGCGCGCCTTCGCCGATCGATACCGCGCTGGACGATGCCGTGATCACCGCCCCCGACGAGCATGATCCGGCGGTGATGGCCAGGCTTGACGCGGTTGCCGGACGCCTGTTCGGCTAGGGCAAAGCGCGCAGCCCGTTACTTCATCAATTCGCGAACGAAGGGAATAAGCCCGGTCTGGCGGGCACGCTTCATGCGTTCGGCTTCGAGAATCGCGCAGACCTTGGCGAAGCACACGTTCACATCATCATTGATGATGACATAGTCATACCCGTCCCAGTGGCTGATCTCGGCGCGGGCGCGATCCATGCGCGCGGCAATCACCTCGGCGCTGTCGGTGCCGCGTCCTTTGAGGCGACGGTGCAGTTCGTCGATCGAGGGCGGCAGGATGAATACCCGCACCACGTCCTGCTGGTCCTTCTGGTAGAGCTGCTGGGTGCCCTGCCAGTCGATGTCGAACAGAAAGTCCTGGCCTTCCTTGAGGCCCGCACGGATCAGGCCCTTGGGCGTGCCGTAACGGTGGCCGAACACCTCGGCCCATTCGTAGAAATCATCCTCGTCGATCATCGCCTGAAACCGCTCGGGCGTGACAAAGTGGTAATGCACGCCGTCGATCTCGCCGGCCCGCGGCGGGCGGGTGGTGGCCGAGACCGACAGCCTGATCTCGCTGTCCCTCGCCAGCAGCATCTTCGACAGCGTCGTCTTGCCTGCGCCCGAAGGCGAGGACAGGATGAACATCAGCCCCCGGCGGTGGAGCCTGTCGGCGGGATTGTGTGTGGCATCGCCCATAGCGCCCGTTGCACCATCAGGGGGGACAAAATCAAGGTGCGTTCAGGATTTCGCTGGCTCGGCCCGTTTCGCACGGCGCTTGGCCTCGATCCGCTTGCCGCGATCATAAAGCACCTTGGCGGCCAGACCGCCTGCCACCACCGCTAGCCCTGCGGGTGAGCGCGTCGCCAGCCGGCTCGCGCCCCACAGCGCGAGTGCGCTGACGATGCTGCGGCTTTCGACCAGCCGGCGCGCCTTGTCGCTTTCGAGCTGGCCGGTGAGCAGGCCCCTTTCCAGCCGCTGGCGCAGCAGCGATCCCGCGCCGCGCAGAACGATGTCGGCAATCACGAGGTTGGTGACCGGATCGGGCGAGGGCAGGCGCGATTCGCCGCTGATGTCCGGTGTCGCGCGTCTGGACTTGCGCCGCGCCATGAGGCCTATTTCTTGCGCCCGAAATCGATGCTCACGACATTCGAGCCGTCGCCGTCCCCGTCCGGCTCGGGGCCGTCATTCTCAGCATCCTCGTGCGTTTCGGGGGCGAGTTCATCGGCGGCGGCCTGGAACTGGAGGCCGAAATCGACCGCCGGATCGACGAAGGCGGTAATCGCGGCGAAGGGAATGGTCAGCTTGGCTGGCACCTGATTGAAGGTGAGGCTGACCGAAAAACCCTGCTCCCTGACTTCGAGATCCCAGAACTTGTTCTGGAGCACGATCGTCATCTCGTCCGGGAAGCGTTCGCGCAGGTGCGGCGGGATCGAGACCCCCGGCGCGCCGGTTTTGAAGGTGATGTAGAAGTGGTGTCCGCCCGGCAACATTCCGCCGCCGCTGACGATCGAGCCGAGCACCCGGCCGACCACCGCACGCAGGGCTTCCTGCACGATCTCGTCGTAGGGGATCAAACTGTCAGGCGTGTCGCTGTTCATGCTGCGGGGAATCGTGGCGGGGTGCGCGGGCTTGGTCAAGCCTTTCCGGCGGGTTTGCGCATGTTTGGCAGGGGATAGCGCTGGCGCGCGGCAGGACGCTTGTCAGCGCCGCCGGGAGGACTATAGCGCCCGAACATGGCCAACATCCCCGCCCGCACCGGACGTATCGCGCGCAACACCACCGAAACGCGGATCGCCATTGCCGTCAATCTCGACGGGACGGGCGCCTATCACGTTTCGACCGGCATCGGCTTTCTCGATCACATGGTCGAACAGTTCAGCCGCCATTCGCTGATCGACGTGACGATGAAGGTGGAGGGCGACCTTCATGTCGATCAGCACCACACCACCGAGGATTCGGCGATCGCGCTGGGTCAGGCGATTGCTCAGGCGCTTGGCGACAAGGCCGGCATCGGGCGCTACGGCGCGGCCTATTCGCCAATGGACGAGACGCTCTCGCGTGTCGCGCTCGACATTTCGGGGCGGCCCTTTCTGGTGTGGAAAGCCAGGTTCACCCAGGAACGCCTCGGCGAATGGGATACCGAGCTGATCGAGCACTGGTTCCATTCCGTTGCCCAGGCGACGGGCATCACGCTGCACATGGAACTGCTCTACGGCACCAACAATCACCACATCTGCGAGAGCCTGTATAAAGGCTTTGCCCGCGCCATGCGGCAGGCGGTCGAGCGCGACCCGAGAAAGGGCGAGAGCGTGCCCAGCACCAAGGGGCAAATCGGTGGCTAGCATCTTCATTGCTTCGCTGACCTATACCGCGCCGATCGAGCGGATCGATGCGGTGCTGGCCGATCACCTTGCGTGGCTGAATGCCGGGCACGAGGCGGGACATTTCCTCGCGTGGGGGCCGCGCGAGCCGCGCGATGGCGGACTGATCTTCATCAAGGCACCGAGCCGCGCCGAGGCTGAGGCGCTCCTGATGCACGATCCTTTCATGGTTGAGGGGCTTGCCGAGGTTGCGGTCATCGAATGGCTGCCCCGGTTTGCCTTTCCGGGGCTAGAGGCGTTCCATGGCTGAGGTCGTGGCTCTCGTCGATTACGGCGCGGGCAATCTTCATTCGGTGCACAATGCGCTGAGGGCAGCAGGAGCTGCGGTCACTGTCACCGCTGATCCCTATGTCGTGCGTGCGGCTGACCGGATCGTGCTGCCCGGCGTTGGCAGCTTCAAGGCCTGTGCCGAGGGCCTGAACGCGATTGCGCACATGGTCGAGGCGATGACCGAGCGGGTTCAGGTGGGGGCTGCGCCGTTTCTCGGCATCTGCGTGGGAATGCAGTTGCTCGCCGACAGGGGTCTGGAACACGGTGAGACTCGCGGCCTTGGCTGGGTACCGGGCGAGGTGCGGCTGATCGAACCCACCGATCCGAATATCAAGGTGCCGCACATGGGCTGGAACGATGTCGCCGTGCTGCCTCATGCGCGCGATCATGCGGTGATCGAGGAGGGGGAGGCTTATTTCCTCCACTCCTATCACTTCGTGACCGCCGACTGGCACCATGTCGCCGCGATGACTGATCACGGTGAAGGGCTGGTCGCTGCCGTCGCCCGCGACAATATCCTCGGCGTGCAGTTTCACCCGGAAAAGAGCCAGGCTTACGGATTGGCGATGCTCCGGCGCTTTCTGGAGTGGCGCCCATGAAAAGGAAGCTGGCGTGATCGTCTTTCCTGCCATTGACCTCAAGGGCGGCCAGATCGTCCGGCTTGCCGAAGGCGATATGGGCCGCGCCACGATCTACGGCGATGATCCCGCCGCCCAGGCACTGATCTTTGCCGAGGCGGGGGCCGAGCATCTCCACGTGGTCGATCTCGATGGCAGCTTTGCCGGCGAAAGTCGCAACCGTGCGGCGGTGGAAGCAATCATCGCCGCCTTTCCGGGCTATGTGCAACTGGGTGGCGGCATCCGCGATGCGAAAGCGGTCGAGAGCTGGTTCAACCTCGGCGTGGCGCGGGTGGTGATGGGTTCGGCCGCGCTCAAGAACCCCGAATTCGTCAAAGAGATGGCCCGCGAATGGGAAGGCGGCATCGTCGTCGCCGTCGATGCCAAGGATGGCATGGTCGCGACCGAGGGCTGGGCCGAGGTCTCCGATGTCCCCGTCACCGATCTTGCCCGCCGCTTCGAGGATGCCGGTGTCGCCAGCCTGCTGTTCACCGACATTGGCCGCGACGGGTTGCTCAAGGGCGTCAACATCGATGCGACCGTCGATCTCGCCCGCCGCGTCGATATTCCGGTGATCGCCAGCGGCGGGGTGAAGGGGCTGGATGACATCCACATCCTCGCGCTCCATGCGCACGAGGGCATCGAAGGCGTGATTACCGGCCGCGCGCTTTATGAAGGGCGGCTCGATCTGGCGGCGGCGATTGCGATGGGCGCGCGCGCGCGATGACTGTGCGTATCCGCGTCATCCCCTGCCTCGATGTGGCCGATGGCCGCGTGGTCAAGGGCGTGAATTTCGTCGACCTGAAGGACGCGGGCGATCCCGTGGAGCAGGCGCGTGCCTATGATGCGGCAGGGGCAGACGAGCTGTGCTTTCTCGACATTTCCGCCAGCCATGAAGCGCGCGGGACACTGCTCGACATGGTGCGGCGCACGGCGCAAGTGTGCTTCATGCCGCTCACGGTTGGCGGGGGTGTGCGCAGCACCGAGGATGCACGGGCGCTGCTGCTGGCCGGCGCCGACAAGGTGGCAGTGAACAGCGCGGCGGTTGCCCGGCCTGAACTGGTGGGCGAGATCGCGCAGCGTTTTGGCAGCCAGTGCGTCGTCGCCAGCGTCGATGCCCGCCGCGTTGTTCCGGCTGAGGCAGGGGGCGCGGCAAAGTGGGAGATCTTCACCCATGGCGGGCGCAAGCCAACCGGGATCGACGCGGTCGAATATGCGCGGCTGGTGGCAAGCCTTGGGGCAGGCGAATTGCTGGTCACCTCGATGGACGGGGACGGCACGAGAGCCGGGTATGACCTCGATCTGACCCGCGCGATTGCCGATTCTGTCAGCGTCCCGGTGATCGCCAGCGGCGGGGTGGGCAGCCTGCGGCATCTTGTCGACGGGGTGGTAAAGGGTCACGCCAGCGCGGTGCTTGCCGCCTCGATCTTCCACTTCGGCCACCACACCATTGCCGAGGCCCACGCGGCTTTGCGGGCCGCAGGCTTGCCAGCGCGCGGCGTTTAAGGGAAACTGCCCCGATGCACATGCTCGAACGCCTTGAAGCCGCCATCGCCGAACGCCGCCATGCCTCGCCCGAGCACAGCTATGTGGCGCAGCTTCATCACAAGGGCCTTGGCAGGATCGCCCAGAAGCTTGGCGAGGAGGCCGTCGAGGCGGTCATCGCCGGGCTTGCCGGGGATGAGGTGGACATGGTCGAGGAGGCCGCCGATCTCCTCTTCCATCTGCTTGTCCTGCTCGGTGCGCGCGAGGTGAAGCTGGCTGCGGTGCTTGCTGAACTCGAACGCCGCGAGGGCACCTCGGGCCTCGCCGAAAAAGCTGCCCGCACGGAGTGAATCCGAATGCCGATCGACCCGACCTTGCCGTACGACGACGACAACATCTTCGCGAAGATCCTGCGCGGCGAAATCCCCTCGAAGAAGGCCTACGAGGACGACTGGGCCTATGCCTTCGAGGATATCAACCCGCAGGCCGAAGTGCACACGCTGGTGGTGCCCAAGGGCCGCTATGTCAGTTGGGACGATTTCAGCGCCAGGGCGTCCGATGCGGAAATCGCCGGCTTCGTGCGCGCGGTGGGTGAAGTCGCGCGGATGAAGGGGCTGGTCGAGCCGGGTTACCGCCTGCTTGCCAATATCGGCGGGCACGGCGGGCAGGAAGTGCCGCATCTTCACGTCCACATCTTCGGTGGGCAACCACTCGGCCCGATGATCGTGCATAGATAGCGAGATACCCTGGGTTCGGCGCTGATCTGGCAACATTCATTGCAACTTAAGGCAGGCCAGGCTTTGGACCGCGTGATGATTTCGAGCCTTTCCCGATGATCCTGCCCACTCCCCCGGGCGGCCTTCTTGATGGTGCGCGGCACCGCTATGCCGTGCGGGTCTACTATGAGGACACCGATCTTTCGGGGATCACCTATCACGCCAACTATCTGCGCTGGTTTGAGCGAGCACGCAGCGATCTGCTGCGCCTGCTCGGCATCGATCAGCGCGCCGCGATCGAAAGCGGCGAGGGGGCCTTTGCCCTGTCCGAGATAAGCCTTCGCTACCTGCGCCCGGCAAGGCTTGACGATGACGTGGTGATCGAAACCCGCTGCACCGAACTGGGGGCGGCCTCGTGCCGGATGCACCAGATCGCCCGGCGAGGCGACGAGATACTGTGTGAGGCCCATTTGCGCGTCGGCTTTATCACGCTAGACGGTCGGCCGCGCCGCCAGCCCGCCGCCTGGCGGGCCGCATTTGCTGAATTCATGAACAAGGACGACTGACTTCGTGACGCTTGACCTCCTCAGCGCCGCTGCCTCTGCCCCGACCCGGCTCGATCCGGTCGCGCTGTTCTTGCAGGCCGACATCATCGTGCAAGCCGTGATGCTCGGCCTGATCCTGGCGAGCGTGTGGGTATGGATGATTATTGTCTCCTTCTCCTTGCGGATCGGCAAGCTCGACAAATCCTCGCGCGACTACGAGGCCGAATTCTGGAGCGAAAGCGATACGCAGACGCTGGTCGGCAAGCAGCAACGCCGCGAAATTCCCGCCGCCCGCGTGGTCGGCGCAGGGCTTGACGAGTGGAAGAAATCCACCAGCAGGCAGCCGGTTGACCGCGATGCCACCCGCCAGCGCATCGGCGCGGCGATGGAAAGCCAGGTTGCCGAGGAAGCGGACGCGCTTGCCGAACGGCTCAATTTCCTTGCGACCGTTGGCTCGGTTGCGCCCTTTGTCGGCCTGTTCGGCACGGTGTGGGGGATCATGAACTCCTTCTTCCAGATCGGCGCGCAGCAGAGCGCATCGCTGGCCGTGGTCGCCCCCGGCATCGCCGAGGCGCTGTTCGCCACCGCCATCGGCCTGTTCGCCGCGATCCCCGCGGTGATCGCCTACAACCGCTTTTCGGGCGCGGTGAACCAGTATGAGGCCAAGCTCCAGCGCTTCGCCGACAAGGTCCACGCTGGTCTCAGTCGCGAGCTGGACCGCGTGTGATGGGGATGGCGTTCTTGTTTTCCGCATCGCCTGCGCGATGCGAAACCCTAGCTCGCGCGGCCTTGCAGCCGCGTCGCTGCGGGCGGACGGTCGCGCTTGCGGCGGCTTTGCCGCCGATGGGGGGTGAACCATGGCGATGAACCTGTCCTCCGCCCGCCGCGCAAAGCGCACCCGCCGCGCGGCGATGGCCGAGATCAACGTCACGCCGCTGGTGGACGTGATGCTGGTGCTGCTGATCATCTTCATGGTGACGGTGACGCTGCCGGCGGTGGGCGTGCCGGTGGAGCTGCCCGAAAGCCGCGCCGCGCCGGTCGAGGAGAAGCCTGACCAGATCACCATCTCGATCGACCGGGCGGGCGTCATCTACATCGAGGACGAGGCGGTGCCTGCGGGCGCGCTGCCTGAAGCTCTCGCCGCGCTTGACCGGGGCGGTGAGCCGCCGCTGATCGTGCTGCGCGGTGATCGCAGCCTCGACTATGGCCGGGTAATGCGGGTGATGGGCGAGTTGGGGCGGGCGGGCTTCACCTCGATCTCGCTGGTCACCGACGGTTCAGTTTCGGCCCCATAGTTCCGCATATCATGCCAGCGCGCGCGTTCCGCACCGAGGAGAAGATCGGCCTGCTGGCCGCGCTGGTGCTGCATGGCGCGCTGGTGGCGGTGCTGCTGATGCAGACCGTGCGCCCGGCGGTGTCGGTGTTTCCCGAGCGCATGACGGTGAGCCTTGTGCCCGCGGTGGGGCTGGAGGCGGCTGCACCCGACCCGGTGGCCGAAAGCCGCGCCGCGATTGCGCCCACGTTGTCTGAAGCCCCGGCCCCTGCTCCCGAGCCGGAACCGGCCAAGCCCGAGCCAGCCCCGCGCGTGGCCCCAAGCCCGCCCAAGCCGCCCGCGCGCACCGCGGCCCGCGAGCCCGCGCCCGCCCGTGACCGTTCGCGCCCCGACCGCGCGCCTCCCGCTGTGCGCCCCAGCGTCGCGCCGGCCACGCCAGCGGCGAAGGGCGGCGGCAGCCGCATCGGCGACGATTTCCTCGAAGGCCGCGGCAGTTCGACCACCACCACCGAAACCCGTATCCCGGCCTCGCAAATTGGCGCGAGCGCCAAGGCTTCGATCGGGCAGGCTCTGGCCCGTCAGGTCAAACCGCACTGGACCGCACCGCAGGGGCTGGATGTTGACGAGCTGGTGACTTTGATCGACTTTGATCTCAATCCGGACGGCAGCCTCAAGGGGCGACCGCGTGTGCGCAGCCAGAGCGGGATCAATGATTCCAACCGTGCCCAGGCCGCGCGCCATGCCGAAAACGCCATCCGGGCGGTGCAACTGGCCGCACCCTTCGATCTGCCGGAAGAATATTACGAAGTCTGGAAAACCGTCCGCGGCGCTCGCTTTGACAGGAACACCTCACGATGAAATCGCTCCTTGCTCTCGCCTTGATGCTCACCGCCGCGCTTCCCGTTGCCGCATTGGCGCAGGATCTCGGCGCGCCGATAGGCGAGGGTGGCGCGGTCGAGAAGACCACCACTGATGCCTCGGCGGCGCAGGCCGAGGAAGGCATTTCCTTCACCGTGACCGACGAAAGCGCGTGGTCGGACATCGGGATCGCCATCCCCGCCTTCGCCACCGACCGCGAACGTCCGACCCCGGCGAACGAAGCCGGTACCGGCGCCTTGGGGCGCGAGATCGCCCGCGTCATCACCGCCAACCTCAGGAACAACGGGCTGTTCAAGCCGGTCGGCCCCGACAGTCTGCCGCAGCCGGCCTTCGGCGAAATCACCGCGCCGGCCTTTGCCACCTGGAGCGGGCGCAGTGCAGAAATGCTGGTGCACGGCTATGTCCGTGCGCGCGACGATGGGCGGCTGGTGGTGGGCTGCTACCTCTACGATGTCGCGCTCAGGAACGAGTTGGTGCGCGATGGCTGGGTGGTAGGCCCGGCCGACTGGCGGCGCGCGGCGCACAAGTGCTCCGACCTCATCTTCAGCCGCCTGACCGGCGAAAGCCCGTTCTTCGACAGCCGGATCGCCTATATCGCCGAAACCGGGCCGAAAGACCGCCGGGTCAAGCGCCTTGCGGTGATGGATTCAGACGGCGCGAACCACCGTTTCCTCACGCTCGGCAGCGCCACCGCGCTCACCCCGCGCTTTTCGCCCGACTATTCGAAAATCCTCTATCTCTCCTATGTCGACGGCAATCCGCGCATCTATGTCTATGACATCGGCACCGGCAAGCAGACGCTGGTGACCGAAAACCGCAATCCCACGCTCGCCCCGCGCTGGTCGCCCGACGGCAAGCACATCCTCTATTCGATGGCGGTGGCCGGCAATACCGAGATTTACCGCGTGCCAGCGACCGGCGGGGCGAGCGTCAGGCTCACCAATTCGCCCGGCATCGATGTCGGCGGCTCCTACTCGCCCGATGGCAAGAAGATCGTCTTCGAAAGCGACCGTTCGGGCAGCCAGCAATGCTACGTGATGGATGCCGACGGTTCGAACCAGAAGCGCATCAGCTTCTTCGGGGGGCGCTGCGCCACGCCCGAATGGAGCCCGCGCGGCGATCAGATCGCCTTCACCCGGATCGCGGGCGATTTCAACGTTGCGGTGATGAATACGAACGGCGGCAACATGCGCGTTCTCACCCGCGGCTGGCAGGACGAGGCCCCGACCTGGGCACCCAACGGCCGCATCATCCAGTTCTTCCGTACCGAGCGCAACACCGGGCGTTCAGGCATCTGGCAGGTTGATCTCACCGGCCAGAACGAACGCCGCCTGCCGACCCCGGTTGACGCTTCCGACCCGGCCTGGGGGCCGATCCGGCCTTGATGGCCAAGCAACCATAATTTCGCCGCCATTCTCTGTATGAGACTTTGTTACCCAATTTCGCAACGACCTGAAAGGAAAGGCAATGAACCGCCCCCTGATGCCGATCATGCTGCTGGCTTCGGCCTCCATGCTCGCCGCCTGCTCGAAGAAGCCCCCCGAACAATTGCCGCCGCCGCCGTCGCAGACGGTGACCCCGAGCCAGCCCGGTCCGCAGGTGCAGCCTACCGGGCCGATGGTTGGCACGCAGGCCCATTTCGCCGCCGCTGTGGGTTCTTCGACCACGATCTATTTCGATACCGATCGCTACAACATCGATTCGCAGGATGCCGCAGCGCTCCAGGCGCAGGCGCAGTATTTCGCGCGCTATCCGCAGATCACCTTCACCATCGAAGGCCATGCCGACGAACGCGGCACCCGTGAATACAACATTGCGCTGGGCGAAAAGCGCGCCACGGCGGCCAAGAACTTCCTCACCAGCCTCGGGGTCGATCCAGGCCGGATCGCGGTGGTGAGCTACGGCAAGGAACGCCCGGTGGCGCTCGGTTCGGACGAGGCATCATGGGCGCGCAACCGCCGCGCCGCGAGCGTCATCATCAACTGACGCAGAGGCGCGCTGAGCTTGGCTCAGCGCGCCTCGGTCAAGCCTGTGCGGCGTTTGAGCATTTCCAGGCTGTGATGCGTCAGCATCTCAGAAGTCTGGCGATCAAGTCATCCCTTGGGCAGGTCGGGCGCAAGCCCGGCCTGCACCGCAAAGGGCGCAGGCGCTGCCGCAGCCTCGGCGCCTGCCAGATCCTGCACCGCCGTTACAAGGCACAGCCCGGCGAGGGCAAGCACGGAAAACAGGCTGGAGAGGGTCAGTTGCGGGCTCATGCTTCGGTCTTTCTGGGCTCGGCGAGAACGATGCCGCCGACCACTGTGTTATTGCAATGCAACATTTCACATTGCAACCGGTTCCCGCATTCGCATCGCTTTGCTTTATGCGCCACCTCGCCTAGATTGAGCGCATGATGCCTTCGACCAACGACATTTGCCCAGCCGCCCCGGAACCGCGCGCATGAGCCGCGCACGCCGTTCGCTGGACTGGGGCTTTCCGCGCTGGCGGCCTTATGGCGCCTCGCAGGAGGCGGTGAATGTCCGCATCTGCGATCGCCACGGCTGCGACGCGCCGGGCAATTGCCCCGCGCCCAAGGCTCCGGGCAGCCGCGAGCGGTGGTATTTCTGCCAGCAGCACGCCGCCGAATACAATTCCAAGTGGGATTACTTCGAAGGGCTGGAGCAGGCCGAAAAGGACGAACGTGCCCGCGCCGAGCGGCAGGAGAGCGCAGGCTATGCCGAAAGCGCGCATTACGGCTGGGCGGGATCGGGCGACGGATCGCGCTCGGCCGATGAAATGCGCGCGCTGGAAGTGCTGGAATTGGAATCTGACGCCGATTTCAACGCGGTAAAAAAGGCCTACCGCGCCCGCGCCAAGCAAGTGCACCCCGACGTGAAGCCCGGCGATGCCGAAGCGGCACGACAGTTCCAGCTGATCCAGACGGCATACGAAGTCCTGCGCGCTGCAGAAGAACGGCGCGCGTGGCGGGGTTAGGATACTTTCCTACCTGCGCATCGCCCGACAGTTTGGGCCATGGCATGCTGCGCTTCCCTTTCGTCCTTCACCTGTCCGGCTTCGCAAGGGGCAGGTTTTCCGTTTCAGGACAGTGTCTCCTGTGTCTCCTACTTCAGCTTTCTCCGCTCAATCCTGAACGGGCGGCGGCCCCGCAAACCCCTTGCCGCGCGCGTCGATCTGCGGATCGGGGTTGTCGTTCCACCACGCCACGTCGGTCCAGGGCCGCACATCGACCTCGTGGCTCCAGCAATTGCGCGGCTGGTGCGCCAGGTGCCAGTAGGTTTCGGCCAGCGCTGCGGGATCAATAATGCCCTCGCGGCCCTTGTTCGCCTTGAACGCTTCGTAGCGGTCACCCAGCAGCTTGCCGAGCGTGTCGGGCGCATCGACCGCGCCATCGACCACCACGTGGGCGACATGGATTCCTTGCGGCGCAAATTCGGCATGGAGCGTCTGGCACAGCATCCGCCGCCCGCCCATCGCCGCGGCATGGCTGTGCTGACCGGCGTTACCGCGCATCGCGGCAGTGGCCGAAGTGACCAGCAGCGTGCCATGCGCACCATCGCGGGCACGCTCGACCATCAGCGGGAACAGCGCATGAGCGAGGCGGAACACGCCATAGGTCGCCAGCCGCCAGCCCAGCTCGAAGATGCGGTGCGGGGTCGCATCGAGGGTGCGGTTCCCGATTTGCGCACCGAGATTGTAGAGCGCGCAATGGATCGGGCCGATGTCGCGCTCGGTGCGTTCGACCAGCTCCTCGATCGCCCCATCATCGGCGGCATTGAGCAGGGTGCCGGAGGCGCTGCCGCCCGCGGCCTCGATCTGGCCGACCAGCCGTGCCAATCCCGCTTCGTCCGAACGCCGCGCCAGCACGCTGTGATAGCCGCCTGCTGCAAATCGTAAGGCCGCATTGCCCCCGATCCCGGCGCCCGCGCCGATCACCAGGAACACGGGTTTGCGGGTGTTGGTCATGGCTGGTTTCTCCCTGCGCCTGCACCTGGCATAGCAGGCGCAGGGAAGAAACTCACACCTGTTCGAGCGCCTCGGCGAAATCGCCGATCAGATCGTCGGCATCCTCGATTGCGACGCTGATGCGCACGAGGTTGTCGGTGATTTTGAGCAGCTCCTTCCTCGCCTGCGGCACTGAAAGGCGGGTCATGCTGGCGGGGTGGCTCGCCAGCGTCCCGGTCCCGCCGAGGCTGATCGCGAGCTTGGCGATGGTGAGGTGGCCGAGGAAGCGGAAGCACTCTGCCTCGCCGCCCCTGATGAACAGGCTGAAGGTGCTGCCCGCGCCAAGGCAGCGGCGATCAAAAATGTCCGGCTGGCACGCATCTGCAGGACAGGGCAGATTGGCAGATTTTCCCTTTCATGGGACGCTGCCTGTCACAACACGGCAACGGGCCGCGATCATCCCCTAGCGCCGTACACGCGTCGGGACAATACGGGGGGAGTTGCGCATGAACGATCCATTTCTGATGCAGCGCGAGCTGCGCTACGGCTATCCGGTGTGCGACGAGCTGCTGATCGGCCGCTATTTCACCATCGGCTATTCCTGGTATTTCCGGCAGGCCAAGTGGACGCTGGAGATCGTTAGCCGCGGCGGCAACGAATTCGCACCCGATGCCTTCACCCGCGCGCAACGGCTCAACAATTTTCGCGCCGACGTGCGCGTGCCCCACCGCTTCCGCGCCTCGCTCAATGCCTACAAGGGCAATGGTTATGATCGCGGGCACCTGGTTTCCAGCGCCAATGCGACACTCAGCCACATCGAAAACAGCGAGACCTTTCTGCTCTCGAACATGAGCCCGCAGGAGCCAGGCTTCAACCAGGGTATCTGGAAGGATCTCGAGGAACAGGTGCGCAAGCTCAATGCCCGGGAAGATGTGCTCGAGGTCTATGTTCTCAACTGCCCGCTGTTCGATTTCACCAAGCCGATCAAGCTGATCGGCGACAAGCAGGACAAATTCGGCATTCACATCCCGGTCCCGCACGGGTTCATCAAGTCGGTGCTGGCCGAATACCGCAATGGGTCGCTCAAGCTGTGGACCTTCAAGATGGACAACGCGAAGCTCGCGGGCGTGCCGGCGGATTACCTTTGCGTTACCTATGATGCCGAGCAATTGATCGGCGGGCGCTTCTGGGACCGCGCCAATGGCAAGGACATGCACAAGCTGAAGGAGACGATCCCCAAGATGTGGTAAGGCGCCGCCGGGTGACAGGTCACACCAGCAACCCGATTCCCCACACCACGCCTATGATCAGCAACACGCCGGCAAGGTCAAGCAGCGCGCCCGCGGTGACCATCCGGCCGATGCGGATGCGGCCCGTCCCCCAGGCGATGGCGTTGGGGCCGGTTCCGGCGGGGAGCATGAAGCCCCAGCTGGCCGCAAGCGCGGCGGGCAGCGCGAGCAGCACCGGATCGGCTCCCAGCGCCACCACCAGTGCAGCGACGACGGGCACGATTGCGGTGGCGGTGGCGACATTGCTGGCAAATTCTGTCACCAGCACCACCAACGCCGTCACCGCCAGCGCGACGAGGATCAGCGGCCAGTGTTCGAGCGGCAGCAACGCTTCACCGAGCCAGCCGGTCAGGCCCGAGGCCTGCATCCCGCCGGCCAGCGACAGCCCGCCGCCGAACAGGAAGATCACGCTCCACGGCGCGGCCCTGGCCTCGTCCCACACCAGCAGGGTGCGCCCCGTGCCATCGGGCAGCAGAAACAGCGCCAGCGCGCCAAGCGTGGCGATCGTGCCATCGCTCCACGCGCCGGGGGGAAGCAGCGGGGCGACCAGCGGCTGCGAAACCCAGCCGGCAAAGGTTACCGCCACCAGCAGCGCCAGCCGCACTTCGGCGCTGCTCCATCCCGACGGGCTGGCGATGGCATCCCGCGCAGCCGCGAGGTCGAAAGGATGGCGCTCCACCTGCTGCACCCGGGCAATAATGAAGGCGGCCAGCGGCACGCTCAGCAACACCAGCGGCACGCCATAGAGCGACCATTGCAGGAAGCTGATCTGCACCCCGGCGATCTGGCCAAGCAGGCCGACCGAGATGGCATTGGTGGGCGAGCCGACGATGGTGCCCAGTCCGCCGATGCTGGCCGCGAAGGCAATCCCCATCGGCAGCGCACCGGCGAGGCCTTCCTGATACCCTGCCGCTGTGCTGCTTGAGGGGGTTCCTCCCTCCAGCACCGCCAGCGCCATCGGCATCATGATCAGCGCGGTCGAGGTGTTCGAGATCAGCATCGACAGCAGCGCCGCCGAGATCATGAAGGCAAACAGCAGCCGCGCCGGGCCGCCGCCGGTGCCGACCAGCTGCAGGATCGCGAGGCTGAGTCGCCGGTGCAGCCCGGTGCGTTCGATCGCCAGCGCGATGAAGGCCCCGCCCAGCAGCAGGAACAGGATCGGCGAGAAATACCCGCTCGCTGTATCCTCGGCCGAGGAAATCCCGGCCAGTGGCAGCACCACAAAGGGCAGCATCGCGGTAACCGCCATCGGCACCGCCTCGGTCATCCACCACGCTGCCATCCAGCCAACCAGCCCGGCCACCAGCCATGCAACCAGCGGCATGCCCGCAGGCGGCGGCAGAAACGCGGTGAGCGCAAACGCCAGCGGGCCGAGCATGAGGCCGATGCGGTGCGAAATGCCGCTTTTTGTCTGCTCCCCCGCCATCGTCGCCTGACCTAACAGGCAGGCCTGCCCTGCGGCAAGCCCCGCAGGGTCCGGCTATTCCACTTCGCCCTTGTCTTCGGGGTCGCCCGGCAGAGCGATAGTGCTGAAGGTTACGGTGCCGGTGCGGCCCTGGCGGATGATCTGCTGGAACTTGGTCTCGCGCTCGCGCAGCAGGGTGGCCATGCTCTGCGGGATGCGGAAGCTCACCGGCTGTCCGTTGGAGGTGACGTTCGACAGGGTCGGCTCGCGCACGCCGCCCTCCAGATCGGCAATGTCATGCTCGGCGACCGTTGGCTCTGCGCCGCTGGTATTGGCCAACAGGGCGGCGGTCTTTTCGTCAGCATGGCGGGCGAGGTGGGCGCGCAGGTCTGCCTCGAAATTCGGGAAGTAGTAAGGCGCAGCCTCCTTGTAGAGTTCGGATACCTGCAACCGGTTCCCCAGTTCCTGCGTCCCGCGCAGCGAGTTGACGAAGTCGCTCGCGCCGCGTTGCAGCAGACGCGCAACGTTGTCCGCATTGAAAGCCTCCTTCTGGAGCGAAGGTCCGCCGATCTCCCCGCGCCAGAAGCCATAGATCACGTCGGGGCTCTTCCAGTGACGATAGACGATTTTCTCGCGGATATCGCGCAGCGACAGCCGGATGCCCTCCACGGTGATGAACCGCGCATCATCGAGCGGCACGCCATCGATCCTGATCTCGCGCGGCTGGCGCACGGGCCAAGCATTGGCGATCTGTTCGACCAGCGCAACATTGTGGAGGTTGATCCAGTAGGCGAGCTGCTCGTTGCGGCTGAGCGACTGGATATCAACGATAGTCGCGGTGTCCTCCAGATCCCTGCGATATTCGGTGAAGCTTGCGATCACCTTCTTGTCGAGGAAGCTGAACATCACCCGCGTGCCTTCGAGCCGGTAGCGCGAGACATGGCCATACTGACGGCGGCTGCCGAGGCTGGGATCGGGGCGCGGTGCGCTTTCGCGCAAGCTGGGGCCCATCGAGACGACGATGTTCTTCATCGCCTCGTCCCAGATCGAATAGTCGATCCTGTCGTTGTTGGGGGTCTTTGAAGGCGCGAAGGTCGCCAGTTCCGCCTCGTTCAGCGAAGTCCGGGCCGCCGCCGGGGCAGCGCCTGCGAGCATCGCGCCGGCGAGGATGGCGGGCAGGAGGAAGGTGCGGGGCAGATACGGCATGGTCGCGTTGTTTCCCGTGATGCGCGGCCCCGAACGGGGTAAGCGGCGCTGTGGTCGCGCCGCTTTTCAATAGCATGAACCAGCGCAACGGTGTGGCAGGCAATCGGTTTCCGTCAGCACTTGGTCGAGCGTGATAGCCGTCCGCCGGTGCCTGCAAACGACGAGGGGGCGAGCCGGCCGGCCCGCCCCCGTCTGATCCGGTTGCGACTGGTGCCCAGGCCTTACTTGGGCGCGAGCACCATCAGCATCTGGCGGCCTTCAAGCCGCGGGAAGGCTTCGACCTTGGCGATCTCGGCAACATCGTCCTGCACCTTCTTGAGCAGGTCCATGCCGAGATGCTGGTGCGCCATTTCGCGCCCGCGGAAGCGCAGGGTGATCTTCACCTTGTCGCCATTGTCGATGAACTTGGTGACGTTGCGCATCTTCACGTCATAATCATGCGTGTCGATGTTCGGACGCATCTTCACTTCCTTGATGTCCTGCGTCTTCTGGCTCTTGCGCGCGAGGTTGGCCTTCTTCTGGGCCTCGTAGCGATACTTGCCGACATCGAGGAACTTGCACACCGGCGGGTCCGCGTTGGGGGACACTTCCACGAGATTGAGGCCCTTTTCATTGGCCTGCTCGATCGCTTCGCGGGTGTACATCACGCCAAGGTTTTCGCCTTCGTCGTCAATGACGCGAACCTTGGGGACGTTGATCATGTTATCAAAGCGCGGGCCGCTTTTTACGGGCGGGGCCAGCGAGCGCCGGGGTGGACGTGATATGGGGTGTTCTCCTGTTGTGGCTGCGTGCCTGCGCGCTCCTTAGTCCCAATCGCGCCCGAAGGCTAGCTGGAGTCTTGCGCTGTCGCCTGCCACAGCGCGAAGCGGGCGATGCGGCCCTTGGCGGGCATCAGCGCCTCGATTCTGGCGGCCGGTTGCAGGGCGCCGAGAATTTCGGGATGGCCCGCGTCGAGCCCGCCGGTGAGGCTGCCAAAAGCCGGCAGGATCATGCGCTCGCTTTCTCCGGCGCCGCGCCCAAGAACCGCACACGGCCGGGCGATATGCCGATTGCGGACGTTCAGCCGCAGCTTGGGGTGGTAATGGCCCGAAAGCTCGGGCGCCGTTTCCCCCGCGCGGGCTTCGTGGCGCAGGATCACCCCGCCCAATTCCAGCTCAGGCACGATTGTCCCGCCGAAGCCGCGTGGCAGCTCCTCGTCATGGTTGCCGGTAATCCACACCCAGTCCACTGCACGGGTCAGCGCCTCAAGCATCCCGGTGCAATGCGCATCCAGCCGCAGCGCGCCCGCATCATCGTGGAAATTGTCGCCCAGCGTGATCACCCGCCGCGCACCCGTCTCGCGCACCGCATCGGCCAGCCGTTCAAGCGTGTCGCGGCTGTCATAGGGCGGGAGCATCGCACCCCTTGCGGCAAACCAGCTGGCCTTTTCCAGATGCAGGTCAGCCACCAGCAGTGCCCGCTCCGCCGGCCAGTATAGTGCGCGCCCGCTCCCAAGCATCAGCTCGTGTCCGGCAAAGGCGAAGGGGGCGAACATAGCGCGAACCATGCCCGTGTCATTGCCCGCAAAGATTCGCCTTGGCAACCACCAGGCGGGACTTGTGCCACGTGGCTCTTCGCTTATGGTGCGGACAAACGACGGACGGGGATGTATGACGGACTGGACACCTTTCACCGAGCGCGCACGCGTCTGGTTTGAAGATCTGCGCGACCACATCTGCGCCGAATTCGAGGCGATCGAGCGCGAGGCGGGGTCCGACGCCAGCTTTACCTACACCCCGTGGAAACGCGAGGAGGAAGGCAATCCCGATCCCGGCGGCGGCACGCAGGGCCTGATGAAAGGCAAGGTGTTCGAAAAGGTCGGCGTGAATGTCTCGACCGTGCGCGGCAGCTTCGCCAAGGAGTTTGCCGGCTCCATCAATGGGGCGAGCGCCGACAATCCCGGGTTTGTCGCCACCGGCATCAGCCTTGTCGCGCACATGGCCAACCCGCACGTGCCCGCCGTCCACATGAACACCCGCTTCCTCACCACCACCAAGGCGTGGTTCGGCGGCGGGGCGGATCTCAATCCGCCGATCCCCTATGCGGAAGACACCGCCGCGTTCCACGCCGCGATGCAGGCTGCCTGCGATCCGCACAATTCCACCTATTACGAACGCTATTCGAAGTGGGCGGAGGAATATTTCTATATCCCCCACCGCAAGGTCGGGCGCGGGGTGGGCGGCATCTTCTGTGACCACCTCGAATGCGCTGATGATGCCGCGTGGGAGCGCAACTTCGCCTTCATCCAGGACATTGGCAAGCAGTTCCTGGCCGTTTTCCCGGCGATTGCACGCAGACGGATGAACACGCCTTTCGATGCGGCCGACGAAGCGCGGATGCTCGAATACCGGGGCCGCTACGCCGAGTTCAACCTGGTCTATGATCGCGGCACGATCTTCGGTCTCAAGACCGGTGGCAATATCGAAGCAATCCTGATGAGCCTGCCGCCGCGCGCGACGTGGAGTTGAGGCGGACGACTGCGTCCTCCTTCGCACTTGCCGCAAACGCGCCCGGCGCTCATATTCGGGAGTGATGCTGCGCCAATACGAACTCGTCGAAAAGGTCCTCGAATACGATCCTGACGCTGACGAGGCGATGCTCAATCGCGCCTATGTCTATACCGTGCAGAAGCATGGCAGCCAGAAGCGCGCGAGCGGCGATCCCTATTTTTCGCACCCGGTCGAGGTCGCCGGGCTGATGACCGATCTGAAGCTCGATCAGGCCACCATCATCACCGCGCTGCTGCACGATACGGTGGAAGACACGCTGGCCACGATCGAGGATATCGAGGCCCATTTCGGCCCCGAGGTTGCGCGACTGGTGGACGGGGTCACCAAGCTTTCCAAGATCGAAACCATGCCGGAGAACGAGCGCGCGGCAGAGAACCTGCGCAAGTTTCTGCTGGCCATGTCCGAAGACATTCGCGTGCTGCTGGTCAAGCTGGCCGACCGGCTGCACAACATGCGCACGCTGCACTTCATCAAGAACCCCGAGAAACGCCAGCGCATCGCACGCGAGACGATGGATATCTATGCCCCCCTCGCCGAGCGGGTGGGGATGTACGAATACATGCACGAGATGCAGGCGCTGGCCTTCCGCGAGCTGGAACCGGAAGCCTATGCCACGATCACCGGGCGGCTCGACGCGCTGCGCTCGCAGGATGGCGGGCAGGTTGATGCGATTGCCCTCAAGATCAAGCAGCGCCTCGCCGAGGCCGGCCTCAAGGTCGAGGTTTACGGGCGCGAGAAGCACCCCTATTCGATCTGGCACAAGATGGCGGAACGCCATGTCAGCTTTGAACAGGTGACCGACATCATGGCCTTTCGTGTCGTCACCGAAACCGAGGAGGACTGTTACCGCGCGCTCGGCATCCTGCATACCACCTGGCAGTTCCTGCCCGGAAAGTTCAAGGATTATATCTCGACACCCAAGTCAAACGGTTACCGCAGCCTGCACACCTCGCTGATGTATGAAAACTCGATGCGGGTCGAAGTGCAGATCCGCACCCGCGCGATGCATCGCACCAACGAATTCGGGCTCGCCGCGCACTGGGCTTACAAGCAGGGCGATAAGCCCGATGGCGCGGTTGGCTGGCTGCGCGACCTGATCGAGATCGTCGATGCCAGCCACGATGCCGAAGAGCTGCTCGAACACACGCGGCTGGCGATCTATCAGGACCGCATCTTTGCCTTCACCCCCAAGGGCGCGCTGTTCCAGCTGCCCAAGGGGGCGACGGCGGTGGACTTCGCCTTCGCGGTGCACACCAATCTCGGCCTGCAAACCGCAGGCGTGAAGATCAACGGGCGGCACATGCCGCTCAGAACGCCGCTGGCGAATGGTGACGTGGTGGAGATCATCAAGAATCCTCATGCCGCGCCGCAGCTGTCATGGCTGGCCTTCGTCGTCACCGGCAAGGCCCGCGCCGCGATCCGCCGCGCGGTGCGGATGAAGGAACGCGCCGAGGTTGCCGCGATCGGATCGAAGCTGTTCGACGAGATCGCTGCGCGCGTGCCCGCACGCATCGGCAAGAAGGCGATCCGCGCCGCTGTCGAACGGCTCGACATGGAGGAGCCGGATGATCTCATGTACGCGATCGGCGCCGCCAAGATCACCGACCGCGAAGTGATGGAGGCGCTGGTGCCCGGCTGCACCGCAGGGATCGAGGAGGATGAGCATTGGGAACGCCGCGAGCGTGCCATCTCGATCCGCGGCCTCACCCCGGGTGTCGCCTTCGATCTCGCCCCCTGCTGCCACCCGGTGCCGGGCGACCGCATCGTCGGCATCCGCCGCAAGGGCAACACCGTGCTGGTCCACGCGATCGATTGCATGGAACTCGCCAGCGGCGTGGACAGTGACTGGATCGATCTGGCGTGGGGCAACCGTTCGGTGGGCGCAGCCGGCCAGCTTTCGGTAACAATCTACGACCGGCTTGGCACGCTGGCAGAGATGGCCGGGATCTTTGCCCAGAACAAGGCCAACATCATCACGCTGATCCAGGCGCAGATCGATCACCCCTTCGTCACCTACGATGTTGAGGTGGAGGTCGAGGATGTCGCTCACCTCAACCGCATCCTGTCGGCCCTGCGCGCCAGCGATGCCGTGGCGCAGGCGGAACGGCAATAGCTTCAGCCGGCGTCCTCCACCCGCCGCACCGGCACCTTGATATTGCAGATGTCCGCGCCGCCTGCGGGCACGATGAAGAATGGATCACGGCGGTTGGCGATGGCTTCGGCGTAGGCCGCGAAGGTCTGGCTTTCGGTCGAAAGGTATTCGAACTTGGGCTGCTCACCAGCGGGCAGATCGCTCGCCACCCGAACTGTCAGGATCGGCGTGCGCTTGGCGGCTTCCTCGGCGGTGTAGAATCCCAGCGCCCCCGCCCCGCGCGGCAGGGAGGAGAGGTGCTGCATCCCCTCGATCACCCGGCCCACCAGCGCGATATTGCGATCGAGGTGGCGCGGCGCATGGCCAATCACGGTATAAAGCTCCGCGCCCGATCCGGTGTCGGGAGAATAATTCCGTCCGACGCCGACCATGCCGTAGCAGTGGACCGGCCAGGTGCTCTGATCACCAATGCCTAGTGGCCAGCCAGACCAGAAGCCGGTGGTGGAAGCGTAAGAATCGACGCCCCAAGCCGGCGCAACTGCTGCGAGGCCTATTGGCGGGTGGGCGCTGCCCGCGATCATCGGCGGCTTGGCAGGAAGCTCTTGAACGCTATCGCGGAACACGCTGACGATATACTCTGCCTCTCCCATCGTCTTCAGCCCTTCCGGCAAGGGCTTGACCTGTCCGGTCGCTTCCGGGTTGTCATAATTGGGATCGCCCCACTGGGTGACGTAATTGTCCTGCACCCGGTTGACCGAGATCCCGTCATACCAGCCGCTCCGTGCGAACAGGCGGATGTTGTGGACCCAGCCTTGCGAGAAGGGGGCGGGCATCAGCTGGATCACCACCTGCCGCGGCTTGCCCTCGGCATCCGGCGCGAGGGTCAGCACCAGCAGATCCTCCGCCGGGATCGCGACCCAATCCGCCTTGGGCGCAGCCGCGACGATCTCGGACGGCGCGGGCGCTCCCTTCGGCTCCTCCTGAGCGGAAGCGGGCAGGGCAAGGGCAAGGGCCGTCGCAGCGGCGAGGAGTGCGGTTCTCATGGCGAGGGTTGTGACACACTCACACCCCAATCAAAAACCCCTTTCCACGCGTTTTGGAGGGCGGAAAGGGGTTTTCTGTAGCAGCGTTCGCAGGGAATGCCGGATCCGCGCAGCGCTGGCTAGGGCGACTCTATTACCACAATTCCTGCACCCGGCCAAACCTGTCGCCTTGCAGAGTGCTTCGTTCGCCGCTATCGGCCGGGACTTGCCCCTCTTGGGCGCTCAAGCAGCGAAGCGGTAGCGCGCCAACCGGCGCTGAAGCAGCGAAGCGGTAGCGCGCCAATCGGCGCTCAAGCAGCGAAGCGGTAGCGCGCCAATCGGCGCTCAAGCAGCGAAGCGGTAGCGCACCAATGGGCATGGAGCAGTGGCCGAGTGGTCGAAGGCGCACGCCTGGAAAGTGTGTATACGGCAAAACCGTATCGAGGGTTCGAATCCCTCCTGCTCCGCCACCATTCAAGTAATTGATATTGAATAGTTTTCAATCCCCCGAGATCCCCGCAGAACTGCGGCATTCCGAGGCCGGCTCCGGTCTGCGGAGAGCGCGGCCGAGCAGTTTTGGTGGGCCAGTTCGCCCACTTTCTCTGAGGGCCTTTTCAGCAGACCGGAATCGGTTCGGATGGTGGGTATCGCTGGGCCATTTGTTGGGCGTCACGCCCACGCAGGAT
>JBKBLZ010000014.1:0-54886 GCA_046296035.1 Erythrobacter sp. | reverse complement strand
CGCTCGCTGTGAGCAGGCCGTCGTCTTGCGGGCTGGCGGTCGCTGGCGGAGTGAAGACCAGGCCCGGCTCGGCCGCACGCCCCACTTCGCTGGGCAGCAGGCCGTGGGTGGCAAAGGCGATGATCCCCGCGCTGGCAAGGCGGCTCTCCTGCTTGAGCGCAGCCTCGGTTGCCGCAGACCCGAGCCGCAGTTCGCCGGGCGTGGCATTGAGCGCTGCTGCCATGCTCTTGAGCTCGATTTCCGTGCCCGGCAGCGGGGACAGCTTGCGCAGGGCATCAGGGGATGCGGTGGCGATCGCCTGCAACGCCCCGCGCATCGCGCGCCGCCCGCCCTGTTCGACACTGCGTGAAGCACCTGAAGCACCCTCAAGACTGGGTGCGCCATAGCCGAGAAAGCCCCGCTCGGCAGCCGCCGCGCCGGGCAGCGGACGCGCGATCCGCAGTGCGGAAACCGCGGGAAGGGTGATGAAGGCGTATTTGTCGCCCAGCCAGGCCGATTGCTTGAGGGTTTCGGCATCCCCCGCATCGGCCTTGTCCTTGGCCGGATCAAAGCCAGTGATAAGCACCGGCAGCGGCAATCCGCCCAGCGGCCCTGCAACCGTGACGAAAATGCGCTTCGCCTTGCCGAGCGCCGGTTCAAGCGGCTGGAACATGGTGGTGTAGAGCCGGTGGGCCGCCTCGCGATCAAAGCGCGGAAAGAAGGCGTCGATCCCCTCGAGTTCGCCAGGCTGGTCGGAGGTGGAGTCCATGTCTGCATCAGAAACGCAGCTGGCTTCATCCATGCGGCAGCGCAGCCGTGCCACCAGCCGGGCGACCGGCTCTCTCGCATCGGCTACCACACGGAGCCGTTCGGCACCGGGCGCAATCGCAAAGGCGTAGTAGTCCGCGCCGTTGGGGACGATCAGGATCAAGGCCTCGTCGGCGGCTAGGCGCGCCTTGACCTCGTCCACCGAAAGCGCGGAAGGCGAGACGAGCGCGTCGAATTCGGGGAAGTCTTGCTTCAGCTGCGCATCGACAGCGGCAAGCTCCTGCACCACTTGCGAGAGCGCGGTGCGTTGTTCTTCAAGGGCTGCGGTTTGACTGGCCAGCACGCTGGCGGTGACCGCAAGGTTGAGCGCGCGGGCGCGATCGGCCAGTTGCTGCTTGCGGGTGATCAGAGCGCCCAGCTCGCCCTCGTCCGCCATCGCGCGCGCGGCGGCTTCGGCCATGGCCTGACCGGCGGTCGACTGTTCGAGATCCTGCGTGGCCACGAACATCTCGTTGCGCAGGATGTCGGCATCGCCGCGCCCTGCGGCATCCACCCCGGCCGCCGTTGCCTCCATCACCGCGCCATAGGCCATCGACAACGGATCATGGGTGCGCGCATCCCCGGCAATCGCGCGGGTAAGCGCGGACGAGGCGGGATCGGGCGTGCTGTCGGCATAGCCCCCCGCAAGGCGCGCAGCGCGGTGCTTGCGGGCAATGGTGGCCGCTTCGCGCGACAGCAAGAGCGCCTCGTCGAGATCACCCCCGGCCGCCACGATCGCGCGCGATAGCGTGGTCAGCAGGATCACGAGATCGGGATGATCGGGGCCGAGCCTGCGCTGGATCGGAACGCCGAAGCGCAGCAGCGGCAAGGCCTCCTCGGCCCGCCCCTGCCCCAGCAGCGCGGCGGCGAGATTGTACTTGTACTTGGCGTAAGTGAGGCTCTCCGAAACATCCGTCTGGCTGTAGACGCCCTCGAAGATCTCGAGCGCCTTGCGGGCATTGGCTTCCGCCAGCGCAAAGCGGCCCTGGAAGTTCTGGCGAAAGGCCATGTTGTTGTAGGTGCGCGCGACGAATTCGGTCGGCCGGGTGAAATAGCGCGTGCGCAGCCTGCCAGCGGCCTCGAAATGGGAATCGGACAGGGTGATCTTGCCCTGCGCGCCGAGGTGATCGGCCTTGCGTTCGAGCAGATTGGCATAGATCAGACCGGCCACCAGGCTATCCATCGTGCCGTTGTAGGTTTCGGTTGCGCCGGTTTCCCGCCACGCGGCCTCGGCGCGCGGGAGCGTGGTTTCCAGCAGCGCGAGCGCCTCGGCATGACGGCCCGCCTGGCCGAGATCCCAGCTCAGGGATTCGACGGTCTTGAACACATTGTTGGAACCCGGCCCTTCCTGCTGCACCTGCAGCTCGAGCAAGGCCCGATAGGCGTCGATCGCATCGCCCAGATGCTGGGCATCGTCGAGGTAGCGCGCCAGTGCCGATTGAAGACCGATTTTGATGTCCGGATCAGCGCTGGCGGCCACAGCACGGCGCAAGTGCGCTTCGCCTTCGGCCGGGCGGCCTTCACGGCGCAGGAAATCGGCAACGTCCACGGCGATGATCGCCGCTGTGTAGCTGTCCGGTCCCTCGCGCGCTGCAGCAATGGCGGCCCTGCGATCAATGATGGTTCGCTCGCCCGCGAAATCGCCGATCAGCGCATGGGCGCTTTGCAGCACCGGCAAGGCATAGTCCTGATCCTCTTGCGAGGCGTCATCGGTGTTGAGCACAAGCGCATCGACAATCGGCAGCAGCTTGGCGACCACATCGGTGTTGCCGGCATCACTTGCCGCCTCGAGCTTTTCCACGAGCGGGCGATACGAGGTCGTGCTGGCAAACTTGCCGGTCTTGTTGGCGACCTTCTCGACAGGGCCCTCCCGCGCGGCGAGAGCCGGCAGCGGCAGCGCGATGGCCGCGAAGGCCACCAGCACGCCGCCCAGACTCCAGAATTTCGATGCGGCCATCTGGCACCTCCCCAGATCGCGGTTGTTGGCTGGAGGAACGGCTATTGGCAAGGGCGGGAATGAAGGATTCCAGAACTGTGCGACTGGTCGGAACTGTCGCTGTGCCCGATCAATCCGCCAGCCACAGGTCGTGCGCATCGATCCGCAGCTTGGTGATCGCCCGCAGGGCCTCGGCGCGGGCCTCGGCCTCGCGGCGGAAGGCATCATGCACCATGCGTTCACCCAGCAACAGATCGGCAAGGTCGATTTCGCCCATTTGGTGCCCGCGCCGCAGCTTTTCGAGCGCGGCCATCTGCGCGGCCACCGCCTCGCGGGCGCGCTGCCAGCTGCTGATGCGGAAGCGGGCCTCGGTCACATCGGCTGTGGCGGTTTCGGCAACGTCGAAACGGGCGAGCTGTTCGTCGGCCCGCGCTGCCGAAGCGCCGGCGCTGGCCTCGTTCGCGAGGGCGCGGCGGTGCCCTCCGCCCAGCGGCAGGCTGACGATCACGCCCGCGCCGCGTTCCAGCCCGCCAAATTCGGAGAACAGCCTGAGACCGATGGTGGGATCGGCCATCCGGTCGGCCCGCGCGCGATCGGCGAGCGCCGCCATGCGAGCGCTCTCGGCCTCGGCGGCGGCGATCTGGTGGCTGTTGACCACCACCAGATCGCCCAGCTGCGACAGGCGTGCATCGGCCATTTCGGGCAGCGGCACGGCGGGCGCCTGCTGCGGCAGGGCAAGGCCGGGGAACTGCGCGGCAAGGCGTGCGCGGGCGAGCGCGGCAAGCCCCGCGGATTGCTCCAGCGTGCGGCGCGCCTCGGCGAGAGCCGCTTCGGCCTGATCGACATCGAGCTGCGCCGCATCACGCAAGTCCCGCCGCCGGACGACCGCGGCCAGCGCGGCCTCGTAATTGGCAACCGCCGCCCGGTCGGCCTCGGCCTGTGCGGAGGCCGAAAGCCAGTCGAACCAGTGCGCCGCGAGCAACAGGGCGGCTTCGTGGCGGGCATCTTCGGCGACATTCTCGGCCACGGCTGTGCCGTGCGTGCCGATTGCGCGATCGAGCCGCGCCTTGCCGGGCAAGCGGATCGGGCGGCTCAATTGCGCGTCATATTCGTCGAAGGCGGCCCCGCCGTTGACATCGCGCCGGGTGTAGCTGCCCTGCACGGTGAATTCATGGGTGCCCTTGCGCAGCGCCTCGGCGCGGGCACGCGCAGCTTCGAGCCGGGCGCGGGCGGCAATCACGCTGGGGTGTTCAAGCAGCGCGGTGGCCACCGCTTCTTCGGGCGGCAGGCCCGGTTCGGCAGCCAGCGGTGCGGCCAGCGATGAGGCGGCCAGAGCAACAGGGGCGATGCGGCGGATCATGCGCTGGCCTCCGGCAGTTCGTCGGCATGGTCGGCCGGGCCTTCGCCGAATCGTTCGTAGAGGATCGGCAGCAACACCAGCGTCAGCAGGGTGGCTGTCACCAGCCCGCCGATGACGACGATGGCGAGCGGTTTCTGGATTTCCGAGCCCGGCCCGGTGGCGAACAGCAGCGGGACGAGGCCGAAGGCGGCGATGCTGGCGGTCATCAGCACCGGACGCAGGCGGCGTTCTGCCCCGCGGCGCACCGCTTCAGCCAATGGCATCCCGCTTTCGCGCAGTTGGCGGAAATAGGTGACCATGACGAGGCCGTTGAGCACCGCGATGCCGAGCAAGGCGATGAAGCCGACCGAAGCGGGCACCGAGAGATATTCGCCCGACACCGCCAGCGCGATCATCCCGCCCACTGCCGCAAAGGGAATGTTGGTGAGGATCAGCAGCGAAGCGCGCACCGAGCCGAGACTCAGATAGAGCACCGCGAAGATCAGCCCGATCGCCACCGGCAGCACCACCAGCAGACGGGCCGAGGCGCGTTGCTGGTTCTCGAATTGTCCGCCCCATGCGATCCGGTAGCCCGGTGGCAGCGGGACGTTGGCGGCGATATCGGCCTTGGCATCATCGACATAGCCGACAATGTCGCGCCCGGTGACGAAGGCCTGCACCATGGCAAAGCGCGAACCGTTCTCGTGCTCCAGCTTGACCGGCCCTTCGGAACGCATCACCGAGGCGACATCGCTGGCCCGCACCAGCTGGCCAGTGGGCGTGCGATAGACGAGATCGGCAAAGCCCTGCGCGTCAAGCGCGCCGCTACCGCCCGCGCCGCGCAGCACGATCGGCACGCGGCGCACACCATCGGCCACCACGCCGGCCCGCACGCCTTCAACCTCGGCGCGCATCATGTCCTGCAAATCGGACACCGGCATCCCGACCCGGCCCGCCGCCACCCGGTCGATATCCACCAGCAGGTAATCAACCCGGTCATTGGCGACCGTCATGGTTTCGCTGGTGCCCGCGATCCCGGCCAGCCGGGTCTGGATCGCGCCTGCGAGCCGCGCCAGTTCGGCATTGTCCGGCCCGAACAGCTTGATCGCCAGATCGCCGCGCGCACCGGTCAGCATTTCCGAGGTGCGCATCTCGATCGGCTGGGTGAAGGTCGGCTCGATGCCGGGGAATTGTGCCATCACCTTGCGCAGCTGATCGACCAGCCATTCCTTGTCAGACACGCGCCATTCCTCGCGCGGTTTGAGCTTGAGGAAGCTGTCGGTCTCGTTCGGGCTCATCGGATCAAGGCCAAGCTCGTCCGAACCGACGCGGGCGATCACCGCCTCGACTTCGGGCACCTGCTTGAGGATCGCGCGCTGCACCTTCAGGTCGCCTTCGACCGAATGGGAAAGCGCAATCGAGGGGAGCTTGGAAAGCTGCACGATCACCGAGCCTTCGTCCATCACCGGCAGGAAGGTCTTGCCGGTGACGCCGTAGGCCGCGCCCGCCAGCGCCAGGCCAATCCCGGCCACCACAAACACCCGCCGCTTGTGGGCGAAGGCCCCCTGAAGCAGGGCACGATAGCGCGGCGCGATCTGGCGCATCAGCCAGGGTTCGTGATGCTGTCCGGCTTCATCGACTTTCACCTTGAGCAGGTAGAAGGCCAGCACCGGCACCAGCGTCAGCGACAGCACCATCGCCGAGGCAAGCGCCAGCACGATGGTGAGCGCGACCGGAGAGAACAGCTTGCCCTCCAGCCCTTCGAGCGTCAGCAGCGGCAGGAACACGATGGCGATGATCGCAAGGCCCGAGGCAACCGGCTTTGCGACTTCGGCAGAGGCGATGAACACATTGCGCAGCTTGCTGGTAGAAACGTGGCGGGGATCGGACAGGCGTTCAACCACGTTCTCGACCACCACCACCGCACCGTCCACCAGAATGCCGACCGCAATGGCAAGGCCGCCAAGGCTCATCAGGTTGGCGGTGAGGCCGATCGACCGCATGAAGATGAAGGTGAGCAGCACTGCCATCGGCAGCGCCAGCGCGACGATCACCGAGGCGCGCACATCGCCCAGGAACAGCAGCAGCAGGATGACGACCAGCACGGTCGCTTCCAACAGCGCGGATTCGACCGTGCCGACCGCTTGGGTAATGAGGTCCGAACGGTCGTAGAACACGTCGATGCTCATGCCAGGCGGAAGACTGGGCTTGATCTCTTCGAGCCGGGTCTTGACCCCTTCCACCACCTTGGCCGCATCCGCCCCGCGAAGGCCGATGACGAGGCCCTCGACCGCCTCGCCCGTGCCGTCCTTGCTGACCGCGCCGTAGCGGGTGAGGCTGCCGGTGCGCACCGCGGCGACATCGCCAACCCGCACCACCGCGCCGCCGGCCGAACGCACCACCACCGCAGCCAGATCGTCAAGCGTGCGGATCGCGCCGGTGGCACGCACGATCAGCGCTTCCTCGCCGCTCGCAAGCCGGCCCGCGCCATCATTGCGGTTGCTCGCTTCGATCGCGGCGACAAGATCGGCGGTGCTGAGCCCGGCTGCCGCCAGCGCGGCGCTGTCGGGGGCGACCTCGAAGGTCTCGGCGTAGCCACCCAGTGCGTTCACGTCTGCCACCCCCGGCACCGTGCGCAGCGCCGGACGGATGGTCCAGTCCAGCACGCGGCGCTTTTCAGCGAGCGACTGCGGCCCTTCGAGCGTGAACATGAACATCTCGGACAGCGGCGTGGAGATCGGCGCAAGCCCCCCTTCCACGCCCGGCGGCAGATCGGCCATCACCGCATTCAGCCGCTCGCCCACCTGCTGGCGCGCCCAGTAGATGTCGGTGCTGTCGGTGAAGTCGATGGTGATGTCGGCAATCGCATATTTGGCGACCGAGCGCAGCACGGTCTGGTCGGGGATACCGAGCATCTCCATCTCGATCGGGGTGACGACCCGGCTTTCGACCTCCTCGGGGGTCATGCCGGGGGCCTTGAGGATGATCTTGACCTGGGTGGTGCTGATATCGGGAAAGGCATCGATCGGTAGGTTGAGGAACGACCAGCCGCCCAACCCGGCCAGCAGGGCCGCAAGGCCAAGCACGGCCAGCCGCAGCTTGAGCGCGCGTTCGACAAGCATGTTGAGCATGTGCTGCGCCCTATTCCGCGTTCATGGCTTTGAGTTCGGCGACGCTGGAGCCTGCCACCACCTCGCCCGCCGCCAGCCCGGCAGAAATCACCGCCAGTCCGCCGGCCCGCGCGGCGACCGTCACCGCGCGCGGCTGCCACGCCTTGCCCCCGGAGGTTGCGGCACGCACGAACACATGATCCTTGTCGCCGATGCGGGTGACGGCGCGATCGGGCACGGCAATGCCGCGCCCCCGGCCAAGAATGGTGACGGTGACATTGCGCCCCGCGATCACGCCGGGCGCGCCGCCGATGCTGGCGCGGGCCATCACCGATCGCGTGGCCGGATCGAGCGACGGGGCGACCGCGACGATCTGCCCGCCAACCGGCTTTGCCCCCTCGCCGCCCGGGGTGATCTCGACCGCCAGGCCGGGGCGCACCGCTTGCGCGAGCCGTTCGGGCAGTTGCAGTTCGATCTGGTAGGCGCCCGCCGCCTCGATCACGAAGGGCGCGGTAAGCGTATCGACCCCGCCGCCGGTCTCGACCCCGACATGGGCCACACGTCCGGCAATCGGGGCGCGCAACGTCATGGTGCCGTCCGCACCGATTCCGCCGAGCGCGGCCATCCGCGCGAACTGCGCCACGCTGGCGCGGGCCTGTTCAAGCTCGGCGCGGGCCTCGTCGGCGCGGGCCTCGGCGATGATGCCTTCATCGGCCAGCTGCGCCAGCCGCTTGGCGCGCGCCTCGGCCAGTGCGGCGGCCGAGCGGGCACGGGCAAGATCGCCGCCGATGGCCACCGGCTCGGCCGCGCGCACCAGCCCGAGCGGCGCTCCGCGCTTGACCTCCTGGCCTTCGATCACAAAGACCCGCACCACCGCGCCGGCGAAGGGCGCAGTGACCGCAACCCGGGCCTCGGGGGGGAGGCTGACGGTTCCGGGCACGCTGCCAAGCGGGACATTTTCGACCGCCTTGGCCGCAACGGACTCGATCGCCAGCCCCTTTACCGCATTCTCCGCGCTGTCGTCAGCGCCGTCCTGCTCCAAGGGGGGGGAGGAACAGGCGGACACGGCGGCAAACACGGCAAATCCGGAAAGGCGGGCGATGAGGTGCGCAGTCATGCCGCCCCTTTGCCGCACCAAGCTGACAGAAACTTGCCAATCTGGCAGCTTCTTGTCAGTTTCCGGGGCCATCTCCGGCGGCGGAAAGGAACCGGCACGCCATGCGCCTGCTCGTAGTCGAAGACGATCCCGAACTCGGCCGGCGGCTGAGCGAGCGGCTGCGCGCAGCCGATTTCGCGGTCGAACTCGCCACCAGCTTCTGCGAGGCCGAGGGCTGGCTCGATGTCGACCGTATGGGCGCGGTGATCCTCGATCTCGGCCTGCCCGATGGCAGCGGGCTTGATCTGCTGCGCCACTGGCGCAGCCGGCGGGTGGAGACCCCGATCCTGATCCTGACCGCCCGCGGAAGCTGGCAGGACAAGGTCGAAGGGCTGAATGCCGGCGCGGATGATTTCGTGGTCAAGCCGGTGCGTTTCGAGGAACTGCTGGCGCGGCTCAACGCGCTGTTCCGGCGCCAGCAGGGCAGCCGGGCGACCACGATCGCAGTGAGCGATCTGGCGCTCGACCCGCTGGCGCGCACCGCCACGCTGGCGGGCGCACCACTGGCGCTCAGCCGGCAGGAATTCCGGCTGCTCCACCTGTTCCTGCGCCGCGCCGGACAGGTGTTGTCACAAAGCGACATCCTCGATGACCTTTACGCACTCGATGACGAACGCGAGCCCAATACGGTCGAGGTGCTGATCGGGCGGTTGCGCCGCAAGATCGGGCGCGAGCGGATCACCACGCTGCGCGGCCTTGGCTACAGGCTGGAAAAGTGATGCGCCTTCCCGTTTCCGGCAGCCTCAGGCTGCGGTTCCTGCTCGCCATTACCCTGTGGGTGCTGCTTGGCATCGCGGCGATCTGGCTTTCGGCGGTGGAAGTCTTCACCCGCCATATCGAGCAGTCCTATCACGAGGAGCTTGAAGTCCATGTGCGCGAGCTGGGCGGCCTGACCGAGATTGCCCCGGACGGCGCCATCGTGCTCTCGCGTGCGCTGTCCGATCCGCGCTACGCCGAGCCGCTGTCCGGGTTCTACTGGCAAGTCACCGCCGAAGGGCACACACCGCTGCGCTCGCGTTCGATGACGCGCGGCAGCCTTGACGAGAGCATCGCCCATTCGCCCGAGATCCTCCACCGGCTCGATAGCGGGCCGACCGGGCCGGCAATCACCTATGGCTTCACCCGCAAGGGGCCGGCAGGCGAGGACATTCATTTCGTGATCGCCACCGACCAGCGCGAACTGGACCGGCTGATCGGTGCCTTTACCCGCGATCTGACACTGTGGCTGGCGGGGCTTGGCACCTTGCTGCTGGCGACCGGAGTGGCGGTGATCGCGTTCGGCCTGCGACCGCTCGACCGGCTGACGCGCGCTTTCAGCCGGTTGCAGCGCGGGGAGACGGCAGAACTGGAGGGGCAATACCCGGCCGAAATCGCGCCGCTCGCGGCCGATCTCAACGCCTATATCCGTCAGAACGAGGCGATGGTGGCGCGGGCGCGGGTGCAGGCCGGCAACCTCGCCCATTCGCTGCGCACACCGCTGGCGATCATCACCGACGAGGCCGAACGTCTGGCCGAACACAGCGAAACCCGGGCAGCCGGCGCGGTGCTGCTCGATCAGGTCGGTGCGATGGAGCAGCAGATCGAATACCAGCTCGCCCGTGCCCGGTCGGTGGCGGGCAGAACACCGGCCGGGCGCGGGGTGGTGGTGCCCGATGTCGCAGCCCCGATCCTGCGCGCGATGCAGCGGCTGCACCCGGGCAAGCGGTTCGTGATCCATGCCGAAAGCTGTGCCGGGGTGGTGCTGCCGCTCGACCCGGTCGATTATGCCGAGGTCTTGTCGATCCTGCTCGACAATGCCGGGAAATGGGCGCGCGAAGAGGTTGTCCTGACGTTCACGTGCGAGGGCGGGGGCGGCTGCATCGCGCAGATCGCGGATGATGGCCCGGGGCTTGCCGAAGACCTGCTCGACAAGGCCTTCGCGGTGGGTGCGCGGTTCGATCCCGATACCCCCGGATCGGGCCTCGGGTTGGCGATCGCGCGGGACATCTGCACCGCAATGGGCGCCGGGCTGGCGCTCGCCAACAGCGCGCAAGGATTGATTGCCACCATCCGCTACCCGGGCGAACATCACCGCCGGCCATGATGCGATCCCGCAGACGGCTTGTGCCTTGCCGCGCCCGCCGGGCTGCTGACGATACCCAAATTCTGAGAGCGACGCCTTGAAAATCGCATGGATAGCCAGCCGGCCAGGCTGAACCGCGGGCGGAGGAAAGCCCCCAAGGAAATTCCTTTGGGGTGCGGGGGAGAGAATGTTACTGGCCCTTCCATGCTTACCATTGACGGCATCACAGTGCGGCTTGGCGGCCGGGCCATTCTCGAGCGCGCCAGCGCGACCGTGCCGGTTGGCGCGCGCGTCGGATTGATCGGGCGCAACGGCGCGGGCAAATCGACCCTGATGAAGGGAATGTTGGCGTGCTGTAGGGTATGCGCCTCGGCCAGCACCCGGATCGTACCTTCGCCCAGAGCCTCCCTCGTCCTTGCGCTGATGTTGCCGATGGCCTCCTCGCTGAGCCCCAAGGGGTAGTGTAGCCGTGTAAGTCGGCCGTGTCCGTTTGCCTTGGCTATTGCGGCGGCCACGTGATCGAGCGCGGAGATCGCGTTGGTGGCGCTGTCTGCTAGGACGGGCTTGGCCGCGACGAGCCGCGCCCGGTTGTGTTCGAGGCGGTTGAACCACTCCCCGGTAGCCTCGTCCCGCCCAGCGGTGATACGCCACAGCCCGCCGGGATCGGATAGCTGCTTGAATTCGGCGTAATGCCGTTGCGCACGGACAAGGCAGGCTCGGGCATCTTCTAGGTTGGGCACAGCTTGAGCGACCATTGATGATTATTCCGTTTGCGTGGGTACGTGTGCGCCCCTTTGGAGCTCGCCCACCATTGCCTCGGTAATCGAGCTTGCGACCTGCCACGCGGTGAACAGCTCGGCGTGAAGTTGCTCGAGGTCCGCCACCATCTTGGCGCGCCCCTCGCTCGTCTGAATCCTGAAATTGTGCCGCTCGAAGAAGCCGTGGGATAGCCGGTTGCGCGCGTTGAGCGCCAATGTGAACAGGGCCTCGACCCCGCCCTCGAAGCTGACGTGGAGCTTAACGTCCTTGAGCAGTTGCCCGAGGGTCTAGCGGTCGATCCGGTCGAGGAAAGCGCGGGCCGCCTCGCCGTCCGGCTCCTCGTGCCACCCCTCCCGCCGGGCCTGTAGGGAAAGCAGAAGGGTCCCCAGCTCTGTTTGGGACAACTGCGCCGCTTCGGCGGTGATGCCGAATTTGGCGTAAAGCTCGTGCCTCTCGGGCATTGCGTCGTATTCGCGTGCTAGTTGATTGGGCTCGGCCATCGCCAATCTGTACCCCGACTTGGCGCAAAATGCCACGACAACGCAAGGCGTTGCCTCCGGGGATACGACTGAATCGGAGCTACCGGCGCTCTACCCCCCTCTCTCTACCCCGTGCTCGGGGTCTGATTTCGGGGTCCCGCTAAGGGGTTGTTATTAAGGTAGAAATGGTGCTGCTGGGGAGGATTGAACTCCCGACCTCACCCTTACCAAGGGTGCGCTCTACCACTGAGCTACAGCAGCGCCGGAACAGGCGCGCCCTATTGTCGCGCCTCGGGGCAATGTCAACGTTCTTGTTGCGCTATCGCTTTGCCACTTGAGCACCCGGCGCGATAAGGCCAAGGCATTGCGCATGAATGAAGATGCCCGCAAGAAGATATCCTCGCCCAAGGCGCGGGAAGAGCGGCTCGCGGCGAAACTGCGCGAAAACCTGCGGCGGCGCAAGGCGCAGGCGCGTGCTCTGGGCGATTCGGATGCGACGGAATCGCTTCCCAATCGCGCTGACGATAGCTAACGAACGCGGCTCCCGACAGTGACGGAGCCAATATGCCCAAGCTCATCCTCGTCCGCCACGGCCAGAGCCAGTGGAACCTCGAAAACCGCTTCACCGGCTGGTGGGATGTCGATCTGACCGCCCAAGGCGTGGCCGAGGCCACCGCTGCCGGCGCGCTGCTCAAGGCGAAGGGCGTGCTGCCCACCTACGCTTTCACCAGCCTCCAGACCCGCGCGATCAAGACGCTGCATCTGGCGCTGGAGGCAGCCGGCCGCCTGTGGATCCCCGAAGTCAAGGACTGGCGCCTGAACGAACGGCACTATGGCGGGCTGACCGGGCTCGACAAGGCCGAGACGGCGGCCAAGCATGGCGAAGATCAGGTCAAGATCTGGCGGCGCTCCTTCGACATTCCGCCCCCGGTTCTGGAAGCGGGGAGCGCCTTCGATCTGGCATCCGACCCGCGCTATGCCGGGATCGCGATCCCGAACACCGAAAGCCTCAAGCTGACGATCGCGCGCGTGCTGCCCTATTGGGAAAGCACCATCCTGCCCGTCCTCGCCAGCGGGGAGACGGTAATCATTGCCGCGCACGGCAACAGCTTGCGCGCGCTGGTCAAGCACCTCTCGGGCATTTCGGACGCAGACATCACCGACCTTGAGATTCCCACCGGCCAGCCGATCATCTATGACTTTGACGGCAGCGCGGTGACGGGCGCCCGTTACTATCTGAAGGACGCATGATGGACCAGGCCGGGGGACGCGTCGCGATCGTGATGGGCAGCCAGTCCGACTGGCCGATCATGAAGGCCGCCGCCGAGGTGCTCGACGAACTCGAAGTGCCTCACGAGGCGCGGATTGTCTCGGCCCACCGCACCCCGGATCGCATGGTCGCCTTTGCCAAGGGGGCCGAGGGCGAGGGCTTTGATGTCATCATCGCAGGTGCTGGCGGTGCGGCGCATCTGCCGGGCATGATCGCCAGCATGACGCATCTGCCGGTGCTGGGCGTGCCGGTGCCGTCCAGGGCGCTCTCGGGCATGGATAGCCTGCTCTCGATCGTGCAGATGCCGGGCGGCGTTCCGGTCGGCACGCTGGCGATCGGCGAGGCGGGGGCGAAAAATGCCGGGTTGCTGGCTGCGGCGATCCTCGCGCTTGGCGACAAGGAGCTGTCCGAACGCCTGCAGGACTGGCGCGCCGCCAGGAGCGCGGCCGTGGGCGAGGTTCCGCAAGACTGATGCTGCCCGCAGGCTCGACCATCGGGATTCTCGGCGGCGGCCAGCTGGGCCGGATGATGGCGATGGCCGCGCTGCAACTGGGCTATCGTTGCATCGCCTATGCTCCGCCGGGCGACAATGTCGCCGCGGATGCCTGCGCCGATTTCTTCGAGAACGGCTGGGGCGACCGCGCCGCGCTCGCCGCCTTTGCGGCAAAGTGCGACGTGGTGACGTGGGAATTCGAGAACGTGCCCCTCGGCGCGGTCGCGGCGATCCCGGAAAACCGCCTTGCCTGCCCGGCCCGCGCGCTCGAAGTGGCACAGGACCGCCTTGGCGAAAAAGCCTTCATCGCCCGGCTCGGCGGCACCTCGGCCCCCTATGCGCGGGTCGAAAGCGATGAAGACTTCGCCCGCGCGATCGACACCGTCGGCACCCCCGGCATCCTCAAGACCGCGCGCGATGGCTATGACGGCAAGGGCCAGTGGCGCATCGCCTCGGCCCACGAGGCGGGCGGCGTGCGCTTCCCCGGCAAGACCTGCATCTACGAAGGGCTGGTGGCGTTCGAGGCCGAATTCTCGGTAATTCTCGTGCGCTCGGCCGCGGGCGAGGTGCGGTTCTGGGATTCGACCGCCAACCGCCACGAAGGCGGGATGCTGGCGCAGTCGCTGCTGCCCGCGGGCGCGCTGATCGAAGCACAGGTTCCCGCCGCGCGCGAACTGGCCGCCAGAACCGCAGCAGCGCTCGGCTATGTCGGGGTGCTGACGCTCGAATTCTTCGCCACCAGGGACGGCCCGGTGTTCAATGAGATGGCCCCGCGGGTGCACAATTCGGGCCACTGGACGATCGAGGGCGCGGCCACCAGCCAGTTCGAAAACCACATCCGCGCGATCTGCGGCCTGCCATTGGGCGGCACCGCGACGCGCTTTGCCTCGATCGACATGCGCAACATCGTCGGCGCGGATGCGCTCACCGCCCACGCCATCCTGAGCGAACCGGGCGAACCACATCTCCACCTCTACGGCAAGCGCGAGGCGCGCGCGGGCCGCAAGATGGGCCATGTCACCCGCGTGGGACACGCGCTGACATGAGTGCGGCGGGCGTGACCCCCGAGATCGTGCTGATCTATGCCCGCGCTGCCAATGGCACGATCGGCAATGAGGGCGATCTGCCCTGGCGCCTGCCTGCCGATCTCAAGCGTTTCAAGGCGCTCACCATGGGCAGACCGATGGTGATGGGTCGCAAGACTTTCGAGAGCCTGCCCGGCCTGCTTCCCGGCCGCCGCCATATCGTGCTCTCGCGGCGTGACGGCTTCGCTCCTGAAGGCGCGGAAATGGCCGGTTCGGTCAAGGAGGCCCTCGCGCTCGCGGCACGGGGCAATCCGGCCGGTGAAGTCGCGGTGATCGGCGGGGTGGCGATCTACGACGTGTTCCTGCCGCTCGCCCACCGCATTGAAATGACCCAGATTCACGCCGATTACCCGGGCGATGCCTTCATGGCCGAGCCGGGCAAGGGCTGGGTGCTGACCGCGCGCGAGGATCATGCCGCAGACGGCGCACATCCGGCGTTTTCCTTCCTGACCTTCCGCCGCGCCCAAAGCACCGGAGCGCAGACCTGATGCGCTGGCTCGATCACCGCGATCCCATGCCCGAGGCCTTGCGCGGTGCGATCATCGCGCTGGGCAATTTCGACGGGTTCCACCGCGGGCATCAGGCGGTGGCGGGCGAGGCGATTGGCTGGGCCAAGGCCGAGGGGCGCCCCTCGATCATCGCCACCTTCGATCCGCATCCGGTGCGCTTCTTCCGCCCCGATGTGCCGCCCTTCCGCCTGACGACGCTCGAACAGCGGCAGGAGCTTTACCTTGCCGCCGGGGCCACCGCGATGCTGGTGTTCCACTTCGATGCCGAACTCGCCGGCACCAGCGCCGAGGCCTTCATCCAGACCATCCTGATCGACCGCTTCGGCGCGCACGGGGTGGTGACGGGGGGCGATTTCACCTTCGGCAGGCAGGCGAAGGGCAATGTCGCGCTGCTGCGCGCCTTCGGCGGTTCGCTCGGCCTGCATTCGCACGTGGTCGAGGCGGTGGCGGACGGGGGCGAGGTTGTCTCCTCGAGCCGAATCCGGCAGGCGCTGCGCGACGGCGATCCGCAGCTGGCCGCGCGCCTGCTCACCCGGCCCTTCGCAATTCGCGGCATCGTCGAACACGGCGACAAGCGCGGGCGCACCATTGGCTATCCCACCGCCAACGTCACCATCGACAACTACCTGCGGCCCAGATACGGCATTTACGCGGTGACGGGCCGCCTGCTCGCCACCGGACAAGTGCTCAAAGGCGCGGCCAATATCGGCATCCGCCCGCAGTTCGAGCCGCCCAAGGAGCTGCTCGAACCGTTTTTCTTCGATTTCTCCGGCGATCTCTATGGGCAGGAGATCGAAGTGGCCTTCCACCACTTCCTGCGCGGCGAGGCGAAGTTTGACAGCCTCGAGGCGCTGGTTGCCCAGATGGACAAGGATTGCGCCGAGGCGCGGCGGCTTCTAAGCGCCTTGCAGCCATGACCGACGACAGCACGCAGCGCGATTACCGCGACACCGTCTTCCTGCCGAAGACCGATTTCCCGATGAAGGCCGGCCTCCCCCAGAAGGAGCCGGGCATTGCCGCGCGCTGGGAAGCGATTGGCCTCTATGACGCGCTGCGCAAGGCGCGCCGGGGGCGCGAGAAATTCATCCTTCACGATGGCCCGCCCTACGCCAATGGCGATATGCATATCGGCCATGCGCTCAACCACATCCTCAAGGACATGGTGTGCCGCACCCAGAACCTCTTGGGCAAGGACGCGCCTTATGTGCCCGGCTGGGACTGCCACGGGTTGCCGATCGAATGGAAGGTCGAGGAAGCCTACCGCAAGGACAAGAAGGCCAAGCCCGTCCTTACCGGGCAGGGGCGTGACGAGGCGGCGGTCAAGGCGTTCCGCGACGAATGCCGCGCCTATGCGCACAGGTGGGTCGATGCGCAGCGCGGGCAATTGAAGCGCCTTGGCATCATGGGTGATTGGGATCACCCCTACCTCACCATGCAGAAGGAGAGCGAGGCGGTGATCGTCGCCGAGCTGCTCAAGCTGGCCGAGGCGGGGAATCTCTATCGCGGCTCGAAGCCGGTGATGTGGTCGCCGGTCGAACAGACCGCGCTGGCCGAGGCGGAGGTCGAATACGAGGACATTGTCTCCACGCAGATCGACGTGGCGTTCGAGATCGTCGAAAGCCCGATCCCCGAACTGATCGGCGCCCACGCGGTGATCTGGACGACAACGCCGTGGACGATCCCGGTCAATCAGGCTTTGGCCTATGGGCCGGAGGTCACCTATTGTCAGGTTAGCGACGGCCTGCACCGCTATCTCATCGCCACCGATTTGGTGAAACAATTTGAAGCGCGCCTCGGTCGAGCGGTCGAACGGGTCGGCAAGGATGCCGATAATCAGTGGCGTTATGGCAAAGAGCTGGCCGGCACCCGCGCCCGCCACCCGATGCACCACCTTGGCGGGTTCTTCGCCGCGCCGCGCCCGCTGCTGCCCGGCGACTTCGTCACCACCGATAGCGGCACCGGCCTCGTTCACATGGCGCCCGATCACGGCGAGGACGACTTTGATCTGTGCAAGGCGAACGGCATCAACCCCGTCTTTGCGGTGACGGACGACGGGCGCTATCGCGACGACTGGCCATGGCTCGGCGCTGGCGACGAGCGCCGCATGAGCGTCATCAACCCCAAGTTCAACGCGCCCGATGGCCCGATCTGCACCGACCTCGCCGAAGCCGGCGCGCTGCTCGCCGCGAGCGCGGACTACGCGCATTCCTACCCGCATTCGTGGCGCTCCAAGGCCAAGGTGATCTTCCGCTGCACCCCGCAGTGGTTCGTGCCGATGGACAAGCCGCTGGCCGAAGGCGCGAGCCTGCGCGACACCGCCCTCGCGGAAATCGCGCGGGTGAAATTCACCCCAGAAAAGGGCCGCAACCGCATCGGCACGATGGTCGAAGGGCGGCCCGACTGGGTGCTCAGCCGCCAGCGCGCGTGGGGCGTGCCGATCACGCTGTTCGTGCGCCCTGACGGTTCCTATCTCCAAGACCCGGCCGTCAACGCCCGCATCGTCGCGGCGGTGAAGGCGGAAGGGATGGATGCTTGGGAAACACGCAACAAGGCGGCCTTCCTCGGCTCCGATTACAACCCTGACGACTTCGAGATGGTCACCGACATTCTCGACGTGTGGTTCGATTCGGGCTGCACCCATGCCTTCGTGCTCGAAAGCGGGCGCTGGCCCGACCTTTCATGGCCCGCCAACCTCTACCTCGAAGGCTCGGATCAGCATCGCGGCTGGTTCCAGTCCTCGCTGCTGCAATCGGTCGCCACCCGCGGCCGCGCGCCTTACGATCAGGTGCTGACCCACGGCTTCACGATGGATGCCAAGGGCAAGAAAATGTCGAAGAGCCTCGGCAACACGGTCGATCCCTTGAAGGTGATGGAAACCTACGGCGCGGACATCATCCGGCTGTGGGCGCTCTCGGTCGATTTCACCGAGGATCACCGCATCGGCGATGAAATCCTCAAAGGCGTGGGCGACCAGTATCGCAAGCTCAGGAACACCTTCCGCTACCTGCTCGGCGCGCTCGACGGGTTCGTGGGCGACTGGAGCGATGCGGGCGAGCTGCCGGAGCTGGAGGTCTACATCCTCTCGCTCCTGAGCGAACTTGACGGCAAATTGCGCGCGGCGGCGGAGGCTTACGACTTCAACCTCTACACCCGCCTGCTGGTCGATTTCTGCAACGAGGACCTTTCGGCCTTCTTCTTCGATATCCGCAAGGACAGCCTCTATTGCGACGGGCCGACATCGAACACGCGCAACGCCTATCGCACCGTGCTCGACCTCCTGTTCCACGCGCTGGTGCGCTACGCCGCGCCGGTGCTGGTGTTCACGGCGGAGGAGGTGTGGCTTTCCCGCTATCCCGAGGATGGCGCAGCGGACGAGGCGGGCCAGCGCGGCTCGGTCCACCTGCTCGAATGGCCGAGCATACCCGGCGTCGTCGCCGAACGCGCCAAGTGGGAACAGCTGCGGCTCTTGCGCGATGCCGTCAACGAGGCAATCGAGCCGCTGCGCCGCGACAAGACCATCCGTTCAAGCCTTGAGGCCGAAGTCACCGTTCCCGCCGCCATGGTGCCCGAAGGCGTGAGCGACGAGAGCCTCGCCGAGCTGTTCATCACCGCGACAGTCACGCGTGGGCAGGGTGATGCGGTGATCGTTGCCAAGACCACTCACCACAAGTGCGGCCGCTGCTGGCGCCATCTGCCCGATGTGGCCGATGACGGGGCGCTGTGTGGTCGTTGCGATATGGTTGTCGGGGCGGTTGCCGGTTGATGCGCGACCTGTTCACCCGCAACCGGCTGATCGGCCTTGCGCTCGCGGCTTTGGTGGCGGGAATCGATCAATTGGTGAAATGGTACGTGACAGGGCCGCTCGGGCTCAACGAGGTGGGCAAGACGCTCGACCTCCTGCCGTTTTTCGACCTGACCTTCACCCGGAATTTCGGCATCTCGCTGGGAATGCTGCAAGCGACTGACATGGAAATGCGCTGGCTGCTGGTGGCGATGACCGGGGTGATCGCGCTGGTCGTGCTGGTGTGGATGATGCGCGAGCAGGCGCTGGGGGAGATTGCGGGCCTTGCGCTGATCCTTGGCGGGGCGCTGGGGAATATCCGCGATCGCTTTGATCTGGGCTATGTCATCGATTATGCAGACTTCCATATCGGGACATTCCGCCCGTTCCTGATCTTCAACATTGCCGATGCCGCGATTACCATTGGCGTGCTCATAATCCTTGCCCGCAGCCTGTTCGTGCGCGACAAGGGCGAAACCGCAACCGGGGATGCGCCCCGTGGAGAGATGTCAGATGCGTAAAATTGCCCCCGTGATCCTGCTGGTCGGCGCTTCGGCGATGCTGGCGGCCTGTGGCGGCGGCGGCGGCGTGTTCAACCGGGACCGTCCTGACGAGTTTGCAGTCCAGCGTCAGGCCCCGCTGGTGGTGCCGCCCGACTTCACCCTGACCCCGCCCGCGCCGGGCGCCCCGCGCCCCAGCGAAGGCACCGCATCCGAGCAGGCGCTGGAAGCCCTGTTCGGCGGCCCCGCCCCGCGCAGCCGGGTGGAAGCAAGTGTGATCGACCGTGCCGGCAGCGCCGCGCCGGGCATCCGCAGCACCGTCGGCGATACCGGGACCAACACGGTGGCCAAGGGCCGCGTCACCCGCGACATTATCGCCGCGCCCGAGGGCGATGGTCAGTCGGCCAGCACGGTGATTCCTTCTTGAATTGCGCGGGCGCTCCAGCCCGCGATATCCTCACTCCCGGAGCCTGACGGCTCCTTCGCTGCGGGCGGCCGGTCGGCCTTGCGTTCGCTGCGCGACCGGTTCCTGCGCTAACCTCAGGTCGCACTACAGATTCGTCCGCACGCTCACGCCGCCTGCTCGTCGCGGGTGACCAGCAGCTTGTCGATCCGGCGGCCATCCATGTCGACCACCTCGAAGCGCCAGCCCTGATCGGTGAAATGCTCGCCCTCGGCGGGGAGCTTCTTGAGCACCGACAGCACATAGCCCGCTGCCGTGCCGAATTCGCGGTGCTCGCCATATTCCAGCCCCAGCCGGTCGGCCAGCGCATCGGCGGAAAGCGAGCCGGCCACCAGCAGCGAACCGTCCTCGCGCTCGACCACCTGCGGCAAATCGCCCGCGTCCTGATCGCTGGCGAAGGTGCCGACGATCGCGGTCAGCAAATCGACCGGCGTGACGATGCCTTCGAAATGGCCATATTCGTCGTGGACCACCGCCATCGCCACCTCGGCGGATTGCAGCACCCTCAATGCGTCCATCGCATCGAGCTGATCGGGCACCACCTCCACCCGGCGCATCATCGCGCGGATCGCGACCGGCTCGCCCGCCACCATTGCCGCAAGCACCTCGCGCACTTTGACAACCCCGAGGATCGTATCGGGCGCGCCTTCGGCAACCGGCAGCAGCGAATGCGGGCTGTCCTCGATGGTCTGGCGGATTTCGGCAGTGTCGGCATCGGCCTCGATCCAGTCAACCTCGGTGCGCGGGGTCATCATCTCGCGCACCGGACGCTCGGCCAGCCGCACCACGCCGGTGAGGATCTGGCGCTGGTCGGCCTCGATCACGCCCGAACGGGTCGCCTCGGCGAAAATCATCTGCAATTCCTCAGCCGTCACCGAAGGCTCCCCCCGCTCGCGCAAGCCGAACAGCGCGATCAGCGCCGCCGAACTCTTGTCGAGCAGCCACACCAGCGGCGCAGCGGCGCGGGCCAGCCATGCCATCGGACGGGCCATCACCAGCGACACCGGCACAGCGGCGCGCAGGGCCAGCTGCTTGGGCACCAGCTCACCGACGATAAGGCTAAGATAGGTGGTGCAAGCGATCACCACCGCAAATCCGCTCTCGCTGGCATATTTCGCCGGCAGGCCGAGCCATGCCAGGCGCTCTCCCACCGGCCCGCCGAGGCTCGCGCCGGAATAGGCCCCGGCGATGATGCCGATGAGGGTAATGCCGATCTGCACGGTCGACAGAAACTTGCCCGGATCGGCGGCGAGCCGGATCGCGGTGCGCGCCCCCAGCGAACCTGCCTCGGCCCGCGCCTCGAGCGCGCTGGTTTTGGCCGAGACGATGGCGAGTTCGGACATGGCGAACACGCCGTTGAGCACGATCAGCGCGATGATGATCGCAAGGTCGGTCCAGGGGAAAGGTGTCACGCCCACACCGCTAGCAGAATTGCGTGACAATGCCACCTTCAGGCGTATCCCCGTTCAAGCTGGGTCAAGTTTGGACAGGGCAAGGGTGGCAGCGGTTCCGGCGGAATGCCTTGCCGTCGACCGAACGGCATGGCACTTTTGTCACCGGGAACAAGGAAGGTAAGCATCATGAATTTTTCGCGTATCCTGCTTTCAGGCACCGCAGCGCTGGCGCTGCTCGGCACCACCGCCTGCGTCACCGATCCCAACACCGGGGAAAAGAAAATCTCGCGCACCGCGATCGGCACGGGTCTTGGCGGCACGCTCGGCTACCTGCTCGGCGGGGCAATCGGCGGCGATACCGGCCGGATCATCGGGGCCGGCATCGGCGGTTCGGCCGGGGCGATCATCGGCAAGCAATATGACGACCAGATCCGTGAACTGAAGGAACAGACCGCCGGCAGCGGTGTCGATGTCGAGGAAATCGGCGATCAGGATGCGATCCTCGTGCGGCTGCCCGACGGGGTGACCTTCGCCACCGGCTCCTCGGCGATCAACCCCGGCTTTTACGACACGCTCAACAATGTCGCCGAAACGCTGATCAAGTATCCCAACAGCCTGATCGACGTTTACGGCTTCACCGACACCACCGGCTCGCCGGCGACCAACCAGCGCCTGTCCGAACAGCGCGCGCAGGCCGTGGCCGACTACCTCGCCGCGCGCGGCGTGGCGCGGGCCCGCATCGCCACGCAGGGCTTCGGCGAAAGCTACGATTATCTGCGGGTCAAGACCGCCGACAATGTCAACGAACCGCTTAACCGCCGGGTCGAGATCAAGATCATCCCGGTGAGCCAGGACGACGTGCGCGCCGCGCGTTCTCAATAAGGGGTCGCGCGCCCTCCGACGCGCGACATCTTCGCTCCCTCCGGTCGCTGCGGGCGGCCGGTCGGCCTTGCGGGCCACCCCGAGGGGTGGCCCGTCTCAGCTCTGATCGCACGACCCTGGAGCGGGTTTGGCCTGGAATGGGTTTGGGTGTCAGCGCAGCGCCCTGGCCCGTTCGGCCAGCCGCTCGACCGCGGCGGCGTGGATTGCGGGGGAGCACACCAGCACCCCGAAATCCCGCGGATCATGCTTGTTATAGGCGAGCGGACGACCGAAGGCATCGCTGACTTCCGCGCCAGCCTCCCGCGCGATCAGGGTCGCGGCAGCAATGTCCCATTCGTAGCCCCAGCGCAACGTGGCGACGAGATCAGCGCGGTTGTCGGCCACCATGGCGATCCTCAGTGCGATCGAATTGGGCTGATCGACGGCAACGAGATCGCTGTCCTCCTGCGGCAGCGCGTGGGCCGGCACCCGCGCGCCGGCAAACGCGGCACGGGTGCTGGCCCGGATCGGCCGGCCATTGAGAGTTGCGCCCTGCCCTGCCACCGCGAGCCATTCCTCGCCCCGCGCCGGGGCCGCGAGCATCCCGATCAGCGGCCGGCTCTCGCTTACCAGCGCCACCGACACCGCCCAGCCGTCGCGCCCGCGCACGAAATCGCGGGTGCCGTCGATCGGATCGACCAGCCAGATCAGCCCGTTGGCGGTGCGCTGCTTGTCGTCGGCGGTTTCTTCCGACAGCCAGCCGGCTGCGGGCAGCAGCCGGCGCAGCTCGCGCTTCAAGAAGCGGTCAACCTCGAGATCGGCCTCGCTGACCGGGTTGTCCGGGCTCTTGTCCCAGCTCGTCAGCAGGTGGCCTGCGCCCGGCCAGCGCGAATGGGCAATCCGGCCCGCTTCGCGGACGATCTCTTCAAGGCGGAGCCTGTCAATCATGCGAGTGGCGCTGTTGCCCCTGCACAGAGCACTTTTCAAGAGGGGCGATCCGTGCTTAGGCCGCGCACGATCAGACCTCTCCCCAGGAATTGCTCGAAGGGACCGATACGCCATGAACGTGCACGAATACCAGGCCAAGGAACTGCTCGCCAAACACGGGATTGCCGTTCCCGCCGGCCATGCTGCGTTGAGCGTCGAAGAAGCGGTGGAGGCCGCCGGGAAGCTGCCCGGGCCGCTCTATGTCGTGAAAGCGCAGATCCACGCGGGCGGACGCGGCAAGGGCAAATTCAAGGAATTGCCCGCTGATGCCAAGGGCGGCGTGCGCCTCGCCAAGAGCCTTGATGAAGTGGAAGCCCACGCACGCGAAATGCTCGGCAACACGCTGGTCACCATCCAGACCGGGGAGGCCGGCAAGCATGTGAACCGCCTCTACATCACCGATGGCGTCGACATCGCGAGGGAATATTACCTCTCGCTGCTGGTTGACCGGGCCTCGGGCCGGGTGGCCTTCGTGGTTTCGACCGAAGGGGGCATGGACATCGAGGCCGTGGCCCATGACACCCCCGAGAAGATCACCACCTTCACCATCGATCCGGCGCAGGGCTTCCAGCCGCACCACGGGCGCGCGGTGGCCTTCGCGCTCAAGCTCAAGGGCGATCTCAACAAGCAGGCGCAGACGCTCGCCAAGCAGCTTTACGATGCCTTCCTTGCCACCGATTGTTCGATGCTGGAAATCAACCCGCTGGTTGAAAGCGAAGACGGCAGGCTGCTGGTGCTCGATGCCAAGATGAGCTTCGATTCGAACGCGCTCTACCGCCACCCCGAGATCGAAGCCCTGCGCGACGAGACCGAGGAAGACCCGGCGGAAGTCGAGGCGAGCGAATATGATCTCGCCTACATCAAGCTCGACGGCAACATCGGCTGCATGGTGAACGGTGCTGGGCTGGCGATGGCAACGATGGACATCATCAAGCTGAACGGCGCCTTCCCTGCCAACTTCCTCGACGTGGGCGGCGGCGCCACCACCGAGAAGGTGACCGCAGCCTTCAAGATCATCCTCAAGGATCCGGCGGTCGAGGGCATCCTCGTCAACATCTTCGGCGGGATCATGAAGTGCGACGTGATCGCCAACGGCATCGTGCAGGCGGCCAAGGACGTGAACCTGCAAGTGCCGCTGGTGGTCCGGCTCGAAGGCACCAACGTGGCTCAAGGCAAGGCGATTCTGGAGAATTCCGGCCTCGCCATCGTCAGCGCCGACAATCTTGGTGACGCAGCCCAGAAAATCGTCGCCGAGGTGAAGAAGGCCGCCTGAGCCCACGCGGGCGCGCTAGCCACGCTGCTGCCACAGGATAGCGAGCGCGCCCACCATCACCAAGGCCGATGCCACCGCCGCGCTCGTTCCGGCCAGCGGTGGCGGCGCCGTGGCATAATTGAACAGCGTGTGCCACCAGGCGACATAGGCGACCGAGCCGCCGCTGCGTTCAAAAAGCCAGCCCAAGACCAGTGCGCCGCCAACAGCGATATCAGCCAGCCGAGAAGCGCCCAGCCGATCATCGCGGCGAACTGGCTGTGGATGGCAAAAACCGGCGCGTGCCACAGCGCCCAGACCAGCCCGACAATCAGTGCGCTGGCAGGCAGGCTGAAGCGCTGGCGCAGTCCGGCATGCAGCAGGCCGCGCCAGCCGGCTTCTTCGCCCCAGCCGTTGACGACAAGAACGAGCGCAACACCCACGAGCGGCGAGATCGTCTCCGGCAAGCCCGGATAGCGCAGCAAGGCCTCCGCCCCGGAGGCACCGCGCGCCAGCCACACCGCCCACGCCGCCGCAAGCGGTGCCACCAGCAGCATCCACAAATCAGCGCGGTGCAGCGGCCAGCCTCGCAGAAGGTCAGCGATCCACACGGTCAACGCCGTTCGTCCCCCGAACCACGCGCGCGCCAGGCTGGCCGCGACGAGCGGGGCGAACAGGCCGGGCAGATGGGTCGCCCGTGATCCCGGCTCGACCACAGCGCCGTGCCACCATAGCCAGCCCCACCACCCCCATGCCAGCGCACAGGCCAGTGCCACGAAAACTGCCATTTCTCCCAGCGTGACACGTGGTGTGCTTTTCGCCATTGCATCCCCGCCAGCAACCTGACACCAGAACCGCCGCAAGATCAGGTCTATGTGTGTCAGGTTACGTCGCGGTGATAGACCGAGCGGGTTGACGTTTACGTAAACGCAAGTTAGGCGGCACCCAAGGCGCTCGGTGATACCGGGCACACGTGATTCTTTGAGAGGAAGGACAAGCCCCATGAAGATCCTCGTCCCCGTCAAGCGGGTGATCGATTACAACGTCAAACCGCGGGTCAAGGCCGATGGCACGGGCGTTGACCTTGCCAATGTCAAGATGAGCATGAACCCGTTCGACGAGATCGCGGTCGAGGAAGCCATCCGGCTCAAGGAAAAGGGTGCAGCGACGGAAATCATCGCTGTCAGCATCGGCCCGGCCAAGGCGCAGGAAACCCTGCGCACCGCGCTCGCCATGGGCGCTGACCGGGCGATCCTTGTCGAAACCGACGAGGACGTCGAACCGCTCGCGGTCGCCAAGATCCTGAAGGCCATTGCCGACGAGGAGGCGCCCGGCCTCGTGATCCTCGGCAAGCAGTCGATTTCCGACGATTCGAACCAGACCGGCCAGATGCTCGCCGCGCTGATGGGCCGTCCGCAAGGCACCTTCGCCAACACCGTCGCGATCGAAGGCGATTCGATTGTGGTGAAGCGCGAAGTCGATGGCGGCTTGCAGACGGTGAAGCTGGCGCTGCCCGCGATCGTCACCACCGACCTGCGGTTGAACGAGCCGCGCTATGCCTCGCTGCCCAACATCATGAAGGCCAAGCAGAAGCCGCTCAGCACCAAGACACCGGGCGATTACGGTGTCGACATCGCGCCGCGTCTCAAAACTCTCAAGGTCGCAGAACCGCCGGTGCGCCAGGCGGGCGAAAAGGTCGCCGATGTCGCCGCGCTGGTCGAGAAGGTCAAGGCGCTTGGCATCGCGTAAGCGCGCCCGGCTGCAACAGAAACAAAGGATTATCAGATGAAGACGCTGGTTCTCGTCGAACATGACAACACCAAGCTGGCCGACGCGACGCTCGCGGTGGTCACCGCTGCATCGAAGCTGGGCGAAGTGCATCTGCTGGTCGCTGGCCACAATTGCGGCGGCGTGGCCGAAGCGGCGGCGAAGATCGCGGGCGTGGCCAAGGTGCACGTCGCCGATGATGCGGCCTACGCCAACGGCCTTGCCGAAAACGTCGCCCCGCTGGCAGCCGCGCTGATGGCGGACCACGACGCCTTCCTCGCGCCCGCCACCACCAGCGGCAAGAACATCGCCCCGCGGGTTGCCGCGCATCTCGATGTGATGCAGGTGTCGGAGATCCTCTCGGTCGAAGGCCCCAAGACCTTCACCCGCCCGATCTATGCCGGCAACGCCATCGCCACGGTCGAATCGAGCGATGCCAAGCTGGTGATCACCGTGCGCGGCACCGCCTTTGAAAAGGCGGCCCCCGAGGGTGGTTCGGCGGCGATCGAGGCTGTCTCGGGCGCGGGTGACGCGGGCATCTCGAGCTTCGTCAGCTCGGAAATCGCCAAGAGCGAGCGGCCGGAACTGACCAGCGCCAAGATCATCGTCTCGGGTGGCCGTGCCTTGAAGGACGCGGAGACCTTCGAAAGCGTCATCACCCCGCTCGCCGACAAGCTCGGTGCCGCGATCGGCGCGAGCCGCGCGGCGGTCGATGCGGGCTATGTCCCCAACGATTACCAGGTCGGCCAGACCGGCAAGATCGTTGCGCCGGAAGTCTATTTCGCCATCGGCATCTCGGGCGCGATCCAGCACCTTGCGGGGATGAAGGATTCCAAGGTCATCATCGCCATCAACAAGGACGAGGACGCCCCTATCTTCCAGGTCGCGGATATCGGACTGGTCGCGGATTTGTTCACCGCGGTGCCGGAGCTGACCGGCGCGCTGTAAGGCGGCGAAAGTCTCGACACCCGGGATGACACACAGCCTCCGGCAGGCCGCCCGCCTTGCCGGAGGTTTGTTTTGTGCGCATCCGATCCGCTGCTGCCGCCCTGCTCGCTGCGAGCCTGGCGCTGGCCCCGCTTCGCGCGCGGCCGAGGGCAGCAGCCTCGCTGGCGTCCGCACCGCGGGAAGGGCCGATCGCTGGCATGAGCCAGCCGAGCCGATCAAATCCTGCCGGATAGCCCGCGTCGCCTTAGCGGATCAGAAAAGCCCCTGTCACATCAGCACAGTCGTAACGAAATGCAGCCCCATCCCCACCAGCCCGCCGACCAGCGTGCCGTTGATGCGGATGAACTGGAGGTCGCGGCCCACCGCGCCCTCCACCCGGTCGGTGATCGTGCGCGCGTCCCAGCGCTTCACCGTCTCGGACACCAGCCGCACGATCTGGTCGCCGTAGCGGGTGGCGACGCCCACCATGGTGCGGCGGGCGAAGCGGTTGATCTGGAGTTGCAGCCGCACATCCTGCTGGAGCGCCGCGCCCAGTTCGGCGAGCATGGAACGCATTTCCTCGCCCATCCCGCTTTCCGGATCGCGCGCGCGGCGGATCAGCGAGTGGCGGATACGTTCCCACACCCCCGTCCACCATACCGCCACAGCGGGGTTGGCGATGAGATCGCGCTTCATCTCCTCCACCTTGGCGCGGGTTTCGGGATCGTGCTGCAAGTCCTGCCCGAGCTTCGCCAGTCCTTCCTCGATCTTGCCGCGCAACGGGTGATCGGGGTTGACGAGCACCTCGGCCAGCAGCTTGTACAGCCCGTCGAGCACGCTGGAGGAGATGGTCTTGTCGAGCCCCGCCCAGCGCAGCACGCCGGCAACGCGCTGGTGGATGATGTCGCGCAGCGTCTCCTCATTATCCTCGATGGTGAGGCCCGCCCAGCGCACGAAACCGTCGATCAGCGGCTGGTGACGCCTGTCAGCCATCGCGGTTTCGATCATCCGCCCGGCGAGCGGGGCGATGTCGAGCTTGGCAAGCTGTCCCGCCAGCCCTGAGCGCACCTGGTTGCCGAGCCGGTCGGGATCGAGCGATTCGAGCACTTCGGCCAGCAGTTCGGCCGCGCCCGAGGTGATGCGCGAACGTTCGTCAACGCCGCCACGCTGGGGCGAGGCCACCAGAAAATCGCCTGCCGCCCTGGCGACATTCATCCCCGCCATCCGCCGCGCCACCACGGCAGGAGTAAGGAAATTCTCGCGCAGGAATTGCGCCATGGTGTCGGCAATGCGGTCCTTGTTTTCCGGGATGATCGCGGTGTGCGGGATCGGCAGGCCGAGCGGATGGCGGAACAGCGCGGTCACCGCGAACCAGTCGGCGAGGCCGCCCACCATCGCGGCTTCGGCAAAGGCGTTGACATAGCCCCAGGCCGGGTGCGCGCCGACCAACGCGTGGGTCGCGATGAAGACCACCGCCATCGCGGCGAGCATCCCGGTGGCGGTCCAGCGCATCTGCCGGGCACGATCTAGCGTCAGCGGCTGGCCGCCAAAGGTGAGCGGGACAGGGTGGCGGGTCGTCATTGGGCGACGTTAGCCCGCCAGGGGTGTGCGCGTCACGCGTTTGTCGCTCACTCGGCCGGTTCGCCGCCCGGGCGCAGCCGCCGCGCCGCCGTTGCCCCGCCGGGCAGCGGCAATTCGGATGCCGGCTCGCCGCGCAGATGCTGGTCGTCACCGGGCTTGTAGGTCAGAATCCGCTCGCGCAGCCACGGCCCGACACGCTTTTCGATGCCGTCGGCAAGGCTGAAGCCTGCCGGCACGATCAGCAATGTCAGCAAGGTCGAAAGCACCAGCCCGCCGATCACGACGATCCCCATCGGCTGGCGCCAGGCACCGTCCCCAGTCAGCGACAGCGCCACCGGCACCATTCCCGCCGTCATCGCCACGGTGGTCATCACGATCGGCTGGGCGCGCTTGTGGCCCGCGTCCATGATCGCTTCGCGCTTGCCCACACCCTTGGCCATTTCCTCGATCGCAAAGTCGATCAGCAGGATCGAGTTCTTCGACACGATCCCCAGCAGCAGCAGGATACCGATATAGACCGGCATCGACTGCGCCTGGCCGAACAGCCAGATCAGCAGCACCCCGCCCAGCGGCGCCAGCGCCAGCGAGGTCATGTTGACCAGCGGGCTCATCAGCCGCTTGTAGAGCAGCACCAGCACCGCGAACACCAGCAGCACGCCGGAAATGATCGCGATGATGAGGTTCTGGATCAGCTCGGCCTGCCATTCCTCCTCGCCGACCACGTCGCGGATCACCCCGAGCGGCAGATCCTGCAGCACCGGCAGCGCGTCGATCTGCGCCTGCGCCTCGCCCTTGAGCACGCCGGCAGCAAGATCAGCCCCCACCAGCACCCGGCGGTTCTGGTTGTAGCGCTGGATTGCGGTCGGGCCGGAACCGAAGGTGATATCAGCCACGCGGCTCAGGGGCACCGAACCGCCGTTGCTGGTGGGCACCGGCAGGTTCTCGATCGTGCGGAAATCGCTGCGGGCCTGTTCCGAGAGGCGCACCACGATCGGGATCTGGCGATCCGACAGCGAGAAGCGCGCCGCGTTCTGCTCGATTTCACCGAGCGTTGCGATGCGGATCGTCTGCGACAGCGCCGCGGTGGTCACGCCCAGTTCGGCGGCGATCTTGTCACGCGGGGTGATGATGATTTCCGGGCGATTGAGATCGGCGCTGATGCGCGGGGCAACCAGCGTCTTCAAACCCTTCATCTCCTCGACCAGCCGGGTCGCGGTCTGATCGAGCAGCACCGGATCGCTCCCGGCCAGCATCACCGTCATGTCGCGGCCCGAGCCAAAGCCCGCGCTCTGCGACTGGAACCGCACGCGCGCATCGGGCACTTGGGCAAGCATCGGTGCCAGCTCGCGCTCGAACGCGATCGAGGTGCGGGCGCGGTCTTTCTTGAGCTTGATGAAGATCGACGAGGTCTCGCCCAGGCGGACGCGTTCGAACAGCCGTTCAACCTCGGGTTCCTGCCGCAAGCGGTTGGCCACGCCGTGGACGATCCGCCGGGTCTCGGCCAGCGACGTTCCCGGCACAGTCTCGATTTCCACGCGGCTGTTCTCATCATCGATGTTCGGCTGGAACTGTGGCGGGGTCTGGCCGAACAGCACGATCGTGATCAGGAACGAGAACCAGCCGATCGCGATCATCCATACGCGGTGATCATAGAAGCGCGCGGTCAGCCAGCGCACGCTCTGGGCGAAGCGGGTGGTGCCATCGGCGGGCAGCTCGATCAGCTTGAAGGTCAGCCAGCCCCCGAGCAGCGACAGACCTGAAACCAGCAGCACCTGCACGACATCGAACAGCTTGAACACCAGCTGGTGGACCAGCCCGTTGTTGTCGCTCGAAACGGCAGTGGCCACCGCCTTGGGGATCTCGAGTCCGGCGATGCCCTTCCACGGCGGCGCAACGCCCATGCCTTCGGCAATCGCGCCGGACACCGATCCGCCGAAAGCCTCGAACAGGGTGATCGCCGTTGCCAGCATCAGCGCGATCACTGTCAGCAGCAGGGCGGGGACATAAAACGCGCGGTTGTGCGGCCCTTGGAGTCCGGCACGGCGTGCAGCCATGCGTCCGGTATCGAGCGTCCACGCCAGCACCCGCATGTAACCGTCGATCAACCGCCCCGCGCCGTGTTCGGCCTGACCATCCGCCTTGAGGAAATAGGCCGCCATGAGCGGCGTGAGCATCCGCGCCACCGCCAGGCTCATCAGCACCGCAACCACCACGGTGATCCCGAAATTCTGGAAGAACTGCCCCGAAACGCCCGGCATCAGGCCGACCGGCAGGAACACCGCGACGATGCAGAAACTGGTGGCAACCACCGGCAGGCCAATCTCGTCGGCGGCATCGATGCTCGCCTGATAGGCGGTCTTGCCCATGCGCATGTGGCGCACGATGTTCTCGATTTCCACGATCGCATCATCGACCAGCACGCCTGCCACCAGCGCCAGCGCGAGCAGCGAGAGGAAGTTGAGGTTGAACCCGCGCAGGTCCATGAACCAGAAGGTGGGGATCGCCGAGAGCGGGATCGCCACCGCGCTGATGAAGGTCGCGCGCCAGTCGCGCAGGAACACAAACACCACCACCACCGCCAGCACGGCGCCTTCGACCAGCGCCCAGATCGAGCTTTCGTACTGGTCGCGGGTGTAGGTGGTGTTGGTCGCCAGCTTGATGAACTTGACCCCGGGGTTCTCCTTCTCGATCGCGTCCATCTCGGCCAAGGCGGCATCATAGACGGTGAGGTCGGAGGCACCGCGGGCGCGGCTCATGGCAAAGTTGACGACTTCCTTGCCGTTCACCTCGCTGATCGAGGTGCGTTCGGAATAGCCGTCGCGCACCGTGGCAACGTCAGCGAGACGCACGGTTCGCCCGCCACCAAGCTGGATCTGGGTTTGCGACAGGGCAAAGGCATCCTCGGAATTGCCGAGCACGCGCAGCGACTGGCGGGTGCCGCCGATTTCCGCAAGGCCGCCCGCGGCATCGATATTGACTTGCCGCAGCACCGCGTTGATCTGCGAGGCAGTGACCCCCAAGGACTGCATCCGCGCCGGATCGAGGATCACTTCGATTTCGCGGTCAACCCCGCCGAATCGGTTGACCTCGGCCATGCCCTCGATCTTGAGCAGGCGCTTGGCAACGGTGTCGTCGACGAACCAGCTGAGCTGCTCGATCGTCATGTCGTTGGCTTCAACCGCGATATAGCCGATCGGCTCGCCCACCACGTTGACCTTGTTGACCTGCGGTTCGAGGATGCCGTCGGGCAGCGACCCGCGCACGCCGTCGATCGCGGTTTCGACCTCGTTGACGGCTTCGATCAGATTGGTGCCGATTTCGAATTCGACAAAGGTTTGCGAGCTGCCCTCGCGCGCGGTCGACTGGATCGAATTGACCCCGGCGATCGAACGCAGCGCACTTTCGACGCGCTGGGTGATCTGGTTTTCGATCTCGGTCGGAGAGGCGCCGGGCTGGGCAATCGAAACCCGCACCGCCGGAAATTCGACATCGGGTTGGTCGGTCACGTCCATCCGCAGGAAACTGACGATCCCGGCGAACAGCAGCCCGGTGAAGAACACCAGCGGGATCACCGGATTGCGAATCGACCAGGCCGAGATGTCGCGGAGAGCCATAGAAATCCTGCCTGTTGCCTTATCGTCTTGCCAGTTACGCGATCGGCGCGTGTCCGGATGGGGGGTTACTTCTTCAGCGGATGGGGGTTGATCGTCTCGCCCGGGCTGAGGAACCCGCCGGCCCGCAGCACCACCTGCTCGCTGCCCGATAGCCCTTCGGTAATGGCGATGCCCTGCTTGGTGACCGCGCCGGTCGTGATGGCGCGGCGCACTGCCTTGTTGTCCTTGCCCACGACATAGACAAAGCTGCCCTTGTCATCGGCCAGCACCGCGCTTTCGGGCAGCACCGTCGCCGTGAAGCTGCCGCTGGAAAGGCGCGCGGTGGCAAAGCCGCCGGGCCGCAGTTCGGGCGCGAAGGACAGGGCGATGCGGGCCGTGCCCTGCCGGGTGGCCTGCTCGATCACCGGCGAAAGCTGCCACACCTGACCGGTGAATTCGCGCTTCGATCCGGCCGGAATCACCTTCGCCTCGGCCCCCACCGACAGGCCCGCGAGCTGGTTTTCGCTGACCTGGGCGAGCATTTCCATTTCGCCGCCGCTGGCGATGGTGAACAGCGCGCCGGTGCCCGCCCCCACCGTCTGGCCCGGCTCGACATTGCGCTGGAGGACATAGCCCGTGGCAGGCGCCAGCACGTTGAGGCGATCATTGCGAGCGCGCAGTTCGCGCAGCTGCGCTTCGGCCACCTTGACCCGCGCTGCCGCCGCATCGCGGGTGGCGGTCAGACGGTCGACATCGGCCTTGGAGACAAACCCGCGCGCCACCAGTTGCAAGGCGCGATCGAGATTGGCCTGGGCGAGATTGGCATCGGCGCGCGCGACTTCGACCTGCGCGGATTGCGCCGCGGCCTGCTGCACCTGCACCGACCGGTCGATCACCGCGAGCACCTGGCCGGCCTGCACCCAATCGCCCGCGTCCACGGTGACGCGCAGCACCTGCCCGCCTTCGCCCACCACGCCAACCGGCATCGGCCGCCGCGCCGCCAGCGTGCCCGGCGCTTCGATAAGGCCGGCTACCGTCGTCTTGCCCGGGGTGATGACCGTGACCGAAGGGGCCTGCGAATTGTCGTCGCCCGCCGGCACCGGCTCGCCGCCGGCCAGCGCGAAATAGGCCCCGATCGCGAGCAGCAGGCCGAACACGCCGATCCCGCCGACAATCAGCCAGCGCGGCACGACCGGTCCTTCGAGCGTGCGCGCGCCGGTGAAATCGGTGCTCACCCCGTCAGCGGCTTCGGCCCGGATGGTGGTCTCGTAATTCATTCGATGTTCCCTTGCCGGAGCCGCCCGCAGGCACTCCGCCTCCACCTTCAGAGTGTATTATCCCGATAAGTCACCGGGCGCAACGCCTGATAGGCCGCGGGCCAGTCGCGGGCAATCCTTGGTTCGACGGGTGACTTTAAGACCAGACGAAAGGCACCCGCCCCGGTTCCCGGCAAGACGATGAAAGGCGCGGATTGTGCGGTTAGCGCGGGCGGCCGCGCCGGATCAGGTTGACGATCCCGAGCAGCACGCTCGCCCCCAGCACCGCCACCAGCAGGCCGGTGAGCGAGAATTCCTGAACACTGCCGCGCACGCCCAGCAAGGGCCCGGCAATCGCATTGCCAATGACCGAGCCGACACAGCCGACCACAATGTTGAGAAACACGCCCATCGACGCGTCGCGCTTCATCAACAGGCTGGCCAGCCAGCCCGCGACCCCGCCGACGATCAGTGCGACAATCCAGCCCATAGCAAATCTCCCTCAAGGCGCGCACCGTGGCGGCGCGCGCTGCGGGGGACAAGGTTAACGGGTCTTTCCGGAAATTGTCAATCCGCAGGTGGGCCGCCCGGCCGGACAGCTCAGTATTTCAGCTGGCGCTGGTAGAGATCGCGGTAGTGCTGGATCTTGGTCACGCGCAGGCCATGCATGCCCGAACGGTCAACCGCGCGCTGCCACGATGCAAATTCCTCAAGCGTCAGGCCATAGCGCGCCAGCGCCTCGTCGAGCGTCAGCAGTCCGCCATTGACGGCGGCAACGACCTCGGCCTTGCGCCGCACGACCCAGCGCTTGGTTTCCGGCGCGGGCAGATCAGCAAGCGTCAGCGGCTCACCGAGCGGGCCGATGACCTGAGCGGGGCGGATGTCCTGGTTTTCGATCATTGCTCTTCTCTCGCATCGCCTTGGGGCGCATCCACGGCACACGCTGCATCGCCCCCCGATGCCGCACCGTGCCTGTTCGCCACGCGTGCGCACTCACTGGCATCCAATGCTTTAGATGCATCTAAAGCATCAAGGTTAATGTCCGGTTCGTTGTCTTCGATCATGGCAAAGTAACTGGCGGCCGCATCGCCGAAGCTGGCGGCCACCGCTGCGATCCGGCCTTGCGATTCGCTGCGCAGCAGCAGCCGCAGATCGCGCGCGGCGTTGAGCCGGGCAGTGATCTCGCTCCATTCCACGGCCCGCAGGGCATCGCCCGCCCGCTGGCTGGCCCGCGATTCGAATCGCTCGGCCAGTGCGCCTGCCGCGCCGTGGCGCAGGCGCGCGCCGTCCTCGGCCCGCCGGATCAGCGGCGCCGTGAGGGAAGCAGACAGGGACTCGGCTATTTCAAACATGACGACAGCTCTTAGAGCGAGTGCGTCAAGATCGGGTAAAACTGCCATTTACCCCCGCTTAGGAATAGTCCGGTCGGGACGTGAACCTTGATAAATGCCGCAGGGCTGGCGAAACCGGGTGCGCGCCGCTATAGCGCCCCGGCGTTTTCATGGACACGCCGACGCTCCTGAAGGCCGGCCCGCTTGCCGGGCCTGATGCCGCCGCCCTGTTCGATCTGCCGCGCGCGCCGGGCGATTGCCGTATCGTCGTGGCGATGAGCGGTGGGGTCGATTCCTCGGTGGTGGCCGCGCTGGCCCATGCCAGCGGTGCCGAAGTGATCGGCGTCACGCTGCAGCTGTATGATTACGGTGCGGCGACGGGGCGCAAGGGCGCGTGCTGCGCTGGCGACGACATCCGCGACGCGCGCGCCGTGGCCGACCGGCTGGGCATCGCGCATTACGTGTTCGATCATGAAAGCGCCTTCCGCGAAGACGTGGTCGAAGCTTTCGCCGACGAATATCTCGCCGGGCGCACGCCGGTGCCCTGCATCCGCTGCAACATGGGGCCGAAATTCACCGATCTGCTGCGCATGGCGCGCGAGCTGGGCGCGGATTGCCTGGCGACCGGGCATTACGTGCGCCGGGTGATGACGGCCGACGGTCCGCAATTGCACCGGGCCTTCGATCCGGCGCGAGACCAGTCCTACTTCCTCTATGGCACCACGCAAAGCCAGCTCGATTACCTGCGCTTCCCCTTGGGCGGAATGCCCAAGCCGCAGGTGCGCGAACTGGCCGGGGCAGCGGGCTTGCGCACCGCCGCCAAGCCGGATTCGCAGGACATCTGCTTCGTGCCTGACGGCAACTACGCGCAGGTCGTCACCCGGGTGCGGCCCGAAGGCGCGGCGCCCGGCCGCATCGTCCATGCCGCCACCGGCGCGGTGCTGGGGACACACAAGGGCATCGTCCATTTCACGGTGGGCCAGCGCAAGGGGCTGGAGATCGGCGGCCAGCCCGAGCCGCTCTATGTGATCGGCCTGGATGCCGACAGCCGCGAGGTGCGCGTCGGCCCGAAGCGGATGCTGGCGGTGAGCGCGGCGCGCCTGACCCAAACCAACCGCATCGGCCCGCTGCCGGGCGAGCCACTCACGGCCAAGGTGCGCAGCCTCGCCAAGCCGGTGCCGGTCACGCTCGAAGGCCCGCTGGGTGAGGGCGCGGCAGTGACGATCCGGTTCGCCGCTCCCGAATATGGGGTCGCCCCCGGGCAGGCGGCGGTGCTCTATGCCGGCGAACGGGTGGTTGGCGGCGGCTGGATCGCCACGACCGAGAGGGCGGAAAGCTAATCCTCCCACCGCTCCAGCACACAGCCATAGCCGGCCCGGTAGGTTGCGGTTGCCTCGGCCACCAGCGGGAAGCGCGCGGTGACGCTCCGGGCCTGCGGATCCTCGACCAGCGTCACGGCCTCCATCCCCGGCAGCTTGTCCTTGGCGCAGTCCGCAAGGCTGCGTCCGGCAACGAAGCGGCACGAGCACCCGACGCGCGCGGCATAGGCCGAACCGATGCGACCATAACCCTCGATCGGCTCGCGAAAGGCCCACACGGCCCCGCCCGCCGCGAGCGCGATCAGCGCCAGCAGCCACAGCCCGTAACGCGGACGGCGGGTGGAAGCGGAAGCGGATGATTTCGCCATTGCCAAGCTCTTTTGCATCGGGAATTGAGAGCGCCATGACCCTCGCCAGCTGCTTCCTTAACCGCGCAGCCCTGCTCGCGCCAGTCCTGCTCCTGCCACCCCTCCTGCTGGTCGCCGGGTGCGGCGGAGGACGGCCAGCCGAAGCCCCGCTGAGCGAGCAAGCGCTGGCCGCAGTCACTGCCGATGCGGGCGCACCAAAGGACCAGCTTGCCCGCCAGATCGACGACCTGTTCACCGCCCCCGGCGTGGGCGAAACCCGCGCGGTGGTGCTGATGGCGAACGGCAAGATCGCGGCCGAACGCTATGCTCCGGGCTACGACAAGGACACCCGCTTCGTCAGCTGGTCGATGGCCAAGACCGTCACCGGCGTGCTGATCGGGATGCTGGTGTCCGACGGGTTGCTCGCGCTTGATGCGCCCGCACCAGTGCCGCTGTGGCAACGCCCCGGCGATCCGCGCGCCGCCATCACCCTGCGCCACCTGCTCCAGATGCGCAGCGGCCTGCGGCATACCGAAAGCGGCGATCCGCCCTATGAATCCTCCGAGGTGCGGATGCTGTTCCTCGACGGGCGCGACGACATGGCCAAATGGGCCGAAGAGCAGCCGCTCGAAGCCGTGCCGGGCAAGCAGTTCGAATATTCGTCCAACACCAGCGTGATCCTGGCCGACATTGCCGCGCGCGCGCTCACCTCAAGCGATCAGCCCGAGGCGCGGCGCAAGGCGGTGGCGGATTATCTCCAGACGCGGTTGTTCGCACCGCTCGGCATGACCAGCATGGTGCCCGAATTCGACGCGCGCGGCACGCTGATCGGCGGCAGCCTGATGCACGCCACCGCGCGCGACTGGGCGAAGCTGGGCGAAATGCTCCGGCTGAAGGGCCGCGCACCGGGGGGCGAGCAGCTGGTGCCGCAGCGCTGGGTCGAGGCGATGGTCACCCCCAGTCCCGTGCGCGCCAATTACGGCTTCCAGATCTGGCTCAACCGCGCGCTTGCGCAAGGTGAAGATCAGCCGCTGCTGCCCGACCGCGCACCGGATAGCCTGTTCAGCCTGATCGGCCACATGGGCCAATATGTGCTCGTCTCGCCCCAGCAGCGCGTGACGCTGGTGCGCCTGGGGCATTCGGGCAGCGAAGAGCGCAAGGCGATGCTGCAACAGGCAGCCGACGTGCTGGAGCTTTACCCGCTCAGGTAGAACACCCCTTCCACCACCGTCACGCACGGCCCGCCCAGCCATGCCTTGTCGCCATCAAGCCTGAGCGTCAGGTTGCCGCCGCGTGTCGATGCCTGATGCGCGGTGAAGCGGTCCCGCCCGAGCTTCGCCGCCCAGTAGGGCGTGAGCACCGCATGGGCAGAGCCGGTGACGCTGTCCTCGTCGACCCCGCCGCCGGGCACGAACACACGGCTGACGATGTCGCTCGCAGTGCCCGGCGCGGTCACGATGAACTGGTCTTTCCCGAGCCGCTCCAGCCCGCGGATGTCGGGTGTCAGCGCGCGGATCGTGGCCTCGTTCTCGTAGAGATAGACGTTGTAGCCCAGCGCCGAGCGGAACACCTCGAGCGGTTCGGCCCCGAGCAGGCCGATCGCCTCGGCGTGCTCGGCGGGGCTGGCGGGCGCCGTGGCGATGGCGGGGAGCGCGAGTTCATAGTTCCCGGTGTCTTTGGTCCCGGCCTTCACCACTTCGAGAAGGCCCGACAGCCGCGTGCGGAAGGTCACCCGCTCGCCGCCATCGCGCGTCAGCAGGATATGCCCACTCGCCAGCGTCGCGTGGCCGCACAGCGCGATTTCACAGCTGGGGGTGCACCAGCGCAGCTCCCAGTCCGCCGCGTGGCTCGCATCGCGCACCACGAAGGCGGTCTCGGCAAACAGGTTTTCCGCGGCAATGGCAACCAGCACATCATCAGGCAGCCATTGGTCGAGCACCATCACCGCCGCCTGATTGCCGCCAAAGGGGCGGGCGGCGAAGGCATCGACGTGCCAGTAGGGGATTTCCTGTCGCATCCTGCTTTCAGGGGTAGAGCAGCGTGTCGGACCACGGGGCTTCGGGGCCGGAGCGGGTGAAGGCGCGGCGATCATGCAGGCGGTTGTCGCGATCGATCCAGAATTCGATCCGGCGCGGGCTGAGCGTGAACCCGGTCCAGTGCGGCGGGCGCGGCACCTTGCCTTCTCCGGCGTGCGCGGCCCACAGCGCCTGGACCCGGTCGATATAGGTCTGGCGCAGCGGCAGCGGGCGCGACTGGTCGCTGGCCGCGCTGCCGACCTGGCTCTTGAAGGGGCGCGAGTGGAAATAGGCATCGGCGCGCGCCGGCGAGACCTCGGTGAGCGGGCCTTCGATCCGGATCTGGCGGCGCAGGCTCTTCCAGTGGAACAGCAAGGCGGCCTGCATGTTGGCGCGGATATGTTCGCCCTTGCGGCTTTCGGCATTGGTGAAGAAGGTGAAGCCGCCGCCCGCAATTTCGCCCGGTCCGTGGCCCTTGAGCAGCACCATGCGCACGGCCGGCGCGGCATCGGCCGTCGCGGTTGCCAGCGCCATCGCATTGGGATCGTTCGGCTCGCTCGCCTGCGCCGCGGCGAACCACTCGTCGAACAGCGCGAAGGGATCGCTGCCCGCCGGGATCACGCTATCGGCCAGCTGGGCATCGTCGAGGGGCGTGGTATCGGACATCGCATGTTCCTTGGGCTGGGCTGGGGCCAGCCACATAATCACACGGGCAGCCTTGGGAAAGGCGGATATGATCAATGCCGGCCTGGCCCCGACAAGCGTCCGACCTTGCGCATGGCGACTGTCTCACCTAGCTAACACGCATGCGCGATCCTTACAGCACTCTTGGCGTGTCCCGCACCGCGTCCGATGCGGAGATCAAGAGCGCCTATCGCAAGCTTGCCAAGGCGCTGCACCCTGATCGCAACAAAGACAATCCCAAGGCCGCCGAGAAATTTTCCGAGGCAACCCGCGCCTATGATCTGCTGAGCGACAAGGCCAAGCGCGCGCAGTTCGATCGCGGCGAAATCGATGCCGATGGCAATCCCGCCAATCCCTTTGCCGGAATGGGCGCGCGGGCGGGCTATGGCCGGGGCGGCACCTACGGGGCCGGGCCGGGCGGGGCGGGCGGTTTCCGCGAAAGCGAGTTTGGCGGCTTCGGCGGTGACGAGGTCGATCTTGGCGATCTTTTCGAAGGCCTGTTCGGCGGGCGTGCCAGGCCGCAGCAGCCGCCCCCGCGCCGCCCGTTCGGCAAGCAGCCGCCCCCGCCGCCCAAACGCGGCGCGGATATCCAGTACCGGCTCGCCGTCCCCTTTGTCGAGGCCGCCGCCGGGCGCGACCAGCGCATCACGCTGGCCGATGGCAAGGCGATCAGCCTCAAGCTGCCTGCGGGGGTCGATACCGGCACCATGATGCGCCTCAAGGACAAGGGCCACCCCGGCCCCGGCGGTCATGGCGACGGGATTGTGCTGGTCGATGTCGGCACCCACCCCTTCTTCCGCCGCGAGGGCGATCATATCCGCATGGAGCTGCCGATCACGCTCGACGAGGCGGTGCGCGGGGCCAAGGTCAAGTGCCCGACGGTCGATGGCCCGGTGATGCTGACAATCAAGCCCGGTTCGAGCAGCGGCACGGTGCTGCGGCTTGCGGGCAAGGGCTGGACGAAAAAGGCCGGCAAGGTGGTGGACGGCAAGCCCGAACGCGGCGACCAGCTGGTGACGCTCGAAATCCAGCTGCCCGCGGATCTGGCTGCGCTTGAACAGCGGCTCGAAGGCTGGGTGGACACCGCCCGCCCGCGCGAGAAATTCGGCCTGTAACGGGCCGCTGCGGCGCAAGCGTGATGAACGGGCTCCTCGCCAGCAGGCCGGTGCGGGTGCTCCGCCGGGTGGGCCTGGGCACCTTCAACGAGGGTTTCATCCACGCCGGCAACCTTGCCTATCTGGCAATGCTGGCGATCTTCCCGTTCTTCATCCTCGGCGCGGCGCTGTTCGATCTGATCGGCGGGCGCGAGAATGCCGAAGCGATGATCGATGCCGTCACCCGCGCCCTGCCCGAATCGGTCGCCAGCGTGATCGGGCCGGTGGCCGAGGACGTGATCTATGCCCGCTCGGGCTGGCTCTTGTGGCTCGGCGCGGGGGTCGGCCTGTGGACCGTCTCCAGCCTGATCGAGACGATCCGCGACATCCTGCGCCGCGCCTACCGCGCGCCGCCGGTGCGCGCGTTCTGGCGGACGCGGCTGTTTTCGGCAGGCCTGATCCTTGCCGCCGTGGTGGTGCTGATGCTGTCGCTGTTCGCGCAGATGGTGATCGGCGCAGCGCAGCAGGTGATCCTCGCCGCCTTTCCGCAGCTGGCCGAACTGATCGCCGCGCTCGGCCGCGCGCGGATCGTGCCGGGAGTGGGCCTTGCGCTGTCGCTGTGGGTGCTGTTCGCCACGCTCACCCCGGCCGAGCACCGCAAGACCAGCGCCCCGCGCTGGCCGGGCGCGCTGTTCACGGCGCTGTGGTGGATCGGGGTGGCGATCGCCCTGCCGGTGGTGCTGCGCGCCTTCTTCACCTATGATCTGACCTACGGCTCGCTGGCCGGGAGCATGGTGACGCTGCTGTTTTTCTGGCTCGTCGGGCTCGGTCTGGTTATCGGCGCCGAATTGAATGCGGCGCTGGCGCTCGAAGCAATCGCGCCCGCTGCGGATAAGGCCAACGAGGAGAAGGCATAGATGAACGGTTTGATGGCGGGCAAGCGCGGGTTGATCATGGGGCTGGCCAATGACAAGTCGCTGGCCTGGGGCATTGCCAGGAAACTCGCCGAAGCAGGAGCACAGCTGGCCTTCTCCTATCAGGGCGAAGCGCTGGCCAAGCGCGTGATCCCACTGGCGGCCGAAGTGGGCAGCGATTTCACCTTCGAATGCGACGTGTCCAGCATGGAATCGCTCGATGCCGCCTTCGCAACCCTCAAAAGCCGCTGGGACACGCTCGACTTCGTGGTTCACGCGATCGGCTTTTCCGACAAGAACGAACTGCGCGGACAGTTTGTCGACACCAGCCTCGACAACTTCCTTTTGACCATGAACATTTCGGCCTATTCGCTGGTGGCCATCACCCGGCGCGCGGCGGCGATGATGCCCGAGACCGGCGGCAGCATCCTTACCCTGTCCTATTACGGGGCCGAGAAGGTGGTGCCGCATTACAACGTCATGGGCGTGGCCAAGGCGGCGCTGGAGACCAGCGTGAAATATCTCGCCAACGACCTCGGCCCGAGAAACATCCGCGTCAACGCGATCAGCGCCGGGCCGATCAAGACACTGGCGGCGAGCGGGATCGGCGATTTCCGCTATATCCTGAAGTGGAACGAGCTGAACGCACCGCTGCGCCGCAACGTGACCATCGAGGATGTCGGCGGGGCGGGTCTGTATTTCCTGTCCGACCTGTCATCGGGGGTAACCGGCGAAGTGCACCACGTCGATGCCGGCTACCACGTGATCGGGATGAAGCAGGAAGACGCGCCGGACATCGCGCTGTCCTAACGGAGGGCGCGAGTCACCACCGCCAGCCAGACAAGGCTCGCCGCGAAAAACACCCCGAGCGCAATCGCAAGCACCCCGGCAAGCCCGGCGAGCAGGAAGGCAAAGGCGTAGAAATCGCGCCCGGCAATCTCGTCGACAAGCGTGCGGCGCTGTGGCTGCCGGGCCTGCCGCACGCGCTTGATCCCGTCGAAGTGGAGCACGCCCTCGCGCCGCCACGCCGCGCTGCCGAGGATTGCCAGCCCCACCGCCTGCACCCCGCATGCTCCTGCGGCAATAAGGGCGGCGCCGCCCTCGCCCTGAAGTGCGAAGCTCGCCCCCGCCCCGCCGAGGAAGCCGACATTGGTGAGCGCATCGACCAGGCTGTCGAGCGAGGCTCCGGCCCTCGAACTGCGGAAGGTGGCGCGGGCAATCTCGCCATCGACCCCGTCGATCACCGAGGCGATCTGGAACAGCACCGCCCCCGCGGCCAGTCCGGCCGGCGAGGGAAAGGCGAGGAGGCAGGCCAGCATCGCCAGCGCCGCCAGCGCGGTCAGCATCGTGGCATGGCCGGGGCGCACGCTGCCCGATCGCAGCAACAGCGCCGACAGCGCGCGGGAAAGGGGGCGGTTGATCCGCCGCGAGACGATCCCGTCGCTCGGCTTGACGGTCGCCCGCAGGATCGCGCGCCCGGCAGCATCGAGCGCGGCGCACGGATCGGCCGGCGGCGACGGAACCGGCGCTGCCCCGGCGAGGATGGCGGCCAGTCCGTCCGGATCGGGCAGGGCCTCGCCGGGAATCTCGAGGCCATCGGCGCTGGGGCACACCGCCACCGCCATTCCCGGTGCCAGCCGTTCGATCTCGGCCATGGTGCGCGCGGCAAGCGCGCTGCCTGCGGGCAGCACCAGCACCAGCGGCGCATCGCTGTGCGCCATGCGCAGCGCCCGCGCCAGCCGCGCGGCTGCCGGCACGCCGGCCACGAGCCGGTCGGCATGGCTCGCCGAAGCGAAGCGGAAAGCGGCAGTCCCCGTCATGCGTCCTCGTAACGCTGCGCAATTGCAGCGCAAATCAGGCGCCTCTATGCAGGCACACACCAAGCGAGCGCAACTGTGCCCTCGCTCTCATCCGGTGATGCGTGATCCAGCCCGCTTCCTCGCCTGCCCTCACCGAGCCTGCGTCCCGCCCGCCGGAGCTGGAGGACTGGCTCAACGCCCGGCTCTACCACCCGCTGTCGTGGCGGCTGGCGCGGGCGCTTGCCCCCACCCGCATCACGCCCGACATGGTCTCGGCCGCGGGTGCGGGCGCGATCATGCTGGCGGCGGCGGCCTATGCCGGGCTCGCCTCGCCGTGGGGCGTGGCCGCGGGACTGGCGCTGCACATCGGCTGGCACGTGCTCGACGGGGCCGATGGCGATCTTGCGCGGCTGACGGGGCGCAGTTCCGCGCATGGCGAGCTGGTTGACGGGATCTGCGACTATCTCGGCCATATCGTGCTCTACGTAATGATGGGGTTCATCGCGGCGGCGCAGATCGGCGGCTGGGGCTGGGCGCTGATGGGGGCGGCAGGGGCCAGCCGGGTGATCCAGCAGGCCCATTACGAAGGCGCGCGGCGGCAATACCAGCTGGCGGTCTATGGCACACAGTGGATGGCGAGCAGCGCCAGCGCGGCAACCGGGCGGCGGCATCCTTTTGTCGCCTATTACCTGTGGCTGACCGGCTGGATCGTCCCCCATGGCGCGGGCCTGCTCGAAGCGGTGCGTGATCCCGCCCGCCGCGAGCCGCTGCGTGCCGCGATGCGCGAGCGGGCCGGTGCCTGGCTCGGGCCGATCAGTCCGCTCAGCTCGAACTACCGCACGCTTGGCATCGGGGCGGCGATGCTGGCGGGCCGGCCGCAATGGTATTTCCTGTTCGAGGTGCTGGTGCTGGGCGCGGTGCTGGCCGCCTCGCTGGTGCGGGTGCGTCGGCTGTTCGGCGCAGCGCTCGCTCAGGCGGCGGCGAGCACGCGGCGGTAAAGCGCGAGATTGGCCGCAGCAAACGCGCGCCAGTCGAGCTGCGCGGCGCGTTCGCGGCCGCGCCTGCGAAGATCGGCGGCCAGCGCGGGATCTTCTGCGACCCGCCTCAGCGCTGCCGCCAGCGCGCCCGGATCGTGCGGATCGGCCAGCAGCGCCGCGCCACCGGTAACCTCGGGCATCGCCGAACAATCGCTGGTCACCACCGGACAGCCGCAGGCCATCGCCTCGGCCAACGGATTGCCAAAGCCTTCGATGAAGGACGGATGCAGCAGCATCGCGGCCGCGCTGTAAAGCTGCACCAGCGCGGGCCGGCCAACCGGGCCAAGGAAATGCACGCGCCCGGCAATACCCAACTGTCCCGCCAGCCGTTCCAGCGCTGGCCCGGTGTCGCCGCGCCGCCGCACCAGCACCAGATCGATGCCGCCCTGCGCGCCGAACGCCAGAGCGAAGGCCCGCAAGGCGCCCTCGTGGTTCTTGTAGGGCGCGCCCTGCCCGACAACGAGGACGTAAGCCCGCCCCTGCGGCACACCAATGCGGGCAAGCGCAACATCATCGCTCAGGAGCGGACGGAAATCTTCCGCGACCCCGGACAGCGTGACCTTCACCCGCTTTGCCGCTTGTGGGGCCAGGGCGCAGATCGCAGCGCGACTCGCCTCGCTTACTGTGGCCACCAGCGCCGAACGAGCCAGCGCGCGGCGGATGCCATGGCCGTAGAAGCGCCGCTCGATGTGGCCCCAGGGCGAAGGATTGCACCATTGCGGATGCGTCAGCCACATCACATCGTGCACGGTTGTAATGGCTGGCATTGTCAGCCCGCCGGGCAGGATATTGGCGGGTGCGTGAAACAGATCGATGCCCGCAAGGTCCACCGCCAGCGGCAGGTGCAGCAAGGTCAGCGGCCCGTTTGCGGGGCTGCGCACCACCCGCTCGCGCACATTGGCCGCCCCGCTCAGCGGTTCCTCGCGCAAAGCATTGCGCAGAAACACAAACTCGCAGTCAGGCGCAAGTTCCGGCAAGTGTCTGACCAGCGCCGCGACACATTCGCCAATGCCGCTCGGTCGCAGGCCGAGATAGCGGCAATCGAGCGCGATCCGGGCCATTACTGGAGAGCCTATGCCATTCATTCGCAAGCAAAATCTGCTCGATTTCGGTTCATCGGAAAAATCCCGCGTTCCGCCGCACACGACAGCCGCCGTTCAGCATTCCGGCAGCCCCGCGCGACATAGCTACGCAATGTTCCGGAAGGGTGCACTGTAACACGCAGAAATCCGCAGTTTTTGGTAGGAAGCATCACAACCTTTTTCCGGCTTTGTGGGTGAATGTGGCACGGAAAATGCGGACTTCCAAAGGGTTCCGGTGCCAAATTCGTTCCGGTTGACAGGCGTTTGGATTGCAGTGATGCACTTCACACAGGATTGAAGGAAACAGGATGAACCGCGCGCGGGTCGCAATCGTTGGCGTAGGTAATTGCGCCAGTTCCCTGGTGCAAGGTGCAGCCTTCTATCGGCGCACCGGTGAAACCGTTGGCCTGATCCACGCCGCCATCGGCCCCTACCGCGCCAGCGATGTCGAATTCGTGCTCGGCATCGATATTGATCGCCGCAAGGTCGGCCTGCCGCTGACCGAGGCGATCTTTGCCGCCCCCAACAACACCCAGGTGTTCGAAGGCGATCTGCCGCCCACGCCTGCGCGCGTGATGATGGGCCGCATCCTCGACGGGGTGGCCCCGCACATGACCGAGGCGGGAGAGCGCGGGTTCCAGCCCGCCGATCTGCCACAGCCGGACAAGGCGGATATCGTTGCTGCGCTGAGGCGCGAACGGGTCGATGTGCTGGTCAATTTCCTTCCCGTCGGATCACAGGCGGCGAGCGAATTCTACATGGAATGCGCGCTCGAAGCCGGGGTCGGGGTGGTCAACGCCATTCCGGTGTTCATCGCCAGCGACCAAGCGTGGGAGGCACGCTTTCGCCAGCGCGGGCTGCCGATCGTGGGCGATGACATCAAGGCGCAGGTCGGGGCGACGATCATCCACCGCACGCTGTCCAGCCTGTTTTCCGCCCGCGGCGTGACGGTGGAGCGCACCTACCAGCTCAACACCGGCGGCAACACCGACTTCATGAACATGCTCGATCGTGACCGGCTGACGCACAAGAAGGTGTCCAAGACCGAAGCGGTGCAGGCCGCGCTCGCCGCGCGGCTGGAGGACGAAAACATCCGCATCGGCCCGTCGGAATATGTGCCCTGGCAAAAAGACAACAAGATCGCCTTCGTGCGGCTTGAAGGCACCCAGTGGGGCGGGGTTGCGATGAACCTCGAACTGCGTCTCTCGGTCGAGGACAGCCCCAATTCCGCCGCCTGCGTGATGGACGCGATCCGGTTCTGCAAACTCGCCCGTGATCGCGGCGAGGGCGGCACGCTCACTGCCGAGAGCGCCTATTTCTGCAAGCACCCGCCCCAGCAGATGGCCGAGGATTGCGCGCTCGCGCTGCTCGATGCGCGCGCCCTGCCGCAGCTGGATGCCGCCGAATGAACCGCCTGCCCCCCTGCCAACGATAAAAGCGCCGCCCTCTCCCCCCCCAACCTCTCGGGCTGAGCCACTGATGAACGCACTGATCCTTGCTGCCGGCTACGGCAGCCGCATCGCTGCCCTTGCCGCGCCCAAGCCGCTGGTGCCGGTGGCTGGTGTGTGCCTGCTCGAATGGTCGGTGCGGCAGGCCGCCAGCGCCGGGATTACCCGCGCGGTGGTGGTTACCGGCCACTGCGCGAGCAAGATCGAAGCGCGCCTGCCCGGCATCGCCTATCGCACCGGGGTGAGCATCGAGGCGGCGCGCGTGGCAGACTGTTCGCGACCCAACGGCTATTCGGTGCTGGCCGGGGCCGATCTGATCGAAGGCAATTACCTGCTGATGATGGCCGATCACCTGTTCACCGCCGGGCTGTTGCAGCGGCTGGTGGCGGACATGGGCCGCACCCACGGCGCGGCACTGGCAATCGACCGCAACGTCGCCGGGCCGACGATCGATCCTGATGATGCAACCTGGGTCCGCTGCCGCGCCAATGGCCGGATCGCGCTGATCGGCAAGCATTTGACCCGCTACGACGCGGTCGATTGCGGGGCCTTCATCGCCACCCCCGAACTCGCCGACGCGATTGCCGAGGTGGTGGGCGAAGGCGCGGCGGGGAGCCTGTCGGAAGGGATGCAGCGCCTCGCCGAGCGCGGCGCGGCCGACACCGTCGATGTCACCGGCCATTGGTGGATCGATGTCGACGATCCGCGTATGCACGCCATCGCCGAAGCGGAGGCCCCGCGCCATCTGATCGGGGCAACACCTCGGTTCCCGCGATTGGTCGCCGCATGAGCCAGAGCGGTTTTCGATCCGATGGTATCGGACCGGCCGCTCCAGACTATTGTTTTACCCGGTTTTTCGAGCCGCCCGGTGCTTCCACCCGGCTTGAAAACGCTCTAGGGCTGGCTGAGCGCGTTCCCCGTCGCCACGATCGAGAAGGCGGTGCTCGAAATCGTCTGCAGGAAGCGCTCCAGCTCCACCCCCGGCGCGGTCGAGATGTAGAGCACATCGCCGTCGCGCATCCGGAAATCCTGCATCGCAAACAGGCTGGCCGCATCCGTCATGCGCAAGGTATAGACCACCGGTACGCGTCCATCGGCGGTCGCCCGAACATCCGGCCCTGACAGCGCCGGCAGCGCCGCACGATCTTCCAGCCGGAACACGAACACGCCCTTCACATCGGCGCGGCGATCATTCAGCCCGCCCGCCCGCCCGAGCGCTTCGGCCAGGGTTATGCCATTGCCTTCGAACGGCACCTCGGCACTGCGCTGCACTGCGCCCAGCGCGACGAAGCTGAAAGGCTGGTGCTGCACCGTCACCACATCGCCGGGACGAAGGCGAACGTTCTGGAGCGGATCGTTGATCACCCTCTCCAGCGGCATCACCGCGCGCCGGCTGCCGCGTGCCAGCTGCACCGTCGATTGCTCGATCGGCTGCTTGGTTCCGCCCGCAACCGCCAGCGCATCAAGCAACCGCTCCCCGCGCGCGGACAGGCCGATCTGGCGGCTTGCCGCCACTTCACCAAGGATCGTCGCGGTGCGGGTTTCGTTGGCGACCAGCCGCACCACCGCCTGCGGATCATTGGCGCGGCGCCGCAGCCGTCCGACAATCAGCGATTCAACCTGCTCGGGGCGCATCCCCAGCACCTTGATCCGCCCGACAAAGGGGATCGCGATCATCCCGCTCTCGTCGACCTGCTGGCGCGGGATCGGGGAGTTGGCGGCAAGATCAATACCGCGGCCAAGCTGCTGATCGCCCGGCACCGCGCCAAACAGCACCGCCGGCGGGGCTTCCCAGATGGCGATGTCGATTTGGTCACCCGGTGCGATCACCGTGGCCGAAACCCCGCCATCGCCGAACAGTTCGGCAAAGCTCGCCGCCTTTTCGAACCGGGCAAGGCCCGCCACCACATCCGCGCCGAGCGGCACCACCTTGATCGCGCCCTCGGCATAGGTCTGCCCGCCATCCTGCGCGCTGCGGATCGCGCCGGTCGACGGGCCGGCGCCGCCAAGGCTGGAGCAGCCCCCCGCAAGGCCGAGGCACAGCGCCGCGACCGCCAGTTTGGCAAGCAGGCGCGAGCGGAGCGGGATGAGCGCAGGCATGGCAATCTTCCTGAAGGGCAGGGCGTTACAGGTGCCGGTCATAAACGGCCTTCAAACGTTCGCGATAAATTTCGGGACTGTAACGCGCGGCTTGGCTGTGCCCCAGCGCGATGTAATGTTCGCGTAAGGCATCATCAGCATCAAGCGTGCGGATCGCCTGAGTGATCGCCTGCGTATCATAGGGATCCACCATCAGCGCGGCATCGCCCGCCACCTCGGGCAACGAGGAGGTGTTCGAGCAGATCACCGGCGTGCCCAGCAGCATCGCCTCCAGCACCGGCAGGCCGAAGCCTTCATAGAGCGACGGGAACATCGCCACCTTGGCCCCGCGGATCAGGCTGACCAGCAGCGGGAAGGGCGCATAGGGCATCTGGATGATCCGCTTGCGCGCGCCCCGGCGGCGTTCGAGGCTGCCATAGACCGTTCCGGTTTCGCCCAGCAGCTTGAGTTCCTGTTCCGCCTTCCACGCCTGCGCTCCGACGATCACCAGCGGGGTTTCGACCTGCGAGGAAAGGTAGGCCTCGATCAGCCGCCCGATGTTCTTCTTCGGCTCGAGCGAGCCCCAGAACAGGAAATAGCCCTTGTGGTCGAACCCCGTCAGCCCCTCGACCTCACGCGCGACCTGGTCTTCGGGCTTGAAACGGTATTTGTCGGGGATGCTGACCGACTGGTAAGTGTTGGTGATCCTGTGTTCCGGAATCCCGACCAGCTCGATCAAATCGCGCTTCGAATTCTCCGAAACGGTGACGATATGATCGGCGCTGCGGCCAAGCCGTTTCATCAGCCGGTAGTAATGCCGCTTCTGGTCAAGCGTGGTGTAGGGCAGCCGCAACGGCACCAGATCGTGCAGGGTGTAGATATTGGGCCGCCCGTCCACCTTGATCGGCAGCGGGTAGGTCCAGTGAGCGAGGGCAGGCTTTTCCGGCAGTCGCACCGCTAGCCGCATCTTCCACAGCCGGTAGACCGCCTGTGCCCGCGCAAACACGTCGGGCGCGTTGTAGAGCCGGTCAAACTTGGGCAGGCGCGATTGGAAGGTGCGGGTGACAACCTTGCCCGTCACCGGAATCTGGCGCGCCCCCACCGCCAGCGGCCCCTGCACCGCCTGATAGGCACGATCGAGGATTTCGAGCCACTTGATCCGTTCATCGACCGCCGAATCGAAGAAGTAGATCTCGCGCAGCAGATCATTGCGGGTGGCGCTGGCATTGTTGCCGTAGAGCACGTCCACCTCGTGGCCGAGACCCGCGATCTCATAGCTGAGGTTGCGCGCATAGGTCGCCACCCCGGTGCCTTTCTCAAGGCCGAGATTGTAACCGTCGATCAGAATTCTGGCCATGCCGCGCCCGCCGCTAAAGCTTGCGCACGATCAGGCCGAACGAAGTCACCACCCAGCGCTGGATTTGCAGCTTGAGATGCTCGTTACGGCAGTAGGGCGGTGTGTCGATATGCAGATCGAGCGGCTGCTGGCCAAGGTTGAAGTTGAACGCCATCTCCGCGCCCATCAGCTTCAGCCGCCGCTCGAGCAGCAGGAAATCGCGCTTGCGGAACAGCACCGTGCTGGCATTGTCGAGCGTATCGGCATCAGACGAGCAGTTGAATTCGGTGGTGTGCACCGCGACCCCGCCGGGCTTCAGACACTTGACCGAGTTCACCACGAATTCCAGCCCGTGCATGATCGAGCCGAGGTGTTCAAAGGCGCAGGCCGACCACACGAAATCGAACTGGCCTTCAAGATCGGCGTCGATCGCGTTCATGTCCATGAAGCGGAAATCGACCAGCTGCTCGAAGGTCTCGGGATCGCAGATATTGCGATCATTCAACTGCGCCTTGTTGTGCGCGTGCTGCGCGGTCTTGACCCAGCCGGCCTGCTGCGCCTCTTCGGGTTCAAGATCGGTCGCCAGCACCGACACCCCGTTCTTGGCGAACACCGCGGCGAGCGGCTCCAGCCCGACCCCGAAGCCGAGCGCGCGCTTGCCCGGCACCAGCATCCCATGGGTCTTGAGCGCTTGCAGGATGTAGCAGAATTCCCACTGCTTGCGGTGCGTCCTCGGCTGCTCGCGGATCTGGCCGCACCAGTAGGCATAGTGCGGCTCTTCCATCTGTGCCTGGGTGCAGGCCTGCGACACCGGCGCCCACAGCGTGGGCTCGGGCGTGTCGTCCTCGGGCTGCACCGGCACCGGCGGCGTAGCGGACAACGGGGAGCGGTAGCGAAGCTTCCACAGAAGGGATTTGAGCATGAATTCGACCCTGTCTACGCGGTTGCGACCGGGATGTGAGGCCAGCCCGGAGGCGGCTTCCAACCGATCAGTTCCTTGAAGTCGGCATAGGCGACTTCGAAATCGTCATATTGCACCAGCCGCCCGTCATGCAGCACGCCCCAGCGGTTGCAGTGATCGCGGACATAGGCGGCATCGTGCGAGATGATGATCATCGCCCGGTCGGCGCGCTTTTCGAACAGCTCGAAATTGCAGCGGTCGTGAAAACGCGCATCGCCCACCGCGCTGATCTCGTCGATCAGGAAACAGTCGAATTCGATGATCATCGAGATCGCGAAGGCGAGCCGCGCGCGCATCCCCGAGGAATAGGTAATCACCGGCTCGCGCAGATAAGGGCCAAGCTCGGCAAATTCCTCGACAAAGGCCAGATTGCGCGCGAAATCCTGCTGGTAGATGCGGCTGATGAAGCGGACATTGTCGGCGCCGGTCAGCTGGTGCTGGAACGCGCCGGAGAAGGCCAGCGGCCAGGAGATCGAAATATCGCTCTCGATCGTGCCCGCCGTCGGCCGTTCGGCCCCGCTGATGAGGCGCACCAGCGTCGATTTGCCCGCGCCGTTGCGGCCGAGAATGCCCAGCCGCTCGCCCATGGCAAGATCGAAGCTCAGCCCCTCGAACACCAGATTCTCGCCAAAACGGGTCTGGTAGACCTTCTTGAGATCGCGCACCCGGATCATCCCGGCACCACCCGGCGCGCCACATAGCGCAGCGCGATCAGCGCCACGAGCGTGAGGACGAGGTTGAACGGGATCAGATAGGCCAGATCATAGGTCGCCCGGGCGCGATCCCCGAAGAACCCTTCGCGCAGGAATTCGATGGCGTGCACCGTCGGAATGTAGAGCACGATCTCCTGCGCGAAGGGCGGCAGCGCGGCAACGATGAACGCCGCGCCCGACAGCGGGAACAACAGGTAGGAGGCCGGGTGCCACAGCTTGTCGACCAGCTCGCTCAGGTGCGACAGCGCCCCCAGCCCGATCGCCAACGCGCTGCCGAACCACGCCAGCATCAGCCAGCCGGCGGCGACCTGCAGGAAATCCTCGGGCGGCTCCATCCACTCGACCGCGATGAACAGCACCGAAAGCGCGGCGAAGGAGATCGTCGCCCCACCGAATTCGAGCATCAGGCGCGCGATATAGATATCGAACACCTTGATATTGCGGTGATACATCAATGCCAGATTGTTCTGCAGCGCGCCGATGCAGCGACCTGGCATGTTGCGCCACAGCAGCACGCTGGAATAGCCGGTGAGCGCGAAGGACGAGATCGGCAGATCGCTGCCATGCACCGATTTGGTCGCGGTCCACAGGATCGTCACCCCGATGGTGAAGATCATCGGTTCGACGAACAGCCACAGGAAGCCGATATTGTGCCGCCCGTAGCGTGTCAGCATCTCGCGCCGCAACAGCGCGTCGATCACCCGCCACTGGATGCGCAGGGCGTGGCCGAACGCGGGCCGGGGGGCGGGGGCCGTCGCCATCAGTCGCGATGCTCGCGCACACCGATTGCCAGCATCGACAAGATGCCCCACGCCAGCAGACCGAGCACGATCGCGGCGAAGATCGAACGGATTCGGCGCGGTTCTTCCGGATAGTCCGGCAGGCTCGGAGCGGCGATCTTTTCAAGATAGGCCTGCTTGCGCCGCGCCTCGGCCCGCGCTTCCTGCAACGCGGCGCGGGTGGCGGCGAGCTGCTTCTCGGCAAATTCGACATCGACCTGCAATTCCTGATAGCGGGTCAGCGCCGAGGACAGCGAGGCGTTGCCGCCCGTCAGGTTGCCGCGCGCGTCCTCGATCTCGCGCTGGAGATCGCGCACCTGGGTTTTCAGGAAGGGGATCTGCGAGGCATCGGGGGTGTAGGTCTGAAGCTGGCGCAGGCGCGTTTGCGCGGCAATAAGCTCGTCCTGCAACTTGGAGATCATTTGCAGGCCGACTTCGGATTCCTGCACCGGATCGACGATGCCGCTGGTGTTGCGATACTTCGCCAGCGCCACCGACGCCGCGCGGGCCTTCTGTGCCGCGTCCTCGACCTCGCCTTCGGCTATCGCGATCATATCGGCCTGCGAACGTTGCGACAGGCTGTTGACCAGCGCCTCGGACTGCTCGACCAGCCGGGCGTTGATCGCCTGCGCCTGCTTGGGCGTGTAGGCGCGCACGCGAATGGTCAACACCCTCGTCGTGGCGCCCTCCTCGACATCCAGCTTCTTCTGGAAGTAGCGGTAGAATTCCTCGTCGCTGTCCCCCATCAGGCCGAACCGGTCGAGCCAGAATAGCTCCGGATCGGAGTAAGCTTGCTTGAGCGCGCCGTCGGCATTGGCCTCGGAAATTGCGGCGCGCGATTGCAGGTAGGCGACCACGGTGTTGTTGCCTTCGCTCGGCGCGCCGAACCCGGTCTTGTCGAGCGCCAGATCGAGCGGGGATTGCGGCCCCTGCGACGGACTGCGCACGACGATGCGCGATTCCGAGATATACACATCCTCGGCCAGCAATCCGTAATAGAGGATCGCCAGCAGCGTCGGCACGATCACGATGAGCAGCGCCGGGCTGACGAGGGATTTGAGGCGGTCAATCACGCGGCAAGCACTCTTTCGCACGGGGGTCTGGCATCGGCACCGGCGTACGGCTGCGGGGCGGCGATGAAGCGCTCTACCACATGAAAATGCTCTGGCCAGCGCGGCATCGTGAAACCTTCCACCCGGCGCGCAGGCTCTTGCAGCGCGGCGAGGATCGCCGCGCGCCAGCCCGCGCGGTCAGCCGGATCGACAAGGCAGGCCGCACCCTGCCCGATCTCGCGGAACACCGGCAGGTCGCTGGCGATCACCGGGGTGCCGGCCTGCAGCGCTTCAACGACCGGCAGGCCGAAACCCTCTGCCAGGCTCGGCATCAAGAGCGCGCGGGCGCGACGGATCAGCGCGGCGAGTTCTTCATCGGTGCAGGCGAGGCGATGCTCGACATGGGCAGCAAGGCCGGGCACCTCAGCCAGCGGGGCGAGCAGGTCGCCCGTCATCGGCCCGGTCTGCCCTGCCAGCACCAGTCGCGGCGTCGCCGGCCCCATGCGCGCAGCGAAATCCTGCCACAGATCAAGCAGCAAGCGATGGTTCTTGCGCGGCTCCACCGTGGCGATGCACAGGAAGAAGGGCGCAGCCGGCACCGGGTGCGCGCCGGTATCGGCCGACAGATCCTCTCCCGCCAGCGGGGCGACCGCGAGCGGCGGCAGCGGCAGCCCGACCTCGGCCGCAAAAGCCGCAAGATCGGCACGCACCGCCTGCGAGCCGAGGATGATCCCCGCGCCGCATTCCAGCGCCTGCAGCACCCGCCCGCGATGGCGGCGCACCGCATGCGGGCGCGAGAATTCGGGGTGCCGCACCGGGATGAGATCGTGCACGAAATAGAACGGCCGCACACCCGCCTGCCGCACCCATTCACGGTGCACGGCAAGATCGAAATCGGTATGGCCGATGTTGAGATAGGCCCGGCCGGCGAAGGCCTGCCGCCGGGGCCGCGTCACCAGCGCTGCCGAGAGCATCTGCACCATCCGCCCGCGCACGCCGCGCCCCGGCGTATCGAGCAGATCGAACAGCGCGGCGGAATCACGCTCCGGCAAGACCCGCACCAGCCCGCGATGCTGCACCACCGCCCGCGCGTGGCTGCGGAAATGGCGCAGATAGGCGGTGCACACCCGATCAATCCCGGTCGGCTGCCGCCCGGTCCAGCTGCGCGCGACAAGGCGGGTGACATCAAGCAGCACGCCTGGTGCCACGCCATCAGGGGGCAGGACAGTATCAGGCCGCACGCGCGCGCTCCCGCGGCCAGCGGCGCATCATGGGGCACAACCGGGAAAGAAAAGGCGCAACCCGAGCGAAGATCATGGCGTGTCCTTGCAGAGGTGTTCCTGCCGTTTCAAGCAGATATGCCGCCATTGCGGGTCTATCCGGTTCAAGCCGAACAGCGCCGTGATAGAAATTGCGCGGCAAGAGGCAAGGGCAGGAAACCCCCGGTATGCCGCCAGCCGTTGCAAGGACGCGATGACCCGCGCCTTACCCGTAATATTCGGGCTGGAAGTGTTCGCTGAAAACCGGAGCATGGAAGGCGAGGGTGGCAGGGT
>JBKBLZ010000013.1:0-70440 GCA_046296035.1 Erythrobacter sp. | reverse complement strand
GCACCCCGCCCGATCTGGCGGCTGGCTAGGCGCGGGCGTTACGCGCCGAGCCAGCGCGCCGCCAGCACCTTGCCGCCGTCCGGCTCGCGCAGCACCAGCGCATAGGCATCAGCGCCAGGCTGGCGGAGCTTGTCGGGCGCGATCACCAGGCTCGCCTTGCCGCCCAGCCAGGTGCTCAGGCGCTGCTCGCTGCGCAGGACATTGGTGTAGCCGACCTTGCGCCCGCCGTTCTCGCCGCTTGCAATTGTGACCTCGGCCTTGCGGCGGGCGGCGATCAGCATGAGCTCGGCCGGGCGGGCGGAGGTGCCGTCGATTCCGACAGCAATGCCCCTGCCGCCGAGATCGCGCACGCGGATCGCCGCGTTGCTCTTGCCGCCGTGCCGGGCGATGCCGCCGCGCACATCGTCTTCCCGCGAACCGATGGCCCCGAAGCGGCCGTCGATCACCAGCTGCGGTGTGTAAATGCCGTTCTGCCCCGCAAGGCCGCTGCTGGCATAGGCGCGCTCGAGCTCGGTGTTGTCCTCGCGCGCCAGCGTATCCTTCCACCCCAGCCGGTCCCAATAGGTCACCGGGCGGGAAATCACGACGAGCCGCGGATCGCCGGCGAGCTTTTCGGCCAGCCGGTCGGCGGGTGGGCAGGACGAACAGCCCTGGCTGGTGAACAGTTCAAGCAGCACCGGTTCGGTGCTGTCAGCGGCAGCGGTGCTGCGGGCTGCGGGCCCAAGCGCCAGTCCGGCAAGCGCCAGCGTAGCAGCGGCAAAGGCATACAGAATTCGGGACATGGCGGGCGGCTCCTGTGGATCGACCCCAGGGATACGCGGCAAGGCAGAGCGCGGTTACGCGCCCTCGGCCAGAGCCGCCACGCACTTGATCAGCGCACCGTCACGCCCTGTTCCCCGATCGCGATTCGCGCAGCCGGAACCTTGAACAATTGTTGCAGATAGCCTGCGGCTGCGGCCTGCATATTCTTCGAAGTGGCAGCATCCGGGCGCTGCTGAAGCCCCATCTGGGTGGTGGCCAACATCATCCCGATGATCGCCATCTGGTCATACATGTCGCGCCGTTCGGCTTCCGAACTGCCGGCAAAGCTTGGCTGGGAACCAATCACGGCCCGCATCTGGTTCACCAGCGGAAGGAAATGTTCATCCGGAAAGGCCGTATCGTGCACACCCATCCAGCTGCCGGCAATCAAGCTAGCCATTGCTGCACCAAGATCGCCGGGCGGGATGCCAAACCGCTGCATCAGTGCCGCGTGACTGTTCAGCAGTTGCTCGAACAGGGCACGGGCCCTGAGCCGCTGAGCCGCAGGGTAGTGCTCTGCAAGCCGTGCCGGCATGCGGCTGCTGCCCACGAGCGGCACGATAAGCGGTGGCGACGGTTCGGCATGGGCGGCGGTTTCCGGGCTTTGCTGTGCAACTTCCGGCGTGGCGAGATCATTGGCCACTTGCTGCGTGAGATAGCTCGACGACAGGAAATTGGACATTGGCGCGCCAACATAGCCATAGTCCATCCCGAAACTCTGGGCATGGCCCGCGCCAGGAACCGATCCGAGCGCCAGCCCAATGGCGAAGGGCACCCATTTGCGCATTCTCATCGAGGTTCCTCGCAATGCATCGAAAGACCCGTGCCCCCGATAGCCTGAGAATAGCCGCATCTGCCGAGTCGCACTAGCGAGGCTTGCGCACGATAACCCGTCCGGCAATCCGTTTGCCGCAATTCCGCCTCGCAACCGGGCGGGAAGCCCGCGCGCGCGCGACGACGGCTTGCCCGGATGCGCCGCCGCGGCGGCCCCGGTTCAGAACGGCAGGAAGGGCTGGCGCGCGAGGATCAGCGCTGCCGCGCAGCCGAGCACGATCAGGCCGCGCGCCACCTCAATCGGGTCGATCCGGCCGGTGGCAGCGGAAAGCGGGGCGGCAAGGGCGATCGCACGATTCATGCGGCGCAGCATCGCCCCAAGATGCTAACGAAGCGTTAAGCGGCCGGCATCTGCTGGCTGGCACAATGAAAGCCGCCGCCGCCTGCCAGCACCGCCTCACCCGGCAGGCCCACGCAATCGCGATCGGGGAACAGCGCGGCGATCGCGGCGACGCCTGCCGCATCATGGGGGCTGCCGAAGGTCGGCACGACCACAAGGTGCGTAGTTATCGCGAAATTCACATAGCTGGCCGGTTCGATCACCCCGTCGCGCATGATCAGGCCGGGCGAAGGAATGCGCACCACCTCGCAGCCGAAGGCCTCGGCGCGCGCGGCGGCATCGGCGTAAAGGTGTGCGTTGGGATCGTCCTTGCCGGTCGCCTCAGGCACCACCAGCCGGTTCGGCGCGACGAAGCGCGCAAGGTTGTCGACATGGCCGTCGGTGTGATCGTTGATCAGCCCGTCGCCCAGCCACAGCACGCGGGCAAAGCCGAGCTGCGCCGCCAGTTCCGCCTCGATCTGCTCGCGGGTCATGTGCGGGTTGCGGTTGGGATTGAGCAGGCATTGCTCGGTGGTGGCGACCAGCCCCGTCCCGTCACCATCCACCGCGCCGCCTTCGAGGATCATCCTCGTGGTGGTGACCGGCAGGGCCGCGTCGCGCGCCAGTTCCGCGCCGATCGCCGTGTCGCCCGGCATCAGATACTTGCCGCCCCAGCCGTTGAAGCCGAACCGCCGCGCGCTGCGGGTGCCATCGGCCGCGCGCACCACCAGCGGCCCGGTGTCGCGCAGCCAGATATCGCCATAGACGCGCCGTTCGAGCACCACCTTGCCGCTGACCAGCGCCCGCGCCCGCGCCTCGTTGGCCGCGTCACGCACCAGCAGGCGCACCTCCTGCCCGCTTTCGGCCACAGCGCTGGCAAAGGCGGCAATCTGCACCTGCGCGCGCTCGAGCCAGCCCGGCCACTCATCAGCCAGATGCGGGAAGCCGATCCAGATCCAGTCCTGCGGTGCCCATTCGGAGGGCATGAGCGCGGTCATGCGATCAACAACCCCTCGCGCTGGCCTTGCAGCTTGCATCGCGCACCGCGCGGAATTCGTCGCCGTCGTTCCAGTTGGGCCAGCTGGTGCTCATCGCCATCATCCGCCCGAGGCGGTAATAGAGCTGAAGATCGGCCATCACGCCCGACCAGTCCCAGGCCTCGTCGAATTCGTCCTTGGGGCCGTGGTAGCGGTTTTCGGTGTAGTCTTTGGCCACCGCCTCGCCCGCCGCGCGGCCGCCCTCGACGAGGTCTTGCCCGCCGTCGATATAGAGCATCGGCACGCCGAGCTTGGCGAAGGCGAAGTGATCCGAACGATAGTAATAGCCCGCCTCGGGCTTGGGATCGGGGGTGACGCTGCGGCCATCGGCCTTGAGCGCGGCATCGAGGAATCGGTCGAGCGCGGACTTGCCGAAGCCAACCGCCGTCACGTCCTTGGCCGGGCCCGCCATCTGCAGCGCGTCCATGTTGACCCCGCCCACGGTCTGCGCCAGCGGGAAGACCGGGTTCTGCGCGTAGTAGGTAGCGCCGAGCAGGCCCGATTCCTCCGCCGTGACGGCGAGGAACACGAGGCTGCGGCGCGGCGGGCCGGCCTTGGCGTGCGCCTCGGCCAGCGCCACCAGAGCGGCGGTGCCGGTGGCATTGTCGATCGCGCCGTTGCAAATGTCGTCGCCATCAGCCGCAGGCGTGCAGCGCCCGAGGTGATCCCAGTGCGCGGTGTGGAGCACATATTCCTCCGGCGCTTCGCGGCCCGCAAGGATGCCGATGATGTTGTGCGAGGTGAAGCGGCGGACATCGCTTTCAAAGCTGGTCGCGGCGGTCAGCCCGAGCGGCACGGGCTTGAAGCCCTTTTTCTGCGCCGCCTTGGTCAGGGCATCGAGATCCTGCCCCGCGGCCTTGAGCAACTGGCGCGCGGCGTCCTGTGTCACCCAGCCGTTCATCCGGGTGAGCGGCGGGGCGTTTTCCCCGCGCCGGGCATAGGCCTGCGGGCCGGTCCATGAGCTTTCGACCACGTTCCAGCCATAGGATGCCGGCTCGGTCTGGTGGATAATCAGCGCGGCGGCCGCGCCCTGCCTTGCGGCTTCCTCGAACTTGTAGGTCCAGCGGCCGTAATAGGTCATCGCCTTGCCATTGAAGGGGCCTTCGAGGCTGCCGGCCTGCCAGTCGGGATCATTGACGAGGATCACCACCGTCTTGCCCGTCACGTCCAGCCCGGCATAGTCGTTCCAGCCCTTTTCGGGCGCATTGATGCCATAGCCGACAAACACCAGCTCGCTGCCTGCCAGCGTGGTTTTTGCCTCCTCGCGATAGGTCACGCCGACCCAGTCCTTGGCAAAATCGAACGACAGCTTGCCGTTCTTGCCGGTGATGGCGAGCGGGGCGTAATTCTTGCCGGTGATCTCCACCAGCGGGACTTCCTGCACCCAGCTTTCGCCATTGCCGGGCTTGAGGCCCGCGGCCTTGAAGCGTTCGGTGAGCAGGGCGATGGTCTTTTCCTCGCCGGGGCTGCCGGGCATCCGGCCTTCGAAGGCGTCGCTGGAAAGCAGGCGGGTGACATCCTTGATGGTGGCTTCGGAAATCTCGCCCGCAGCCACTTCGGGAATGTCGAGCGCCGCAGAGGCACTGCCGAGGCCCGGAATCGCATCGCACGCCGTCAGCGCCAACGCGCCTGCCAGCATGGTTCCCAAAGCTGCCCACCGTTTCGTCATCGCGCTATCCCTTGTGTCGCCTGTCGCGCGCTTCAATTGCAGAGCCGCAGGCCGCGTGCAAGTTTGCGCCCTTGCGAGGCGCGCCCGCTGCCGCCAGAGAAGCGGGTGATGGGAGAGACTCACTCAGCCGATTGGCAAAGCGCGCTTGCCCGCGCCCGTGCCCATGCGCCGTTTCTGGCGCGGGCGCTGGATCGCCAGCCCGATCTGGCGGCGCTGCTCGCGGCAGGCGAGGGCGAGGCGGCGCTGGCCTTCGCGCGGGCGCAAGGGCAGCATCCCGATACCGCAATCGCGCTGCGGCGCGAGCGGCTGGCGCTTGCGGCGGCGCTGGCGGTGGGCGATCTGGCGGGGGCCTTCCCGCTTGCGCGGGTGGTGGCGGAGCTGACGGGGTTCGCCGACCGCGCATTGGATCGCGCGATCCGCACCGCGATTGCCGAACGCTCGGGCGAGGACAGCGCGCAAGGCTTCATCGCGCTGGCGCTCGGCAAACAGGGTGCGGGCGAACTCAATTATTCGTCCGATATCGATCCGATCTTTCTTTATGATCGCGAACGTCTGCCGCGCCGCGCGGGCGATGATCCGGGCGAAGCGGCGCAGCGCTATGCCCGCCGGATCGTGGCGCTGCTGGCGGCCAATACCGATGAAGGCTATGCGCTCAGGGTCGATCTGCGCCTGAGGCCCGCGAGCGAGATCAGCCCGCTGGCCGTCCCGGTGGGCGCGGCGCTGGCGCATTATCAGGGGCAGGCGCTGGCGTGGGAGCGCGCCGCCTTTACCCGTGCGCGCGCGGCGGCGGGAGACATCGCGGCGGGCGAGGATTTCCTCGCTCAGATCCGCCCCTTCGTGTGGCGCAGCCAGCTTGATTTCGGGGCGATCGAGGAAATCCGCGCGCTCACCCAGCGTATCCGCGACAGCCATGAGGGTCCGCCTGTGCCCGGCCCGCACTTCGATGTGAAGCGCGGACGCGGCGGGATCCGCGAGATCGAGTTCTACGCCCAGACCCACCAGCTGATCCACGGCGGGCGCGATCTGTCGCTGCGCGCGCGCGGCACCCGCCAGGCGCTCGATGCGCTGGCCGCCGCAGGGTGGATCACGCCGGAAAACGCGCTGACCCTCGGCGCAGGCTACGACCGGCTGCGGCAAGTCGAGCACCGGTTGCAGATGATGAATGACCGCCAGACCCACAGCCTGCCCGAGCGCGAAGCGCTTGACGCGGTCGCCCGGCTGGACGGGCTGGCCGATGGCGCGGCGCTGGTGGCACAGCTGACCGAACTGACCGCGCGCACGGGCCGTATCTACGAACAGCTGATTGGCGCGCCCGAGCCGGCCGCTGCACCGGTCACTGCCGCCAGCGATCTCGCGCATGAACTGGCCGCGCTGGGCTTCGAGGAGCCCGAAACCCTGGCGACACGGATCGAGAGCTGGCGCGACGGGCGCCATGCCGCGATCCGTTCGCCCCAGGCGGTGGCGGCGTGGGACCGGCTGGCGCCGGCGCTGATCCGGGCGATGGCCCGCAGCGATGATCCGCAGCGCGCGCTGACCCGCTGGGAGCGCATTCTCGAAAGCGTGCCGAGCGCGATCACCACCTTCCGCCTGCTGGTTGCCCGCCCGCACTTGCTGGACCGGCTGGTGGCCGCGCTCACTCTTGCGCCGGTGCTGGCTGACGAACTGGCGCGCAAGCCCGAGCTGCTCGACACGCTGATTGATCGGGGCGCGCTCGATCTGCCGGGCGATATCGCCGCGATCGCCGCAAGGATGCGCGGCGCGGCGGTGCGTGCGGACTACGAGGCGCTGCTCGATGCGATCCGGGTGGTTACCGGCGAGATCCGCTTCGCACTCGGTATCCAGCTGATCGAGGGGCTGGCCGATCCGCTCGACATTGCCCGCGCCCTGTCACGCACCGCCGAGGCGGCCATGCAGCTTGCGGCCGAAGCGACGGTGCGTGAATTCACCGCCAAGCATGGCCGGGTGCCGGACAGCGAGCTGGTGGTGCTGGGGCTGGGGCGGCTGGGGGGCGGGGCGCTGACCCATGCTTCCGATCTCGATATCGTCTATCTGTTCACCGGCGATTTCGCCGCGCAATCGGATGGCCCGCGACCGCTCGGGGCGACGGTCTATTACAATCGCCTCGCCAGCCGGGTCAGCGCCGCGCTCTCGGTGCCCACCGCGCAAGGGGCGCTCTACGAGGTCGATACGCGGCTCAGGCCACAGGGCAATCAGGGGCCGCTGGCGGTGAGCTGCGAGGCTTTCGGCAAATACCAGCGCGAGGCAGCGTGGACATGGGAGCACATGGCGCTCGCCCGCGCGCGGGTGCTGTTCGGCTCGGCCAGCGCCCGCGCCGAGCTGGAGACAGTGCTGAGGCAAGTGCTGCGTGCCCCGCGCGGGCACGCGGCGCTGCGCGAGGCGGTGCTGGCAATGCGCGCCGAGATGGCGCGCCACAAGCACCCCGGCGGCCCGATCGATGCCAAGCTGCTGCGCGGCGGATTGGTCGATCTCGAATTCCTCGTCCATTACCTGCAACTGAAAGGCGAAACGGCCAGCGGCGCGCCGCTTGGCGACAGCGTGCCCCATGCACTCGATCCCGATCTTGCGGTGGCGATCGGCGGGCTGGTCGAGGCAGGGCTGCTGCCGGCTGACATTGCCGAACCCCATGCTCTGATGAGCCGGATGCTGGTGGCCGGACGCCTGCTCGCCCCCGATGGCCGCGAACCCCCGCCGGGCGCAGCGCGGGCGCTGGCCAAGGCCTGCGGGCATGAAACCTATGCCGCGTTGCTCGCCGCCCTTGCCGCTGCCCGCGCGCAGGTGGCGCAGGCGTGGAAACAAATTCTGGGCACGGACATTCTCGCAAGCGAACAGGAGACCCCGCATGAGCAAATTTCCGAGCGTCGGTGACACCATCCCCGATATCGCCATGGAAACCCCCGAGGGCGGCCGTGTGAAGCCTTCGGACTTTGCCGGTTCCAAGCTGGTGATCTTCTTCTATCCCAAGGACGACACCCCCGGCTGCACCACCGAGAACAAGGATTTCTCGGCCTTGAAAGACCAGTTCGAGGCGGCCGGCACCAGGCTGCTCGGCGTCAGCAAGGACCCGGCCAAAAAGCACGCCAAGTTCATCGCCAAGCACGGCCTCACCGCTCCGCTCGCGACCGATGCGGAAGAAGGCGGCCTTTCCGATGCGCTGGGCGTGTGGGCGGAAAAGCAGATGTACGGCAAGACCTACATGGGCATGGTCCGGGCGACCTATCTGATCGGGCCGGACGGCAGGATCGCGCGCATCTGGGACAAGGTGAAGGTTGCCGGTCACGCCGAGGAAGTGCTCGCCGCCGCCAAAGCGCTCTGAGCGCATCCATGACGTCAGTCGCCAGCGCCATCCGCGCCGCGCTGCTTACCGCCGAGCCGCGCGCCAAGTGCCTTGCCGCACGCGACGTGGCACGGCGCTGGCGCAGGGGCGCGCTGGCATGGCGGTTTGACGTCGCCATGCCGGATCAGCCGGCCTGGCCCGATCGCCCTGAACTGCTTGCACCGAACCGGATGCCCAAACGGGGCAAGTTTGGATCGCACCGGGCGCGAATCGCGCTGTGGCACAGCCTTGCGCATATCGAATTCGTCGCGATCGATCTGGCGCTCGACATGGCGGGACGATTTGGCGCGGCGATGGGCGAGCCGTTCGTCGACGATTTCCTGAGTGTTGCCGCCGACGAGGCGATGCATTTCGCGCTGTTGGCGCGGAAGCTCGAAGCGCTCGGCAGTCATTATGGCGCGCTGCCCGCGCACGCCGGCCTGTGGGAGGCCGCCTACGTCACCCGGCATGATGTCGCGGCGCGGCTGGCGGTGGTGCCGATGGTGCTCGAAGCGCGCGGGCTTGATGTCACGCCGGCGACGCTGGAGCGGGTAACGGCGGCGGGCGATGCCGGCGGAGCGAAAATTCTCGCCCGCATCCTTGACGATGAAATCCGGCACGTCGGTTTGGGCACCAAGCATTTTCTGCACTGTGCCGCAATGGCGCAGGAAGCGCCCGAATCCCTGTGGCAGAACCTGGTAAAGCGGCATTTTCGCGGGGTGATTAAGCCGCCGTTCAACGACTCGGCGCGTCTTGCTGCCGGTTTATCGCGGGAATACTATGAGGCGATTGCGCATTAACGGCTCACCCGCATAACCCCGGTCCAATTCAGGCGCGCATCAGACGTGCTCAACCAAGCGAGCGGCGCACCGGTCACACTGGGTGCCGAAATCGGGGATCGGGTCGGTTATGAAACTTGTCGTGTGCCAGATGTCAAAGATCGCAGCCCTGTGCTGCGCAGCGCTGCTTTCGATCGCCGGCACCGCCCCCGCTCTCGCCAACACCGCCAATTCCGCCAGCGCCAATGCCAGTGCCGACGTGATCGCGCCGGTGAAGTCCGAACAGGTTGATCCGCTTGCCAATGGCGACCAGCGCTTCAAGTCGCTGTTTGCCAGCTGGACGGCGATCGAGCGCACCAGCCCGAGCGTGGGAATCGGTGCCGAAACCGCCTTTTCCGCGCCCTTCGCCCGGCCCAGCGTTTCGGTCCCCTCGCGCATGCCGCTGGAAGGCGCAGCGCTCACCAGCGGCTTCGGGATGCGCACCCATCCGGTGCTTGGCGGTCGCCGCCAGCACGCCGGGATCGATCTGGCTGCGCCGACCGGCACCCCGGTCTATGCCACTGCTGACGGTGTGGTGAGCCGTGCCGACTGGTATTCGAGCTATGGGCTTTACATCGCGATCGAACATGGCGCGTCGATGCAGACCCGCTTTGCCCACCTGTCGCGTCTTGCGGTGGCTGCGGGCGACAGCGTCAGGAAGGGCGACCTGATCGGCTATGTCGGATCGACCGGTCGGTCGACCGGCCCGCACCTGCATTACGAAGTTCGCGTTGATGGGCTTGCAGTCAATCCGATTCCGTATATGGTAGAAAGCGAAGCGCAGCTGGCCCATAGCCGCGATGCGCGGCTGACCGGCCAGGGCGGCGAGTAAGCCGTCCGCGCAACCGGTGTGGTCGTTCACGCTTCACGGGATTGCCCGCTGTAAGCGGGCCGGACATTGGAGAGGGTGTCCGAACATGGCGGCGGGTTATCCCGCCGCCTTTTTTCTTGTCCCGAACAATGGCCGCCCACCGCATTTTCGGTAGCATTTCCCATACTGTTTTTGCTTGCGGGCCGTCCCGCTCCCGCTAGATTTCCTGCCCGAGAGAGCCAGCGCGTCCGCATGCCGGGCTGACGCTGCAAGGGAGAGAAATCATGTCGATGCACCCGATCGCGCACGCCGCGACCCGTCCGGATCATCCCGCCGTCATCATGACCGGATCGGGCAAGCAGATCACCTATGGGCAGATGGATGCCGAATCGAACCGCTTCGCGCATCTGCTGCGCGCGCATGGAATCGGGGCGGGCGATGCCTTCGCGGTGCTGCTGGAAAACCGGATCGAATATTTCACGCTGATCTGGGGTTCGCAGCGCGCCGGCACGATGCTGGTGCCGATCTCCTCGCGCCTGACCGCGCCCGAAGCCGCCTACATCATCCGCGACGCGCAGGCGAAGCTGCTGATCACCAGTGGCTATTTCAGCGGTATTCTGGGTGACATCCGCGCCGAGTGCCCCGGCCTTGCCGTGCTGGTGATGGATTCGGGCGATGCCGAGGATTTCGCCGCCGCGCTTGCCGCGCAGCCCGCAGACCCGATCCCGGATCAGAGTGCGGGCCTGCTGATGCTCTACTCCTCTGGCACCACGGGCCGCCCCAAGGGCATCCGCCCCGCACCGCCGGAAGATCCCGATCCCGCCGCGCCGGTTCCGCTGCTGGGCCTCGCGACGCTGGGCATGGGGATGCCGGCGGATGGCTCGATGGTCTATCTCTCCCCCGCTCCGCTCTATCACGCCGCGCCGATCGGCTGGTGCTCGGTCGTCCACCGCCTCGGCGGCACGGTGGTGATGATGGAGAAATTCGACCCCGAGGAGGCGCTCAAGGCGATCGAGCGCTACAAGGTCACCGACAGCCAGTGGGTGCCGACCCATTTCGTGCGCTTCCTGCGGCTCGATCCCGAAGTGCGCGCCCGTTACGACCTCTCCAGCCACAAGCGCGCGATCCACGCCGCCGCGCCCTGCCCGGTGCCGATCAAGCGCGCGATGATCGAATGGTGGGGGCCGATCGTGAACGAATATTACGCCGGCAGCGAGATGATCGGGATGACGCTGGTGAAATCGGAACACTGGCTGATGAAGCCCGGCACGGTCGGGGTGGCGGTGCACGGCAAGATCCACGTCTGCGGGCCGGACGGCGAGGAGCTCGGCCCGGACGAGGACGGCCTCATCTTCTTCGAGAACGACAACCTGCCAACCTATCACAACGATCCCGAAAAGACCCGCGATGCCATGCATCCCAAGGGCTGGATGACGCTGGGCGACATCGGGCACCTGGACAAGGACGGCTTCCTGTTCCTGACCGACCGCAAGAGCCACATGATTATCTCCGGCGGCGTGAACATCTACCCGCAGGAGATCGAGAACCTGCTGGTCACGCACCCCAAGGTGATGGACGCCGCCGTGATCGGCGCGCCCTGCCCCGATCTGGGCGAAAAGGTGGTTGCGGTGGTGCAGCCGCGCGACATGGCGGACGCAGGGCCGGCGTTGGAGGCGGAGCTGCGCGCATTCCTCGCGCCCTCACTGTCCAAGATCAAGATGCCCAAGCTGTTCGATTTCCGCCCCGATCTGCCGCGTGAAGCCAATGGCAAGCTCTACAAGCGCGAGCTGCGCGATGAATATGCGGCCAAGGCGACAGCGGCATGAGCGGCGCGGCTGTCTTGCCCGGCGATATCGCCCGCCGGGTGATCGATCCGCACGCCTATGCCGAGTGGGACGGGCTGCTTGACACCTTCGATGCCATCCGCGCGGCGACGCCGGTGGCAAAGGTTCAACCGGACACACCCGGCCTGTTCGAGCCGTTCTGGCTGGTTACCGCCTATGACGATGTGATGCGCATCTCGAAGGACAATACGACCTTCCTCAACAACCCGCGCCCGGTGGTGTTCAGCTTCAACCAGGCGATCGAATTCTCGCGGGCCGCGACCGGCTCCAACATGCTGGTCGATTCGCTGGTGGTGTTCGACGCGCCGATCCACCCGAAATACCGCAAGCTGACCCAGGAATGGTTCATGCCCCGCAGCCTTGCGCGGCTGGAGGGCGAGCTGCGCACGCTGGCGGCGGCAACGGTGAACCGGATGCTTGCCGCCGGGCCAGAGGTCGACTTCGTGAAGGAAGTCTCCGGCCCCTATCCCTTGCGGGTGGTGATGCAGATCCTCGGGGTGCCGATCGAGGACGAATTCCGGATGCAGATGCTCACCCAGCAGCTGTTCGGCGGGCAGGACAAGGATCTGTCGGGCAGCGGCATGGACAACATGACCCCCGAACAGGTGGTGCAGATCGTCGCGGGCGCGGTGAAGACCTTCGAGGATTACTTCGCCGGCATTGCCGAGGATCGCCGCAAGAACCCCACCGACGATGTCGCCAGCGTCATCGCCAATGCGCTGGTGGATGGCGAGCCACTGCCGCCGCGCGACATGGCGGGCTATTACATCATCGTCGCCACCGCCGGGCACGATACCACCAGCGCCAGCACCGCGGGCGCGATGCAGGCGCTCGCCAATGATCCCGAGCAATTTGCCCGTGTGCGCGCCGACCGTTCGCTGCTGCCCGGTATTGTCGAGGAAGCGATCCGCTGGACCAGCCCGGTGCAGCACTTCATGCGCACCGCGGCCGAGGACGTGGAGATCGGCGGTCAGCAGGTGAAGAAGGGCGATTGGCTGATGATCAACTATGTCGCCGCCAACCACGATCCCGCGCAGTTCCCCGACCCGCGCAAGTTCGATGCCGCCCGTTCGCCCAACCGTCATCTCGCGTTCGGGGCAGGGGCGCACCAGTGCCTCGGCCTGCATCTGGCGCGGCTGGAGATGAAGATCCTGTTCGAAGCAATCCTCGACCGGGTCGCTGCGGTCGAACCGGCGGGCGAGGCCCAGCGCGCGAGCAGCACCTTTGTCGGCGGGCTCAAGACTCTCCCCCTGCGCATCACGCCGGCCTGAACCCTTGAGGATTTCCCTGTTATCGCCGAGCGGTTTGGCCTAGTTCTCGCGCAATGAGGCTCGGCTGGGACGAAATCAGGCGGCGCGCCAAGGCGTTCAGCGAGGCATGGCAGCACGCCCACTACGAAAAGGGCGAGACGCAAACCTTCTACAACGAATTCTTCGAGATCTTCGGCATCAAGCGCAAGTAGGTGGCGATCTACGAACAGCGGGTGAAGCTTCTTTCGCAAAAGCATGGCTTCATCGACCTGTTTTGGCCCGGAACGCTGCTGGTCGAACAGAAAAGCAGCAAGCGCGATCTCGACAAGGCGCTGGGCCAGGCGCTCGATTATGTCGAAGGCATCCACCCGACCGAGCAGCCGCGCTGGGTGCTCACCTGCGATTTCCAGCATTGGCGGCTGCTCGATCTGGAAACGGACTGGAGCACGCTGCTTCAGCCGGAAAAGCGGCTGTTTTCTTATCCCGATATCAAGGGCGATCCAGTGGAGAGCCAGCACGGCGCACTGACCGCCTACCTGTTCGATGCGCGCGGCGTGGCCAACCGGCATTTGGTGGTGAAAGAGGAAAGCAGGCCGATCAATGGGGCGAGAAAGCTAGTCAGCGGCAGCCAACCGATTGATGGCGGCTTCCTGATTTTCGATGCAAGCAAACGGGCGGTCTTTCTTGAGGCGGAGCCGGACGCCGCACGATGGTTGAGGCGCTTTGTTGGCGCTGAGGATTTCATCAACGGAGGGGAAAGGTGGATTCTTGCGCTGCAAGAGGCCCCGCCATCCGAACTTCGCGCACTGCCAGAAGTTCGGGAGCGGTTGGCGGCAGTCAGGGAGTTTCGCAACAAGAGCCAACGCAAGAGCACGCTAGCCATTGCCGATCAGCCAACCCGCTTCAATGTCGAAGTGCTGCCCAATCGTCCGTTTCTGGTTATCCCCAAAGTCAGTTCCGAACGGCGGGAATATGTGCCCATTGGCTGGCTGGAACCGCCGACCATCCCCAGCAACAAGCTTCGGATTCTGCCCGATGCAAACCTATGGGAGTTTGGCGTCTTGACCAGCCGTGCCCATATGGCTTGGACCGCCCATGTTGGGGGTCGGCTCGAAAGCCGTTTTCAGTATGGAATTGGTATCGTATACAACACCTTCCCCTGGCCCGATGCCAAGCCCGCGCAGCGCGCCAAGATCGAAGCGCTGGCGCAGGCCGTGCTCGATGCCCGTGCCGTGCATCCCACGGCGAGCCTTGCCGATCTGTATGATCCCGACACCATGCCCGCCAATCTGCGCAAGGCCCACGCTGCGCTCGATACCGCCGTGGACCGGCTCTATCGCCCCGCCCCCTTCGCATCCGACCGTGACCGCGTGGAACACCTGTTCGGCCGCTACGAAGCGCTCGTGAACCCGCTGGAGCGCCTGGGTGCGGCCCGCAATCGCCAGACACGCCGGCGCGCGGCCCGTCAAGCCAAGCCATAGGGCGACGCGGCAGAGTGCAATTCACCCAAGCGGGCGGCGCGGCCGCTGCCCCCTCGGGCGCTACCCCAGCAGCCGCTGCGCAATCGCGCGCACCTCGGCCCCCATGTCGGGCCGCGACAGGGCAATCGCCAGCGTCGCCTCGACAAAGCCGGTCTTGCTGCCGCAGTCATAGCGCGCACCGTCAAAGGTGACGGCGTGGAACGGCTGGGTGCCGATCATCTTGGCCATCGCGTCGGTCAGCTGGATTTCCCCGCCCGCGCCCTTGCCCTGATTTTCGAGCACCCGCATCACTTCGGGCTGGAGGATGTAGCGGCCCGAGACGATCTTGTTCGAGGGGGCTTGCGAAACCGGCGGCTTTTCCACCAGCCCGCGCACCTCGGTGAGCGCGCCGCGCGTTTCTCCCGGCGCGATCACGCCGTAACTGGAGACCTGCTCGAGCGGCACTTCGAGCACCGAGATGAGATTGCCGCCAACCTCACCATAGGCCTCCACCATCTGCTTCATGCAGCCGGTGCCGCCTTGGCGCGCCACCATCAATTCATCGGGCAGGAAGATCGCGAAAGGCTCGTCACCCACGATCGCGCGAGCGCACCAGATCGCATGGCCGAGGCCCAATGGCACCTGCTGGCGCACTGCGATCACATCGCCCGGCGTGGCGCGGGTCGGCTCGAGCACGTCAAGGCTCTTGCCGCGCTCGGCCATGGTCTGCTCAAGCTCGAAGGCGATGTCGAAATGCTCGACAATCCCGGTCTTGCCGCGCCCGGTGACGAAGATCATCTGCTCGATCCCCGCCTCGCGCGCTTCGTCCACCGCATACTGGATCAGCGGGCGATCGACCACCGGCAGCAGTTCCTTGGGCACCACCTTGGTGGCGGGCAGGAAGCGGGTCCCCAGCCCGGCAACGGGGAACACGGCTTTGCGGATCGGTTTGGGAGACATTGTGCGCCTTTGCTTGATTGAATCAGAAAGTCCGTCGCCCGAATGTTTTTTTGGCACCGTGCCGCGCCCGCCGGACAAGGTCAATCATTGATCGTGCAGCATGCGGCTGCGAGTTGCGCGCAAGTCACTTTTCGCTAAGGCATGAGGCATGGACAAACTGATCATCCGCGGCGGCAACCGCCTTTCCGGCACCATCCCGATTTCCGGCGCGAAGAATGCAGCCTTGACACTGATCCCCTGCGCGCTGCTGACCGAAGAGCCGCTGACGCTGCGCAACCTGCCGCGGCTGGCGGATATCGACGGGTTCCAGCACCTGATGAACCAGTTCGGGGTCACCACCGTGATCCAGGGCACCCGCCCGGAGGATTTCGGCCGGGTGATGAGCCTCGAGGCGACGCGGATAACCTCCACCGTTGCCCCTTACGATCTGGTGCGCAAGATGCGCGCCTCGATCCTGGTGCTCGGCCCGATGCTGGCGCGCAGCGGCGAGGCGACCGTGTCGATGCCCGGCGGCTGCGCCATCGGCAATCGCCCGATTGACCTGCATTTGAAGGCGCTGGAAGCCTTCGGCGCAAAGATCGAGCTGGCCGCGGGCTATGTCCGCGCGGTTCAGCCCGATGGCGGGATGCCGGGCGGCGATTTCGATTTCCCGGTGGTGAGCGTCGGCGCGACCGAGAATGCGCTGATGGCGGCGGTGCTCGCCAAGGGCACCAGCCGGCTGTTCAACGCCGCGCGCGAGCCGGAAATCGTCGATCTGTGCCACATGCTGGTTGCAATGGGCGCGGAGATTGAGGGGATCGGCACCTCGAACCTCGTGATCCACGGGGTAAAGCGCCTGCACGGCGCGACCTACCGCGTCATGCCCGACCGGATCGAGGCCGGCTCTTATGCCTGCGCGGCGGCGATCACCGGGGGCGAAGTGCGGCTGGAAGGTGCACGCGCTGACGAGATGATGGCGACGATCCACGCGCTGCAAGCGATCGGCTGCGAGGTGTCGTGGGATGCCAAGAGCGTCACTGTCGGCGTGAGCGGCCCCTTGAAGGCCACCAACCTAACCACCGCGCCCTATCCCGGCCTTGCCACCGACATGCAGGCGCAGCTCATGGCGCTGCTGTGCAAGGCGCAAGGCACCAGCGTGCTGAAGGAAACCATCTTTGAAAACCGCTTCATGCACGTGCCCGAACTGGCGCGCATGGGCGCCAACATCACCACCGAAGGCCGCACCGCGATTGTCAATGGAGTTGCCCGGCTGACCGGCGCAGAGGTGATGGCAACCGATCTGCGCGCCTCGATGAGCCTTGTGATCGCCGCGCTGGCCGCCGAAGGCGAGACGACCGTGCGCCGCCTCTATCACCTCGATCGCGGCTACGAGCGACTGGAGGAAAAGCTCCAGCTGGTGGGGGCGGATATCGAGCGCGTGGGCGACTAGAGCGGTTTGTGATCCGACTGCATCGGATCGGCCGTTCCAGACTTTTGTTTTACCGCGTTGCCCGAGCCGCCGGGTGATTCCACCCGGCGCGAAAACGCTCTAGGCGCCCCTCGGCTGCCTCAGCGCGGCAGTTCGGAAGCGCCCATCAGCGCCTCATCCACGCTGCGCGCGCATTGCCGGCCTTCGCGGATCGCCCAGACGACGAGGCTCTGTCCGCGCCGCATATCGCCACAGGCAAACACGCCCGGCACGCTGGTGGCATAGCTGTCGGTATCGGCATCGACATTGCCGCGCGCCGACAGCTTCACGCCCGCCTGTTCGAGCATCCCGGCTTTCTTCGGCCCGACAAAGCCCATCGCAAGCAGGATCAGATCGGCAGGGATGGTGAATTCGGTGCCGGCCATTTCGTGCATCTGGCCACCCTTCCATTCGACCCGCACGCATTCGAGCCCGGTAACCTTCTCGCCATCGCCCAGCACCCGCTTGGCCAGCACCGCCCAGTCGCGCTCGACACCTTCCTGGTGGCTGGTCGAGGTGCGCAGCTTCATCGGCCAGTCGGGCCAGGTCAGCGCCTTGTCTTCCTTTTCCGGCGGCTTGGGCATGATCTCGAGCTGGGTGACGCTCTTGGCACCCTGCCGGTTCGAGGTGCCGACACAGTCGCTCCCGGTATCGCCCCCGCCCAGCACCACCACGTGCTTGCCCGTGGCGAGCAGCGAGCCGCGCGGCGCGGCGCGCAGCTCGTCGTCACCCGCGACACGCTTGTTCTGCTGGGTAAGGAACTCCATCGCGAGGCGCACCCCGGGCATTTCCGCGCCGGGGATCGTCAAAGTGCGCGCATCTTCCGCGCCGCCGGCCAGCACCACCGCGTCGAAATTCTCCTTGAGCGAAGCGAAGGAGATGTCCACGCCGACTTCCTTGGAGGTCTTGAACGTCACCCCTTCGGCTTCCATCTGCACGCAGCGGCGGTTGATGAGGTGCTTTTCCATCTTGAAGTCGGGGATGCCGTAACGCAGCAGCCCGCCGACGCGGTCGGACTTCTCGAACACGGTAACCGAGTGCCCGGCACGTGCCAGCTGCTGTGCGCAGGCGAGGCCCGCCGGGCCGGAGCCGACCACGGCCACCGACTTGCCGGTTTTGTGTTCGGGCACCTTGGGCGTGATCCAGCCTTCCTTCCACCCGCGATCGACGATGGCGCATTCGATCGACTTGATGGTGACCGGCTGGTCGATGATGTTGAGCGTGCACGCCGCCTCGCACGGGGCGGGGCAGATGCGCCCGGTGAATTCCGGGAAATTGTTGGTGGAATGGAGCATGTCGAGCGCCCGCTTCCAGTCCGCCTCGTAGACGAGATGGTTCCAGTCCGGGATCAGGTTGTTCACCGGGCAGCCGTTGTGGCAGTAGGGAATGCCGCAATTCATGCAGCGCGAGGCTTGGCCCGTCAGCGTCGCATCATCCGGCTGGATGACGAATTCGCGGTAGTTCTTCACCCGCTCCTTGGGATCGAGATAGTCCCGCTCGCGGCGGTCCAGCTCGAGAAATCCGGTTTCCTTGCCCATGTCTGTCGTCTCGTTCCTGAATTTCTATTCCGCTGCGACGCTTGCCGCTTCGTTGCGTTCCGCCTCGAGCTTTTGCAGCGCCTTGGCGTAGTCGCGCGGCATCACCTTGACGAAGCGGGTCAGCGCAGCGTCCCAGTCGGCCAGCAGTTCGCCCGCCAGCTTGCTGACGGTGTGGAGCTGGTGGCGTTCGACCAGGATGCGCAGCCGCTCGGCATCGTGGCGCAGCATGTCGCCCATCCCGAAATCGTGGACCGAGCGTGGACGCTGGGCCGGTCGGCCCGCGCCATCCTCGACATCCGGCGTCGAGGAGATCGGCAGCAGATCGACCTGCGCGTGGTTGACCATGTCCTTGAACGTGCCGTCGGGATCATAGACATAGGCGACCCCGCCGCTCATGCCGGCCGCGAAGTTGCGGCCGGTGCGCCCCAGCACCACCACCACGCCGCCGGTCATGTATTCGCAGCCATGATCCCCGGTGCCTTCGACCACCGCGATGGCGCCCGAATTGCGCACCGCAAAGCGTTCGCCCGCAACGCCGCCCAGATAGGCTTCGCCCGCGATGGCGCCATAGAGCACGGTGTTGCCGACGATGATGTTGTCCTGCGCCCGCCGCGGCGCGGCCGCCGGCTGGCGCACGATGATGCGGCCGCCCGACAGGCCCTTGCCGACATAGTCGTTGGCATCGCCGACCAGATCGAGCGTGACCCCGTGCGCCAGCCACGCGCCGAAGCTCTGCCCGGCAACGCCGGTCAGATTGATGCGGATGGTGTCGGTTGGCAGGCCTTCGTGCCCGTGCGCGCGGGCCACTTCGCCTGACAGCATCGCGCCGACGGTGCGGTTGACGTTGCGAACCGCGTAGGCGAGCTGGACCGGCTGTTTGGTCTCGATCGCAGTGCGGCAATCGGCGATCAGCCGGTTGTCGAGCGCGCCTTCCAGTCCGTGATCCTGCGTGCGGGTCTGGCGCAGCGCGGCCCCGTCCTTCAGCGGCACCTGGTGGAGGATGCGCGACAGATCGACCCCGCGTGCCTTCCAGTGGCGCTCCATCCGCCGGGTATCGAGCCGGTCGACCCTGCCGACCATTTCGGCCACGGTGCGGAAGCCCAGCTCGGCCATGATTGTCCGCAGTTCCTCGGCGACGAAGAAGAAGTAGTTGATGACGTGCTCGGGCTGGCCGGTAAAGCGCGCGCGCAGCACCGGGTCCTGCGTGGCGACGCCGACCGGGCAGGTGTTGAGGTGGCATTTGCGCATCATGATGCACCCGGCTGCAATCAGCGGCGCGGTGGCAAAGCCGAACTCGTCCGCGCCCAGCAGCGCACCAATGGCGACATCGCGCCCGGTGCGCAGGCCGCCATCGACCTGCACCGCGATGCGATCCCGCAGATCGTTCAAGAGCAGGGTCTGCTGCGTTTCGGCAAGGCCGATTTCCCACGGGGATCCCGCGTGGGTCAGCGAGGTCAGCGGCGATGCGCCCGTGCCCCCGTCATACCCGGCGATGGTGACATGATCCGCGCGTGCCTTGGACACGCCCGCCGCGACCGTGCCGACGCCGACTTCGGACACCAGCTTGACCGAAATCCGCGCTTGCCGGTTCACGTTCTTGAGATCGTGGATCAGCTGCGCGAGATCCTCGATCGAATAGATGTCGTGGTGCGGCGGCGGCGAGATCAGGCCCACGCCCGGGGTCGAGTGGCGCACCGCGCCGATGCGCTTGTCGACCTTGTGGCCGGGCAACTGGCCACCTTCGCCGGGCTTGGCGCCCTGCGCCATCTTGATCTGGATATCGTCGGCATTGACGAGATATTCGGTGGTCACGCCGAAGCGGCCACTGGCGACCTGCTTGATCCGGCTGCGCATCGAATCGCCGTTGTCGAGCGGCGTGAAGCGGAACGGCTCCTCCCCGCCCTCGCCGGTGTTCGAGCGCCCACCGATGCGGTTCATCGCGATCGCCATGGTCGAATGCGCTTCGTGGCTGATCGAACCGAGGCTCATCGCGCCGGTCGAAAAGCGCTTCACGATCTCGCTCGCCGGTTCCACCTCGTCGAGCGGGATCGGCTTGTCGGCCTTGCGGAATTCGAGCAGCCCGCGGATCGTCAGCAGGCGTTCGGACTGCTCGTTGATCGAGCGCGCGAATTCCGCGTAATTCTTGGGATCATTGCCGCGCACCGCGTGCTGAAGCTGCGCAACGTTCTGCGGTGTCCAGGCATGTTCCTCGCCGCGCAGGCGATACTGGTAGATCCCGCCGACATCGAGCATCCCGTCATAGATCGGGTTGTCGCCATAGGCCTGGGCGTGGCGGCGCAGCGCTTCCTCGGCCACTTCGACAAGGCCAATGCCTTCGATGGTGGTGGCGGTGCCGGTGAAGAACTGTTCGACAAAGGCGCTGGAAAGCCCCACCGCGTCGAAGATCTGCGCGCCGCAGTAGGACTGGTAGGTAGAAATGCCCATCTTGGACATGACCTTGCGGATGCCCTTGCCCACGCCCTTGATATAATTCTGCTGCACCTTGGCAGGGCTGAGATCGGGGTGGCGCTCGGCGCGCAGGGCTTCAAGCGTTTCCAACGCGAGATAGGGGTTGATCGCTTCCGCGCCGTAACCGGCCAGCACGCAGAAGTGGTGCACCTCGCGCGCTTCGCCGGTTTCCACCACCAGCCCGGTCTGCATCCTGAGGCCCTGCCGCACCAGATGGTGATGCACCGCGGCAGTGGCGAGCAGCGCAGGCATCGGCACGCGGGTTTCGGACTGCCCGCGGTCGGACAGGATCAGGATGTTGTGATCCTGCAGCACCGCCTCGGTCGCGTCCCAGCACATTTCCTTGATTGCCAGCGCGATGCCTTCGGCACCGGTCGAGGCGTCCCAGGTGATGTCGATCGTGGCGCAGCGGAACGCGCCGTCGAGCGCCTCTTCCACCGAACGGATCTTGGCGAGATCCGCGTTGGTGAGGATCGGCTGATCGACTTCAAGCCGCTTGTGCGTGCCGGCATCGCGGCCCAAGAGGTTGGGGCGCGGGCCGATCATGCTGGTAAGGCTCATCACCAGCTCCTCGCGGATCGGATCGATCGGCGGGTTGGTGACCTGAGCGAAGTTCTGCTTGAAATAGTCGTAGAGCAGCCGCGCACGGTTGGACAGCACGGCAATCGGCGTATCGGTGCCCATCGAGCCGATCGGATCGTCGGCATCCACCGCCATCGGTTCAAGGAAGCGGGTGATGTCTTCCTGCGTGTAGCCGAAAGCCTGCTGGCGCTGGAGCAGCGTGGTTGCTTGCGCCGGGATTGCCGCAAGTTCGGGCACCACGTCGGTGATGTCGGCGAGCTTGTATTGCGCCTGTTGCAGCCACTCGGCATAGGGCTGGGCCTTGGCGAGATCGGCCTTGAGCTCGTCATCCTCGATGATGCGGCCCTGTTCCAGATCGATCAGCAGCATCTTGCCCGGCTGGAGCCGCCACTTGCGCACGATGTCTTCCTCGGCAAACGGCAGCACGCCGCTTTCCGACGCGAGGCAGACGATATCGTCCCTGGTCACGCAGAAACGTGCCGGCCGCAGCCCGTTGCGATCGAGCGTCGCGCCGATCTGGCGGCCATCGGTGAAGCACACCGCCGCCGGGCCGTCCCACGGCTCCATCAGCGCGGCGTGATATTCGTAAAAGGCGCGCCGATCCGGGTCCATCAGCGGATTGCCGGCCCAGGCTTCGGGGATCAGCATCATCATCGCGTGGGCAAGCGAATATCCGCCCGCGACCAGCAGTTCGAGCGCATTGTCGAGGCACGCCGTGTCCGATTGGCCATGCGGGATGATCGGCCACATCTTGTCGAGATCGGGGCCGAGCAGTTCGCTTTCCATGGTGCGGCGGCGCGCGTTCATCCAATTGACGTTGCCGCGCACCGTGTTGATCTCGCCGTTATGAGCGATGAAGCGGAACGGGTGCGCCAGCCGCCAGCTGGGGAAGGTGTTGGTTGAAAAGCGCTGGTGCACGAGACCCAGTGCCGAGACGCATTCGGGATCGCGCAGATCGTCGTAGAAGCTGCCCACCTGGGTTGCCAGCAGCAGGCCCTTGTAAACGATGGTGCGGGTCGAGAAGGAGGGGATGTAGGTTTCGACGACGCCGGGCAGGCCGTGCTTTTCAGCCAATTGCGCCAGCGGGTTCTGCACCTGCTTGCGAATCGTGAGGAGCTTGCGCTCGAACGCGTCCTGATCCGCGCAGGCGCCATCGCGCGCGATCACGGCCATCTCGATCACCGGCATCGAGGCGATCACCGCCGCGCCAAGACCATCCGCCGTGGTTGGCACAGCGCGCCAGCCGATGAAGCGCTGGCCTTCCTTGACAGCGAAGGCTTCCATCCGGGCCTTGACGAAATCGCGCGCGGCATCGTCCTGCGGCAGGAAGCACATCGCCACCGCGTAATCGCCCGGCTGCGGCAGATCATGGCCGTGCGCCTGCGCCCAGCGACGGATCAGCGGATCGGGGATCTGGATGAGAATCCCCGCCCCGTCGCCCAGCAGCGGATCCGCACCGACCGCGCCGCGATGATCGAGCCGGTCGAGAATATCGAGCGCCTGCGCCACAATCGCGTGGCTTTTTGCGCCCTTGATATGCGCGACCATCCCGACGCCGCAGGCATCGTGTTCGTTACGAGGGTCATAAAGACCCTGGGAGACGGGATATCCCATGGCAAAAGTCCGATCTGTCAGATGCCGACAGGCGCATTGTGGCGGTTCGGGCCTAACGGGCGCATGGCGACGATTATTCCGGACAAGGATCAGCGCAGGCGGCCTGCCTTGCCCGGTTTCGCGCCCCTCATGCCGACAGGAAGCGGGTTTGGCAATGGGTTTGCGCGAAGTATTATTTCCCGCAGACCTATTCAAACTATCATTAGATTGCGCCTGCCGCATCAGATGCGCCAGTGGCTTGCAGGATTTGCGGGAATCGCCTGGCGCGGTGCAGGCGCTTTCACCTTGCCGAAACAGATTTTATGCGGCCCCGCGCAGTTCCTGCAAGCGGGCAAGGGCGGCGCGCAATGGCTCGCCCCGGGCAGAATCCTTCTCGTCCGGGCTAATGGCGGCCAGCGCCTTGAGTGCTTCGGCGAGCGCGGCCTCGCGGCCGGGCTGACCGGCGCGCTGCGGCCCTCGCCCCGGCGCGGCAGTCTGGTGTTCGTGCAGCGCAGCAGCAAAGCGTTCGACCATCTGGACGAGGCTCAGCTCGCTGGTCGGCACCGCGCGCAGATGCGCGATCGCGCCGGGTGCAGGCGCGCGCGGGGCCAGCGGGTGCGGCGAGGGAGCCACGGCCTGGAGCACCGGCTCAGGTGCGGGTTCGGCAGGAACGTCAGGCTCGGGGCTGTTCGCCCCGAGGATGCTGGCGGCTTCCACCCACACCGCGTTGCGGCCGGGCAGGGCAGCGAATTCCTCAAGATTGAGTTCGAGCGGCGGCGGCGCGGCGTCGGTCTGTGCGGCCACGGCTGGCGCGTCAGTCGCCGATGCGGGCTTCACCGCGGCAAAGGGCATGGTCTCGACCGGATCATCAAGGCGGCGGCTGCCCAGTTCACGGGCCGGGTCGATGGTCTGCACATGGCGCACCGCCAGCGTTGCCAGCGAGGGCATGTCCTGCGAGCGGCGCGCCTTGTGCGCGGCGCGGGTGACCAGGCCGGCGAGGATGAACATCACGCCGCCCAGCCCCAGTGCGGCAATCGCGGCGAGCACCAAGGGCGCGTGGGCACCAAGACTGGCCAGACCGGCCTTTGCGGCGGCTTCAAGCACGAGATCGCGCGGCAATACCAGCGTCACCAGTCCGCCAAGCGCCGCGCCCCACATGCCCAGCACCCAGCCGAACAGCGGGTGCAACGCCAGCCGGCGGCGTGGCGACTTGCTGCTGCCAGCGGCCCTTGCCCGGTTTTTTCGCCAGCCTGTCATGCGCCTTGTCATCCTGCCTTGCGTTGCTCGCTGCGGGCTAGCAACAGATGGTAAACAGACAGATAATCGCGCGCATTTGCCGCCCAGTCGTGGCGGGTGCGGACATGGGTGACGGCGCGATCCTTGATCGCTTCCCACTGCGCGCGTGCATCGATCAGCCGGGCCAGCGCGGCGGCGCAGGCGGCGGGATCATCGGGCGCGAACAGCGTGCCGGTTTCGCCGTCAGTGATCAGCTCGCGGTGCCCGCCGACGCTTGATGCGGCCACGAGGCGGCGCTGCGCCATGGCTTCCAATGGCTTGAGCGGCGTGACCAGATCAGTGAGGCGCTGGGCCTTGCGCGGATAGGCGAGCACATCGACCAGTGAATAGTAACGTTCCACCTGCGTATGCGGCACACGGCCGGTGAAGATCACCGCCTCCGGATCGGGCAGGGCCGCGGCGGCCGCGCGCCAGGCGGCATCCATCGGCCCCGCGCCCACCAGCAGCAACCGTGCGTCCGGGTGCGCCTGGCGCAGGATCGGCATGGCGGCGATCAGATCATCGACGCCTTCATAGGCATAGAAGCTGCCGATATAGCCGATTACCGGCGCGTGCGCGGCAAGGCCGAGTTCGCGCGCAAGGCTTTCGTCGCGGCTTACCGGCGCGCCGAACAGCGCCAGATCGACCCCGTTGGGCATGATCGCGATGCGATCGGCCGGGATGCCGCGCGCCACGAGATCGTCCTTGAGCCCGTGGCAGATGGTGAACACCGCGTCGGCCTGTTTCACCACCCGCGTCTCCAGCGCGCGGGTCAGGCGGTATTTGAGGTTGCCTTCGGTGCCCGACAGGTTGCCCACCGCCGCGTCTTCCCAGAAGGCGCGGATCTCGTAGACGAAGGGAATGCCCAGCGCGCGCGCCGCGCGGCTGGCAGCCGCGCCGCACAGCGCGGGGGAATGGGCGTGAATGATGTCGGGCCGCCAGTCCTGCGCGAGCGCATGGATCGCCGCGTCCAGCGCTTCGATCTCGCCCATCTCGCGCAGCGGCGGCAGCCCCCCGGGCCGGCCGGGGGTGCGGTGGAAGACAAGGCCGTCGGCGTGCTCGGGCGAGGGATCGCAGGGTGCTTCGAGGTTGTGCCGCTGTCCGGTGATCGCGCGCACCTCCAGCCCGCAGGCCTCCTGCGCCTTGAGAATCGCGCGGGTGCGGAAGGTGTAGCCGGAGTGCAGCGGCAGCGAATGGTCGAGAACATGGAGCACGCGGGTCATGGGCAGGCATGCTAGCGCAGCTGTGCTTAACGCCGCGTCAACCGGGCGGGGGTAATGCTGCCGGACCGCCCTTGGGAGCCGCATTGGATGATCGACTATTTCGCGCTCGCGCTCGGCCATGGCCTGATGGCGATCGCACTGCTGCGCCTGGTGCTGCGCGCCGATCTCGATGCCGATCCGCTGATCGGACAGCTCAAACAGGAGATTGCCGACAACCGCAAGGCCGCGGGCGCCGCCGGCCGCAACGCCGCCCGGCGCGCGCGCGGCACGGCGCCGGAAAGCACCGGAGACGTAAGCCCCCGCGCTCAAGTGGCGAAGCGATAGCGCGACGAGTATGCTCGATCTCGTCTTCCTCGCCTTCATCGGCTACATCCTGCTGCTGGGGTTGAAGCGCCCGTTCCTGTGGGTGCTGCTCTATGTTTACATCGACATCCTCGCGCCCCAGCGGATCGGCTATTCGCTGATCGCCAGCCTGCCGGTTTCGCTGATTGCCTTTGCCGCGGCCTTCGGCGGGTGGCTGGTGCTTGATCGCAAGGACGGCGGGCGCTTCACCGTCAGGCAGGGGCTGATGCTGGCGCTGCTTGTCTATTGCGGGTGGACCACTGGCCACGCCGATTTCCCGCTCGAAGCGGCGACCAAGTGGGACTGGGTGTGGAAGGCGCTGCTGTTCGCGATCTTCCTGCCCTTCACGCTCACCACCCGCGCCCGGATCGAGGCGCTGGCGCTGATGCTGGTGCTGACCATCGCCACCATCGTGATCGGCACGGGCATGAAGACCGTCCTGGGCGGGGGCGGCTACCAGAACCTCAAGTTCTTCGTGAACGACAACAGCGGGGTCTATGAAAGCTCGACGCTGGCGACAGTCGCGATCGGGCTGATCCCGCTGATCTGGTGGTTCACCCGTCACGGCACGGTGTTCCGCCCGCATTGGCTGGTGACAGGGTTCGCGGCGGCGCTGACCTTCGCCTGCCTGCTGGTGCCGATCGGCACCGAGGCGCGCACCGGCCTCTTGTGCATCGCGGCCCTGGGCGTGTTGCTGCTGCGCTACACCAAAAGGCGGCTGCTGTTTGTCGCTGGGGCCGGCGTGCTTGGGCTGACCGCGCTGCCGTTCCTGCCGCAGTCCTATTACGAACGCATGGCGACGCTGGCCGAACCGGGGGGCGATGAAAGCGCCTCGACCCGCGTGGCGGTGTGGCAATGGACGCTCGATTATGTCGCGCAAAAGCCCTTTGGGGGCGGGTTCGATGCCTATCGTTCCAACCGCTTTGCCTATGTCATGCCGGTCAAGGAGGTTGCCGGGAACACCACCACCGTGCGCTATCAGGAGGTGGTCGACGAGGGCCGCGCCTTCCACTCCTCGTTCTTCGAGCTGCTGGGCGAACAGGGCTGGCCGGGCCTGGCGATCTGGCTGCTGCTGCACGCGCTGGGCCTGATCCAGATGGAGCGCATCTATCGCCGCTGGCGGAGCACCGAGGCCGAGGCGGAGGCGTGGATCGCGCCCTTTGCTGCCGCGCTGCAGATGGGGGCGGTGGTCTATCTGGTCGGGGCGAGCTTCCAGGGGATCGGCTATCAACCGGTGATGCTGATGCTGGCCGGCCTCCAGATCGGGCTGGCGAGCTACTGCGCGCGGATCGAGTCGGCCCGTGCCGGGCGTGATCGCAGTGCGCAGCGGCGCGCGGCGATCGACAACAAGTGCGGCGGTGCCGTAGCGGCATAGCCGAGCATGTTGCGCTGCCCCTGTTGTTGCGCCATGAAGCCCCCGCAAAAAGGAACGCGGCGGGCACGGGATCTCGCCGTCACAGCACGAGGAGGAGCCCCATGAACCCTGCCGAAATCGCCGCGAGGGTCGGTGAACATTTCGCCACCAGCGAATGGGTCGAGATGAGCCAGGAGCGGATCAACCAGTTCGCCGAAGCGACGGGCGATCACCAGTTCATCCACGTCAACCCCGAAGCCGCCAAGATGACCCCGTTCGGCGGGACCATCGCCCACGGTTTCCTGACTTTGTCGATGATCCCCTATCTCAGCGCGCATTCCGACATGCCGCGCATCGACGGGATCAAGATGGCGGTCAACTATGGCGGCAACAAGACCCGCTTCATCGCCCCGGTGCGTTCGGGCAAGCGTATCCGCGGCCACTGGAAGCTGCTCGAAATGGCCGAAAAGCGCCCCGGCCAGTGGCAGCAGACCGTCGAGATCACCATCGAGATCGAAGGCGAGGACAAGCCCGCCCTGATCTGCGAATGGATGACGCTGTTCTTCGTCTGACCCTTCAGCCGTCGCGCGTCCCGGTGGCGGGCGGCGGCAAGACCATGCTGCAACCAAGGATACCCCCCACATGGCCCGTGATGCCGTTATCGTCTCCACCGCCCGCACCCCCATCGGGCGCGCCTACAAGGGCGCTTTCAATGCCACCCCCGGTGCCACCCTCGGCGCGCTGAGCCTTGCCCCTGCGATCGAGCGGGCCGGGATCGAAGCCGGCCAGATCGACGATGTGGTGTGGGGCGCGGTGCTCACCCAGGGCACCCAGTCGGGCAATATCGGCCGGCAAGTCGCGCTGCGCGCCGGCTGCCCGGTGGGCGTTCCGGCCCAGACCATCGACCGCCAGTGCTCTTCGGGCCTGATGGCAATCGCCACTGCGGCCAAGCAGATCATCGTCGACAACATGGATATCGTCGTTGGCGGCGGACAGGATTCGATCTCGATGGTGCAGACGCCGGACATGCGCGTTGCGCCCGATCGCTCGCTGATCGCGATGCACAAGGATGTCTACATGCCGATGCTCGGCACCGCAGAAACGGTTGCCAAGCGCTACAACATCAGCCGCGAGGCCCAAGACGAATACGCCTTCCAGTCGCAGATGCGCACCGCCGCCGCGCAGGCCGCAGGCAAGTTCGACGACGAGATCGTGCCCGTCACCACCACCATGCAGGTGAAGGACAAGGCCACCGGCGAGGTCAGCGAAGTCGCGGTGACCCTCACCAAGGACGAAGGCAACCGTCCCGAAACCACGCTTGAGGGGCTTCAGGCGCTCCAGCCGGTGATGGGCCCGGGAATGAACATCACCGCGGGCAACGCCTCGCAGTTGTCGGACGGTTCTTCGGCTGCGGTGCTGATGGAAGCCAGACTTGCCGAGCAGCGTGGGCTGCAACCGCTCGGCCGCTATGTCGGCATGGCGGCGGCCGGCACCGAGCCTGACGAAATGGGTATCGGCCCGGTCTTCGCGATTCCCAAGCTGTTGAAGCAGACCGGTCTCAAGATGGACGATATCGGGCTGTGGGAACTGAACGAGGCCTTTGCGGTGCAGGTGCTCTACTGCCGCGACACGCTCGGCATCCCCAACGAGATCCTCAACGTCAACGGCGGTGCGATCTCGATCGGCCACCCCTACGGCATGACCGGCGCGCGCTGCGTCGGCCACGCGCTGATCGAAGGCAAGCGCCGCGGGGCGAAGTATGTCGTGGTCACCATGTGCGTGGGCGGCGGCATGGGCGCGGCTGGCGTGTTCGAGGTGTTCTGACAGAGCGGTTCTTGTTGGCCTGCCGCTGACGCTGGTCGACGCCGAAGCGGGTAACCACATCCGGCGGCGCGGGAAGGCAACTTTCCGCGCCGTTTTCGTATCCCGCGCGCCCCCCGGACGATCGCTGTCCGCACGCGACGTAGCGATCGGGCATGGCCGGGGCCGGTTCGATCGCCGCAGGCCCCCTGTCAGCTTGCGGCAATACCCGACTGTTCCGCCGGCGTTGACACCGGCTGATCGCGTTCGACCCGCTCGGAATAGCGATCGACCAGCAGCCCGGCATGGGGGCGCAGCAGCACGGTGAAGCGCACCAGCTCCTCCATCACATCGACGATCCGGTCGTAATAGGCCGAAGGCTTCATCCGCCCGGCTTCGTCGAATTCCTCATAGGCCTTGGCGACCGAGGACTGGTTGGGGATGGTGAACATCCGCATCCAGCGGCCAAGGATGCGCAGGGTGTTGACGGTGTTGAAGCTCTGCGATCCGGCGTTGACCTGCATCACCGCAAGCGTGCGCCCCTGGGTCGGGCGCAGGCCCTTGTAGGCCAGCGGCAGGTGATCGATCTGCGCCTTCATGATGCCGGTGATGGTGCCGTGGCGTTCCGGACTGCACCACACCTGCGCCTCGGACCACAGCGAATGTTCGCGCAGTTCGTGGACTGCCGGGTGATCGTCACTGGCATATTGATCGGGCAGTGGCAGATCGGACGGATCGAAGATGCGCGTCTGGCAACCGAAGAATTGCAGCAGCCGTGCCGCTTCCTCGACCGCGAGGCGCGAGAACGAGCGTTCGCGCAGCGAACCGTAAAGCAGCAGCACCCGCGGCGGCGGGTCCATCGGCCCGAGGCCCGACGCCGGGCGGGCATCGACATATTCGGGCCTGAGCGCGGGCAGATGCGCCGGATCGGGCAGCGGACGAAGGCGGGTGTGAGTGTTCATGCCGGGTCTTCCGGGAAACGGGCGCGGGTGCGGTTGGCGAAGCCCACCAGCGACAGCATCACCGGCACCTCGACCAGCACGCCCACCACCGTCGCCAGCGCGGCGCCGCTCGAAAGGCCGAACAGGCCGATTGCGACTGCGACCGCCAGCTCGAAGAAATTGGAGGTGCCGATCAGCGCGCACGGCGCGGCGATATTGTGCGGCACCCGCCACGCCCAGGCCCAGGCATAGGCCGCCGCAAAAATGCCGTAGGACTGGATGATGATCGGCACCGCGATCAGCGCGATCAGCAGCGGCGCCGCGATGATCGTGCGCGCCTGAAAGGCGAACAGCAGCACCACCGTCGCCAGCAGGCCGATGATCGACCACGGCTTGAGGCGCGCGGTAAAGGCATCCACCGCCGCTACGTCGCCGCCGTGGCGCGCGATCACGCGGCGGCGGGCAAGCGCGCCCGCTGCCAGCGGAATCACGACATAAAGCACCACCGACAGCAGCAGCGTCTCCCACGGCACCACGATGCTGGTTACCCCCAGCAGCAGCGCCACGATCGGCGCGAAGGCAACGATCATCACCAGATCGTTCACCGACACCTGCACCAGCGTATAGGCTGGATCGCCGCGGGTCATCTGCGACCATACGAACACCATCGCGGTGCACGGCGCGGCGCCAAGCAGGATCAGGCCGGCGATATATTCCTGCGCGTCGTCGCGCGGCAGCAGGCCGGCATAGAGGATATCGAAGAACAGCACGGCGAGACCCGCCATGGTGAAGGGCTTGATCAGCCAGTTGACGGCCAGCGTGATCACCAGCCCTTTTGGCCTGGTGCCGATATCCTTGATGCTGGCGAAATCGACCCCGACCATCATCGGAAAGATCATCGCCCAGATCAGCACCGCGACCACGAGATTGACCGAGGCATATTCAAGCCCGGCAAGCGCGCGGGCCGCCTGCGGCGCGGCAAGGCCCAGCCCCAGTCCGGCAAGGATCGCGAGCAGCACCCACAGCGAGAGGTAGCGTTCGAACCGCCCGAGCGGCGCGCCTTGCGCGCTCATGCTGCACCTTCCATCGCGCCGATTTGGGCCAGCGCTGCCTGCAAGGCGCGCGCATCCAGCGCCTCCCGGTCAAGCGCGAGGAAGGCCCGCACCCGCATTTCCAGCAAGCGCCAGGTTTCCTCGAAAGCGGCATCAATCTCTGCCTCGCTGCCGGTGACATCAGCCGGATCGGGCAGGCCCCAATGGGCCTTCAGCGGGCTGCCGGGAAACACCGGACAGGCCTCGCCCGCGGCATTGCCGCACACGGTGATCGCAAGGTCGATGGGCGGTGCGCCGGGAGCGGTGAATTCGTTCCAGCTTTTCGAACGCAAAGACGCGGTGTCCAGTCCGCGCCGCGCCAGCAATCGCGATGCGCCGGGATGGGGGGCGCCCTTGGGCTTGCTGCCTGCGCTGAACGCCCGTACGCGGCCTTCGCCCAGATGGTTGAACAAGGCCTCGCCCAGTATCGAGCGGGCCGAATTGCCGGTGCACAGCACCAGCACAGTGAAGGGCGTGTCAGTCATTGTCAGCCGTGCCATTCGGGTTCGCAGGCAAGCCCTGCGATCAGATCACCGCACATCTCGGGCGCGCCCTGGCAGCAATCCTGCATCAGGAAGGTCAGCAGCCGACGCATCCCGGCGAAGTCGGCGCGATAATGGATGAGCCGGCTCTCGCGCTCGGATTGCACCAGCCCGGCCCGCTCAAGCGTGGCGAGATGATGCGACATGGTTGAAGGGGGGACGCTGCAATGTTCCGCAATCGCACCCGCGATCATCCCGTCACGCCCGGCTTTGACGAGCGCGCGAAACACGGCAAGCCGCGTCTCGTGGGCGAGCGCTCCCAGCGCATCCACCGCCCAAACCGGCATGGTGATATTGTCCACTTCCACCACCTTTCGATGAAAGCCGAAATATCACGATACCAATGCAGTTCAAGCTATATTTCGAAAATCATCGAATTTTGAACTGCCCGGCCCTATCGCGCTGTCGCGGATTCGGGCGCCCTGGCAGTCAGGCGCGCGGCGGGCGCGGGAACAGCACCGGGGTGCGCGCGACATAGGCCTGCCACGCCGGATCCTTGCCCCAACGCTTCTTCGCGATGGCATCGAGCAGGTTGATCCCGCTCACCTTCGTCAGCAGCAGCGCGACGAAGATCGGCGAGAACACCACCAGCCAGCCTGTCCCGGCAAGCTGCGGCAGGGCGATCACCAGAATGCCGGCCCACAGCGTGATTTCCCCGAAGTAGTTGGGATGCTGCGACCACGCCCACAGGCCAGTGGTGATGAACCTGCCGTGGTTGGCCGGATTGCTGCGGAACCGGCGCTTTTGCTCGTCCGCGATCACCTCGAAGGCGAAGCCGATCGCCCACAGCGCCGCGCCCGCCCAGAACCAGCCATCGAGCGGGCGCGGTTCGGGCGAGAGAATGATGACCAGCGCGGCCGAGGCGGTGAAGATCACCCAGCACGCCTGCAAGGTCCAGGCGACGAGAAAGCGCGGCGGGTTCACCTTGATCTTTTCGAACCGCACATCGGTGCCGCCGGCGGCGTGGATGCGGGTGAAGAGAAAGGCGCCGAGGCGGATCGTCCACGCCGCCACCATTCCCGCCACCGCGAGCGCGGCCGGGCCAAGGCTCCCGCGGGCTGTGATCGCTGCCACCGCTGCCAACGCGATCACCGACAGATAGGTCAGCGCCCCGGTGGTGTCGTAGAACCGATCGGACTGGAAGGCCGCCGCCGGAATGAAGGCCAGCCAGTTCACTCCGAAAGCGACAGCCGCACAGACGAACAGCGCCGGAAAGCCCGCGAAGGGCAGCGCGCCGCTGCCGGCGAACCAGGCGAAGGCAAGGCCGAGGATGCTGGCCACCAGCACCACCACCAGACTGCGTACGGTGTGCCGGAATGACATGCCGAAAGTCCCCAAGCCCGATCAGGCCAGCGCGACGTGGCGTTTCATGTGATGATCGACGTTGCCGAATTCGGCATCGAAGATCGTCAGGCGCTTGAAATAGTGGCCGATCGCATATTCGTCGGTCACGCCGTTGCCGCCGTGGATCTGCACCGCTTCCTGCCCGATCAGCCGCGCCGACTGGCCGACCCCGACCTTCGCCGCCGAGACCGCACGCTTGCGCTCGCGTTCCTCGGCACCGAGCCGCAGGGTGGCGAGATAGGTCAGCGACACCGCGGTTTCGTAAGCCGTGTACATGTCGACCATGCGGTGCTGGAGCACCTGGAAGCTGCCGATCGGCACGCCGAACTGCTTGCGCTGCCGGCTGTATTCCACCGTCATCGCGTGGGCGACCTTCATCGCCCCGCAGGCTTCGGCGCAGGTCGCGGCGATGGCCTCGTCGGTGACCTGCTCGATCAGTGGCAGGCCTTCGCCTTCGGCACCGATCAGCGCTTCGGCGGGGACAGACACGTTCTCGAAATAGACTTCCGAGGCGCGGCGGCCGTCGACCGTTACATAGTCGCGGGTGGTGACGCCGGGGGTGTCTTTGGCGAGGACGAAAACCGACACGCCCGAAGGATCGCGCCGCGCGCCGCCGGTGCGCGCGGTGACCACCAGATGGCTCGCCCACGGAGCGCCGATCACCACCGCCTTATGGCCGTTGATCACATAGCCAGCGCCGTCCTTCTTGGCGGTGGTTTCAAGATCGGCATAGTCGAACCGGCCCTTGGGCTCGGCATAGGCGAAGGCGAACACCGCGCTGCCCGAAACGATCGCGCCGATATGCTCTTGTTTCTGCGCCGCAGTGCCGGCGTGCTTGAGGAAGCCGCCCGCGCAGACCACGGTCGGGACAAACGGCTCGACCACCAGGCCCTTGCCGAATTCCTCCATGATCACCATCGCATCGACCGCGCCGCCGCCAAAGCCGCCATCGGCTTCGGAAAAGGGCATGCCGAGGATGCCGAGTTCGGCCAGCTGCGCCCAGATTTCCGGCCGCCAGCCCGCGCCGCTGGCAATCACCCTGGCCCTCGTTTCCCAGTCATACTGCTCACGCACCAGCCGCGAGAGGCCGTCGCGCACCATGTCCTGTTCTTCGGTGAAGTTGAAGTCCACGTGTTCTCTCCCGTTCCGTGCCTTCAGAGGCCGAGGATCATCTTGGTGATGATGTTGCGCTGGATCTCGTTCGATCCGCCATAGATGCTGGTCTTGCGCATGTTGAAATAGGTCGCCGCGGCGTGGGTGGCGTAGTCGGGGCCGACCGGGTGTTCGTTCGCGCCGTTTTCGGCCGACACGCCGCCCATGTAGGGCGCGCCGTAGTTGCCGACCGCCTCCAGCGTCAGCTCGGTGAGGCGCTGCTGGATTTCGGTGCCCTTGATCTTGAGGATCGAGCTTTCCGGCCCCGGCCCCTTGCCCGCCTGTTCGCCCGCGAGCGTGCGCAGCTCGGTAATTTCGAGCGCAGCCAGATCGATTTCGAGCTGGCTGACCTTGCGGGCGAAATCGAAATCCTTGATCAGCGGCTGGCCATAGGCGCTTTCATTGGCGGCGATTTCGCGCAGCTTTTCAATGCCGCGCTTCGAGCGCGCCACCCCGGCGATGCCGGAGCGTTCGTGGGCGAGCAGGAACTTGGCATAGGTCCAACCCTTGTTTTCCACGCCGACGAGATTCTCGACCGGCACGCGCACATCGGTGAGCCAGGTCTCGTTGACCTCGTAGCCGCCATCGAGCAGCTTGATCGGCTTCACTTCCACGCCCGGCGTCTTCATGTCGACGAGGATGAAGCTGATGCCTTCCTGCGGCTTGGCGGATGGGTCGGTCCGGCACAGGAAGAAGCCCCAGTCGGCGTGCTGGGCCAGCGTGGTCCAGGTCTTCTGGCCGTTGATCACATAGTGATCGCCGTCACGCACCGCAGTGGTCTTGAGGCTGGCAAGGTCCGAACCCGCGCCGGGTTCGGAATAGCCCTGGCACCACCACACCTCGCCGCTGCGGATGCCGGGCAGGTGCCTGTCCTTCTGCTCTTGCGAACCGAAGGTGTAGATCACCGGGCCAACCATCGAAACGCCGAAGGGCAGCGGCATGAAGGTGTTGGCGCGGGCGTTTTCTTCCGACCAGATGTAGCGCTGGGTCGGGGTCCAGCCGGTGCCGCCATATTCGACCGGCCATGCCGGGACCGACCAGCCCTTCCTGCCGAGGATCTTGTGCCACGCGACCATTTGCTCGCGGGTCATGTCCTCGCGCATCCCGAAGTCGCCCAGTTCCTTGGGGTGGTTTTCGGCGATGAAGGTGCGCACCTCGTCGCGGAAGGCCCGCTCTTCGGGGCTGAATTCGAGGTTCATGGCTGTGCTCTCCTCAACAAGCTCGTCTCTTGGCGAGCCTCTTGTCACGAGAAAAGCCGCAGCGGCAAGGGGCAATCTGTGCCCGCCTGCTTGCGAAATTTGCAGCCTTTGTGCGGGGGGCCGGGTGCCGTTACGTCAGCCCAAGCTCGCCGTAAGGGAAGGTGTCAGCCGCGGTGGGCGGCAATCCACTCCTCGACCACCGGGGCAACCTTGGTGCGCCAGCGGCTGCCGTTGAAGATGCCGTAATGGCCCGCCCCTTCGGCCATGTAGTAACGCTTCATCGTCTCGGGGAGATTCGGGGTCAGCTTCAGCGCCGCGCGGGTCTGGCCGAGGCCGGAAATGTCGTCGCGCTCGCCCTCGATCGCCAGCAGCGCGGTGTTGGTGATCGCCCCCAGATCGACGATTTCACCCTTGTGGCGGAATTCGCCCTTGGGGATCGAGTGCTTCTGGAACACCTCTTCCACGGTCTGGAGATAGAACTCGGCTGTCATGTCGCAGACGCTGCGATACTCATCGTAGAAGGTCTTGGTTGCCTGCGCGCTTGCCTCGTCGCCCACGGTGAGGTGCTTGAACATCTCGTAATGGCTCATCATGTGGCTCGACAGGTTCATGCTCATGAAGGCCGAAAGCTGCATGAAGCCCGGATAGACCCGGCGACCCGCGCCCGGATACCGGCCCGGGACGGTGGCGATCACGCTCTGGCGGAACCATTCGATCGGGCGCTGCATCGCCATGTTGTTGACAACCGTGGGGCATTCGCGGGTGTCGATCGGCCCGCCCATCATGGTCAGCGTGGCCGGGGTGGCGGGCGATTTGTGGAGATTGAGCAGCGCGGTCGCGGCGAAGGCCGGAACGCTCGGCTGGCACACCGCCATCATGTGGATGCGCTGGCCGTTCGCCTCGGAATGGACGTGCCCGGCAAAATCGATCAGGTAGTCGATATAGTCGTCGAGATCGAACTTGCCCGCGTCTGTCGGCACCATCTTGGCATCGGCCCAGTCGGTGATGAACACCTCGGCGGATTCGAGCATCCGTTCCACCGTGCCGCGCAGCAGGGTGGCATAGTGGCCGCTCATCGGGGCCACGATCAGCAGGCGCGGGCGATCCGCCGGGGTGCCTTCGACGTGGAAGCGCAGGAGATTGCCGAACGGGCGCTTCATCACCACGCATTCGGTCACGGCGTGCGGCGTGCCCTCGATCTCCACGCTGTCGATCCCGAAGGCGGGCTTGCCGTAATGCGCGGTGGCATGGGCGAAAACATCGAGCGCGCTGGCGGCGAGCGGGCCCATGCCGAAGCTGCCGAAAGCGGTGAGCGGGTTGGCCGGGTTCGACAGCGCATTGGCGCTGATCGCGGCAAGTGCGCTGGCGCTGTTCAACCAGCTGCGCTGGAGTTCATAGGCATGGTAAAGCATGGGTGGTCCCTAAGCGACGAACATCTCCGGCGCCTCATCCCCCGGGCGCCTTGCCCTGACAGATGCGCCTTCATGCCCGTTTGTGCAATGCACAATATTGTCCGCCGCGCCGGCGCGGTGGTTGTGTGTTGCTTTTTGCACGTGAAATTCGCGCCGCGCGCGGCTAGAGCGCTGCGATCATGCACGGCAAAACCGAAAGAAGCGACATATCCGATCATCAGCCTGATAACGGGTCTGCGCCCCCGGTTATTCCCGCCGAAGCGGTGGCCGAGGCGAGCGGGGCTGCGCCGGCAGCCAGGCCGCGCTCGCTCGCGCCCTTGCGGATGGTGTTCGCCGCTGCGCTGCAATACCCGCGCGAGATCGCTCTGGCGCTGATCGCGCTGGTCATCACCTCCGCGGCGACGCTGGCGATTCCCTATCGCTTCAAGGTCATCATCGACGAGGCCTTCACGGGCAATGCCTCCGAAAGCGATATCGGCCACGCCTTCCAGTACCTCTTGATGATCGTGGTGATCCTCGGCCTCGGCACGGCGCTGCGGTTCTATTTCGTGAGCTGGCTGGGCGAGCGGGTGGTGGCGGACATCCGTCTGAAAGTGCAGGAGAACCTGCTGCGCCTTTCGCCCGGGTTCTACGAGGTCAACAGCCCCAAGGAAATTTCCAGCCGCATGACCAGCGACACCGCGATCATCGAGAACGTGGTGGGCACAACGGTATCGGTCGCGCTCAGGAATATGCTGACGGGCATCGGCGGGATCGGCTTTCTCGTCTACCTCGCACCTTCGCTGACGCTCGGGCTGCTGATCGGCATTCCGCTGGTGGTGGTGCCGATCGTCTATTTCGGACGCAAGATCCGCGCCGTCTCGCGCACCAGCCAGGACCGCATTGCCGATGTCGGCGCCTATATCACCGAAGTGCTCTCGGCGATGAAGATCGTGCAGAGCTTCGGGCAGGAGCGCCGCGAGAACGAGCGCTTCGCCGCTGTGGTCGAGAACACCTTCGACACCGCACGGCGGCGGATCCTGCTGCGCGCGGCGATGACCACGGTGGTGATCCTGCTGGTGTTTGGCGGGGTGGTGCTGGTGATGTGGCGCGGCGCGCTGGCGGTGGCCGCGGGCGAGATCAGCGGCGGCACGATCGCCGCCTTCGTGCTCACCGGCGGGCTTGTCGCGGGCGCGCTGGGAGCGCTCACCGAGGTCTATGGCGATTTGCTGCGCGGCGCGGGCGCGGCGAGCCGGCTGGCCGAACTGCGCGAAGCCCGCCCCGAAATCGCAGCTCCCGCGCGGCCCGAGCGCCTGCCCGAGCCTGCGCGTGGGAGCCTGTCTTTCCGCAATGTCACCTTCCGCTATCCGGCGCGGCCCGAGACGGCGGCATTGAAGGACTTCACGCTCGAGATCGAGCCGGGCGAGACCATTGCCATTGTCGGCCCTTCGGGCGCGGGCAAGAGCACGATCTTTCAGCTGGTCGAGCGGTTCTATGATCCGCAGGGCGGCACCATCCGCATGGACGGCGTGCCGCTCACCAGCGCCGATCCGGCCGATATTCGGGCGCGGCTGGCGCTGGTGCCGCAGGACGGGGTGCTGTTCAGCGCCAATGCACGCGACAACCTGCGCTATGGAAATTGGGACGCGACCGACGAGCAGATCTGGCAGGCTGCCCGTGCCGCCAATGCCGAAGGCTTCCTGCGCGCCCTGCCGCAGGGGCTGGATACCTATCTCGGCGAAGGCGGCACGCAGCTTTCGGGCGGGCAGCAGCAGCGCGTCGCCATCGCCCGCGCGCTGCTGCGCGATGCGCCGATCCTGCTGCTAGACGAGGCCACCAGCGCGCTGGATGCCGAAAGCGAACAGCTCGTCCAACAGGCCTTGGAAGGCCTGATGCAGAACCGCACCACGCTGGTGATCGCGCATCGCCTGGCCACGGTGCGCGCGGCAGACCGGATCGTGGTGCTCGATGAAGGCCGGATCGTCGAACAGGGCACGCATGACGCGCTGATCAAGGCGGGCGGGCTTTATGCGCGCCTGGCACGGCTGCAATTCGCTGCCGATGCGGCCTAATCGATAAACCGCGCCCCCCTTCGACGAACCGCAACCCTTTGCCGCTTGTGACGTTAAAGTGACCGCGCGCAGACCCTCTGCGCCAGCGTTTCGGGGACACCAGACATGATCATCAGATCCGCAGCCCTGCTCACTGCCAGCCTGCTTGCGCTCGCAGCGCCGGCCTTTGCCCATGACGATGCCCACGCCGATGCGGGCGGCACACAAGTGCTGCTTGCCGAGGGCGAGCCGGCCGCCGCGCTGCCGACCATGAGCTTTGGCACCTGGGGCTTTGATCCCGCCTTGCTCAGCCCCGACATCAAGCCGGGCAATGATTTCAACGCCTATGCCAACCAGCGCTGGATCGACGCCAATCCGCTGCCGCCCGAATTCAGCCGGATCGGCGCCTTCACCCTGCTGGGCGAGAAGAGCACCTATGACGTCAAGGCGATCATGGACGCGCTCGCGGCGAAGGATCCGGCCACTCTTTCGGGCGACGAGGCGCGCATTCTTGCTGCCTATCGCAGCTTTCTCGATACCGATGCGATCGAGGCGGCAGGTCTGGCTCCGGCCCGGCCCTGGCTTGATCGGATCAAGGCTGCCCGCACCCTCGATGATCTCGCCGGATTGTGGGCCGAACCGGGCTTTGCCAGCCCCGTGGGCGCAAGCGTGGGTGTCGATGCCAAACAGCCCGACCGCTACATCGCGCAGGTCGGGTTCGGCGGGCTCGGGATGCCCGACCGCGACTACTACCTCGACACCTCCGAACAGGGCGCGGCGATCCAGGACGCCTACAAGTCCTACCTTGTCTTCCTGCTGGGGGAGGCAGGCTACGAGGCTCCCGAAATTCAGGCCGCTGCGGTCTATGCCTTCGAGGAACAGATCGCCCGCAGCGTGGCGTGGGACCGCACCGTGCGCCGCAACCGCGATCTGACCTATAACCTGCTTACCGCCGACGAGCTGGCAGCGATCGGCGGGCGCGTGCCGGTGGCGGCGATGCTGGCGCGGATCGGGATCGCCGAGAGCCCCGGTTTCGTGGTCGCGCTGATGCCGCCGACGGCGGAGGAAATCGCCCGGTATCAGCTCGACGAGGCAACCCTCGCCAGAATCGGCACCGGCCTTCCGGGCATGTTCGCGCTGCTGGAGCAGACCCCGGTCGAAACGCTCAAGGCGTGGATGGTGAAGGAGTTCCTGTCGGCCAACGCGGCGGTGCTGCCGAAGCGTTTCGACGAGGCGAACTTCGCCTTTTACGGCAAGACCCTGCGCGGCACCCCCGAACAGCGGCCGCGCTGGAAGCGCGCGATCGGCGAGGCTGAGGGCTTGCTGGGCGAGCTGGTGGGCAAGGAATATGTCGCGCGCCACTTTCCGCCCGAGAACAAGGCGGCGATGGACGAACTGGTCGCCAACCTGCGCCTCGCGCTCGCCGAATCGATCAACGACATCACATGGATGGGCGAAGAAACCAAGGCCGAGGCCCGCGCCAAGCTGGCGAGCTTTGATCCCAAGATCGGCTACCGCCCCAATCTTGAGACCTATGAAGGCCTGATGATGACCCCCGGCGATCCGATCGCCAACCGCATGGCTGCTGCCGCGTGGAGCCGGGCCGACAACGTCGCCAAGCTGGGCCAGCCGATCGACCGCACCGAATGGGGGATGCTGCCGCAGACGGTGAACGCCTATTACAACGCGGTGAAGAACGAGATCGTGTTCCCGGCGGGCATTCTCCAGCAGCCGTTCTTCGCGCTCACCAACGACATCGCGGTGAACTATGGCGCGATCGGCGCCGTCATCGGGCATGAAATCGGCCACGGCTTCGACGATCAGGGCTCGAAGTCGGACGCCAGCGGTGCCTTGCGCAACTGGTGGACCGATGCCGACCGCAAGGCCTTCGACGCGCTCGGCGATGCGCTGGTCGCCCAGTATGACGCCTTCTGCCCGCTTGATGAGGGCACAACCTGCGTCAACGGCCGCCTGACCCTTGGCGAGAACATCGGCGATGTCGGCGGGCTGTCGATGGCCTACCGCGCCTACAAGCTTGCAACCAAGGGCAAGGATGTGCCGGTGATCGACGGACTGACCGGCGACCAGCGCTTCTTCCTCGCCTGGGCGCAGGTGTGGCGCTCGACCCAGCGCGAGGCGAACTACCGCAATCGCCTGCGCACCGACAACCACAGCCCCGAGGAATACCGCGTCAACGGTGTCGTGCGGAACCTCGACGAATGGTACGCGGCCTTCGGGGTGAAGCCGGGCGATGCGATGTATTTGCCGCCGGAAAAGCGCGTGCGGATCTGGTGAGCTGTTCGAAGGCTCGCCCGTTCACGGGCGGGCCTTTTCGGTTTGACTTGGTCGCGCTGCTCGTCGAAGCCCTCCGGCCATGACCGATACCATTGCTGCGATCCTGCTCGGCATCCTTGAAGGACTGACCGAGTTCCTCCCCGTATCCTCGACCGGACACCTGATCCTTGCCACCGAGCTGCTGGGCTATGACCAGAGCGCGTGGGAGGTGTTCAACATCGCCATCCAGCCGGCCGCGATCCTGGCGATCGTGGTGCTCTACTGGCGCACCTTCTGGGATGTGGCCAAGGGCCTGTTCGGGTTCGAGAAAGGCGCGCTCGCTTTCGTGCGCAACCTGCTGGTGGCGTTCTTTCCGGCGGTGCTGCTGGGGCTGGCCTTCGGCGATGTGATCGAGACCATGCTCGGCAATGCGGTGCTGGTGTGCTGGACCCTGATCATCGGCGGCATCGCCATCCTTGCAATCGAACGCTGGGCCAACCCGCCTGCCACCGGCCCCGGCGTTGCCGGTGTGCCGCTGCGCACCGCGGTGCTGGTCGGGCTGGTGCAGTGCCTCGCGATGATCCCGGGTGTCAGCCGTTCAGGCGCGACCATCCTCGGGGCGATGGCCTTCGGGGTCGACCGCAAGACTGCCGCCGAATTCAGCTTTTTCCTCGCCGTGCCGACCTTGAGCGGGGCGACGGTCTACCAGCTCTACAAGCACGGGGGCGGGCTGACGGGGGATGATCTGCAGCTGATCGGCATCGGCTCGGCGGTCGGCTTCATCACCGCGCTGGTGGTGGTCAAAGGGTTTGTCGCGGTGGTCACCCGGATCGGATTTGCGCCCTTTGCCTGGTATCGCATCGTGATCGGCCTTGCCGGGCTTGCCTGGCTCACGCTGCGATAGGGTGCCTTTTTCGGAACAACTGCGCGCGCCGCTGGTTAGACATCTGCGCCGGCCCGCGACGAAGGGTGGCGGTGCTTGACGGAGACTGCGGACATAATGGCGTTGCTGGTGCTGATCGTGTTGGGGGCTACTCTGGGCTGGCTGGCCTCGATCCTCGCGCGGACCGAGGCGCCGGGCGCAATCCTGCGTCAGATCGCGCTGGGCCTTGCCGTCTCGCTGGTGGCCGGCGGGATTGCCAATGGCGGGACGATGATCGGCAGCCTGTCGTTCCTTGGCCTCGGGGTCGCGCTGGCATCCTCGCTGGTCGCGCTGGTGCTCTATCACGCGATCTTGCAGCGGCGCAGCAAGGCGTAACCCGTTTCTAGACCGGCTTCGCCCCGCTGCCGCGTCCGCCGCGCAGGTGATATTCCTGGGTGCCCCGGTGCAGCACGTTGTCGACATCGATCACCGCCGAATTGGCATAGGTGAACCCGGCGGGAAGACTGCGATAGAGCCGGTCGAAATCGCGCTCCACCGTCTGACGGTAGAGATCGGCAAAACTCTCGATCACGAAATAGGTCGGCTGCAGATCGCTGATGACGTAATCGGTGCGCATCACCCGGTCGACATTGAGCATGATGCGGTTGGGGCTTTGGGCTTCCACCGCAAAGCGCGCCTCGGCGGGGCCTGACAGGATGCCCGCGCCATAGGCGCGCAGGCCGCCCGCCTCCGCGATCAGCCCGAATTCGACCGTGTACCAGTAGAGCGCGCCCAGCGCCTTGAGCCGGTTGTAGCGCATCGCCTTCCACCCGGCGCGGCCATATTCCTGCATGTAGTCGGCATAGGTGCGATCGGTCAGCATCGGGACGTGGCCGAACACGTCGTGGAACACGTCCGGCTCCTCGATATAGTCGAAGCGCGCGCGGGTGCGGATGAAGTTGCCTGCGGGAAAGCGGCGGTTGGCGAGGTGCCAGAAGAACACGTGATCGGGGATCAGCATCGGCACCGGCACCACGCTCCACCCCGTGAGCCGGCCCAGTTCTTCCGACAGCGCCCCGAATTCGGGGATGCCACCCCTGCCCAGATCGAGCTTGTCCAGCCCCGCCATGAAGGCGCTCGCCGCGCGTCCGGGCAGCAACTCCATCTGGCGGGCGAACAGATCGTTCCAGACGGCGTGATCTTCTGCCGAATAGTCCGTCTGTTTCGGCTCCAGCCAATCCTCACCGACGTGCGCGGGGCGGGTGAGCGGCGCGGTAAAGACATCGGCTGCCATGTCTGGCAGGGTGGTGAAATCGGGCTGGGGGTCTGCGAGCGTGGCCATATCGTTGCAGATGATACTATCATCCCCGGGCGGGAACAACAAATCAAGGAGTGGGGCATGGGCATGAAACGCGAGGCATACGAGGAAGCGCTCAAGCCGCTGAGCCACGAACTGGTGAGCATGGCGCGCTGGGCCAAGACGACCGGCGCGCGGATCGTGGTGCTGTTCGAGGGGCGCGACACCGCAGGCAAGGGCGGGGCGATCAGCGCGGTGCGCGAAAAGCTCAACCCGCGCCAGTGCCGCACCGTCGCCTTGTCAAAGCCGACCGAGGCGGAGACCACCCAGTGGTATTTCCAGCGCTATGTCCCGCACCTGCCGGCGGCGGGCGAAATCGTGCTGTTCGACCGTTCATGGTACAACCGCGCGGGCGTGGAAAAGGTGATGGGCTATGCCAGTGAGCACCAGGTCGAGGCCTTCCTCAAGGCGGTGCCGACTTTCGAGAAGCTGCTGGTCGAGGATGGGATCCTGTTGTTCAAATACTGGCTCGCCGCCGATCAGGCCGAGCAGGAAGCGCGGCTGCGCGAACGGCTGGAAGATCCGCTCAAGCGCTGGAAACTCTCCCCGATCGATCTGGCGGCCCGCAGCAAATACGACGACTATACCGCCGCGCGCGAGGTGATGCTGAAGGCCACCCACACCGCGCACGCCCCCTGGACACTGGTCGATTTCAACGACCAGCGGCGCGGACGGCTGACCCTGATCCGCGATCTGCTCAGCCGTATTCCCGATACCCATGCCGAACCGGATGCGCTCGACTTCCCCGATCTGGGGCGCGAGCCGGTGAAGGAGACTTATGGCGTGCTGCGGCCGATTGCCGACTATCCGTTGAACTAGAGCGCGGCGCTCGCCGCCGTCACCTGCCGCCCGTCCTCGGCGAAGGCCGCAAGTTCATAGCCTTCGCCCTTGGCGCGCATCACCAGGTGCAGCGGCTCGCCCGCAATCGCGGGGGAGAGGCCGCGGAACTGGAACGTCCGCAACCGGTTCTCGCCCAGTTCGCGCGCCGCCAGCCCAAGCAGCAGGCTCGCGGTCAGCGGGCCGTGGACCACCAGCCCACGATAGCGCTCGACGGTTTGCGCATAAGGCGCATCGTAGTGGATGCGGTGGGTGTTGAAGGTCAGCGCCGAATAGCGGAACAGCAGGCGCGCATCGGGCGTGATGGTGCGGTGCGCGTCCCAGCCTAAGGGCGCGAAACGCCCATCGCCCGGTGCCGGCGGGGAGAGCGGGGCATCGGGTGCGGCGGCCGCGCGATAGACCAGCGTCTGGGTCTCGATCACTGCCACTGTGCCGTTCGCGTGGGTCACGTGCTCGACATCGACGAAGGCGAGACGGCCCGAGCCGCCGTCCTTCTCGCTCACCGAGGCGACCCGGCTGGTGCGTTCGATCACCGCACCGATGGCGATAGGGGCATTGAAGGCAATCTTGGACGAAGCCCACATCCGGCGCGGCATGGGGATGGGGGGCAGGAAACTCTCCGCGCTGTCATCGCGCGCCGGGTGCCCGTCCTCGCCCAGCGCGGCGGTGGGGGCATCGGGGGCGCACAGCGCGAAATGGATGCCCTGCGGCATGATCGGCGGATGCGGGCGCGGCAGATCGAAGGTGGCAAGCCAGCGCGCGGCCAGCCCCTCGTCGAGCCGATCCGTGGCGCGGCTTTCGCGCCCGATCCACGCCGCGTAGGTCATGCTGCGCGCTCGAACACCGCGGCGATGCCCTGGCCGCCGCCGATGCACATGGTCTCCAGCCCGTAGCGCACGCCGCGGCGGTGCATTTCATGCGCCATGTCGGCGAGGATCCGGCCGCCGGTGGCGCCGATGGGGTGGCCGAGGCTGATGCCCGAACCGTTGACGTTGAGGATCTCGCGGCGCGAATCGTCGTCCGACCAGCCCCAGCCCTTGAGCACCGCGAGCACCTGCGGGGCGAAGGCCTCGTTGAGTTCGACGAGGCCGATATCGTCCCAGCAAAACCCACGCCGTTCGAACAGCCGCTCGACCGCGGGCACCGGGCCGATGCCCATGCGCGCCGGATCGCAGCCCGCCGCCGCCCAGCCGCCGAACCACAGCATGGGTTCAAGGCCCAGTTCCGCCAGCTTGTCCTCGGCAACCACGAGGCACGCCGAGGCCGCATCGTTCTGCTGGCTGGCATTGCCGGCAGTGACGATCGCGGCGGGATCGCGCTTGATGTCGATCGGGGCCAGCTTGCCGAGCGTCTCCATCGAGGCATCGGCGCGGTAGCCCTCGTCGTGGTCGAACATTACCGGATCGCCGCGCCGTTGCGGGATCGCGACCGGCACCAATTGCGCGGCAAATTTGCCTTCCGCCCAGGCCTTCGCCGCGTTCTGGTGCGATCGCACCGCGAAGGCATCGGCCTGTTCGCGGGTGATGCCGTAATCCTTGGCGAGGTTTTCCGCCGTCTCGATCATCCCGGTGATGACGCCAAAGCGCTCGATCGGCTGGCTCATCACCCGTCCGCGCGACAGGCGATCATGCAGCACCATGTCGCCCATCCGCACGCCTGCGCGCGCGGCGAGGGTGTAGTGCTCGACGTTCGACATGGACTCGACCCCGCCCGCGACCACCACATCGGCCATGCCTGTCTCGATCATCATCGCCGCGGTCGCCACCGCCTGCACGCCCGATCCGCAGCGCCGATCAAGCTGGAAGCCGGGAACTTCGATCGGCAGGCCTGCCGCCAGCCAACTCCAGTGGCCGATCGCGGGGGCCTCACCATTGCCGTAGCCCTGGCTGAACACCACGTCATCGACCCGCGCCGGATCAATGCCGCTGCGCTCGATCAGTGCCTTGAGGATCACCGCGCCCAGCTGCCCGGCGTTCATGCTCGACAGCCCGCCGAGGAACTTGCCCACGGGGGTGCGAAGGGGTGAAACGATGGCGGCGCGTCTGGTCATTGCGAATCCTTGTCCGAAAGAGCCACCGTCCCGGCATCGACGAGCTTGCCGATCGCGCCCGAGGAGAGGCCCAGCTTGTCGGCCAGCACTTGCTCGGAATGCTCGCCAAGGTAGGGTGCCGGCCGGGGGTCTCCGGCCGGGCGGCCGGGGAAGTTGGCAAAAGAGCGGGTGGCAGGATAGGCGAAACCGCTCGGGTTGGCGGGCGCGGGGCCGAACAGCGGGTTGTTGGCCACCAGCACCGGATCATTCGCGGCCTCGTGGGCGGTGCGGTAGCGTTCGAAGGTGCAGCCCTCGGCCGCCATGCGCGCGGCGAGCCTGTCGTAATCCATCGTGTCTGCCGCCTGCTGGAACAGCGCGAACAGCCGCGCGCGGTGCTGGAAGCGCGGGGTGTCCCCGTCGGCAAAGCGCACGCCGAGTTCGGCTTCGAGCGCGGCGATGGGCTCGGCAATTCCGAAGGCCTTGACCAGCCCGCTCCACTGCTTGGGGGTGAGCGCGGCGACCATGAAGCGCTTGCCGTCGCGGCTAAGGAAATCGCGCCCGAATGCGCCCCAGATGGCATTGCCGAGCCGCTCGCGATCAGCCCCGCGATAGAGCATTTCCGCCATCGTCCCCGAATTGGCGAGCGTGCCGATCGCGACATCGCCCAGCGGCACGCGCACCTCGCTGCCCTCCCCCGTGCGGCCGCGGTGGTGGAGCGCGGCGAGCAGGGCAAAGGCGCTGTAGGCCCCGGTGATGAAATCCCACGCGGGCAGCACCTGGTTGACGGGGGGCGCGGTGGCCGGGTCCCAGTCCTCTGGCCCGCACATCAGCGGGTATCCGGCCGCCGCGTTGACGGTGAAGTCCATCGCCTGCCGCCCGTCGTGCCAGCCCATGATGCGCAAGCTGATCATGTCCGCGCGCTTCGCCGCCATTGCCGCGTGGCTGAGGAAGCTCTGCTCGGGCAGGTTGGTGATGCACTGGCCGACCTTTGCCGCCAGTTCCACCAGCAGCTCGCGCCCCTCGGGGGATTGCAGATCGAGCGCGACTGATTTCTTGGCGCGGTTGAGGTTTTCCCAACTCAGCGAGCGCCCCTCGCGGGTGAGCATGTAGCGGTTGTAATCCAGCCCGCCGGCCTTGTGATCGACGCGGATCACCTCCGCCCCCAGCTGCGCGCAATACAGCCCTGCCGTGGGCGAGGCGACGAAGCTCGAAACCTCGACGATGCTCAGGTCATTGAGAAGATTATACATTCTCTTTCCACTCGCGCAGCATGTGCTTGGCGATCTGGAGTTGCAGGATCTGGGTGGTGCCTTCGTAGATGCGGTAGATGCGGGCATCGCGGAAGAAGCGTTCGGCATCGTATTCGGCAAGGTAGCCCGCGCCGCCGTAGATCTGCACCACCCGGTCGACCACCCGGCCACACATCTCGCTGGCGAAGACCTTGAAGGCCGCCGCCCTGACGAGGATGTTTTCGCCCGCGTCGGCGCGCGCGGTGACATCCTTCATCATGCTTTCGGCGGCGTAGATCTCGATCTCGCTGTCGGCCAGCATCTGCTGGATCAGCTGGAAATTGGCGATCGGTTCGCCGAAAGCCTTGCGCTCGTTGGCGTAGCGCAGCGCCGAATCGAGCGCGCGGCGGGCATAGCCCGTCGCCGCCGCGCCGACCGAGATGCGCCCGTTATCGAGGCTCTTCATCGCGAAGACGAAGCCCTTGCCGGTCTCCCCGCCGAGCAGCGCGTCACCGGGAACGCGCACATCGTCAAGCATGATGTCGGAGATGTGGCTGCCCGACTGGCCCATCTTCCGGTCGGGGCTGCCGCGCGAGATGCCCGGCGTGTCCATCGGCACGATGAAGGCGGAAACGTGCGCGTTCTTGGGCAGCGCCTCCTTGCTGGTGCGCGCCATGATGAGGGCAACATCGGCGTGGGGGGCATTGGTGATGTAGCGCTTGGTGCCGTTGAGGATCCAGCCATTGCCGGCCGGATCGGGGACGGCGGTGGTGGCCATGGCGGCGCTGTCGCTGCCCGACCCCGGCTCGGTCAGGCCGAAGCAGGCGATCTTGCCTTCGGCGATCCGGGGATACCACGTGGCCTTCTGCGCCTCGGTCGCGCCGTTCTTGAGCGCGCTGGCGAACATGCCGACATTGATCGAAAAGATCGAACGATAGGCCGGCGCGGCGTAGGACATGATGTTCACCACGCGGGCATATTGCGTCATGTTCAGCCCCGCGCCGCCATATTCTTGCGGAACCGACAGGCCGAACAGCCCCATCTCGCGCATCTCGGAGAGAATGTCGTCGGGAACGCGGTCATTGGCGATCACTTCGGCCTCGGCCGGGATCAGCCGTTCGCGGACATAGCGGGCGAGCTGTTCGGCGAACTGTTCGAAGCTTTCCGCGTCCATGCCGGGGTTGCCGGGGCTGGGAATCGTGCTGGGGGCGTTCATGGCAGAAACTATCCTTGCGGCGGCACGCCTGCGCTGGGCACGCGGTGCCGGATCGTTACCGGGTTGGCGCGGTTACTGACGGGTCGGGCCGCCAGTGTCGCCTGTCATTTCGGCGTTTGCCGTCATTTCGGCAGGGTCCGCTTCGGGCGGGAGCGCTGACTCAGGAAGGCGGCGCTGATCGAGCATTTCGGCGGCATCATCGAGCGCCTCGGCCTCGCCTGCGCTCACACCGCCCGGCGCGTCCGCCCCGGCGCTGCCGCAGGCGGCGAGCGCCGGGAGCAGCACAAGGGGCAGCAGCAGAGCGCAAGCACGGCGCACCGCTTGTGTCCTATTCGCTCTTGTCTTGGGCAGCGGCAGCGGCTTCGGCGGCGACATCGGCCGCAGCATCGGCAGCCGCTTGCGCGCTCGCTTCGTCAGCGGCTTCGGTTTCGGGTGCGTCGGTGGCGGTGGCTTCGGGATCGGCAACCGGCTGGTCGCTGATCGCTTCAAGCGCTTCGTCTGCCGGCATTTCGACAGTATCGGCGGTGGCCTCGGTCGAGGCATCGTCGGCGCTGCCGCAAGCGGCCAGCAGCAGCGCGGCCAGGGCCAGCGTGCCATGAGTGGCGCGGGTGTTCATCACTGTCTCTCCTCCAATTGCTTAACCGTGCCGGAGCAACTCCGGCGCAACGCGCGAGGGTTTAGCCAAGCCGAGGGGGCAAGGCCAAGCGCCAAATGGTGCCTTAACGATTCTGCGCTATCATCTGCCACATGATCCGCCTGTCTCTCCGCCCGGCCCTGCCGCTTGCCGCCTTCGCCCTGCCGCTTGCCGCCGTGTCCGGCCAGAGCGCCCCTGCGCCTTTCACCGTGGTGGAAACCGGGCGCGGCTATGCCAGCCTGCAGGATGCGATCAATGCGATTGGCAACGCCCGCGCCACGATCCGCATCGCTGCGGGCACATGGCGCCAGTGCGCGGTGCAGGAGCAGGGGGTGATCGTCTACGAGGCTGCCACCCCCGGCACCGCCACGCTCGCAGGCCGCGCTTGTGAAGGCAAGGCGGCGTTGGTGCTGCGCGGCACCGGGGCAGAGATTCGCGGGCTGACCTTCAGCGGCATCACCGTGCCCGATGGCAACGGCGCGGGCATCCGGCTGGAGAGGGGCGCGCTCAATGTTGCCCATGCGCGGTTCGCAAACAGCCAGCAGGGCATCCTCACCGCCGCTGATCCGGCGATCCGGGTGTTTATCACCCGCTCGACCTTTGCGGGGCTGGGCACCTGCGAGAACGACGCGGGCTGCGCGCATTCGCTCTATGCCGGCGACATCGGCTCGCTCACCGTGCGCGAGAGCCGGTTCGAGCGCGGCACCGGCGGCCATTACCTCAAGGCGCGCGCCGCCGAGGTGGTGATCGAGGGCAACAGCTTCGATGATGCGGGCGGGCGCGCCACCAATTACATGATCGATTTGCCCGCAGGCGCAAGGGGCCGGATTGCCGATAACTGGTTCGTGCAGGGCCGCGACAAGGAGAACTATTCGGCCTTCATCGCGCTCGGGGCGGAAGACATTCTTCACCCGTCCGATGGCCTCAGGGTCGAGAACAACGAGGCGCGCTTCGTCCCCGGCCTCAGCCGCCAGAGCGCTTTCCTCGCCGACTGGACGGGCGCGCGCGTGGTGATGCAGGGCAACCGCCTGGCGCGCGGGATCAAGCAGTACGAGGCGCGCTAGATCAGCAAATGCCCCGACTTGTCGCGCTTGGTGGCGAGATAGCGCGCATTGTGCGGGTTTTCAGGCAGTTGGTGCGGCACGCGCTCGCTGACCGTGATGCCCGCTGCCGATAGCGCTTCGACCTTGGCGGGGTTGTTGGTGAGCAGCCGGATGGTTCGCGCCCCGAGCAGCGCCAGCATCCGCGCCGCCACCGGAAAATCGCGCGCTTCGTCGGGCAGGCCGAGGCGCTGGTTGGCCTCGACCGTGTCGAACCCCTGATCCTGCAGGCGATAGGCGCGCAGCTTGTTGACGAGGCCGATCCCGCGCCCCTCCTGCCGCATGTAGAGCAGCACGCCCCAGCCACCATTGTCCCGCGCCTCGCGCGCCATGGCGTGAAGCGCGGCATCGAGCTGCGGGCCGCAGTCGCACTTGAGGCTGCCGAGAATATCGCCGGTGAGGCATTCCGAATGGAGCCGCACCAGCGGTTGGCGGTCACCCGACTGCTTGCCGATGACAAGCGCGACGTGCTCGCGCAGGTCGGCGGCCGAGCGGAAGGCGACGATTTCGGCCTCCTCGCTTGCCGCTACCGGCAGGCGCGCGCGGGTGACGATGCGCAGGGCACCCGCGTCGACATAGGCGGCAAGGTCGGACGCGGCGACCGGCACTGCCTCGCCCGCATCCACCGGATCGACAAGGAAGGCGGGCAGGATCCCGGCGATCCGCGCCAGTTCGAGCGCGGCGGCGGCGGTTTCGGCCCAGTCGAGCATCACCGCCCTGAACGGGCCTTTGAGCGGATTGCCCAGATCGAGCGCCGGATCGGCAATCGGCAACGCCTCGCGGAGGGTAAAATCCGCGCCTCCGGCAATCAGGACGGGGGCATGGGGAACCGCCGCCTCGCGCTGGTTGGCGAGTTTCAGCGTTACAGCACGCGCGGCGGAGATCAGCATCTGCGGCGCGCGCGCCTGTGCGGTGATGGTTGTTTCCACCGGCAGCAGGATTGGCCCGCCGTCAAACGCCAGCGGCCAGCCGTGGCGCAAACCATCAACCGCCTGCGCGGCGCGGCGTTCGGGAGAGGGCGCAGCGATCAGAGGTCAAGCTCCGTGATCAGCGGTACGTGATCGGACGGCTGCTCCCAGGCCCGCGTATCCTCCAGCACGCGGTGGTCGCGCGATTGCCGCGCCAGCTCGGGCGAGGCCCACATGTGATCGAGCCGCCGCCCCTTGTCATTCTCCCGCCAGCCCGGGTTGCGATAGCTCCACCACGAATAGTAGCGCGCCGGGGCGGGGATATGCTGGCGGCCCAGATCGACCCAGCCGTGGGCGTCCTGGAAATTGCCGAGCGTCTCGACCTCTATCGGGGTGTGACTGACGACCTTGAGCAGTTGCTTGTGGCTCCACACGTCGCATTCGAGCGGGGCGATGTTGAAATCGCCGACGATCAGCGTGGGCCGGTCAAGCGCCTCGGCCCAGCGCGTCATCCGCCCCAGAAAATCGAGCTTCTGGCCGAACTTGGGGTTCACCTCGCGATCAGGCACATCGCCGCCCGCCGGGATATAGACGTTCTCGATCACGAGATCCTTGCCCACCACCTCCACGCCGATGTGCCGCGCCTCGCCATTGTCCTGCCAGTCGTGACGGGCGGTTTCGCGGATCGGCACGCGGCTGATGGTGGCGACGCCGTGATAGCCCTTCTGCCCGCTCACCGCCTGATGGACGTAGCCCAGAGCGGCAAGCGTCTCGCCCGGGAACAGGTGGGTTTCGCACTTGATTTCCTGAAGGCACAGGATGTCGGGCGCGGCTTCGCTGAGCAGCCTTTCGATCAGCCCCACGCGCAGGCGGGCCGAATTGATGTTCCAGGTGGCGACAGACAGCATGAGGGCGGACTTAGGGGGGTGCGGGCCGAAAATCTACCGTCTGCAAGCAGCGCAGCGGCAGGACACGACAACGTCGTCAAGCAGCGCAGCGGCAGGACACGACAACGTCCTCAAGCAGCGCAGCGGCAGGACACGACAACGTCCTCAAGCAGCGCAGCGGTAGGACACGACAACGTCCTCAAGCAGCGAAGCGGTAGGACAACAAAGACTCATTCACTTTATTGTCGCATTGGTCCGCGATAGGGGCGTGCATCCCTATCGGAGCCTGATCATGACCCGCACCGTCCTCGCCGCCCTGCTGCTCACCACCGCCGCCATGCCCGCGTTCGCCGAGGACGCGCCCGAACAGCATGCGCAGGGGCCGCGCGCCAGAAATGTGATTCTGTTCATCGGTGACGGGATGGGCATTTCCACCATTACCGCCGCGCGCATCTATGACGGGCAGAAGCGCGGCGAGACGGGCGAGGAGAACAGCTTAAGCTTCGAACGCTTCCCCAATGTCGCGCTGGTCAAGACCTACAACACCAACGCCCAGGTGCCCGACAGCGCCGGCACGGCGAGCGCGATGCACACCGGGGTGAAAACCCGCATCGGGGTGCTCGGAATCGGGCCGGAGGCGGAAAAGGGCGTGTGCAAGGACGCGCTGGCCCATTCGTTGCCGCTGCTGGGCGAACAGGCCAAGGCGCGCGGCCTTGCGCTTGGCATCGTCACCACCACCCGCATCACCCACGCCACCCCGGCAAGCGTCTATGCGCACAGCGCCGACCGTGACTGGGAAAGCGATACCAGCATTCCCGCCGACCAGCAGGGGCAGGGCTGCAAGGATATCGCGCTCCAGCTGGCCGAGGCGCGCTTCGACGTGGCGCTCGGCGGCGGAGCGGCGATGTTCTACGGCAAGCAGGGCGGTGGGCGGCGGGCCGAACCCGCCGCGGATCTGCCCGGCGTCTGGGCCGCGAAGAACGGCGGGGTGGTGGTCAAGACCGCCGCCGAACTCGCCGCCGCGCCGATGGACAAGCCGGTGCTCGGCCTGTTCCATCCCAGCCACATGAGCTTCATGGCCGAGCGCAAGCCCGATTCGACCGAGCCGACGCTGACCGACATGACCGCGCAGGCGATCGCGCGGCTCAAGGCCGATCCCGATGGCTTCTACCTGATGGTCGAAGGCGGCCGGATCGATCACGCCCACCATGCCGGCCAGGCCGGCTATGCGCTGGAGGAGACAGTCGAGTTTGCGCGCGCGGTGCAATGGGCGGTTGATCACACCGATCCGGCCGAAACGCTGATCCTGGTCACCGCCGATCACAGCCACGTGTTGACCATCGCGGGCTACCCCCGGCGCGGGAATGATATCCTCGGGCTGGTGGTGCCGCCCAAGGGGAGCGGCGAGGATGGCGGCGATGGCGAATCGCCGTTGATGGCTGCCGACGGCAAGCCCTACACCACATTGGGCTATGCCAACGGCCCCGGCGCGCTGGCGGGCGAGCGGATGCTGCCCCAAACCGGCCTTGCCGCGCGCCAGCAGGCGACCGTGCCCACCGGGGCGGAGACTCACGCCGGCGAGGATGTCGCCCTGTTCGCCACCGGCCCCGGTGCGCAGCGCGCGCGCGGGGTGATCGAGCAGAACCTCATTTACGCCATCATCCGCAAGGCGCTGGGCTGGGAAGAATAGGGAGTCTTTTGTTTGCGCTCTCATGCGCCGGGCGCAGCGCGTCCGCGCAACGCGGTTTTCGCGCCACAAGGCGCGGCGGCCGTTCGGCCTGGCGGTCGCGAGGCGACCGATCCAGCGCGACTTCGCTGCCCGATCCCTTCGGGTCTGCGGGTCAGATCGGGCTTCACCACCCCCCCAAGCAAAAACCCTCGACCCGGGGGCGGTGGGTCGAGGGTTCCATCGAGCGTTCGTCACGCTATGTGCAAGGCGGGCATCTTGCGAAGGGAGGGCAACAGGGGGGAAACCGCCCTTCAACCGCGCCTTGTTGCGAATGATTAGCCGGATTCGCCTTTCAGTCACATGAACGGCAGCGAAATTCTGTCGTTTTCATACAACCGTTCGTCGAAGCTCCGTTCATCCCGGGCGACGAGCCGAGCGGCGCGGATCGCGGAAGGTGAAGGTGCTGTCGGCCACCGGCACGCCGTAGCGCTGATTGGTAAGTTGCACCCGCGTGCGGTTGTTCTGGGCATCAAGCGCGACCCAGTGGGTCAGCTGCCAGCCGCCCGGGGCCGCAGGCAGGCGCACGAAGATGAGGTTGATCATCCCGAATTCGGGCTTCTTGGGATCGCGCACCTCGACGCTGATGACATCCGGGTTCCCGGTTGGCACCAGCTTGCCGAAGCGCTTCACGTCCTTGTCCGGATCGAACAGCGCGCCCAGCGGCGAATTGCCGATCGGCCAGCGTTCAACCTGGTTGACCTCGTAATCGACCACATACAGCGACTTGCCGTTGGAGACGACAAGGAAGTCGGAATTCTTGCCGTAATCGAAGCGGATCTTGCCCGGACGCTTCAGCGTCATCACGCCGGACATGACATTGCCCTGCCGGTCGGTCTGGGTGAAATCGGCACGCATCGTGCTGATTGCGCGCAGCGCGGTGACGACGGCATCGAGCTGGCCGCCCGACTGTCCCGCCACCTGGGCGGCGAGCGGCGCGGGGACGATGGCACCGGGAGCCGCGGGAACGAGGCCAAGCGTGAGGCCGCCGGCCCCGAGGCCGAGCAGCAGGAAGCGGGCGGACATGCGGTTGGTCATCATCCGCAAGCGCCTAGGGCCGCGGGCTTGAACTGTCGATGAATTATCGCAGCCCCGGCCCGGGGCGGGCGTAGCCGTGCTTACTTGATCTTGGCTTCCTTGAACTCGACGTGCTTGCGCGCGACGGGATCATACTTGCGGAAGCTCATCTTCTCGGTGATGTTGCGCGGGTTCTTCTTGGTTACGTAGAAGAAGCCGGTGCCCTCGCTCGAGACGAGGCGGATCTTGACGGTGGTGGGCTTCGCCATGGCGGTTTCCTGTCAACTGGATCGGCCCGAAGTCTGCTCAACGCGGGCATCAAAAAAGCAAACGCGGCGCGCCCGGAAGGCCCGGCACACCGCACACGGCCGCGCCATTGGGCGATTCACGCGGAAAAGTCAAGGCGGCTCACCAGTCGGTGCTGCGCGGCTTGCCGCGATTGGCTTTCACCGCCCCGCGCGCTTTCTTGACCTTCAATCGCGCGGCCTTGCCGACCCGGTTGACCCGTGTTTTCGCCCGCTGCCTGGGCGCGACCTCGGCTTCTTCCAGCAGCGCCGAAAGCTTGGCGCGCGCGTCCTGCCGGTTGGCCTCCTGCGTGCGGTGCGCCTTGGAGGTGACGATCAGATCGCCATTGCCCGCCAGCTTCGATCCCGCCAGCGCCCGCAATCGCGCAAATACCGGGGGCGCAAGGCGCAGAGCGTAGATGTTGACGCGCAGCTCCACCTCGGTTGCAACCTTGTTGGCGTTCTGTCCGCCGGGGCCGGAACCGGCGAGGAAGCTCTCGCTGGCGAGACGAAGCGCACGGATCGCCAGCGGCTCGGGCGCATCCTCATCCATCCTTCGCCCCGAGCGCGCGAAAATCGGCCGGCAGCGGTGAACGGGCCTCGATCGGCGTCTTGCCCGGGCGCGCGACGGTGAGGCTTTCGGCATGGAGCATGGTGCGCCTCGCCCCCGGCACCGGCCCTGCGCCATAGACCGGATCGCCCAGCAGCGCTGCGCCGAGGCCCTTGAGCGCATGGATGCGCAGTTGGTGGGTGCGGCCGGTTTCGGGGCGGAAGCGGATCAGGCTGTGCGGGCCCAGTTCCTGCACCAGTTCCCAGTGCGAGACGGCAGGCTTGCCCTTCTTCGCCGCGATCATCCGCCAGCCTTTTTCGGCCGAGCTGATCTTGGCGAGCGCGAGTTCGATCGTCCCCTCGGTTCCCGGCGGCCGCCCCGCCAGAATGGCAAGATAGGTCTTGCCCACCAGCCGCTCCTCGAAGGCCCGATTGAAGCGCGCCAGCGCCTTGGGATTGCGCGCCAGGAGCAGGCAGCCCGAGGTGTCGGTATCAAGCCGGTGCACCGCCACGGGCGCGCGCTGGAAACCGAGCTTCAACCGATCAAGATGATCTTCGATCGACGGCCCGCCCTTGCGTGGCCGACCGACCGGCAGCCCCGCAGGCTTGTCGATCACCAGCGCCTCGCCGTCTTCGTAGAGGATCGCGATGGTCATATCAGTTCGGCCCGCATCAGCCCACGCAAGGCATTGCCGAGCCAGAAGCCGCCCGCCAGATCATCGAGGGTCAGTTCCGCCTCGCGCGCGCGGCCCTCGGCGATGAGGTGTTCGCTGAGCACGCCGGGCAGCAGGCCGAGGCTGGCGGGCGGGGTGAGCAGCACGCCGTCCGGCCCCTCAACAAAGATGCTGGTATAGCTGCCCTCGGTGACGAGTTGTCCCGTTGGGCCGTCAGCGCGCACCAGCACCGCCTCCTGCGCACCGAAGGTTCGTGCCGCTTCGAGCGCGTCCTCGTAGAATCCGCGATCGGAGGTCTTGTGCATCAGCCGCCAGTCCGAGGGATCGAGTGGATGGGGCAGGGCGACGACCTTGACCGGTTCCGGCAGCGGTGCCGGCAGCGGCCCGGTTTCCAGTGCGCTCGCCCCGGAGCGCGCCACCACCAGCCGCACTTTCGCGGGCGCCTCCAGTTCGAAGCACAGCGCCTGGATCTGGTTGCGCAAGCCATGGCGATCGAAGGCGAAGCCCAGTGCGGCGGCGCTGGCCTTCATCCGTGCAAGGTGCAATTCGAGCAGCGCGATCCCGCAGTCGGGTTCGAACCGCATGGTCTCGATCAGATCGCATTGCGGCGCTGCCAGCCCCGGCGCGGCGCGGCGCAGGAAACCGGCCTTGACCTCGCATTCGCGGCGTTCGGCCAGCGCATCGCTGTCGGCGACGATGGCCGAGCCGATGCCGAGCACCGCCGACCCTTGTCCGTTTTCGATCGGGGTCAGGCGCAGGGTGCGGATCGCGACATTGAAGGCGGCATTGCCGTCGGCATCGATCCGCCCGATCGCGCCGCAGTAAGGCCCGCGCGCATCGCGCTCGATCCTGGCCAACAGTTCCATTGCGCGGATCTTGGGCGCGCCGGTGATCGAGCCGCAGGGGAACAGCGCCCGCACCAGATCCATCGCGCCCTTGCCGGGGCTGAGCCGCGCGCGCACAGTCGAGACCATCTGGTGCACCGTGGGGTAGCTCTCGATCGCGAAGGGGGCATCGACGGCGACGCTCCCCGCCTCGGCCACGCGCGCAAGATCGTTGCGCATCAGATCGACGATCATCAGGTTCTCGGCGCGATCCTTGACCGAGCTGGCAAGTTCGTCCGCCATCGCCGCATCAGCCGCGCGATCAGCCATGCGGGGGCGGGTGCCCTTCATCGGCTTGACCTTGGCCTTATCCCCGGCAAGCGCCACGAACAGTTCGGGCGAAAAGCTCAGGAGCCAGTGCGAGCCATCGAAGATCAGCCCGCCATAGCGCGCCGCCGCAGCACTGCGCAGCGCCGCATAAAGACCGACCGGATCGCCGCGAAACGCGCCTGCAAGGCTGTAGGTGAGGTTGGCCTGATAGATGTCGCCCGCGCGGACCGCTTCGCTGAGGGCCGCGAAAGCTGCGGCATAGCCGCCCGGCGAAAGCTGCGGTTCCAGCGGCCCGATCGTGCCGGGGCCGGAGGCGCGCTCTGACAGAAATCCGGGCACGTCGCTGGCGGCAATCCGCCTCGGCGCATCGAACAGGCCGAGCCACACCAGCGGCCCTGCCGCGCCGCTGCGCCGGGCAGCAAGCGGGGCGAGCCGGGGTTCGAGCGCCAGCCCGGCCTCGTAGGCGATATAGCCCGCCAGCACGCCGCCCTGTGCCAGCCGCGCCGCCTCGGCCGCCGCCAGCGTGCCTGCGACCTCGTCTGCCCGGTGCGCGACGAACAGGGCTGCGGGGGCCTCGTAGAGCAGGGCATCGGCTGCGTTCGCACCGCTGCGGGCATCATCGAGCAGGACAAATGGTGTTGGCTGACCCATGCCGCGCAGCCTTACCGCAATTGCCGCGCAAGTCGAGAACTTGACCGCCGCGCCCGCGCCCTGCACATCTGCGCCCGAACGCAGACACGGGGACGGAAAATGGCGGAAATTGCGGGCAGCATCTATCTAGGCCTCGGCGCGGATGGATCGCGGCAGGCGCTGGCGCTCAGCCGCGCGAACCGCCACGGGCTGATCGCGGGTGCGACCGGCACCGGCAAGACCGTGACCTTGCAAGGCATCGCGGAGAGCTTTTCGGCCGCCGGGGTGCCGGTGTTCGTGGCCGATGTGAAGGGCGATCTGTCGGGCATCGCGATGCCCGGCTCGCCCACCTTCAAGCACGCCGACAAGCTCGAAGCGCGGGCGAAGGAACTGGGCATCACCGACTATGCCTATGCCGACAACCCGGTGATCTTCTGGGATCTCTACGGCGAACAGGGCCACCCGATCCGCACGACAGTATCGGAGATGGGGCCGCTGCTGCTCGCGCGCCTGCTCGACTTGAACGAGACGCAGGAAGGTGTGCTCCAGATTATTTTCCGCTATGCCGATGAAAACGGGCTGCTGCTGCTCGACTTCGCGGATCTGTCCGCGCTGCTGGCCTGGGCCAATGAAAACGCGGCCGAGCTTTCGGGCAAGTATGGCAATGTCACCAAGCCCTCGGTCGGCTCGATCCAGCGGCAATTGCTGAGTTTCGAGGCGCAAGGGGCGGATCATTTCTTTGGCGAGCCGGCGCTGGAGATCAATGATTTCCTGAAAGTGGACGATCAGGGGCGCGGCTATGTCAACGTGCTTGCCGCCGACAAGCTGATGCGCAGCCCCAAGCTCTACGCCACTTTTCTCTTGTGGTTGCTGGCGGAACTGTTTGAATCGCTCCCCGAAGTGGGGGATCCGGAAAAGCCGAAACTGGTGTTCTTCTTCGATGAAGCGCACCTCTTGTTCGATGATGCCCCCAAGGCGTTGCAGGACACCATCGAGAATGTCGTGCGGCTGATCCGTTCCAAGGGCGTGGGCGTGTTCTTCGTGACGCAGAACCCGATCGACATACCCGAAAAAGTCGCCGGGCAATTGGGCAACCGGGTGCAGCACGCGCTGCGCGCCTTCACCCCGCGCGATCAGCGCGCGATCAAGGCGGCCGCCGAGACCTTCCGCATCAACCCCAGGCTGGATGTCGAGAGCGCGATCACCGAATTGAAGGTGGGCGAGGCGCTGGTCTCAACCCTCGACGAGGACGGCGCGCCGACAGTGGTGGAGCGCACCCTGATCAAGCCGCCGCGCTCGCGGCTGGGGCCGGTAACACCGAAGGAGCGGGCGATCATCCAGTCGATCAGCCCGCTCGAAGGGAAATACGATACCCGCGTCGACCGGGACAGCGCCGCCGAAGTGCTCGCCGCCAAGGCGGCCGATGCCGCCGCGACCGCTGCGGAAGTGGCGGAGAAGGGCGTCGAGGAAGTGGCGCGGCGCGAGCGCAAGACCCCCTCGGTGTGGGAGAAGGCGGGCAAGAGCGCGATCACCGCAGCGGGCGGTTCGCTCGCCTCGATCGCGGTTGCCGCGGTGCTCGGCAAGAAATCGGGGGCCAACCCGCTCAAGACGGGGGCGACTGCTTTCGTGCGCAACCTGATCGGCGGGCTGATGCGCTAGCTGCTGGTGCGCTGGCGCCAATGTTTCACGTGAAACATTGGGTGAACATCGTGCCGCCCGGCCCTGATCCTGAACTGGCCCTGTCACGACTGGGCCGCGCGCGTCACCCCTTGGCGACCATGCAGAAGGCGTTGAGCTTGTTGCCGTCGGGATCGCGGAAGTAGCCCGCGTAAAACCCGTCATCCCCGCGCGGGCCGGGCGCGCCCTCGTCGCTGCCGCCGTGGGCCATGGCGATGTCGTAAATGGCGTGGACATCCTCGGGCGTCTTCACTTCGAGCGCGACCATCACGCCGTTGCCCACCGTGGCGGGCTGGCCATCGAACGGCACGGTCGCAGCGATCCCCGGCGCGCCGCCCCATTCGCCCCAGGCGATGAAGGATTCGGTATCCATCATCCGCCCCACCCCGAAATGCGCCGCAATCGCATCATAGAATGCGGCTGCACGCGGCAGATCATTGGTGCCAAGGGTCACATAGCCGATCATGATGGTTCCTCCCATGTTGCGCGCCGCCTTCCGCGACTCGCCAATGATGGAACATTACAGGAACATTGATGGGCGAGCAAGCTGTGCAGGCGGCAATTCAGAGCGGCGCCGTCTCGCGCTCCAGCCACGCCAGGTCCTCGCCCTCCAGCTGCGGCGAGAGTAGGGCGCGCACCTTGGCGTGATAGGTATCGACCCACGCGATCTCGCCCGCCGTCAGCAGGGACGTGTCGATCAGCTTGCGATCCAGCGGCACGAAGGTCAACGTCTCGAAACCGAGCCAGCGGCCCTCCTGCCCTTCGATCTGGCGCTCCTCTACCAGCACGAGGTTTTCGATCCGGATGCCGTAGGCGCCGGGTTTGTAGTAGCCCGGCTCGTTCGACAGGATCATCCCCGCGAAGAGTTCCTGCTCGGTGCCTGCCTGTCCGCCGCCCGGCTTGGCGATGCGTTGCGGCCCTTCGTGCACGGCGAGGAAGCTGCCCACCCCGTGGCCCGTGCCATGGGCATAATCCACCCCTGCTTCCCACAGATATTGCCGCGCCAGCACATCAAGCTGGCCGCCCGCGGTGCCTTGCGGGAAGACCGCGCAGGCGAGCTGGATGTGCCCCTTGAGCACGCGAGTGAAGCGGTCGCGCATTTCCTGCGTCGGTTCACCCGGCCCCACCCACACGGTGCGGGTGATATCGGTGGTGCCGCCCGGGTACTGCCCGCCCGAATCGACGAGGTAGATCGAGCCTGGCGGGATCGGGATATTGCTGTCCTTGTCCACCTTGTAATGCGGCAGCGCGGCATGGCCGGCGGCAGCGGAGATGGTGTCGAACGACAGGTCACGCAGCCCCTCGTCCTGTTCGCGGAAGGCTTGCAGGCGCGCGGCGGCCGAAAGTTCGTCGACCGCGCCCTTGGGCGCTTCGCTCTCCAGCCAGCGCAGAAACTTCGTCACCGCTGCGCCGTCGCGCGCCTGCGCGTCGCGGTGGCCATCCTGTTCGGCGGCGTTCTTGATCGCCTTGGCGAGGATCGTCGGGTCCTGCTTGAAGGCGAAATGTGCCCCCCCGGCGCGCAGGCCTTGGGCGATGCCGACCACCGCGAAATCGGGATCGAGCGCCACGCTCTTGCCCGCCAGTTCCCCCGCCAGCGCACCTTCAAAGGCGGCGTGATCGCGGATTGTGACGGCATTGCCGAGATGGCGGGCAAGTTCGCTTGTGACCTTCTCGGGCGCGATGAACAACTCGGCGCTGCCATCCTTATGAGCGATCACATAGGACAGCGCGACAGGTGTGTGCGCCACGTCGCTGCCACGGATGTTGAGCAGCCACGCGATCGAATCGAGGCCTGCGATCACCACCGCATCGTGGCCCTCGCGCGCCAGCCAGTCGGCCACGGCGGCGCGCTTGTCCGCCGACGAGCGCCCGGCGAGGGCTTCGTCATGCACGATCGCCGGTGCGCGAGAGGGGGCCGGCTGATCGGCCCACACCGCGTCGATCGGATTGCTGCCTTCCGGCACCATGGTGATGCCCTTGGGCGCAAGCTGCCGCTCCAGCGCCTCGACCCAGGCCCAGGTGTGGAGCCAGGGATCATAGGCGATCTTCGCGCCGCTTTCGCACACCTCGGTCAGCCAGCCGGCGAGCGTGTCGGCCGGCACGTTCTTGTAATCGAACAGGTTCCCGTCAACCTGCTCGCGCACCTGCACGGTGTAGCGTCCATCGACGAAGATCGCGGCGTTTGCCAGCGTCACCGCGGCAAACCCGGCCGAGCCGCCAAAGCCGGTCAGCCATGCAAGGCGCTGGGCATAGTCGCCGACATATTCGCTCATGTGTTCATCGCTGATCGGCACGATGAACCCGTCCAGAGCGCGGCGCTTGAGCTCTTCGCGCAGCGCGGCAAGGCGGGCTTCATGGGTCTGCATCAGCATGTTGATCGATCCTGTGGTGACAGCGCAGGCACTTGCTGCGCGTGAATGCGGCGTTACAACCACAAGCATAGGCGCAAAGACCGCGCCTTTCCACCCAGGCCAACGACGGGGACACGCGCTCAATGACCGACAGCTTCAGCGCGCACGCACTTGCGCTTGCGCTTGCCGCCACCACCTTTGCACCCGTCGCTGCCCATGCGACCACCAATGAGGATTCCGCCCGCGTGACCACTTCCGCCGCTGCCCCCGTTTCGATTGGCGAAATCAAGCCCCCCGTCGCCGAGAAGCGCCCGCACAGCTACACCCATCACGGGATCACCATCGAGGATCCCTATGACTGGCTGTATGACAAGTCCTATCCGGTGGTGGATGACGCGGATGTGCTGGCCCACATCAAGGCCGAAAACGCCTATTTCGAAGCGCACATGGCCGCGCAGGCGCCCTTCACCGAAGCGCTGTTCACCGAAATGCGCGCGCGCATCAAGGAAGACGATTCCACCGTGCCGCAGAAGGATGGCGACTACCTTTACTGGAGCGAGTTCGAGGAAGGCGCGCAGTATCGCAAGCACTGGCGCAAGCCCGTGGCAGGCGGTGAGGCCGAACTGCTGATCGACGAGAACGCGCTGGCCGAGGGCCACGAATATTTCCGCCTCGGCGCGGCCACGATCAGCCAGAACGGGCGCTATCTTGCCTTTTCGACCGACACCAACGGATCGGAACGCTACACCGCGCGGATCAAGGATTTGCAGACCGGCGAATTGTTGCCCGACGTGCTTGAAAACCTGCGCGGCGATCTGGTGTGGGTCGCGAATGACACCGCGCTGGTCTATGGCCCCTCGACCGAGGAATGGCGCACGCTCGAAGCCAGGCTCCACGTGATCGGCACGCCGGCGACAAGCGATGTCACGCTCTACCACGAGGAAGACCAGTCCTTCGGCGTGGGCATCGGCCTTTCCGCGCAGGAAGACTGGCTGATTATTGCCACCGGCGACAACGAGACCAGCGAGGTGCGGCTCGTGCCCGCCGCCGATCCCACCGCGGCGCCGATCCTGGTGAAGGCGCGCCGCAAGGGCGTTGAATACAGCGTGGATGTGCGCGACGGGGAACTGTGGGTGTTGACCAATGACGATCACATCAATTTCCGCCTCGCCCGGGCGACGCTGGAAAACCCGGGCGACTGGCAGACGGTGATTGCCGGTTCGAACGATTTCTATCTGACCGGATTCGACCTGTTCAAGGACTTCTTCGTCACCACCGGACGGCTCGATGGTCTCGACCAGATCCAGCTGCGCGCCTATGCCGATCCGGCGACAATCACGCCGATCACCTTCCCGGAAGCCAGCTACACCGCCGGCCTTTCCAACAATCCCGAATATGACATGAAGAAGCTGCGGCTGGCCTATCAGTCGATGGTCACGCCGAGCACGGTCTATGATTACGATGTCGCCACGGCGCGGCTGGAAACCCTGAAAACCCAGGAAATCCCCAGCGGCTATGACCCCTCGCTCTATGTTGCCCAGCGGGTGAGCGTGCAGGCGCGTGACGGGACGATGGTGCCGGTGAGCATCATGATGCGCAAGGACCGTGCGGAGATCCTCAAGGCCGCCGGGATCGAAGGGCCGGGGCCGCTGCATCTCTATGCTTACGGGGCTTACGGCTATGCCGTGCCGCCGGGCTTTTCGACCACGCGCCTCAGCCTTGTCGATCGTGGCTTTGCCTATGCCATCGCGCATATCCGCGGCGGCGATGATCTGGGGCGGCGCTGGTATCTGCAAGGCAAAATGTTTGCGCGCACCAATACCTTCAACGATTTCGTCGATGTCGGCCGCGGCCTGATCGCGAAAGGCTACACCGCCGAAGGGAAAGTCACCGCCAGCGGCGGCTCGGCGGGCGGCGAGCTGATGGGCGCGATCATCAATCAGGATCCCGGGCAGTATGGCGCAATCGTTGCGCACGTGCCGTTTGTCGACGTGCTGAACACCATGCTCAACGAAAAGCTGCCGCTCACCCCGGGCGAATGGCAGGAATGGGGCAATCCGATCCTGGACAAGGCGGCCTTTGCCTACATGCTGTCCTATTCGCCCTATGACCAAGTGACTGCCAAGGCCTATCCGCCGATGCTGGTAACCGCGGGCCTCAATGATCCGCGCGTCACCTATTGGGAACCAGCCAAGTGGGTTGCCAAACTGCGGGAGCTGAAGACCGACGACAACCTGTTGCTCTTGAAAACCAACATGGGCGCCGGCCACGGCGGGCAGTCGGGCCGCTGGAACGCGCTGAAAGAGACGGCGGAGGAATATGCCTTCATCCTGTGGCAGATGGGCATGGCGCCGAAGGCAGGGGGCGAGTGAAGGCCCCCACCGCCGATCGCGGCCTTGCCATTATTGCGATGGGCGTGGTGCCGCAATAGCTTTCCCATGACCAACACCTTCACCCGCACCTTCGTGGCCGAGCCGCAGCACATCGACGCGCTCGGCCATGTCAACAACACCGTGTGGGTGCAGTGGATTCAGGAGATGGCCACCGCCCACTGGGATGCGGCGGCGCGCCCGCAAGACCGCGCAGCGTTCTTCTGGGTCGTGGTGCGGCATGAGATCGACTACCGCGGGAATGTCTCGCTGGGTGCGCAAGTCTGCGCCCAGACATGGATCGATGGCCCCGCCCAAGGGGCAAAGTCACTGCGGCGGGTGGAGTTCACCGACGCTTCCGGCAAGTGCCTGGTCAGCGCCGCGACCACCTGGGCGATGCTGCATCGCGCGACCGGCCGGCTGGCGCGGGTGCGGCCGGAAATTCTCGCGGCGTTCCTGTAGCATTGCAGACCTCCCGCGCAGCGCGCCGCAAACCGGTCAGGCAGCCTTTTCGCGCTCACGTGCGCGGCTGCCGGGGGGCTGGCTGAACACCGTCATGCGTTGGTAGGCCAGCCGGTTGCGCCCGCTCGCCTTGGCCTCGTACAGCAGCGCATCGGCGCGGGCGTAGAATTCGGTGAAGGACATCGTTGGGCGCAGCGCCCGTTCCAGCACGATCACCCCCATGCTCGCGGTCACCGGCAGGTTCAGCCCCGGCACGTCCTTGGCGATCCGCATCGGGATCGCCTGCCGCAGGGCCTCGGCGCGTTCGAGCGTGCGCAGCCCGCGCAGCAGGACCACGAATTCCTCGCCGCCGAGCCGCACGGCGATGGTATCGCGGTCGCTCGCGCTGCGAAGCGCGTTGGCGCAGGCGATCAGCGCGGCATCGCCCACCTGGTGGCCGTGCAGGTCGTTGATCGCCTTGAAGCGATCAAGATCAACCAGCGCGAAGGTATCGAAACCCTGCGCCAGCAGTTCGTCGAACCGCGCCTCGATCGCGCGGCGGTTCATCAGGCCGGTAAGCGCATCGCGGGTCGAAATCTGCTCCAGCATCCGCGCCTCGGTCAGCGCCGCGTCGCGCTCGCGACGGATTGCAAGGAAGCGGTCGGCAATCGCGAGGCTGATCACCATCACCTCGATCCCGGTCGCGACGAACATCATCATATCAAGATCGGCCGGGCCGGCATAGAGCCCGATCCCGCGCAGCAGCCGCTCGATCGAGGCCAGGATCAGCGGGAACCACGCGACCGCGACGAACCGGGCCGAGCGGCTGCCGCGCGCGATCGCATGGATCAGCGCCGCGCTCACCACCACCGCCGCAGGGGTAATCGTGAGGAAATAGCCAGTATCGTCGAAGGCCTGCGTGGCGTGCAATTGCAACGCGAAGAAGCCGGGCACCGCGATCGTCCAGCACCCCGTTCCGAAGGTCAGCCGCCGCATTCCGCGCGACAGCGCCCCGCGTTCGAGAAAGTCGCTGAGGAACAGCAGCGCCGCCCCGCACCCAATCGCCCAGCACAGCGGCGCCATGATCGCGAGGAACGCCACCGGCAGGCTCGCCACCACCGAGATCAGCCCGCCGGCGAACAGCACATAGCCCATCATCGCCACCACCATGGTCGCGTGGTAGAGCACGAAGCGTTCGCGCAGCACGAGATAGAAGCTGACATCGAACATCAGCGGCAGCATCAGCATCCCCAGCACCAGCGCCAGCAGCATCATCTCCTCAAGGCTGCGGTTGGCATCTTCGGGATCGGGCGCGATGCCGGCCTCGGTCAGCAGCGGGATCGAATGCGGGGCATCGATCCGCACCAGCACCGCGCGGGTGTCGGCGGTGATTTCGGGGAGCGGCAGGCGGAACACCGGTCCGGCGGCAAAGGGCCGCCCTTCGCTTTCGGTAAAGCGGCGCGCGCGCAGGGCGCCATCGGCATCGAGCGCGTAGAGCGTGATCGCCGCGTGCCGCGCGGTGCGGGTGAAGAAATGGCGTGGCGGTTGGTTCGCCTGCCAGCTGTCGGCCTCGAACCGCAACCACGCCGCAGGCAGATCGGCGCGCCAATCCCTGCCGGTGCAGTTCCATGCCGCCCGGTCGATCATCGCCGCCGCGCTGCGCTCGGCCGGGGTCGCGGCATGGCAGCGCGCAGTGGTGACATGGCCCCGATGGTGACCGGCTGCGACAGGCGCGGCAAGGCCCGCTGCCAGCAACACAGCCGCCAGCCATAGCCGGATCATGAGGCACAGCCTGTCCATGCGCGCATGCCTAGCATTCAAGCCCTTACGATGCTGTTAAGTGCCCGGACGGAAATGCCCACAGAATATTGCGTAAACTCATGGGCTTGAATTGACTGTTGGGGCAAGGCTGCCCCAACCTTGGGAGGCGGCGCGGCGATCGCTTTCGTTGCGTGTCATAAGCTTGTCATGGCGAGGCGCTAGCGCTTGGCTCCGGACAACTTCGGGGATCCTTCATGACCGCATCGATTGCCGCTCTGGCCCGCACGACTGTCACGCTCGCGCTGGCGGGGCTTGCCCTTTCCGCCTGCGACGGTTCCGGCGGCAGCGGCGGTGCGCGCAATTCGGTGCACGCGGTCGGCTCTTCGACGGTCTATCCGTTCGCCAAGCTGGTGGCCGAAAATTTTGCCCGCTCGAACCCCGATTTCCGCTCACCGCTGATCGAATCCACCGGCACCGGCAACGGCATCCAGCTGTTCTGCAAGGGGCTGGGGCCGAACACCCCGGATATGGCCAACGCCTCGCGCCGCATGAAGCCGAGCGAATTCGATGCCTGCAAGGCCAACAAGGTGGACGAGATCATCGAGATGCAGGTCGGCCTTGACGGCATCGCCTTTGCCTCGGCCAAGGGCGGGATCATGCTCAACCTCTCGCCGGAAACCGTTTACAAGGCGCTTGCCGCCAATCCCTATGGCAAGCCGCAGACCGCCAGGACCTGGAAGGATGTCGATCCCGCCCTGCCGGCCGAACCGATCCTTGTCTATGGCCCGCCGAGCACCTCGGGCACGCGCGACGCGCTCAAGGAGCTGATTCTCGAAGTCGGGTGCTCGGTCGATCCGGCGATGAAGGCGCTCAAGGTCAGCGACGAGGACAAGTACAAGCAGGTCTGCACCGAGGTGCGCGATGACGGCGGCTATGTCGATCAGGGCGAGCAGGACAATCTGATCGTCCAGAAGATCGAGGGCAATCCCAGGGCCGTTGGCGTTTTCGGCTTTTCCTATCTGGAGGAAAATGCCGCGAAATTGCAGGGCCTGCCGATGAATGGCGTGCCGCCGACCTATGACAACATCGCCAGCTTCGCCTATCCGGGCGCGCGGGCGATGTATGTCTATGTCAAGAAGGAGCATATGCGCGCCATCCCGGGCCTTTCGGCGTTTCTTGACGAATGGGTCAAGAGCTGGGGCAAGAACGGCCCGCTGGCCAGGATCGGGATGGTTGCCATGCCGCCCGAGGCGATGGAAGCCAACGCCGCCAAGGTGCGTGCCCAGACCGTGCTGACCCGCGAGGAACTCGCCGCCAAGTAAGCGTTCCTTGCCGTCCTGCCGCTGCGCTGCCTGGGGACGGTGATACAATTGCAGCGGACGACTTCGCGGCGTACCATCCCGTGCATGAGCACCCGCAAGATCGCCACATGGCATGACGCCGGCCTGATCGACGTGGCCACGCGCGATCGGCTGCTGGCCTATGAAGCCGCCCACGCTAGGCCGCTTGCGCTGTGGGCGGTGTTCGGGATCGGGGCGCTTGCGATCGGGCTGGGGCTGGTTTCGGTCATTGCTGCCAACTGGCAGGACATTCCCGGGCCCTTGCGCCTCGGCGTGCACCTTGCGCTGATTGCGGGGGCGCTCGGGGCGCTGTTCTGGCGCGAAGACGCACTGGCGCAACGCTCGCCCTGGGCGGTGGAGGCGCTGGTGTTTGTCATTGCCGCCTTGGGTCTCACCTTTTTCGGCCATCTGGGGCAAGTCTACCAGACCGCCTCGCCCTTGTGGCAGCCCTTGGGTGTCTGGCTGGCGCTGTTCGCGCCGCTGCTCTTGCTCGCGGGGCGCAGTTGGCCGGCAGCGCTCGCGGTGCTCGGCGGCGCGGTGTGGTGCGCGTGGGAATATGCCGCCTGGCTGATCGGCTACGGCAGCGCGAAGCCGGGCATGGCGCTGCTGCTGTGGATCGCCTTTGTCACCGCCTTGCCGGTGACCTTCGCACCCTTTGCTGCGTGGCTTCGCGCCCGCGGCGCGCGGCCTGATTTCTGGCGGCGGCTGGAGCAGCTGGCGCTCGCTTATGCCCTCGCCGGTGCCTCCTTCGCCACCGCGCTCGCCGGGTTTGGCGGCTTCGGCGCGCGCGGGCTGGCGCAGGAATGGGCCAGTGCGGCGGCGAGCGGCGCGGTGCTGCTCGTGGCCGGGTTGGGCGTGGCGTGGGCGCGGCCGGGCATTTCGGGGCGCATGGCGGGCGCGATCATCGCCGGGTCGGGGCTGGTGCTGCCGCTGGCCTATGCCGCCGACAAGCTGCCTCTGCCGTCAGCGCTGCTGTTCATGGCGCTGTGGGTGGGCATCGCCGCCGCCGCGCTCGCCGCGCACTGGCGAGGCGTGTTCCAGATCGCGGTGGGCGTGCTTGCGCTGCGCCTCATCATCCTCAGCTTCGAGCTGGCGGGTGACCTGCTGATGAGCGGCTTCGGGCTGATCCTTGCCGGGGTGATGATCCTCGGCGTGGCATGGGCGGCGGTGCGGGTATCCAAGCGCCTCGCCCCGGCGGCGGAGGGCGGGGCATGATCCGCGCCGCGCGCCTTGTCGCCGTCTTGCTCCCGCTCGCGGGCCTCGCCACCCTGTGGGCGCTCAGCGACAGCCACTATCGCACCGGCACCGAATGGGAGGTGCCAATCGCGGGCTATGACCCGCGCGATGTCCTGCGCGGGCACTATGTCGAATTCAGCTATGCCTGGCCGGGTATCGACGAAATCCGCGATGCGCCGCCGGAAGCGCTGTGCCTTGCGGGCAAGGCTCCGCAGCTGGCCGCGGTGAGCGTGCTGCCGGCGGGCCAGCCCTGCCCCCATCCGCTGCGCGCGCAAGGCAGCGGCATCTATGGCCGGGACGCGCTGATGCGCGGGCGGCTCTATGTCGGGCAGCAGCGGGCGGGGGAATTGCAGCAGGCATTGCAGAACCCCGACCAGCGCGCGATTGTGACGATCCGCCAGCGCGCCGACGGCAGCTTTACCCCCATCGCCATCCGCTTCCGTCCGCTGACACCGCAGGAACAGGCCGCGCGCGCCGCACAAAACCAAGGGGCGGAAGGCTTGCGCCCCCCGCCCCCGATCATGGCCGAATAGCCTGCCTTACTTGCCGAAGCGCACCGTCACTTCCACCCCGTAGAACTGCGGTTCGGCCGGAATGAAGGTCGGAACGCCGAAAGCCCCGCCAGTATTGCCCGCGTCGAGCAGGTAGTCTTCGTCAAAGGCGTTGCGGATGAACCCGGCGATCTCGTAGCGGTCATCCCCGAAGCTCACCCCGGCGCGGGCGTTGACGATGGTGACGGCATCCTGCGAAATCAGCGGGTTGTTGGGGACCTCGAAGAAGATCCGGCTGCGATAGGACAGGCTCGGCGTGGCGAAGAAGCGCATCCCGTTGCCGGTATCGTAATTGATGGTGAAACCACCGGAGGCCTGGACTTCGGGTTGCAGGCGGAAGCGTGCGCCCGAGAAGGCCGGCGAGAAGGCGCCGTTCTTGTCGATCCCGCCGTCGATATAGCCGACATTGCCGAACACCTGGAACCAGTCGGCCAGATCGATCGCCAGCTCGGCCTCGATCCCGAGGTTCGAGGCCTTGCCCGCGCTCTGGGTGACGAAGCGGCCGGTGGGGTTGCCCTGGCTGTCAAGCTCGGCAACGCTCACCTGGAACTTGTCATAAACCTGGTAATAGACCCCGAGCGAACCCGACACCGCGCCGGTGGCGAGCTTCACACCGCCTTCGTAATTCCACACGGTCTCCGCCGCGACCGGGGTGACGTTGGCGACAACGCTGGCCCCGTCGCGCCGCGCGGCGACCTGCACCACCGGCGAGCTGCGGCCCTTGGACACGGTGGCGAACACGTTCACATCATCGCTGAGGCGGTAAAGCACGTTGAAACGCGGCAGCACCGCCTGGAAGCTGTCATCCGCGCTCAGCACCCGGCCGCCGGTGTTGATGCCGCCGGGCACCAGCGGTGCGCCGGTGAGCACGCTGTT
>JBKBLZ010000012.1:0-71650 GCA_046296035.1 Erythrobacter sp. | reverse complement strand
CCCGCCACGGCGATGATCGCGGCTGTGATGATCCTGCGCATGGCTGCTCTCCCTCTGCAAGTGGTCCGGACATCTTTTCAACCACGCAGCATTGCTCTAGGCAAGAGGCATGAAGATCATGCACCCGCTTTGCGCCGCCTTCGCGCTGGCCGCACCCGGTCTCGCTGCGGCGCAGGACACCCTGCCTGCCGGCATCTGGACCAATGCCGAAGATGTCTATTTCGCCGGGGAAGAAGGCAGAGCGCCCCCCGAGCCGCTGTTTTTCGAAGTCGGCGCGGATGCGCGCTGGCGGGCGATCAATGCCTTCGGTGCGGCGAAGGGCGCGTGGAATGCAGGCCCGATTCCCGGCCTTGCCCGGCGCGACGGGGGATCGGGCTGGCAGATTGCAGGCAGCGAGATTCGCCGCGCGCGCCCCTTCACCTGCTGGGTCTCGGTCCGCAAGTTTGCCGCCAAACCCGATGGCACCCCCGACTGGACCTTCGCAGGCAACCTGACGAGCTTCGATCAGGGCGGCCGTGTCGCCATCCCCGGCCATGGCGAGGCGCCCGATCTTTCCATCAGGCTGCGCAACGTTACCTGGGCCAAGGGCAGCCGCAACAAGCCCTCGCTGGTGCTCTATGTCCACAAGGACGATCCCGAGCGTGCCGAAAGCTACAGCTGGGCCTCGCCTGATGCCTCGCTGGTCGGCATCAACCTGCGCTGGGTGCAGGCCAGTTGCACCCGCACGGGCGACTAGAGCGTTTTCGAGCCGGGTGGAATCACCCGGCGGCTCGGAAAACGCGGTAACACAAAAGTCTGGAGCGGCCGGTCTGATGCAGTCGGATCGCAAACCGCTCTAGGCGCCGACCTTCCACGCCGCGCCGCCGACCCATTCCCCGGCGACGGCGCGAAACTCGTCGCAGGTGATGCTGTCCCACACCCCGGCGGCAAAATAGGGATCGGCTTCGAGCCGCGCACGCGCCTCGGCAGGGTTGTGCGCCTTGATCACCAGCAGCGAACCGACCGTGCGCTCACCATCCTTCAACGGCCCGGCGACGGCATAGTCATCGATATGTGCTTCGACATGGGCGAGATGCGCCGCCAGCGCCCGTTCGCGCAGGGGGGCGCTGCCGGGCGCATCGAGGCAGCGGAAGGCGAACAGCCTCACCCGCCGACCTCGACACATTCGACCAGTTCTCCGGCCGCGCCCGTGGTCGCTGCGACGCGGCGACCCTGGTAAAGCGGGCCATCGCGCCTCGCCGGCGGGGCGATCCAGTCCGCGCTGCAGGCATCCAGATCGCGCACCGCCAGCGTCACCAGCGCATTGCCGGGCGGCAGCATTCCCGGATGGCAGGGGCGCGCGGTGGCCGCGGGCGGATAATCGTCCACCTCGACAATCGGCATCCGGCCATGCCTGACCATGGTGATTGTGGTCTGCGTTGCGGCCGGTAGTCCGAAGGCCTTGTTGATCATCGAATAGGGCAGCGTGTAATCGGCCCCCTGTTCCAGCCCCAGCCGGCGCTGATACCATGCCACCGCCGCCTCGCGGTCGGGCGCGGCGAGCACGATGATGAAGATCCGGTCCACCGGCGAGGCCGCGCGCGGCAGATCAGTGTCGGCCATGTCGGCAAGCACCTGGTTGAGATAGATCATCTCGCCGCCCGGCCCCAGCGCCTGCATCGGAATGAAGGCGGGGGCGACATTCTCCAGCTTTTTGGGCGGACCAACGATAGTAAACAGCTCGGTGGGCAGGGCATCGGGCCAATGCCACACGTCCTCCACTGTCGTCTCGAAGGCGGCCCAGCCATAGGTGGTGGTTGGGCGGAAATCGGGATGATGCGGCTGTTCGACCAGCCGGAACCAGCACGGCGCACCGCTCACGGGGCGAAGCACCGCGTAAGGCGAACCGGCATTGGCCGGACACCCCCAGCTGGCGGCCAGATCAGCGGACAACACCCCCTGTTCCACCAGCGCCAGCCCCAGCACGCCATGATAGGCCGCAATCGCGCGGGTCAGATCAGAAACGGTCGATAGCCCGCCCATGATCGTGCCGTGGGGAATGCTCACGCCTTGAACTCCGGTTGGCGTTTGGCAACGAAGGCAGCGGTGCCTTCGGCGAAATCGGGGCCGGTGAAGGCCGCTGCGAACACCGCCAGCGTTTCGGCGTCATCGGCCACCTGCCCATCGAGCACCCGGCGCACAAAGCCCTTGATCGCGCGCGTGCTGCTGCCCGAGGCGGCGGCGATCTGGCTGGCGAGCGCATCGCTGCTGTCGGCGATGATCTCGACCAGCCCGATCCGCTGGGCCTCGGCGGCGGCAATCAGCTCGCCGGTATAAAGCATCCGCTTCGCCTGCCCCGGCCCGACGAGATCGACCAGCAGCTTCACATCGTGCAGCGGATAGACCAGGCCGAGCCTCGCGGGCGTGATGCCGAAGCGCGCCGCCGGCCTCGCCACGCGGATATCGCAGGCCATCGCGATGCCGCAGCCCCCACCCACGCAATCGCCTTCGACAAAGGCGATGGTGGGGATATCGGCGCGGGCGAGTTCATGTTGGGCACGGTTGATCGCCGCCTGGTTGGCCGCGCGCCATGCGGCATCATCCTTGTTCGCCAGCAGTTCGCGGATATCGGCACCCGCGCAGAAGGCTGCACCGCGTTCGGCCGCGCGGATTTCGAGCACCCGCGCCGCCGGATCGGCGACGGCTTGGGCCACCAGTCCGGGCAGCGCCTCCCACATCGCCATGTCGAAGGCATTGCGCTTGTCCGCGCGGTCGATCAGCAGGCGCGCCACCGCGCCCTCGCGGGTCAGGCGCAGGCTCATGCCGGATGGGTCGCCATGAAGTGATCGGCAATCGCCTTGCGGGTCGTCACCCACACGCCGTCATGCGCGCGGACATGGCGGAAGAATTCCTCCAGCGCCCAGATCCGGCCCGGCCGACCGATGATGCGCAGGTGCAGGCCAAGGCTCATCATCTTGGGGTTGCCCTGCTCGCCCTCGCGGTAGAGCTGGTCGAAATTGGCCTTGGCATAATCGAGCCACTGGTGCGGGGTCAGCGCCGGATCGGTCCACATCTTCATGTCATTGTTGTCGAGCTGGTAGGGGACGATGCACATCGGCCGTCCAGGCACGGTGTGGCGATCCCAGAAGGGCACATCGCCGCTGTAATCGTCCATGTGATAGGTGAAGCCCTCCTCCGACAGCAGCCGGCGGGTGTTGTCGGTGAGCAGGTAGCGCGACAGCCAGCCATAGGGGCGCACCCCGCAGCTGCGCGTGATGCTGTCCACCGCCTTGCGGATGAAGTCGCGTTCTTCCTCCTCGTTCATCTTGAACTGGTGCACCCAGCGCCAGCCATGGCTGACCGGCTCGTGGCCCAGCTCGCGAATCGCCGCGGCGATTTCGGGGTGGTTTTCCAGGCTCAGCGCCGCGACCGTCCAGCTGGCCATGATGTCATAATCTTTCAGCAGCTTGACGATCCGCGGCGCGCCCGCCTTGATGCCATAGAGGTAGTTGGATTCGTTGGAATAATTGCGCATCTTCGATTTGACGAAGACGCCCAGTTCATCCACTGGCTCCATCCCGCGGTCGCCGCGGGCGATGGTCATCTCGCTGCCTTCCTCGACATTGACGACGATGCTCAGGGCCATCTTCGCCCCGTTCGGCCAGTCGATGCGTTCCTCGGTCAGCAGCATCAGTGCATTTCCTCCCCGCCCGAGACATTGAGCGCCTCTCCGGTGATGTAAAAGGCCGCATCGCTGGCGAGCCACAGGCACGCCGCCGCGGTGTCGGACGCAAGGCCCGGTCGGCCCATCGGGTTCTTGGCGGCCATGTTGGCGAGATAATCCGTGACGCTGGCAAAGCCGAGCAGCTTCGAGAAATATTCGTTCTGCTGTGCGCCCAGCCCGGTGGTCACGTGATTGGGGCAAACCGCGTTCACGGTGATGGCGTGCTTGCCCAGCTCCACCGCGCTCGCCCGCGTCAGCCCGACCATGCCGTGCTTCGACGAGACATAGGCGGGCAGGTGCGGAAAGCCGGTCTTGGCGGCCTGGCTGGCGATATTGATGATCCGCCCGCCCTGCCCGCGCGCCACCATTGCGCGCGCCGCGGCTTGGGTGCAGTAGAACGCACCCGACAGGTTGACCGCGATCACCTGGTCCCATTCATCGGCCGTATCGACTTCGAGCAGCGGCTTCATCTTGAAGCCGATCCCGGCATTGTTGACGAGGATGTCGATCGCGCCGAAGCGTTCCACCGTCTGCGCCACCAGCGCGCGGCACTGATCAGCCTTCGCCACGTCGCAGGCGATGGTTGCGACCGCTGCGCCGCGATCGCGCAAGTCCTGCGCAACGCTTTCTGCCTCGGCATCAATGACGAGATCCGAGACAACGCAATTTGCGCCCTCGTCGGCAAAGGCCTGGAGGATCCCCTGCCCCAAACCTTGCTGCTTGCCCGATCCGGTGACGGCAATCGTCTTGCCCGCAAACGCCCCCGCCATCTTACAGATCCTCGGTCAGGATGAATTGCGGGGCATCGGCAAAACCCTGGAACGGCGCGGCGGCGGCCTGGAAAGCCTCGGTCGAGATATCGGCGATGAATTCATCCATGCCGGTAATGTCGATCACCTCGATATATTGGTAGGCGGGGGTGGCGTTATTGTCGCCGAACACGCCGGTGGCCTTGTGCACGGTGAAGGAAGTGACCGAGCCAAGCGCGTTAACCGTCGGAATGTCGCGGGTCTTAGCCCAGGCTTCGTATTCGGCAATCGCGATGCCGGGCTTCAGGTTGAACAGGCAGATGATGCGCATCGGTCAGGCTCCTTGGGATGGCGGGCGATAGGCCCGCAAGGTCTCGTCAATCCGGCGGGCGAGGGCAAACAGGCCCGCCTCCGCGCCCGCTGGCCCGATCAGCTGAACGCCGACCGGCAGGCCGTCCGCCGTCCAGCCTGCCGGAAGGCTGATCGAAGGCAGACCCGCGATATTGGCGAGGCAGGTGAAATCGGCCTGCGCCGGCGGTTCAGGCTCGCTGTGCGGGAAGGGGGGGTTGGGAACGGTCGGCAGGATCAGGAACCCGTGCTCGTCGATCAGCCCATGCACCTCGTCGCGGGTGCGGGCAAGGATCGCGCGGTCCCCGGCCCAGTCGGCAAGGCTGCGGCGCGGGCCATAGGTCAGCAGCTTGGCCAGCCGGTCAGACGTGGCAACGCCGCGCAAATGCGCCGCCATTTCGCGCGAGACGCCGATGAACCCGGCGAAGCGGATGCGCGATTGCGGGTGGGTGAGCGAGACCTCCGCGGGAGGCCCGGGCAGCGCGGCGCACCCGGCGGCAAAGCCGCGCGCGACCTCGGGGTGGATCTCCACGCCGTGCCGGGCCAGCGTCGCGCCCGCGCCCTCCAGCGGATCGTCCCCGAAGCCCGAGATCACCCGCGCCGCGCGCTCCAGCGTCGTCAGATCGCGCGCCAGCGGGCCAATCGCGTCGAGCGAAAGGTCGGCCGGTTCCAGCCCATTCTGACTGACGCTGGCGGTGGCCGGCTTGAAGCCGTAGACCCCGCAATGGCTCGCTGGAATGCGCACCGATCCCATCGTGTCGGTGCCAAGCGCCGCATCGCACAGCCCCGCCGCCACCGCTGCCCCGCTGCCGCCCGAGGAACCGCCGGGTGAAAAACCGATCCGGTGCGGGTTTTGAACCGGCCCGAAATGCGGATTGTCGCTCTTCGCGCCGAGCGCGGCTTCCTCCATGTTGAGGATGCCGATGATTGCCGCACCCGCCTCGCGCAGCAGCGCGACGGCATCGGCATCGCGCTCGGCCAGCCGCGTCTCGAAGGCGGCAAGGCCCGCGTGCCAGGGCATCCCGGCGACCGCGATATTGGCCTTTACCCCGACGGTCAGCCCTGCCAGCACCCCTTCCCCGAAGGTCGCCGCGCGGTCAAAATCGCTGAAGGCATTGAGCGGTGCGTTGGCCGCTGCCAGAGCGTCGAAATCGATCACGCTCACCTCACACCCCGCGCTGATCGATCAGCCGCAGGGGCTTCTGGCGGGTGTCGATCTCGGTCGCGCTCGCGGTTTCGCCAGGCGCGACCAGCCTCACCTCGACCTCGACCCCCAGCCCGCGCCGCAGCAAACCGGCCAGATCCGCCGCATCGCTGCCGCCGCGGGTTTCGAGAGTCACGATCATGTGATCCTTCCGGCTGGCATCGCGGACCAGGTGACAGACATATTCGCCGGTCAGATCGGGCCGGTTCTCGATGATCGCGCCAATTGCATGCGGGAACACGTTGATCCCGCGCAGCTTGACCATGTTGTCGCTGCGCCCCTTGAACCCGGCGATACGCTTGAACACGATCTCGCCGCGGCCATCCAGTTCGTGGGTAATGTCATGGGTATTGAAGCGGATGCACGGGGCGATGTCGTCCTTGTAAAGACAGGTCACGACCATGTCCCCGGTCTCGCCCCTGGCCACGGGGGCGCCGCTGTCGATATCGAGCAGTTCGAGATATTGCGCGTCCTCCCAGACATACATCCCGTCGCGCTCCGGCCCTTCGCCCGCGATCGAGCCGGTGTCACCCACACCATACCAGTCATAGGCCTTGGCACCATGCCAGGCGGCCTCGGTCGCGGCGCGATCCTCGGTGCCCAGATGGCCGATGATCATGCGGATGGCGATGCGATCGAACAGCCCTTCGGCCTCGGCGGTTTCGGCGAGCTTCCTGATGTAATCGACAAAGCCCACGATCGCGGTGACGCCAAAGTCTGCCATCAGCCGCACCTGGTTGACCGAGCGGGTCTCGATCCCGGTGCCCGCGCTCAGGAACACCGAGTTGGTGAAGTGCGTCACCGCCTCGCGGATATAATGCCCGCCGTTGATCATGCCGTGGCCATAGACCGAATGCACCACATCGGTCGGCGCAAGCCCCATCCAGCGATACATCCGCCCCACCAGCAGATTGCCGACCTCGCGCCCCTTCGGCCCGAAGATCAGCGTCTGCGGTTTGCCGGTGGTGCCGCTGGTGGTGTGAAAGATGGTGGGCGCGCGGGTTTCGGGCGCACCCAGGCCGGCAAAGTCGCCGAAGGGCGGATGGTCGGCGATGGAGGCCATCAGATCGCTCTTGTCGTAGACCGGCAGCTTGGTGATGTCCTCCAACCCGCGGATATCGCCCGGCTCGATCCCTTGTGCACCCCACAGGCGCTGGTAGAAGGGCACCTGCCAGCCGCGCTGCATCAGCTTGCGGAACTGCGCGTCCTGAATGGCGATGAGCTCGTCCCGGCTCATCGCCCTGTAGCGCGCGGTAAAGGCCTCGCCGATCGGGTAGTCGGCAAGGATCTGGCGGTGGTCGAACGATTCGAAATAGGTCGGGTAGGTCATAGGGAATCCGCAAAATAGGACAGAGGTTCGTCGAAAATCCGGGCATCGGCGAGGTCCCCGGCAAGACGGCGGCACAGGCTGTATTTGGCCGCGCACTGCGCCGCGCTCATCGGACGGGCGATGCTGCCGAGATTGGCGCTAATCACCCGCTCGATCACAGTGCCATCGTGCCGGGTGACGACAAGGCGCTGGGGCGACAAGGCGTTGCCATCAGCATTGCCGTCAGGCGCGACTGTCACATTGGCCGCCAGCCTTGTCAGGTCGGGCGCGGACAGGGCTGATGCATCGAAGATCGCGGGATCGATCAGCCCGTCGCGCAGCATCATCGGCGCCAGGATCGCCAGGCACAGCCGCGCATAGGCCGGTGTCATGTCAGGCCGGCAGGGGCGGCCCACCAGCCGCGCGATCAGTGGCGGCGCCAGCACATCGATGCGGGCCACATCGGCAAGGCGCAGGCCGCCGCGATACAGCGCCTCGAGTTCGCCCAGCACCCCATGGCTGGCGCGGCCCGAGGGAAAGGGCTTGGTCGCCACTTCGCTGATCCGCCAAAGCGTGCCGATCCCGGTGGTGTAGCGCGCCAGATCAAGCGGCTCGATCAGGCGGTGATAGCCGAACGGCCCCTCCAGCACATCATGCGGCCCCTCCATCCCGGCCTCGACCAGAGCAACCGCAGTCAGCGCCGCGCGCGCGGCATTGCCAATCTGGAGCGGCAAGGCAATCGAGGCTTCGACATGGGCCTGCATCGTGCCGGAGGCGAAGGAATAGGCAAGGCCCAGAACGTCGGCGAACCGGTGCGGCTCGATATCGGCAAGCCGCGCCGCCGCCAGCGCCGCGCCGATCACCCCGCAGGTGGCCGGACGGAAGAAGCGCATCGGCCCGGTCGCCGCAAGACCAAGGCCGCTCGCAATATCCACTCCGACAGCCAGCGCGGCGAGCAAGACCTCCGGATCTGTCCCGCCACGAATGTCGGACTTGGCCAGCAAGGCGGCGGTGACCACGGACAGGGCATGAACCACCGCGCCTTCGTGCACCGCGTCCCATTCGAGGCAGTGGATCGCAAACCCGTTGAAAAAGGCCGCCGATGCTGCCGGGGCACGGCCGCCGCCCAACAGCCGCGCCTGCGGCTCGCTGCCGAAAGCGCGAAGGCCATTCTTGAGCTTTTGCGCCTCGGCCGATTGGGCACCGGCTGCGCCGCCAGCAAGCGTATCGGCGAGCAGCCGCAGCGCATCGGCGCGCACGGGTGCAGGCAGGGTGTGCCGCGCCGCTGCGAAATCGAGGATCGCCTGTGTCGCGCTCACCGGCTCCAGTCCTCAAGCAGCGCGTCGATGGCCGCGCCGTCATCGCTCTCCAGCGCCAGCCGCACCGCGCGCTCGGCTGCGGACGGCGGCAAGCCGCCCCAGCGCACAAGGCTGTGCAGCTTGGCGATGATGTGGTCTTCGGACACCGGCCGCTCCGGATCGCCCAGCGTGTCGATCATCTCCAGCCCGTTGAGCCGCGCGCCGAAATGCGCGGGATAGCGCGCGGTGAAGGCGGCATCCTCGGCCACGGTTACCTGCGCCCGCAAGGATGCCAGCGCGGCAATGGCTGCGGGGGTGAAATCCTCCGGCTCGGCCCGGCGTCCGTCCGCCACGACCGCGACCGCGTGCTGAAGCGAGAATTTGGCCTCCAGCTCGGTCTGAGGCCCGGGACGATCGCAGAAGGTCAGCGCATCGGCATAGGTTTCGACGTGGAAGGGCGGGCAAAGCCGTCCGCGCGCGCGCAGTTCCAGCGCGGCGTCAATCGCCGGATGGGCATGGCGGCAGGCGGCAAAGGGCTTGAAGCTGACCGTATCGATCAGCCAGCCCGAATCGCTCCCCGCAAGCGTGCCCGGCACCCTGGTCATCGCCGCGAACAGCCCCTGCGGCCCTTCGAGCAGAGCCAGCGGCCCGGTCGCCCCGTGATGGACGTGCAGCGCCGCATCGCGCCCGGTGCGCACGGCGTGATAGCTGTGCCACTGCTTGGTCAGCACGCCCGGCGCATGACGCATATGCCACACCCCGCCCGCGACCGAACCGGCATTGGCAAGCGCATGGGCATAGGCGAGCGGCGCAAACCCGAGCAGCGAGCCGAACGCGGCCGCCGCACCAAGCCCGCCCATGGTGGCGGTCGGGTGCCAATGGGCATAGTGATGCGCATCAAACGCTGCGCCGATCGCGATCATCGCTTCATAGCCGCGCACCGCGGCATCAAGCCGCGCCTCCATCCCGGCGCTCCCCATGCTGAGCGCGGCCGGCCAGACAACCGGGCCGGGGTGCAGCAAGGCGGTGCGGTGGACATCGTCCATCTCGAGCACATTGCCAAGCCATGCCGCGCGCGCCCAGCCCTCGCCGGGAAGGGCGGCCGCCAGCGCCCATGCCGCACTGCCACGCGCCCCCGCGACGCAGGCCAGCCAGTCGAGCAGGTGCAGGCGTGCACGCTGACGCTCGCCTTTTGTCACAGGGCGCGCTAACCTTGCGCCAAGCCCGGTCAGGAGCGTTGCGGTCATCGTGCCGGCTCCGCCCTGCCGCCCGACGTTTGGAGCACACCTTGGCAAGCACGGCCGACGCGGCAAAGCCGCAGCGCATCCCACGCTATCTGCAATTGGCAGGCGAGCTGCGCGAAGCGATCATGAACGGCGATTTTGCCAGCGATCGCCAGTTCCCGACCGAAACGGTGCTGTGTCGTCAGTATGATGTCAGCCGCTACACCATCCGCGAGGCGCTCCGCCGGCTGGAGGCTGAAGGGTTGATCCAGCGCCGGCGCGGATCGGGCACCACGGTGCAGCCCGCGGCCGCGCGCGGCGGCGCCCTGCACCAGCCACTCTCCAACGTGGGCGAGCTGCTGCAATATGCGCAAGGCAGCGCGGTGGTATACGATGTGCAGGGTCGTGGCCCGCTGCCGGACGAGATCGCCGTGCAACTGGCCGAGCCGACCCGCGGCACCTGGACCGCGTTTCGCGGGGTGCGCCGCCATGCGGGCGACGCGCCGCCGATCGCCGCAACCGATGCCTATTTCCACGAGATGCTGGGTGAGGCGATCGCGGCGCTCGACCTGAAGGCGGGCACCCTGTTCAGCCAGATCGAACAGCTGACCGGGGTGAAGATCGGGAAGGTCACACAGGACATTCAGGCGATTGCCGCCGATCCCCGGATCGCGGATGAACTCGAAGTCGAGGAGGGCAGCCCGGTGCTGCGAATCCTGCGCTGTTACTTCGACCCCAAGGGACAGATTTTCGAAATCTCGGTCAGTCACCATCCCGGTGATCGTTTCGCCTATGCGATGCATATCGACGTCGAGGCGTGAGGCTGAGGTTGCGCTGCGCGCTCCCCCGGCGCCGATGCTGCGCGCGCCGTGCACGCATCCCGGGCAGGCCGGCAGCGCACAGGCGCATCGGCCGTGGCGAGGCCGTGGCTGGGCCGCGCGCACCGTCACCGGGTGACGGAGATTGCCTTGGCGCGTCAACGGCCCTCGAAAACCGGCGCACGGTGCGGATCTGAACACCCCTGTGCGCAGACCGGCGCACGTCTGTGCGCTCGCCGGGCCCGGCGGCCATTGCAAGGCCACAATGCTCCCGAAGCGGCCCCGCTTGCCCACGAGGCCATCCTGCAGCTTTCCTGCCCGTTTCACACAATGCCCTCGGCGCGCAGGCGGACGATCTCGTCGGGGTTGTAGCCCAGTTCGCCGAGGATATCCTCGCTGTCCGCCCCGAGCAGCGGCGCCGCGCGATTGGGCGGCCGCTTGCCGTCGAACTTGAGCGGGCTCGCGAGCACCTGCAATTCCGGTGCATCGGGATGCGCCACCGTGTCGCGCATCCCGATGGCCGCGAGCCACGGATTGTCGAGTGCGTCGCCCAGTTCGTAGACCGGTGCCACCGGAACATGCCCTCCGAGAAGCTCCTGCCAATAGGCCATCGGCTGGCGGCTGAACTCGGCATCGAGCACCTGCGTCAGCTCGTCGCGGTGGGCCAGACGGTCGGCATTGGTGGCAAAGCGCGGATCGGCGGCCAGATCCTCGCGCCCGATGCGGCTGACGAGAATGTCCCAGAACTTGGGCAGCTGGCACATCACGAACATCCACCCGTCGGCAGCGCGGAACATCTGGCTCGGCGTGGCGGTGGGGTGGGCGCTGCGCGGGGTGCGCTGGGTCTCGTCGCCATTGTTCATGTACCACAGCGCCGGATAGGAGGTCTGGTGAACCGCGGCCGACAGCAGGTCGGTGTCGACATCGCGCCCCTTGCCGCTGCGCTGCGCATCGAGCAGGGCGCCCAGCAAACCGATGCAGAAGATCGTCCCGGTGATGAAGTCGACCATCGACAGGCCCATGCGCTGGGGAACGCCGCCCGGTTCGCCGGTGAGCTGGCAATAGCCCGCTTCGGCCTGCATCAGATAATCGTAACCCGGCCACTTCGCCCGCGCGTTGTCGCGTCCATAGGCGGACAGGTGCGCGCAGACGATCGCCGGATTGACGGTGCCCAGCGCAGCATAATCCAGCCCCAGCCGCGCAGGCAGATCGCCGCGCATGTTGTTGGCGACGGCGTGGCTCTGCCCCACCAGCCGGTGCAGCACCTCCTGCCCCGCCTCAGTGCCGAGATCGAGCGTGAGCGAGCGCTTGTTGAGGTTGAAGGCCTGAAAATAGACACTTTCACCGGGCCGCAGGAAGTGCGGGCCAACCGCGCGCGCGGTATCACCCCCGCCGCGCCGCACGCCATCAGGGCCGGGTTTGCCGGGCGGCTCGATCTTGATCACCTCGGCCCCCATCTGGGCAAGGAACATCGTGCCATAGGGCCCCGCGCCATATTGTTCGGCGCTGATGATCCGGAAGCCCCGGAGCGGAAGGTCGTGTGCCGGTTCCATCGCGTTGCGCCCGATCAGGCCGGGTTCTCCTTGAGGTGCTGCCTGGCAATGATCATGCGCTGCATTTCATTGGTGCCCTCGCCGATGCACATCAGCAGGCTGTCGCGATAATAGCGTTCGATGTCGTATTCCTTGGAATAGGAATAGCCACCGTAGATGCGCATCGCTTCCTGGCTGTTTTCGACCGCGGCTTCCGAGGCGAAATACTTGGCCATGCCCGCTTCCTTGTCGCAGCGCTCGCCGCGATCATAGGCTTCCGAGGCATCGAGCGTCAGCAGCCGCGCCGCGCGCGCGCGGGTGACCATTTCGCCCAGCTTGAGCTGGATCGCCTGATGCTCGGCAATCGGCTTGCCCATGGTGTGGCGCTGCTGGGCGTATTCGGTGGCGAGCCGGAGGCTGCCTTCGGCCAGCCCGACCCCGCGCGCAGCGACGTTGATGCGGCCGAGTTCGAGACCGCCGGTGGCCTGGAAAAAACCCTGCCCCTCCACACCGCCGATCAGCTGGTCAGCAGGGACGCGATAATCTTCCATCACCAGTTCGGCACTGTCGATCGCCTTGTAGCCCAGCTTGTCGAACTTCTTGCCGGTCGAAAGGCCTTCGCGCTTGTCGGCGATAAACAGGCTCATGCCCTTGTAACGCGGCTCGGCCGCAGGGTCGGTCTTGGCCAGCAGCGCGAAGCACTGGCCGTTCAGGGCATTGGAAATCCAGGTCTTGGTGCCGTTGAGGATGTAGTCGCCGTTTTCGTCCTTGCGCGCCACGGTGCGGATCGCCTGCAGATCGGTGCCGGCGTTGGGTTCGGTCAGCGCCAGCCCGCCGCGGATCTCGCCAGAGGCGAATTTGGGCAGCCACTTGGCCTTCTGCTGCGCGGTGCCGAAGCGTTCGACGGCCGCCGCCATGATGAGGTGCGAATTGAAAATGCCGGTGATCGCCATCCAGTAACTGGAAATCTTCATCACGATCTTGGCATAGGTCGTCGCGGGCAGGCCCAGCCCGCCATATTCCTGGCCGATCGTCGCCCCGAACAGCCCCATTTCGGCCATCTGTTCGACCAGTTCGGCGGGCCACAAGTCATTGTGATCGTGATGCTTGATGACCGGGATCACTTCGCGTTCGAGCCAGCGGTCGATCGCGTCCATGAAGGCGCGTTCTTCTTCCGGAGCGATGGTGCGGATCGGGTTGGCGATAGCTGCGGCAGTGGCCATGAGGATAGGTCCTTGGGGTTTGACGGATTACTTGTCGAGCGCGCCGAAGCCGCGCTTCCACACCAGCACCGTGCGCTTGTAGTGGGCGACGATTTCGCCGTGCTGGTTCTTGGCAATGGTCTTGAAGGTGACGATGCCCTGTTCGGGCCGGCTGGCGCTTTCGCGCTTTTCGAGCACCTCGCTTTCGGCATAAAGCGTGTCGCCGACGAACAGCGGCTTGGTCATGCGCACCTCGTCCCAGCCGAGGTTGGCGATCGCCTTGCCGCTGGTGTCGGACACGCTCATCCCGGTCATCAGCGCGATGGTGAGCGGGCTGACCACCAGCGGCTTGCCGAATTCGGTGTCTTTCGACAATTCGTAGTCGAAATGCGCCGGGTGGGTGTTCATCGTGAGCAGCGTGAACCACACGTTGTCGGCATCGGTGATGGTGCGTCCGGGCCGGTGCTCATAGACATGGCCGACCACGAAATCCTCGAAGTAGCGCCCTTGCACTTCGCGAAAGCGGCCGGGGGAGACTTCGATATAAGAATCACGCATTCGTCTGCTCCTCGTGTCGCGCGAGAACCGCGCGATACCTGACAATCAAAGGGGCCTCGAGCATCCGCCCGCGGAACCGTATGGCCTGCCCTCCGCCCGCCTCGTAGGCGGCCAGCGCTTCGCGCGCTTCGGCCACTTCGGCCTCGGAGGGCTGAAAAGCGAGATGGATCGCGCGCAGTTGTGCCGGATGGATCGCGGCCTTTGCAGAAAAGCCGAGCGCGCGGGCGCGGGCGCATTCCGAAGCAAGACCCGTCTCATCATCAAGGCCGACAAAGGGCACGTCGATCGCGGGTTTGCGCGCTTCGGCGCAGGCCAGCACGAATTGCTGGCGCGCGGCGAGTAGCGGCTCCCACGCAAGTTCGACTCCAAGCTCGCCCGAAAAATCGCCGCCGCCGAACATGATTGCAGCCACCTTCGGGTGCCGGGCGACAGCGAGCGCATGGCGCAGCCCCCGCGGGGTTTCGATCAGTGGGATCAGTTGCGGGCAGCGCTCGCCCAGCGCACCCGCTATCACCGCCAGATCGCCCGCATCCTCAACCATCGGCACCAGCAGCGTGTCGGGCAGAACCGCCGCATCGATCAACGCGGCAAGATCGCGGATCCCGGCCGCAGTGCGCACTGCGTTGATCCGGATCGCCCAACCCTTAGGCGCGCCAGCCACCTGCGCGAGCGCGGCGGCGCGCGCGCTGTGCTTGTCGGCCGGGGCGACCGCGTCCTCCAGATCGATCACGGTAAGACCGGCACCGGCGGCGCGCGCCTTGGCAAAGCGGTCGGCGCGCGATCCGGGAACGAACAGCAGGCTGGCAGCGACAAACACGATTTCTACCTTGGTCCTCTTGGCCAGCGCGGCAATGATCAGATTTGCGCTTCACAATTTGTCCGGACAAATCTAAAGTCAAGGAGGAATTGTGCGAATGGTCGCGCTGGTTCCCAAAATGGCGATGGTTTGAAAGGGAAATGATGACATCAACGAATTTCGGAATGCTGGCGAGTGCGCTGGCGGCCTGCATGATGCTGGGCAGCACAGCCGCCGATGCACGCACGCTCGATCCCGCCAAGCCGCAAGATGCGCTCGAAATCGCCAAGCGCCTGCAATGCGGGATCTCGGAAGACCAGCCTGCGGTCTATCACTGGTCGGGCAACATTTACGGCCGCAGCCCGGGCCTGCGCGACAAGCTGCTGTTCCGGGGCGAAGGGATGAACATCCGCCGCTGTGTCGAGGTCAATGATCCGCAGCGCGGCAAAGGCTGGCGGCTGATCAGCCGCGAGGTGATGCTGATGCTCGATCCCGCAACCGGCGAAGTGCTGCGGCAATGGCTCAACCCCTACACCGGCGAAACGGTTGAGGTGATGCAGATCCACAATGACCCGGTTAACGGCCGCCCCAACTTTGCCCTCGGGGCCGATGGCACGCCCTTCACGCTCGGCAGCCTGCGCGAGGCCGGCGCCTATGTGTTCGTGCCCTTCGAGGCGCCGCTGTTCTACCCCAACCCGCTCACCGGTGATTATCAGGAATACGTCGGCGGCGAATATCACGCGATGGAAATCTTCGATTTTGGCGCGCTTAAGAGCGAGCTTTACGATAGCACCAAGCCCACCGCCTATCCGATGATCAGCTGGGTGCGCATTTCGGGCTGGGCACCGTGGATGAAGATGGGCAGCCGTCCCGGGCAGATGGTGTTCAACGCGATGGGTCGCAAGCTGCCCGGCGGGTTCGAGGAGCTGCCCGAGGTGCTCAAGGCCGAAATCCGCGCCAACTATCCGATCTATGAACAGGCCCCGCCCAAGGACGACATGCGCCCCAACGAGACGACCTGGACCAAGTTCAAGCTGCTCACCGATCGCGCACGCGCCGCGGCAGCCGAGGCGAACAAGACGGGCGAGGGGCACTGATGGCTGTCACGCGCAGGACGGTCCTTGGCGGGGTGAGCGCAACGCTCCTCGCCGGGGCCGCCCCGGCGCTCGCCCGCAGCCGCACCGAGGCCGATGTCGCGATCATCGGCGCGGGCCTTGCCGGGCTACATGCCGCGCGGGCCTGCGAAGCGGCGGGGTTGAGGGTGATTGTGCTCGAGGCCGAACGGCGGATCGGCGGGCGGCTGCACACCTTGCGTGACCTGCCCGGCGCGCCCGAGGCGGGCGGGATCCAGGTTGGCGCGGGCTATGCGCGCCTGCACCGAATCGCCGGAGAGCTCGGCATCGGGCTGATCCGCGGCGGCGGTGCGGGTGCGGGGATTTCCGATTCCCCGGGCAATCTCTACGCCATCAACGGCACCACCGCGACCCCGGGCGACTGGCCCGGCAGCCCCGGCAACCATCTGGCCGACACCGAACGGATGGTTGAACCGGCCGCGCTGCTGCGCCACTATGCCCGGGCCTTCCCGCGCCTTGCCAGCCCCGAAGCCTGGCAGGAGGCGCCATCCGATACCGACATCTCGGTGCTGGCCGCCTTGCGCCGGGCAGGCGCGAGCGACGAGGCGCTGCGGCTGATCGCGGCCAATTTCAATGGCAACAGCCTTGCTGGAATGTCGCAGTTGGCCCTTGCCCGGACATTTGCCGTCTTCGCCAGCCAGCCCGGCCCGGTATCCACCATCGCCGGCGGTTCGCAGGCGCTGCCCGAGGCCATGGCCGCCTCGCTGCGCGGCCCGGTGCGATGGGGCCAGAGCGTGCGCGCCATTCGCGAGGACGCCGACGGCGTGACCTTGCATCTTGCGCGCGGCACGCTGCGCGCAGCCCAAGCGATCTGCACCATCCCCTTTGCCGCCTTGCGCGATGTCCCGATCGAAACCGTCCTGCCCCCTGCTGCGGCACGAACGATGGCCGAATTGCCTTACACCCGCGCGAGCTTTGCCTATCTCGCCGCGCGCGAACCATTCTGGGAAGCAGACGGCCTGCCCGCCACGCTGTGGAGCGACGATCCGCTGATCGGCCGGGTGTTCGTGCTCGGGGCCAATCCGCCGATGCTCAAGCTGTGGACCACCGGCGCAGGGGCAGATCTGCTCGACCGGATGGCACAGGACGAGGCCGCGCGCATGATCGTGCAGCGGATCGAAGCGGCGCGCCCCTCCGCCCGGGGGCAGCTTCGGGTGCTGCGGCTGTTCAGCTGGCAACGCATCGCAGGCGCGCGCGGGATCTATCACCATATCGGCACCGGCATGGCCGCCGATCTCGCCGCGACCGCCCGGCACCGCGGCAGGCGCCTCCATTTTGCCGGCGAGCACCTGGGACGTGCCGCCAGCGGCATGGAGGCCGCGCTCGAAAGCGCCGAAGCGGCGGTCGAGGCCGCGCTGTCACGCGCCTGAGCGGATCGGGGAAAAACGAAAGGCGGGAAGCGCAACCTCCCGCCTTTCGCCCCCTGTCAGCAACGTTCGATCAGAAACGCACTTCCGCAATCACTCCGAAGCGACGCGGCGGACGCAGGCCGGCGATGAAGTTGCGCCGCAGATCGTGGTTGGCATCGGCATAGCGGATCAGCTGATTGACGGTGTCTTCATCGAACAGGTTGCGCACGTAGAACTGCACCCGGAAATTGTCGTTCTGCGCGCCCAAGCGAACGTCCGAGACAATCGAATCGCCGGTCTCGGCAAGATTGTGGACCTGCGCAAAGCTGCTCGACAGCAGGTAGGCATTGATGCCGGCAAAGGCCTGCCAGCCGGAGTTTCCGATATCCCGGCGATAGTCGAGATCGACGAACACCGTATGCTCGGGCGCACGCGGCAGGCTCTTGCCGGTGAGATCCCCGAACAATGACTGGCATCCCGACTGGGTCGGGAACTGATCGCCGGTCGAGCAATTGACGAGGCCGTCATCGGCAACATCATTCAGCACGCCCTGGTTTTCGTCAAAGCCGCGGCGGAAGCGGCTGCGGGCGTAGGCATAATTGGCCGTCAGCGTCAGCTCGGGCGAAGGACGCGCCAGCACCTCGAGCTCAAGGCCGGTGATGCGCACGTCGCCGGCATTGTTGATGGCTGAAACCAGCTGCGGCGCAAGGTTCGGATTGAGCGGATCGTTCGGCCCGCCGATCTGCACCGGCTGGGTCAGCTGGTAGCCCTCGATGGTGTTGCGGAACAGCGCGAGATTGACCTGCAAGGCACCGTCGAGGAAGGTGTTCTTGGAGCCGATTTCGAAGGACTGCACATCCTCGGCGCCGAAGGTTCCCCGGCCCACGGCAATCGCCGCCGGCCCGTTGAAGCCGCCCGGCTTCTGCCCTTCGGCATAGACCGCATAGAGCAGGTTGTCGGGGCTGACCTGGTAATCAAGGGTGATGCGCGGCAGGAACTCGCGGAAGGTCTTTTGGGCCGAAACCGGCAGGCCGATATTGCCCGCCGCAACGGTCGCAGTCTGCGCCACGGTGCGGATTCGTTCTTCCTGGTAACGTCCCTCTGCACTGATCGAAATGCCGTCGGCGATCTCATAGGAAATCGCGCCGAACACCGCTATGTTGCGGATTTCATCCCTCGAGTTGTTGCGGCTTTCGCTGAGCGAGCCGAGCGCGCTGAACGGAGGGAAGGGCGCGGGGGCACGGCACAGCGGGTTCTGCGCGCAGAAAGCGAGGCGCGCGGCCTGCATATTGGCGTTGGCTTCGGCCTGGGCACCGGGTGGCAGCACGCGGTTGTCGGTCGAATGGCTTTCCTGCTCCCAGTAGAAGCCGCCAAGCAGGAAGCGCGCGCGATCGGTCGTGTATTGCAGACGCAATTCCTGCTGCCAGTCGCTGCGATCAGACGCGTTCGAGAAAGAGAAATCGGTCTGCGAGCTGGCAAAGCCGAAGAAGGCCGGCGGCGCGCCCAGCGGGAAGCCCGCAAAGATCACGCCCTGGAACCGGTTGGGCGAATAATCGCCATCGGTGCGCTGCACAGCTTCGCGGTCATTGTAGCCGGTCAGCGACGTGAGCGTAAGATTGTCGGTGATGTCGATGTCGATGCTGAGGCCGACATTCCAGGTGTCGATCGCATTGCCGACGAATTCGCCTTCGAACTGCTCGGAATAGTCCGAGCTGACCGGCTGCGGCCGGATCACCCCGCAGAAATAGCGCCCCCGCCCGCGATACAGCCCGCCATTGTCGAACAGGCAATTGTTGTCATTGGCGTTCGTGGCGAAAATCGCCGGCTGACCGTCGCGGGTGCGGGTGTAATTGCCACGCAGGCCAACCCGCAGCGCGCCGCCATCATCATACTTGAGCATCGCGAAGGCCGACTTGGTTTCCTGCTTGCCGATCGCGCTGCCGTCGAACTGGTTGGTGAAGAAGCCCTCGTTCTTGAAATAGCGCCCGCCGACAATCAGGCCGAGACCTTGCGTCAGCGGCCCGCTGACGCTGCCCGAGATATCGTAGGCCATGCCTTCCGAGATATCCGCCTGCAATCGCCCGCGCCAGCGATCGGTCGGGTTCTTGGTGATGATGTTGATCGCCCCGGAATAGGTGTTGCGCCCATAGAGCGCGCTTTGCGGGCCCTTCACCACCTCGATTTGCTGGATGCTGTCGATGTCGTAGTCGGCGAGCGAGCCGTTGAAATAGATGCCATCGATGAAGAAGGCGACACCGGAATCGCCCAGGATGTTCGCCTGGCCACGGATCACCGGGCGGTTGGCATCTCGTCCGAAACTGTCGTCGAAAACCAGACCGGCGGTGGAGCGGGTGAGATCGGTGACACTGTTGAAGCCGAGCCGGTCGATCCCCTCGGCGGTCACCACCGCGACGGCGAGCGGCGCTTCCTGCAGCTTTTCTTCGGTCTTGCGCGCGGTGACAATGATTTCGTTCGACGCGGCCGAGCCGGCCGAACTTTGCTCCGCTTCGCCCATGGACTGCGCCATCAGGGCGCTTGGCGTGAGCATCGTGGCTGTCAGCAGGATGCTACGAACTATTTGTTTCATTTTGTTTTTCTCCCCTGGAAAACGCGCCGGTCAAGGCGTCCCGAATTTTCCCCGCGCTTATTTCTGCCAAGCTGCATTAATTTGTCCAGACAAATTTATGCTACCCTGCCCCGCGATGGTTTGCAGCGGTATGGCTGTGCCATTCTTGCCGCACCTGCGGACTGGGTGGTCAGAACGGCTTCACATTGCCGAGAAACGCGGTGACGAGCAGCAGAACATAGACCGCCCACACCCAGACACGGGTCCGATCCATCGTCCGGCGCAGCGGGATTTCGGTCGCGTCATTCGAGCCCTCGCTGAGCACTGCGGCAAGCTGCGCGCCCACCGGCTTGAAGGTCACGTCGATCATGATCGCAGCAACGAATATCAGGCCGAACATAAAGGCTTTGGCGGCCAGCCAATCGGGCGTCAGCGGCGCGTCGGCGAGCAGGCTCTGCCCGCCCAGCCACAGGTAAAAGCCTCCAATCGCCCAGCGCAGCCAGCCCTCGATCCGGCGGTTGCGGGCCGCGCGCGGGGTCTGGTCGTGCGCGTGCGAATCCCACACCAGCCACAGCCAGAACAGGCCGATCGCCCATGCCCCCGCCAGCAGCCACATCGGCACCGCCCACCAGCCACCCGAAGCAACCACGCTCAGCGACAGCGGCACCATCAGCGCCCAGGCGCTGCGCGGCACCATGTCCACCTCGACCAGCAGCGTCAGCAGCGCAATGCGCTGGTCAAGCGACCACCGCTCGCGCTTGCGGAAATGCTGGCCCAGCACGAACACCCCGACGTCCGCGCCCAGCCACAGCACGAACAGCAGCAAATGGGCATAGACCAGCAGCGGGTAGGCAAGGCCGGACATTTCCATGAAGAGGCTCCCACAAGTCATACTGTTGCACAAAAAGCACTCCAGACGACATTTCTGACAATGGTTGTCCGGACAATTGGCACGAGTGTGCTTGACAAGCAAGCGATTGTCCGGACAACTTTCATGTGCAGGATAACGAAGCTACGGAACGTCAGCAGGCGGCCAGTGGCGCAACACACGGAGCCCAGTATCATGGCACAGCGTATTCGGCTTGATCCGGCGATCGTCGGCATGGCCTCAGCCTTTGCACTTTTCGCAAGCGCCTCACCCGCAATGGCGCAGGACAGTGCGAGCACCGACGAGGCGGCGACAGCCGAGGAGTCGGATGTCATTATCGTTACCGCCCAGCGCCGAGCGGAAAATCTTCAGGATGTGCCGATTTCGGTAACGGCGCTCGGCGCGAAGGATATCGCGCTCCGGCAGATCGAAGATGCCAACGACTTGCAGGCGCAGATTCCGGGCGTGGTGATCAGCACCGGCACCGGCACCTCCAATTCGGCCCGCATCTTCTTCCGCGGCATCGGCGAAGACGAATCGCGCGGCGCGGTCGACCCGGCGATCGGCATCTACATCGACAATGTCTATCTCGGGCGGACGGTCGGCAGCCTCGTTGACCTGCTCGACATCGAACAGGTCGAAGTGTTGCGCGGACCGCAGGGCACGCTCTACGGCCGCAACACCAATGGCGGGGCGATCAAGTTCACCTCGGTGCGCCCGAAACTCGGCGTCAACTCGCTCTCGGCCGAATTCGGTTACGGCAATTACGACCGCATCCAGGGCCGCGCCACCGCCAATGTCGCGCTGGCCGACAGCTTTGCGGTGCGCCTGTCCGGCCTGTACCGCGAGCGCGACGGCTACTTTACGCTCAATCCCAACGGGGCCTTCGCCAGCCAGGCCGGCACTACCATCGGCGACGAGGACGTGCTCTCCTTCCGCGGCAGCCTCTATGGCGAAATGGGTGCCAACTGGAACGTCACCGCGATCTTCGATTATACCAAAGACAATTCGGATCCCGTCCCCAGCACGCTGGCCGCGTCCAGCAGCAATCCCGCGATCACCACCGATCGCGACCAGAACATCTTTACCCTTGAACCGGCCCCTAATGTAACGTGCTCGGCCGCTACCCCCCCTGGCTTCCTGCCGATCGGCTGCTTCACCAACTACTCCAGCTCGGTCGAAAGCTATGGCGCCTCGATCGCGCTGAACGGGGTTTACGACAATTTCACCGTTACCTCGATCACCGCCTTGCGGGCGATGAACGACAACCTGGCGAGTTTCGTCAGCTTCCCCTTCTTCCAGCGCACCAAACAGGATCAGTTCAGTCAGGAACTGCTCGTCAACACCACGCTGGAGGGTCCCTTCAACTTCACGGCCGGGGCGTTCTACTACGAAGAGAACGTCGATCTGCGCTACACCTTCATCTTCCCGTTCGAGAACTTCGTTGACACGCAAAGCTTCGCGCTGTTCGGGCAAGCGGAACTCGAGGTGACCGACGCGCTGACACTGAGCGGCGGCTTGCGCTGGACCACCGAGGATCGCGACTTTGTCGGCAATGCCGGCGGACCGCTTGCCGCTTTCGGCACCAACATCACCGGACGTCACGAGACCGAGAACATCACCTGGACAGTCAAGGCCGATTACGCGATCACCGATGACGTGATGCTCTACGCCTCCTACGCGACCGGGTTCAAATCGCCCGGATTCTCGTCGGACTGCTTCAACCCCACAGCCTGCTTCCGCCGGGTCGACGAAGAGCAGCTGGACTCGATCGAGGCGGGCCTGCGCACCCAGTTCTGGGACAGGCGGGTGACCTTCAATGCCACCGCCTTCTATAATGACTATCAGGATCTCCAGATCAGCGGCACTCTGCCCACCGGGGCCTTCACCCGCATCAACGCCGGCAAGGCGCGCATCAAGGGAGCCGAGATCGAAGCCCGGATCGAACCTGTCGACGGGCTGACCATCTACGGCAATGCCAGCTTCCTCGATGCCGAATATCGCAATCTCAACTTCCAGCAGGCCGGTCTGTTGTCGAACAGCACCAACACCGTGCCCGGGCTCGCCTGCACCAACATCACCGCGACCCCCGGAACGCCGCAATACGAAGCCCAGGTGATCGATTGCGCGCTCGGCCTGAAGCTCAAGAATGCTCCCGAATTCAAGGGTTTGGTCGGCTTTGTCTATGAGGCCGATGTCGGTCCGGGCCAGCTCTTCTTCGGCAGCGACATCGCCTATGAAGATGATACCTTCGGCCTCGTTGCCAATGTGCCGGGCACCGAGCAAAGTCCGGGTACGCGGATCGATGCACGGATCGGCTATCGCACCGATCGCTGGCGCGTGACCCTGTGGGGCAAGAACCTGACCGATCGGGAGTATTTCCGTGCGAACACCTTCAACCTCCCAACCCGCCAGAACCAGGTCTTTGCCGCGCCGCCGCTCACCTTCGGGGTGGATGTCGGCTTCACCTTCGAGTGACGCGAGCCGCTGCGCGGCGTGCGGCGCACGGGCGGCGCTGGCCTTCGCGGTCAGCGCCGCGCTCTTGCCGGCCCTGCCCGCCCATGCCCATGCCGATACCCAGCCCCGCGCGAGCGATTTCGGTATCGAGCCGTGGGCCGAGGCGGTGGTCAGCGTCGCCGATCTCGATGCCAGTGCTGCATGGCTGGTGGAAGACGGCGGCTGGCACGAAGTCGCGCGCGGGACACTGTCACGCGACGAACTGACCTATTGGCACCTGCCGGCAAGCATCTCGGGCGCCTTCCTCAAGATTTGCGCGCCGGGGGCCGACACCGGCTGCATTCGCTACGTCCGCTTCGACGGTGCCGAAGCCCAGCGCCCGATCCGCCTCGCCGCGCGCCCGTGGGACACGGGGGGCATCTTCTCGATCATGCTGAGAGCCGAAAGCGTGCAGGCAATGTTCGATGCCGCGATCGCGCGCGGGTGGTGGGCGGAAAGCCCGCCCTATGCCTTCAGTTTCGCCGGATCGGATCTCGTCAATGTCGTCGTTACCGGTCCACACGGGGTCAATTACGCGCTCTACCAGCGCACCGCACCGCCGTTCGACGGCTTTCCCGTCGGGCGCTTGAGCCGCGCCTTCAACACCATGCGGATGGTGCGCGACCAGCCCGCCGCGCTCGCGTTTTTCCGTGACCGGCTCGGCTTCGGAGTGCTGTTCGACGCGCCGTTCACCGATCCCGAGCCGCGCGCCAACAATTTCTCGGTCCCGGGCAATCTTGCCACGACTCTGGTGCGCCGCGCGGCGGTGGCCCAGCCCGCGTTGCCGGGGGAAACAGGGCGTATCGAGGTGATGCAGTTCGAAGGCTTCGCCGGCCGCGATCTGGCCGCCCACGCATCGCCCCCCAACTGGGGCATCCTGTCTGTGCGCTACCCCGTCCGGGCGCTGGCAGACTATCGCGCCGTGCTCGCGGCAAATGGCGTTGCGCCCGCCCTCGACGCGCGCGGCGTTGCGATCGGCGGGCTCGGCACGGTCGATCTTTTTGCGGTGCGCGACCCCGACGGCAGCCTGACGGAGTTCTATCATGCCCGCTAACCCCCGGTGGATCGGCCCGCTGGACAGCATCATCCGGCTGCGCCACTTTCGTATCGTCGGCCCTATTTGCCCGGGCGCAAGATCAGCTGACCCGCGCACAAAGGAGAGAGTGTGACCCGCCGAACCATCCCCGCAGCCGACCCGCCCCCTGCCCAGAGCGGCGAATTCGCGAGAGGATGGAAAGTCCTGCTCGCCGGCGTGCTTGGCGTGATGTGCGGCGCTTCGCCGATCCCCTACAATGTGATCGGCTTCACGGTTGGCCCTCTGCGCGAGGAGTTCGGGTGGAGCCAGACCGAGGCGGTGCTGCCGATCACCCTGTTCGGGGTGATCGCCAGCGTGCTTGCGCCGGTGTTCGGCTGGATGGCTGACCGGATCGGGGTGCGTCCGGTGGCGCTGTGGTCGCTGTTCGCCTTCGCGCTGGCGTTTGCCGCCGTGGCGCTGACCCCGGCCAGCAACGCGCGTTCCACGCTTTACATCTACTACGGATTGTGGATGCTGATCGGCCTCGTCGGCATCGGCTCAACCCCGGTCACCTGGAGCCGCGCGATCAATCTGTGGTTCTACGAAAATCGCGGTCTTGCGCTCGGCATCCTGCTGCTCGGCACCAGCCTTGCAGCGATGATCGTCCCGCGCTTTGCAGTGGCGGTGATCGCCGCGCAGGGCTGGCGCGCAATGTATGCGGCGGTGGCTTTGTTCCCGCTTGGGGCGCTTGTGATCGCCTTCTTCCTGTTCCGCGAGCCGCGCCCTGAGGAGCGCCCCCGGGCAATCGAAAGCGAGAGCGGACGTCTGACCGGGGTCACGCTCGGGACAGCGCTCGGCGATTACCGTTTCTGGATCATCTGGCTCTCGATCGCCTGCATCGCGACGGCGTTCGGCGGGGCCTTCATCAATATGCCCTCGATGCTCGCGCTGCGCGGTGTGGATGCGACCACCGCCGCGAGCGTGATGGGGGTGCTCGGTATCGGCATTTTCGCCGGGCGGCTGATCACGGGGGCTTTGCTCGACCGTTTTTGGCAGGGCTTGGTCGCCTTTCCCCTGCTGTGCCTGCCCGCGATTTCCGCCTGGCTGCTGCTGGGCGATGATATGATGGCCTTCCCGATCGCGGCGCTGGCCGGCTTTCTGCTGGGCTTTGCTGCGGGTGCCGAAAGCGATCTGATCGCTTACCTCACGGGCCGCTATTTCGGCATGGCCAATTACGGTCGCATCTACGGGATGCTCTACATGCCCTTTGGTCTTGGTTCCGCCGCCTCTCCGGTGATCTATGCGCAGGTGTTCGATCGCACCGGCAGCTATGACGCAATCCTCACCGTTGCGATTGGCGCGTTCATTGCCGGGGGGGCGCTGCTGCTGCTGCTGGGCCGCTATCCGGAAAGCTTTCCCGAAGCCGAGGCCGCGCCCGGCGCGCCGGTGCCGGGAGAGGCCTGATGGGACACCTTGCCCCCGGGCCGACCGCTGGCGACCCGCTCGGCGCGGTTCGCAAGGTCGTGGCGCAGGCCTCGCTGCTGACCGACGCCGCAGACCTCGCTCTTCACAGTCATGATGTGCTCTCACGCGGGCGCGAGCCGCTCGCCGTGTTTCGCCCGTCAAGCGTCGAGGAACTCGCCGCCGGGATTGGCGCAGCCACGGCGGCGGGCATTGCCATCGTCCCGCGCGGCGGCGGGATGAGCTACACCGGCGGCTATCTCTATGACGGCGGGCCACATCTGCTGATCGATACCGCCGCGCTCGATCGCATTGTCGCTATCGACGAAACCGACATGGTTGCCACGGTCGAGGCCGGGATCAGCTGGGACGCGCTCCACCGCGCGCTCGCGCCGCGCGGGCTGCGGGCCCTGGCGTGGGGGACGCTGTCGGGCATCCGCGCCACGGTGGGCGGGGGGATGAGCCAGAACGGGATCTTCTGGGGCGCGCGCAATGGCAGCGCGGTGGACAGCGCGATCAGTTTTGACGTGGTGCTCGCCGACGGGACGATCATCACCACCGGCGCCGACTTTTTCCGCCCCTACGGCCCCGATCTCACCAGCCTGTTCGCCGCCGATTGCGGGGCCTTCGGGGTCAAGGCGCGGGTGCGGCTGAAACTGGTGCGCGAGGCCGCCCATTTCGCCTTTGGCTCGTTCAGCTTTCCGGCCCACGAAGCGCTGTTCGGGGCGATGAGCGCGATTGCCCGGGCTGAACTCGCCTCGGAAAGCTTCGCCTTCGATCCGTTCCTCCAGGCCCAACGCATGAAGCGGGATTCGCTCGCCAAGGATGCCAGGCAACTCGGCAACATGCTCAAGGCCGAGGCAAAATCGGGCGGCATTTTCAAGGCTATCAAGGAAGGTGCCAAGGTCGCGCTCGCGGGGCGGAGCTTCCTCGACGGAGTGCCCTTCAGCCTCCATTGCATCGCCGAGGGGCGCCACCAGTCCGGGGTCGAGGCTGACATGCGCGCCATCGAAGCCATCGTGCGCGAGCATGGCGGCAGCGTGGTCGAAAACTCGATCCCGAAAATCCTGCGCGCCAATCCCTTCCCCCCGCCCAATTCGATGCTTGGCCCGGCTGGCGAACGCTGGTTGCCGGTACACGGCTTCCTGCCCCACTCGCGTCTGGTTGAGGCATGGGATCGCTTGCAGGCACTGTGGCAGGCAAACGCGGCGGAATTGCAGCGGCTCAAGGTTGAAACCGGCGCGTTGATCGCCGCCACCGGGCGCAGCTCGTGCCTGATCGAGCCGGTGTTCTACTGGCCGGGCGAACAAAACCCGCTGCACCGCCACGCCGTCGAAGCTGATCACCTTGCGCGCCTGCCCAAACTGGCCGACAGCCCCGAGGCGACCGCGTTGGTCGAACGGCTCAAACGCGAGGTCATCGCGATCTTCCAGTCGCTGGGCGCGATCCATCTGCAGATTGCCCGCACCTATCCGCTGCGCGAACGCCATGATCCGGCCGGCTGGGACATCCTGCGGGCGCTCAAGCGGCAGGTCGATCCCCGGGGGCTGATGAACCCCGGCGCATTGGGGCTCGATGCCTCTGATTGACCGCCGCCATATGCTTGCCGCAGGATTGGGCGTTGCCGCCCTCGTCCACGCCCCGCTGGCGCTTGCCCAAGGAGACCCCGTGACCGAAATTGCCGCTTTTTCCGCGATGGCGATGCAGCTCACTGCGCGCTCGCTCGAACGCCTGCCCGATGCCGCCAGCGCGCGCGCGGCGATCCTTGAACATATCGCCGAACTCGAAGCCCAAATCCGCACCAGCGCGATCTTCGTGGCGCAATATTCGGGCACGCCGGTGAAGCTGGTGGTGCTGCCCGAATATCTGTTCACCTCCTATCCGGGACGCATTTCGATCCCCGATTTTGCCGCGCGGGTGGGCTTTGCCGCCGATGGCCCGGAATACGAGGCGCTTGGTGGCCTGGCGCAGCGGCTGGGCATCTTCCTTGCGGGGAATGCCTACGAGACCGATGCGGCCTTCCCCGATTTCTATTTCCAGACCAGCTTCATCATCGCGCCCTCGGGCGCGGTGGTGCTGCGCTATCGGCGGCTGCTGTCGATGTTCGCACCCTCCCCGCATGACGTGTGGGAAGCCTATCTCGACAAATACGGGATCGAGGGCGTGTTTCCCGTGGCGCGCACCGAAATCGGCAAGCTCGCCTGCATCGCCAGCGAGGAAATCCTCTATCCCGAAATCGCCCGCGCGCTGGCCTTGCGCGGGGCCGAAATATTCTGCCATTCCTCGAGCGAGATCGGCTCGCCGCTCGCCACCCACAAGGACATCGCCAAGCAGGCCCGCGCCTTTGAAAACCTCGCCTATGTCGTATCGGCCAACACCGCTGGCATTTCCGGCACGGCGATGCCGCTCGCGAGCGCCGATGGCAACAGCCAGGTGGTCGACTGGAAAGGCCGGGTCGTGGCCCAATCAGGCGACGGGGAGACCTTCACCGCCTTCGCCGCGATCGACCTTGCCGGGCTGCGCGAAGCGCGCCGCACACCGGCGATGACCAACTACCTCGCCCGCCAGCGCCCGGCCTTGTTCGCCGAGGCCTATGCCGCAGCGGCCGATCCCTTCCGTGGCCCCGACGGCATGATGCAGGGCGCACGGCCCGTCATCCCCGATCGCGACCATTTCCAGCGGGCACAAGCCGAGGTGATCGAACGCCTCGCCAAAGCAGGAGTGATCTGATGCAGCACCGCACCATCAGCGGCACAATCCGCTACCTGTCGATGAAACCGGGCCGCGAAGGCACGGAGCGCGGGCGCGAGACCTTCCGTTTCACCCATCATGGCGATGGATCGACGATCATGAGCGCGCATTGCGAGATCGAGGAGCCAGAGCCGACGGTGATGCGCGACATCATCTGCCACATCGGGCCTGACCGGATGCCGCGCAACCTGTTGGTGCACCTGACCGTTGGCGATGCTTTCCTCGGCTCGGGCTGGATGAATTATGATCCAGCCAAGGGCACGATCAGCTGCGAAAGCGACAGCCCCGAGCTGGGGCGCCATTCGGAGGTGCGCGCGGCTGGCGATTTCGATGCCTTCGGCACCCATCCGGTGGTTGGCGACGGCTTCACCACCCGGCTGATGGATTGCAGCCGTGGCCCGCACCGCAGGAAATTGCGCTTCTTCGTGCCCTCGCCCGATCATCGCGGCGCCACCGCGCCCCGGATTGCCGAGGTCGTGATGACGATGGAATATGTCGGTGAGGAGGACAAGACGGTTGCAGCCGGCACCTTCCGCTGCCGCAGATACCGCTATGTCGATGACAGCGATACCGGCATGGGCGGCGAACGGCACCCCGATTTCGATATGTGGGTGACCGCCGATGCAGACAGCATCCTGGTCTACGGATCGATCGACGGCTACATGATGAACCGTTACGAGCTGGTCGAGCTGACCCGCTAGAGCGGTTTCCGAGCCGCCGGGTCATTCCACCCGGCTCGACAACGCTCTAGAAGCGGATCACCACTTTGCCGAAGTGCCCGCCTGTAGCGAGACAAGCATAGGCAGCAGGCGCATCGGCAAAGGCGAATTCGTGTTCGATCGGGATGGTGATGCCGTGCTCGACAACGACGCCAAGCGCCTTTCCCAGCATCGCGCGGCTGCCGCTGGCAATGCCCTTGATGGTGATGTTCTTGCCGATCAGCGCGCCCTGACTGGCGCTGGCCACGTCCTGTGGGGAGCCGGCGAGCGCGCCCAATGTGGCGATCCGGGCATTGGGGGCCGAGGCCGCGACTGTCTCGCCCAGCGCCGAAAAGCCGAGCGTGTCCACCACCACGTCCGCTCCACGCCCGCCGGTCGCCTCGAGCAGGGCCGCCGCCCAATCGGGCCGCGTGCGGTAATTGATGCCATAGTCCGCGCCCAGTGCCGAGGCCCGGGCAAGCTTTTCCTCGCTTGAAGAGGTAATGGCAAAGCGCGCGCCCAGCGCCTTGGCCAGCAGCAGGGCGAAGACCGAAACCCCGCCCGTGCCCTGCGCCAGCACCAGATCCCCTGCGCGCGCGCCGCCGAAGGCGACCATCGCATGCCACACCGTCGCGCCGGCCACCGCGAGGCAGGCCGCGGTGCTGTCGGGCACCGCAGCGGGCACCTTGAGCGCGGCTGCGGCCGGCAGCACGATCCGCTCTGCCAGCCAGCCGTCGGCAGTGACCCCCATGTCTCTTGCGAACACCGCCGGGGCATAGGCCGCATCCTCAAGCCAGGTGAGAAAATGCGGGGCGATGACCCGATCGCCCGGCGCAAGGCCGCTCACTCCTGGCCCCAGCGCGAGCACCTCGCCGACCCCATCGGACAAGGGAATGCGGGTTTCGGGCAGGGCGTTGCCATATTGCCCGCGCAGCACCATCAGGTCGCGGTAGTTGAGCCCTGCGGCGATGACATGGACGAGAACCTCCCCCGGCCCCGCCACTGGCTCCGCCCGCTCGGCAAGGCGAAGCCCGCCGATCCCGCGATCACCTGCGTTGCGCGGCCCGATTTCCCAAGCCTTCATGGTGCTGCGATCCTGTCTTCATCGCACAGGGTGCGTTTCCACGGCCGGCCGTCGCGGAACCACTGCCAAGTGCGCGCCCGGCTTTCTCCCGAGGGGGAAATGGTGATCATTTCAATGTAATGCGCGCCCGGCACGTCCTTGCGTTCGAGCCGGAGCATCAGCGTGTCTTCAAGCGTCTGCCAGCCGTATCCGGTAAATCGATCGGTGTCCCATACCAGTCGGTCCCCTGCAAGCCGCCCGCCGAAGCGATAATCGGCTTCGCGCCCATCCTCCCATGCGAGGTGGCTGTGCTGGACATAGTGCCACGCGCCCGCATCGGGAAATTCGCAGTGCGTGCGCACCCGGTGCGCATCGAGCAGCGTCCCATCGCTATCGTAGTGGCGATACCATCCATCCCACCACCCTTCGTGGCGCAGCATGGCGGGCATCACCGCTGCAAGCGCCGCGCGATTGCTCATGCCATCCCCCGTTCGGCATAGGCCGCGATGGTAAGCGCGGTGCCCGTTTGGCGGATGTGCGCCTGTTCGCGCAGGAAGCGCATCAGGCCGGAATCGCCCATCCGGCTCGGCCCCAGTCCACTGCCCTTGCGCGACAGGTTGGTGGCATCGCCGACCATGCTGGTGAGCGCGCCGTCCTGCAGCGAGACCGCGCCGACATCCAGAAGCGGGGCGATCGCCGCCGCTTCTTCGAGCGAACCCGCCAGCACCGCGGCGGACAGGCCATAGGCGCTGTCATTGGCGAGCGCGATTGCTTCCTCGAGCGTGTCGAACACCGTCACCGGCAGCACCGGGCCGAAGGTCTCCTCGCGCATCACCGCCATCTCGGGCGTGACATCGACCAGCACCGTGGGGCGCAGATAGGCCCCACCACCGAGCCGCTCGACCTTGCCCCCCGCCAGCACCCGCGCCCCGGCCGCCACCGCGGCGTCGATCTGCGCTTGCACCTTGTCGGCCTGTGCCGGGAAGATGAACGGGCCGAGATGGCCGCTGGCGGGATCGGGGTAGGTCAGCTGCACGTCCTGCGCGCCAGCGACAAGCGCTGCGAGAAATGGCGCGGCGATGGCGCGCGCGACATAGATCCGCTCGATCGACTGGCAGGCCTGTCCGGTGGCAAGGATCGAGGCGCGCAGAGCAACAGCAGCAGCCCATGGCGGGTCGGCGCTGGCGGTGACGATCATCGGGTCCTTGCCGCCCAGTTCGAGATTGGCCGGGATCAGCCGCTGCGCCGCAGCCTCGGCCACCTTGCGTCCCGTCGCTGTGGAGCCGGTGAAGCAGACATAATCGACTTCTTCGATCAGCGCCTGGCCGACCTCGGCCCCACCCATCACGTAGGCGAGCGGCAGATCGGGCACCCCGGCCAAAACGCCGCGCATCGGTTCGACAAAGCGCGGCGTGACCTCCGATGGCTTCACCAGCGCGGCGCAGCCCGCCATCAGCGCCGGCACCGCATCGATATGGCTGAGCACCACCGGGAAGTTCCACGGCGCGATGGCCCCGAACAGCGGGAAGGCGCTGTAATGCGTGACCAGCTCGATCCCCGGGGTCAGCGATGGCTTCGGCCCATGATCGAGAGTGGCGAACAATTCCGGCCCACGCTTTGCCCAGCGGCGGAGATTGGCGATGCAGCCCTGAACTTCGATGGCGGCAATCGTGCGGCGGCCAGTATCCACCGCGAGCGCCGCGGCAATCGCTCCCGCTTGCGCTTCGATCGCATCGGCAAAGCGCAGCAGCACACCCGCGCGCCCCTGCGGCCCCATCGCCTCCCAGGACGGCTGCCGGGCACGCAGCCGCGCCGCCGCCTCGGCAATTTCGTCACGGGTGCTTTCGGCAAAATCGTAATCGGCCTCGCCGGTGCGCGGATTGCAGGCCTTCATTGCTGCGCCTCCCACGCAGAAACGATGGCATCGCCGCGCGCAAACCATGCCTCTGCCCGCGCAGTCAGATCGGCAAGCAGACGCTCAAGCGCGCCGATGCGGTATGGCAGGCCCATGATATAGGGGGTGAGGTGGATCGGCAGCATCCGCCCTGCCCCGGCATCAGCCGCCTCGCGCGCGAGCCAGTCGAAGGCATCGTTCATGCTTTCGGCCCAGCTATCGGCGCTCTTTTGCTGCACGGTGATGATCTGCCGGTCGGACAGTTCATGGTTGAGCGGCAGATTGATGAGGCCATTGGCGAAGCGCCAGGGCAGTTCATCATTCACCCAGTCGCAGCAGTAGGCAATGCCGTGATCTTTGAGGATGTCAGGTGTCAGAAAACTCTGCTGGCGCGCGATCGAAAGCCAGCCCGAAGGCCGCACGCCGCTGGCGCGTTCGATCCGCGTCAGCGCATCAGCGATGAGCGCCCGTTCGGCATCCTCGCCCAGCGTCGCGTCGATCGTCCCGTTCATGTCTGTCGAATGGGCGATCAGCTCGTGCCCGCCAGAGATCACCGCGGCGACCAGTTCGGGATAGCGTTCGGCAATCGCGGCATTGACGGCGAAGCTGGCCTTCACACCCGCTTTCTCGAAGGCCTCGAGGAAGCGCCACGCGCCCACCCGGTTGCCGTAATCGCGCGCGGTGTAGTGGCGATAATCGGGATAGGGCGTGACCATGTGCCCGGGGGCAGCAAAGGGGCCGCCGGGGATGATCGGAAACCATTCGAGGCTGACGCACAGCCATACCGCAACCGCGCCTTGCGGCCAGCGCACCGGAGCGCGGGTGTGCATGTTCGACCAGGCGTAAAGGTCATGATCGTAGCCTTCGCGGCGGCGCGGATATTCAAGGTAGCTTTGAGGCAGCGTGCTCATCCGATCTGCTCCCGCCATGCATCAACGATTTCCCCTGCGCGCGCGATCCATGCCCGGCCATCGGCGGCGATGCGCCTGAGTGCTTCTTCAAACGGACCGATCCGGTGCGGCTGGCCGATGAGGTAGGCATGCAGCGGAATGCACATCACCGTTCCCGACGTCTCACCCTCGCTGGCGAGCCGTTCGAACTGGCGGATCAGCGTGTCGGCATATTCGCGCCCGGACATATTGTAGACGAAGAAGCCGTAGTGATCGTTGACTTCAAGGCTGTAGGGAATCGAGGCGAGCCGGCCCTTGGCCACCTTCACTTCCTGAACCTGATCGTCGTGATAGAGATCGCAGGTGTAATCGAGACCATATTCGGCAATCAGATCCAGCGTGCGCGGCGTGTGGGTCAGCGCCGGGGCGAGCCAGCCGCGGATCGTCTGCCCGGTCGCCTCGCGCACGGTGCGGATTGAATCCTCGATGATCGCGCGCTCCTGCTCCTCCGTCATGTCGTAGGAATAGCGGGTGTTGTAGATCCCGTGGCTGAAGAACTCCCACCCGCGCGCCGCGGCATCGGCCACCACTTCGGGATGGTGCTGGCACAGCGCAACCGAGAGGCTGACCGAGCCGGGAAAGCCGTAGCGGCTCATCACCTCGGCCATGCGCCAGTGGCTTACCCGGTTCGAATGGTCGCGATGGGAAAAGCACACCACATCGGGATGCACCCGGCCCCAGGGCTTGCGCTTGGGGTGCACGGGCGGGTCGATCTCGTAATATTCGAGATTGGGCGCCACCCACACCGCCACCGTCTTGCCGCCCGGCCAGACGATCTTCGGGCGCGATTCATAGGGGTGGTAATCATACAGCCCGGGATCGCTCGCACCTTCCTGCATCAGCGCGCCTCCAGCCAGTCGATCACTGTCTGCACCGGCTCGACATCGGCATATTTCAGCTGGAGATCGGTGAGATTGGCGAAGTGATAGCTTTCGTGCTTGTCGGCGCAGGTCTCGATCGGGACGATGGTGCGATAGCCGTGGCTGAGCGCATCAACCGCCGTCGCCCGCACGCAGCCCGAGGTGCTGCCGCCGGTCACCACCACGGTATCGACGCGGTGGAAGGTCAGGTAGCTCGCCAGCGGGGTCTCGAAGAAGGCGCTGGGCATGCGCTTGGTGAATTCGAGATCGTCCGGGCCGATCGCGCAGCGCGGATCATAGGCGTGGCGTTCGCTGCCATACTTGATGTTCTGAAGCGAATCCTCGGTATCGGTGCGCGTGCCCCAGACCCCCGCGTCGCCCGCGTCCGCCTTGTAGGCGACCCGGCTCCAGATCACCGGCATCCCCCGCTCGCGCGCCAGGCGGCTGATGGTGTTGATATATTCGATCTGGCGCGGATCGGTTTCGTAGGCCGTCCTGAACAGGTCGAGCCGGGTGTAGGCCTGCTGGACATCGACATTGACGATGGCAAGCTTGCTGCCGAAGCCGAACTTGCGGCGGGCGGGGTTGGCCATCACCTCCTCGAACAGCTGGCGCGCGGTCTTCCCGTCGCTGATCATCCTTGTCCCGATCGGTTCGCTCATGGCGCGCAGTGCTCCTCGACTGTTCGATTCCGCTTTGACAGCGGACAATAAACGCGCGTAGAGGCTTGTCGAGTGAAATTTGTCCGGACAACTTCTGCGCCATGATAACACGCCATATCCTGACCATTCCCGGCACCGGACGGCGGGTGCATTACCGGCGCTGCGGCACTGGCCCGGCGCTGCTGATGGTGCATCAGAGCCCGCGTTCCTCGGCGGAATACGCGCCGCTGATGCGCCAATGGGCTGCCCGTTTCACCTGTATCGCGCCCGATACGCCGGGCTTTGGCCAGTCCGATCCGCTGCCCGGCAATCCGGAGATCGCCGACTTCGCTGATGCGCTGTGCGAAACGATGGATGCGCTCGGCATCGGCCGCTGCGCGGCCTACGGCTTCCATTCGGGGGGGATCATCCTCGTCACCGCGCTCAAGCGCCAGCCGGAGCGGTTCCGGGCGCTCGCAGTGGGCGGCTATGCCATCTGGAACGATGCCGAGATGGGCATTTTCGGGGAGCGCTACCTGCCCGAATTTCACCCATCGGCCTATGGTGAACACCTTGCGTGGCTGTGGAACCGGATGCTCGAACAAAGCTGGGTTTTCCCCTGGTTCGACACCCGCGAGGAGGCGCGCCTTTCGGTCGCTCATGCGGATGTGGCGCGGGTGGCCCAGGCGGTGAAGGAGATGATGGAGGCAGGCGATGCCTACCGCGCGGGTTATGGCGCGGTGCTGCGTGCCCCGCGCGATATTCCGTCCCCCGATGCGGACGTGCCGCCCTGCCTGATCAGCGCCTATGACGGCGATCCCTTGCAGGCGCATATCGACAGGCTCGGGACGATGCCGGCCGGCTGGGAAGCGCGCAAGGTTGCGACCCCGGCCGAGCATCAGGAGGCGAGCCTGACGTTCCTCAGCGCGCATGGCGGTGACGGGTGCTGTCCGCCACTGGCCGAGGATGCACAGGAAGGCTGGATCGGGATCGGTGACGGGCTGATCCACTGGAAAGGTACGCGCGGCGCCGATCGGTTGGTGCTTCATGCTCCGGCGGGCGAGATGGCAGAGCCGGAAAAAGGCGCTCTTGCCATCGATGTCCCCGGCCACGGCCAGTCGGATGATTGCGCTGATCCCCGTGGGGCCATCGAGGCGGCAGCGCAGGCGCTCGGGGCGGAGGCGATCCTCTGGCCCGCGCCCCCTGAGGGCGATCCGGACCGGCTCTACCCCGACCTGACGCCCGATCGCTTCGGCGCCTATCTCCAGCGCGCCTGGCAGATTTCCCGCGCCGAGGCCTTCTTCTCACCGTGGTACGAGGCTTCGGCCGCAAGTGCCATCCCGCTCGCTCCGGCCGCACTCGATCCGCTGGCGCTCCAGCACCGCACCCGCGCACGAATCATCGCGGGCAGCGCCGCACGGCGCTGGCATGACACCCTCACCAGCATCAAGGAAGAGACCCGATGAACGATTTTGCCAAGGCCATGCCGCTGCTCGCCCGCCACGAAGGCGTGTGGGACGGCACCTATTCCTATTTCAACGCCAATAACGAGAAGATCGACGAACATGCCAGCCGCCTGCTGTGCCGCATCACCGGCGATCCGGAAGTGCCCTATCACCAGACCAACCACTACACCTGGCCCGATGGCCGCACCGAAGTGCGCGATTTCCCCGCCACCTATCGCGACGGGCGCATCTGGTGGGATAATGAGCTGATCCAGGGCTGGGCCGCGGAAGTGCCACTCGACCAATTTGGCCGCACCATGATGCTGTACTGGCAGCGCACCGGCGATCCTTCGCTCTATCTCTACGAGCAGATCCAGATTTCCGATTGCGGCCAGCATCGCTGCCGCACCTGGCACTGGATCAGAAACGGCATGCTGGAAACCCGGACCGCAATCCAGGAACGTTTCGTGACGCGGGACTGGCGTGCTATCGACGCGCAAATGCAGGCACAGGCGGCGGGCTGACGACAAAGCCATGGGACAGACCCTGTTTGCCAAGATCTGGGATGCGCACCGCATTGCCGACACGGCAGGCGGGGCGCACCTGATCGCGATCGACCGGGTATTTCTGCACGAGCGCACCGGCGCGGCCGCCTTGCGCCGGATGGCCGAAACGGGGCGCGCGGTGCTCGATCCGGCGCGGGTGTTTGCGGTGATGGATCACATCGTCGATACCCGCCCGGGGCGCGGCGACGGGACGCTGATGCCCGGCGGTGAAGGCTTCATCACCGAAACCCGCGCCGCCGCGCACGCCGCCGGGATCACCCTGTTCGATGTCAACGACCGCGATCAGGGGATCATCCACGTGATCTCGCCCGAACAGGGGATCGTGCTGCCCGGCCTGACGCTGGTTGCGCCCGACAGCCATACCTGCACGCAAGGGGCTTTCGGCGCGCTCGCCTGGGGGATCGGCAGCAGCGAGACCGAGCACGCGATGGTGACGGGCACGCTCAGGATGGAGCGGCCGAGGACGATGCGCGTGACCTTCACCGGCAAGCTTGCCCCCGGCGTGAGCGCCAAGGACATGGCGCTGGCGCTCATCGCGGCACACGGCGCGGGCGGGGGCGCAGGCCACGCGGTGGAATTTGCCGGCGAAGCGGTGCGTGCGCTCGACATGGAAGGGCGCATGACGCTGTGCAACATGGCGACCGAGTTCAGCGCCATGACCGGGATCATCGCGCCCGATCGGCAAGCCTTTTCCTACCTCGCGGGCCGGCCTTACGCACCCGCCGCGTTCGACGATCCCTATTGGGCCACGCTCGGTTCCGATCCTGACGCGGCGTTCGACCGGGAAATCACGATCGATGCCAGCACCATCGCGCCGATGGTGAGCTGGGGCACCAGCCCGCAGCACGCCATCCCCGTCACCGGAACCGTGCCGCAGGGGCCGCAGCGCGCGCATGACTATATCGGCCTTGCGCCCGGCACTCGGCTCGCCGGCACGCCGGTGGATGCAGCCTTCATCGGTTCGTGCACCAACAGCCGCATCACCGACCTGCGGCGTGCCGCCGCGCTGCTCAAAGGGCGCCGCATCGCGCCCTCGATCCGCAAGGCGCTGGTGGTTCCCGGTTCGCTCGCGGTCAAACGGCAGGCCGAGGCAGAGGGGCTTGACCAGATCTTCGAGGCGGCAGGCTTTGAATGGCGCATGAGCGGCTGTTCGCTGTGTTTCTATGCCGGGGGCGAGAGTTTCCCCGAAGGCGCGCGCGTGATCTCGAGCACCAACCGCAATTTCGAAGGGCGGCAAGGCCCGGGCATCCGCACCCATATCGCCTCGCCCGAAACCGTGGCCGCGAGCGCGATCGCGGGAGCGATTGCCGATCCGCGCGCGCTCGCACGCGAGGAGGCGCGGCCATGAAGCGGGTCTCCACCATCACCAGCACCGCAGCGCCGCTGCTGCGCGACAATATCGACACCGACACGATCATCCCCAGCCGCGAGATGAAGACGACGGGCCGCACTGGCCTTGCCGATGGGCTGTTTGCCCCCTGGCGCTACAGCGATGCCGCCGCGCGGCTTGCCGATCCCGCATTTGTGCTTAACCAGCCCGCCGCCGCAGGCGCCACTGTGCTCGTAGCGGGCAAGAACTTCGGCTGCGGATCAAGCCGCGAACACGCGGTCTGGGCGCTCGTCGAATTCGGGATCGAGGCCATCATCGCGCCATCCTTCGCACCGATCTTCAAGGGCAACTGCATCCGCAACGGCCTGCTGCCGATCGAACTGCCCGCCGAAGTGGTTGGCGGCCTCGCGTGGCAGCCGGTGCAGATCGACCTCGCCACCCAGACCGTGAGCGCCGGCGGCGAAGTCTGGCCCTTTGCGATCGACGCCGAGGCCAAGCAGATGCTGGCCGAAGGGATGGACGCGATTGACCTGACGCTCAAGCACAAGCCCGCCATTCTCGACTGGCTCACAGCCGACCGGCTGGCGCGCCCCTGGGCCTACCTGGAGAACCGCACATGACCGAAATTCTCGTGTCCGAAGTCGGCCTGCGCGACGGGCTGCAATCGATCAAGCCGATCATGCCGCTCGAAGCCAAGAAGGCTTGGATCGCGGCCGAGGCGGCGGCGGGCGTGCGCGAGATCGAAGTGGGCAGCTTCGTGCCCCCCAGCCTGCTCCCCCAGATGGCCGACACCGCCGAGCTGGTCGCCTTCGCGCGCGGGATCGAAGGGCTGCACGTGGTCGCGCTGGTGCCCAATGCCAAGGGCGCGGTGCGCGCCGCCGAGGCCGGGGTGCACGCGATGAGCATCCCCTTCTCGATGAGCGAGACCCACAGCATCAAGAATGTGCGCAAGGATCACCCCGCCATGCTGGGCGAGATCGCCGCAGCGGCAGCGATCGCGCGTCAGGCGGGCATCCACTTCGCCGTCGGCCTGTCGACCGCCTTCGGCTGCACCCTTGAGGGTGCGGTAAGCGAGGACAAGGTCGTGCGGCTCGCCGAACAGGCGGTGATCGCCGGGGCGCAGGAACTCTCGCTGTCCGACACCACCGGCTATGCCGATCCGGCGCAGGTGCGCCGGCTGGTGCGCAAGGTGCGCGTGGCGGTGGGTGCGGACAAGCTGACAACGCTCCACCTGCACAACACCCGCGGGCTTGGCCTTGCCAATGTCGTGGCCGGGCTGGAGGAAGGCATCACCACCTTCGATGCCTCGCTCGGCGGACTGGGCGGCTGCCCGTTCGCGCCGGGGGCGAGCGGCAATCTCGTGACCGAAGACCTTGTGCTGATGCTCAACGCCATGGGATTGAACACCGGGATCGACCTGGAGAAACTGCTCGAGGTGCGCAAGATCGTGGCCGCGGCGCTGCCGGGCGAGCCGCTCTATGGCTTCACCCCCGATGCCGGGCCGATGCTGGACTACAAGCAGAGGATTGCCGCATGAGCGCCCCTGAACCCCTGAAAGGCATCCGCGTCGTCGAATTCACCCACATGGTGATGGGGCCGGTGGTGGGCCACATCCTTGCCGGGCTTGGCGCCGAAGTGGTGCGGATCGAACCCATCGGCGGCGACAACACCCGCCGTCTCAAGGGATCGGGTGCGGGCTATTTCCCGATGTATAACCGGGGAAAGCAATCGATCTGCCTCGATCTCAAGAATGCCGAAGGGATCGCGGTCGCCAAGGCGCTCATCGCCCGCGCCGACGTGCTGGTCGAGAACTTCCGGCCGGGCGCACTCGACCGGCTGGGTCTGGATTACGACAGCTGCGCCGCCGCCAACCCGCGCCTCGTCTATTGTTCGGAGAAAGGCTTTCTGCCCGGCCCCTATGAACAGCGCACCGCGCTCGACGAGGTGGCGCAGATGATGGGCGGGCTGGCCTATATGACCGGCCCGCCGGGCCGCCCCTTGCGTGCAGGCGCGAGCGTGATCGACGTGACGGGAGGGATGTTCGGGGTGATCGGCGTGCTCGCCGCGCTCGAAGAGCGCCATCGCACCGGACGCGGGCAAAAGGTCACCGCCAGCCTGTTCGAGACCACGGCCTATCTCGTTGGCCAGCACATGGCGCAGTTTGCCGTCACCGGCAGCCCCGCCGCGCCGATGCCCGCGCGCGTTTCGGCCTGGGCGATCTACGACGTGTTCGAAACGCGCGACGAGCCGGTGTTCATCGGGGTGGTGACCGATGCGCTGTGGGAGAAGTTCTGCCGCCTGTTCGGGCTTGATGGCCTGTGGGCGGACGAAACCTTGCGCGAAAACAATGCCCGCGTCGCCGCGCGCGAGCGGATCATTCCCGAAATTCGCGCGCTGGTGGCGGGCCTGACCCGTGCCGAGGTGATCGCCCGGCTCGATGGATCGGGGCTGCCCTTTGCCCCGATCGGCAAGCCCGAAGATCTGTTCGACGATCCCCATCTCCAGCACGGCGGACTGGAAGACGTGACGCTCGACAACGGTGCCAAGGTGCGTCTGCCCACCATTCCGCTGGAAATGGGGGGCGAGCGCATCGGATCGCCGCAGGAACTCCCCACGCCCGGCCGCGACGCGCGCAGCGTGCTGGAACAGCTGGGCTACGACAACGACACGATCGCCGCCCTGATCGCGGGCGGTGCGGTAGGAGAGACGGCATGAAGATGATCGGATGGGCCGCTGTTGCCGGCCTGCTGGCAGGCTGCGCTGCAACCGGGGAAAAGCCTGCGCGGATCGCCGCCAGTCCGGCTTCGCCGGGTGTCGCGGCACCCAAAGAACGGTTGCCCACCGATGTGCGCCGCGCGACGATCATCGTGCGCGACATGGAAAAGTCCCTCGCGCTCTACCGCGACGTCATCGGCCTTCAGGTCAATTACGACACTTCCGTCCAGACCTCGGGCGTGGCTCTACCCGCGGGCGAGCCGGGCGCGACGGCGCGGCTGGTGCTGCTCAACGCCAATGATCCCTGGGTGGGCTGGGTTGGATTGATGGAGTGGGTGGACCCGCCGATCCCGGCTGGCGACTATCCCAAGCGGATGGGGCCGGGCGATGTCGTACTGGTGCTCAACACCGATGATGTCGAAGGACGCTGCGCACGTGCCAAGCAGGTGCCCGGTGTCACCTTCACCTCCGAGGCGCGTCTGCAAACCTATCCGGGACGCAACGGTGGGCCGGATATCCGGGTGATGGGCTGCAATTTCTTTGATCCCGACGGGATCCTGATCGAGCTCAACCAGATTCTGGAGTAGCCAGCTCCGGCCCGTCGATCAGCAGCACCTGCACATCGGCAAGCCCTTCGCGCAGCTTTCTTGCCTCGGCATATTCGGGGCTGTTCCAGAAGGCCTTGGCCGCCGCGCGGTCAGGCCATTTGGAAATCACCATGCTCGCGCCCTCGCCGAAGCTGCCTTCGAGGCATTCGGCGCCGGGCCCGCGCAGCAGGTATTCGCCGCCGAATTGCGGGATCAGCGCCGCCGCCGCCGCGCCATAGCCGGCGATGAAGGCGTCGCGATCGCGGATCGCGGCGGTGACGATCATGTAAGCTGGCATGTGGTCGACTCCCTCAGAACGGTTTGACCGCACCCAGGAAACACACCGAGGCGATCGTAATCCAGTAGATATAGGCCGCAAGCCGCGCCTGCGCGATCTCGCGGGCGAGCGCAGCCTCCTGCTGCGCGTTCGGTCCCTGCGCGAGGATCCGGAACCGTTCGGTCCAGCGCCGCATCACCAGCCGAAGGAACAGGCCGATGACCAGTGCGAAGGCATAGAGCCCCATCTTGGAGGGATACCACAGATTGCTCGGTCCGGAGGTGATCGGGCCGGTGCCAGCAAAGGCCATCCCGGCCACCACCAGCAGCGCGGCAATCAGCGGGTAACGCAGCCATTCCTCGGTGCGGGTAACGGCGATCCCGATATCGGTTTCGCGCTTGATGAAAGCGGTCCAGGTCATCGCCAGCCAGACCGCGAAAAACAGCCACATCCACCACACGCCCGCCCCCTCGAGCGCGGGAACGAAGCCGTAGATCTTGCCCATGTGCAGGCCGAGAGGGAGCAGCAGCACGATGCCGGTGCGCGCGAGGATATCAATGCGGTAGGCGGTTTCCATGTGCCGCCGCCGCTCTTCCAGCGACAGCGCCGGATTGGTCACGTGATAGCTGGTCTGGAACACGCCCCATTCGCCGCCCAGCCAGTAGACCATCGACAGAATGTGAATCCAGCGCAAGATGGCGAGTTCGTTCGCCGCAAGAAATTCCATATCGCTTTTGACCCCCTCTTGTCAGCCCCGGGCCCGCGCCCTTAGCCTTCGTCGTGCGACAGCCGCTCGACGATCTCCATGATCGGCGGATCATCCGCCGCCATCGCTTCCACCTCTTGCTGAAACCCGCGCATGATTCGGGCGATATAGGCCTGCGTGGCAAGCCCGCGCTCTTCCCCTGCCGCACGATCGGGCACGAAGCTCTCGATCTCCGTGCGCGCCAGCACCCCGTGCGCCTCGAGCAGCCGCTCGAGCGTATCCTGCCGCTCGCGCAGCGCCGAAACTTCGGCTGCCAGTGCGAAGACAGTCGAATAAAGACGATCGAGCGCCGGGTCCTCAAAGAAATCGGGACGCTTGCCCCGGGCACGGCGGCCCGAAAGCGCAACCCAGTCGATCGGCTGATCCCCGGCGTTCATGCGGCCACCTGCTGCGCGCTGGCGAGGGGTTTCCACGCACCATAGGCATTCCAGATCGCCGCCCGGCCGTAGTCTTCTTCGGCGGCATCGGGCGACGGTGGGAAAATTGCCGGATCAACCACCGCGCGCACGCCGGCGACGAACTGGCTGTCCTGCGGGAAGCCGGCCTTTTCCATCACGTCCTTCAGATCCTGTCCGTGCATGGCCGACCAGAACGGCTCGTTATTGTTGAACGCATCCCAGTCGCGCATGAACTGCTCGAACAGCGGCATGGAATCGGAATATTGCGGCTGCTCGATATGCAGGATGAGGCCGCCCGGCGCGAGCACCCTATTGGCTTCGGCGAGGATGCGCGGCATCGACCGGGCTGACAGCTCGTGCAGGAACATGGTTGTCTGCACCCAGTCGAAATGACCGTCAGGCCAGCGCGAGAGATCCTCGCCCGAGGCCTGCACGAAGCGGATGTTCTTCACCCCCAGCGCCGCCGCCCGGGCCGCACCATAGCGCAACGAAGCCGCAGCCGTGTCAATCGCGATGACCTCTGCATCCGGAAAGGCCTGCGCGATCGGCACGGCATTATGGCCGATGGTGCAGCCGATATCGAGAATGCGCCGCGGCTGCCAGTCGGGCCGCTCGGCCTTGACCCAGGCGACCACGGCCTGCCCGCCGCCATCGTTCAATCCGCCCAGCGCGCCGCCGGTGGTGGCAAACAGGCCGACATCGTAATTGGCCCCGACCGTAACATCTCCGGGGCGCTCTTCGCCGTGGTAGCCGCCGGGCTGGCAGTGTATGTCCACCGCGGTCTGATAATCGGGCTGCGCAATCGCCGGATCGAGTTCGAGCTGCCCCGAATGCTCGTTGAACTGGCGCGCCATCGCGTCGAGCTCGTCAAGCTGGCGCAGCACCACTTGCCGCCCGTTGTGCTGGCGCATCTCCATCGAATTGCGCTTGAGCGCCGACCACGTGCGGTGCCAGGAATCCTGGTTCATCGCGTCGCGAATCTCGTAGCGGTGCTGGGGATCGCGGCCATGCTGGGCGCGGAACGCGGGGAGCACGCGCGTTTCATAGGCGAGGCGGTTGCCTGCGCCGATCGGGCCGGAAAGATAACGGTTGAAATGGGTGAGGAAGTTAAACCGGGCCGCTTCGTCGTGGGAGACGCGTGGCATCATCGGATGGCGGCTCATCGCGGTGTAGGGCGGGGGCAGATCTTTGGCCATGGGCGGCACCTCTAAGCTGAGCCGGAAATTTGTCCGGACAAATTTGACGTGGATGGTCGGTTTGTCAAGGCTTGGTCGATCTGTCTTTGATCTGGATCATACTGCAACCCCCACGCGCTGCACACTCAGCGCGCCCAGCCCTCCATTGCCTTCCCCTGCTGGAGCGCGCGGATTTCCTCGATATCGCGCGGCGGATTGAGCCACATCGGCTTTTCCTTTTCCGCCCATTCGCGCAGGCGAGCGGGCAGCTCGGCATTGCTGTCGACCCGCCACGAAAGCAGGTGATAGATCGCCTGCCCTTTACCCACGAAGGGCGGGAGCGCACCATAGCGCTGCCACGACATCTGGTAGGGTTCGTCATTGGTGCCGGGACGGTGGATGAAGAAGTCGTAATTCTCCCAGGCCTCGTATCGCCCGCCATTGGGGAGCGGGAAATCGAGGAACACCGGCGCGGTAATCGCAAGCGTATCCTTGCCCATCCAGCGCCAGGTCATCCCGGTTTTGGCCTCGATCTTCTGGATCGCCGGGGCAACACCCTGTTCGACATCGCCGTAGATGCGCCCGTTTTCGTAGCGATAGGAAATCATCTGGTAGGGATATGCGATCGGCTCGACCTTCCGGCCGTTGTATTCGCTAAGGATTTCGCCCGTTTCCGGATCGGTATAGGCATAGGTCTTGCGGGTCAGGTGCACCACCGGATCGCCCGGCTTCTCGGGCCAGAACACGCGGCTTGAATCGAACCCGATCATGCCCAGCAGCTTCCTGCCGGTGGGGTATTCGTAGATGCCCCCTTCCGAGACCCAGTGCACCGGCTCACCGGTCCCTGCACGCGCGTCGATCCACATCCGGAACTCGACAGGAGCAGCGGCGCGGCTGTCCGGGCTGGCGGCACCATGCGGGGCGGCCGCTTCGCTCCTGGACAGGGCCGGGACGGCGACCGCCATCGCCGCTGCGGTGCAGGCCAGGACAAACGCGCGCCGGACGCGGAAAGACGAATGCAGCATGGTGGCTCCTGTGGTGATTCCCTGATCGTAATTTGTCCGGACAAATCCTGTTTGGCAAGACCCCGCTGATCGGCGCGGCCGCCTTGGGGACGCGATCGCCCCGGATCAGCGGGCCACAGGTTTCCCAGCGCGAAATTGTCCTGCCAACACAATGGTTGCATTGGGCCACGGGTTCCGGGGATCGTGTGTCTGCGCCGCCAAGTGCCTGTCTGGCATGGCCCGGCTCTTGATATCAGCGAGACAAGAGCACGTTACCCGCGTGCTTGCCCATGGCTTGCCCCCTGCCGGGGCTTGCGCGGCCCGCGCGTTGCCAAAGGCGCACAAACCGCCTCCGAAGCGGCCAACCCTCGGCTCCAAGGATTTGAAATATCGGAATTTCAGGAAAAATGGCAGGGGTGACAGGATTCGAACCCGTGGCCCTCGGTTTTGGAGACCGATGCTCTACCAGCTGAGCTACACCCCTGCACTGGCTGCGGCGCGGCCTTTAACGAAGGGACAGGCGATAGGCAATCCTCTTTGCCTCGCGGTTCACGGCCATGTATTGTGCAGCGCAACCATGCACGCCCCCGTTAGCCCTCCGATCCCGGTCGAGACCCTGCTGCTGGCCTATCGCAGCGGCATCTTCCCGATGGCCGACCGGCGCGAGGATGCCGACATCTTCTGGGTCGAGCCGCGCGAGCGCGCAATCCTGCCCCTCGATGGCCTTCACATCTCCAGGTCCCTGCGCAAGGCGCTGCGCGCGGACCGCTATGCAGTGACGGTGGATCGCGCCTTCGAGCAGGTGATCCGGGCCTGCGCCGCGCCGCGCGCGGATCATCCCGAAACCTGGATCTCCGAGCGGATCGTGCAGTCCTACCTGGGGCTGTATCGCGCCGGACACGCCCATTCGGTTGAATGCTGGCTTGTGTCGCCCGATGGCAGGCGCACGCTGGTGGGCGGGCTTTACGGCGTGTCGTTCGATCGGGTGTTCTGCGGCGAATCGATGTTCAGCCGCGCCGCCAATGCCAGCAAGGTTTCGCTCGCGTGGCTGGTGGCGCTGCTGCGGCAGGCCGGCTTCACCCTGCTCGACTGCCAGTTCATGACCGATCACCTGCGCTCGATGGGGGCAATCGAGATTCCGCAGCGCGAATACCGGCGGCTGGTGGAAGAAGCCCATGGGCAGCCGCGCACCAGCCTTGGCGCAGCATGGCGGCACTTCGCCCAGGGGGCAGCCTATGCGGCCGGAACCGGGGGTGCGGCAGGCGCGGCAGCCGGAGCCGGTGTGGCGGGCGCAGCGGGCGAGGCGCGCGCCGCAGGGCCGGACGAAGCGCCGGGTGCGGGGCGCTTGGCCGCGGCCGGATCGGCATCGCCCGGCCAGCGCATCGCGCAATTCTTGACCCACACGTCGTAGACCGGGTGTTCGACCACGTTGAGGCTGGGCGATTCGCGAAACAGCCATCCCGAAAACACGCGGGCGTGCTGATTGGCCCCGCGCTCGCGGATATCGACCTGGACAAAGGCGCCCACTTCCTGCGGCAATTCCCACGGCGCGGTGCGTTCGCAGGCGGACAGGCGAATGATGACCGGCCCGATCTCGCGGCTTTCCCCCGGCTTCAGGGTGATCTCTTCAGAGACATTGTTGCGCTTGTTGAGCAGGCCAATGGTCGCCACGCGGTCCTGCATCGGGGTCGCGCCATTATCGGCGGTTTCGGCCGGAGCGGCGATGGTGGCCGCCGGTGCGGGCGAATCGAGCGGGACACCCTCGGTCTCCGGCTGGCCCGGGCTGTCGCAGGCAGCAAGCGCCAGCAGGCAGGCGAAAGCGCAGGCAGGCAGCGCGGCGAGGCGGGGAGACCCCATCGCCCGCCTCAGCCTTCGGTGCTTCCCGGGGTCCAGGCCTCGTAATCGCCCACCGCCCGCGCGCGCTTGCCGCCGCGCTCGAGCGCGCCTTGCGGGAGATAGGCCTGCGCCGTGCCGGTGGCGTTGGGGGTGTAGTCGGCCTCCCACACCTTGGGCGGGGGCAGATGGCTTTCGGGCACATCGTCATAGGTGCCATGCAGCCAGCCGTGCCATTCGGCCGGCACGCGGCTCGCATCATTGGCCCCGTTGTAGATCACCCAGCGCTTCTCACGCTGCGTGTAGGAGCCGGTGTTGGCCCCGCCTTGGCCGCTGGCACGGTAGTATTTGTTGCCTGCCGCGTCAGTGCCGACGTGCTCGCCGCCGACGCGGCTGGCCCACAGGTGCGTGCCGATGGTTGCACCGTCCCACCAGGTGAAGATTTTTGCGAGAATTCCCATGACCGCGCGCCTAGCCGATTAGAACGGGTGCGCCAAGATGGGATTGGAGCAGGCGAACGGGTTCGGCCCGCCAACCGACGGGCCACAAGGCCGAGCGGCCTCCCGCAGGCGCCCGGAGCGGAGCGGCGGAATAGCGCCGAGGACGAACCTGCGGAGGCGGGTTCGCCACTAAAACACCACCCGATCCCCGGGCACGATGCCCAGCGCCTTCGCCCGGCCCGCGCGCAGTTCCAGCACCGCGCTTGCCGGGCCTTCGGAGCGCACCGGTTCAAGCGAATAGGGCACGGTGTCGGCGGCGATGTTGGCAATCCGCCCGTCCGGCCCGATAAAGATGATGTCGAGCGAGAGCGGCGTGTTCTTCATCCAGAAGCTGCGCGGGCCGGGCGTGCCGGATGGGAAGATCATCCCTTCGAAATCGCCCAGACGGTCCCGGAACATCAGCCCGCGCGCCTGAGCCTCGGGCGAAGCGGCGAGTTCGACCTTGAACGGGATTTTCCTGCCGCCGCGCATCACCACCAGGTCGATCACCTGAAGGCCCGAGACGGGATGAGTCGCGATCGTGGCCACCGTTGCCGCAGGGGCCTGCGCCCGCGCCGTCGCGCCTTCGCCGGGCGAGCATGCTGCCAGCGCCGCAATCCCCGCCATGCCTGCCACCAGCCAGTTGTTCACCACGATCCGTCCGTTCCTTCTGCATCTGCTGCCTCGTCCAGCCATTCCCCGATAGCCGCCGTATCGGTAGCGGCGAGGATGAAGCGGACGTGATCATGATCGTGCCCCGCGCGCAGCATGGCTGCAACGGCTTTTTCGTGGGCCTTGCGCATGGCGAGCGGATCGGTGCGGCCCTGGTGCACCGCGGCAAAGGGGCCGAACCGCCGCTTCTGCGCCATCAGCACCGCGGCACGGCGGCAGGCTGCCTCGCCGGGAGCCGAATCGGCGCGGATGTCCTCGCCCACGCCCGCAGCCCACAAGACCTGCTCCACCCGCCTCGCGCCATAGCCGCGCGCGCCCAGATCGCGCGCCCGCATCCGGGCATAGGCGGCATCATCGACATAGCCCAGTTCCACCAGCCGGGCGACCAGCGCGGGGACATCGATCATCGCCGCGCGCCCGTCCGCATCCCGTGCCACCCCACGTTCGTGCAGCTTGCGCAGCAGATAGGCCTCCAGCCGCGCACCGGTGCTGGCAAACCGCGCCGCATAGGACAGCGCAAGATCGCGCAACGCCGTCTCGTCGAGCGGGGGTTTTGCGCGCTTGCGCCCGTCAGGCGCGCGACTGCGGGATGACGAATTCGCTTTACCTGAAACCATTTCGCCTTATTCGTGCCACCTTCCTATTGAAATGCGTTGCTCAGGATCGCGCCGGACTATGACCGGCGAAACGGGGCTACGCTAGAGCGCGAGCGAGGCGTCGCCTTGGAACGCGCCGCAACTGACGGGTATCGTTGAGAAATATGACCGACGCCGTTTTGACGCCGACGCCGAATGATTGCAACCTGCCGCGGGTCCGTGCGCAATTTGCAACCTTCAACGAAGCGATCGACTACGCCGCAAAGAGCCGCAAGGGGCTCAACTTCCACGATATGCGCGGCGAGCTGGCGCGGGTCTATCCCTACGCGGACATGCGCCAAGATGCTCTGGTGATGGCGCGCCGACTGATCGCCGCCGGGATTGGTAAGGCAGATCGTGTCGCGCTGATCGCCGAGACCGGGGCGGAGTTTGCCGCGCTGTTCTGCGCCTGCATCTATGCCGGTGCCTGGCCGGTGCCGCTGCCGCTGCCGACCAGTTTCGGCGGCAAGGATAGCTTCATCGACCAGCTGGCAGTGCAGCTGATGAGCGCGGATCCGAAGATCCTGCTGTTTCCCGAGGAAATCGCCGAAATGGCGCTCGCCGCCGCCGCGCGGCAGGGGTGCGATGCGCAAAGCTGGCAGGCGTTCAGCCAGCGCCCTGCGCCGGAATGCGAACTGCCGCCGGCCAACCCCGACGATATCTGCTACCTGCAATATTCCAGCGGCTCGACCCGCTTCCCGACCGGCGTGGCGGTGACGCACCGCGCGCTGCTGCACAATCTCTACGGCCATGCCACCACCATGAACCTCGGCGCGAATGACCGCTGCGTCAGCTGGCTGCCGTGGTATCACGACATGGGCCTCGTCGGCTGTTTGCTCTCGCTGATCGCCAATCAGGTGTCGGGCGATTATCTCAAGCCCGATGCCTTTGCGCGCCGCCCGCTGGCGTGGCTCGACATGATCAGCCGCAATCCGGGCAACACCCTGTCCTATTCCCCCACCTTCGGCTACGACATCTGCGCGCGCCGCATTTCCAGCCAGTCGAACGTGGCCGAGCGGTTCGATCTGTCGCGCTGGCGGATCGCCGGCAACGGGGCCGACATGATCCGCCCGGACGTGATGCAGAACTTCGTCAACGCCTTTGCCCAAGCGGGCTTCAAGGCCTCCAGCTTTACCCCCTCCTATGGCCTGGCCGAAGCGGTGCTGGCGGTGACGGTGATGCCGCCGGGCGAAGGGATCCGCGTCGAACTGGTCGAGGAAGAGCGCCTCTCGGGTGCGCCGCGCGATCTGTCGCGCCCGGCCCGCTACCGTGCGATCGTCAACTGCGGCAAGCCGCTGCCCGACATGGAAGTCGCGATCCGCGACGAAAACGGCAACCCCCGTGGCGATCACCAGATCGGCAAGGTGTGGTGCCGCGGGCCTTCGGTGATGCACTCCTATTTCCGCAACCCCGAAGCCACTGCGGACTGCCTGCAGGACGGCTGGCTTGATACCGGGGACATGGGCTACACCGCCAAGGGCTACCTGTTCATCGTCGGCCGGGCGAAGGACATGATCATCATCAACGGCAAGAACCACTGGCCGCAGGATATCGAGTGGGCGGTGGAGCAACTGCCCGGCTTCAATCACGGCGATATTGCCGCCTTTGCGATCGAAATGGAAAACGGCGAGGAAGCCCCGGCAGTGCTGGTCCACTGCAAGGTCAGCGGTCCGGAAGAGCGCGTGCGCCTGCGCGACCAGATCGCCGACAAGGTGCGCTCGGTCACTGGCATGAGCTGCATCGTCGAACTCGTCCCCCCGCGCACCCTGCCGCGCACGTCTTCAGGCAAGCTGAGCCGCGCCAAGGCGAAGAAGCTCTATCTGGCGGGTGAGATCGTCCCGATCAGCCTCGCGGCCTAGGCGGTTACTGCGCTTCCTCGGCCCAGTCGGCGCGCAACACGCCCGAACCGGGGCGAGTCTCGACACTAAGTCCTTCGGCCTGCAACATCCCGGCAGCGGTTTCGGCCTGCACAAGATCGCCGGTCAGCACCACGCCCCGACCAAGGCGCCGGGCAGCCCAGCTGGTCAGCGCGAGCGCCTGCGTCCCTGCCTCGCCCGGCGCACCCCCGACAAAGGCGATCGCGGCGGGCAGCGGGGCTTCGGGCGGGATCAGCTCGATTGTCCAGCTCGGCTCGCTCGCGGCAATCCGCGCCTCGAGCGCGCGATAGGCCGCAAGGCTGGCACCATCGAGCCGCTTCGCGCGCGCCAGCGCACGGCGGCGGACGGGGTCGATCAGCACCTCGTCCTCGGCCACCCCGGCCGCCAGCGCCAGTCGCGTGGCCAGCGCCGCCGAGCGGCTCGACGCCCCCGCCTCCTCGCGCTCGCGGGCGGCGGCAAGCTGCGCGCGTTCGGCAGCCGTGGCGCTGGTGCCGACTTCGTATTGCACCAGGTCAAGCGAAACCGGCTCGCCCAGCCGTTCGGCCAGCGCGCGCTCGGCAGCCACCTCGGCATCGGGGCGCAGCGCAGGAGTGAACACCACCGCGCTCACCGCGACCGGCGTGGCGGCAAAGTCGATCTCGAGCGAATCGAGCTGCGAGCCGCTGACGAACAGGCTGCGCAATTCGCTTTGGACGATCCGCTGGGAATTGGTCTCCCACGCGATGCGCTGGAGCGAGAAGCCCAGCGGAATGGCGAGCGCGAGAAACACCAGCACCACCGCAAAGTTTTGCGCCTGCGACTGGTTCTTGGTGAGATTGGCGCGGAAACCATAAAGCTTGGCCATCGCGAAGGCGGTCAGCGCGATGGTGATGAAGTTGGTGACGAACAGCAGCAACGCCCCCGAAAACACCGTCCAGTTCCACGTCGCCAGGCCAAAGCCGACCGTCGCCAGCGGTGGCATCAGTGCCGTCGCGATCGCCACACCAACAATCGTGCCTTCGCGCCCGCGGATCATCGCATAGGCACCGGCCAAAGCCGAAAACAGCGCGACGAACAGATCGAACAGGTTGGGCCGGGTGCGCGCTGCGATTTCGGCGGTGATGGTCTGGATTGGCGAGAGGACCACCAGCACCGCACACAGCAGGATCGCCATCAGGCTGCCCGCCAGCAGCGTGCGGCCCGACTGCTTGAGCCAGCCCCAGTCGCCGATCGCCAGCGCGAAGCCCACTCCCATGATCGGCCCCATCAACGGCGAAAGCAGCATCGCCCCGATCACCACCGCCGGGGACGATAGCAGCAGGCCGAGAATCGCGATACCGCCCGCCATCGCAGTCATGAACAGGTAGCGTTCGGACAATTCGCAGTCTTCGCGGCGGCGCTCGATCACCTCGGCCTGATCGACCTGCCCGACCACCCGCTCGGTCCACCATGCCCGGATTTCGGCCCACGCCCGGTCGAGAGCGGCATGAGCGGGGGCAGCGCGCGGGGCATCGTTGGGTTCAATCATGGCGCAGGCCTGTTCGCGTTGTTGAGACAGACCGGGGCGATAGACCGTCCCGCACTGGCTTGCCAAGCAGGCAGCGCAAGCGCGAACGCCGCGCTGGACGCGACGCGGCGTTCCGCAGTAGCGTGCAGCGCAGCCTTGAAAGGCGTGTTTTAGATGACTAATACAGCAGCGACGGCCGTGCGCGCAGGTGCAGGCATGTGAGGGAGCACGACACAGGCATGAGCACCGAAACCAAGACGGCGATCGCCGCGGACTTCACTCTCACCCCGCCCGATCCGGTGCCGCAGGTCGCGCCGGAGCAGGCCGCGGGGCTTGTGCCGGTGACATCGGAACAGAAGTCCAAGCTCGACAGCAAGGTCGATGCCTTCGTTGCCGAGCTGGTGGCAGTTGATGCCAATTCGCCCCAGTTCGGGGAGAAGGTCGATCAGATCACCCGCATGGGGCAGGAACAGATCCGGGCCGCCGCGGCGATGTCGAACCGCTTTCTTGATCGTCCGGTGCGGGCGATGGATGCCGATGGCAGCGTCGGCAAGGATCTGGCCGAACTGCGCCGCACGGTCGAGGAACTCGATCCCGGCAAGCAGGGCAAGCTGTCGGGGCCGCGCAAGATTCTGGGGATCATCCCCTTCGGCAACAAGATCAAGAACTACTTCGACAGCTACACCAGCGCGCAGGGGCACATCGCCGCCATCCTGACACGGCTGGAAAGCGGCAAGAAGGAACTGCATCTCGATAACGCCGCGATCGATACCGAGCGCCAGAAGCTGTGGACGGCGATGGGCGAGCTGGAGCAGATGATCCACATCGCCAAGACATTGGACGAGCGGCTGGAGGCCAAGGCGCTGGAGCTCGATTCGGTCGATCCGGCCAAGGCCAAGGCGCTGCGCGAATCGGCGCTGTTCTATGTCCGCCAGCGCACGCAGGACCTGCTCACCCAGATGGCGGTGAGCGTGCAGGGCTACCTCGCGCTCGATCTGGTCAAGAAGAACAATGTCGAACTGGTCAAGGGCGTCGACCGCGCCAGCACCACCACCGTCGGCGCGCTGCGCACCGCGGTGACCGTGGCGCAGGCGATGACCAATCAGCGCCTCGTTCTCGGCCAGATCACGGCGCTCAACAAGACCACCAGCGACATCATCGATTCGACCAGCACTCTGCTGCGCGAACAGACCGCGCAGATCCACGAACAGGCCGCCTCCAGCACGATTCCCCTGGAAACGCTGCAACGCGCCTTCCAGAACATCTACGACACGATGGACGAGGTCGACAATTTCAAGGTTCGCGCGCTCGAATCGATGAAGCAGACCGTCACTGTCCTCACCTCCGAGGTCGAGAAGTCCAAGGGCTATATCGCCCGCGCCGAAGGCCAGGCGCAGGCGCAGGCCAAGGTCGCCTCGCAAACCCCGTCGCTGCTGGCGCTGGATAAGTAATGCCCGACAGCACCCGCGACAGCGAACGCATCCTGCGCGAGGCCAAGGCCAGCCTTACGGTGCAGCGCGACGGCGGGACGCACCGGCCCGGGCCGCGCAGCATCGGCAAGGGTTCGGCCCAGCTCAAGATGAAAAGCCTGCTCAGGCGGGTGCGCAACATCGCCATTGCGGTGGTGGCGATCTGGATCGGTGCCGGGATATTCAGCGCGGTGGTCGGCCCGCTGCTGTTCTGGGGCCTGATGGCGACGCTGGTGGCAACCGTGGTCGCGGTGGGCGTCTTGGGGGTCTTCCCCAAGGTCAAGGTGCCCAAGCGCGCCGAGTTGAAACAGGGCAACCCCGGCCAGATGGTCGCACGCACCGAACTGTGGCTCGAAGCCCAGCGCCCCGCCCTGCCCCCGCCGGCGCAGGCAATCGTTGATCGGCTCGGGGCGCAGCTCGATGCGCTGGGTCTGCAATTGAAGGGGCTGGGCGAGAACGAACCGGCGATGGCCGAAGTGCGCGAGCTGGTGGGCGAATACATCCCCGAGACGATCGACAATTACCGCAAGATCCCCGCCCACCTGCGCAGCGAGCCCTATGCCGGCAAGACCGCCGACCAGCGGCTGACGGAAAGCCTCACCAGGCTTTCGGGCGAGGTCGATCGCGTCACCCGGCGGCTGGCCGAAGGCGCGCTCGACGATCTGGCGATCAAGAGCCGCTATCTCGAATACCGCTATGGCGAAGCCGGGGCGCTGGAAGGAGCGATGCCCGACACCGGCGTGCCGCTGCCCGATTTCTCGGCGATCCCGGCCAAGCAGGAACGCTGAGCCGATGCGCGTCACCCTGCCCCACGATCTGCCGCGCGACGAGGTGCGCCGCCGGATGCGCGCCCATGCAGACGAAATCGCCGGCTTCTTCCCTCCCGGCCTCGCCAAGGTCACCACCGGATGGCCGAATGAAGACCGGATGGATTTGACCGCCGAGGTGATGGGCATGAGCATCCCCGGCGGGGTCGAGCTGCGCGATGGCGCGGTGGTGATCGAGATGCACCTGCCGATGCTGCTTTCGGTGATGAAAGGCCCGCTCGAAGCGGCGGTAAAGAAGGAAGGCCGGCGGCTGCTCGCACCCTGAGGCGGCTAGGCGATTGCCAGCCCTGCCGGGTTATGTCATAGTTAATTGACGCAATTGTTGCTCGATTTGCCTTACACTCGGGATCATGCGGCAAGGCAGCACTCGCGCGGTTCGGGCGGGAAGGACGGGTGGTATGCCATCGGCCATCGAGGCGGGGCGGCTGGAGCATAGGCCGGGGCAAAGCCTGCGCGCGTGTCTGCGCGCCGCGACCATCGCCGCGCATGATCTGCTCGATCATGCCATGCAAGCCGCAAGCGGGTGGCAGACGCGCGAAGATTACGCCCGTTTCCTCGAACTCCAGCACGCCGCGCGCGCGCCGCTGGAGGATTGGCTGGATGCCCACGCGCCCGCAGCGCTGCACCCGCCGCGCCAGACCCCGCTGATCGCGCAAGATCTGGCCACCCTCGGCAGGCCGGTTCCTGCCCCCGGGCCGCTGTTCACTCTGGGCCGCACCGGCACCGGCCATGCACTCGGCGCGGCATGGGTGCTGGCCGGATCGGCGCTCGGCAATCGCAGCATTGCAAAACAGGTACGCCGGATCAGCGGCGGGACATGGCCGATGACTTTCCTTGATGACGGGGCCATGCTTGGCTTCTGGCAGGCCCTGCGGGCGCGGATCGAACAGCAGGTTGATCCGTGCGAGGCCGAAGACGCGACCAGCGCGGCCAGGGCGGTGTTTGCACATTTGCTTGCGGTGGCCGAGAACGCCGAATCGGCAAAGGCGGCACCATGAACCTCCCCCAGCGCGAGGACACGCTGACCGAGTGTGACCGCGAGCCGATCCACCACATTGCCGCCATCCAGCCGTTCGGCGGGCTGTTGGCCGCCGATGCACAAGCCGCGCTGGCCCATGCCTCGGCCAATTGTGCCGCCCTGCTTGGCCTTCCCGCACAGCCCGAACCCGGCACGCCGCTGTCCGCCATCATCGCGCCCGATGCGCTCGCCCTGATCGAACAGGCGCTCGCCAGCCTTGCCGAAACCGACCTGCCCGAACGCCGCTTCGGACTTGATCTGACCGGCACGGGCACGCTGTTCGACTGCGCCATGCACCGCAGCGGCGGCTTGTCGGTGATCGAGTTCGAGCCGCACGCGCGCAACGACTTTGCCGATCACGTGGCGATGATCGTGCCCGTGATCGCCAAGCTCGAAGCCCTGTCCGATCCGCACGAGCTGTGCGAGACAGCCGCGCGGCTGGTGCGCCAGATGCTCGACTATGACCGGGTGATGGTCTACCGCTTCCACCCCGATGACAGCGGCGAGGTGGTGGCCGAGGAGCGCGCGGCAGAGATGGAGCCGCTGCTCGGCCTGCGCTATCCCGCTGCCGACATTCCGCAGCAGGCGCGCGAGCTGTTCCGCCGCAACCGCTTCCGGGTGATCGCCGACATGGACGCCCCGGCGGTGCCGATCGTCCCCGCGCTCGGGCCGGATGATACCCCGCTCGATCTGTCGATGAGCATGTTGCGCGCCCATTCGCAGATGCACCTTGCCTATATGCGCAACATGGGTGTCGGCGCCTCGCTGGCCATCGCGATCGTCCGGCATGAACGGCTGTGGGGCATGATTTCATGCCACCACCGCACCCCCCGCCTGCCGCCCTATTCGCTGCGCACGGTTGCCGAACTGCTCAGCCAGACCTTCTCGCTGATGCTCGACCGGATGCTGGTGGCCCGGTCCGAGGAACTGCGGGAACGTGCGCGTGACCTCAATGACCGGCTGCTGCTGCGGCTGGCGGGCGGCCTTGCGCTGGCCGACAGCCTGCCGCTGATCGAACAGGTGCTGGGGCACGCGGTGCCGCATGACGGGGTGTCGCTGCTGGTCGACGGCGAATATCGCGCCAGCGCTGCCGCACCCGATGAAGCCGCCTTCCGCACCATCGCTCCGCTGCTGGCGAGCACGCTTGGCGGGGCCACCTATGCGACCACCCGCCTTGCTGACCAGATCCCCGAGGCTGCTGCCTTCGCCGATATCGCAGCGGGCGCCATGGTGCTGCCGCTGTCGCGCGCCAGCCGCGATTGCCTGGTGCTGTGGCGCCGCCCGCTCGATCGGACGATCACCTGGGCGGGCGATCCGGCCAAGGCCCGCGCCGCCCCCGGCGAACGGCTCCGGCCGCGCGTCAGCTTTGCCGCCTGGACCGAGACGGTGCGCGGGCGCAGCGCCGAATGGACGAGCGAGGAATGCGAGATCGCCGCGCGCCTGCGCCGCACGCTGATCGAGGTGGTGCTGCGGATGAACGAGGATATCGCCCGCGAACGCGCGCGCGCTGCCGCGCAGCAGGATCTCGTCATCGCCGAGCTCAATCACCGGGTGCGCAACATCCTCGGGCTGATCCGCGCGCTGGTGTCGCAGTCGCAATACGAGGCGTTGTCGGTGCCGGGCTTTGCCGCGATCCTCGGTGGGCGGATCGCCGCGCTGGCCGCCGCGCACGAGAACCTCACGCGCAAGAACTGGGGGCCGGCTTCGCTCAAAAACCTGCTGGAGACCGAGCTTGCGCCCTATTGCGGCAGCGACGGCGCGCGGCTGCGGCTGATCGGCGATGACGTGCCGCTCGGCCCCGAGGCCTATACCGTGCTCGCGCTGGTGGTGCACGAACTGGCCACCAATTCGGCCAAATATGGCGCGCTTTCGGCGCGGGCCGGCTCGCTTGAAGTGCGGCTGGCGCGCACGGCCTTCGGCGATCTTGCGCTTGCCTGGCGCGAGGCGGGCGGGCCACCGGTGAGCGCGCCCGCACGGCAGGGGTTTGGCTCCACCATCATCAGCCGCGCGATCCCGCATGATCTGGGCGGCGAGGCGGACGTGCGTTACCGCCTCGAAGGGCTGGAGGCCGATTTCCTGATCCCGCAGCGCCATCTCGCCAGCAGGCAGGAGACGGGCACCGACCCGCTCTTGGCCGGTCCCGCCGAACCGGCCACCGCGCCGCAGCCCGCGCGCGGCGAACTGCCGGAGCGGGTGCTGGTGGTGGAGGATTCGATCATCATCGCGCTCGATACCGAGGAGAACCTCAAGCGCCTCGGGGTGGCCGAAGTGCTGGTTGAAAGCAGCGTGGCCGGCGCGCTCGCGGCGATTGCCGAACGCCCCCCGGATTTCGCGCTGATCGACTTCAACCTCGGCGGCGAAAGCTCCGAGCCGATTGCCGAGGCGTTGCGCGCGGCGGGCGTGCGCTTTGTGCTGGCGACCGGCTATGCCGAGGGCGGGAGCACCTTCGAACGGCTCGGCGCGGACGCGGTGCTGCGCAAGCCCTATGGCAAGGGCGATATCGCGCGGCTGATCGGCAGTTAGAGCGTTTTCGCGCCCGGTGAAATCACCCGGCGGCTCGGAAAACGCGGTAAAACAAAAGTCTGGAGCGGCCGATCCAATGCAGTCGGCGCGCAAACCGCTCTAGCCCGCGCGCACCAGCAGGGTGACTTCGGCGTGACTAAAATCGAGGCTGGCGAGGCCATCCGCGACAAGGCACTCGCCCGCACCGGCACGGGCCATGCCATCGACCGACGCCACCTCGCCCGCCAGCGGCAAGGCCAGCAGCGGTCCGGCATAGGCCGCGCGCGTGGCGACATCGGGCGCGCCTTCCACACGGTCAAAGCGGAACAGCGGCCCGTCCACCAGCGTCTGCCCGTCCGCCACCGAGCGGCGATTTGCGCTGCCATAAGGCTCGCCCCGCGCCACCGCCAGCGCACGATCGAGATGCAGCGCGCGCGGGCGGCCATAATCATACAGGCGGAAGGTGGTGTCGGAGTTCTGCTGCACCTCGACCAGCGCCAGCCCGGGGCCAATCGCGTGGACCGTGCCGGCAGGCAGATAGAACAGATCACCCGCGCGCGCCGGGTGCCATGCAAGCAGGCTCTCGATCGTGCCGCCTTCGGCCGCATCCGCGATCTCGCCCGCCGAAACCTCGCGCACGAAACCGATCGCCAGCCGCGCGTCAGGCTCGGCATCGAGCACCAGCCAGCACTCCTCCTTGCCCGCCTCGCCCGGCAGTGCCTGGGCATCGGACGGGTGCACCTGCACCGAAAGCTTTTCGGAAGTGAACAGGTATTTGACCAGCACCTGCGGCAGTTCGGGCGGCGGTTCGAACCAGATCTCCCCGATCCGCTCACCCGCAGGGGCAGCGAAGGGCGCGGGCAGATGATCCCGGCCCCACACCTTGGCCACCATGCGGGTGGGAACCTGGCGGGCGACTGTCACTGGTTTGCCGCTCCCGGCAGCTTGCCGACGGCCTGTGCGCCTTCGCGGGTGGTCACCAGCACTTCGTTGCCGGAAACGATGATGCAGACATCCTCCAGCCCCACTGCCGAAATGCGCGGGCCGTCGGTCAGCGCGAACACGCCCTTGCATCCGGCCAGATCGGCCATCCCGCCCCGTATGACATTGCCTTGCGGATCGGCCTGATCGGCAAGTGCATCGGCGAGCGCGGCCCAGTTGCCGATATCCGACCAGCCCATGCTGGCCGGCACCATCGCGGCGCGGGCGGTGTTTTCCATCACCGCATAGTCGATCGATTCCCCCTCGATCGCGGCGAAGGGTTCGGTGGCTGGGTAGAAACGCAGCCCCCCGTCCCGCCCACCAGCGACCGCCTCGGCCACCAGCCGCGCCATTGCGGGCCGATAGGCGGCCAGTTCGGCCAGCAGATGCCCGGCGCGGAAGGCGAAGATCCCGCCGTTCCAGCTGAAGGTGCCGCTGGCGAGATAGGCCTTCGCAGTGGCGAGATCGGGCTTTTCCACGAAGCGGCGGATCGCAAAGCCGCCCGCCAGCGGCGCGCCGCGCTCAAGATAGCCATAACCGGTCTCGGGCCGGTCAGCTGCGATGCCGAAGGAGACGAGGTAGTCCTGCCGCGCCAGCGCGGCCGCGGCGAGTGCGGCGGCGCGAAAGGCGGCGCTGTCGGCAATGTGATGGTCGCTCGGGCACACCAGCATCACGGCATCTTCAGGCAGCAGCGCGGCGGCAAGTGCAATCGCCGGGGCGGTGTTGCGCGCACAGGGTTCCACCACCAGCCGTGCGCCCGGCGAATTGCCCAGTTGCGCCAGGATCAGATCACCATGCGCCGCGCCTGCCACCACCATCGGCGGGGCGAAACGATCATCCCCCGCCACCCGCCGCACTGCCTGTTCGAACAGGGTTTCCTCGCCCACCAGCGGCAGAAACGGCTTGGGCACGGCCTTGCGGCTCAGCGGCCAGAGCCGCGTCCCGCTGCCGCCGCACAGGATGACCGGATGGATAGGTGTCACGCAGGGGTTCCTCGTTCTTGTCTCGGCTATATCAGATGCTCGGCAGGAAACGAGTCGCAGCGCGCGCTTCGCCCCTGCACTTGCCACCACACTGGAGCCATCCTCAGAACCAGCGCTGGCGCCAGTAGAACGGGGCCGCAACCGGATGGCCTTCGCCGTCCATCGCCGGTCGGAAACCGAGGCGGCTTTCGACCAGCTGGCAGGTGATGCGGTCGGCCTCGGGATCGGGGCTGGGCCGGTAGATCGTGCAGTCCCGCGCGCGCCCGTCGATGCCCACGGTGACGCGCACGATCACCTCGGTCCCCTGCCGCGCGCCGCGCCCTCCGGGCGGCACAGGGAAGTCGCGGGCGTTGTCGATGCTGCCGGAAATGTGCACCGGCCTGGTCACCGCCACCCCGCCGCGCCCCCCGCCGCGATCGCCGCTGCCGGTGCCCAGCCCGCTACCCGCTGCGCCGGTGCCATCCCCCGCCTCGGTGGCGCCCGAACGGGTGGCGGTGCCGGTGGAGGAGGCACGCGGACGCGGCGTTTCCTCGCGCAGATCACGCGGCGGCTTGGGCTGCGTCACCGGCTGCGGCACCGCATCCTTGCCCGGATCGCCCTGCGCGCCTTCATCAGGCTCGGACCGATTCTCCGGTGGCGGGGGTGCAGTCGTGACCGTGACAGTAAAGGCCGATACCACCTGTTTTTCGACCGAAGCGGTGAAGTCCGGCGCAAGCGCGCGCGCGAGACCGTAAAGCGCCAGCGCGTGCAACACCGCGAGACCGGCGAGCAAGGGCACGCTGGGCCGCCGCCGCCGGTGCCGGTGCCGGAAGCCGCCCTCGCCCGTCATCTTGCCCCTCTGTCAAACACGATTGCCTCCATTCCGGGCAAGGTTTCGCCGGAAACCCCTCGCGACTTCCTATAGCACGGCTGCAGATATTGGCGATGGAGCGTAGGGATCGAGCAGACGATGCTCCCTGTCGAAGGCACCGGGGACACGCCCGGCGGTGCCGCTATCGATCCTGCCATTCACGGCGGGCGAGGGGGATGCGCGCGCCTGATCGGGCGGCTGACGATTGCCTCTGGCCCGCTCGACCGCCGGACGCTGCTGGTGACGCTGGCGGGAGCGGCGGCCTATCTCGTCGGTGCCTGCCTCAGCCTGCTGCTTGCCCGCGCCGGTGATGCGGTGAGTGCAGTGTGGCTGCCCAATGCGCTGGCGGTGGTGGTGCTGCTGCGCGCGCGGCTTTCGCATGAATGGCTGTTTCTGGCCCTCGCCGCGCTCGCCAGTCTCGCCGCCAACCAGATTGCCAAGCTGCCGTGGAGCGTGGCGCTGGTGTTCTCGCTTGCCAACGCGGTCGAAATCGCGGTGGTGGTGGCGCTGACGCGCCGGGCGGGGGGGCAGGCGGAAGACGGGCGCTGCGACATGACCAGGCTGAGCGATCTGGCGCGCTTCGTCTGGGCCGGGGGGCTGGTCGGCCCGCTGGTTTCGGGCGTGATCGCGGCGAGCGTCATGGGCCGCGATCTGGCCGCTTTGCGCGAAGGCATCCTTGCCTGGTTTTTGACCGACAGCATGGCGATGGTGCTGCTGGTGCCTTCCGGACTGCTGCTGGTGGATCGCTTGCAGGGGCGGCTGCCGCGCGCGCCGGCCCGTCCGCTGGAAAGCATCGCGCTGCTGACCGGCGGCATGACCTGCGCGCTGGTGGTGTTCGAACAGGCGCATTATCCGCTGATGTTCCTGATCCAGCCGATCACGCTGCTGCACGCCTTCCGGCTCGGCAGCCTCGGCACGGCGTTGCACGTCACCGGCGTGGCGCTGGTGGCGGGAGCGATGACCTGGGCGGGGTTTGGTCCGATTGCCACGGCCTCGGGCGCGGGCATTGGCCAGTTCCACCTGCTGCAGGCCTTTGTCGCCGCCAATTTCCTCACCGGGCTTCCGGTAGCAGCGATCCTCGCCGGGCGAGACCGGATGACCGCTGCGCTGGAAGCGGGCAAGCAGCAGGTCGATCTGCTCGCCGCCAACATCACCGATGCAGTGCTGCGCTATGATCTGTCGGGCGTGTGCACCTATGCCTCGCCTTCGGTGCGCGAGGTGATGGGAGTGGCGCCGGAGACCTTCATCGGCCAGCCGCTGACGGCCCGCCTGCACCCCGACGCGCACGACCGGGCGGTGCTGGCGCTCGGGCGGCTGCTTGACGGCACCTCGGACAAGGAACGCGTGACCTATCGCCGCTATCAGGACAATCCCGATGGCACGCCGGTGTTTCTCGAAGCCGACTGCGCGATCATCCGCAATCCGGCCACCGGCGCGCGCGAGGGCGTGGTGGTGGCCGCGCGCGACGTGACCGAGCGGGTCGAGCTGGAACTGCTGCTCACCCGCGCACGTCGCCACGCGGAGAACGCCGCGCGCGCCAAAAGCGAATTTCTCGCCAACATGAGCCACGAGATCCGCACGCCGATGAACGGGGTGCTGGGCTTTGCCGAGCTGCTGCTTCAGGGCGAGCTTGATCCCGCGCAGCAGCGCTATGCCGAAATGATCGTGCAATCGGGCCGATCGATGATGATGCTGCTCAACGACGTGCTCGATCTCAGCAAGATCGAAAGCGGGCAGTTCACCATCGATCACGCACCCGTCGATCTGCATGCGACCTTGTCGGAATGCGCCGCGCTGCACCGGCAGACGGCCGAAAAGAAGGGCCTCACGCTCGAATTTACCGGCGATGCCGATCCGGGGCACCGGCCTTGGGTGGTGACCGATGGGCTGCGGCTGCGCCAGATCGTGCTCAACCTGCTCGGCAATGCGGTCAAGTTTACCGAGACGGGGACGATCCGGCTGATGTGGCAGGTGCAGGATAACGAGGTGCGGATCACCATCTCGGACACCGGCATCGGCATCAGCGAGGGGCGGCTGGAGACGATCTTCCAGCCCTTCATCCAGGGCGACAACAGCACCGCGCGGCGCTTTGGCGGCACGGGGCTGGGGCTTTCCATCAGCCGCCAGCTGGCCGCGCTGCTGGGCGGGCGGATCGAGGTCGAGAGCGCGCCGGGCAAGGGTTCGCGCTTTACGCTGCTGCTGCCCGCCCGCCTCGCCGCGGCCGAGCGTGCCGCGCCCGAAGCCGCGCCGGTCGATCCGGTCGATCTGCCGCGTGCCTCGCGTATCCTCCTGGTCGAGGATCACGACATCAACCGCGAACTGGCGAGCGAAATGCTCGAACGCTGCGGGCAGTCGGTGGCGATCGCGCATGACGGGAACGAGGCGATCGCGATGGTGATCGATGCCGCGATCCGCGAGCAGCTGTATGATCTGGTGTTGATGGACGTGCAGATGCCGGGCTGCGACGGCTATGCCGCGACTCGCGCCATCCGGGCCGAGGGGATCGGGCCAGATCGGCTGCCGGTGATTGCGCTGACCGCCAATGCCTTTCCCGAAGATATCGCCGCCGCCCGCGCTGCGGGGATGCAGGCGCTCCTCGCCAAGCCGATTGCGCTCGGTGATCTGGTGCGGATACTCCAGCGCTGGCTGCCGACGCGGATTGTCGAGAGCAGCGGCCGTCCGTCGGGTGGGACAGGAACGGCGATGGCGGGCGGGATCATCTCCCCCCGGCTGGTGGCGCGCTGGGAGGCGCGGCGGCACGAAGCGGTCGAAGCGGTGCGCAGTGCCTTGTGCGACGGGACGCTGACGGCCCCGCTCCGGACAAACAGGGCAACCGCCAAGCTCGTGCGGCTGCTGCACAAGCTGGCCGGAACGGCGGCGATGTTCGATGAGGCCGCGCTGGGCAAGAGCGCCGCCGCGCTCGAACGGTCGCTGAGGCTGGGCGGCGCGGCGGCGGACGCGGACGCGACCCGTGTGGCGCTGGCACGCGAGCTGCTGGCGTTGGCCGATCGCCCCCCCGCCGACGCCGAGGGGCGCAGGCTCAGCAGCGCTGCCGGCTGACCATCCGGTCACAACACCTTTTGCGCAGCGGGAACACAAACGGCGGAGCCCGAAGGCCCCGCCGCTCCTATGTCCTGCCGGGCAGGGCTACGAATCAGAATTCGTAGCGCGCACCGATCTGGATCCGCCATGCCGACGGCCCCGGAACAATGAAGTTCTGATCGTCCGGCGCGAAGCCGCCGATGGCATAGCGACCCTGGGAGTCGACCCCCGGGATCGTCACGACACGGTTGGCCGAATCGCGGACGGTGAAGCCGGCATCGACCAGATCGACAAACTCCGGCCGGCGACGCAGCACGTTCCAGTCATTATCGAGCAGGTTGAGGAAGTTCTGGAAGTCGGCGAACAGCGTCACCTTGTCCCGCACCAGCCCGGTGACCTTGCCGATGAAGGGCAGTTCCTGGCTGAAGCGCAGATCCATGTCGTAGTGCCAGTCCTGGTGACAGGTATTGCGCTTGATCGACTCGCCCGGCGTGTAGTCGCAACCGCTGGCCGCGACATAATCGACGAGCGAATTGACCGCAGCGGTCTGGACCGCGATCGCATTGGCCCGTGCCACCGCATCCGTGATGTAGCTGAAGTCCGAAAGGTTCGGATCGTTCGGCCCGGTGGGGATGTAGAGCAGCGCGTTGTCGGTGCCGGAAACGCTGTCGTTGAACACCCCGCCGCCATCGAAGGTCAGGCTGTAGGGCAGGCCCGAACGCGCCCGGAAGAAGATACCGAAGTTGGTATCATAGCCGTCGAAGAATTCCTCGCGCAGGTTGAAGGTCGCGGTGAAGTTGTGCCGCGTTTCGTAGTTCGAGGTCGACACCGCCGGGTTCTGCCGATCGAAGGCCGCGGTAATGTCGTAGGACGAGGTTGCCGTCGACGAACCATTGTTGCGGTTGTTGTTCGAGTCAGTGAAGGCATAGCCCAAGTTCACGTTGAACGAACCGCCCTGGGTGAACAGCCCGCCCTGGAACCGCTTCGACAGGATGATCGAGGCGACGTGGCTTTCGTAGCTCGGGCCGTTGGTCAGCTGGATTTCGTCATCGCGGCCGATGCGGTTGAAACACGCCGCAGTCACGTTCTGCCACACCGGAGGCGTGCCGCCCGAGTAGTTGAGCGTGGCGTTGCAGCCCACCGCATCCGGATCGGTCGGATCGATCGCCGCGTAGATCGGGCGGCCGTCCACGGTATAGCCGTTCAGACCGCGGTTGACCTGCGGGGTCTGCGCCAGATCGACGAAGTTCAGCGTGTCGTTGAACCGCGAGTAGATGTAGTCGAGGTTCAGCTTCCAGTTGCTGAAGAAGCCGCTCTCGGTGCCAAGCATGGTGGCAAAGCCGATATTGGCGCGCACCACGGTGGGCACGTCGAACTCGGGATCGGTCGACTGCGTGTCAGCCAGACCCGCCGCTGCCTGGGCCGACCCGGCAGCCCTGATACAGGCCGGGAAGCCGGTGAAGTTGCCGCTGGCATCAAGCACCGACGGCTGGCCGTTGGCGTTGCGCGGCAGCTGCGCGGCGGTGCAATTGGCCGAGGTGCCAAGCCCGGTCGAGAACCCGTTGTTCGAGAAGGCGTTCGAGAAATACACCACCGGATCGCCGCCCGAGAAGATGCCGACACCGCCGGTCACCCGCGAATTCGAGAAGAAGCCGTCATTGTCGAATTCGTAGGTCGCCGAGACCCGCGGCAGGATCACCGGGTCGAGACGGCCGAAGGAATTGGCATTGGTAAAGCCGTAGCGGCGCAGGAATTCCGGGTTGGCCCGCGGCGCGCCGCCCGAATAGAGCTGCACCCGGACACCGGCGTTGAGCGCCAGCTGATCGGTCGCCTGCCATTCGTCCTGCGCGTAGAACGAATAGATGGTGCGGCCAAAGCGCGCTGCGGCTTCGTTGATGTCGCCCGTCGGGGTGGCGTTGATGTCACCTGCGACTGCCAGGCCATCGACGATCTGCTCCACCGTCGGGAAGATCGTCGAACCCGGCGACAGCAGACCGGCTTCGAAGTCGGCAAGGTTGCGGAAGTAGAGCGTGCCGGTCGCGTTGATCGCGAACAGGTTGTAGACTGACAGGTCGTTGATTTCGGCGCCGAGCTTGACGAGGTGACCGGAACCCGCGTCAACGTTGATCTGGAAGCGGGCCTGATCGATGCGGGTGTTGAGCGCGTTGGCCGAGCGGAAGATGCCCGGGCCGGTGGAAAGCACGCCTTCCTGCGTGGTCTGGCCGGCAACCGGCTCGACGCCCACCACCAGGCGCACGATCGGGTTGGCCGACTGGGCTTCGCCGCCACCGACCGGGCCCTGCACGTCGCCCACTTCGGCGCGGCTGAGGCGCAGCTCGGTCGAAACCGTATCGCTCCATTCCGAATAGAGGCGGGCCGAGTAGTAGTCCGAGACCGTGCCCTCGTCCTCGAACGAGTTGAGACCGGTCAGGTTCTGGGTGCCGAAGTCGCTTTCGACATTGGTTTCCTCAAGCCGCTGGTAGGTCGCCTCAAGGCGGTGGCCTTCGGCGATCACGGCATCGAGACGCCCGAAATAGCGCACCGAGGATTCGGGCAGCGCGGTGGGATAGCCACCCACGTCCTGATCATAGACTTCGCGCGCGATGCGGGCGAATTCGTTGAACTGGGCCTGGGTGACGAAGTTGGCTTCGTTCACGAAACCGCCGCCGGCCGGGCCAAATTCGTTGCCATCGCCCAGATCGGTTTCTTCATAGCCGAAGGAGAAGAACAGGCGATCCTTGATGATCGGGCCGGAAATGGTCGCGCCCCAGCGCTTTTCCTGGCTGCCGGTATCAAGATCGCCGACCATGCCGCCATCGAAATAGGTGATGAAGGCCGAGCCGTGGAAGTCATTGCCACCGCCCTTGGTGACGACATTGACGAGACAGCCGGTGAATTCGGAATATTCCACGTCGAACGGCGCGAATTCGACCGAGACCTGGTCAACCACATCGAACGGCAGCGGCAGCGCGTTGCGCGCGGCAAACGGCGTGCCGTTCAGGCCGAACACGTCGGCCTGGACGATACCGTCAACCGTGAAGGTGTTCGAACGGTCGTTGCCGCCAAGGCACGAGATGCGCTCCACGTCGTTCTGGTTGTCGAGCGCGACGCGCGGATCGATGCGGATGATGTCGCGGATGTCGCGGGTGATCGAGGGGAAGCTCTCGAGTTGCTCCTGCCCGAAGGCCGTGCCGGGGCCAACCGCCACCTGGCTGACCCGCGCGCGCGCGCCGGTCACGACGATGGTGCTGTCGGCCGCGCCTGCCGCGGTGGCGGAGAGCGCGAAGTTGAAGGCGGTGCGACCACCGATGCTGGTGGCGACGTTTTCGACCGTCTGCCCTTCATAGCCGTCAGCGGTGACAGTGATGGCGTAGTTGCCCGGCTGGAGCGAGACCACGCGGAAGGCGCCCGAGCCATCGGTGGTGGTGGTGCGGGTGGTGTTGTTGGCGGTGTTGGTGATCGTCACCAGCGCGCCGGAGATCGCATTGCCGTTCTCGTCGGTGACCTGGCCCTCGACCCCGGTGGTGATCTGCTGCGCCGCGGCCGGCGCCGCAACGAAGGTGGTGGTGGCGGCAAGGCTGACAACGCTTGCTGCAAGAAGATACTTAAGCTTCATGAAAGTAGCCCCTGATAACAGTGGAGAGGTGAACTGTGGGCTCCCTCTAGGCCCGCGGGACTGCGGAAAAGCGACTGTTTCGTGACAGTTTGATGAAATCCGCCGGGCGCCCGGTGCGTTTCTTCGGGGCGCGTGACTTCGCGCCCACACATTCCGCCGGATTTGCGGCTGTTCTTGCGCCGGGTGTTGCATCTGCGCAACGAATAACGGGGGGCAGCCGGGCCGATCAGAGGCCCGGCGCGCATCGCTTCAGGCGAGATTGATCTCGCGCAGGCGCTGCATCAGGAAATCATGCGCGGTGATCGGCTCGGGCGGCGCAGTCGCGGCATCCGGATCGAGGCATTCGGGCAGCGGCTCGATCAGGAAATCGGGCCGGAAATGCAGGAAGAACGGCATCGAATAGCGCGAGCGGCGCGCCGCCTCGCCACGCGGGTTCACGACGCGGTGGGTGGTGGAGCGCAAGCGGCCATTGGTGAGGCGTTCGAGCATGTCGCCGACATTGATCACGAGCGCGCCCTTGCTTGCCGGGATCGGCAGCCACTCGCCCTGCTTGGTAAGCAGTTCAAGCCCTGCCTCCTCGGCCCCGAGCAGCAGGGTGATGGTGTTGATGTCGCCATGCGCGGCAGCGCGGATCGCGCCCTCGGGGGCATCGTCGCCGAGCGGCGGATAGTGGAGCAGGCGCATCACCGAGTTGCCGTCCGCGATGCTTGCCGCGAAGAAATCGCGCGGCCGGCCAAGGTGCAGCGCGATCGCTTCAAGCACCCGGGCGCCAGTGGCTTCGAAGGCGGCGAACAGGGCGCTCATGGTTTCCTTGAAGCCCTCGACCTCGTCGGGCCAGATGTTCGGAGCCATGAACTCGGCCAGCGGGTGGCCGGGCGGCAGATCGCGGCCGACGTGCCAGAATTCCTTGAGATCGAACACCGCCGCGTCCTTGGCTTTCTCGGTGCCGAACGGGGTGTAGCCGCGCGCGCCGCCACCGCCTTCGATCCGGTAGCCGCGCTTGACCGCATCGGGCAGCGCGAAGAACGCCCTGGAGGCGGCTTCGGCCGCATCGATCAATTCCTGCGCAATGCCGTGATCGCGCACCACCGCAAAGCCGTATTCGGCAAAGCTGCGGCCCAGTTCATCGGCGATGGTGTCAAGCGGCTGGGCAAGCGAAACGGAAGCGATCTCGGTCATGGGCGCGGCCTTACACCCTTGCGCGCCCGGGCGCCAAGAACTTCTAAAGCGGCAGGAACAGGCCGGCGAGCGCCGCGCTCATCAGGTTGGCAAGGCTGCCTGCCGCCAGCGCCTTGAGGCCCAGCCTCGCGATCACCGGACGCTGGTTGGGGGCAAGGCCGCCGGTCACCGCCATCTGGATCGCAATCGAGGAAAAATTGGCAAAGCCGCACAGCGCGAAGGTAACAATCGCGCGGCTGCGAGCCGTCAACTGGCCATCGGTCAGCGCGCCCAGATCAATGAAGGCGACAAATTCGTTGAGCACGATCTTGGTGCCGAACAGCCCGCCCGCGATCTGCGCCTGCTGCCAATCGGCGATCCCGATCAGGAACATCACCGGGGCAAAGACATAGCCGAGCAGCTGCTGAAAGCTGATATTGGCGAGCCACGCTGCGACCTCGGGCGCAAGCGGCGCGCCGATCCGGTCGGCAAGGCCCACGATCCCGCCGCCGATCCCCGCCAGCATCCCGTTGGCAAGCGCGACGAGCGCGACGAACACCATCACCATCGCCCCCACCGCAACCGCCAGCTTGACCCCGGTCTGCGTGCCTTGCGCGGCGGCCTCGATGATGTTGGCAGGGCGCTGGCCGTCCTCGAATGTCTCCGCCGCGGTCACTTCTTCGGCCTTGCCGCTTTCGAGGATCGAAGCGGGGCCGACCGCGCTGATGCGCGCCTGCGGAAGCTCGATCTCCTGGCCGTTCTCGTCATACATCACCACGCGGGTCGCTTCGGCCAGTGCATTGGCCTTGCCGCGCGCGCGCTGCACTGCGGCGGTGGCAACGCCCCTGTCGCGGCCGCCGGCGAAGGTCGGATCGTCGGGCATGATGATCTTGGCCATCAGGATCCCGCCCGGGGCCGACATGAACGCCGCCGCCAGCAGGAACGGCACGGCTTCCTCGCCGATGAAGCTGGCATAGGCGGCCAGGATCGTCCCCGCCACGCCTGCCATACCCACTGCCATCAGCGTGAACAGCCGGGCGGGCGGCAGCGCGGCGAGATAGGGGCGCACCACCAGCGGGCTTTCCGACTGGCCGACAAAGATGTTGGCCGCCGCGCCCAGCGCCTCGACCTGGCTGATCCCCGTCACCCAGCCGATCGCCCCGCCCACCCAGCGCACCAGCCGCTGCATGATGCCGAGATGATAGAGGATCGAGACGATTGCGGCGAAGAACACGATCACCGGCAACGCGGCAATCACGAAGGTGCTGGCGAAGGGGTTGCTCTCCATCGGCCCGAACACCGAGGTGATCCCGATCTTGGAGAAATCGAGCAGCGCGATCACCCCGCTCGACAGGCCGCCGATCACCGCCACGCCGATATCGGTGCGCAGCACCACCAGCGCGGTAATGGCCTGCAACGCAAACGCCGATCCGACCACCCTGAGGTTGATCCGGCGTTTCGCGGATGACAGGGCAAAGGCGATGCCCAGAATGGCGAGAACCCCTGCAAGGCTCAGCAGGATGGGCGTGATACTCTCGTTCACGGCGGCAGATGCCCTTCGAGTTTAGGGAAGCGAAGTGACCCGGATACCCGGCCGACAAAGGCCTGCCGGGCACAGCGCCACGGCGTGGCATTTTGCGAAGGCCGTTGCAAGCCGTCGATGCCATTGGCCTGTGCGACATTGTGGTGACAGCTTCGGCGCCCGCGCTTTTCTTTTGCCCGCGCGCTCGGTAGCACCTTGCGGCATGACCGACACCGCGCCCGCTGCCGCCCCTTTCGCCGCCACCACGCCGCAGGGCGTCTCGATGCCGCTGGCGATGTTCGTCTACACCCTGCTCTATGGCGGGATGACGGTGCTGGCAGGTGTGCTCGCCTTCAAGCAGGTGCAGCTGTGGCCGACGCCATTGGCGGTGGAAAGCGGGATCTTCCCCTTCCTGCTGCTGGTGGTGATCTCCAGCACGCTCTCGCAGCTTTACGGGCGCGAGGCGGCCAAGCGGATCGTGTGGTGGGGTTTCCTGCCGCTCGGCCTGTCGGCGCTGCTGATGCAGCTGGTGCTGGCGCTGCCCGCCTCGTCCGAAATGATCGCCTTCCGCCCTGATGATCTCGCCGCCTTCGCGCGCGTCCACCAGTCGACCTGGCGGGTGTGGATGGCAGGGCCGGCGAGCTACATCACCTCGCTCTTGCTCAACATCTGGATCTTCGACCGGCTGCGCGGGGGCGGGGCGCAGGAAAACACCCTCGGGCTGATGATCCGCGGCGCGATCGCCTCGGCGCTGAGCCAGGCGGTGGATTCGGTGATCTTCATCACCCTCGCCTTCTATGGCGAGTTCGACATCACCGATCTGATGATCGGCCAGGTGCTCGCCAAGGTGTTCCTCAGTATCGTGCTGGTGCCCTTCCTGATCACCTTCGGGGTGCGCGCGGCGCGCTGGCTCGATGCGCGGGCAGGCTGAAAGGTGACTTGGCCGCGCCGACAGCGTATCATCGCCGCAGCGTCTTGGGAAAAAAACACATGAAGATCGCGTTCATCACGGCTGCGGCCGGAGCGCTGGTGCTGGCTGGCTGCAACGAACAGGTGGGCGGCCCCGGGGCGAGCACCTATTACGATTGCGGGGGCGGCACGCGGTTGAAGGTCGATTACCTCGCAGGTGATCGGGTGATGGTGAAGATGAACGACAACCCGCCCGTTACCCTCCCCGCCGACAAATCCGCCTCGGGCGCGAAATACATGAGCCCGACGCACCAGTTCTGGAGCAAGGGCAACGAGGCGATGTGGACCGTCGGGCGGATGGCCCCGATGACCTTCAAGCAGGTGATGATGCCGCGCGGGATGTGAGGGCGGCAGCCCCTTAGACCTCGGAGCGACCGAACCGACCCGGTTGCAAAGCAACCGCAAGGCCGACTGGCCGCCCGCAGCGACGCGTCCGTAGGGCGTGAGAGCGAGGATGTCGCGCGCCGGAGGGCGTGCGGAAGACAAACCCGTCCTCAAGTAGCGGAGCGGCAGGACACAAAAATGGTGAGCCCGACAGGATTCGAACCTGTGACCCGCTGATTAAAAGTCAGCGAAGTGTGGCGAACACACGCCATCATGACATAACCCCAAGCGTCATTTTACCCCTTATAGAGCGATAGGTGAGATCAAGCGCCCGAAGTAACGCGGCAGAAGCGAGTTCGCCAACTTCATCCGAGATTACGCGATTTGGAGATGCGCAGACGAAGTCTCACGTCGCTTTCTCTTGGCGAGATACGACAACACCGGCCTGTCGGAAAGCCAAACGGCCGCCAATGCGGTAGCCCAGGTCAGCGGCTTATCGGTAAATTTGGTCGTTGCGATCTATAAGAAGCGCCATCGTCAGGGGGGAAAACAAGCAGCGAAAGTCTTTTCCGGCGCACTTGAGACCGATGATAAGCTGGTTGTTGATGGCCCTGACGGGCGTGACGGGGCAACATGCACAAGGAAGGCCGGCAGACGCA
>JBKBLZ010000011.1:0-71698 GCA_046296035.1 Erythrobacter sp. | reverse complement strand
GCCTGCACCGTGCCGTTGACACTGCCGGCGGTGATCGTCTCGCCCACCCGGAACGGGCGCTGGATCAGGATCATCACCCCGGCCGCAACATTGCTGAGCGTGCCCTGCAAGGCGAGGCCGACTGCCAGCGCCAGTCCGCCAAGCGCGGCGATGATGCTGGTGGTCTCCACCCCGAACTGGGTCAGCACGGTGATCGCCACCACCACCCACAGCGCATATCTGATGATATTGCTGAGGAATTTGGCGACGGTCGGCTCGATCCGCTCGGAACCGGTCAGCGCACGATCCGCCCAGCGCGACAGCAACCGCGCCAGGACAATCGCGATAACCAGCACCAGAACCGCACCGACAAGGTGAGCCAGATTGGCCCGCAGCCAGTCGAAGGCGGCCAGCGACAGGTCGGTGCCGGAAGCGACGATAGACGGCTTGGGAAGGTTCACGTGAACTCGCACAGCAACAAGGAAGCGTCGGGACGGCCGCCGGGCCGCCCCCGCGCCATTGCCCTAGCCGCTCGTGACGGTAATTTCCACTCTCCGGGCACCGGCAAGATCACTCGCCTCGTCCGAACTGTCCTCTGGCTTGACGAGGTCGATCCGGTCTGCCGCGATGCCTTCCTGCTCGAGCGCGGCGGCAACCGCCTTCGCGCGGTTCTTGGCGAGTTCGGCATTGGCCGCGGCATTGCCGGTTGGATCGGTGAACCCGGAAAGCTGCACCCGATCATCAGGATGGGCCGCGAGCCATTCGCGCACCGGGGCCACCGCGGCGGCGAATTCCGATGCAATCGCGGCCTCGCCGACAGCAAAATACACCGATAGCTTGGGTCGGCCCTCCACCACTGCGGAAACCACGCCCGCACCTTCGGGGATGGCAGCAGGCGGCGTTTCGGCGGCCGGAGCGGGCGGCGCTGCCGGTGCCACGGGGGGCGGCGGGGCCTCCTTGTCGAAGCGGCCTCCGAGATAGCTTCCGGCGATCGCGGACAGCAGCATGATCGTGGCCGCGCCGCCAAACACCACCCCCGCAAAACCCAGGAATCCCCCGCCGCCCGCAGCACCGTGCCCGGCAGACCCGGCCAGCGCCTGGGGTGCAACCGGCATCGCCGCCGCCCGATCCGGCGCGACAGTCGCGGTGACGGCAGCGCCGAACAGTGCAAGCTTTCCGAAATGTTCGGCCAGCAGATAATAGACCGTCACGCGGTTGCGGAAATTGGTGTCACTCATCCGCTCGCCCACCCGCGCGATCGCTGCGTCGAGCACGTGATCGGGTTCCGCCAGCCCCAGCTTCTTCTTGCAGAAGTTTTCACGCACCCGGTCGGTCTCGGCCGTGTCGGTGAACGACACCAGCGACGCGTCGCGCGATCTGAGCGCGATCCCGCAATAGCTTACAATCCTGGCGATCACCCCGTCATCAGCGTCCGGAGCATAGCGCTTCACATCGGCCGCCCAGTCCGGCGCGCTTGCTTGATCGGTCATATTCTCCTCCCGCTCCCCATCAGGAGCCACCCGAACATGATCCCGAATCCGTCTTATCAAAGCATCGCATCTGAGTCGCGATTTTTCTGCGCCGGATGCCTTGACACCCTTGGGCGCAGCAACCACATGCGCCGCGTTGGCACTCTCGAGGGGAGAGTGCCAAGCCAACTCATCCACTTTCAGGAAAGGTCATTGCAATGGCATTTCGTCCGCTCCACGACCGCGTCGTGGTCCGCCGCATCGAAGCCGACCAGAAGACCGCTGGCGGCATCATCATCCCCGACAGCGCCCAGGAAAAGCCGAGCGAAGGCGAAGTCGTCGCTGTGGGTGAAGGCGCCCGTGACGACGATGGCGACCGTATCCCGATGGACGTCAAGGTCGGTGATCGCGTGCTGTTCGGCAAGTGGTCGGGCACCGAAGTCAAGATCAACGGCGAAGACCTGCTGATCATGAAGGAAAGCGACATCATGGGGATCATCGGCTGAGCCGGCTGAACCCTAACGCTTTTTCCCCCTAACCCAATCTCAGGAGAAACAATCATGGCTGCCAAGGACGTAAAGTTCGGCCGCGAAGCCCGCGAAGGTATTCTGCGCGGCGTCGATATCCTCGCCAACGCTGTCAAGGTAACGCTCGGCCCCAAGGGCCGCAACGTCGTGATCGACAAGAGCTTCGGCGCGCCGCGCATCACCAAGGACGGGGTGAGCGTCGCCAAGGAAATCGAGCTCAAGGACAAGTACGAAAACATGGGCGCGCAGATGCTGCGCGAAGTGGCCAGCAAGGCGAATGATGCGGCCGGTGACGGCACCACCACCGCCACCGTGCTCGCCCAGGCGATCGTGACCGAAGGCATGAAGTCGGTTGCCGCCGGCATGAACCCGATGGATTTGAAGCGCGGCATCGACCTTGCGGTCGCGGCCGTGGTGGAAAACCTCAAGGCCCGTTCCAAGGACGTGTCGGACAGCTCGGAAATCGCGCAGGTCGGCATCATCTCGGCCAATGGCGACCGTGAAGTCGGCGAAAAGATCGCCGAAGCGATGGAAAAGGTTGGCAAGGAAGGCGTGATCACCGTCGAGGAAGCCAAGGGCCTCGAATTCGAACTCGATGTCGTCGAAGGGATGCAGTTCGATCGCGGCTACCTGTCGCCCTATTTCATCACCAACCCCGACAAGATGACCGTGGAACTGGATAACCCCTACATCCTGATCCACGAAAAGAAGCTGTCGAACCTCCAGTCGATGCTGCCGATCCTCGAAGCCGTGGTGCAGGCGGGCCGGCCGCTGCTGATCATCGCCGAGGACATCGAAGGCGAAGCGCTGGCGACCCTGGTGGTCAACAAGCTGCGCGGCGGCCTCAAGGTCGCGGCGGTCAAGGCGCCGGGCTTCGGCGATCGTCGCAAGGCGATGCTGCAGGACATCGCGATCCTCACCAAGGGCGAGATGATTTCCGAAGATCTCGGCATCAAGCTCGAGAATGTCACCATCGGGATGCTCGGTCAGGCCAAGAAGGTCACCATCGACAAGGACAACACCACCATCGTCGATGGTGCCGGCTCGGCCGACGACATCAAGGCCCGTGTGGCGGAAATCCGCACCCAGATCGACAACACCACCAGCGACTATGACCGCGAGAAGCTGCAGGAGCGTCTCGCCAAGCTGGCTGGCGGCGTGGCCGTGATCAAGGTTGGCGGCGCGACCGAAGTCGAAGTGAAGGAGCGCAAGGACCGCGTCGACGACGCGCTCCACGCCACCCGCGCGGCGGTGGAAGAAGGCATCGTCCCGGGCGGCGGCACCGCGCTGCTCTACGCCACCAAGGCCTTGGAAGGCCTCAAGGGCGCGAACGAAGACCAGACCCGCGGCATCGACATCATCCGCAAGGCGATCACCGCCCCGATCAAGCAGATCGCGCAGAACGCCGGCCATGATGGCGCGGTTGTCGCGGGCAACCTGCTGCGCGAAAATGACGAAACCCAGGGCTTCAACGCTGCCACCGACACCTACGAAAACCTGGTGAAGGCCGGCGTGATCGACCCGACCAAGGTGGTGCGCACCGCGTTGCAGGATGCAGCCTCGGTTGCCGGCCTCCTGATCACCACCGAAGCGGCGATCGTCGAGCGTCCGGAAGACAAGCCGGCCGCCCCCGCCATGCCCGATATGGGCGGGATGGGCTTCTGATCGGACAGCGGCCCGGCCAGCCATGCTGGCCGGTGCCCGCGCCGGTCGGGCCAGCCAGCCGGGCGCCCGCGCCCCGTCTGATGCCTCGGGCGTTGCCCGAGGCAGCCCAGCCCAAGGCACCAAAAGAAAACCCCGGCGGATCGCTCCGCCGGGGTTTTCTTTTGCCCGCACCCGCCGACTAACAACATTTGTAACGAGCATGGACGCGCGATTGGGCGTAGATATCTCGTGCGACCCGAGGGGCCATTCCGGCCCTCGACTCTATGCCCCTGCCTTCACCGGCAGGGGCATTTTTTCGCGCCCTCAGCCGCCCTTGCGGCTCGCCTCGGCAGCCGCGATCACGGCTGCGTCCCATGTCACCTGCGTCTGGGTCTGCGGGTTGAAGCGGTTGTCGGCATACTGCGCCGCGCCCGCCGCCGCGATTTCGGCCGCGGTCAGGAACGCGCCCGGCTCAAGCCTGAACACGTCGATCCCGCGGCTGATCTCGGTGCCGTAGATGTGGCCGCGATACCAGTAGACCGACCAGTAGCCGCCCAGCACCATCTGCTTGGCATCAATCGGCCCGCGATCAAAATAGGCGATTTCCTTCGGCGCGGCGCTGTCGGTGAAGTCCATCACCGAAAGGCCACCCTGATACCACGCCTGTGCGAACAGATCGCGGCCCGGGACAGGGATGATCGAGCCGTTGTGGGCGACGCAGTTTTCCTTGTCGCTCTGCGGGGCGGGCAGCTTGTAATGCGCGCGGAACACGAGCTTGCCCTCGACAATGTCGTAAATCGCGTTCGCACCCCAGGTCTTGGGATCGGAGGCTTTGCAGCGCGGCCGCCCGCCGCCGCCCCATTCATCGGTGAAGATCACCTTGGTGCCGTCGTTGTTGAAGGTTGCCGAGTGCCAGTAGGCAAAGGTGGTGTCGGTCACCGCGTCAATCCGCGTGGGATTGAGCGGGTCGCGGATGTCAAACAGGATGCCGTTGCCCGAACACGCCCCGGCGGCGATGCCCTTGGCGGGGAAGACGGTGATGTCGTGGCAGTGATCGGTCGGCGCGGTGGCTTGCGTGCCCTCGCCATGATCGCCGCCGCGCCAAAGCCCTGCAATCTCGCCGGTGGCGGGATCGGCGAAGACCCGCGGGCTCTTGACGATGCGCGCGCTTGAAGGGTCGGCCAGCGGGATCTCGATCACGTCGACCGAAAACAGCGCGGTGCGGCTATCGCCGGGAATCTCGCCGATGCAGCCCGCCAGTTCGGCTTCTTCGCGAATGCCCGCGGTGCCCGAATTGTAAACGATGATGCGGGTATCGTCGGCGCTGACAATCGAGTGGGTGTGGCTTCCCCGGCAGGTCTGCACCGCGCCCACCTGACGCGGGCGGGCAAGATCGGAGATGTCGAAGATCCTGAGGCCCCGGAAACGCTCGGCATTGACCTTGCCCGGCGCGCCCTGAAGCCCGCAGTCGAGCCGGCCGCGGGTCTGCTCGACGCTCATCACGAGAATATGGCCGACCACCGAAACATCGCCCTGTCCGCCCGGGCACACGACGCTGCTCATCAGGCGCGGCACCCCGTCGGCACCCAGCTTGTAGATGTTGAACCCGTGGTAGGAACCGGCCACCAACACGTCATCGAAAAAGGCCATGTCGGTATTGGCAAAGTCGAGCAGCGGCGAGCGTTCGGCGAACTCGGTGAGGTCTTCCTCGTCGCGCTCGGGCGCGGTGCCTTCCGCTTCAGCGGCGGCCGCGGCCGTTTCGTCTTTGTCCTGCTGCCTGTCCTGCTTCGGCGGCACCGGCGGGCGCAGATCGGCCGGGTTCTCGGGGTTGAAGAAGCCTGCGGGCTTGCCGAGGCTCGCCACCTTGACGAGACCCATGATCGCCTCGCCGGCATTGTCGAACCCGGCCGCAAGCCCCGAGCGCGGATCGTCCGACAGGCCGGCCAGCAGCTTGTCCATCCGCTCGATCTCGCCGGTTTGCTCGTTGTCGATGTCGCTGACAAACTGGTAGAGCACCGGATCGGCGGCGGTGCCATCCTCGTCGAGCAGCTTTTCGACCATCTCCACCGCGCCTTCGTGGTGGGCGATCATGAGGGTCAGGAACTGGCGATCGAAGGCGATCCCCTTGGCCTGGCCAAGCGCCTTCATCGCTTCCGGCGACGCCATGCCCGCCATCAGGTGGTGCATGTGCGCGCCGTGGCCCTTCATCGCGGGGTCTTCCACCGGCTCGCCGCGGCTCGTCAGCCAGTTCTTCATGAAGGCGATTTCATCGGCCTGGCTGGCCTCGATGCGCCCGGCGATGTCCACCAGTTCCTTGGTGTTGGTGCGCTCCTTCACCAGCACCGCCATGTCGAGCGCCTGCTGGTGGTGCACGATCATGGCTTGCATGAAGGCAACGTCCGAGGCGGTGTAGCTCGCCTGCGCCAGCTTGGTCGCTTCCTCGGCGGTCAGGGTGCGGCTCGCCTGCCCCGGCGCGCCGGGCTGGACGATCGCGGCGTTCTGGGCGAAGGCGAGGCCGGACGCGGAAAGCAGCAAGGCGGAAAGGAGCGCGCCCGGGGCGCGCCTGGTCAAGGTCTTGGTCATGGTGTCCCTTCGATCCGGTTGGTAGCTCGGCAGACTGACGCGAACGCTCGGGCAGTCAAGTGGGCCTGCGGCGCGGCACATGCCCTATCGACGAAGAAACGACCGCAGCCGGGCAGCGGCGGCGCAGGCAGGCCGGTCGTGCCGAACGCACCTTTCGTCGCGGTGACGCAAAAGAACCCTTGCCCGGGCGAATCGGGCATGCCTAGGTTAGGCATTAATCCCCGAGCAACCCTGAGGGAGTAGCTTTCGCCTATGGCACGCCTCTGCCTTTCCGCGCTCGCCACCGGCTTTGCTGCCGTTCTGGCGCTGGTCGCCGGCCCTGCCCTGGCGCAGGGTTCCGAGCTGCATTCGAGCTTCGACAGCACCTTCGGCACCGAGCTGCGCCAGCCGCGGAGCTTCGAGGCGATCTACGCTTCGAGCTTCGGCCAGCGCATCGCCGAGCTGGCTGATCCCGCGCAAGGCCGGATCGGTGTGGCGGCGGTCGATCTTGCCACCGGCGAGCAGATCATGGTGCTGGGCGACCAGTTGTTCCCGATGGCCTCGACCAGCAAGGTTGCGATCGCGGCGACCTTCCTCGAAATGGTTGAACAGGGCCGCTATTCGCTTAGTTCAGAATTTCCGCTGCTGCTGCCCGAACGATCGGCGCGCTTCTCCTCGGCCAAGGCGCCGGTGCGGCCGGGCCAGTACATGCCCGCGATCGACCTGATCGAAATCATGATTACCCGCTCCTCCAACCCGGCCACCGACGCGCTGCTGGCGGCGGTTGGCGGACCGGCGGCGGTGAATGACTGGGTGCGCCGGCAAGGCATCCAGAACTTCAGCATCAACCGCGACATCGCCACGCTGGTGCGCGATGACGGCGAATTCAATCCGGCCTACCACATCGACAGCCGCGATGCCGCCACCCCGCGCGCAATGGCGCAGCTGCTGGCGGGGCTTTATCGCGGCGATTTCCTGTCGGATGAAAGCCGCCGCGTGCTGCTCGGCGCGATGAGCCGCACCGTCACCGGCAAGCGCCGCATTCCGGCGCAGATCCCGCTCGAAGCGCGGGTCAGCCACAAGACCGGCTCGCTCAGCAACACTTCGAGCGACATCGGCATCATCGAATGTCCCGATGGCCGCGCGATCGCAGTGGCGATCTATGTCACCGGCCAGGGCACCAAGCAGGCCCGCGAGGAACGCATCGCGGCGATCGCCCGGGCCCTTTATGATGGTTTTGCTGTGCGCGCGCAGCAAAACCCGGTGCGCAACTGGACAAGCGCGCCCTACAACACCGGCGGCTAGCGCTGATTTCCGATCCGATTGCATCGGACCGGTCGTAGGGGACTTTTGTTTTACCGCGTTTTCCGAGCCGCCGGGTGATACCACCCGGCTCGAAAACGCTCTGGACTTTTGTTTTACCGCGTTTTCCGAGCCGCCGGGTGATACCACCCGGCTCGAAAACGCTCGAGCGGCCGGCGTTTCCGATCCGCAAAAGCAAAGGGCGGCGCCTTGCAGCGCCGCCCTTCCTGTTTGACCACGGTCTGCCCGAAGGCAGCCCGATCCGATCCGATTACTCGGCAGCCTTCTCGGCTTCGGCGGCCACGTTGGCGGCAGCATCGGCAGCCTTGTCGGCGGTCGCTTCGGCGGCGTTGGCAGCAGCATCAGCGGCAGCTTCGGCGCCTTCGGCGGTCGCGTCGGCAGCAGCTTCAGCGCCCTGTGCAGCGGCGTCGGTGGCGGCTTCGGCGTCGGCAGCCATCGCGTCGACAGCTTCGCCGGCTTCGGTTTCAGCCTTTTCGCTGCAAGCGGCAAGGCCCAGGGCCGAGGTGGCGATAGCGGCAGCCAGAATGATCTTACGCATGTACAAATTCCCTCTTCAGAAATGACACGCGCCCTTGAGGGGGAGCGTCGAGACCGGCCGTTATCGATCCGGTTCGGCGCCTCGATAATGGCAGAATTGGGGCAACACAAGCGAATTAAGGCCGCTCGCCCCGATTTCGCCGTATTTTTGCCATATTTTCGCTCTGCGTAGACCCTACCCGCGTCCCGCGCCCGGTGCTAGCAGACAGCATGACCGACAAGCAGCACCTCTATCTCGTCGATGGTTCCTCCTACATCTTCCGCGCCTATCACCGGCTACCGCCGCTGACCGACCCGCAAGGCACGCCGGTGGGGGCAGTCTATGGCTACACCACGATGCTGTGGAAGCTCGCCGCCGATCTCGACGAGGCCGACGGGCCGACGCATCTGGCGGTGATCCTCGATGCCAGCGGGGTGTCTTTCCGCAACGACATCTACGAACATTACAAGGCCAACCGGCCCGAACCGCCCGCGGATCTCGTCCCGCAATTCCCGCTGATCCGCGATGCCACCCGCGCCTTCAGCCTGCCGTGTATCGAGGTGCCGGGGCTGGAGGCGGACGATCTGATCGCCAGCTACGCGCGCCGCGCACAGGAACAGGGGTGGGATGTGACCATCGTGAGTTCCGACAAGGATCTGATGCAGCTCGTCGGCGAAGTCGCAACGCCCCACGGCCCGGCCCGGATCGACATGCTCGACACGATGAAGAACCAGCGCATCTGGCGGCCCGAAGTCGAGGAGAAATTCGGGGTGCCGCCCGAACTGGTCGGCGATGTGCTGGCGCTGATGGGCGATGCCGTGGACAATGTGCCGGGGATCTTCGGGATCGGCCCCAAGACCGCATCGAAGCTGATCGCCGAGCACGGCTCGCTCAGCGCCGCGCTCGATTCCGCGCCCGCGATGAAGCCCTCCAAGCTCAGGGAGCGCCTGATCGAAGGGCGCGGCGATGCCGAATTGTCGAAGGTGCTGGTGACGCTCAAGGAGGATTGCGCGCTTCCCCAGCCGCTCGACGAGATGAAGCTCGGCCCTGTCCCGCCCGAACCGCTCGCCGCCTTCCTGTCGAAGCACGGCTTCACCTCGCTGCTCAAGCGGCTGGAGACCGGCACCGGCAGCCCGGCGCGCAAGACCGATCTCAACCCGGCCAAGCCGACCACGGCGCCCAGCAATGGCGCAGGCGATGGCAGCGCCAACCGCCAGCCGCTGTCCGACATGCCGCCCATCGACCACACCGCCTACGCGACGGTGCAGACCCTCGAAGCGCTCGAAACATGGATCGCCCGCGCCCGCGCCGCGCAGGTGGTGGCAGTCGACACCGAGACGACCTCGCTCGATGCGATCCGCGCCGATCTGGTCGGGGTCAGCCTCGCGCTCGGGCCGAATGATGCCTGCTATATCCCGTTGGCGCACGGCGGCGGCGACATGTTCGCGCAGAGGCCGCAGCAGGTGCCGATGGATCAGGCCATCGCCGCGCTCAAGCCGCTGCTGGAAGACGAGGCGGTCCTCAAGGTGTTCCAGAACGGCAAGTATGATCTCAACGTGCTGGCGCGGCAGGGGATCGCGGTCGGCCCCATCGAGGATACGATGGTGATCAGCTTCGATCTCGACGCCGGGCGCGGCGATGAGGGCATGGGGGGCGGCCACGGGATGGACGAGCTCAGCCAGCGCCACCTCGGCCACACCCCGATCGCGTTCAAGGACGTGTGCGGCATCGGCAAGAAGGCCATTTCCTTTGCCGAGGTGCCGCTTGAGCGCGCCACCGCCTATGCCGCCGAGGATGCCGATGTCACCCTGCGGCTTTACCGGGTGCTGAAACCTCGCCTTGCCGAGGAAGGCGGCACCCGCATCTACGAACGGGTCGATCGCCCGCTGATCCCGGTGGTCGCCCGGATGGAGCGCGAAGGCATCCGCGTCGATCGTGCGCGGCTGGCGCGGCTGTCGGAGGAATTCGCGGTCGAAATCGGGCGGCTGGAGGGCCAGATCCACCAGGCGGCCGGGCAGGAATTCACCGTCGGCAGCCCCAGGCAGCTGGGCGAAATCCTGTTCGAGAAACTGGGCTACAAGGGCGGCAAAAAAGGCAAGAGCGGGCAATATTCGACCGATGTGACGGTGCTCGAACGGCTCGCGGCGGAAGGCGCAGCCGTCGCCCGGCTGGTGCTCGAATGGCGCCAGCTGGCAAAGCTCAAATCGACCTACACCGACGCGCTGCAAGCCGCGATCAACCCCGCAACGGGCCGGGTGCACACCAGCTACAGCCTCGTCGGCGCGCAGACCGGGCGATTGAGTTCGACCGATCCCAACCTCCAGAACATCCCGGTGCGCACCCCCATCGGCCGCCAGATCCGCGAAGCCTTTGTGGCCGAGCCGGGCAACGTGCTGCTGGCGGCAGACTATTCGCAGATCGAGCTGCGCCTGGCCGCGCACATGGCCGGGGTCGACAGCCTCAAGGAAGCCTTTGCCGCCGGCGAGGACATCCACGCCCGCACCGCGCGCGAAATGTTCGGCGAGGTCACCCGCGACACCCGTGCAAGGGCAAAAACTATCAATTTCGCAATACTTTATGGCATTTCACGCTGGGGCCTCGCCGCGCGGCTGGAGGTTCCGGCGGAAGAGGCGCAGGCGATGATCGACACCTATTTCCAGCGCTTCCCGGGCATCCAGCGCTACATCGCGGAAACGCTCGAAAACGTGCGGGCGAAGGGCTATTCGGAAACCCTGTTCGGCCGCAAGACATGGTTCCCGCGGATCAACTCCAGGAACCAGGCCGAACGGCAAGGCTCAGAGCGCGCTGCGATCAACGCACCGATCCAGGGCACCAGCGCCGACATCATCAAGCGCGCGATGGCGCGGATGCTGCCCGCGCTGGCTGATGCCGGATTGCACGACGTGCGGATGCTGTTGCAGGTGCATGACGAGCTGGTGTTCGAACTGCCCGAGGACCGGGTCGCAGCCGCCACCCCGATCATCCGCCAGGTAATGGCCGAAGCCGCGCTGCCCGCTGTAGCGCTGAGCGTGCCGCTGGGTGTCGATATCGGCACCGGGCCAAGCTGGGACGCGGCGCACTGACGCCTGCCCCGGTTCACACCACCCCATGTTTCACGTGAAACATTTGCAGAACATCAATCGTGCTTTTTCTCCCGGGTGGGCTTGAGCATCTCGGGCGAGAAGAATCCGATCGGCTGCACCGCCGCCGCGCGCTTCTTCAGCTCGCCGCGCATCTTGAGGTATTCGTCCTCCATCTCAACCGTCACCGTCGCGCGCGAATCCCTGAGAGCGGCATCGAAATCGCCAGCCTCGACCGCGCTCACCTCGCCGCCCACCCGGCGCAAGGCGACCAGCCCGGCACGGCGCACCAGATCTTCCAGATCCGCCCCGGTGAAGCGCTCGGTCTGCGCCGCAAGGTTCGCCAGATCGACATCGGCGCCCAGCGGCATCCTGGCGGTATGGATGCCAAGGATATGCTCGCGCCCCGCCCTGTCGGGGGTGCCCACGTACACCAGCTCGTCGAAGCGACCCGGGCGCAGCAAGGCGGGATCGACCAGCGCCGGACGATTGGTCGCGCCGATCACCACCACCGATTGCAGCTCCTCCAGCCCGTCCATCTCGGCAAGGATGGTGTTGACCACCCGCCCTGTCACCTGCGGCTCGCCCTGCCCGCTTCCGCGCGCCGGAACGAGACTATCGATCTCATCGATGAACACCACGCAAGGCGCAACCGCGCGGGCGCGGGTGAAAAGCCTCGCGATCTGCTGTTCGCTTTCACCATACCACTTCGACAGCAGGTCGGATGATTTCATCGAGATGAAGTTCGCCTCGGCCTCCCTGGCGACGGCCTTGGCCAGCAGGGTCTTGCCGGTGCCGGGCGGGCCGTAGAGCAGAAAGCCCTTGGCCGGGCGGATGCCGAGCCGGCGGAAGGCCTCGGGGTTCTTGAGCGGCAGCTCGATCCCCTCCTTGAGCTTGTCGATCGCTTCGCCCGCACCGCCGATGTCACTCCACGCGACATTGGGCACCTGCACCATCACCTCGCGCATCGCGCTGGGCTGGACGCGCTTGAGGGCGGCGAGGAAGTCGTCCCGGGTCACGCCAAGGTCTTCGAGCACCTCGGGGGGAATGGTGCGCTCGTCGAGGTCGAGCCGCGGCATGATCCGCCGCACCGCCTCGATCGCTGCCTCGCGGGTCAGCGCGGCAATATCCGCACCGACAAAGCCGTGGGTGACACGCGCCAGTTCGTCGAGATCGACCGCGGCTTCCATCGGCATCCCGCGGGTGTGGATGGAAAGGATCTCGCGTCGCCCGCGCTGGTCGGGAACGCCGATCACGATCTCGCGGTCAAACCGGCCGGGACGGCGCAGCGCCTCGTCGATCGCGTCGGGGCGGTTGGTGGCGGCGATGACCACCAGGTTGGCGCGCTTTTCCAGCCCGTCCATCAGTGTCAGCAGCTGGGCGACCAGCCGCTTTTCCGCCTCACCCGGCACCTGGGTGCGCTTGGGGGCGATCGAATCGATTTCGTCGATGAAGATGATCGCGGGCGCGGCGCGCGCGGCTTCCTCGAACACTTCGCGCAGGCGCTTTTCCGATTCGCCATAGCCCGAGCCCATGATTTCCGGGCCGTTGATGGTGAAGAATTCCGCATCGCTTTCGTTCGCCACGGCCTGCGCCAGCCGGGTCTTGCCGGTGCCCGGCGGGCCGTGCAGCAGCACCCCCTTGGGTGGTTCGACCCCGAGCCGGATAAACAGTTCAGGATAGCGCAGCGGCAGCTCGACCATCTCGCGCAAGGCGCGGATGGTTTCCTCCATCCCGCCGACATCATCATAGTTGACCACCGCGCGGCCATCGCGCGGCTCCTCGAACTCGGCGCGCAGCTCGACCTCGGTGTTCTCGTCGATATGGACGATACCCTTGGGGCTGGTGGAATGCACCGACAGGCGGATCTGGGTGAGCGCATAGGCCGGCGCGCGCAGCAGCTGGCGCACATCGGGCGGCATGTTCTGCACCGGCTGCTGGCCGGTGGTGGCAACCAGATCGCCGGCCACCAGCGGCTTTCTGAAGAAGTTGCGCTTGAGCGCCTGGGTCGGCCCTTGCAGGCGCATCTCGCGCTGGGCCGGGGCGAACACGACGCGGGTGGCGGGGCGGGATTCCGCGCGGGCGATTTCGACATGCTCGCCAGATCCCGCTTCGGCATTGCCGCGCTGGAGCCCGTCCAATCGCACCACGTCGAGCGCGTCATCCTCGGGATAGGCCGCCATCGCAATCGCTGCGGTGGTGCGCTTGCCGATGATTTCGACCACATCGCCTTCGGTGATGCCGAGCTTCTGCAAGGCGGTGCGCGGCATACGGGCGATGCCCTGCCCCGATTCCTCCTGCCGGGCCGGGGCAACCTGCAAGCGGACGGTGCGGGCGGGCGCGGCGGATTCTGCTTCGGCCATGAATTTTCCTGCGCTTGTCTGGTTCTTGTCTCTCGCCGGCTTAGCTAGGCACACCCCCGGCCGATTGCAATCAGCACACAATCAGCGCGCCGCCCGGATTGCCCGAGGCCAGAAGAATGCGCGGCACGCCGCGACCTATGTGCCGGGCAAGAAAAAAGCCCGGCACTGGGGCCGGGCTTGGAAAGTTTGGGAGAGGATGCCTGAAAGGCCCTTCGCATTTGCAGCAGATTCCAACTTTGTGCAAGTGCGTAAAGCGCTTCTTTGATTGCAAAGAATGCAATTTCCTTGCTCTATGAACCCGCTTTGTCGCAAATCATGCAAAAAGCCTGCCCATATACGCAGCATTCGTCCAATTTTTGAGCAAATTTTGTCGTTGTCATTATATTGCAACGCAACATGAAAGTTCATTCATGTTTGTTGCCGTGCGGGCGTGACAGCGCGGCTTGAAGGCACTAATCACCCTCGGCAAAACAGGTTCCCGGCAATCGCTGCGGGACAAGCAACGAGGCAGGCAGGCTGCGATGACCAAGCTCTACCCCGACGCCGCGAGCGCGCTGGATGGCATTCTCAGGAACGATATGCTGATCGCCGCCGGAGGATTCGGCCTGTGCGGCATCCCCGAGCGGCTTCTGGACGCGATTCGCGACAGCGGCGTGACGGGCCTCACTTTTGCCAGCAACAATGCCGGGATCGACAACGAAGGCATCGGCAAGCTGCTGCGCACCCGGCAGGTGAAGAAGATGATCAGCTCCTATGTCGGCGAAAACAAGGAGTTCGAGCGGCAGTATCTCAGCGGCGAGCTCGAGGTGGAATTCTGCCCGCAGGGCACGCTCGCCGAACGGATGCGGGCAGGCGGCGCGGGCATCCCGGGCTTCTACACCCGCACCGGGGTGGGCACCGAAGTCGCGCACGGCAAGGAGCACAAGGACTTTCCCGATCGCGACGGGGTGATGCAGACCTACATCCTCGAGGCTGGCATCTTTGCCGACTTGTCGATCATCAAGGCATGGAAGGCCGACATCACCGGCAATCTCGTGTTCCGCAAGACCGCACGCAATTTCAACCTGCCCGCGGCGACCTGCGGCAAGATCTGCGTCGCCGAAGTCGAGGAAGTGGTGCCCGCGGGCTGCCTCGATCCTGACCAGATCCACCTCGCGGGCGTATTCGTCAACCGCATCGTCTGCGGCGCGCCCTATGACAAGAAGATCGAGTTCCGGACCGTTCGGGAAAGGGAAACGGCATGATGGAGCGCAGGACTGTTCTGGTGCCCTTGCTGGCTTTGGCCAGCACTTTGCTGTCGGGTTGTGTGGCAGCAGCGATCCCGGCGATTGCGGGCAGCGCAATGTTCGGCACGCGGATCGACGGCAAGGATGCGAAAGCCCAAAGCCCTGCCGCCAGCGCGTCGATGCCCGCAGTTGCTGCCGCCGCGCCGCGCCCGGCTCCCGCGCCCGCGCCCGCGCCGAACCCACACGTAACCGTCCTGCCTGGCACCAGTGCGCCGTCACCTGCCGCGACCGAGGCCCCGGCAATCGCCCCAACTCCGGTGGTGGCGGCGACGCCGGTAATGACCACTGCCGGTCCGGTTGCTCCGGTTGCGGTGGCGGCTCCGACAGGGGAACCGATCATGGCCGCACCGGCAGCGCCTGCGCCCGTCGCTTCTGCTCCTGACGGTTTGCCCCGGCCCGAACAATTCGGCTTTGCGCAGTTCGTCCGCTATGGCCGCGGCGTCGCTGCGGTCAGTGCGGGAGCCAAGGGGCCGTTGTCTGCCATGCTCTCCGATCCGATCGCGCTCGACGGCCAGCGCAAGCGCTGCGCAGCCGATGAACAGCCGGTGGCGGTGATCGACCTCGATCCCGCCGGCGGCCTGTTCGCACCTCCGGCCGATCCCGAACGCGATGTCCGCCGCGCGCTTGGCCTTGCCGTGCTGCGCGAGGCCGGGGTCAAGATCGCCTGGCTGTCCGACCTGCCCGTCGCGCAGATCGGCGCGGTGCGCAACGCGCTCGAATTCGCCGGCCTCGATCCGCGCGGCGAGGACATCGTCTCGCTCCGCCGCGACCCCGACGATCGCAAGCAGGCCCGCAAGGAAACCCTGGCCGCCACGTCCTGCATCATCGCCATCGCCGGCGACTCCAAGCCCGATTTCGACGAACGCTTCCAGTATCTCAAGAATCCCGAAGCCGGCGCGGCGCTCGAGACCGCAATCGGCGACGGCTGGTTCCTGATCGAGCCGATTTTCCCGCCCGCGAATTAAGGACACTCCCGATGACAACGCTTGCCCAGGGCTGGAGCCGCGACCAGATGGCCGCGCGCGCCGCGCGCGAACTCAAGGACGGCTATTACGTCAACCTCGGGATCGGCATCCCCACTCTGGTAGCAAACCACATCCCCGAAGGGATGCTGGTAACCCTGCAAAGCGAAAACGGGATGCTCGGCATCGGGCCGTTCCCCTATGACGATGAGGTTGACCCCGATCTCATCAACGCCGGCAAGCAGACCATCAGCGAACTTGCGCACAGCGCCTATTTCGACAGCGCCACCAGCTTCGCCATGATCCGCGGCGGGCATATCGACCTCACCGTGCTCGGCGCGATGGAGGTGGCCGAAAATGGTGACATCGCCAACTGGATGATCCCGGGCAAGATGATCAAGGGCATGGGCGGGGCGATGGATCTGGTGGCGGGCGTCAAGAAGATCATCGTGGTGATGGATCACACCTCGAAAGACGGCGCGCCCAAGTTCATCCCGAAATGCACCCTGCCGCTGACGGGCGCGGGGGTGGTGGATATGGTCATCACCAACCTCGCGGTGTTTCAGCGCCCCGACCATGCCTCGCCGTTCCGCCTGATCGAGCTGGCGCCGGGTGTGACCGAGGCTGACATCGCCGCCGCCACCACCGCGCATTACGTGGTGCAATGAAGCGGGCGCTGACGCTTGGCGGGCTGGCGCTGGTGGCGGCGATTGGCGGGCTGCTGGCCTTTTCCTCGCCGCCGAAACTGCTTTCGGCCTATGACCGGGTGACCGGCGGCACCGCCGGCGCGCGGCTGGCGGCCGAAGGGGTGGCGTTCGGCAGCCACGGCCAGCGGCTCGACATTTGGGCGCCCGAATCCTCCGAAGGCGCAGCCGGCGGCCCGCTTCCGGTGATCATCTTCTGGTATGGTGGCGGCTGGGCCAAGGGCGAACGCGAATCCTATGCCTTTGCCGGACGGGCGCTGGCGCGGGAGGGGTTCATCGTGGTGATCCCCGATTACCGCAAGGTGCCTGACGTGCGCTTCCCCGCCTTCCTCGACGATGCAGCCGAAGCGGCGGCATGGACAGCGCGGAACATCGCGCAGCACGGCGGCGATCCGGCGCGGGTGGCAGTTATGGGCCATTCGGCAGGGGCGTGGCAGGCGGTGATGCTGGCGCTGGATGAAGCGCGGCTCGGGGCAGTTGGGATCGAGCCGGGGTTCGTCAAGGCGGGCGTCGGCCTGTCCGGCCCCTATGACTTCCACCCCTTCACGTCCGAGCGCGCGATCGCAGCCTTCAGCGCCTGGCCGCGCCCGGCCGAAACCCAGCCGATCGCCTTCGCCCGCGCCGACGCGCCGCCGCTCTTGCTCGTGACCAGTGACGGGGACGAGACCGTGCGCGCCAAGAACGCCAACAACCTCGGCGCGCGGCTGCGTGCACTGGGTGCGCCGGTGGAGGTGAAGAATTACGGCCCGCTCGATCACGAAGAGATCGTCATGGCGCTTTCGGTGCCGTTCCGCGGGAAAGGCCCGGTGCTGGCGGATTCGGTCGCCTTCCTGCGCCAGCAACTGGGCGACTAGGCATGTGGCTGGACACCCCGCGCAACCCCAATGCACCGCTGGCCGGGCTGAAGGTCGTCGAGCTGGCGCGGGTGCTGGCCGGGCCGTTCTGCGGGCAAATCCTCGCGGACTTGGGTGCCGACGTAATCAAGGTCGAAAGCCCTCAAGGCGACGGCACACGGCTGTGGGGCCCGCCCTGGGTCGAGCGCACCGATGCCGAGGGCACAGTCCACCGCGAGGCGGCCTATTACCATGCCTGCAATCGCGGCAAGCGTTCGATCATCGCCGACTTTGGCAATGCCGATCATCTCGACCGTGTGAAAGCGCTGATCGCCGATGCCGACGTGGTCATCGAGAACTTCAAGACCGGCAGCCTCGCCAAATTCGGCCTCGACTATGCCAGCCTCTCGGCCACCAACCCCGGCCTCGTTTATTGCGCGATCACCGGCTTCGGCCTTACCGGCCCGCGTAGCACGGAGGCAGGGTATGACTTCGTGGTGCAGGGGATGAGCGGCTTCATGTCGCTGACGGGAGAGCCGGAGGGGCATCCGGTGAAGATGGGCATCTCGATCTCGGATCTCTCGACCGGCGTGTGGGCTGCCGCCGGGATTCAGGCAGCGCTGCTGATGCGCGCGCGCACCGGCAGGGGCCAGCAGGTCGATATGAGCCTGCTCGACTGCTCGGTCGCATTGCTCGCCAACCAGGCGACCTATTACCTCACCACCGGCCACAACCCGCCGCGCATGGGCAATGCCCATGCGCAGGTCGCGCCTTACGGGGTGTTTGCGGTCAGCGATGGTCATGTGATCCTTTCACCGGCCAACGAAGGGCTGTTCCGCAAGCTGATGGCGGTGCTCGGCCTCGATCACCTCACAACCGACCCGCGCTTCATCACCAATGGCGAGCGCATCGCCAACGCCGGGGCGCTTGATGCCGAAATTGCGGCAGCCACGGCAGGCTGGAGCAAGCAGGCCCTGCTCGATGCCTGTCACGCGGCAGGGGTTCCGGCCGGGCCGATCAACCGGCTGGACGAGGTCTTCGCCGATCCGCAGGTGGTGGCGCGCGGGCTGAGGATTGATCTTGGTGGGATGCCGGGGGTGCGCAGCCCCTTCGTGTTTTCCGATGCCGAACTCGCGCTCGACCGACCTTCGCCGCTCCACGGGGAGCACGGCTAGAGCGGTTTCCGATCCGACTGCATCAGATCGGCCGCTCCAGACTTTTGTTTTACCGCGTTTTCCGAACCGCCGGGTGATGCCACCCGGCGCGAAAACGCCCTAGGAGAGCAAACGCGCCCCGGCGCGCCACAGGCGCTCGAACGGGCCTTGGCCGAGCCGCGCCACCAACGGCGGCGACCATGCCAGCATCGCCGCCACCGGCACGCACCCAATCGCAACGGCTTGCCAGCGGGTGACTTCACCAAACAGCCCAAGCCCCCAGCCGGCAAAGATCGCGGAAAGGATCACGCTGGTCATCAGGTAATTGGTCAGCGACAATCGTCCGACCATCGCCAGCCTGCGGGCAAAGCCCCCGTCATGCCCGAGGAACGCCATCGCCAGCGCGGCATAGGCAACCGCGAGCAGCATATCGAACGGGGCCGAGATCACCAGCACGACCGGCCCGGCCAGCGCTGCGGGAAAGCCCTCTCGCACCAGCCACGCGGCCAGCGCAAGCAGCGCCGGTAGCGCCACCAGCGCGCAGCCCGCCGCAAGACGTTGCAGGTGGAAGATACGCCATTCGCCCTTGAGCATCCCCGCTTTCCACAAGCCCATCCCGCAGGTGATCGCCGCAAGGTTCAGCGGCAACGAAGCCAGCAACGCCGTAAGCTGGCCGGGAATCCCGAGGCTGCGGCGCATGATCCGCTCCCCCAGCCCCTCGCGCCCTTGCTCCAGCAATGCGGCGATCGCGGCGGGATCGCGGCCGAACTGGCGCTCGGCAAACAGCAGCGCGTCGGTGCCCGATTGCTGCTCCCACCAATCGATCATCGCACTGCCGAACGCGGTGAGGCCCAGCGCAAGGTGCACCACCACCAGCCCCATGCCGACCATCAGCAGCGCCCGCGCCGAAAGCCCTGCCAGCAGCGGCAGCGCCAGCCCGGCGAGCGCATAGGCGCGCAGCACATCATTGCTGGCCAGCAGGGTCGCATGGGCAAGGCCGATCGCGAACAGCACGATCATGCGAGCATAATGCGCGCGCCACGGACTGGCGCCGCCCTTTTCCAGCAGGATCAGGCACCCCGTCCCGAACAGCATCGCGAACAGGGTGCGGAACTTGTCCTCGATGAACACGAAGCTGGCCAGCCACACCCAGTAATCGCCCGCGCCAAGCCCGCCGAAGCTCAGCGGGTTGTAATAGGCCGGCGAAGGCAGGGCGAAGGCAAGGACATTCATGCCCACGATCCCGATCACTGCGACACCGCGCAGCGCATCGAGCGCGGGGCTGCGGGGCCGGGGCGCTGGGGGTGCCGTCATGGCAGGCACCCTTACCGGCAATTTCAGCCCAGCGCAGCCTTCAGATCGTCCACCAGATCGAGCCGCTCCCACGGGAACAGGTCGCCCTCCGGCTTGCGGCCGAAGTGGCCATAGGCGGCGGTCGCCTGATAGATCGGCTTGTTGAGACCGAGATGGGTGCGGATCGAACGCGGGGTCAGCCCGCCGAGCTTGGCGATGCCGAGGATCGCCTGTTCGATCTTGTCGTCGCCAACGGTGCCGGTCTCGTGCGTATCGACGTAAAGCGACAGCGGCTTTGACACGCCGATGGCATAGGCGATCTGGATGGTGCAGCGCGTGGCAAGGCCCGCGGCCACCACGTTCTTGGCAAGGTAGCGGGTGATGTAGGCGGCGCTGCGATCAACCTTGGTCGGATCCTTGCCGCTGAAAGCGCCGCCGCCATGCGGAGCCGCGCCGCCATAGGTATCGACGATGATCTTGCGGCCCGTCAGGCCCGCGTCGCCGTCAGGCCCGCCGATCTCGAACTTGCCGGTCGGGTTGATGAAATATTCGGTCTCGCGCAGCAGCACCGGCGGGATCACGTCCGCCACAACCTTCTTCACATAGGCTTCCAGCTCGGCCTTTTTCGCGGGGTTGTCTTCGTCATAGCCGGGCTTGTGCTGGGTCGAAACCACCACCGCGGTCGCCGCCACGGGGAGCGAACCTTCGTAGCGCAGTGTCACCTGGCTCTTGGCATCGGGTTCGAGGAACGGGGCCTCGCCGGAATGGCGATCGGCCGCCATGCGTTCGAGGATCTTGTGGCTGTAATAGAGCGTCGCGGGCATGTAGCCGGGCGTCTCGTCGGTGGCATAGCCGAACATGATGCCCTGGTCGCCCGCGCCTTCGTCCTTGTTCTCGCCCGCGTCCACGCCTTGCGCGATGTGGGCGGACTGGCCGTGGAGGTTGTTCTCGAACCGGAAGGTCTGCCAGTGGAAGCCGTCCTGTTCATAGCCGATGCGCTTGACCGTGGCCCGCGCCGTGGCTTCGATGTCTTCCTTTGCGCCGGGCGCCCAGAAGCCATTGGCTTCCCATTCCGCGCGATCTTCGTCGTAAACCGCCTTGCAGCGAATTTCGCCCGCCAGAACCACCAGATTGGTGGTGGTCAGGGTTTCGCATGCCACCCGCGCTTCGGGATCCTTGGACAGGAACAGATCGACGATCGCGTCGGAGATCTGATCAGAAACCTTGTCGGGATGGCCTTCGGAGACGCTTTCGGACGTGAACAGATATTCGGTGCGCATGAATCCCCCGTCGGGCTGGTGGTGAGCGGATACCTGCCGGAGCAAGGAACCTTATAGAGATATAAGGAAACCTTTATGTCTGGCCGTTTGCTCTTTGGCCCTAGCTGCGCGCGCGGGCCAGCGCAAGCACTCTCGGCAGGCCCAGCCCCAGCGCGATCAACAGCGCCGCCCAGCCGAGCGTCAGCGCGTGGCCGAACCGCGCGAACAGCGTCGGCGGCTTGGCGGACGGCACGAAGCCTGCGAGCTTGTCGGCCTTGCCCTTTCCGATATGGCCGCGCACGATGCCATCGGCATCGATCACCGCGCTGATCCCGGTGGTGGTCGAACGCAGCACCGGCAGGCCTTCCTCGATCGCGCGCATCCGCGCCTGCGCCAGATGCTGCGGCGGGCCCCAGCTGCCGAACCAGCCATCGTTGGAGGGGTTGAAGATGTAATCGGGGCGGTTGGCCTTGTCCGCCACAGCGCCGGAGAACACGATCTCGTAACAGATCATCACCCCGGCCTTGCCATGCTTGCCCAGATCAAGCGTGCGCGGACCTGGCCCCGGCAGGTAATCGATGCTGCCCGCCACCAGCCGCGACAACCCGAGCGGTTCGAGCAGAGGGCGCATCGGCAGATATTCGCCATAAGGCACCAGATGCGCCTTGTCATAACCGCCGATGATCTTTCCCGCGCCATTCAGTGCCATCACCGAATTGCGCGCGCTCACCGCCGCCCGAACGCCCGAGGCGTTGGTGCCGATGTTGAGATTGACCACCCCGGTCAGCAGCGTCGATTGCGGACCGATCACCGTGCCGATGCGGCGGCGGGCGAAGTCCGGGTCGCCGCCTGCGGTCATCTGGAGATAGTAGCGTTCGGGATAGCCGTCCTCGAGGTAATCGGGGATCGCGCTTTCGGGCCACAGCACGATGCGCGACTGGCCCCGCGCGGGTGTGGTCAGCGCGGAAAGGCGCGCGAACTGCTCCTCGAACTTGCCCGCGTCGTTGATCTCGGATTGCGGGATATAGGGCTGGACGAGAGTGTAGCGGATACCCTCGGTCTTGGCCTCGCGCTCCTTCATCGGCGCGATCATGCCCAGGACCACCAGCGCTGAAAGTCCGAACCCGTTGATCCAGCGGCGCTCGGCGAACACGGCCAGCAGCGCGGCGGCGATCAGCACGGCAAGGCCCGACAAGGCATAGGTTCCGGCAATCGTCAGATAGCCCGCGATCCCCTGCGTCTCCCACCCGCCCAGCAGCATCAGCCCCAAGGGCGGCCAAGGATAGCCGGTGAACACCCAGCCCCTAAGCCATTCGGTGACAATCCACGCCCCCGCCAGCACCAGCCCGAAGGCCCAAAGCGGGCGTTTCTTCGCCAGCATATGCGCCGCCAGCGCGGCAAAGGCGGGATACCACGCCAGGTAGATGCACAAGAGCGGCACCGCCGCCCAGCCAAGCGCCTCGGGCATCTTGGCCTGATGGGTGAAGGCGGTTGCGATCCAATTATTGGCGAGCGTCAGATGCGCCCAGCCGAACCACCAACCGCGCCACAGCGCGCTGCGCCAGTTCGTCGCACAGGAGAGCAGCCAAACGAACCCCGCCAAAGCGCCAAGGCCGAGCGGCCACAGGTGCAGCGGCGGGTAGGCGCAAGCGGCGATCAGCCCCAGCGCGATAGCAGCAACCGCCGCGCGGCGCTGCGCCAGCGCCGCAAGCGCAGCCAGCCGCCCGGTCATCGCAATTACTCGACGGTTTCGAGCGCGCCGCCGCCTTCGCCGCCGGTGTCGTCACCGCGGATCGAGGGCGGAAGAATCGAGGAATCAATGCCGCGCTGTTCGCCATCATCGGCCGGTTTGCGCGGTTTGCGGGTGCGGGCGGGCTTGGCATCACTGCGCTCGGGCCGGTCTGTGCGCTCGCCCCGTTGTTCGCCGCGCTCCTGCCGCTCGCCGCGCCCGCTATCGCGCCCGCCGTCTCTGGGCTTGCGCTGCTGGCGACGCGGGCCGCGCACGCGCGCATCGTCAAGCGCCGTTTCGCGATCCTCGCGGTCATCCGTCAGGAAGCTTTCGCCTTCCTGCCCGGGCTCGCCTTCGGCCATTTCGATGGTGCCGGCACCATCAGCCTGCTCGTAAGATGAACGGGTGGAGGCATCGCTGCGCCGGCCTCGGTCGAAGTCGAAATCGTCATCGAAATCTTCGCTCGGCTCGCGCTCTTCATTGCGACGGCCGCTGCGTTGCTCTTCTTGCCGCGCCTTGTTGTCGGCGATCACCCGAAAATAGTGATCGGCGAACTGGAGATAGTACTCCATCTGCACCCGGTCGCCGTTGTGCTGGGCATCCTGCGCCATCTTCTTGTATTTCTCGAGCAGCTGGGGCGCATTGCCACGCGCACGGCTGTCGATCCGGTTAAGCTGGTTGCCATTGCCGCCCTGAGAGCGATTACCGCGCCCGCGGCGACGGTTATTGCGATTGTTATTCAAGGAAATTGTTCCTTAATCAGCGGCCTGATGCAAAACACTGATTGCATGCGTGGCCAACAGACCCCTTGCCCTTGCAGCACACCGATAGGCCTTGCCAACGCGTGTTGCGCGCTCCGCGCCGATGCGGCCGAGGGTGTGCCCTTACGGCCGGTTCAGCTGCGTTCTGGAGCGTGGCCCAGCGATTTGCGCCCTTCGCATATCGTCTGGCCTGTAGGTTCACCTAGCGATGCGAAACCGGTTTGCCAAGCCCCGCAGCGCAATTCCTCAACCAAGCACGAGCGCACGGGCGCGTCCGGCAAGGTCGCGGTGCAAGCGGGTGGCAAACCCCGCGGCGGCGGCAAGGGCCGATACCGCATCGGCCTGACTCGCGCCGATTTCGAGCACCGCCAGCGCGCCCCCGTTCATCAGCGCGCGCAATTGCGGGATCAGCACGCGGTAGTCATCCAGCCCGTCAGGCCCGGCGAACAGCGCGGCGTGCGGCTCGAAATCGCGCACCTGCGGATCGAGCGCGGCGTCCGCTTCGACATAGGGCGGGTTGGCGAGGATCAGGTCAAATGTGCCAAGACCATCCGCCCAGCCGCCCGCGTGCCAGTCTGCTGCCACAAACCGCGCCTGCGGACGCAGCCCCAGCGCCTCGGCATTGGCGCGGGCGACCGCCAGCGCGGCCTCGCTCCGGTCGATCCCGATCCCCTGCGCTCTGCCCAAACAGGCCAGCACCGCCAGCAGCAGCGCACCCGAGCCGGTGCCCAGATCGAGCACCCGCAGCGCATCGGGCTTCGCTTCGAGCGCGGCCGACACCAGCGTCTCGCTGTCAGCGCGCGGGATCAGCGTGGCGGGCGTGACAATGAAGGGCAGACCGTAAAACTCCTGCCGCCCGGTGATGTAGGCAACCGGTTCGTGACCCAGGCGCCGTGCCACCAGCGGATCGAACCCCGCCGGCGCGGGATCGCGCAGGTGGCCCAGCAGCAGTTCGGAGCGGGAAACCCCGAACAGGTGCGCCATCAGCAATTCGGCATCCAATCGCGCGGTGTCGCTGACGGGCGCGAGAGCCTCGGCAGCAGCGCGGATCGCTTCGCCCGCGGTCATTCGCGCCTTATCACGCACTCAATGCCGCCAGCCGCTTGCCTTCGTCTTCGGCGATCAGAGCATCGATCAGCTCGGCAAGGCCCGGCCCGGCGAGCACTTCCTCCAGCTTGTGCAGCGTCAGCCCGATGCGGTGATCGGTGATGCGGCCTTGGGGGAAGTTGTAGGTGCGGATACGCTCGGAGCGGTCGCCGGAACCGACCATCGCCTTGCGCGCCTCGGCCTCGGCCCCCTGCGTGGCCTCGCGCTGGGCATCATAGAGCCGCGTGCGCAGCACCTGCATCGCCTTTTCACGGTTCTTGTGCTGGCTGCGGCCGTCCTGACAGGTGACGACGGTGCCGGTCGGCAGGTGGGTGATGCGCACCGCCGAATCGGTGGTGTTGACGTGCTGCCCGCCCGCGCCGCTCGCACGGTAGACATCGATCTTGAGGTCCTTGTCCTCGATGCTGACATCCACCTCATCCGGCTCGGGCAGCACTGCCACGGTCGCGGCCGAAGTGTGGATGCGCCCGCCGCTTTCGGTCACGGGCACACGCTGGACACGGTGGACCCCGCTTTCGAACTTCAATTTGGCGAACACCCCGGTGCCGGTGACGTTGGCGATCACTTCCTTGAACCCGCCGATTTCGCTGGCATTGATGCTGACCAGTTCGACCTTCCAGCCCTGTTCGGCGGCGTATCTTTCATACATCCGGTAAAGATCGGCGGCGAACAGCGCGGCTTCATCGCCCCCGGTGCCGGCGCGGATTTCGAGCATTGCAGGCTTGGCATCGGCGGAATCGCGCGGCAGCAGCGCGATGGCGAGGCGGCGTTCGAGTTCGGGGAGCGCGGCCTTCAGACTGGCCAGCTCTTCCTCGGCCATGGCCTTCATCTCGGGATCGGCGAGCATCTCTTGCAGCCCGTCCATTTCCTGACGCGCGGCTTTCACTTCCGCCGCGATCTTGGCGACCGGTTCAAGCTCGGCATAGTCGCGGCTGGCGCGCACGAAGGCCTCGCCCTCGAGCGTTCCGCTCGCCATGCGCGCTTCCAGCTCCGCAAAGCGGTGCGCGATCTGGTCAAGGCGTTCGGGGGGGATCTGCATATTCGTTTCTCTTGCGCATCATGCTGAGTGTTTCAGCATCCATTCTGCCGGTCCGGGCCGCCGTTTGCGCGGCGCGATGAACCCTTAAACGCGTTCAGGGAGACGCGGCAGGCTAGCGATAGGCGCCCAGCACGCCGAGAACTTCCGCTCCCGGTTTACCGGTCGCAAGGCCGTGAAGCATCTCTGACCTGAGCGACAGGATGACCTCGGCTCCCCGTTTCACGGCCTTGTCGTAGCGCTTTCTCGGCGATCCCGTAGCGATCAGTTCGGCCGTGAAGCCGTGCTTGCGGACATCGCCAATCACGCCGATGGCCTCTGCCACACGTGAGTCATCCTCAACGACGACAATCAGGTCGGCAGGCTGCTCTTCCCGTGCCCCCACCAACATCGCCAGCCGCTCGATCCCCGCAGCCCAGCCCACCGCGGGCGTGGCTGCGCCGCCGAGGCTTTCCATCAGCCCGTCATAACGCCCGCCGCCCAGCACCGTGCTCTGCGACCCAAGCGCGGCGGCCGAGGCGCTGCCCTCATCAGGAATGAACTCGAACGCGGTGTGACGATAGTAATCGAGTCCGCGCACAAGGCTCTGCGCCCGCACCCACTTCACGCCGGCCGCATCAAGGCCGCTGGTGACGGCGGCGAAGAAGGCGCTCGCCCCCTCCGACAGGAAAGCATCGATCTTGGGCGCATCGGCCAGAAACGGCTGGTCCTGCGCATCCTTGGAATCCAAAATCCGCAGCGGATTCTTTTCCAGCCGCTCCTGCGATTCTTCCGAAAGCTGATCCTTCACGCCAAGGAAATAGTCGATCAGCGCAGCCCGCCACGCCTCGCGGCTTGCGCTATCGCCCAGCGTGTTGAGGTGCAGGGTCACGTCGTTGATCCCTAGCTCCTTGAGCAGTTGGTCGGCCATCGCCAGCAGCTCGACATCGGCCTGCGGCTCACCCGCGCCGATCACCTCGGCGTCGATCTGGTGGAACTGGCGGTAGCGGCCCTTCTGCGGGCGCTCGTAGCGGAACAGCGGCCCGTGGGTCGCCACCTTCAGCGGCGCGTATTGCTGCCAGCCGTTCGTCAGAAAGGCGCGCGCGATACCGGCGGTGAATTCGGGGCGCAGGGTCAGGCTTTCGCCGCCCCGATCCTCGAAGGAGTACATCTCCTTCGACACCACATCGGTGGTTTCCCCCAGCGAGCGGGCGAACACCTCGGTTCGCTCGAACACCGGCATTTCCACCCGGCGGAAGCGATACAGGCGGCGCACACGCTCGAAGGTTTCCACCACGAAGGCGAAAGCCTCGGCCTCGGCGCCGAAAATGTCCTGGGTGCCGCGGATGGCTTGCGGGGTCTTCTTGCTCATGGGCTGCGCAGTTAAGGCCACGCGGGGTCTTTCGCAATGCTGCGGCACCGATTAAGGGGCGGCGCGTTACCTCTCACACGCAGACCAGAAAAGAGAAGAGCCATGCGCATCGACAAGGTCCCTACCGGCAAGAACCCGCCTGACGATCTCAATGTCATCATCGAAGTGCCGACCGGCGGCGAGCCGGTGAAGTACGAATTCGACAAGGAATCGGGCGCGCTGTTCGTCGATCGCATCCTGCACACGCCGATGCGTTATCCCGCCAATTACGGCTTTGTGCCGCACACGCTCTCGCCCGACGGCGATCCGCTCGATGCGCTGGTGATCTCGCGTTCGCCCTTCATTCCCGGCTGCGTGGTGCGCGCGCGTCCGATCGGGGTGCTCAATCTCGAAGACGAGCAGGGCGGCGATGAAAAGCTGGTCTGCGTGCCGGTGAACGAAACCTTCCCCTATTACGCCGACGTGATCGAGACGAGCGACCTGCCCTCGATCATTTTCCAGCAGATCGAGCACTTCTTCACCCACTACAAGGATCTCGAAACTGAAAAGTGGGTGCGGATCGGCAGCTGGGGCGATGCCGCCGAAGCGCGCCGGATCACGCTCGAAGCGATCGAACGGTATCAGGCGGGCAAGTAGCCCCCTGGATCGACAATGCATGGCTGGCGGCCGTGCCAGCGACCGCGAGTGCGAGCGCCTGTCGGGTTTGAAGCGGCGCCCGAGGGGGAAGGCAGGTGCGCGGCGGGCGTGCGGAAAACTAGATGACGCGCAACGCCGCCTTGAACAGCACGGTCAGCGCAAAGGGCAGTCCGATGGCCAGCAGCCAAAGGCCGGTGATGTCGCGGCGGAACGCCCGGGCATAGCCTTCGTCAGCGGCCTCGGCGTCGTTCAGCCCGATCCAGCGGCGTTCAAACCAGCGCAGCGCCGGGATGATTCCCGCCACCAGCACGATCAGCGCGAGGTAGGGCAAGAGGCCCGAGGTGCCCTCGCTCAAGGCCTTGACGGTCACGAAAATCTGGAGCGCGGTGTAGGCCAGCAGGCTATAGGCGACATGATCGCTCATCGCCTTGCGCCAGTCGCGCGTGCGCGCCGGTGCGGCCGCCTGCGCCTGCTGCTGTCCGGATACCTTCCCCATGTGCGCCGCTCCCCGACGGTCTGATCTCGCGAAGCGAGTATCGCAAAGGCGACACCAAGTTGCAACATGGCGCGGGAAATCACCGGTTTGTTGCGTGAACTGCACGATTGACCGGTCAAGCCGCCGGAATCGCACAAGGTTTGGCCACGCCCCGCCACCTGGATTTTTGCACCCATTCGGCTAAGCAAAAATCCTGCCAAACCCGCCTCGGGTCTTTCCAGCGGCTTCAGGGCTGCTAAAGACTGGCATCAATGCACGAGTCATCCCTTACCGCGGCAGTGGCCGACACCGCCCCAGCCAGCCAGCCGACCGGCAGCGGGCTCGAAGTGATCTCGATCGCCAAGAGCTACGACAAGCGCGCGGTGCTGACCGATATCTCGCTTCACGTCGCCAAGGGCGAAGTGCTCGGTCTGCTTGGCCCCAACGGCGCGGGCAAGACCACCTGCTTCTATTCGATCATGGGGCTGGTGAAGCCCGATTCGGGCCGCATCCTGATGGACGGCGAGGATGTCACCAAACTGCCGATGTATCGCCGCGCGATCCTGGGCCTGGGTTACCTGCCGCAGGAAACCAGCATCTTCCGCGGCATGACGGTGGAGCAGAATATCAATTGCGTGCTCGAACTGGTCGAGCCCGATGCCGCCACCCGCGCCAGCGAATTGGAGCGGTTGCTCGACGAATTCGGCCTCACCCGGCTGCGTGAAAGCCCGGCGATGGCGCTCTCGGGCGGGGAGCGGCGGCGGTGCGAGATCGCCCGCGCGCTGGCCGCCAAGCCGTCGATCATGCTGCTCGACGAGCCGTTCGCGGGCATCGATCCGCTCTCGATCAGCGACATCCGCGATCTGGTGAAGGATCTCAAAGCGCGCGGCATCGGCGTGCTGATCACCGACCATAACGTGCGCGAAACGCTCGACATCGTTGACCGCGCCTGCATCATCTATGGCGGACAGGTGCTGTTCGCCGGGTCTCCGCAGGAGCTGGTCGCGGACGAAAACGTGCGGCGGCTCTATCTCGGCGAGAGCTTCACGCTCTAGCGCGCACAGGCATGGCGCTCGGCCCCCGCCTCGATCTCCGGCAAACGCAATCGCTGGTGATGACGCCGCAATTGCAGCAGGCGATCAAGCTGCTGGCGGCCTCCAATCTGGAAATCGAAAGCTTCATCGCCGAAGCGCTCGAAGCCAATCCGCTGCTCGATACGAGCGGCCCGGCGGACGCAGGGGAGGCTGAGCGGAGCGACGGCATCGCCCCTGCGGGCGAGGATGCAACCGCCGATCAGCTGATGTTGGCAGGCGGGGGCGAAGGCGATGCGCCGCTCGACTTGGCTGCGGTGGAGCGCGATTTCGACACCGGCGACGGCGCCGGGCCTGCCATGCGCGATGCCGAATGGGGCGCGGCCAGCGCTTCGGGTGGCGACTTCGACGACATGCCCGACTGGGAGCAGCTGCGCGCCGCCGAAGTCACCCTGACCGAGCATCTCGAAGGCCAGATCGGCGCAGCTGCCAGCGATCCGCAAACCGCTTTCATCGCCCGCCATATCATCGGCCTGCTCGACGATGCGGGCTATCTCGGCACGCCGCTGGACGAAGTGGCCGAGGATATCGGGGTTGATCTCGCCGCGGCTGAGGCCGGGCTGGCGCTGGTGCAATCGCTCGATCCCTCGGGCGTGGGGGCGCGCAACCTGGCCGAATGCATCGCCATCCAGGCGCGCGAGGCGGATCGCTATGATCCCTGCATGAAAGCCCTGATCGACAATCTTGACCTGGTGGCGCGCGGCGAGGTGGAGCGGCTCAAACGCCTGTGCCGGGTGGATGACGAGGATTTCGCCGACATGCTGCGCGAGCTGCGCAGCTACAACCCGCGCCCCGGCCTTGCCTTCGCGCCGTCCGAAGCAGCAACCGTGGTGCCCGACATCCTCGTCACCGCCAATGCCGCGGGCGGGTGGGACATCGCGCTCAATGAAGACACCCTGCCCAAATTGGTCGTCAACCGCGGTTACTTCATCGAATTGAGCGCCGGGGCGACCAGCAAGGAATCGCGCGGCTGGCTCAAGGAAAAGCTGGCCGATGCCCACTGGCTGATCCGCGCATTGGACCAGCGCCAGAAGACGATCCTCAAGACCGCCGCCGCGATCGTGAAGCAGCAGGACGGCTTCTTCCGCCGCGGCGTATCCGAATTGCGCCCGCTGACATTGCGCGAAGTGGCCGAGCAGATCGCAATGCACGAAAGCACCGTCAGCCGCGTTACCAGCAACAAGTATCTGTGGTGCGAGCGCGGAACATTTGAACTCAAATATTTCTTCACCAGCGGTGTGGCGTCGGCGGATGGCGAAGGCGCATCCTCGGCGGCGATCAAGGCGCGGATCAAGGCACTGATCGATGCCGAAAGCGCCAAGAATATCCTGTCCGACCAGCAGCTTGCCGAGATGCTCCAGCAGGAAGGCTTCGACCTCGCCCGGCGCACCGTCGCCAAGTATCGCGAGGCGATCGGTATCGGTTCCAGCGCTGAACGGCGGCGGGCGAAGAAGCTGGCAGGGGCGCGTTAGGAGTTTTCGCGCCGACGGGCGCAGGCCGTTTAAGGCCTGAGACCTGCACCGCAAGCGCGGCTATGCGGTGTGACTCGAAAGACTCACCCACAAAGCGTTAACGCCTTAAACCTCTTATTAACCTTTTTTGGTGACAAGCGACGTGGTTAATTCGTGGCAACCTCTCCTAAGCGGGGGTTACCGAAGGGCAAACAGGGGACCCACCGATGCGTGTGCTGCTGATCGAAGACGAACCGACGACCGCCAAGGCGATCGAGCTGATGCTTACCACCGAAGGCTTCAACGTCTATTCGACTGACCTTGGCGAGGAAGGTTTGGACCTCGGCAAGCTGTATGATTACGACATCATCCTGCTCGACCTGAACCTGCCTGACATGCATGGCTACGACGTGCTCAAGAAGCTGCGTGTCGCCAAGGTGCAGACCCCGGTTCTGATCCTTTCGGGCATTGCCGAGATGGATTCCAAGGTGCGCAGCTTCGGCTTTGGTGCCGACGATTACGTCACCAAGCCGTTCCACCGCGAGGAGCTGGTCGCCCGCATTCACGCCGTGGTGCGCCGATCCAAGGGCCATTCGCAGTCGGTCATCCGCACCGGCAAGCTGGCGGTGAACCTCGATGCCAAGACGGTCGAAGTCGATGGCGCGCGCGTCCACCTGACCGGCAAGGAATATGCGATGCTCGAGCTGCTCAGCTTGCGCAAGGGCACCACGCTGACCAAGGAAATGTTCCTCAACCACCTCTATGGCGGGATGGACGAGCCGGAACTCAAGATCATCGATGTGTTCATCTGCAAGCTGCGCAAGAAGCTGAGCCATGCCTGCGGCGGGGACAATTACATCGAAACCGTGTGGGGCCGGGGCTACGTGCTGCGCGATTCGGAAACGGAAGTCGAAGCGGCGTAACTTATTGCAAGAGCGCCTCCGCGCCCATGCGGCTCGCACACGAGCCGTGACATTCTGTTTGGTCTCGCTTCGGGGACGGGGGATGCGCCCGGGGTGAACACACCCCGGGCGCATTGCCATTCAGGCCGGGAGGCAGTCCGGCTGAATGGTCAACCGATCCGGTTGAAATAGGTGGTTTCCAGCTTTGGCATGTTTGCGCCCGGCCAGATGATCGTTTCGGTCATCGATTGGCGGTCATCGGCCACGGTGTAGACCCGGGTCGAGATCGGGCTGCCATTCCTGCCCAGGGTCATCACGAGGGTGTTGGCCTCGGGCTGGCGCAGCGAGACCGTGTCGATGAACGCCATCGTCCCGGTGACGGGTACCGGCACACCGTCAAGACCGGCTACCGAATCGGCCCGGGTAGCGGTTCCATCGGGTGCAACGATCTCTACGCTGGTCATCATCCGGTTGTCAGGTGCGGCAGCGAACGCGATCGTGACCCGCTGCGGGCGCTCGTCGGCAGGGATCCGTGCCACGTCGAGCGCCCACCGGCCAACCAGCGGCGATTGAGCAACGGGTGCGGATTGCGCCGTCGGCGCAGGGGCAGCTTCGTGGGTAGCGGTTCCGGCAGCAAGGACGAGGCCGAGCGCGGCAATGGGGATTGAGACAAGCATGATGATTCATCCTTTCGTCCAGGTTGCCCTCTTGGATGGGGGCTGATCCGCGTTCTCGTTGGACGAACCGTGCATCGGTAGATCGATATTCTTGTCCCAGAATTTCTGGGCATCGAGCACGCGGGCCAGTTCGCGGCTGCTGCCCACCCCGGTCTTCCGGCGTGCCTCACGCAGGCGCTCGTTGATCGCGGTTTCCGACCGCCCGAGGCTGGCCGCTATCGACTTGGCAGTGTGCCCGCACGCCAGCAGGCGCAGAATTTCCAGCTCGTTGTCGTTGAGTGCCGCAAACGTGCTATCGGGAATGGTCTGGCCTGCCATGTCACCATGCACATCATAGCCCGGCCCATGCGTCCAGCCCGATTTTTTTGGGATCCTTCCGACCTTGACCCTCGGTGGAGCGACTGCCAAGCGCCCGCGCCATGACAGCGTTCAAGGAAGGCGATCCCACCACCATTGCGCGGCTCTATGGCCGCAGCGTGGGCAAGAAGTTGCGCAAGCACCAGCAGTCGCTGGTTGACAATCTGTTGCCGCAGATCAGCGTGCCTGCCGAGGGGCCGGTCACTTCGGCAATCCTGTTCGGCGATTCCCGCCCGCTGCATTTCGAGATCGGCTTCGGCGGGGGCGAGCATCTCGCCTATCGCGCCGACCTGCTGCCCGATCACGGCTTCATCGGGGCCGAACCGTTCGTGAACGGCGTGGCGCAGGCGCTGACCCATATCGAGACCCAACGCCTTGCCAATATCCGCCTGCACCATGGCGATGCGCTGGAGGTGCTGGCGCGCATCCCGGACGGGGCGCTGACGATGCTCTACCTGCTCCACCCCGATCCCTGGCCCAAGGCACGCCATGCCAAGCGGCGGATGATGAACGACGGTCCGGTGAAACTGATCGCCGCCAAGCTCAAACCCGGCGGCGAATTCCGCTTCGGCACCGATCACGACATCTACCTGCGCCACGCGCTGATGGTGATGCAGCGCCACACCGACCTGTTCGAATGGGTGGTGGAAAAGCCCGCCGACTGGCAGGTGCGCCCCTCAGGCTGGCCCGAGACCCGCTACGAACACAAGGCGCGCACCGTGTACGGGCACGAGGTGTGGTATTTCCGCTTCCGGCGGCGGTAAGCCTTACGGCCCCTTCACAAGCTTCCCGTCTTTCATGATGACGGTGAAGTTCGCGGCCGGGTCGCCGATCAGGTCGATATCGGCCAGCGGATCGCCGCGCACCAGAATGAGGTCCGCCAGCGCGCCTTGCTCAACCACGCCAAGCCGCCCGGGATAGGGCGTGCGCGGGCCGGACAAGGCGAGCAGTTCGGCATTGCCCGAGGTCACCAGCCTGAGCAGTTCGGCGGGGGTGAAAAAGGGCTTCAGCCTGAGGATATAGGCATTCTGCTGGGCGTTCAGATCAGGCTCGAACAGGAAGTCGGTGCCCCAGGCAAGCTTCACCCCGAGCCGCTTGGCCATCGGCCAGACGAGGCGCTGCCCTTCGATCACGGGCTTGCGCTTCTCGCGCCGCCTGGGGTCCATCGCCTCGGTCGAATCGACCAGCATCTGCCCGGACAGCCAGACGCCCCTTTCGGCCATCAGCCGCAGCGTGTCTTCATCGAGCAGATTGCCATGCTCGATCACCTTCACCCCGGCCTCGATCGCGCGGCGCACCGATTTGGGATGGTAGGCGTGGACGGTGACATAGGTGTTCCAGTCCGAAGCCGCATCGACCGCCGCCTTCATCTCGTCGAGGGTGTATTGGGTCACATCGAGCGGATCATATTCCGAACTCGTCCCGCCGCCGGCCGCGATCTTGATCTGGCTCGCCCCCATGCGCAGGTTCTCGCGCACGGCGGTCAGCACCTCGTCGCGCCCATCGGCAATCACGCTGGCCCAGATTTCCTCGGCCTTGGACATCTTGCCCGAAAAACGCCGCGATGGCTCGTCCGGGCCGCGCAGATCGGCATGGCCCGAGGTCTGCGAGATCATCGGTCCCGATGGCCAGATGCGCGGACCCATCAGCTTGCCGCTGTCGATCAGACGCTTGAGCAGGAACGAAGGCCCGCCCACATCGCGCACCGCGGTAAAGCCGCGCAGCAGCATCGCCCGCGATTGCTCGGCGGACAGCGCCATCACCTTTTCAAGGCTCATGTCCGGCGCGGCCATTTGCGCGGGCGAGAGGCTGTTGAACATCATGTGCACGTGATTGTCGATCAGGCCCGGCATCAACGTCTGGCCGCGCCCGTCGATCACTGTCGCTTGCGGCGAGGCAGGCGCGGCACAGGCCCGATCGCCGCGATCAGATTGCCGCGCACCACCACCGTGGTCGGCGCAGACAGGGTGTCGGAGGTGCCGTCGAACAGCCGAACATTGGCGAACACCACCTCGGACTCTGGCGCTTGCTGCGCGGCAAGCGGCGTGACCGGGGCCAGCACGAACGCGGCCAAGAAAGCCAGCGCCCGGTGCAAAAGTGTCGTCAGCATTACAAGGACTCCTTCAAGCGCGCACGGTGACACGCACGCGGCCCCCTGCCAAGGCCTATCAAGGCGTTGGGCCTGCTCCCGCGATGCCGTCACGCCCGGCGCGCCACCACGGCATCAGCGCGAAGACCGCCTGTCCCGCCAGCCCCAACAGCGCGTGTGGCTGGCGCATGCCGGCGAACCACTGCGCGGCTGTCTGCCCCATCATCGTTATGGCCAGCGCACATTCGGCCGCCATCAGCAGCGCGAAGGCGAAAGCACCCACGGCCAACGCCTCGCCGCCGGGCATGATCGCAAAGCGCCGCACCAGCCAGCCAGCGGCCCACCAGCTCGCGGCCAACATCACCGGGAGTTCGATCACGGTGGCGGGCATCAGGCCCACCAGCGGCGCGAGCCACAGCACCCGAATGGTTCCGAGCACGAACCCCAGCGCGAAGACCCCCGCCCAATAGGCAAGGCCCGCGCCGGCGATCCTCACCCCACAACCCCCGCGCCCGCCAGCACGGCCAGCGTCAGCACGTCGGGCACGCTCGCCGTCATCGGCACGATCTGCACCGGCTTTTCCATCCCGATCAGCATCGGGCCGATGGTGGCATTGCTGCCCAGTTCGCGCAGCAGCTTGGCCGAGAGGTTGGCCGATTGCAGCCCCGGCATGATCAGGACGTTGGCCGGGCCGGACAGGCGGCTGAAGGGATAGAGCGCCATCACCTTGGGATTGAGCGCGGCATCGGGCGCCATTTCGCCTTCATACTCGAAGCCCGGCTCCTCGCGGTCGAGGATCGCCACCGCCTCGCGGATGCTGCCGAGCCACTGGCCCGACGGGTTGCCGAATGTCGAATAGCTGAGGAACGCCACCCGCGGTTCATGGCCCATGCGGCGGGCGACTGCGGCGGTTTCCCTGGCGATATGGGCGAGTTCGACCGCATTGGGACGCTCGTTGATGGTGGTATCGGCCAGGAACGTCGTGTGGTTCTTGCCGATCATCATGTGGATGCCGAAAGGCAGCGCGCCTTCCTTGTGATCGAGCACCAGATTCACCTCGCGCACGGTCTGAGCAAAGGTGCGGGTCATGCCGGTGATGATCCCGTCGCCATGCCCGAGCGCAACCAGCAGCGAAGCGAACACATTGCGATCCTGGTTCACCATCCGCCGCACGTCGCGCTCGGTGAAGCCGCGCCGCTGGAGCCGCGTGTAGAGATAGTCGACCATCGCCGGCACATGCTGGCTATCGGCCGAGTTCTGGATTTCGAAGCTGCCGGGATCGCTCACCGAAAGCTGGTGCAGCTTGTCGAGCACCGCCTTGGTGCGGCCCACCAGAATCGGCGTGCCATAGCCGAAATCGCGGAACTGGATCGCGGCGCGCAACACCACTTCTTCCTCGGCCTCGGCAAACACCATGCGCTTGGGATTGGCCTTGGCGGTCTCGTAAACGCCGGTCAGCACCGAAGTGGTGGGGTTGAGCCGCGAACGCAGCGCCACGCGGTAGGCATCGAAATCCTCGATCCGGGTCTGCGCCACACCCGAATCCATCGCCGCCTTGGCAACCGCCGATGACACCACTTCGATCAGACGCGGATCGAACGGGGCGGGGATGATGTAGTCGGTGCCGAACTTCTGGTTCTTGCCATAGGCGCTCGCCACTTCCTCGGGCACCTGCTGGCGCGCCAGCTCGGCGATGGCCTGTGCGGCAGCGACCTTCATTTCCTCGTTGATGGTGGTCGCCCGCACGTCGAGCGCCCCGCGGAAGATGAAGGGGAAACCCAGCACGTTGTTGACCTGGTTGGGGAAATCGCTCCGCCCCGTGGCAATGATCGCGTCGGGGCGCACGGCCTTGGCCTCGTCGGGCATGATTTCGGGCGTCGGGTTGGCCATCGCGAAGATGATCGGCTTGTCAGCCATCTTCTTGACCCACTCGGGCTTGAGCGCCCCGGCTGCCGACAGACCGAGGAAGATGTCCGCGCCCACCAGCGCTTCTTCGAGGCTGGTGGCCGAGGTGGCGACCGCGTGGGCGCTTTTCCACTGGTCCACCCCTTCACGGTCCGGGGTGATCGGGCCGGATCGGTCGCACATGATCACGTTTTCGTGGCGCACGCCCATCGCCTTGATCAGCGCGGTGCAGGCGATCGCTGCCGCGCCCGCGCCGTTGACCACAACCTTCACGTCCTGAAAATCGCGCCCGGTGATGTGGCACGCGTTGAGCAGGCCTGCCGCGGTAATGATCGCGGTGCCGTGCTGATCGTCATGCATCACCGGGATCTTCATCCGCTCGCGCAGCGCAGCTTCGATGATGAAGCATTCGGGTGCCTTGATGTCTTCAAGGTTGATGCCGCCAAAGGTCGGCTCCATCAGCGCCACCGCATTGATGAAGGCTTCCGGGTCTTCGGTGGAAAGCTCGATGTCGATCGCATCGACATCGGCAAAGCGCTTGAACAGCACGGCCTTGCCTTCCATCACCGGCTTCGCGGCGAGCGCGCCAAGATTTCCGAGGCCAAGAATCGCGGTGCCATTCGAAATCACCGCCACGAGGTTGCCCTTGGCGGTGTAGCGTGCCGCCAGCGAGGGATCGCCCGCAATCGCTTCGACCGGCACGGCAACGCCCGGCGAATAGGCCAGGCTCAGATCGCGCTGCGAGGTCATCGGCTTGGTCGCGACGATCTCGATCTTACCGGGCCGGATCGCCTCGTGATAATACAATGCCTCGCGCGCGGTGAACCCGCCCTTGTTGTCTTCGGCCATGATGCTGGCTTCCCCTTCATTCGCTCCGGAAGTTTGCGGTCTGTCTTACCCGCGCCGCTCTGCCAGCGATAGGCCCGAAATCGCGCCGCTTCGGGGGAAAGCGTGAAAGGAGGACATTCCGAATCGCGGGCCGTCGGGCTAGGCGCAAGCAATGGCCGCGCTGCATGATCCCAAACCCACCCCGATGATGGCGCAATACCTCGCGCTGCGGGAAGAAGCGGGCGATGCGCTGCTGTTCTATCGCATGGGCGATTTCTTCGAACTGTTCTTCGAGGACGCGCGCAAGGCCGCGCAGCTTCTCGATATTGCCCTGACCACGCGGGGCGAGCATATGGGCGCGCCGATCCCGATGTGCGGGGTGCCGGTGTATTCGGCAGAAAACTATCTGGCGCGCCTTATCAAGGCCGGCTGCCGGGTGGCGATTGCCGAGCAGATCGAAACCCCGGACGAGGCCAAGGCGCGGGCCCGGCGCGAGGGCAAGCCCTCATCCAAGGCGCTGGTCGGCCGCGCGATTGTGCGTCTGGTGACGGCGGGCACCCTGACCGAGGAAGCCCTGCTCAATCCGCGCCGCGCCAATGTGCTGGTGGCGCTTGCGGAAGTGCGCGGCACGATAGGGATTGCGACCGTCGATGTTTCGACCGGCACGATGGTGCTGGAGGAATGCCAGGCCGACCGGCTCGGCGCGGCGCTGGCCCGGATTGCCCCGAGCGAGGTGGTGGTGCCGGAAGACTGGCCGCATGGCCCGGACGAGGCGATCGATCGCCCGCGCAGCACCTTTGGCAGCGATGCCGGGGCCGAAAAGCTGAAGGCGGTGCACGGCGTGGCGACGCTTGATGCCTTCGGGAATTTCAGCCGCGCGATGCTGGCGGCGGCGAGCGGCCTGATCGCCTATCTCGAACATGTCTCTCGCGGCAGCCTGCCGCTGCTGCTGCCCCCCGTCCTGCGCGCCGCCGAAGCCGGGATGGCGATGGACGAGGCCACCCGGGCGAGCCTCGAAATCCTCGAAAACGCCACCGGCGAACGCGCCGGCAGCCTGATCGGAGCGGTCGATCGCTGCGTGACCGGCGCTGGCGCACGGCTGCTGGCCGAGGATCTGTCAGCCCCGCTGCTCGATCTTGCCATGATCGAGGCGCGGCTGGCGCTGGTGCAGTTCTGGCGCGATCGCCCGATCGAGCGGGCAAGCCTGCGCGAGGCCTTGCGCGCGATCCCCGATCTCGGGCGTGCGCTGGGGCGGGTTGTGGCCGGGCGCGGAAGCCCGCGCGATCTCGGCCAGCTGCGCGACGGGCTGTCGGAGGCGGCGCGGCTCCATCACTGGCTCTCCGACGCGCCCGACCGGCCGGCGCTGCTCGACGCGGTGATCGCGCGCCTGACCGGCCACGGCGCGCTGATCGACGGGCTGGCGCGCGCGCTGGTGCCCTCGCCGCCCACGGAACGCTCCGGCGGCGGGTTCATTGCCGACGGCTATGATGCGGCGCTCGACGAACTGCGCGCCACTTCGGGCGATGCCCGCCGCGCGATTGCCGCGATGGAGGCGCGCTACCGTGAGGAGACGGGGATCGCTTCGCTCAAGGTTCGCCACAACGGCGTGCTGGGCTATTTCATCGAAGTCTCCGCGCGCCACGCCGATGCGCTGATGGCAGCAGGCAGTGGCTTCATTCACCGCCAGACGATGGCCGGCGCAGTGCGGTTCAACTCGCTCAAACTGCACGAGGAAGCCGCTCGCATCGCAGAGGCTGGCGGCCATGCGCTCGCCGCCGAGGAAGCCCATTTCGAGGCATTGGTCAGCGCGGTGGTCGCTGCGCGCGAGGCCATCGCCGCCACCGCCGCGGCGCTCGCCCGGCTGGATGTCGGCGCTGCCAATGCCGAACGCGCGGCCGAGGGCGACTGGTGCCGTCCCGAACTGACGGACGATGCGAGCCTTGCCATTGCCGGCGGGCGGCATCCGGTGGTCGAGGCCGCACTGGCCAAGGCGGGTGAGCGGTTCATCGCCAATGATTGCGTGCTTGGCCCGGACAACCGCCTGTGGCTGATCGGCGGCCCGAACATGGGCGGCAAGTCCACCTTCCTGCGCCAGAACGCGCTGATCGTGGTGCTGGCGCAGGCGGGGTGCTTCGTGCCGGCAAGCGCAGCGCGCATCGGCCTTGTCGATCGCCTGTTCAGCCGGGTCGGCGCGGCCGACAATCTGGCGCGCGGGCGCTCCACCTTCATGGTCGAAATGGTCGAGACCGCCGCGATCCTGGCGCAGGCGACGCCGCGCAGCTTCGTGATCCTCGACGAGGTCGGGCGGGGCACCTCGACGTATGATGGTCTCGCGCTCGCCTGGGCGGTGGCCGAGGCCGTGCATTCGCAGATCGCCTGCCGCTGCCTGTTCGCCACGCACTATCACGAACTCGCCCGGCTGGCGGAGACGTGCGAGGCGCTCAGCCTCCACCATGTCCGCGCGCGCGAATGGCAGGGCGATCTGGTGCTGCTGCACGAACTGGCGGATGGCCCGGCGGATCGCTCCTATGGCCTTGCCGTGGCGCGGCTGGCAGGGGTGCCCGCGACCGTCGTCAACCGCGCCAAGGCCGTGCTCGAAAAGCTCGAGGCGACCCGCGCGGCCACCGGCGGAATCGCGGCAGGACTCGGCGATCTGCCGCTGTTTGCAGCGATGTGCGCCGAGCCTGCGCCCGCCCAAAACGCCTGCACGCCCGAACAGCAGCTGGCCGAAGCCTTGCGCGCCGCCGATCTCGATGCGCTCTCCCCGCGCGAAGCGCTCGATCTGCTTTACGAGTGGAAGCGCGCTCTGCCCCGCTCCAAGGGGTGACTTCAACCAAGGCTTAACCAAGCCGGCGCTATCCTGCGCTGCATGTCAAAGTCTCCTCTGGCCAACACCAAATCTGCGCTCGCATTTGCCGGGATCACGATTTTCAGCACGCTGATGATGGTCGGCCCGGGCAGCGGGGTGCTCGACCGGACGATGGAGCGCTTCGGGCACAAATCAAGCGAACCCGCGTCTGAAGATGCCCCAATTGTCGAGCAGGCGCGGGCCAAACCGGTGGCCGAGCCGCTCGATCCCGATGCGGGCTGGGGCAACACGGGCGGATCCGTGTTCGGCGACTATGCCAGCGCCAAAGTGCCCGCGTCCGAAATGCTTCCGGAAGAGGGCAGCCCCGAGCCGGACAGCCCGGCCAGCCCGGCCAGTCCGGCCTTTGGCCAGCGGCAGGTGCGGCGCATCTCGGCGCTGCCCGAGGCAACCGGCGGCCCGGTAAAGGCGGATTCGCTCGGGGAGCTGGTCCCGCGCGAGGGCGGCGACGAAGCCGGGCGCGCCGAGGCGGGGGCAACCTCGCGCTCGATCAGCGTCCAGCCGCAGTAACTAGCGTGTCGGAACCGGCGCTTCGCCGGTGTAATCGTAGAAACCACGCCCGGTCTTGCGGCCGAGCCAGCCGGCCTCGACATATTTCACCAGCAGCGGTGCCGGGCGATACTTGCTGTCGCGGGTGGTCTTGTAGAGCACCTTGATGATGTCGAGGCAGGTATCCAGCCCGACGAAATCCGCGAGTTGCAGCGGCCCCATGGGATGATTGAGACCGAGGCGGCAGCCCTTGTCGATATCCTCGATCCCGGCGGTCGACTGGCCGAGCACGAACACCGCCTCGTTGATCATCGGCAACAGGATGCGGTTGACGACAAAGCCCGGTTCATCCTGCGAAAGCACCACTTCCTTGCCCAGCCCGCGGGCGAAGGCGGTGACGGCATCGGTGGTCGCAGCGGAAGTGGCAAGGCCCGGGATCACTTCGATCAGGCCCATAACCGGAACGGGATTGAAGAAGTGCAGCCCGATGAAACGCGCCGGATCGGGCGAATGGTTGGCCATGCGGGTGATCGGGATCGACGAGGTGTTCGAGGCCATGATCGCGCTGGAATTCAGCACCTTGCCCGCCTTGTCGAAGATCGCGTTCTTGATCTCCTCGCGCTCGGTCGCCGCCTCGATGATCAGGTCAGCCTCGGCGAAGGGGGCATAATCGGCCACCGGCGTGATCCGCGCAAGCAGCGCCTCGGCCTCGGCGGCCTCGATCTTGCCGCGGCCCATGAGCTTGGCGAGCGCCGCCTCGATATTGGCCTTCCCTGCCTCGGCTCGGGGGAGATCGATGTCGGTGAGCATGACCTTCATGCCATGGGCGGCGACAGTCTGGGCGATGCCGGTTCCCATCTGACCGGCACCGATGACGGCAATGTTGCGCATAGGGTGCATGTTCCTTCGCAAGTGCAGCAAGTGCGCCGCCCTAGCGAGGAACGGCGCGCCTGACCAGCGATTAGCGCGCTATCTGTTCTGGCCGGGAACCCACTTCACATCGGTGCGGCCATCGTCGTTGGCCACGCGGGCAAGCACGAACAGCAGATCGGACAGGCGGTTGATATAGGCAAGCGCCGCCGGATTGACCGGCACTTCTGCCGCCAGTGCAACCATCGCGCGTTCCGCCGCACGGGTTGTCGCGCGGGCGACATGGACGCGCGCGGCGGCCTCGCTCCCGCCGGGCAGGACGAAACTGGTGAGCGGTTCGAGCCGCGCGTTGAGCGCATCGATCTGCGTCTCGATCCATTCGGGCTGTTGGGGCACGATCCGCAGCACCATCTCAGACGGGGTGAAATCGTCATCTTCCGCCGGCGTCGCGAGGTCCGCACCAAGATCGAACAGATCGTTCTGCACCCGGGTCAGCAGCGCCTTGTGACCCTCGTCTTCCAGCGCGCAGATGGCGAGGCCGATCGCGGAATTCGCTTCGTCCACCAGCCCCATCGCGGCAATCCGCGCGGAATGCTTGGCACAGCGCGAACCATCGACGAGGCCCGTGGTCCCGTCATCCCCGGTGCGGGTGTAGATCTTGTTGAGCTTGACCATGCCTCGGAAGAATCAGCGCGATACCGCCAGCAGGATCGCCACCACCGCAATCGCAAGCGCCTGATACTTGATGCGCGCGAACATCGCCTTGTTCTGGAGCAGCTGCATATCGGTGGCGGTGCTGCCCTCGCCCGTTTCAAGATCGATCCTGGTGGTCTTGAGGAAGGCGACGATGCCGCGGATCAGCGAATAGGCCACCAGTCCCATGAGGACGAGCAGAACGGGGACGAGTACATAGGTCATGCGTATCTAAATGGACGTGTCTGCCTCAGGTTCCAAGCCTCAAATGCTGCAACCTGAGTTGTTCTGCGAGCATCCGCCCATCCTCGCCGGCCGCGCGCCGTTCGGCCAGCGCCGGCGAACCGCGGCGCTTGGCGAGTTTCTGGCCGGTCTCGTCGGTCAGCAAAGGATGGTGGTACCAGCGCGGCACCGGCAGACCGAGCAGTGCCTGAAGCGTGCGGTGGAGGTGGCTGGCCGCAAACAGATCGGCCCCGCGCGTCACCAGCGTCACGCCGTCTGCGGCATCATCCAGCGTGACGGCGAGGTGATAGCTGGCAGGCAAGTTCTTGCGCACCAGCACCACATCACCAAGGCCGGCGAGATCAACCACCTGCGGCCCCGCCAGCGCATCCTCCCACACCAGCGGACCGGTCTCTGCCAGCGCCTTGTCCGCATCCAGCCGCCACGCCGCGGGCAGCGCCGGATCGGAGGCGCGGTGCTTGCATGTGCCGGGGTAGATCAGGCCTTCAAGCCCCGCACGCGCGCCCGCCTCCTCGATCTGTTTGCGGGTGCAGGTGCACGGATAAAGCAGCCCGCGCGCCTTGAGCGCCCCGGCAGCGGCAGCGTAGCTGGCAAGGCGGGTCGATTGCGCGGGCGCCTCGTCCCATTCGAGCCCCAGCCAGGCGAGATCACGGCGAAATTCATCAGCCAGTTCCGGGCGGGATCGCGGCCCGTCGATATCCTCGATCCTGAGCAGGAAACGGCCGCCGCCTGCGCGCGCCAGATCGTGCGCGACGATGGCCGAAAGCGCATGGCCAAGGTGGAGGTGCCCGTTGGGGCTGGGCGCGAACCGGGTCACCAAAGGTGCAATAACAGGCATCGCCTTGCCCATGCCACACGACAGATCGTTGCGCTATCCACAGGCAGTCCACAGCCTGCCCCTGTGGATATGCCCCCTGTCACGGGTTTGACTCTTTGCCGTGCAAGGTCAGGATGCAGTCAATCAGGGAGGAACGCCAGGCCCGTGTTCAACGCTGAACTGATCGAGAAAGCAGCCCGGTTCCGCAGCGTCGATGACGACCCGACGCGCAACCTTTCGGCATGCCCCGCGCTGGTGCTCAACGCCGATTACACGCCCTTGTCCTATTACCCGCTGAGCCTGTGGCCGTGGCAGACCGCGATCAAGGCGGTGTTCCTTGATCGGGTGGACATCGTCGCGAGCTATGATCGCGCGGTGCATTCGCCCAGCTTCGACATGAAGATCCCGAGCGTCATCGCGCTCAGGCAATATGTCAGGCAGAGCGAATTTCCGGCCTTCACCCGCTTCAACGTGTTCCTGCGCGATCGCTTCCAGTGCCAGTATTGCGGCAGCCGCGAACACCTGACCTTCGATCACGTGATGCCGCGCCGCCTTGGCGGGCGTACCACGTGGGAAAACATCATCACCGCCTGCGCGCCCTGCAACATGAAGAAGGGCGGGCGCACCCCGCGGCAGGCCGGCATGGCGCTGCATCAGGCACCGATCCGCCCGACCAGCTGGCAGTTGCAGCAGGCCGGCAAGCTGTTCCCGCCCAACCACCTGCACGAAACCTGGCGTGACTGGCTCTACTGGGATGTCGAGCTGGAGGCCTGAGCCTCAGGTCACCGCCGCGCGCCGGCCGAACTCCGGGCGCCGCCATTCGCCGCTCGCCAGCACCGCGGCAAGGTGGCGCGCGGCGGCGGCGATGTCGGCAAAGCTCAGATAGGCCGGGGCAAAACCCAGCCGCAGCACATCAGGATCGCGAAAATCGCCGATCACCCCGCGCGCGATCAGCGCCTGACAGATGGCGTAGGCGTGCGCGTGCCGGAACGAAAGCTGGCTTCCGCGCGCCTCGCTATCGGCCGGGCTAACGCAGTCAAGGCTCACGCCGTGATCGGCCAGACAGGCGAGGAAAAACGCGGAGAGCGCCTGCGATTTCTGGTGCAGCCGCCCGACCCCGATCTCGGCGATCAGCTCCACCCCGACTTCGAGCGCGGCGAGGCCCAGCACCGGCGGGGTGCCGCACTGGAGCTGCACGATCCCCGGCGCGGGCGCGTAGTCGTCGGAAAAGGCGAAAGGCGCGGCATGGCCAAACCAGCCGGTCAAGGGTTGCCGGAGCGCAGCGTGATGCCGCCCGGCGACAAAGGCAAAGGCCGGCGCGCCCGGCCCGCCGCACAGATATTTGTAGCCGCAGCCGACCGCGAAATCCGCGCCCGCCGCATTCAGATCGACCGGCACCGCGCCGGTCGAATGCGACAGGTCCCACAGCACCAGCGCGCCCGCATCGTGCGCGGCGCGGGTGAGCGCGGCGATGTCGTGCATGGCGCCGGTCTTGTAATGGACGTGGGTGAGCAGCAGCAGCGCGACATCATCGCCAAGCGCCCCGACAAGCGCCTCGCGCTCCGCCAGCCGCCGGGTCGCCAGCCCCTGGGCTTCCAGCCCGGCGATCATGTAGAGATCGGTCGGAAAATTGCCCGGTTCGGACAGGATCACGGTGCGGCCCGGGCGCATGTGAAGCGCGGCCGCGATCAGCTTGAACAGGTTCACGCTGGTCGAATCGCAGGCGATCACCTCGTCCGGCGCAGCACCGATGAGCGGCGCGATCTTAGCGCCCACGCGGCCCGCCATGGCGAACCAGCCTCGCCCGAAGGCATTGGCGTTCCACGAGCGGATCAGCCCCTCGCCCCATTCCTGCTCGACCACACGGGCAAGCACCTCCGGCGTTGCCTTGGGCAGCGCGCCCAGCGAATTGCCGTCGAGATAGATCACCCCCGCAGGCAGCGTGAAGCACGCGCGATAGGCGCTGAGCGGATCGGCCGCGTCGAATTCGGCGGCGCGCGCTTCAGGGGTCATATCGCGGTCCTGACGGTCAGCAGCTCGGGGAAGAACGCCTGTTTCAGCACGCCTTCGAGATAGGGCACGCCCGCGGTGCCCCCGGTGCCGCGCTTGAAGCCGATAATCCGCTCGACCGTCTTGAGGTGCCCGAACCGCCAGCGCTGGAAATGGTATTCGAGATCGACCAGCTTTTCGGCCAGTTCGTAGAGATCCCAATGCGCCTGCGGATCGCGATAGATCGCCGCCCACGCCGCCTCGACGCTGGGGTTGTGGACATAGGGCGCGCCGAAATCGCGCTCTGCCGCCGCCGCATCAATCGCAAAACCGCGCCGCGCCAGCAGGCAGATCGCGGCATCATAGAGGCTCGCCCGCCCGGCTTCCGCTTCCAGCCGCTGCGACCAGCCGGCGTTGTCCTCGTGAAGCTTCACGTGCTTGCCATCGCGCCCGCCGAGCATGAATTCCATCATCCGGTATTGCGCCGACTGGAACCCGCTCGAGGCCCCGAGGTGGGGCCGGATCGCGGAATAGTCGTGCGGGGTCATGGTGGAGAGCACGTCCCAGCTCTGGATCAGCTGCGCTTGCACGCGCGCCACCCGCGCCAGCATCTTGAAGGCCGGGCGCAGGTTGTCCGCCTCGATGCATTGGCGCGCGGCGGCGAGTTCGTGCAGGCACAGCTTGAGCCACAGCTCGCTCGCCTGGTGGACGATGATGAACAGCAGTTCGTCATGCGCGTCGCATGAGGGGTGCTGCGCTGCAAGGATGCGATCGAGATCGAGGTAGCTCGAATAGGTGACTTGGCCGGCCATGGCCCGCTCCTAGCGGCTGGCGGCGCGCGAGGAAACTACCTCTCGATCACCCGCGCTTCGGGATGATGCTTCTCGATGTGCCTGAGGATGATCTTCAGGTTTCTGGTGTTCGAGCGGAACAGCGCATCGGCCGCGTCGCCCACCAGCGGGATCGCGCCGATCGCGGTGTCGAACAGCACATTCGCGCCCATCCGCGCCAGCTGCCAGCGCGACATGCCGAGATTGCGGGCTTCCCAGATGATATAGGCGCCCATGGCGGTGGTGATGATCTCGCCCAGCACCGGCACGAGGCCGATGATCACGTCGAGCCCGATCGGCATGTTGATGCCGGGGATGACGAGGCTGCGTTCGAGCAGCTGTTCCATCGCCGTCACGCGGGCGCGCACCGAAGCGGCGTCGGAGCCGGTGGGCAATTGCATCGCGATGATGCGGGGCGGGACGGGGCGGCGGTCCATGGTCTTGTCCATGTCCCCTATGTGGTGGGCTGGGACAGCGGGAACAAGGGGTGCAGACCCCACTGGTTGGCGAGGTAGTTGCGGATCGAACCGCGCACCAGCGACCAGCGCACCGGCGCGCCGAGCGGGATGTAGACCTCGCCTGCCATCAGCGCGGCATGGGCCTCACCCAGCAGCCGCTCGCGCGTCGCCGGATCGCGTTCGTCAATCGACTGGCGCACCAGTGCATCGGCCTCGGGCGAGCACAGCCCGGCATCGAGCGCGCAGTTGAACTGGTTGAGATACCAGCGCGGCGAGGAATAGCGCGCAACATTGTCGCGCAGTTCAATCTGCGCACCCTTGCCCGGGGCCACCCGCTCGATCGCAACACCGATGCTGGCCCATGCGCGGGCGAGCTGGCGAAACAGCAGATCGCTGCCGGGGCCGGGCGGCAGGCCAATCCGCAGTCTGGCCTCCTTGCCCGATTGCGTCGTCCAAGCCCGGATCCGCGCTGCGGCAGTCTGGCGACGCTGTTCGAGCGTCAGGTTCTGCCAGCGCTGCTCCGGATAGCGGGGCTGGGCAAAGGCACCGGGCGGCACGATCCAGGTGGCCGATTGCCAACCGCTCAATCCGAACGGCTGGATCAGCGCTGCCCGATCGATCGCCATCGACAAGGCCTCGCGCCGGGCGGGATCGCCGAGCAGGCCGGTATCCTCGCGGATCACCAGCCCCATCAGGCCCATCGCGGGATCGACCTGGATCGTCCCGCGCGACAGCGGCCCGGCTTCGGCCAACGGGAAATCGACGATGCTGCCGCCAAGCACCAGATCAACATCCCCGCGTGAGAAGGCATCGACCGCCCGCTGCGCCGAGCGTGCCTCCACCATCAGCGGTCGGGCGATCTCTTCCCAGTCCTCGCGCGCGGGCAGGCCGCGGGTCTCGGGCGGCAGGGCCGAAAGCCGGGCCAGCGGCCTGTCTTCGTCGCGCGACAACACCATCGGGCCGGCCCCGGCGCCGCTCTTGACGAAGCCGAGTTCGGGTTGCGCCAGCAGCCGCAGGAAATCGGGCATCGGGCTGGACAGGCGCACCTCGATCACGCGCCCGGTCATGGCGCGAATGTCATCCACCTTGGCCAGATCGAGTCCGAGCGAAGTGCCCCCCAGCCGCGCGATCGATTCGCGCAGCAAGCGGCGGATGTCGGTGGCAGTGATCTCCTCGCCATCGGGCCAGCTGCTGTCGCGCAGGCGGAAGATATAGCTCAGCCCGTCATCGGTGATGATCCAGCGTTCGGCCAGCGCAGGCACCACTTGCCCGGCCGGATCAAGCGCAACCAGCCCTTCGAAAGTGGCCGCGCGCACGTGCTGGGCCGCTGGCGAAAGACGCACGCCCTGCTGGAACAGGCTCTCGGGCGAGCCGATGATGATGACATTGATCGGCCCGCTGCCGCTGGATGGGCCGCACGTTGCGAGCAGCAGCAGCATCGGGATCAGGGCCAGCCGGAATCGCATCCCCGCTTGCCTAGCAGCTTGCGCGGCGCTGGTCAGCTTGTCTGGCGCATTATTGCCCGGCGAAAGCCAAGCGGCCGGCGATCACAGCTTGCGCAGCTTGCCCGGCTCAGGCGGCGGCGGCGCGCGATGCACCCACGAGGTCTTGATCATATTCGCCGGCGCGAGTGCTTCGGCCTGAAGCGGACGACGCGCGAGCTGCGAATCGATTTCCTCGTCGAAGGCGATGCCGAAGCGGTTGTCCTGCACCCAGGCGACACTGCCCGCGATGCTGCCGATGTTGCGCAGTTCCACATCGACCCGGTTGCCGCGCTTTACCCTGAGATTGCCCTCGGCCATCATCCCGCCATCGGACAGATTGCGCACCCGCACTCGATGGGCATCGGTCCCCTGCTCGATGCGAATATCAGCCAGCAAAAACAGGCTGTCGCGCGCCACGCTCCGTGTCTCAACGCCCGTCATCGCAGGATCGCCTCCGTGTTATGCGCCATGTCCCCGACCACGCCGCAAAGGCTAACCCAGCCGGAGCGGCGGCACCAGCAAGTGCTAGGCAAAGGCGGTTAACGCGCGGTAAAATAAGAGGCCGGGGCGGTCGCGTTCCTATGGGCCGTCCCAAACGGGCACAACCGACCTGGCGATTATGAGCGATCAGTCGTCGCGCGAGATCTTTTCGCGGCGTTCGTGCGCTTCCTGCGCCTCGACCGTCATGGTCGCGACCGGGCGGGCGATCAGGCGGCGCAGGCCGATCGGATCGCCGGTCACCTCGCAATAGCCGTATTCGCCCTCGTCCAGCCGGCGCAACGCGGAATCGATCTTGGACACCAGCTTGCGCTGGCGATCGCGGGTGCGCAGTTCGATGCCCCAGTCGGTTTCGCTCGATGCACGGTCGGTCAGATCGGCTTCGCGGATCGGGCCATCAGCCAGCGATTGCAGGGTTTGCCCGGCGGCGGAATGGATCGAGCGCTTCCATTCGATCAGCAGCATCCGGAAATAGGCCTGCTGGCGCTCGTTCATATATTCCTCGTCCTCGCTCGGGACGTAGCCCTCGGCGATCAGGCGCTTGGCCTTTTCAAGGATATCGATTTCGTCAGACACCGCAGATGCCATGTGGCCCTCTAATCCCCCAGAGCAGCTTGCGGGGATACGATGCCCGGACACCTGAATTTTTTCATGGCTCACTTGGTCCCGCAAGGTGAAGCTATGGCCGCGCTATAGGCAAGCCCCCCCAAGCGCACAAGCGGCTTTGACAATCCCTTCCGCGAAACCCGGCACGACCCGCTCGCCCGACCATGCCTGGCACCACGCGGTTAACAAAGCGCCAGCCGCGTTAACAATTTATTGACCATGATCGCCGACTTTTGCGGGGACGCAAGGCCGCAGGGGGCGGCTTTGGTGAGTTACGGGGACCAAACCATGCAACTGATCACGATCACCGGTCGCGACACGCAAGCTTCGCACCAGACGCTGGCCGATCTTGGCCTGGCACGCTGGCTCGCCGCTGCCGCGGACGGCGACATCAATGCCTGCTTCGATCTCGGCGTGGCCTTTTCGACCGGCAGCAACGGCGCCGAATGCGATCTGATCGAGGCGCACAAGTGGTTCAATCTCGCCGCCGCGCGCGGGCACAGGGAAGCCGGTCATTGCCGTGCCGACATTTCCGACGAGATGACCGCCCGCGAAATCGCCGAAGCCCAACGCCGCGCACGCCAGTGGCTGGCCGAGGACGCCCGCCGCGCGGCCTGATTACCCTTTGCGAAACGGCGTGCGGCTGCCCAGATAGAGCTGGTCGCTTGCCACGCCCGCCCGCTCGCGTTCGAGGAAATCGGCAACCGCGCTGCGAAAGCCGGGATCGGCAATCCAGTGGGCTGACCATGTCTGCACCGGCTCGTAGCCGCGCGCGAGCTTGTGGCCGCCCTGAGCGCCCGCCTCGACCCGGGCCAGGCCACGCGCAATCGCGATCTCGATCGCCTGATAGTAGCACAGCTCGAAATGCAGGAAGCGCACGTCGCGGGTGCAGCCCCAGTAACGCCCGTAAAGCGCATCCTTGCCGACGAAGTTGAGCGCGCCGGCAATCGCCTCGTCGCCGTCGTAAGCGAGGATCAGCACAATCCGGTCGCCCATTCGCTGCCCCAGCAGGCTGAAAGCCTCGCGGGTCAGGTAGGGGCTGCCCCATTTGCGGCTGCCGGTGTCCTGATAGAACAGCCAGAAGGCGTCCCAGTGCTCCTCGCGGATCTCGGCTCCGGTCAAGTGCCGCACGGTGAGGCCTTCCACCGCAGCCGCGCGTTCCTTGCGCAAGTCCTTGCGTTTGCGCGATGACAGCGCGCCGAGGAAGTCGTCGAAAGACTGATAGTCGCGGTTGAACCAGTGGAACTGGATGTCAGCGCGCAGCATCCAGCCGGCGTCTTCGAACAGCGGCAATTGTTCTGGTGCAATGAAGGTCGCGTGGGCAGAGGACAGCCTGTTCTGCAAACACACCGTTTCGGCGCCTTTGAGCAGGTGGGGCGCAAGGCTTGCGTCGGACAACAGCAAGCGCGGGCCGGTGGCGGGCGTGAAGGGCGCGGCGATCTGGAGCTTGGGGTAATAGCGCCCGCCCGCGCGGTGCCAGGCATCGGCCCAGCTATGGTCGAACACATATTCGCCTTGGCTGTGCCCCTTGGCATAGGACGGCAACGCCGCCAGCAGGTGCCCTGTATCATCGGTGATGCAGATGGGCGCAGGCTCCCAGCCGGTGCCGGGGCCGACGCTGCCCGAATCCTCCATCGCGGTAAGGAATTGGTGGCTGACAAAGGGATTGTCGTTCCCGCCCAGCGCGTTCCATTCGGCCTGGTCGAACGCGCCGACGGATGATGCGATACGGAAGGTCAGTTCCGCGTCACTCACGCCAGCCCCGCCCCTTCCGCAATCAGCGCATCAGCGTGGGCGATAGCCCGCGCGCGGGTCTCGGGCGAGCGCACCGTCCAGGTCAGCAGCGGACCGCCGCTCTCGCGCCACAGGCTGGTGAACGCATTGGGAATGTCGCGCACGTCGCTGGCGAGGAAATCGGGCACCGCACGTTCGAGCGCATGGGGCGCGCGCCACGCAGCGCGGTAACCGTGATCGAGGGTATCGGTGATGACAAGGCCGCGCACCGTCTCGGGTGCGTGCCTCGCGAACCATTCACCCACGCGCAAATCGAAGCTCATCACCGCCAGGGGGCCGGCATAGCCGGAAAGCGCCCTGGCAATCGCCAAGCATGGCTCGACCACCGCCAGATGCGGCTGCGCCTTGATCTCGACGAGGATCGGCACCCGGCCCGCGACCAGCGCCAGCAGTTCTTCCAGCCGCCAGATCGTCTGCTCGGTGTCCATCAGCGCCATCCGGCACAGCTCATCGGCGGTGCGCAAGACGGTCTTGCCTCGCTCTCTGGTGAGCCGGTCAAGCTCCCAATCATGGAACACCAGCGGCAGATTGTCGCGGCTCATCTGGATATCGCATTCGATCCCCATTCCGGCCGCGATTGCGCCCTGGGCAGCGGCGCGCGAGTTTTCGGGCACGCCTTCATGGTGCAGACCGCGGTGGGCATATTCCCACTGCGTCAACCAGTCCGGAGCGCGCCTGTCGTTCATGCCCTGAGCGCGACAATCGCGTCGACTTCCACCGCCGCGCCGCGCGGCAGGGCAGGCACGCCAACCGCAGCGCGGGCGTGCTTGCCGGCTTGCCCGAACACCTGTTCCATCAGGTCGGACGCGCCGTTGGCGACTTCGGGCTGATCGGTGAAATCGGCGGTGCAATTGACGAAAGCCCCGAGCTTGACGATCCGCTCGACCCGCCCAAGCAGACCTGCTGCTTCGAGTTGCGCGATGATCATCAGCGCGCAGGCACGCGCGGCAGCCTGACCTTCGGCGATGCTCACGTCATCTCCCAGCCGGCCCTTGACCACCTGACCATCGACGAACGGCAGCTGGCCCGAAACATGGGCAAAGCCGCCATGCACCACCACCGGCACATAGCTGGCGACGGGCGCTGCGGCCTTGGGCAAAGTGATGCCGAGTTCGGCGAGGCGGGCGGTGTAGCTCATGGTTCAGTCCTCCAGTCGTTTCAGCAGCCACGGCAGCGCTTCATCCCAGCGGTCAATCCGCGAATGGGCGTGGCCGGCCTTGTGGGCGCAATCAATGGCATGGGCAATCATCGGCTCGCCGCACAGATGCAGCCGCGTGACCTGCGGCGCGGTCTCGGCCACCGAGGCATGATGCTGGGCAAGATCGTCGATAAACAGAGCCTTGGAGGGCGCGTATTGCTCGATGATGGCCTTTAATGCCGGCCCCTTGGGCCCCTGATTGGTAAACACCCGCGCATTGATGCCGACCTTGGCCAGCTGCTCGGCCCGGGCATCGCGGTGACCATCGACGAGGTTGGTCAGGATCACCACATCGGCCTTTTCGGCCAGCGTGTTGATCGCTTCAACCGCGCCCGCAATCGGCATTTGGGAATCCATTTCATTTTCAAAAAATTTTCGCAACATCCTCCAGATATCGGCGGGAGCCAGCAGTTCACCGCTATCCTTCCAGCGCAGCGCCTCGGCAAAATTGTGACCTTCGAGCTGGAAGCTGACACCCTGGCTCGCCTCCAGCCAGTGCTTGAACGGGGCGACCATGTGCAGCAGCACTTCGTCGCAATCGGAGATGATGAGCGGGCGGGTCATGCAAGCAAAGCGTCCTTGGCGGCGACCAGTTCCTCGGGGGTGACAGCGAGAGCTTCGGCCGCGCGGATCAGATCGGGTTCGTGATTGGCAAGAAATTCGAGTGGCGAGGCAAGGACCATCGGATCGTCCAGCCCGGCACGCAGATTGTCAGGATCAAGCCCGGTCAGATCAAGATAGCGCGCGGTCCGCTCCGCGCTCTCCAGCACCCAGCCGAGCGCCGCCAACGCCAGTGCCTGCGGATTGACCGGATCGGGGGCGGGATGAAGCGGGATTGTCCTGTCCTTCGGGCAAGGGTAGTGATGGGCACGGGCGATAGGGGCGCGATGTGACAAAGCGGATCATGGTTGTCGAGGACAATGACCTCAACCGGAAATTGTTCTGCGATGTTCTGAAGGCCAATGGTTTCGAGGTCGAGCCGGTGTCGGACGGCAACGCCGTGCTCGAAACCGCGCGTGCCGTCGCGCCCGATCTCATCATCATGGACATCCAGCTCGGCGGCGTTTCGGGAGTCGACCTGATCGAGGCCGCCAAGCGCGACCGGCGCCTTGCTGCCATTCCGGTGCTCGCCGTCACCGCCTTCGCCGCCAAGGGCGACGAGGAACGCATCCGCGCGGCCGGGGCAGAAGGCTATCTGTCGAAACCAGTGTCGATCGGACCATTCATGAACGCGGTGTACGCGCTGGTCTAGGCCGCCGGCCCATCATGCAAATTTCACGCTGTATTCCACCGCAAGCGTGATCGCCGTCAGGCACAGGCCGGTCATGAAGCTCCGGTAGGCATAGCCAAGGAATTTGTATTTCTTGCGCTGGAGCACCAGCCCGTTCTGATAGACATCGTGCAATATGGCGCGGAACATGGCCTCATCGGATCGCAGATCGGCCAGGACACTGGCGGTCCATTCGTCCTCGTCGAGGCCGGTGAAGGTGCCGAAGAACAGCTTGTTGGCCGTGCGATCATCGAGCGAGGGCGAAGCCGGTGTTCCGACCGAAGGCAGCACCGCCCACACCGCGCACATTGCCGAAATGAAGGCAAACAGCGCCAGCACCGCGAGTGCTGCGGGCATCGTGCCGTTGGCGGCCTGCCCTACCGCGATGGTAAATACCAGAAAGGTCGCCCCCATCAGAATCGACGCCTTCTGATCGGCCATCTGGCTGAGCGACAGGTTGATCTGCTGGGTCGTGCGCAAGAGATGGATCGCATGGTTGGAATAGCCCGAGGGCGAAGGCAGCGACGGCGCGGCCTTGAGCGCATCGGCCTGCGCGTGGTTATCGGCCATGATAATCCCCCCCGTCACACCACGCCCGCCGGTTGCGGCGCGGCGAAAACTTGACAAGCTGCATCATCCGCCGCTTTGCAGACGTAATATCGTGGCATACGCCGCGCGACAACTTGAGATAACGAAAGCACCGCCTGCCATGACCTGCGCCGAAGTCGATGCCACCATCCGCAGTCTGATCGAACCCTTCAACAAGAAGGGCATTACGATCGAGGATGCCACCACCTTTGCCGGCGATCTCGAATTCGACAGCCTGACGGTGATGGATTTCGTCGCCGCAATCGAGGACGAATTCGATATCATCATCAGCATGAACCAGCAGGCCGAGATCGAAAACTGGGGCCAGCTGGTCGCGGCAGTGCACAAGCTGCAGGATAGCTGATAATGGCGAGCGCTATGACTGAAACCATAACGCAGCCGGTTGACCTGCTGGCGAAGTTCGATTCCGTAATCCAGACCCGCGCGCAACTGCTCGCTGCCGGGGTGGAGGATCCGTTCAATCTGGTGATGGAGCAGGTGCTTTCGCCGACCCGCGCGATCTGCAACGGGCGCGACACCATTTTGCTCGGCACCTACAATTACATGGGCATGACCTTCGATCCCGATGTCATTGCGGCAGGCAAGCGGGCGATGGAGGATTTCGGCGCGGGCACCACCGGCAGCCGTGTGCTCAATGGCACCTTCCGCGATCACCGCGATGTCGAAGCAGCGCTACGCGATTTCTACGCCATGGACCACGCGATGGTCTTTTCAACCGGCTACCAGGCCAACCTCGGGATCATCTCGACCTTGGCTGGCAAGGGCGACTACATCATCCTCGACATCGACAGCCACGCTTCGATCTGGGATGGCTGCAAGATGGGCGATGCCGAAGTCGTGCCCTTCAAGCACAACGACATCGAAGCGCTCGAAAAGCGCCTGAAGCGTGTGCCGGAAGGCGCGGGCAAGCTGGTGGTGCTCGAAGGCGTCTATTCGATGCTGGGCGATGTTGCCCCGCTTCGCGAAATGGTGCGCATTTCCAAGGCTCACGGCGCGATGGTGCTGGTCGACGAGGCGCATTCGATGGGCTTCATCGGGCAGCATGGCCGGGGCGTGGCCGAAGAACAAGGCGTGCTGGACGAGGTCGATTTCATCATCGGCACATTCTCCAAGAGCGTCGGCACGGTCGGCGGCTTCTGCGTCTCGAACCACCCCAAGTTTGAAGTGCTGCGGCTGGTGTGCCGTCCCTATGTCTTCACCGCCGCACTCCCGCCGAGCGTAATGGCAAGCAGCGCCGCCTCGATCCGCAAGCTGATGCACGGCGGCAACAAACGCGCGCACCTGTGGGAGAACAGCCGGACGCTGCACAAGGGCTTGCGCGATCTGGGCTTCCAGCTCGGCACCGAAATCCCTCAGAGCGCCATCATCGCGGTCATCATGCCCGATCTCGAAAAGGGCGCGATGATGTGGGAGGCGCTGTTGAAGGAAGGCCTTTACGTCAATCTCGCGCGCCCGCCGGCAACCCCTGCAGGCATGACCCTGCTGCGCTGCTCGCTGTGCGCGGAGCATTCGGCCGAGCAAGTGCAGACCATCCTCGGGATGTTCGAGCGCGCGGGCAAGGCGATCGGGATCATCTGATCGCCCGGTTCGGGGATTAGATAACCAAAATGGTTATTTTATCTTGACATCGTGACGCTCTTTGGTTAGAAAAGGGCATAGTCGAAAAATAGCGATTCGCCAGCAGGCGGCCTTCCCCGGGGGAAGTGCCGCCTGTTTCGTTTGCGCTTCAGGAGAGAGCCTATGGCCAAACCGCCCGGCAAGCGTATTGCCATCCGCCCCGGCCTCAAGCAGGGCGAGGAAGGGCGCATCAACAACAACTGGCGGCGTCTGTTTCTCGATTGCCTTGCCGAAAGTTCAAACGTTACCCTCTCGGCCGAAAAAGCCGGGGTCAGCACCAGTCGCGCCTACAAGGTGCGCCGCGAGGATGCCGAATTCGCCCGCGAATGGATGGTGGCGCTGGCCGAGGGCTATCTGCACCTCGAAATGGAAGTGGTTCGGCGCCTGCGCGAAGGCGATTCCAAGGCCGGCGACGACGCGAAGTTCGACTTTGCCAATGCCATCCGCCTGCTCGCCGCACACCGCGACAACGCCGCCCGCAGGGCAAGCGAGGTGCGCGATGTCAGCCCGGCCGAGGTGCGCGCCTCGATCGACCGCAAGATCGAAGACATCAGGCGACGCATCGCCCGCCAGAAGGCCGAGGGCAAGACCGGATGAGCGGCCCCTTCGAAGACATGCTGGCAGATGACACCGAGGATGGTGCCAGGCTCCGCCACGAATTGAGTGAAGCGATGGATCAGGAGGAGCGGAACGGGTTTGCATACCTCTGGGAATACCATGCCCGCGCACAGCAGCTCCCCCCGCCCGGAGACTGGCGCATCTGGATGATCATGGCCGGCCGCGGCTTTGGCAAGACCCGTGCGGGCGCGGAATGGGTGCGGATGATCGCCGAAAGCCACCCCGATGCGCGCATCGCGCTGGTCTCTTCCTCGCTCGCCGAAGCGCGCGCGGTGATGGTTGAAGGCGAGAGCGGATTGCTGGCGATCTGTCGTCCCGGACACAAGCCGCAGTTCGAACCCTCGCTGCACCGCATCCGCTTCAGGAACGGGGCGCAGGCGCAACTGTTCTCCGCCGCCGAGCCGGACAGCCTGCGCGGCCCGCAGCACAGCCATGCCTGGTGCGATGAAATCGGCAAGTGGCCGCTGGCGCACGAGCGGGCGACGCGCTGCTGGGACAATCTCATGCTCGGCCTGCGGCTGGGCGAGCACCCCCGCATCGCCGTCACCACCACGCCGCGCGCCGTGCCGCTGGTAAAGCGGCTGGTGGCGCAGGCAGCGAAGGACGATGACGTGGTGATCACCACCGGCTCAACCCGCGACAATGGCCGGCTGCCCGACCGCTTCCACGACGCGATTACCCGCGAATATGCCGGAACCCAGCTTGCCCGGCAGGAGATCGACGGTGAACTGCTGGAGGATATCGAGGGCGCGCTGTGGACCCGGGCCCTGCTCGAACAGGCGCGCGAAGCCGGCGCGGTCCCCGCAGCGCGGCGCGTGGTGGTCGCCGTCGACCCGCCCGCCAGCGCGAATGGCGATGAATGCGGGATCATCGTCGCGGCGCTGGGCGAGGACGGGATCGCCCGCGTGTTGGCCGATTGCTCTCTCGCTGGCGCGACGCCCGATGTCTGGGCAGCGCGGGTGGCCGACGCGGCCCGCGAATGGCACGCCGACCGGGTGGTGGCCGAAGCCAACCAGGGCGGTGCGATGGTCGAAAGCGTGCTGCGCGCCGCAGACCATGGGCTGCCGCTGCGGCTGGTCCACGCCGCCTGCGGCAAGGTGGCGCGCGCCGAACCGGTCGCAGCCCTCTACGCCGCCGGGCGGGTGCGCCATGTCGGCGTATTCGCGCGGCTCGAAGATCAGCTCTGCGGCCTGCTCACCGGCGGCACCTTTGCCGGCCCCGGCCGCAGCCCCGATCGCGCCGACGCGCTGGTCTGGGCCATGAGCGAACTGATGCTCGGCCGCAGCGGCCAGCCCCGGCTGGTGCGCTTCGATTAGCGGACGCAGGACATCTGCCAAACAAAGGAATTCGCATGGCATTGCTCGATATCTTCCGCTCCGCCTTCAAGGGCGGAGCGCCTGCCCGCGTGCCGCTGGCCCCAGGCATGATGGCCGGCTGGATCCCGGCCTTCGAAAACAGCTTCGGCACGGCCGGTTATGATTACGCCCGCGCGGTCGAGGAGAGTTTTCTCGCCAATCCGATCGCCCAGCGCTCGATCCGGATCGTCGCCGAGGGGGTCGGGCAGGCGCCGCTCGCGTCGAGCGATGCACGGCTCGCCGCGCTGGTCAATGCCACCAGCGCCGGCCAGTCGCTGATCGAAACGCTGGCGGCCCACCTGCTGCTGCACGGCAATGGCTATGTGCAGATCATCAAGGATGCCGCCGGCGTACCGGTGGAACTGTTCGCGCTGCGCCCCGAAAGGGTCAGCGTGGTCACCGGCCCGGATGGCTGGCCCTGCGCCTATGATTACGCCGTGCAGGGCAACCGCACCCGCATTGCCGTGCTGGACGAGGACGGCTGGCCCGGCATCATCCCGATCCGGGCGATGCACCCGCTCGACGATCATCGCGGGGCCGGCGCGCTCGAGGCCGCGCATCAGGCGGTAACGATCCACAATGCCGCGGCGCGCTGGAACCGTGCGCTGCTGGAAAATTCGGCGCGGCCATCCGGCGCGCTGGTGTACGAGACCGGCGATGGCATGCCGCTCGCCCACGAGCAGTTCGAGCGGCTCAAGCGCGAACTCGAGATCGCCTTTTCAGGATCAGGCAATGCGGGCCGTCCGATGCTCCTCGACGGCGGGCTCAAGTGGCAGAGCATGGCGCTGTCGCCCGCCGACATGGATTTCGCCGCGCTCAAAAGCGCAGCTGCACGCGACATCGCGCTGGCCTTCGGCGTGCCGCCGATGCTGCTCGGGCTGCCGGGAGACAACACCTATTCGAACTACCGCGAGGCCAACCGCGCGCTGTGGCGGCTGACGCTGCTGCCGCTCGCCGAAAAGCTGTTCTCCGCGCTGCGCGAAGGCCTCGCCCCGTGGTTTCCGGATGCCGAACTCGGGATCGATCTCGACCGGGTTCCGGCGCTCTCGGAAGACCGCGAGCGCCTGTGGTCGCAGGTGTCCGACGCCGATTTCCTGACCCGCGCCGAAAAGCGCCAGTTGCTGGGCCTGAGCCCCGAGGAGAATAGCCGATGAGCCGCGAAGACATTATCGCCAGCCTGATGGCCCAGGCCCGCGAGGAGGGGGCCGAACTGGTTACCCTGCGCGCCATTGTCGAGGAGGCGAGCGTGCACGCCGCCGACCGTGTGCTCGAACGGCTCGGGCTCGGCGATGCCGGGGCCGAGGGCGATCTGACCGAACTGCGCGAACTGCTGGGCGCCTGGCGCGATGCCAAGACCAGCGCGTGGAAAGCGCTGGTCGACTGGGTCATCCGCGGCGCGCTCGCACTGCTGCTGATCGGGATCGCGGTGCGCCTCGGCGCGTGGAACATGCTGTGAGCGCGCCGCTGCGGTTTGCCGGCTATGCCGCGCTGTTCGACATTGCCGATGCCGCGCGCGACACGATCCGGCGCGGGGCCTTTGCCCGCACGCTGGCCGAGCGCACCGGGCCGCTGCCCTTGTATTGGCAGCACCGTCCCGATCAGCTGCTCGGCGTGATCGAGCAGGTGTCCGAGGACGCCCGCGGCCTCAGGGTCGTGGCCCGGATCGACCGGCCCGACAGCCGTGCCGCACGCCTGCTCGCAAACCGGCAGGTCGATGGCCTGAGCTTCGGCTTCCGCACCCGCTCGGCCCGCCAGAGCCCAGGCGGACGCGAACTGCTCGAGATCGACCTGTTCGAAGTCAGCCTCGTCACCCATCCCCTGCAGCACGCTGCCCGCGTCCACCTGGTCAGCTGATCTTCGCAGGCACCTGCCGCTTCATCCATTTCCACCGGCCGCCACTGGGGCGGCCTTTTTTCTGCCCAACCGAAAGGCCCTTGCCCCATGGAGAATACCCCCAATCCCACCACCTTCGCCGCAGCCGCCGATCCGCTCGAGGCGAGCTTCGACATCGTCACCCGGCAGGACCGCGCCGAGGCCGACATTGCCGCGCTGCGGGGCGATGTCGAGGAGGTGAAATCGCGCCTCGACAAGGTTGCCCGCGCCGCTTCGCGTCCGGCAATCGGCGGCGGGCAAACGAGCGACAGCTCCGAGGTCAAAGGCTTCGTCGATGGCTATCTGCGCCGCGGCCGCGAAACCGAGATCAAGTCGCTCAGCGGCGCGAACCCGGCCGATGGCGGGTTCGCCGTTCCGCGCCAGATCGACGCGGTGATCGCTGCCCAACTGCGCGATATCAGCCCGATCCGCGCCATCGCGCAGGTCGTCCAGACCGGCACCGCAGGCTACCGCAAGCTGGTTGCCACCGGCGGCACTGCGTCGGGCTGGGTCAGCGAGGTGGCGCCGCGCCCGGAAACCGCAGCGCCCAAGTTTGCCGAAATCGCGCCGCCCTCGGGTGATCTCTACGCCAATCCGGCGGCGAGCCAGGCCATGCTCGATGATGCCGCCTTCGACATCGAAACCTGGCTGGCTAGCGAAATCGCGCTCGAATTCGCCCGCGCCGAAGGCACCGCCTTCGTCAATGGCACCGGCACCAACCAGCCCGAAGGCTTCCTGACGGGCGCCAAGAGCACGGCGGAGGATGGCGTGCGCGCCTTTGGCACCCTGCAATATATCGGCTCGGGCAGCGCGACCGGCCTTGGCAATGCACTCGATGCCAAGCTCATCGACCTCATCCATTCGCTGAAGTCGGGTCACCGGCAGGGGGCAAGCTTCGTGATGAATTCGGCCACGCTCGCCAACGTCCGCAAGCTCAAGACCGCCGATGGCGCATTCCTGTGGCAGCCAGGGCTGGTCGAAGGACAGCCCGACCGCCTGCTTGGCTATCCGGTGATCGAGGCCGAAGACATGCCCGATGTCGCCGGCGGGGCCTTTCCGATCGCGTTCGGCAACTTCCGCCACGGCTATCTCATCGCCGAGCACAGCGCCACCCGGGTGTTGCGCGATCCGTTCACCAACAAGCCCTTCGTCCACTTCTACGCAACCAAGCGGATCGGCGGGAAGGTGCTCGATTCGGATGCCATCAAGCTGCTGAAGATCGAAGCCTAGGCCCGGCGTCAGGCTTCGCTGTCCCGGCACGCTCGAGCGACCTCCCGCTCGCGTGCCGGCATCTCGCGCCCGCATCGCTTCAGGCCATCCCCCTGCCTGATACGGCGATGCGGGCGCACTTCGTTTTGACAAGAATGTGGGAGAACCCGCGATGCAGCGGACAATCGTGCAACCCCCGGTCATCGGCGACGCTGCGCTGGCGGAGCTGAAGCACTGGCTTGCCATCAGCCGCCCCGACGAGGATGCCGCACTCGCGCGGCTGCTGGCATCCAGCGTCACCATCTGCGAGGCGTTCACCGGCCAGTCGCCCCTGCGCCAGACGGTCGAGGAAATCGTGCCTGTCGCCACCGGCTGGCAGGAACTGGCGGCGCGTCCGGTACAGGCGCTGGTGGCGGCGGCGATCATCGCCGAGGACGGCACCCGGACGCCACTAGCGCAACCGGATGACATCCTGGAATTCCATATCGCTGGCAGCGCCTGCCTGCGGATCGTGCGGCCGGTCGAAGGCCGCGCGGTCGCGCTTCAGATCAGCGTCGGGATCGCCGCCGACTGGGCCGCGCTGCCGCCGCCGCTGGCGCAAGGCATCATCCGCCTGGCCGCGCATCATTATCGCGACCGTGACAACAAGGGTGGCACTGTCCCCCCGGCCAGCGTCACCGCCCTGTGGCGACCTTGGCGGCAGGTGCGGCTCGGATGATCCGGGCTACCGCAGCCAGCACAGGGCTGGTTCAGCGTCTGCACCGCCGCGCCCAGAACCTGGCAGACCGCTCTCGGCGCGCGGCCTGCAAGCGCAAGCGGACCGACTGGCACTCGGCCGAGGCACTGTGGCCGGACTTTCTCGATGACCACCTGAGGAAATGAGCGCCATGGAAAACGACCTGCGTGCCGCCCTGATCGCATGGCTGCGCTCTGACCCCGCGCTTGCCGGCATCAATACCATCGCGGAAGAAGCACCGCTGAGCGCCAGCCCGCCTTGGCTCGGGATTGCAGCCAGCGCCTCAATCGACTGGGGCACCAAGGATCGGGCAGGCCGCGAAACGCGGATCGCGCTCGAACTGGAAACCCGCACCGATCTGACCGCCGCCGACGCACCGCTGCTCGGTGCCATCGAACGCCGCGTGCTGGCCCTGCCCCCGTTCCAGCCGGCGTTCGAGCTCGCTTCGATCCGTTTCCTGCGCTCGCGCAGCGAGGCCCGCGACGACAACCGGCGGGCAGCGCTGCTCGAATACCGCTTCCGCATCCTCGAACCTCTCACGGAGTAAGCCTATGCCCGCACAATCAGGCTCTGCCTTCCTGCTCAAGATCAGCGACGGCGCTTCGCCACCCGCCTACCAGACCGTTGCCGGCCTGAGGACCACGCAGATGTCGATCACTGGCGACACTGTGGTGGTGACCCACAAGGGCTCGGGCGGCTGGCGCGATCTGCTGTCGGGAGCGGGCACCCGCTCGGTCTCGGTCAGCGCGGCGGGGATATTCCTCGGCAGCAGCGCCGAAAGCGCGGTGCGCGCCCATGCGCTTGCCGGGACGCTTGACGACTACGAACTCTCCTTCGAGGGCGGCGAGAAGCTGCGCGGGCGCTTCCTTGTCCAGCGGCTTGACTATGCCGGCGATTTCAATGGCGAACGCAGCTACACGCTCCAGCTCGAAAGCTCGGGGCCGGTGATCGCCGCATGAGCCTTGCGGCCAATGGCTTGCGGGGCGAATGCGATTTCATGATCGCAGGGCAGCATTACCTGCTGCGCCCGAGCTTCGAGGCGCTCGTGCTTGCCGAAGCGGAACTGGGATCGCTGTTCGCGCTGGTCGAACGGGCCTCGCAAGGTGCGCTGACGCTGGCGGAAATCGCCGCGCTGCTGTGGCACTGCCTGCCCGCCGAAACCCGGCCCGATCGCGGCAGCGTAGGGCAGGCAGTGCTGGCCATGGGGCTTGTCAATGCCACCCGACCGGTGCGCGCCATCCTTGCCCAGGTGCTTCAGGGCGAGGCGTGAGCGCGACATTCGCTGATGCGGCTCGGCGGGCCTTTGCGCTGTCTGCAAGACTGCTGGGCTGGCGTCCCGCCGAGTTCTGGGCTGCGACCCCCGCCGAGCTTGCGATGGCTCTCGAAGACCCGTCCGCAGCTGCCCCCCCTGCCCCACCCGACCGCGACCTGATCGTTCGAATGATGGAGTGCGATCCCGATGGATGACAATTTTGATGCCCTGGTGATCGACGTGCGCGCCAGCACCGATGGCTTTGCCGCCGACCTCGAGACGATGCGCCGTTCGCTCGATACCTCGCTGCTCGATGGCTTCGGGCGGGCCGGCAACGTGCTCGAGACCGGCCTGCTTTCGGCCCTGCGGCGCGGCAGTCTGGGGTTCGACGATCTCAAGCGGGTCGCCTTGCGCGCGCTCGACGAGATTGCCTCCCATGCGCTGCAATCGGGCCTTGCCAACCTGTTCGGCGGCTCCGGCACGGGTGGCCTGGGCGGGCTGATCGGCCAGTCGCTCGGCGCGCTGCTCGGCCTGCCGGGCCGCGCGACCGGTGGTCCGGTTTCGCCGGGCCGCGCCTATCTGGTGGGCGAGAATGGCCCGGAAGTGTTCCTTCCGACAGCTTCGGGCCGGATCGAACGCGGCGGTGCCGGCGACGGCTCGCAGCGGCGCGATGTGACTGTCGCGATCCAGCTCGCGGTGCCGCGCGGCACGGCCGCGCCCACAGCGATGCGCCGCTCATCGCGCCAGATCGCCAGCGCAGTCCGCCGCACCCTCCAGCAGGTTTGACAGAGGAAACTCCATGGCATTCTGGCTTGCCCGCGAACGCCGCGCACAGGAAAGCAGTTTCATCCAGCGCTTCGATCCGCGCTTCTGGACCGTCAATTTCCCGCGTCCTGCGATGGGATCGGTGGTGACGCTCGGCCCGGATGCCCTGCGCGTTGACATCGAGCTGCACCATGCCGGCGAGCTGGTGGGGCTGATCTGGGACAGCGCCGACACGCTCGATCACCCGCTGCTCGCCTATCAGACCGACCGCGATTATTCGCACACGACGCTCAGCTTCCGCTGGCAATCCGAAGGCGTGATCCCGCTCGATCAGCCCAACGGGCCGACTCTGACGATCGAAGGACGCGATGCCGCCGGCACGCCGCGCACCTGGTATGTGCGGCTGTGGAACTATGCCATGGGCACCCCGACCAATGCCCAGGTAACCTTGCCCTTCTCGGCGCTCGAAAGCGGCTACGGCCTGCCCGGCGAGCCGGTGCATCCGCAAGATATCGACCGTATGTTTATCTCGCTGGTGGCTCCGGGATATGCTGCGGGCAGCACGGCCCCGTTGCCCGCGCGATTCAACGGATCGGTGACCCTGACCGGGATCACGACCGATGGCAGCCGCGGCATGCTGGAGATCGGCGATGTCCTCCTGCCCCCGCATGGTGAACGGATCGCGACCGCTTATGACGATGCCTACAACCAGACCCCGGCGCGGCTGATCCGGGCCATTACCGGCCTCGGCTATCGCGATGACTTGGTGCACTATGTCGGCATGAGCCATTTCATGCGGCTGGAACGGCAGCCCGGCGGCGGGCTGCTCGTGCCGGATTCGGGCACGCTGTGCGAACCGGCGCGGGCGTGGCACCGCAGCTTCCTCGAACTGGCGCGCGCTGCGGATCTGGAAGTGATCGCATCGCTCTCTTACGAGCTGTTCGATGCCTATTGCCCCGAGGCGTGGAAGCAGCGCACCGCAGGCGGCGCTCCGGCGCTGACCGGATGGGTGCCGCCCTCCTCGCTGCTGTCGCCTGCCAATCCTGCCGCCATGGCCTGGCTCACCGATAGCGCGCTGGCGATTGTCGGGCTTTTCGCCGAAGCCGGACTTCCCGTGCGCTTCCAGATCGGCGAGCCATGGTGGTGGGTGACAGCGGCAGGCGAGATCTGTCTTTACGACGATGCCGCGCGCGCGGCTTTCGGCGGACAACCGCCTGTGATCACCAACCTGCGCGGGCCGCTCGATCCGCCGGCCATCGCGCTGCTCGATGCGGCCGGGGCCTTGCTCGCGCAATCGACCGCCAATCTCGCTGCCGCAGTCCGCGCCGCCGCACCCGCCGGGGCCGAGGTGCTGCTGCTGGCCTTCACGCCGACCATACTCGATCCCGCCATGCCCGAGCTTTATCGCGCCAATCTGCCCGCAGGCTGGGCCGCCCCGGCGTTCGACCGCTTGCAGCTGGAAGACTACGACTGGCTGACTTCGGGCGCCAACGCGGCACGTCGCAAGGCCTATGCCTTCGTTGATGCGCGTCTGGGCTACGCATCTGCCGATCAGGACTATCTCGCGGGATTCGTGCTCGATCCGGCCGATGCGGAACCGTTCTGGACCAGGATCGACCGTGGGATCGACGAAGCCTCCGGCCGCAACATTGCCCGCCGCTATGTTTGGGCGCTGCCGCAGATCAATCGCGATGGATACACCCGCCTCCCTTCGTTCCCGGAGCAAGCCATGGAAGCCTTCGACGATGTCCTTTACCCCTTCGCGCTGGGGCGCAACACCGCCGTGGCGCCGGAATTCTCGACCTCAATCGCGGTCACCGCATCGGGCCACGAACAGCGCAACGCACTGTGGTCGGATGCGCGCATGCACTTCGATGTCGGGCCGGGGATCCGCTCGGAAGCCGAGCTGTCGGAGCTGATCGCCTTCTTCCGCGCCCGGCACGGCCCGGCGCGGGGCTTCCGGATCATGGATCCGTTCGATCACAGCTCCAACGGCATGACCGGCACCCCGACCATGTCCGACCAGCTGATCGGCACCGGCGATGGGCTCTCCGCCGATTTTCCGCTGACCAAGGCCTATGGCAGCGGTCCCGATCCGCAAGTTCGGCGGATCACCCGCCCACGCCCTGAAACCGTGCTGGTGAGCGTTGGCGATGTTGCAAGCACCGCCTGGACCCTGCGTTCGGGCGGCGTGCTCAGCTTCCTCGCGCCGCCGCCCGCAGGCGCCAAGATCAGAGCCGGGTTCCTGTTCGATGTCCCGGTGCGCTTTGCCGAGGACCGTATCGATGTTTCGGCCGTCAACTTTGCCGCAGGCGAGGCCCCCTCGATCCCTCTGATCGAGCTGCGCGAGGCGGCGTGATGCGCGTCTTCTTCGATCGCGAACTCGATACCGTGGCGACCTTCTGGCGGGTCTATCGCCGCGACGGGGTGATGCTGGCTTTCACCAGTCACGACCGCGACCTTGCCTTCGGCGGGATCACCCACCGCGCCGCACCGGGCATGGTTCCGGCCGCCATCCGGCTCAGCGCCGATATCACCAACGACAGCGCCGAAGCCGAGGGCGCGCTCAGCCACGCCTCAATCCGCGAAGCCGATCTGGCCGCAGGCCTGTTCGACGCGGCAGCCATCGAAATTGGCGCGGTCGACTGGCAGACAGGCGATCACCAGGTGCTCTACACCGGCGAGATCGGCCGGATCGAGGATGACCAGTTGCAGTTCTCGGCCGAGCTGCGATCGGGCAAGCAGTTGCTTGAGCAGGATCTGGTACCGCGCACCAGCCCGACCTGCCGCGCCGAGTTCTGCGGACCCGGCTGCGGCCTTGCTGCGGTGCGGTTTACCGCCATCCACGCGCTTGCCGCTGTCGACCTTGATCGCAACCGGGTGCGGTTTGAGGGGGTAGGCCCGGCCAACCATGTCGACGGGCGCTTGCGGTTTCTGGCTGGGCCGCAAACGGGCATCCGCTTCGATATCATCGATGTCGATGGCGACTGGTTGCTGCTCGACCGCCCGCTGGTTGCCGGGACCGAACCCGGCACGCGCGCGGAGCTGACCGAAGGCTGCGACCATACCATCGCAACCTGCGCAGGCCGGTTCGGCAATGCTGCCAACTTCAGGGGCGAGCCGTTCCTGCCCGGCAATGACCTGCTGTCAAGGTATGGCCAGCCATGACAGGCTCAGCACTGACCCTTGGAAACGCCGCGATCCAACTGGTCGGGTGCCGGTTCCGGTTGCATGGTCTTGATCCGGCGACCGGGCTCGATTGCGTCGGCCTCGTTCATGCGAGCCTTGCGATGACCGGTCTGCACCCGGTCGCCCCGCGCGGTTATGGGCTTCGCAACATCACCATCGACCCGTGGCTTGCCTTTGCCGCAAGGTCGGGCCTGATGCCGGCCCGGGGAATGCCGGGCCCCGACGAAGTCCTGCTCGCAAGCCTCGGCTACGGCCAGCACCACCTGATGATCGCCACCGGGCCAAGCGAGGTGATCCACGCCCATGCCGGGCTTGGCCGGGTGGTGCGCCAACCACGCGATCCCGCCATGCGCATCCTTGCCCGCTGGCAGATGCCACCAACCGCAGAAGGGTAAATCGATGGCGACACTGGTTCTTACCGCGCTTGGCACCGCTATTGGAGGGCCAATCGGCGGAGCGATCGGATCACTGATCGGGCAGCAGGCCGACACACTGATTTTCGGCGGGGGCAATCGCCAGGGTCCGCGCCTGCGCGAATTGCGCGTCAGTAGCTCGAGCTATGGCCAGCCGATCCCGCGCCATTTCGGGCGAATGCGGGTTCCGGGCACCATAATCTGGTCGACCGATCTGGTCGAGAACAAGCGCAAGCAGAAGGGCCGGAAAGGTCAACCCTCGACCACTGTCTATTCCTACTCCGCTTCCTTTGCCGTGGCCTTGTCAAGCACTCCGCTCGAAAGGCTCGGCCGGATCTGGGCCGATGGCAATCTGCTGCGCGGGGCGCAGGATGATCTGAAAGTCGGCGGCAAGCTGCGCTTCTATCCCGGGTTCGGCGATGATCCGGTTGATCCGCTGATCGCAGGCGACAAGGGCGCGAGCGCACCCGCCTTCCGCGATTGCGCCTATGTGGTGTTCGAAGATCTCGAACTGGGCGATTTCGGCAACCGCATCCCGGCACTCAGCTTCGAGATTTTTGCAGCTGGCGGCCAAACCAGCGTTTCGCTGGCCCGGATGGTGCCCGGCGCGATGTCTGATACCGATACGACGATTGCGCTTGCCCGCGGCTTTGCCGACGAGGGCGGCGCTCTCGCGTCGACACTTGCCGCGATCGACGAGGTTATTCCGCTGGTTTGCACCTCGGGCAAGGACGGACTGCGTGTGACCCCGCGCAAGAATAATGGCACGGCTTTGCAAACGCTTCCCCGTCAGCTTTCGTTGCGAGCGCGCGCGGAAGAAGACGGACGGCACAAGCAGCGCGCCGGTCGGCCCGCCCGCGAGCCTGCGGCCTTGCGCTACTACGACGAGGAGCGCGACTATCAGCCAGGTGTGCAGCGCGCGCTCGGTTCGCGGCGGTTCGGGCGCGAGCTGATGCTGGAGCTGCCAGCCACCATGGTTGCTGGCGACGCACGGCAGCTCGCCAATGATCGCGCCAACCGCGCACGCTGGCAGCACGAGACGATCACATGGCGCATCGGCGTGCTCGACCCGCGATTGCAGCCAGGCGCGTGTGTGCGCGTGCCTGATACGCCCGGCCTGTGGTTCGTCCGCAGTTGGGAATGGCTCGACCGGGGCATCGAGCTGGTGCTCGAGCGTATCCCGCCAATCCTGATGGCACAGCCACCGGGCGATTCGGGAGCTGCCAACCCCCCGGCAGACGAGACCTTGCCCCAGACCAGCCTTGCTGCCTTCGAGATACCGGCTGATGCCAGTGCAGGGCCATCGACTCCCCTGATCTTCGCCGCCGCATCCGCCGCGAACAGTGCCTGGCGGGGTGCGGCACTCTACCGCGTTCAAGGCAGCACGCTCATCCCGCTGGGCAGTTCAGGCACGGTTCGGGCAATCATGGGCACGCTCGCACAGCCGCTCGGCCCTTCAACAGCGACCATGTTCGAACCCGATGCCAGCATAACACTTGAACTCGTTGCGGCGGACCTGTCCTTCGCAGACACGGATATCGAGGGCCTCGCCATGGGCGCCAACCGCCTGATGGTGGGCGGGGAGGCCATCCAGTTCGCCCGTGCCGTGCCGCTGGGCGAGCGTCGCTGGCAATTGCGCGGGCTGCTGCGCGGACGGGCCGGTACGGAGCCGGAAGCCGCCGCCGGGCATGCGGTACAAACGACCGTCGTCCTGCTCGATGACAGTCTCGTCCCGCTTGACCCGGCTGATGTGCCCCCGATCGCATCGACCCGGATCGCCGCCATCGGCACCGCTGATGCGGATGCAGTGATCGCCCCTCTGGCCAATCCCGGATTGTCCCGCCGACCACCAACACCGGTGCACCCCCGACTGCAGATTGACGCGACCGGTGCATGGGAGTTGTGCTGGACACGGCGCGCACGCGGCCACTGGCGCTGGGACGATGGTGTAGAGGCCCCGCTGGTCGAGGAACGGGAGGCCTACCTGGTCGGATACGGGCCAGTGGCTGCGCCTTTCACCGCCTGGTCGCTGAACGAAGCGCGGCTGCGCCTGTCGCAGGGAGAGCGCGGTGCGCTGGTGGCAACCTACGGTTCGGCGGCGATCTGGGTGAAGCAGGTCGGCACATTCGATCACTCGAACGCCCTGCGTCTTGCCGAAATCAACTGAAACAAAGGATCCTGCAATGTCCGAACCGATCGCTTTTCCCGCCGCTACGCCGAATGCCGGCCTGCCCCTCCTATTTGCCGGACAGGCGCAGAAGGAGTTTTTCGTGAACCAGTCACTTGCGATCCTCGATGCGCTTGCATCGCGCACGGTCATCGCAACCCTGTCCGGGCCGCCAGCGCTGCCAGAGGAGGGCGCCTGCTATCTCGTTGCGCCGGCCGCTGCCGGCGAATGGAGCACCAAGGCTGACCATCTCGCTCTGGCGATCGCCGGCAGCTGGCATTTCATCGCGCCCGCAGAGGGGATGCTGCTGTTCGACCGTGGGGCAGGCCGCTTCCTGTGCTTCCGAGGCGGTTGGCAGAGCGCAGGCCTGCCAACCGCACCTACGGGCGGCAGCGTGATTGACATCGAAGCTCGCAACGCGCTGGCCCAGTTGGTCGAAAATCTCCAGACTTTGGGTTTGATCCCTTCCCCGTCGGCCTGAAGAACAACCGAAGCGCCGCAATTTTGCCCTTCCGGATGGCTCGCGGCTCTTGTCTTTTTTTTCACAAACATCCGATAGAGGCAATATTGCAACACATGGCCGCTATTGACCGCTTGCCTCTCGCATGTGGAAAAGATAGAGACCGCAGGTGCCTCAAGTCGATAACAAAGGGGAATTTTGAATGCGCAAACTCGTCATTGGTATGGCGATGGCTTCGACCGCGCTGACCACGCCCGCCATGGCCCGTGAAGGCCAGTGGTATATCCAGGGCGATGGCGGCGTGATGATCGTTGAAGACCAGAACCTCGATGTGAACGGTGTAGCCAGCGATGCCAGCGCCGATTACGACACCGATTATGACTTCGGAGCCGCCGTCGGCTACGATTTCGGCGCTTTCCGTCTGGAAGCCGAAGCGAGCTACCGCGCTGCCGATCTTGAAAGGGTGAGTGCTGGTGCGCAAGGACTTGCGCTCAACCCGTCGCAGAATGCGCCGGGCGGCTTCAACCTGTTCAACGATAGCCGCACTGCGCTCGGCGAAGTCAACGCCCTGAGCTTCATGCTCAACGGCCTGTTCGACTTCGGCAAGGATGATGGCATTCAGGCATCGTTCGGCGGTGGCGTTGGCGTTGCCCGCGTCGACATGGATGGCCGCGTGAATGCCAACGGCCCGGGCGTGTGGAACGACTCGGACACCGGTTTTGCATGGCAGCTGCTCGCGGCCCTGCGCGCACCGATCAGCGATTCTTGGGATGTGGGCCTGAAGTATCGCTACTTCAACGCGCCGGATATCAACCTGGTGGATCCGCTCGGCCGTAGCCTTGATACCAAGCTCAACACCCACTCGCTGATGGGTTCGATCATCTACAATTTCGGTGGTGAAGAAGCTCCGCCGCCGCCGCCGCCGCCGCCCCCGCCGCCGCCGCCGCCGCCGCCTCCCCCGCCGCCGCCGCCGCCGCCGAAGGCGCCGTGCAACACCGGTCCGTACATCGTGTTCTTCGACTTCGACAAGTCGGACATCACGGCTGAAGCAGCCACGATCCTCAACAACGCGGTCACGGCCTATGCCAACTGCGGCGCTGCCAGCGTCATGCTGGCCGGCCACACCGACCGTGCGGGTACCGTTAAATACAATATCGGTCTGGCCGAACGTCGGAACGCTTCGGTGCGCAGCTACCTGACCGGTCGCGGCATCCCCGATGGGCGCATCTCGAGCGAGGCGTTTGGCGAATCCCAGCCGCGCGTTCCTACCGCCGACGGCGTGCGCGAAGCACAGAACCGTCGCGTGGAAGTGACCTACGGTCCGGGTTCGGGCATGTAAGCCCAAGTCGAAAACGACAATCAAAGGAGGGGCCGGAGCGATCCGGCCCCTTTTTTGTATCCGCAAATTGGGATGTCGAGCCTGTGTCCTTGCCGCCTTGGCGACCCCGTTGCACTTAGCCGAATTGACCAAGCTCGCAATACGCACAGACGGGCAACTGCGCGCGATTGTGACAACCAGTTTTCGTGTAGCAAGAACCCGAATGCGCGGGCCTTTTCCTATAGCCCCCTGCGACGATAGGGATCTTGGGTGACGCGCAGTCAATGGGCAGGCCGATATTTCGGTCAGAAGCGCTAGATCTTTCCTCGCGCGCCACGCATCGACATGGCTCGCTCGGCCTTCCCTGCCCTGATCCGAAATCCGCTCCCTCAGGGTAAATCCATAAGGTCGCAAACCGCACCGAACATCGGGCGAAGCCGTGCGCCATTCAGCCCCGGTGGCAAGCGATCTTCGGGAATGCTAGAGTGGTTTGCGATCCGACTGCATCAGATCAGCCGCTCTGGACTTTTGTTTTACCGCGTTCCCCGAGCCGCCGGGAGATTCCACCGGGCGGATCGGAAACGCTCTAGAGCGGTTTTCGACCGTTTTGAATCGTGTGGGGATTCCCGCTGGGCGTGAATTCTGATTCAGGATCTGTGCTGG
>JBKBLZ010000010.1:0-82229 GCA_046296035.1 Erythrobacter sp. | reverse complement strand
ACGCCGCGCTCACGCGCTGGACGCGGACCGGCGATCCCTATGCGGGCGCAACCGAACCACACACGGCGGGCAATGGCTCGCTGATGCGGCTCGCACCCGTCGCCATCCGCTTCTGGCGGGAGCGCAATGATCTGCGCCGCGTCGCCGCCCTGCAGAGCCAGACCACCCACGGAGCACCCGAGGCCATCAGCGCCTGTGTCGCCTATGCTGAGCTTCTCGCAGACGCCATCGCCGGGATGCCCCGCCACGAGGTGCTTGCGCCGCGAAAGAGCGACCATGCCGGCAGGATCGGTGACATCATGGCGGGCTCATGGCGCGGCAAGGCACGGCTCGAGATCGCCTCATCCGGCTATGTCGCCCATTCTTTGGAGGCAGCGCTCTGGTCCGTCGGGCGCACCAGCGACTTCCGCTCGGCCATACTGCTGGCCGCCAACCTTGGCGGCGATGCCGACACCACCGCGGCGATTGCCGGGCAGCTTGCGGGAGCGATTTACGGAGCCAGTGGCATTCCGCAGGAGTGGCTCGAACGGCTGGCGTGGAAACCGCGCATCGAGGGCATGGCGCTCGCTTTGCTGCGCTAGTCTGGGCTCAGTCCTGTCGGGAAATTTGTCCCGGCCAGCCTACGATGCCGCGCGCCAGCTTGCCGCCAAAGCTTTAGTTCGAACCGCGGCCTTAGCGTGAGGGCACGGTTACCTTCATGGGACGTGGCATTCGCTCCGGCCGAGGTGCGCGACCTTATCGCCAAGCATGCCATGTAACTCTTGAGCGCAAGTCGGCTCGCACTCGCCGGGCAGAACTCACTCAAAACCGGGAGATGTGGGCCAAACTGTTACCCCAACGTTACCCCGCAAGTATCGGCGACCAAGGCCTGCACCTAGAAATCGCCATAACTCATCGAAACAATGGTGAGCCCGACAGGATTCGAACCTGTGACCCGCTGATTAAAAGTCAGCTGCTCTACCTACTGAGCTACGGGCCCACACGAGTGCCGCGGTGGTGCGGCAGGCGCGCTCCCCTAGGCAGGGGGCGGCGGCGGGTCAAGCGGGCATGGGCCTGCGCGATGGTCAATCCGCTGGCCGGATCGCGCCAGCTGCGCGCGATCGCCCGCGCCGGGGCCAGCACGAAGGTGCGGCGGCGGTATTCGGGGTGGGGGATCGAGAGGCCCGCGCTGGCCCAGCGCCCGCCGCTCCACAGGATGATGTCGCAGTCGAGCACCCGGTCGCCCCAGCGCTGCCCGCAGCGGCGGCCAAATTCACGCTCGGTGCGCTTCAAGGCGGCCAGTAATGCCGGCGGGGCCAGCGCGCTTTCCAGAACCAGCGCGGCATTGGCGAAGCAGCGCGATGCTGCCCCGATCGCCGGAGTGGCGATCACCGGCGATCGTGCCAGCACCGTGCCGAACGCCGCCAGTTCCTCCTGCGCGGCGCGCACCACGGCATGCGGCAGGCCATACAGCCCATGCCGCCGGTTGCTGCCCAGCGCGATCAGGTACAGGCTGCTCAAATGTCCTGCGCGAGGCGGGTGTAGAGCTGCGGGCGGCGGTCGCGGAAGAAGCCCATCCCGGCACGGTGGGTGGCCGCGCGGGCCAAATCGAGCCGGGCGAGCAGAACGCCGGTTTCGCCCGCGCCATACTCCGCGACAAAATCGCCCCATTCATCGCTGATGAAGGAGTGACCGTAGAACCGCTGGCCCCCTTCGGTCCCGATTCGGTTGGCGGCGACCACCGGCATGCAGTTCGACACCGCGTGTCCCAGCATCGCGCGCCGCCACATGCGGCTGGTATCGAGATCCGCATCATAGGGTTCAGAGCCGATCGCGGTGGGATAGATCAGCACTTCGGCCCCCAGCAGCGCCATGGCGCGGGCGCATTCGGGATACCACTGGTCCCAGCAGATGCCGACCCCGACGCGGACAATTGCCCCGCTCTCGCCCGGCACGTCCCACACCCTGAAGCCGGTGTTACCGGGGCGGAAATAGTACTTTTCCTCGTAACCCGGGCCATCGGGGATGTGGCTCTTGCGATAGGTGCCCATGATGCCGCCATCGGGGCCGATCATCGCCAGGGTGTTGTAAAAGTGGTGCCCGTCACGCTCGAAAAAGCTGGTGGGGATCGTCACCTTCAGCCTCGCGGCGAGCGCCTGCATCGCGATCACGCTCGGGTGCTCGGGTGTGGGGCGAGCGAGGGCAAACAGCGATTCGTCCTCCTCGCGGCAGAAATAGGGGCCGGAAAACAGTTCTGGCGGCAGGATCAGCTGCGCGCCGTGGGCGGCTGCCTCCTCGACCAGCGCCGAGACAGCGGCGATATTGGCAGCCTCGTCCGGCGAGCCGAGGGGAAGCTGAAGGGCGGCGAGGGTGATTGCGGTCATGCCGCCGCCCCTACCTTATTACTTGGCCTTCTTGAACAGCAGAGTCATGCGGTCGCTTTCGCCCAGGGCCTTGAGCTCGTCGCGCTTGGTCGCCAGCGTCGGGGGCATTTCCCACACGCCGTCCTTGTGATCGGCACTGTCGCTGGGGTTGGCGTTGATCTCGCTCGTGGCGACCAGTTCGAACCCGTTGATCCGCATGAAATCGATCACGTCCTGCTGCCTGAGGTAGCCCTTGGTGCCGTTGGCGTAAGACCAGGGCGCATCGGCCTTGGCACGGTGCTGGACGATGCCGAGAAGGCCGTCATCCTTGAGCAGTTCGCGCATCGCCTTGATCTCGCTGTCAGCCATGTTCCAGCGCATCAGGTTGTGCATCATGCGAACCACCAGAATGCGATCGAAGGTGCCCTTCTGCTCGGCCGGAACAGCATCCATCGTCATCGCGGCGAAGCGTTCGGCGGAAAGGCCCGTAAAGGTGGCGACATCCTGCGGGAACCTGGCCGCGGCATCGCGCACACCCTGCTGGCGTGCCGGATCGGTGGAAACCAGCAACGGATTGAAGAACAGCCCGACCAGTTGCCCTTCGCCGCCCAGATAATGGCCGAGCAGGCGCGAATACCACTCGCCGCCCGGGGCATATTCGCCCACCTTCATGTGCGGGCCGACATGGAAGAAGGCGAGCGTTTCGGCCGGGTGGCGGTGCGCATCGCGCAGCCGATCCTGGGCGCGGGTGGGGTGGTTGATCGCCGCCGAGATCTGCTCGCCATGCATCTTCATGAAATGGGCGGTGTCCTTGATATGCGCCTCGTCGACCATGCCGCCGGCGTGATTATCGGCCAGCAGCGGGGCGGCGAGCGCCAGCCCGCTTGCCGTGGTGAGGGCAAGGATCAGCTTGTTCATCGGGTCTCTCCTGAGGGGGAATCGCATGTCGTGAATATCTGGCAAAAACCGCTGATGCCCCTATCTGTGGCAGAAACCAACGGAGAATTTGAATGAGCAATCTGGAAACCGCGATTGTCGCTGGCGGGTGCTTCTGGTGCACCGAGGCGGTGCTGCGCGATGTGATCGGCGTGAGCGAGGTCGAGAGCGGCTATATCGGCGGCAGCAAACCCAACCCCACCTACAAGGAGGTGTGCACCGGCACCACCGGCCATGCCGAAGCGATCCGCGTGACCTTCGATCCGCACGTGATCAGCCTCGCCGAGATTTACGATGTGTTCCTCGGCACGCATGATCCGACCCAGCTGAACCGGCAGGGCAACGACATCGGCACCCAGTATCGCAGCGCGATCTTCCCGCTTTCGGACGCACAGGGTGCCGAGGCAAGGGCCGCGATTGCGCGCTGGAATGCCGAGAACGGCAAGCACGCCGTCACCACCATCGAAGGCCTGTCAGGCGGCGTCCAGACGGCGCAGTGGTATCCGGCCGAGGACTATCATCAGGAATACTGGGATGGCGAAGGCCAGCGCAATCCCTATTGCCTCGCGGTGATCCCGCCCAAGCTGATGAAGCTGCGCAAGTCGTTTCAGAAATATGTGAAGGATTAGCGCGTTTTCGATCCCGGTGGCGCCACCCGCCGTCCCGGGAAAGGCGAAAAAGCCCGTCATCTGGAGCAGCCTGTCCGATGCGATCGGATCGGAAACCGGGCTAGGTCTTGACCCACCGCGCAACGAAAAAGCCATCCAGCCCGCCCTGATCGGCGAGCATCCCGGGGTGGGTGCGCAAGGCACCCTCGCTTGTGGGCGCAAGGCCTGCGGGCAGTTCCGCCGCCGTGATCGGCATGGGCGCAAGGCCGAGTTCCGCGCCGATCCACGCGGCCTGCGCCTCGCCTTCCTCGGCCTCCAGCGAGCACACCGCATAGGCCAGCACCCCGCCGGGGTTCAGCCAACCCGCTGCCCTCGCCGCGAGGGCGCGCTGCAGTTCAACCATCTCGGCAATCTGCCCCTTGCCGATGCGGTGCAGCACATCGGGGTGGCGGCGGCAGGTGCCCGTCGCGGTGCAGGGCGCATCGATCAGGATTGCATCGAAGCGGTGCCTCGGCTCCCATTGCAGCGCATCGGCGCGCACCGGCGAGGCAGTGAGGCCGGTGCGCTTCAGATTGTCCTTGAGCAGATCGAGCCGACGCTTCGACATGTCGAGAGCGGTGACCTTCCACCCCGCCGCTGCCAGCTGCATGGTCTTGCCGCCCGGCGCGGCGCACAGATCGAGCGCGGATCGGCCCTCGCCCGCCCCCAGCAGCCGCGCAGGGATGGACGCTGCAAGATCCTGCACCCACCAGTCGCCCGCCTTGAAACCGGCAAGGCTCTCCACCGCCGCGCCGCGCGGCAGGCGGATGTGGCCGGGGGCAAGGCTGATGCCTCCCATCGCCACGGCGCGGGCGGCGGTTTCGCCTGCGTCCTTCAGCGCCAGATCGAGTTCGGGCGGGAAGGCAAGGCCCGGCGCGATGGCAGCGGCCTTGTCCGCGCCCCAGCGTGCGGTCACGCGTTCGGGCAAGGTCGGGACTTGCGGAAGGACTGCCGCGCCCTCCTTCACCAGCGCCGCAAACACCCCATGCGCCAGCCGTCTCGGCCCGCCGGCCAGCAGCGGCAGTCCGGTGGCGATCACCGCGTGGGGCGGGGTATCGAGCCGCAGCGCCTGCGCCAGCATCAGCCGCAGCACCATCCGCACTTTCGCATCCTCTGGCAGGCGCTGCTTTGTCGCGCTGTCGATCGCGGCGTCGAGATCGGTCAGCCAGCGCAGGGTCTCGCCCGCAATCGCCTTGGCCAGCGCGCGGTCCGGCGCCTTGCGGATGTCGCTGAGCGCAGGCCCCTCGGCCTGTTCGAGCGTCTCGCCCCGGCGCAGCACGGCATCGAGCAGGCGAAGCGCGGCGCGGCGCACGGGAAGTCCGGGGGTGGTGGGCATGGTGCCGGCCCTAACCATTCTTGAAACCAAGCGCCAGCGCGCGCATTTGGCTCACATGACCAAGCAAAAGTCCGAAGCCGCCCAAGCCTTCAAGAAGCCCGCCCACTGGACCAATGATCCGGCGCCCGCCCCAAAAGCGGTCAAGAATGACGAAAAGCTCTCCCCCACCCGTTATGGCGACTGGGAGAAGGACGGGATCGCGGTTGATTTCTGAGTTTTTTCACCCTCAAAAGCCGGGCGCGGGCCGTTCGGCCTGCCTGGCTGCGCCGCATAAGCGGCGACGCGCAGTCGCGCCTGCGGCGCCTGCGGCGTCGAGCCGGAACTTCCCGGGCAGGCAAATGCTATAACCGCCCGCTGCCACATCATCGGCAGGTCATTGCCGGGTCATGCGCGGGTCTTGCGATGTTTCACGTGGAACATCAGGCGCGTCCCGGCGGCATCGCCGCCGCAAGGCTGACTGGCCGCCCGCAGGTGCCCGGAGCGAAGCAGAGGAACAGCGCCGAGGACGCGCGACCGGAGGCGCGCGCGCCAATCAAAGCTTCACGAACGTGACCTTGAGACCATCCTTGGGCTGCGGGATCGGCCAGTCCTGCCATTCAGGATTGTAACCCGGCGCCGCCTCGATCCGGTAACGCTGGAGCAATTGGGCGAGCAGGATCTTCACCTGCATATAGGCAAAGTGCAGCCCCAGGCACATGTGCGCGCCCCCGCCGAACGGCACCCAGGCATATTTGTGCCGCGCCTTCACCTGATCGGGCGTGAAGCGCATCGGATCGAAGGTGAAGGGGCTCTGCCAATATTCCTCGCAATGGTGGGTCCAGTAGATATTGATCCCCACCATGGCGCCCGCCGGAATGCGGTAGCCGCCATATTCGAATTCCCTGAGCGCCCGGCGCGGCATCGAGGGCACCGGCGGCACCATCCGCAGCGATTCCTTGAACGCCATTTCGGTCAGTTCGAGCTTGGCAAGATCATCATAATCAAGCGGTCGCGGATGGCCGTCACCATCCGGGCCGCCGGTGACCGCCATGATCTCCGCCCGCAGTTTGTCCTGCCAATCGGGGTTGGTGGCCAAGTGATAGATCAGCGAGGTGGCCGATGAGGTGATGGTGTCGTGCGCGGCCATCATCAGGAAGATCATATGATCGACCACCTCGTCCACGGGCAGCAGACTGCCATCCTCGCGGATGGCGGTGGCGAACTGGCTGAACATGTCCTGCCCGCCGCCTTCGGCGCGGCGGCGCAGGGTTTCCCGGGTGAAATAATCGACCAGAAACGCCCGGCCATCGACGCCCTTCTTCATTTTTGTGAAGGGCAAGGCCTTCCTCACCGGCGCGACCGAGGCCTGCACCATATCGACGAAGGCTTCGTTGATCTTGTCCGCCTCCGGCCCCCAGGGCAGGCCGATGAAGCTGTCGGCGGCCAGATCGAGGGTGAGCTTCTTGATCGCCGGGTAGAACGTCTTGGGCCCGGCCCAGCCGGCCACTTCGCGCGCGATCCCGCGGTTCAGCGCGCCGGAATAATGCCGCATCGGTTCCGGCTTGAAGGCGATCGACAGCGCGCGCCGGTCGATCCGGTGATGCTCGAAATCCAGCAGCATCAGCCCGCGCGGGAACAGCTGGTCGAGGATCGGGCCCCAGCCCTGTTCGCTGGAGAAGATCTTGTCCTTGTTGAACAGCACCAGCTCGTTCGCCTCGGCCCCGATGAGGGCGACCTGCCAGCCGCCAAAGGCGCGGTTCTTGTAAACCTTGCCATATTTGGCGATCATCCGATCGGCAAAGGTGTGCGGATCGGCAAGCATGGTGAAGGTGTTGCCCACCAGCGGCCAGCCCGCCTCGCCCGGGATGTGCGCAAGATCAGCCTCGCTCAGGCGCTGATCGCTCCAGTGGCGCAGTGCGCCGACAGAGGCGGCGGCGCCATCGGTGTCAGCGGTGTTCGGGGCTTGGGCGAGGCTAGCCATGTCGGTCTTGATGCTCCGGTGAAGGTTCGGATTCGCAACTTACATTAGTGAGAGTTTCGGAAGCGTCAAATCCAGCCTGCCAATTCGCGCCGCAGCATCGCATCGATCATCGCAATGCCGTCATCCGACGTGTTGAGGCAATCGAGCACGGCATAATCCTCGCCCCCATGCTCGATGAATTCCTCGCGGCCCTCGATCGCCAGCTCTTCCAGCGTCTCGACGCAGTCTGCGGCAAAGCCCGGCGCGGCGACGACCAGTCGCTTGGTGCCCCTGTCGCCCTCGGCCATCAGCGTCGCATCGGTCGATGGTTCAAGCCATGCTGCCGGCCCGAAACGCGACTGGAAGGTGGTTTCGAACCGCACCCCGGCAAATTCGCTCCGCGGCGCCAGCGCCTCGCGCAGCAGGCGCGCGGTTTTCATGCAGTGGCAGTAATAGGGATCGCCCTTTTGCAGGGTCTGCTGCGGCATCCCGTGGAAGCTCAGCAACATGACTTCGGGCGCGAAGGCCAGCGCGCGCACCTGACGGGTGAGGTCTTCGGCCAGCGCGGCGACATAGCCGGGGTGATCGTGATAGGGCGGCACAAATCGCAGCGCGGGCTGCCAGCGCCGCCGGCCGAGCACGCGGGCGACCTCGTCAAACACGGTGGCGGTGGTGGCCGCGCAATATTGCGGATACATCGGCGCGATCAGGATACGATCACAGCCCCTGGCCATCAGCGCGACAAGGCGGTCTTCGATCGAAGGATTGCCGTATCGCATCGCCCAATCGACCACGACATGCTCTCCGAACCGGCCCGCCATCGCCTCGGCCTGGCGCGCGGTGATGTCGGCCAGCGGCGAGCCGCGCTCTGTCCAGATCTTGGCATAGGCCTTCGCGCTTTTCTGCGGGCGGGTGTTGAGGATGATGCCGCGCAGGATCAGCTGCCAGGCGATCGGCGGGATCTCAACGACGCGGGTGTCCGACAGAAACTGCTTGAGATAGCGCTTGACCGATTCCGGATCAGGACCGTCAGGCGTGCCGAGGTTGACCAGCAATACGCCGATCAAACCGCTTGATACAGGAGGGTGGTCGCCCGGAAGGCGCTGGGTCTGCCAGGTCATCGCCGTCCCAACGGTCGGCAGGCGATTGGTTTCCGGGCACTCGCCATCGCCCGGGTGCGGTGTTGCAGAAATATCCGGGTCATATGCCGTCCGAAAGCAGGGGCAATCGCCTGAGCCGCAAGCCTGTAGCGGAAAACAGCGCGTTGGCAATTGCGGGCGGGGCGACGACCGCGCCAAGCTCGCCCGGATCAGCAGGCGGGGCCTCGCTGGGCATGAATTCGATGCGCATTTCGGGGCAGTCGGCCAGCGTCGGCAGGCCCAGCCCGGCATAGTCGAGGATTTCTGGCATCCCGGCGCGCAGCTTGACGGGGTTGCCGAGCGCGATGCCGATCCCGAACACCAGCCCGCCCTCGATCTGCTGGCGGGCGATGTCGTGATTGATGATCCGCCCGATATCGACCGCCGCGGCGAGCTGGGTGACCCGCACTCCGCCCTCGCTCTGGCGGGCGGTGGCGACACAGGCGATGCGCGCGGCCTCCGGCCCCTCACCGATCCGCGCGATCGCAAGCCCCTGCCCGCTCTGATCGACCCCGCCATCCCATCCGGCGAGCTGAGCGGCGCGTTGCAGGCACGCGGCCAGCCGCACGTCGCTGCCCAGCATCGCGATGCGGAAGGTCAACGGCTCGCGTTTGAACTTGGCGGCGATTTCATCGATGAAGCTTTCGATCGCAAAGGTGGTGGGGCCGCAGGCATTGCCGCGCACCCGCCCGACCGGCAGGCCGATCTCGGCCGGAACGTGTTCGACGAACACGCCCGGCAGCTCGTAGGGCGGCACCGCGCCCTCGCACGCCAGCGGATCGGGGGTGCCGGCGGTTTCGCGGATCGCGGCCATGGTCGTGCGATTGCCAAACAGGCGCTGGCCGAATTCCTGTGCGGCAGGCGGCGTGGCGATCCGCACGCGCAGCGCATCGATCGCGCCGTCCTCGTTCTTCGACAATTGCGCGCCCAGCAGCAGCCACGCCGGGGCGCGCGGGCGCGATCGGATCAGCTCGTCGCGGCGCGGCCAGGTCAGCTGCACAGGTCGGCCAAGCTGCTTGGCGATTTGCGCAATTTCGATGGCATGATCGTGCTCCAGCCGCGCATCGAAGCTGCCGCCGGCGGGCATGGGATAAAGCGCGACATCCTCGGTCGCGATGCCGATCGCGCGCGCCGCCGCGATGCGGGCCTGTTCGGGGGCCTGGGTCGCCATCCACAGATCGAGCCGCCCGTCGACGTAGCGCGCCACGGCGCAGGCGGTCTCGACCGGGGCAGCGTAGGCGGGTTCGACCTCGTAGCGCCGCCCGATATCCAGCCGCGTCAACGCATCGCGCCCGAACCCGGTCTCGGCAACCGGAAAGCCCGCACCGCCCGTCAGCAGGGTATCGAGCGTGGCGGCGATTTCATTGCTGCTGACCGGCGAGGTGGTCGACCATTTGGGCTTCATCGCTTGAAGCGCGGAATCGGCGCTCCACCAGGTTTGCGCCGCGACCGCGAGCCAGCGCTTGCTTTCGACGATCCCGACCAGCCCCTTGATCCCGGCGGCAGCCGCGCGGTTGAACCCGGCCAGTTCCGAACCATCGGCAGGCCCGTGGCGGATCGCGGCGAACACCATGCCGGGCAGGCGCACGTCGCCGGCAAAGCGGTAGGAACCATCGACCTTGGAGGGCAGATCGAGCCGCGGGAAGGCCGGCGGGTTCTCGGCATCGGCGGGCAACGGCTTCTCGCGCGGCGGTTCGGGACGCAGCGGCGCAGGATCGGGTGGGGCGTATTGCGCCGCCGCCTCGGCCAGTTCGCCAAAACTGGCGCGGTTGGTGCCATGAGTGACGAACCCGGCCTCGACCTCGCATTCCTCCCATGCCACACCAAAGCGCGCCGCGGCTTCCTGCGCCAGCATGGCGCGGGCGGCGGCCGCGGCCTCACGGCAGGGCATTTCATAAGCGGCAAGCGCGGTGCCATCGGCAGTGGCGTTGAAACGCTGCGCTCCGGCAAAGCGCTTCGCCATCAGCGCGTCGGTCGAAGGCGAAAGCCCGGCAAAGCGCGGATCCCACAGCGCGATCCATTTGCGCGCCAGCGGGACATTGCCATAGGCACCCGACACCGGTGCGGGCTCGACCGCGATCTGCCGCCAGTCTGCGCCGAGTTCATAAGCCACGATCTGCGGCAGCAGGGTGGTGATGCCCTGCCCCATCTCAAGCTGCGGGACAGCGACCGTCACCACGCCGTCAGTGGCAATCTTGAGCCACGCGCCGAACACATGCTCGCCCCGCGCCGCGACCAGCGGGGTGCGATAGGCGCGCGGCATCAGCCACCACGCCACCAGCAGGCCGCCGCCCGCCGCCGCTCCTGCCAGCACGCCCCGCCGCGAAATCTCCATGCCTCAGATCTTCCCGGTATCGAGCCAGCGCGCGAGGCTTGCCGCGATCGCCATGAAGGGGGCCGCCGTCTCGTCATCGCCGGCGGCGGGCGGCTCGCCCTTGTCGCCCGCGATCCGCGTCGCCAGCGTCAGCGGCACCCGGCCGAGGAAGGGTATCTCCAGCGCGGCGGCGAATTTTTCCACCCCCCCGCTGCCGAAGGGATCGCTGACATGGCCGCATTCCGGGCAGCAATAACCGGCCATGTTCTCAACCAGACCAATGATCGGCACCTCGCCCTGTTCGAACAATTGCCCGGCGCGCGCGGCATCGATCAGCGCGAGATCCTGCGGGGTCGAAACCAGCACCGCGCCATCGGGCCGGTGTGCCGAGAGCATCGACAATTGCACATCGCCCGTGCCGGGCGGAAGATCGACCAGCAGCAGGTCGGTCTCACCCCAGTCGGCATCGATCAATTGCGAGAGCGCCTTGCCCGTCATCGGCCCGCGCCATGCCAGCGCCTTGCCGGGCGCAACGATGTGGCCCATCGACAGCACCTTGACACCATAGGGGCTGTCGATCGCCACCAGCCTGTCGCCCTCGGGCGTGGCGGCAGGCTTTAGCCCCTCGGTCTTGAGCAGCTTGGGCTGCGAGGGACCATAGATGTCACCATCGATCACCCCGACCTTGCGGCCCAGCTTCGCCAGCGCGACCGCCAGGTTGGTGGTCAGCGTCGACTTGCCGACCCCGCCCTTGCCGCTGCCGACCGCGATCAGCCGGCGGCGGCGACGCTCGCCGGTGAGCGCGATACGCACTTCGTCCACTTCGGGAAGGGCGCAAAGCGCCGTGGTGATCTCCGCTTCGAGCGCCGCGCGCGCCTCAAGCGACAGATCGCCGGCTTCCGCCACGATCACCGCGCGCCGGGCAATCAGCCGCGCCGAACGCACGCGGTGGTTGGTTTCGGGGCTGAGGGCACCGCGAATCAGCGCTTCTTCGGCGTCAGGGGCGCGGGGTGTCTGGCGGCTGCTATCGGACGGGCTGGTCATGGCGCCCGCCTCTACCATCAAATTCCACGAGCCAACCCCTGTTTTTCACGAAAGGGATACCTATAAGAGCCTTATGCAGAGAATGGACGGTTGGAGAGAACGTCTTGGCGCAGCCGCGCGCGGCCTTGCCATGGCTGGCAGGAATCCCTGGGGCAATACCGGGAAAGGTGACAGCCCCGGAGGCGACGAGCCTCGGGAGGATGGCCCAAGCGGCGACAGGCCCGGCGGCAGCGAAGGCCCGCGCAATCCGTGGCTGCCCGGCGCGGGCGAGCCCGGCAAACGGCGCTCGGCCAGCATCGACGACATCTTCAAGAACCGCGGCCCCGAAGGCCCGCGCCGCGTCGGCGGGGGCGGGCCGCGCGGCCCGACCTTCCGCCTGCCCGAGCGGCCCGGTGGCAAAAGCTGGGTGCCGGTGATCTTCGGCGCGGTCGCGCTGATCTGGGTCGCGGTCACCAGCGTGCACTTCATCCAGCCGGGCGAACAGGCGGTGGTGACGTGGCTGGGCGGCAAATATTCGCGCACCATCGATTCCGGCACGCGCTTCACCGCGCCCTGGCCGATCGAGATGGTCGAGAAGGAAAACGTGACGCAGATCCGCTCGGAAAACATTCCCGGCACCAACACCGAAAAGCTGATCCTGACGGCCGACCAGAACCTCGTTGACCTCAGCTACCTGATCCGCTGGAACATTTCCGATCTGACGCTCTACAAGTACCAGCTATCCGACCCGCGCAATGCGCTGCTCGAAATCGGCGAGGCCGCGATGCGCGCCGCGGTCGCGCGCAAGAACCTCGACGAGGTGCTCACCGGCGAAGGCCGGGCCGAGATCGAACAGGACGTGCGCGAACGGATGCAGGCGCGGCTCGATGCCTATCGCTCGGGGATCGCGGTGCAGGGGATCGAGATCAACAAGACCGATCCGCCAGCGCGCGTTGAAGAGGCCTTCAAGGACGTCTCCTCGGCCCAGCAGGATGCCGATGCTGCAATCAACCGTGCCCGCGCGGTAGCGCAGCAGTTGCTCGCCCGCGCACAGGGCGATGCCTCGGAGTTCAACAACATCTACGAGGAATACAAGCTCGCGCCCGAAGTGACGCGCCGCCGTCTGTATTACGAGACCATGGAATCGATCCTGTCCAAGACCGACAAGACCATCGTCGAATCCGGCAATGTCATGCCCTACCTGCCGCTGCCTGAAGTCAAGCGGCGCTCGCAGGCCCAGCCCGCACGGCCGCAGGGAGAATAAGGCGATGAATGCTCTGATGCAGAACTACAAGGCGCTGGCCGTCGCGGGTGTCGCGCTGGTGGTGGCGCTGCTCGCCAGCACGGTGATCGTGCCGGAAACCCATCAGGCGGTGGTGATCCGCACCGGGCAGCCCGACCGGGTGTTCAACATGTTCCGTCCCGACGCGCCCTACGGGCAGACCGGGGCGGGGATCAACTTTCGTATCCCCTTTGTCGAACAGGTGCGCCTGATTGATCGCCGGGTGCTCGATCTCGACATGGAACGCACCCAGGTGCTTTCCAACGATCAGCAGCGCCTGCAGGTCGATGCCTATGCGCGCTACCGCATCATCGATCCCGTGCGGCTGGTCGAACGTGCAGGCGATGAACGCCAGCTTGAAAGCCAGCTGCTGCCCATCCTCACCTCGGTGGTGCGGCAGGAACTCGGGCGGCGGCCGTTTTCCTCGCTGATCTCCGCCGAGCGCGGGACGGCAATGGCCAACATCACCAAAACGCTCGATGCGCAGGCCCGCAATTATGGCGCACAGGTGCTCGATGTGCGAATCAAGGCAGCCGACCTGCCCGAAGGCCGTCCGCTCGATGCCGCCTTTACCCGGATGGAGACCGACCGTCAGGAGGAGGCCGCCACCATCCGCGCGGCCGGGCAACGTGATGCGCAGATCATCCAGGCCAAAGCCTCCGCCGAAGCCGCCAGCATCTATGCCGATGCCTATGGCAAAGATCCGGAATTCTACGATTTCTACCGGGCAATGCAGAGCTACCGCCAGACCTTCCTTGCGGGCGAGGGGCAGAGCGCAATGGTGCTGTCCGACGACAGCGAGTATTTCCGCCAGTTCCGAGGCAGGAAATAAGCGGTTCGTCGGGCGGCCAAGGTTGTCGGGCGAACAGGCGCCTGCGTTCAATCGGCGTTCAGGCGGCCAAGGCTGAATCAGGGTCGCCTGAACGCCACGCTCGGCGGCACGGGGACAGATCAAGGAACGCGCGAGTTGCCTCGCGCATTCCCGCCATGAGAATAAGGATCAAGAGGACGTGAACAAAGTGCGCTACGTATATGGACTGTCGAGCGCGCTGCTGGTGGGCGGCGCGACGATCTCGCTGATCACCGGCCAGCCTCTGGGCGCGCAGGTGGCCCAGAACGATGATGCGGTGATGGACCGCGTGGTGCCGGTGGTCGGCGCACCCGCGAGCTTCGCCGATCTTACCGCACAATTGCAGCCCGCGGTGGTCAACATCTCGACCCGCCAGCGGGTCGAGGTGAGCAACAACCCGTTCGCGGGCACCCCCTTTGCCGAACTGTTCAACCGCCGCGGCGGCGGCCAGCCGCAGACGCGCGAGGCGCAATCGCTGGGTTCGGGCTTCATCATCTCGGCTGACGGCTATGTCGTCACCAACAACCACGTGATCAACCCGCCCGATGCCCGCGCCAAGCTGGAGTCGATCACCGTCACCCTGCCCGACGGCACCGAATACGAAGCCGATCTGATCGGCGCCGATGCGGCCTCCGACCTTGCGGTGCTGAAGATCCGTGCCAGCAAGACTTTCCCCTTCGTCAAGTTCGGGGATTCGAGCGCGGCGCGGGTGGGCGACTGGGTCGTGGCGATCGGCAACCCCTTTGGGCTTGGCGGCACCGTCACCAGCGGGATTATCTCGGCGGTCTACCGCAACACCGGCCAGGGCGGTGCCTATGACCGCTACATCCAGACCGATGCCAGCATCAACCGCGGCAATTCGGGCGGCCCGCTGTTCGACATGCGCGGCAATGTGATCGGCATCAACAACGCGATCTTCTCGCCCTCGGGCGGGAGCGTCGGCATCGGCTTTGCCATCCCCGCCGAAATCGCCGCTCCGATTGTCGAACAACTGCGCGCCGGACGCGAAATCGAACGCGGCTATCTCGGCGTCGGGCTGGCCCCGATCAACGAAGATATCGCCGCCTCGCTCGGCATCGAAAAGCGCCGCGGCGAATTCGTGAAGACCGTGCAGGATGACAGCCCCGCCGCGCGCGCAGGCCTCAAGCCTGGCGACATCATCACCAGGGTCAATGGCAAGGAGGTAACCTCCGATCAGACCGTGTCCTTCCTCGTCGCCAATCTTGCGCCGGGCGCGCAGGTGCCGGTCGAGCTGCTGCGCGAGGGCAAGAAGCTGGCGCTCAAGGTGACGCTCGGCAAGCGCCCGACCGAGGCAGAACTGCAACAGCAGATCCAGACCTTCGATCCGGATTCGGAAGAACCGATCGCACCGGGCACCTCGGACGGCACGATCGAAGAGAAGCTCGGTCTGCAAGTCATCCCGATGACGGTGCAGATTGCCCGTTCGCTCGGCGTGCCGGCCGAAACCAGGGGCGTGGTGATCGGCGCGGTCGATCCCAATTCCGACGCGGCGCGCAAGGGCCTGCGGCGGGGCGACATCATCCTGTCGGCCAACTACCAGGATGTCGCCAGCGTCGAGGCGCTGCTGGCGCAGATCAAAGCGGCAACCGCCGAGGGGCGCGAGGCGATCCTGCTGCGGGTTCAGCGCCGCACTACGCCGCCGGCCTTCATTCCGGTGCGCCTGCGCTAAGCCGTATCGTGAGCCGAACAAAAAGGGCGCCGGGAGCTGATCCCGGCGCCCTTTTTCGTGGGCCGAGCCGCGCTATTCGTCAGGCGGTGGACGGGTCGCTTGCGGCTGCGGCGGGCGGCGCTGTTCGCGCGGGGTGCGCGGGATCTGTCCGCCGGTCGCCTGTTCGAGAAACTCCGGACTGGCCGCCGGGGGCGCTTCTTCGCCTTCGGGGCCGAACGGACTACGGCTCGGCTCGCGCCGCCTGGGTTCGACCAGATTGCCCTGCTCATCGATGAAGTAGTAATCCTCAGGCTCGCCGAACATCGCTTCTTCGTCGGGTTCCAACTGCCACTCGGGCAGTTCGACGGTGGTCTCGAATTGCTCGACCGGACGATCCCTCACGGCATAGCGCATGAAGGCAGCAAAGGCCTGCGCCGGGGCGCGGCCACCCTGGAGCCCGGGAACCGCCTTGGCATCATCGCGGCCCATCCACACACCGGTGGTGATACCGCTGGAAAAGCCGATGAACCAACCATCCTTGTTCGAGCTGGTGGTGCCGGTCTTGCCCGCCACCGGCCGCCCGATCTGCGCGGCGCGGCCGGTGCCAGTCTGCACGGCGGCTTGCAACAGATCGGTGATCCCGGCCACGACATAGTCGGGCACCAGCGCCCGATCGTCGGCATTTTCGTGGCGGTAGAGCACTTCGCCGTCGGCGGTGGTGACCTTGGCAATGCCATAGGGCTGGACGCCCTTTCCCTTGGCCGAAATCGCCGCAAAGGCCTGCGTCATCTCGATCAGACGCACTTCCGAAGAACCCAGCACCATCGAAGGATAGGTCGCCACCTGCGAGGTGATGCCGAAGCGCTTGGCCATCGAGGCAACGGTCCCGAACCCGACCTCGTTGCCGAGCTGCGCGGCAACCGTGTTGATCGAAAAGGCAAAGGCGGTGCGCAGATCAGTCTCGCCGATGTTCCGGCCGGTGGAATTGCGCGGGCTCCAGCCCTCGATCCTCACCGGTGTGTCGATGACCGTATCCTCGGGGGTGTAGCCCGCTTCGAGTGCGGCGAGATAGACGAACAGCTTCCACGAGGATCCGGGCTGGCGCAGCGCGGCCGTGGCGCGGTTATAATTGCTGGCGACGTAATCGGTGCCGCCCACCATCGCCAGGATCGCGCCGTCCCGATCAAGGCTGACCAGTGCGCCTTGCGCCTTGCCCGGCGTGTTCGCCTCGATCGCGGCGGTCGCGGCGCGCTGCATCCCGATATCGAGCGTGGTCCACACCTCGATCGGTTCGAAGGTTTCGGGCAGGATGATGTCGAGCTGCGGCAGCACCCAGTCGGTGAAATAGCGCACCGAATTCTGAGTCGACTGCTCCTTGAGCTGCACTTCCGACACGTCGACCGAGGCCTGATCGGGGGTAATGTAGCCCTGCTCGCGCATCAGCCGCAGCACCACCCTGGCGCGGTCAACCGCGGCCTGGGTGTCGGCGGTGGGTGAATAGCGGCTGGGTGCCTTCACCAGCCCGGCAATGATCGCGGCCTCGCCCACCGACAGCGTGTCGGCAGGGTGGCTGAAGAACTTGCGGGCGGCGGAATCGATGCCATAGGCGCCGCCGCCGAAATAGACCTTGTTGAGATAGAGCTCGAGGATCTCCTCCTTGGAGAATTTCCATTCGAGCGCCATCGCCAGCACCGCCTCGCGCGCCTTGCGGTCCGGCGTGCGGTTGTTGTTGAGGAACAGGTTGCGTGCCAGCTGCTGGGTGATGGTGGAGGTGCCGCCGATCCGCGCGCGTTCGCCCAGCACATATTCGGCCACCGCGCCCACCAGACGCACCGGATCGACCCCGAAATGCGAATGGAAGCGCTTGTCCTCGACCGCGACCATCGCGTTCTTCATGGTTACGGGAATTTCGGTCGAATCGAGCCAGTCGCCATAGCTCGGCCCCAATTCGACGATCTCGCGCCCGTCACGCGCGCGCACGATAATCGTCTGGCCGGGCTGGGTCGCCTTCAGCTCGGCAAAGCTGGGAATCGACCGGGCGGCAAAACCGACCGCAAAGCCAAGGAAGATCACCCCCAGCAGCGCGAGCACGCCCCCCGCGATCACCCCGCGCCTGAGCCACACGCGCCAGCGCGCGGGCGGTTCGCCGCTGCCGCCGCCCGGCTTGCCGGGCGCGGCAGGCGCATGGGCCCGCTGTGCCGCGGCGCGGCGGCTGCCGCGTGCGCCCTTATTCTGCAACCGGTCACCCCGTCTGGACATGGACTTCAATTCAATCCGTTATGGCCCGTGAGAAACGGGCGACGCGCGGCCCCTTGCATAGGCGAGTTGTAACTGCGGGTGAACCGCCCTTGCATCATCGTCCCCCGCTGCGGTGCGCCGGGTCAGTCCGAGGCCGGAGTGAACACCAGGGCGGCCGAGTTGATGCAGTAGCGCAATCCCCCCTGTTCGGGTGGGCCATCGGGGAAGACATGGCCCAGATGCCCGCCGCACTTGCCGCAGCGCACCTCGGTGCGGACCATCCCGTAAGAGGTATCGCGCCGCTCCTCGATCACCTCGTCATCAGCCGGACGGGTGAAGGCGGGCCAGCCGCAACCGGAGCTGTATTTGGCGGTGCTGTAGAACAGCTGCGTCCCGCAGGCGGCGCAGTGGTATTCACCCTCGTCGTAGAACTTGTCGTATTCGCCGGTGAAGGCACGCTCGGTCCCCGCCTCGCGCAGCACGTGATACTGCATCGGGGTAAGCTTCTCGCGCCATTCGGCGTCGGTGATGGAGCGGGGGTCAGGCTTGTCCATGAGTTGTCCTCTCTGCAGCGCACTATATCGGTTCATCACAGATGAACCGCAAGGCTGACCGGCCGCCCGCAGCAACGCTGCCTGAAAGGCCGCGTGAGCGAGGACCCTTAACTATCCAATAGCGCGTAATGCGGCGGCGGCTGGATGGTCTCCATCCGTTCGGTCAGCAGCGGGCGGAAGCTCGGGCGGCTCTTGAATACTGCATACCAGCCGCGCGACTGTTCGTGCCCTGCCCAGTCGATTCCGCCAAGGTAATCCGCGACCGAAATCTGCGCCGCGGCCGCCAGATCCGCGAGGCTCATGGTCGATCCCGCCACCCAAGGGCGGTTGTCGATCAGCCAGTCGAGGTAGTCGAGGTGGCCATGCGCCAGCTTCATCGCGCTGCGCAGCGCCCCGCTGTCGGGCGGTTGACGCAGGATACGCTTCCTCATCCGCTCGGACAGCAGCGGGGCGGTGACATCGGCGTAGAAATTCTCGTCGAACAGGGCGACCAGCCGGCGGATCTCGGCGCGCTGGGTGGCGGTGCCGTTGATCATCGGCGCGCGCTCGACCGTTTCCTCGAAATATTCCGCGATCGCGCGGCTATCGGCGAGCGTGATGTTCTTTTCCGGATTGACGATCACCGGCGTGCGTCCGGCCGGGTTGAGGTTGAAGAACATATCGGACGCGGCCCAAGGGTCTTCGCGCACCAGTTCGAAGGGGATGTTCTTTTCGCTCAGCAGCAGCCGGAGCTTGCGGCTGAAGGGGCACAGCGGAAATTGATGGAGAAGCCACATAGCAGCTTATCCTGTGCCGCAATTCGCTGCCCGAATCCAGCGCCGGGCGGACGTATCCGGGGAGTAATCACAGCCCGGCAGCTTCCAGCATCACAAGACACGACGGCATGATCTTGTAGGTCTCGCCGTTGTCGCGCAGAGCCTTGGCCTCGACCCCGACCAACCATGCGATACCCTCGCGGTCGAGCCCGGTCTCATCCATCAATTGCGCCAGCGAGCGCACAAAAAACTCGCGCCCGCGCGTGCCGAGCGCCGGCCAGCGCAGCGCCGAAGCATCCCCCATTGCCTGCCATTGCGCAACCATGGCGAAGGCCGCCGAACAGCGCAGCAGCGCGCGGCTGTCCTGTGACAGGCGCGGCGCGGCGGGCGCGGTTACGGACGGGGCCTGAAGCGCCAGCGCGGCAGCAAGAAAGGTCATGAACATGCCCGATCTTATGTCTTCAATCCTTAACCGCGCCCTACCGCAAATGGACATTGCGGCACAGGGTAATCCGTCCTAATCTGCAACCTGTCCTTGGAGAGGAGACCCATTCCCATGTTCAGTCACATCATGGTCGGCACCAGCGATTTCGACCGGGCCAAGGCGTTCTACGACGCCGTGCTGGCCACGCTGGGGGCGAAGCCCGGCATGATCAATGTCGCCACCACCGGCCACAAGCGCGCCTTCTGGATGCACAATGGCGGGACATTTGCGATCAGCGAACCGATCAACGGCCAGCCGGCCACTTGCGCCAACGGCTCGACCATCGGCTTTGCCTGTGACAGCCTCGATCAGGTCAAGGCCTTCCACGATGCGGCCGTGGCTGCGGGCGGCAAGTCGATCGAAGATCCGCCGGGCCCGCGCACCGGCCCGATGGGCACGCTGAACCTGGGCTATGTGCTCGATCTTGACGGCCACAAGCTGTGCATGCTGCACCGCGCGTGATGTGGTTGCACGCTGGCTGATGCGAGCGGGGCCTGCGCCAGCAAGGGTGGCTTAGCGGCTCAATTCGAACACCGCAAATTCGGCGCGCCAGTTTGCGGCTGGCGCGCCGATCGGCTTTCCGCCCGAGAAAAACCATGCGCGTTCAATGGTCGCGCCCTTGGCCTTGGCGAGATCGCGGAAATCTTCGACCGTGACGTGGTGGATATTCTCGGTTTCGTACCAGCTCACCGGCAGCGCCCGCGTCACCGGCATCCGTCCGCCGAACATCAGCGCCGCGCGGGTGCGCCAGTGGGCGAAGTTGGGGAACGAGACAAACGCCCGCCGCCCCACCCTCAGCAGCTCGTCGAGCATCAGGTCGGGCCGCGTCGCGGTTTGCAGGGTCTGGCTGAGAATCGCGTAGTCGAAGGCCTTGTCGGGGTAGTTTGCCAGGTCGAGGTTGGCATCGCCCTGCACCACGCTGAGGCCGCGCGCGACGCAGCGCTCCACCAACGCGCCATCCAGCTCCATCCCCCGCGCATCGCAGCCACTGGCACTTTCCAGTTCGGCCATCAGCGCGCCGTCACCGCAACCAATATCAAGCACCCGGCTGCCGGGCGCGACATGGGCAGCAATGGCGGCGAGATCAGGGCGCAAGGTGCTCAATCGACAAACCCCTTCACCACCCGGTCAAGCTGGTCATGTTCCAGCAGGAAACTGTCGTGCCCGTGCGGGGCGGAGAGTTCCACGAAGCTCACCTTGGCCCCGGCCGCGTTCAGCGCATGAACGATGTGGCGGCTTTCGGCGGTGGGATAGAGCCAGTCGGTATCGAAGCTGACGAGGCAAAAGCGCGCCTGGGTGCCCGCAAAGGCATCCGCCAGCTTGCCGCCGTGCTCTTCCGCAACATCGAAGTAATCCATCGCGCGGGTGATGTAGAGGTAGCTGTTCGCATCGAACCGGCGGGTGAAGCCGCTGCCCTGATAGCGCAGATAGCTTTCCACCTGGAATTCGGCATCGAAACCGAAGCCCTTGGCCCCATTCGAACCTGGGCGATCCTGCAAGCGGCGACCGAACTTCTCGGTCAGCCCCGCTTCGGACAGGTAGGTGATATGCGCTGCCATCCGCGCCACGGCGAGACCATTGTCGGGCTTGGCTTGTGCGGCGTAGTAATCGCCCCCTGCCCAGGCAGGATCAGCCATGATCGCCTGCCGACCGACTTCGTGGAACGCGATGTTCTGTGCGGAATGGCGCGCGGTGGACGCAATCACCAGCACCCGCGCGGCGCGCTCCGGCCAGTTGGCAGCAAGGCTGAGGGCCTGCATCCCCCCCATCGACCCGCCGACCACTGCGTGGAGCCTTTCAATGCCCAGCCCGTCAAGCAAGGCGACCAATCCGCGCACCATGTCGCGGATGGTGATCACGGGAAACCGCATCGCGTAGGGCTGGCCGTCGGGCGCGATACTGGCAGGCCCGCTCGATCCCATGCAGCTGCCAATGACATTGGCACAGATCACGAAATGTCGCCTGGTGTCGATCGGCTTGCCCGGGCCGACCATCCGCTCCCACCAGCCGGGCTTGCCAGTGATCGGGTGGGGGCTGGCGAGATACTGGTCACCGGTCAGCGCATGGCACACCAGCACCGCATTCGACTTGTCAGCGGCGAGCGTGCCATAGGTTTCGTAGGCAATCTCGGCTCCCTCAAGCACCTGCCCGCTGTCGAGCGGCAGGGAATGGGGGATGCGATAGACCGGGGAGACAGGCGCTGAGACGTTCATTGGCCGTGCGACTTGGGGTAGCCCCTTGCCCATGTCAATCGTGCGCCCGCTGCCCACGCGTTTTCGCGCTGTATTCGCCGGGCCAAACTGGTTACACGCGCCACTCGCATGAGCACGCCCGAACCCAAACCCCTGGCCAAACCCTGGATCGCCGCGATCCACGCCTATGTCCCCGGAAAGTCAAAGTCGGCGAACGGCAAGCCGCTGGTCAAGCTGTCGGCCAACGAAAATCCATTGGGTTCCAGCCCCGCAGCGCTGGCGGCGCTGGCCGAGGGGCATAAGGCGGCCGACTATCCCGATCCCGATGCACGGGCGCTGCGCGAGGCGATCGCTGCGGTGCACGGGCTCGATCCCGAGCGGATCGTGTGCGGCACCGGCTCGGGCGAACTGCTGCACTGCGCGGTGCAGGCGCTGTGCGGGCCGGGGGACGAGGTGTTGGCATCGCGCTATTCCTTCTCGCTCTACCCGCTGCTGGCGCAAAAGGTCGGCGCGACCCCCGTTTTCGCCGCGCCCGAGGCCTATGGCGCGAGCGTCGACAACCTGCTTGGCGCCGTTACCGCGCGCACCCGCGTCGTCCTGCTCGACAACCCCAACAATCCGGTCGGCACCTTCCTGCCCCCGGCCGAAGTCGCCCGCCTCCATGCCGGGCTTCCGCCCGACGTGCTGCTGGTGATCGACGAAGCCTATGGCGAATATGTCGATCCCGCCTTCCAGTCGGCCGCCTTCCGGCTGGCCGCGGCGCACGACAACGTGCTCGTCAGCCGCACCTTTTCCAAGGCCTATGGCCTAGCATCCGAGCGCGTCGGCTGGGTCACCGGTTCGGCGCATCTGATCGATCTCGTCAACCGGCTGCGCGGCGCGTTCAACGTGTCGGTCAGCGGGCAGAAGGTGGCGCTGGCGGCGCTGGGCGATCAGGACTTCGTCGCCCGCAGCCGCCAGCACAATGCGATCGAGCGGCAACGTCTCGCCGATGCCATCGCGATGCTGGGCAACCACGGCATCTGGGCATCCCCAAGCGAGGCCAACTTCCTGCTCGTCCACTTCGAAGGTGCGGTAACCGCCACGCAGGCGCTCGAAGCGCTTTCGGACGCAGGCTACGCGGTGCGCCATCTGCCCGCGCAGGGCCTGCCATGCTCCTTGCGCATCACCATCGGCACCAGCGAGGCCGTCAGCGACGTGATCGCGACGCTGCGCTGTCTGTGTGGGGAAGCGGCATGACGATCCGCTCGCTCGCGATCATCGGCCTCGGCCTGCTGGGCGGCTCGATCGGGCTGGCGGTGAAGGCCCGTGGCCTTGCCATCACCACCACCGGCTGGGACCGCGATCCTGCGGTGCGCGCAAGAGCGGCCGAGCGTGGGCTGGTCGAAACCGTTCACGACACGCCCGAAGCCGCCGTGGCAGGCGCCGACCTCGTGATCCTGTGTGTCCCTGTTGGCGCGATGGGTGATTCGGCGCGGGCGATCGCGCCGGGTCTCAGGCCTGATGCCATCATCAGCGATGTCGGCTCCTCCAAGGCTGCGGTCGCCACGGCGCTCGCACAGGCGCTTCCCGGGGCCTGCATCATCCCCGCCCACCCGGTGGCCGGAACCGAGCAAAGCGGGCCGGACGCGGGCTTTGCCACGCTGTTCGTGGGCCGCTGGTGCATCATCACCCCGCCCGCTGGCGTCGATCCGGCGCGGCTCAAGGCCCTGTCGGACTTCTGGGCCAGCCTCGGCTCCAAGGTCGAACTGATGGACGCAGGCCATCACGATCTGGTGCTGGCCGTCACCAGCCATATCCCGCACCTGATCGCCTACACCATCGTCGGCACCGCGAGCGATCTGGAGGAGGTGACCCAGAGCGAGGTGATCAAGTATTCCGCCGGGGGTTTCCGGGATTTCACCCGCATTGCCGCTTCCGATCCGGTGATGTGGCGCGACGTGTTCCTCACCAACCGGCAGGCCGTGCTCGAAATGCTCGGCCGCTTTACCGAGGATCTCACCGCACTTCAGCGCGCGATCCGTTCGGGCGACGGCGACACGCTGTTCGCGCTGTTCACCCGCACCCGCGCCATCCGCCGCGCGGTGATCGAGCAGGGGCAGGATGACGAACGCCCCGATTTTGGCCGCGAACACGGGGCGTGAGGCACTGGCTGCCAAGACAGGCTTGCTGAAATCACCTGCCGTGCGCCAATTGACCCCATAGCTGCTGCTCTTCGCCCTGCCCGCAAATACTGGGGGTAAAAGGGCAGCCGCTAACCGAGTTTGCGAAGCTCGCGGCGACCTTGTGGCTTTTTCGGTGAGGGCCAGCGTTTGCGCAGGTTACCACCGCGAGATCTTCCTAAGCCGATGCGGATGGGGCCAGCTGGTGTTGCTTGGGGTTGAGAAGTTTTCTTAGCGGCTCCTCCAATACGGCATAGGCTGCCAGCCCGATCAAGACCCCGCCCACAATGTTGAAGGCTACTGCTGCGGCGAATGAAAGACCCACGAGCGCCGCGAGCTTCGATGTCACGGAAATTGCCAGCGTGTGCCAGATGTAAATCGAATAGCTGGCATTGCCGAGCAGCAGAGCAAGTGACTGCCGCTCGATGGGCCGGGCGTGCTCAACCGCCAGAACGCCGGCAACAAGGAGCAGAGAAGGAACGCCAAATACGAGGGCCCGGTTTGCATCTGAATCCACAAGCCATGCCATTGCGAAGCCGAACACTGACAGCCCGATGAGCGAGCGGCCATGACGAAACAAGGCGCGATGCTGTTTCCAGAGCAACCCCAAAAAGGAGCCGGCGGCAAACTCAAGCACAATCTGATTGCAGTAAAACCGGCCAGAAACCCCTTCCGGAGAAAAGATTATTCCAAATATCGCCATGGCGAACAACAGGATAATTATCAGAAAAACACGTTTTTTTTCATTAGAGATAAATAAGGCAACCGCAAACAGGGCATAAAATGACATCTCGTAATTCAACGTCCATCCGGGAACCAAAAGTGGCCAGATTTCGCCTGTTGCAGGAGATATTGCCGGCAAAAACAGGTATGATGCCATGACATGCCACAAATCGATCCGCGCATTCGGGAAAAGACCAAATATAATTCCCAAAAGCATAACCGTAGTTGCTATCCAATAGATAGGTAAAATTCTCTTAATACGGTTTTTAAAGAATTCCCAAGGTTTGGTCGTGTCATTTGTAATGGCCACCATAAGGAAGCCGCTAATTACAAAGAAAACATCAACTCCAGCTTCACCGATAAGAAAATTTGCTTTTTCCTTTGCTGCCGCATGGAAACATACGACCGCAAGGGCAGCAACAGCTCGAAGATATTGGATACCGAGCAGCCTATTCATTTTCATCCCCAAGCTGCAAAGCAGCACACCCCCATGCCTATGTCAGATCGAGGACTGCAAAGCCGCATCCGGCCTTTGCGCGATAAAGCTGCAACCGCAAGGGATCAACCCGATCGGCAGAAAACCAGCAGCTTGGCATTATTCGTTCAGCGCATTGATCGCGGCGTGCACCCGCGCCTCGACTTCTTCGCGCGGGAGGCCGGCGGGGATGGTTTCGCCGACCTTGTAGGTGATCCGGCCCGGGCGCTTCACGACCGGGTGATAGGTCGCCCCGCTGTCCACCGCGATCGGCACCACCGGCAGCTTGAGCAGCTTGTAGAGGCCCGCAAACCCCGCCTGCAGCGGCGGCCGCATGCCGTGGGGCACCCGGGTGCCTTCGGGGAAGATCACCAGCGGGCGGCCTTGCTCCACCCGTTCCTTCGCCAGCGCCAGCATTTGCCGCAAGGTCTTGGCCCCGTCCTCGCGCGCCACCGGGATCAGACCGTAGGTGAGCGCCGAATAGCCCCAGCCCGGAATACGGAACAGTTCCTGCTTGGCGAACACGGCAGGGAAGGCGAACAGCCGCGGCGTGTCGATCGCCTCGAAGAAGGCCTCGTGCTTGATGGCAACCAGCACCGGGCCTTGCGGAAGTTCGCCATCGAGCACCACTTCGATCCCCAGCATGTTGCGCGTGCACCACAGGTGCCACCCACCCCAGCGCCCGACGATGCCGCGCAGCCATTGCGGCCGCGCCAGCACCGCCACCACCGATGCCATCACCAGCAGCACCGAGCCGCCATAGAACAGCAGGTAGAATGCAAGAGAACGCAGCGCGGCGACGAACATGTTCAAAGGTCGGCCCATCCCGCCGCACGGCTGGCGAGCAGCTTGTGATATTCGAGCAGCAGCGTGGCCAGATCGGGACGCGAAGGCACCGCATCGCGGATCACGGCAACATGATCGGGCAGCGCGCGGTCAAGCTCGCCGGCGGTGCGGCGCATATGCCAGTCGGTGGTGACGAGGCGCAGCGAGCGAACCTCGTTCTGCGCCACCCACTTGGCGGTTTCTGCCGCGTTGGAACGGGTGTCAACCGCGTCATGACCAAGCGTCACGCAGCACGCCATTTTCTCGGGCGAAACACCGAATTCGGCGGCGAACTCTTCGGGGGTGACTTCGGGATCGACCCCGCTGACGAACATCTTGTCGGACATCCCCATGTCGAGCACTTCAAGGCCCCGCGCGATCCGCCCCGCGCCGCCGGTGGGCACGATCACCGCATCGGTGCGCACGCTGTCGCTCGCCGGACGCGGAAGCGCGACCACGAACCACAGGAAACCGATCGCCCAGACGAGGAACAGCAAAGAGACAATCCGGCGCAGCATGACGGCCCCTAGAGCATGTCCCTGAGGGCCAGCGCAATGGTCATGCGCGCGGTTCCCAGCGCCAGCAGCACGCCCGCAAGCGGCACGGCGGCAATTGCCAGCCAGTCAGTCAGCACCAGCGCGCCGCCGCCCGCCATCCCGCTGTCGAGCGCGGCGAACTGCCGGGCGAGCAGCCACACCGCGCCGAGGCCCAGCGCTGTCCCCACAGCCGCGCCAAAGGCTGCCTCGCGCAGCACCGTGCCGAGGAAGATGCGGGTGATCTGGCTGTCGGTCGCGCCGAGCAGGTGGATGATCTCCACCGTCTCGCGGTGCTGCGCCAGCGCATTGCGCGAGGCGAGCCATACGGCGGCGGCGGTGGCCAGCGCGATCAGCGCGATGAGGCCCAGCGCCAGCCATTGCAGCGCCGCCAGCGCGCGGTAAACCGGGCGCAGCCATTCGCTCTGCGCATCGACCCTTGCGCCGGGAACCCGGGCCGCCAGCGTGGTCTCGATCGCAGCGATGTCGGCCGGGGCGGCGGCGCGGGACAGTTCGACATCGACCAGCACCGGGATCGGCACGTCGCCACTGGTCGCAGCCGCGCCCAGCCAGGGTTCGAGCAGCGCCACCAGCTCGCCTTCGGGCACCAGCCGCACCGCGCGCACCAGATCGATGCCTTGCAGCACCTTGACCGTCGCCGCGCCGCGCTGGCTGCGCAGATCGGGATTGGGCTCGATCACCTGCACCGTCACCGCCCCGGCAAGATCGGCACGGGCGTTTTCGGCAAGATTGCGCAGCGCAAGGCCCCCGGCAGCGGCGACCACCACCAGCGCGATCAGGATCGCAATCACCCACGGCACCAGCCCGCCCAGCCTCGGCCGGGGCAGCAGGCGCGCCGCGCGCGGCTGCCTTGCAAAAGCGGGCGCAGCCGCGGATGCGGCCTCGGCGTTTGCCTCGGGGAGCGGCGGCACGCTCATTGGCCCGCTCCCGCCCCCGCTGAGCCCGAAGGTCGCGGCGGATAGCGCAGCGCGCCGGTGGGATCGCTGAGCTGCCCCCTGTTCAGTCGCATGATGAGCGAATCCGGCACCTTTTTGAGCAGGTGGACATCGTGGGTCGCCACCACCACCGTGGTGCCGACGCGGTTGTTCAATGCCTCGAACAGCCGCAACAGCTTGAGCGCCATCTCGGGATCGACATTGCCGGTCGGCTCGTCGGCGATCAGCATCCGCGGGCGGGCGATCACCGCGCGGGCGATGGCAACGCGCTGCTGCTCACCGCCCGACATCGTTGCCGGGATCGCCTGCGCGCGGTGGGCAAGGCCGACCCATTCGAGCATATCGGATACCGCCTTGACCACCTTCGCCTCGTCCGCGCCCGCCAGCCTGAGCGGCAGCGCGACATTGTCGAAGGCCGTCAAGTGCGGCACCAGCCGGAAATTCTGGAACACCACGCCCAGCCGCCGCCGCAGCTCTGGCAGACGCTCGCGCGGCATCGTCATCAGGTCCTGCCCGAACATCCGGATCGCCCCGCGCGAGGGCCGCTGGGCAAGGTAGAGCAGCTTCAGGAGACTGGTCTTGCCCGCCCCGCTGGCGCCGGTAAGAAAATAGAAACTCCCCGGGTAAAGTGTGAAGCTGAGATTGCTCAGCACCTCGGGGTCGGTGCCGTAGCGCAGCCCGACATTGTCGAATTTCACGATCTCGCCGATGCGTTCGCTCATGCAGCGGGCCCTATCAGCGCCGCCAGCCAAGGGAAAGCCGGACAATGGCCAAACAGCCTTCAGGCTGTCGTCCGGAGCTGTCGCAATGTGGAAAAACGCGCCGAATGAGCGTGGTTTCCGGTTGCAGGTCTTGTCAGTGCGGGCGCGAGAGCTATTGCCTGATGTGCAATGATCATTGCCTGTCCAGCCTGTGGCACGCGCTATGCCGTTCCGGATACTGCCATCGGCAGCGAAGGCCGCACCGTGCGCTGCGCCAAGTGCAAGCACAGCTGGTTCCAGGAACCGCCCGAGCTGGAGCTGCGGCAACCAGTCGCCGCGGCCGAGCCTGCGCCTCCGCCGCCCGCTCCGACGGCTGCGGCACCGCCCCAACCGGCACCCGCACCTGCCCCCGTCGCCGAGCCGGCACGCGCAGCGGGCGACGGGCCTTCTGTCAGCCACTGGCGAAGCGCTGATGCGGGCGAGATCGCCGGCGAACCCGATGTGCAGACGACCATCGCGCTGCGCAGCCTGCGCCGTGGCCTTGCGCAGCAGGCGCACGATGACGATGCCCCACCGCCGGTTGCCGCGGCCCCCGCTGCGCCCCGTGCCGAGCCCGAGCCCCCGTTCGGGGACGATCCGGGGGACGAGGAGACCGAGGTTTCGCAGTTCGATTACCGCGCCCCCTTCACCCGCCGCCGCAACACCTTGCGGATGTGGACCATCGCCGCAGCGATCTTTGCCGTGCTGGCGGCAGCGACGGTGCTGGCGGTCAACACCTATGGCCTGCCCGAATGGTTGCCGATCAGCCGCCCCACTTTCGGCATCGGCAAGCCCGGACTGGAACTCGATTTCCCGCGCGAGGAGCAACGCTCCGAAACGCTTCCCAATGGCGAGAAGATCTTCCGTGTGCGCGGCACCATCAGCAACACCGCGCGCGAGACGCTGGCCGTGCCCAACGTGCTGGTGGTGTTCATCGATGCGCGCGAACGCCCGGTGGGCGACTGGGTGGTGGTTCCGGCCAAGCGCGCGCTGGCACCGGGCGAGAGCATCAATGTGACCGAGGCGATTGCCAACATCCCGCCCGCCGCGTTCGAGGCCGACCTTGGCTGGGCACCCAATTAGGCGCGTCGGCTGTCCGGCTGCGGGCTGTTTCTCCCGCGCGCCATGGGCTTTTGTCAAAGAGCTTGCGCAGCGCCAAACCCCTTGCTAGGGGCGCGCTCCTACCGCGGGGCCAGCATCCGGCTGCCCCGGAAAACCCGAGTGCGGTCGTGGCGGAACTGGTAGACGCGCAACGTTGAGGTCGTTGTGGGCGAAAGCCCGTGGAAGTTCGAGTCTTCTCGACCGCACCATTTCCGGTCAAAGCTGGCCATTGCGCCCGTCACCCTTGCAGGGGCAGCCAGGCCGTGGGCAAGCGCTTTGAAGCAGCCTTCGATCAGTCGCTGCCTGGCGAGCTCTCCTGACGCGACATCGGGCGTTCCCCCAGCCGGGATTGGCGCCTGGCAGTTGTCTGGCGCATCGGTGCGGTTGAAGCCATCGGCTCTGCGCGGGGGAGCCTGCAGGGCGTAGCAAAGCACGCCATTGCCGGCACGGTGCTCTCCGCCCTTTCGGCCGGCGACCTGCCGCCGCAACGGCTGGAGCTGGAGATCACCGAACGCGTCTTCATCGCCGATGTCGATCAGACGCTGGCAAGGCTGCGCAGCTTGCGCAATCTCGCTGTGAGGATCGCGCTCGATGATTTCGGGACGGGCTATTCGTCGCTGAGCTGCCCTCCTGTTTCCCCTTGCAATCCGTGCCATGCGCGCTAATTGCGCGATACGTTATCACATTAAACCAACAGGCCTGAGCATGATCCACAATTTCCGCAACCGCCCCTCCCGCCTCGCGCTGGTCGCGGTGCTGGCCCTTGGTGGCCTTGCCGCTCCGGCGATGGCGCAGGACGAGGCCAAGGCGGCCGATACCCGGCTTGAGGACGACCTGCACAATCGGCAGGCCGATGGTGCCGGCAACATCATCGTCAGTGCCGCCGGCCTCAAGGAGCTTGACGTGCTGGCGGGCACCAGCGTGGTCGAACTGCGCGAAGTCCAGCGCGATATGGTCAACGGCCAGATCGGCGACCTGCTCACCAAGCTTCCCGGCGTGTCGGCCACCAGCTTTGCCCCCGGTTCCTCGCGCCCGGTGCTGCGCGGCCAGCAGGGCGAGCGCGTGCGCGTGCTGATCGACGGGGTGGGCACCTCGGACGTTTCGAACACTTCGGTCGATCATGCCACCACCATCGATCCGATCACGGTTGAACGGATCGAGGTGCTGCGCGGCGCTGCCGTGCTGCTCTATGGCAGCCAGGCGATCGGCGGCGCGGTCAACGTGATCGACAAGCGCATCCCGACCAGAATGCCGGATCACAATATCCATTTCGACGCGCTGGGCGGCATCGACAGTGCCAGCAACATGCGCACCGGCGCGGCGAGCACCGATGTCGCGATCGGCACAAACCTCGTGTTCCACCTCGACGGATCGTGGCGCAAGAGCGGGGACATCGACATCGGCGGCTTCCAACTGGCCGAGGCGCTGCGCGCCGAATTGCTCGCCGATGCCGCCGAAGAACAGGCCGATGGCGCCGTTCAAGAGGCCGAAGAACTGCGCGAGGCCGCCGGTGTGCGCGGCACAGTGCCCAACAGCGCTGCGGAAAGCTGGACGATCAACGCGGGCCTCGGCCTGATCCTCGGCCAGAGCACCTTCGGCGCGTCGGTGGGCTACTACGATTCGCGCTATGGCGTCCCCACCCGTCCGGGTATGGGGCACCATCATGGCGCCGAAGCTGCCGCCGAGGAGCAGGATCCGGCGCTGGTCACAATCGGCCTCGAACAATGGCGCGCAGACTTCAAGGGCGATATTTTCCTTGGCGATGGCGCGTTCGAGCGGCTCAAGCTGCGGGTCGGCTATTCCGACTACACCCACACCGAATTCGAAGGCGACGAAGTGGGCACGGTGTTCGATTCGACCAGCATCGAAGCCCGCGCCGAAGTGGTGCAGAACACCCAGGGCACGCTGCGCGGTTCAGCCGGATTGCAATATTCTCACCGGGATTTCCTCGCGATCGGTGCTGAAGCCTATATCCCGCCCAACCTCACCGATCAGGTCGCGGTGTTCACTTTGCAGGAAATCGGCACCGGCGCGTTCCAGCTCGAAGCCGCAGCCCGCGCCGAGTTCACCAAGGTCAAGGCCCAGACGCTGGGAATCACAAACGACTACGATACCTTCTCGGGCGCGCTCGGCGTGGTCTATGAAGGGATCGACGGCGTGCGGCTTGGCCTCAACGGCTCACGCGCCGAACGCGCGCCGAGCGCCGAGGAATTGTTCTCGAACGGCCCGCACGTTGCCACGCAAGCCTTCGAGATCGGCGATCCGAACCTCGCCACCGAACGCGCGTGGGGCATCGAGGCCTATGCCCGCGGCACCATCGGCGAAGGAACATTCAACCTCGCCGTCTTCAGGCAGTGGTTCGACAACTACATCTTCCTTGAGGAAACCGGCGCCGAAGAGGACGATCTGCCGGTGTTCCGCTATCTCCAGCAGGATGCCGATTTCTTCGGGATCGAGGCCGATTTCTCCTATCCGGTGCTCGACACGGGTTCGTTCCGGCTGCTGACCGATCTGCGCGCCTCCTATATCGAGGCGGAACTGGCTGATGGCACCGCCGTTCCGCGAATCCCGCCGCTGAGCCTGCTGGGCGCGCTCGAAGCGCAAACGCAAGCCTTCGACCTGCGCGGCGAAGTGCAATGGTTCGACAAGCAGGATCGCGTGACCACCTTCGAAACCCCGACCGACAGCTTCATGCTGGTCAATGCGCTGGTCGCGTGGCGGCCGCTGGCCGACAACCGCAATGTCACGGTGCAGCTGGCCGCCGACAACATCTTCGACGTCAATGGCCGCCGCCATGCCAGCTTCACCAAGGATTTCGTGCCGCTTGTGGGCCGCAATGTCCGCGCGAGCGTGCGTCTGAGCTTCTGACGCGAGGCCGCCCGGACAGAATCGCAAATGGGGCCGCCGGGTTGGCCGGCGGCCCCTTCTTCGTGTCAGCCTTCGAGCGCGAAGGTCAGTTCGGCGTGCTCTTCGAGCCGCTTGACGAGGTCCTCGCCAAGGAAGCTGCCCGGGGTGCCGATCCCGCCGGGCCTGGCGCAGGCCAAGAGCGCGATGCCGGTTTCCGAGAGCATCCGGCTGGTCGAACCGTAACCCGGATCATAGCGGCCCTTGACGCCATATTGCAGGCGCTGGCCGTCGGGCATGTCGGCGACGAACACGATATCGTAGAAGCCGTGTTCGCGCTCTTCCTTGCTCGGCCCCTCGCCCGGCTTGGGGGGCTTGGCACCAAACGGGTTCTTCATGAATTCGAGCGCCGCATGGGCCGCCGCCTTGCCGGCTTCGCCCGGGCTGGTCAGCATCATCTCGTCATACTGGAAATCGGTGCCATAGGGGTGGCCAAGCAAAAAGTTGGTCCGGTGCACGTTCTTGGTGTTGATCGGCGCCATCACGAAAGGCGCCGACCACTTGCCGAGATCCTCCTCATAGGACGGGATCATGCCCGAGGGCTGGTCCGGCCCGTCGAAGCCGGGGGTAAGCGCGAAGGGATTGCGCAGCACGTTGATGATCGACACGTCCTTCGCCGCCGCCTTCATCGTCGCGCCAAGGCTCGCCGCGGTCCCGCCCGAAAATGTGCCCTGCATCGCGCGCACACGGCCGCGGATGCGCGGGGCGGGCTTGCCGAAGCGCTCGACACAGGCCTTCTGGGTCATCATCACGCCGAGGTCGAAGGGGATCGAATCGAACCCGCTCGAAAAACAGATGCGCGCGCCGCTGGCCTGGGCGGCGGCATGGTGCTCGGCGATCTTGGCCGCCATCCACGCCGGCTCGCCGCACAGGTCGGCATAGTCGGTGCCGGTGGCAACGCAGGCGGCCACCAGCTTGTCGCCATAGAGCTGGTAGGGGCCGACGGTGGTGAGGACGACGCGGGTGCGCGCGCACATGGCTTCAAGATCGGCGCTGTCATCGGCATTGGCAACCACCAGCGGCGTAGTGGCCGGTGCGCCGATGGACCCGCGCACCTCCTCCAGCTTGGCAAGGCTGCGGCCTGCCATCGCCCACTTGGGGGCATCGGCGCGGCCCGCATAGTGAGCGCTGAGATATTCAGCAACGAGGCGGCCGGTGTAGCCGGTGGCGCCATAGACGATGATGTCGAATTCGCGGGTGCTCATGCGCGCTCTCCTTTGCGCACGCTGATGCGCGAGGGGCCGCCCCGAGTCTAGAGCCGCGGCAATGTTACCCCGCGCTGGCCCATGTATTTGCCCGCGCGATCCCGGTAGCTGGTCTCGCAGCGTTCGTTGCCCTTGAGGAACAGGAACTGGCACGCGCCTTCATGCGCGTAGATCTTGGCGGGCAGCGGCGTGGTGTTGCTGAATTCCAGCGTCACATGGCCTTCCCAGCCCGGCTCCAGCGGGGTGACATTGACGATGATCCCGCAGCGCGCATAGGTGCTCTTGCCAAGGCAGATCACCAGCACATCCTCGGGCACGCGGAAATATTCGACCGTGCGGGCCAGCGCGAAGGAATTGGGCGGGATGATGCAGACGTCGGTCTCACGGTCGACGAAGCTTTTGGGATCGAACTCTTTGGGATCGACCACCGAGCTATCGACATTGGTGAAAATCTTGAACTCGGGCGCGACCCGCGCGTCATAGCCGTACGACGACAGGCCATAGGAAATCACCCCGTCGCGCCGCTGGGCTTCGACAAAGGGTTCGATCATGCCGTGTTCGCGCGCCTGGGCGCGGATCCACTTGTCGGAGAGAATCGCCATTCCGGTGTGATTCCCGAAGGGCGAAAGGCCAGCAAGGGGCGCGGGCGAATTATCCGGATGAGTCTGCCCCGGGCCAGGTGCAGGCCGGCAGTTTGCGCGCCGTGCAAAAGCGGCTAGACCGGCCCCATGAATGAAGCCTCGCCCTCGTTGGTCGTGCGCGCGCTGGTGCGCGAGGGTGACAGCGCGAAAGAAATGATCCCGGCAGAGGTGGCGGATTATCGCGGCGATGGCTTTGTCTGGCTGCATGTCGGGGGTGTCGGGGATGATGGCCGGGCACAGCTTCCGTCCTACGTGCCGGGGCTGGCCGCCAATGCGCTGCTCGCCAGCGAAACGCGGCCGCGCTGCGACGAGATCGCGCAAGGGGCGATCATCAACCTGCGCGGCACGGGTCTGGCGGCGACTGCCGACAGCGACCGGCTGGTGTCGATCAGGGTGTGGGTCGAAGCCCGGCGCGTCACTTCGGTCAGCCGCCGCCCGCTCGCTGCTCTGGCAAGGATCGAGCAGGCGATGCAGGCCGGTCGCCTGCGCGACGGCGGCGATTTCGTGGCGACGCTGGCGCAGGCGATCAGCACCGCGCTCGATCCCGAGGTTGCCGATCTGGGCGACCAGCTCGACGATTGCGAGGCCGCCTTCGATGAGGGCGATATCTATGTCCTGCGCCGCCGGATCGCGGTGTTGCGCTCGCAGGCGATTGCCCTGCGCCGCTTCGTTGCGCCCGATCGCGATGCGCTGGCCTCGATGGCGCAGCTGCCGTTCGACTGGATCAGCACCGAAGACCGGATGCATCTGCGCGATGCCGCCGATCGCTTCGCCCGCATGGCCGAGGAGCTTGAGGCGGTGCGCGAGCGCGCGGCGCTGCTGCACGAACAGCTCACCGATCTGCGCGCCGAGATCGTGGACCGGCGCTCGCTCGCGATCGCGATTGTCGCCTTCATTTTCCTGCCGCTGACCTTTGTCACCGGGCTGCTCGGGATGAACGTTGAAGGCATCCCCTTCGCGGATCGCGCCTGGGCATTCTGGGGCGTGGTCGGCTTCTGCTTCCTGATCGCGCTGGCGGTGCTGGGCTGGTTCGCCGTGCGCCAGTGGCTCGACGACTGAGCCCGCTTACCCCGCCGCCAGCAGGCTGGCATTGCCGCCCGCAGCGGTCGTGTCGATGCAGGCCACCCGCTCGGTGGCAAAGCGCGCAAGATAGTGCGGGCCGCCCGCCTTTGGCCCGGTGCCCGACAGGCCCTCCCCGCCAAAGGGCTGGCTTTCCACCACCGCGCCGATCTGGTTGCGGTTGACGTAGAAATTGCCGACGCGCGCATGGGCCTGCACGAAGCGCCGGGTTTCAGCGATACGGCTGTGAAGCCCGAGCGTCAGGCCGAAACCCGTGGCGTTGATGTCGTCCACGACCTGCGCCAGCTCGCCGGCACCAAAGCGCGCAACGTGGAGGACGGGGCCGAAATGCTCGTCATCGAGTGCGCGGATCGAAGGCACCTCGATGATCGTCGGCGCAACGAAGCAGCCGTTCGCACACCCGGCAGGCAGCGGCAGGCGGGAGACGGGATAGCCCTTGGCCTTGCACGCCGCGATGTGCGCTTCGAGCCGGCCGCGCGCGCCCTCGTCGATCACCGGGCCGACATCGGTGGCAAGATCGCCCGGATCGCCCACGACCAGCGCCGCGAAGGCGCCGTGGATCATGTCCAGCATGGTATCCGCCACGTCCTCCTGAAGATAGAGCACCCGCAGCGCGGAACAGCGCTGCCCGGCGCTCTGGAAGGCGCTGGCGATGACGTCGCGCACCACCTGTTCGGGCAGCGCCGAGCTGTCGACGATCATCGCGTTCTGCCCGCCGGTCTCGGCAATCAGCGTGGCAATCGGGCCGTCGCGATTGGCGAGTGCGCGGTTGATCGCGCGCGCAGTGGCGGTCGATCCGGTGAAGGCAACGCCCGCGAGGCGCGGACCGGCGGTGAGCAACGCGCCCACCTCGGCCCCGCCGGGGACCAGCTGGAGCGCTTCGGGCGGGATGCCCGCCTGATGGCACAGGCGGATGGCGAGCGCGGCGATCAGCGGGGTCTGCGGGGCCGGCTTGGCGAGCACGCTGTTACCCGCCGCCAGCGCCGCCGAAGCCATGCCGATGAAGATCGCCAGCGGGAAGTTCCACGGCGCAATCGTCACGAACACCCCGCGCCCGTGCAGCGAAAGGGAGTTCTCCTCCCCCGTCGGGCCGGGCAGGATCATGGGCGCGGTGAACTGGCGGCGCGCCTCGGCGGCGTAGTAGCGCAGGAAATCAACCGCCTCGCGCAGTTCGAGCACGCTATCGAGCAGGGTCTTGCCGGCCTCGCGCTGGCACAGGCTGAGGAATTCGGGCGTGTGCGCCTCGAACAGGCGGGCGGCCTCTTCGAGAAGGAGCGCACGCGCCTCGCCGCCGAGTGCATCCCAGCCGGGCTGGATCGCGGCGGCCTTGTCGAAGGCCTGCGCGATTTCGGCAGGCGTGGCGGCGCGCACCGTGCCGATTGCCAGCGCACGGTTATGCGGAGAGGTGATGGTCGTCACCGGGCCGGCCTCGGCGAGCGCGAAGCTCGGCTCGGCGGTCCATGTGGCCTGCGCCAGCGCGTCCAGCCGCGCCCGCAATGGCTGGCGCACCAGTGGGTCGGAAAGGTCCACGCCCGCGCTGTTCTGCCGCGCGCCGAAGATCGCAGGCGGCAGCGCAATCGCGGGATTGCGGCGCGGGCTGAGCGCGGCAAGCTCGGCCACCGGATTGCCGACCAGTTCCTCGGCGGGAATGTCGGCATCGCCCATGCGGTTGACGAAGCTGGTATTGGCCCCGTTCTCCAGCAGGCGGCGCACCAGATAGGCGAGCAGCTCCTTGTGCCCGCCGACCGGCGCATAGATGCGCACCGGTGTGCGCTGGTTGCCTTCGAGCGCGTGGAGCGCGTCGTAGACCTCCTCGCCCATGCCGTGCAGGCGTTGAAATTCGAACGGCTTGCCCGCCGCCAGATGCTTGATCGCGCCGATCGTATAGGCGTTGTGGGTGGCGAAGGCCGGACGGATCACGTCGCTATGCGCAAACAGTCGCGCGGCGCAGGCGAGGTAGGACACATCGGTCGCGACCTTGCGGGTAAAGACGGGATAGTCGGTGTAGCCGCCGACCTGTGCGAGCTTCACTTCGCTGTCCCAATAGGCGCCCTTGACCAGCCGCACGAACAGCTTGCGCCCGTGGCGGCGGGCGAGCTTGCCCGCCCAGTCGCACACCCATATCCCGCGCTTCTGGTAGGCCTGGATCGCGAGGCCAAATCCCTCCCAGCGGCTGCCATCGGGGCGGCGGAACAGCGTGTCGTCAGCCACCAGTTCCTCGATGATGTCGAGGCTGAGTTCGAGCCTTTCGGCCTCTTCCGCGTCGATGGTGAAGTGGATATCGGCATCGCGTGCCTTGATGGCGAGATCGCGGATCACCGGCACCATCGCCGCCCTGGCTTCATCGGCGTGGAAAAAATTGTAATTGGGATGGAGCGCCGACAGCTTCACCGAAATGCCCGGCGAACCGGCCACCCCCGCGCCCGCCTCGCGCGCCAGCCGCGCCAGCGCGGCTGCATAGGCCTGCCGGTATTTCTCCGCATCGGCGCAGGTCATCGCCGCTTCGCCCAGCATGTCGAAGGAATGGGTGATGCCGCGTGCGCGTTCGGGCGCGGCGCGCTTCAGCGCCTCCTCGATGGTGCGGCCGAACACGAACTGCCCGCCCAGAATCTTCATCGCCTGCGCGGTCGCGGCGCGGATCACCGGCTCGCCCAGCCGGTTAATCGCGCGCTTCAAGACGCTGCCCATGCCGCGCTGGCGCGCGTCCGGCGGGTCGAGCACTTCGCCCGTCAGCATCAGTGAAAAGGTGGCGGCGTTGACGAAGGTCGACGAACTTTCGCCCAGATGCTCGCCCCATGCGATGCTGCCGATCTTGTCCTTGATCAGCGCATCGGCGGTGGCCGCGTCGGGCACGCGCAGCAGCGCCTCGGCGAGGCACATCAGCGCAATGCCTTCCTCGGTATCCAGCCCGTATTGCTGAAGGAAGGCATCGATTCCGCTGGCCTTCTTGCCGCGCGCACCTTCGATCAGACTGATCGCGAGGCGCGCCGCGGCCTCGTGCACCCGCGCGGCCGGCGCGGCCTGGTCCAGCCGCTCGGCGATGGCCGCTTCCTCCTCCTGTCGATAGGCGCGACGCAGATCGGTGCGGTCGATAGCGGTCGGATTGGCGGCGTTAGCCATATCTGGTTTCACCTGAAACGATTCGGAGCAATGAGCGGCCCTCTGGACGCGGCGAGGCTGCGCTTCAAGTCCGGTGTTGGCAACCTGCCTTCACGCCAGCGCCTTGATTGGCGGGCAGGGGCCGGTTAGCCTGCCGCGCGATCAACAGGGGTCACGATCATGCGGATGTTCTGCTTTCACTGCCGCGACGGCGAAGACGGCGGCCGCCTGCGCGCGATCCATCGCCCGGCGCATCTCGCCTTCATCCACGCCAATGCCGAGCATTTCGTGATCGTTGGCCCCCTCAAGCGCGCCGACGGGCTGATCATCGGATCGCTGCTGATCGTGAAAGCCGCCGACGAGGCCGCGGCGCGCGCGATTCTCGCCGAGGATCCCTACCTCACCGGTGGTGTGTGGCAGTCGATCCGGGTTGACGAGTTCACCCCGCTGCTGGGCGATTGGGTCTAGGCGCTATTCGCACAGCCCCGCCGCCCGCTCGGCAAGACCCTTGAGGCCCTTGCACTTGGGCTTGCGCGGCGCGGCCTGCGGCTCTCTGGCGCCGCCGCTGCCCATCGCGCCCATGCCCTCCATGCCGGGGATCAGCATGGTCGAGGAGCGGAACCGCACCCGCGCGATCCATTCGGGGTTCCACGGTTTGCGGGTGTCGGCCGGGCGCGGCGGATAGGCGAAATCGGCTTGCGGCCCATAGGCCTGAAGACTGATCATCAGCCCCTCGCCGCTGGCCTTGACGACTTCGGCCGGGACGATGCATTCGCGCTGTTCGGGCGGCATGACGGTTCCGGCCGCGATCAGCTTGCGCACCCCGGCGGGCGATATCCAGTCCCACAGCGGCCCGCCGAAGGCCTGCTTTCTCGAGGATGCCCACCACACCATCTCGGCCGGGGCGCCGCCGCGCCCGCCACCTTTTGCGCCGATTGCCCAGGCATAATAGCCGGTGGCCTTGTCCAGCCCTGCCCACGCCAGCGTGCTGCCCCCGCCCGCCGTGTTGCTGGTGCGGGCCTGGAGCGGTGGCATGAAATCCTCACCCAGCGTAAAGGCGATTTCCTTGGAATAATTCGCCGCAATCCGGTGTGCGCCGAGCAGCGAGCCGTTGGCCGGCACGCTCTTGCTGTCCTTGCCGTTGGGCCACGAGGTATAGGTGCGGCTGTTGTCTGATGTGACCTGCCAGTCTTCGGGCAGATCAACCCGGTCCATCAACAGGCCCGGCGGCATTTCGCCCTTGGCGATCTTGGCGAAGTCGATCACCACCGGCTGGCCCTTGGGCGCGTGCTCGCCGCAGCCCCAGTAGAGCAGCAGTCGCCCGCTTGGCCGCTCGAAACGGCCGGGGCCTTCACGCCCGTTCTCCTGTGCGGAGCGATCGGGCGGGAGCAGCTTGACCGAAGCCCCCAGCCCTGCGCCCTTGGGCATGAAATGATTGGCTTCGGGCTTGGGCGCGCTGGTGCCTGCACCATGGTGCAGTTCGAGCGTGTGCACGGCTTGCGCGGGGCCGCCGCGCATCATGCCCATGATCGCGCCCAGCCCGCCGCCGCCGCCCATCATCGCACCCATCCCGCTCATGGTGGCAGCATCCATCGCGTAGCGTACCGGGCCGGGTGCAGGTGATTGGGACAGAGCGTTGGCCGAAAGCAGTGCCGCAACGGCAAACCCCGCTCCGCCAAGCAGCATCAGACCGGTTGCAGACAGACGCATGACGTTTCTCCCTTCATCATAGGCGGCGCGTGCACATCGCCTCAGCGCCCACGCCTTCGTCCCGATCAGCGGCAGCGCGGGTGGGTGCGGATGTCATTGACGCTCTGCACCCGGTCATTGTCCACGCCCATCCGCACGCATTCGCCGGTCCGGCGGCTGTACCAGATCGAATAGTCGGTCCGGCCCGAACTGTAGCGGTCAACGGTGCGCAAACCGCGATCGCGCAGCACGCCCTCGGCGCGGGCGGGACGGTCGCCGACGAGAAAACCGTATTGGCCAGAACCCGATCCACCCCAATCGCCGCCCGAGCCGCCGGACCCACCAAAACCGCCGCCGGAGCCGTCCCAGCTGCCACCCGATCCCCCCCAGCCGCCGCCGGGATAATTGCCGGTCACCCGCAGATAGCGGTCGCGCGCCCAGCCCCTCGTGCGGCCATTCATGGTGGAGACTTCGCACCAGCTTTCGCCGTTGCGGTTATCGCAGCCGTAATTGCGCAGGAATGTTCCCTCGCGCACCTCGCCGCGCACCCGCGAACCCTTGTCCGGCTTGCGGAAGATGCGCAGGTTGCCCGACTGGGTGTTGTAGACCTGCACTTCCTGCCAGTCCTGGTTGTATTGCTCGCGATGCTTGTCCTTGTCCTTGCCCGACAGCAGCAGCGCCCCGATCGCCACCGCGCCGATCGCCGCAGCGGCGATGGCGGTGTCATTGCCGGACTTCTTGCCGCAGTCTTCGGACTTGGTGTCGTTGATCCGCGCGACGCGGCCATTCTTCACCTCGACCACGACACAGTCCTTGCCGCCCTGGTGCCACCAGTAGGCAGAACTGCTGGAGCCGGTCTTGTCGCCCGAGATATATTCGAAGCCGCGCTGGGAGAGCTGGGTTTCGGCGCTGGCACCCGAAGCGCCCACAAGATCGCGCAGGGAATCCGCCTTTTTCGCGGAAATCGGCGCAATCGCCATGGCCGTGACTGCAAGCGTTGCCGCCGCATTGCGAAAAAAGCGGTGCTTCATGGTGGCCATTTCTCCCTCTGCACCGATGCTGTCTGTCCACCCGTGCTGCCGGGCGCTGCATATCACCGGTCGGGCGGACCGCGAAACGCTTTTGCGCTGTTGCGGCCTCGTCGGAACAGCAAAAGCCCGGAGCCGTAAGGCTCCGGGCGAGGCGGTCGCCGTCGCGCGGGGAGAGCGATCGGCGGCGGGGGAGGGGCTTAACGCAGCAGCGAGAGCACGTTCTGCTGCGACTGGTTGGCCTGGGCGAGCATCGCAGTGCTCGCCTGGCCGAGGATCTGCGCCTTGGCGAGCGCGGTGGTTTCGGCCGAATAATCGGTATCCTCGATCCGCGAGCGGGCGTCGGTGAGGTTGGTCGAAACGTTGGTGAGGTTGTTCACCGCCGACTGCAGCCGGTTCTGAAATGCCCCCAGATCGGCGCGCGCCGTGGTGACCGCGCCAATCGCGGTGTCATAATTGTCCAGCGTGGCGCTGGCCACTGCCGACGGTGTCGCGCCGAAGGTGACCACACCCGAGAGCGCGCCTGCGGCAACATCGAGTTCGGGCAGGGTCAGGTCGATCGCATCGACCGCTTCGGCCCCGGCCTGGATGGTGATGGTGTTGGTTGCGGTCGAAAACAGGTTGATGCCGTTGAAGCTGGTGTTGGAGACTACCGAGTTGATCTGCGCGGCGAGGGCGTCACGCTCGGAATCGATGTTGGCAAGGTCGCTGGCCGAATAGGTTTCGTTCGAACGCTGCACCGTCAGCTCGCGCATCCGCTGGAGCATGTTGGTGACTTCGTCGAGCGCGCCTTCAGCGGTCTGAGCCAGCGAAATCCCGTCATTGGCGTTGCGCACGCCTTGCGCCATGCCGCGGATCTGCGAAGTCATCGAGGCGGCAATCGCCAGACCGGCCGCATCATCGGCCGCGCTGTTGATGCGCTTGCCGGTGGACAGGCGCTCCATCGCGGTGCCGAGCATCTTGCCGGCCGAAATGCTGGCATTGGTGGCGCGCACGGCCGAGATGTTGGTGTTCACTACGTTCATTGTTCAAACTCCCGAATGGTCAGGCAGGACGAACAAGCCCGTCGCTGCTGGCCCTTAGAGCGGCCGCTTGCCGCGATGTTTAAGCGGCCGACCTGTTCGTCCCCGGACAAGCCCGCCGGCAAACCCTCGCCGCCCGGTCTGCCGGCCTTCACGCGCGCGCCACGCTGCTTGTGCCGCTCGTGCAACGCCCGAGGGCAGCGGCCCGACTAGGTGAAGCTACGGGGGCTTAAATTTGCAACATCTTGGACGTCCGCGCGGCAATCCATTGCCACCGCAACGGCGGTTTGCTGCCAGGATCACACCGTCACAATCACAGGGGCCAGCATGAATATTCAAGCGTCGAGCACCGCGCACAGGCAGACAGCGCCAACGCAGCGGCTGAACGCCGACAGCACCGCGCATGACGGGTTGATCGGCATCACCGTGCCGCTGATGGGCGTGGCCTGGCAGCGTGAACGGATCGTGCTGGGCGAGGCGATCCCCGCAGCGCTGGCGAACGGGTTGGCGGGCAAGGGGTTGACCGCGATCGCGCTCAGCCATGCCGCCGCACCGGCGCTGGCACTGACCGCGCCCGGGCGCATCACGCTCGCCTATGATCCTGCCACCCCCGAAGCCGCGCGGCCGGCGCTGCTCGCCGCCGCAGCGCATGGCGGCTGGCCGATTGCCGGCGATGCGCAGTCGCTGGCGCTGCTGACGCTGGCCGAACGCATCTCCGCAAGCGATATTCCGGTTCTGCTCGAAGGGCCGACCGGCACCGGCAAGGAGGTGCTGGCGCGCTTCGTCCACCGCCTCTCGCCGCGCTGCGATGGCCCGTTCGTCGCGGTCAATTGCGCAGCCATGCCCGAGGCGATGCTCGAAGCGCTGCTGTTCGGCCACCGCAAGGGAGCCTTTACCGGCGCGGCCGAGGCGGGCGAGGGGCTGTTCCGGGCCGCCGACAAGGGCACGCTGCTACTCGACGAGATCGGCGAACTGCCGCTCGCCTTGCAGGCCAAGCTGCTGCGCGCGCTTCAGGAAGGCGAGGTGCTGCCCTTGGGCGCGACCCGCCCGCTCAAGGTCGATGTGCGGATCATCGCCGCCACCAACCGCGATCTTGCCGCCGAGGCCGCCGCCGGGCGGTTCCGCGAGGACCTGCTCTACCGTCTCAACGTGTTTCCGCTGCGCATTCCCGCGCTGCGTGATCGGCCGGGCGATATTGCCGCGCTCGCCTTCGGGATGCTGCTGCGCCATGCGGCCGCACCGGGAAAGCCGGGCTGGATTGCCCCGCAAGCGCTGGCGCTGCTCGAAAGCCACGCCTGGCCGGGCAATGTCCGTGAACTGGAAAATGTCATCCGCCGGGCGATCCTGCTGTGCGGCGATGCCGGTGTGATTGCGCCTGACCATATCGTGTTCGACACCGCGGTGCGCCGCGTGGCCGAGCTGGCCGATTGCGCGCCTGCACCCGCGCGCACGCTGTCCGACGTGGCCTTTGCCTCGCAAGCGCAGGCGATCCTTGCCGCGCTCGACAGCCATGATGGCAACCGCAGCGCCACGGCGCGCAGCCTCGGCATCTCGGAACGCACGCTGCGCTACCGCCTCGCCTCGATGCGCGCGAACGGCATGGTCGCGGGAGCCCGGGCATGAGCACGATTCGTCCAGGGTTTGGGCCGGCCGAGGTGATGGCGCTGCGCAGCCAGGTGCTCGCCCGCAGCGCCGCCTTGCAGGATCTGCGCGCGGCCGGTGATGCTTCGCGCGCCGCTGGCCCGGCTCCCTCGCCCGCCGCAGGCTTTGCCGACACGCTTGGCAACGCGCTCAAACAGGTCAACGCCGTGCAGCAGCGCTCGTCCGAGATGCAGGTCGCCTACGAACGCGGAGCGGTGACCGATATCGCCCAGGTCATGCTGGCCCGGCAGGAAGCGGGCGTTGCCTTCGAGGCGACCCTGCAGGTGCGCAACAAGCTGCTCACCGCCTATCAAGACATCATGCGGATGGGGGGCTGAGTAGATGGCCGAGGCAAGCCTTCCCGTCGCCGCCGAGGCTGCGGGCCTTCCCGCCGCAGCGCCGCAGGCCAGCTGGCGCACCCTGCTGCCCGAACCCGTCGCCGGGTTCATCGGCCAGCCTGCTCTGGCGCGGGCCGTGCCGATGCTCGCCGGTGTCGGCGCGCTGGCGGCGGCGGGGGCCTTGTGGATGACGCTGGCCGCAGGGCCTGACCGGTTGCTCTACACCAGCCTCACCGATGCCGAACGCGCCAAGGTGGTCGAGACGCTCGAAGCGGGCGGGATCGCCTACGCGATCGACAACCAGACCGGCGCGCTATCGGTGGCCGAGGACGATCTCTACCGTGCCCGGATGCTGGTCGCCAGCGATGCCGGGATCGCCGCGCCCGAAGGGGCCGAGGCGATGCTCGACGCGATGCCGCTGGGCACCTCGCGCACGCTCGAAGGCGAACGTCTGCGGCTGGCGCGCGAACGCGAGCTGATGCTGTCGATCCGCGAGATCGACGGGATCGAGAGCGTGCGCGTGCACCTCGCCACGCCCGAACGTTCGGTGTTCGTGCGCGAGAACAATCCGCCCAGCGCCTCGGTCATGGTGCGGCTGGTGCACGGGCGCAGCCTGTCGCAAAGCCAGGTCGAGGCGATCGTCAATCTCGTCGCCGCCTCGGTGCCGGGGATGAGCGCGGATGCGGTGCGGGTGGTCGATCAGAACGGGCGGCTGCTGTCCTCCCCGCGCGCGGACACTCTTGAACCGCTGCTGCTCCAGCGCGAGCACGAGGCCAAACTGCGCGAGCAGATCGACACGCTGCTGCTGCCCTTGCTGGGCGAGGGCAACTATTCCGCACAGGTGCAGGTCGCGCTGGACCAGAACGAGGTGACCTCGGCGCGCGAGACTTACGAGAAGGAAGGCGTGGTGCGCTCCGAAAGCGCGCGCAATGCCAGCCGTACCGGTGCCGCGCCGGCGGGCGGGGTGCCGGGGGTTCCGGCCAACACGCCGCCGCCCGATGCAACGCTGGTCAATGGCCCGCCGCAGCCTGCCCCGCCCGCCACCGCGCGGACAGCCGACACCGAAAGCGCGACCGAGCGCAGCTATGAACTCGGGCGCGAGGTCGCGGTGACCAGCACCCGTCCGGGCGGATTGCGGCGGCTTTCGGTTGCGGTCGCGGTAAGCGATGCCGCGCTCAAGCGGGCCGCCCCGATGACCGCAACCCAGCTCGAAGCGCTGGTCGGTGCGGCGGTGGGCGCGGATACGACGCGCGGCGATCAGGTCAAGGTGGTGGCGAGCAAGTTCGAGCCCGGCGATCTGGAAGCCCCCGCTTTCTATGAACAGCCGTGGTTCGCGATGCTGGTGCGCTACGCCGCGGCCTTGCTGACGGTGTTGCTGGTGCTGCTGCTGGCGGTGCGCCCGCTGTTCGGCAAGCTCAAGGGCAAGGGCAAGGATGCCGCCGCCGCGCCTGCGGGTGCTGCCGATACCGTGCTGCCCGCGCCCGGCAATGCCGGGGCTGACCACCTGGCGACCGCCGACGTGCTGCCCGCAATGGCCGCCGCAAGCGCGCTCGGCGATCTGCCGCGTCAGGTCGAACTCGCTCGCAGGCTTGCCACCAGCCAGCCCGAACGCGCCGCCGAGGCGCTCCAGCGAATGCTGGCCGCACCCGATGATCGCCAGCCGGAGGCGAGCGCGTGATGAACCTCGATCTCGCCCCCCAGGATCCCGCCCCCGCCGCCAGCGAGCGCTTGCTGAGCCGGATCGATCGTGCCGCGGTGTTCCTGATGCTGCTCGGCGACGAGGAGGCGAGCGCGATCCTCGGCCGGCTGTCGCCGCCCGAACTCGAACAGCTTGGCGCAGCGATGATGGCGCTGGGCGAGATCGACGGCCCGCGCATGGCCGAGGCGCTGGCCGACTTTGCGGGAGAGGCCGAGCGCGAATTGCTGCCCCAGCGCGGCCGCACCGACCGGGTGCGCACCATGCTGGACAAGGCACTCGGCCCCGCCCGCGCAGACAGCATGATGCAGCGGATCGAGCCAGCTGCGCGCCCGCGCAGCGTCGAAATGGCGCGCTGGCTGGTGCCGCCGGTGCTGGTGCGCCTGATCGAGGACGAACACCCGCAGGTGATCGCCGCGCTGCTGCTGCTGATCGAGCCGGAACCCGCCGCCGAAGTGCTCGCCGCACTGCCGCGCCCGCTGCAGGCGATGGTGGTCGAACGGGTGGCGAAGAGCGGGCCGATTTCACCCTGCGCGATCACCACCATCGACGCCCTGCTGACCCAGCGCATCACCGCGACTTTCGGCGCGGCGGCGCTGGCTCTGGGCGGCCCGCGCGAGGCGGCGAACCTCATCAACCTCGCCGCCGGCGATTTGCGCAACGTGGTGTTGCCCGACATCGCCACCCGCGACGAAACGCTCGCCGCGCAGATCGAGGAGGAGCTGTTCACCTTCGAGATGCTGCTCGCGCTCGACCCGATGGCGATGGGCCGGCTGCTGCGCGATGTCGACAACGAGAAGCTGGTCGATGCACTCAAGGGACTCACGGAAGAGCAGCGTGCGCCCTTCTTCGCCGCCATGTCGAGCCGCGCGGCGGACGGGGTGCGCGACGAGATCGAACTGCGCGGGCGCCTGGCCAAGAGCGAGGTGCTCGCCGCGCAGCGCGCCATCGTCGTCATCGCGCGGGGGCTCGCCGAAGCGGGCGAGATCGTGATCGGAAGCGGCAGTGGCGAATTCGTCTGACTGGCTCGGCTGGCTCGCCCGGGCCGATGCGCCGCCGCCCGGCTGGCTGGCGCTGCTCGGCGCGGCACCGGAATTCCGCGAAGCGCTGCCGGGCGTGATCGCATCCCCGGAACCGGTTGCGACCGACAAGGCACCCCCGCCTGCCCCGGTTGCAGACCTGCCGCGAGACGCGCTGGCGCAGGCCTTTGCCGAAGGCGAGGCTGCGGGCCGCGCCGCCGCGCTGGCCGAGGCCGAGCAGCACACCGCCCGCCAGCGCGCGCTGCGACTTGCCTTTCGCACGCTGGACGAGGCGGCCAGCGCGGTGCTCGCCGATGATCTGGCGGCAACCGTGATCGCGCTGTGCGAGGGGGTGCTGGGCGACCATGCCGCCGATCGCGCGGCGCTGCTCGCCCGCTGCCACGCGGCCGCGCGCCGGATTGGCGGCGCGCCGGCGACGCTGCGGCTGCATCTCCATCCTGACGATATCGAACATCTTGGCGCGCAGGCGCTCGAAGGCTGGGCGGTGATCGCCGATAGCGCGCTGGAACCGGGCGGATTGCTGCTCGAGGGCGCCGATGGCGCAGTGCGCGACGGGCCGTCTGACTGGCGCCGCGCGATTGCCGCGGCGGTGCGCGGATGATTGCGCAGCTCCAGCTCGATCTCGCCCGGATGCGCGCCGCGCGCCCGCAAGCCGGACCGGTGCGCCTGGGCCGCGTGGTCGCCTGCGATGGCGGGCTGATTGAGGTTGCGGGCCTGCCGCTGCCGGTCGGCTCGCTGGGCGTGGTCGAGAATGGCGCGGACAGCGAGTGCCTTGCCGAAGTGATCGGGTTTCGCGCCGGGCATTCGCTGATGATGCTGCTTGGCGATACGATGCTGCTGCGCCCGCGCGCGGGCGTTCGCGGGCTGGGAAATCCGGGCGAGGTGCGGGTGGGTGAGGCGCTGCTCGGGCGCGCGGTCGATGCGCTGGGCGAGCCGATCGACGGCGGCCCGCGGCCCGATCTGCCCCATGCCTGGCCGCTTGCGGGCACACGCGAAGGCGCGCTTGAACGTGCCAGCGTCCATCTGCCGTTCGATTGCGGGGTGCGCGCGATCAATGCGCTGGCGACGATGGGGGTGGGCCAGCGGCTCGGGATCATGGCCGGTTCGGGGGTGGGCAAATCGGTGCTGGTTGATACCATCGCGGGCCACGCTGTGGCCGATGTCACCGTGGTGGCGCTGATCGGCGAGCGCGCGCGCGAGGTGTCGGATTTCGTGAACCGGCACATGGCAGGTGCGCGGCGCGGGGGGATCGTGGTGGTGGCGGTGCCGGCCGATCACGCCCCCAACCTGCGGCTGCGCGCGGCGCAATATGCCAGTTCCATCGCCGAATATTTCCGCGCGCAGGGCAAACGCGTGCTGCTGATCCTCGACAGCCTCACCCGCGTCGCCCATGCCGCGCGCGAGCTGGCACTGGTGCTGGGCGAACCGGGCGCGGCGCGGGGCTATCCGCCCAGCGCGCTCGCGGCGATCACCCGGCTGGTCGAGCGCGCCGGCAATTCCGCGCGGACGGGCGGGGCGGTGACAGGCATCTACACCGTGCTGGCCGATGGCGATGACGGCAATGATCCGGTGGTCGATACCGCACGCGCGATCCTTGATGGCCACATCGTGCTCTCGCGCGAACTGGCGCAGCGCGGGCACTATCCCGCAATCGACATTCCCGCTTCCCTGAGCCGGGTGATGGACGAGCTGGTGACCCCCGAGGTGGCGCGCGCCGCGCGGGGCTTGCGCGCACTGATCGCCGCGCGCGAGGCGAACCGCGATCTGGTGCTGATGGGGGCTTACCGCGCCGGGAGCGATCCGCAACTCGACACGGCCTTGGCAATGAGCGGCGCAATCGATGCCTTCCTGACGCAGGAGCGCGGAACCGCCGAGGCGCTTGGCCCCAGCCATGCCGCGCTGACCGCGCTGATGGGACAGGCCGGTGCCTGAGGCGCGCCGCCTTGCGCTGATCGCGAAGCAGACGCTGCTGGCCAAGGTTGCGCGGCGGCAGGCGCTGAGGGGTCTTGCCGATGCGCTCGCCGCCGAGGAACGCAGCCAGTTGCTCGCCGCGCGCAGCCGCCAGCTTGCCAGCGCCAGCGCACCGCAGCCGGGCGCAACCACCGGCGCCGCGCTGGCAAGCCGGGCCGCCTTTACCGCCAGTCTTGCCCGGTTGGCGCAAACCGCCGTCGAGGCCGCCGGTGATGCTGCGCGCCAATCGGCATGGCAGGCCGAAACCCTGGCCGCTGCCGAAACCCGCGCCCGCCGCCTGGCCGAGCGCGAGGCCGAGGCGCGCGCCGCGCTCGATGCGCTGCGGGAAAAGCGCGCAGCGGCTCATGCCCTGCCGCTGGCACGCAAGTTGCACAACTGACCGGCAATCCTCCCCCTTCCTGCCAAGGAGCCCACGATGATCCCCTTTCTGCCCGAACTGCCCGCAGCCCCGCTGTCTGCTGTCCCGCTGCCGAAGGCGCTTGCGGGCGGCGCGGCCGGGGCAGACGGGGAACGTCCGGCGCGCGATTTCGCAGGGCTGCTTGATGCGGCATTGCCCGGCGGGGCGCAGGCCGTGCCCGAGGCAGGTGTCGAAGGCGGCACAGCGGCGGCTGAAACGCTCGAGCCGGTGCCCGTGATGCGCCCGCTTGGCCTCTTGGCGACAGCGACGAAAGCGGGTGGCGAGGCACTGCCCAGCGCGCCCATGGCTGTGCTGCCCGCCCCGCCGGTGCCGACCGGCACAAGCCTGCCGGAACACGGCACCGATGTGCCGCCTGCCGCCGCGCCTGCGCCGGCCTTGCCGCAACCGATTGAGCCGCCGGTCGCCGCCTCGGCTTTCGATAGGGCGTGCGCCCCGCTGCCCGCCGGTAGCGCCGATAGTGTCGAAGATACCCCTGCTCTGCCTGAAGCCGCTCTGCCTGAAGCCGCTCCGCCTGAAGCCGCGCTGCTGGCACTGCTGCCTGCGGCTTCGCCCGTGCCGGTTGCTGCCCCTGCTCCCGCTCGTGCTGGCGGTGCGGCCAATCCGGCCCGCGCTGTTCCTGTCGCCGCATTTGCCGCTGCGCCGGCAAAGCCTGCCGCCCGCCAGCCTGCGCTGCCGCTCGCACCGGCTGAAGAGGACACGTCCGCCAACATCTCGCCCGCCGCCGCTGGCGGCGATCAGTCCGGGGCCTCGCCCCAGCCTGCCGCCAGTGCCCCAGCCACCCCTGCGCCGCAGCCCGCCGTTCCCGCGCTCGCCCAGCCCGCCCCTCCTGCCGCTCCCCTGCAAGGCCCCGAGCGCGCCGAAACCCGCCCCCCCGCGCCCCAGCAGGAAACCACCATCGCCCAGCTTGGCGAGCTGCGCGAGGCCTTGCGTAGCGCGCGGCCCGAGCTGACCTTGCGCCATGCCGAATTCGGCCCGGTTTCGCTGCGGATCGAAGGTGCCGCCGCCGCGCCGCAGGACTGGCGCGCGGTGCTGGCGAGCCGCGATCCCGGCTTCGTCCCCGCGATCCAGGCCGCGCTGGCCGAACGCGCGATCGTGGCCTCGGCCGACAGTGCGGCGACAGGCGGCCAGAACGGCCCCGGCTCCGACCGGCAATACGGGTTTTCCCCGGGGGCGGGACAAGGATCGTCTCAACCATACTTCGGGCAATCGGGAGGGCGTGACGAGGGTGCCAACAGCAACCCGCAAAGCCAGCAACAGCGCCGTGCCGCCCCCGGCAGGGCAACAGCTGACGGAGCGCCGGAAAGCGAGACACCGGGTCAGATTCCGCGCGGCCTGTTCGCCTGAACCGACGGCGCGGCAACAGGGAGTTGACGTTTCATGTCCAAGGGCAAGGACAAGTCCGACAAGACAGACGAGGACGGCAGCGCGCCCAAGAAGGGCGGGATGATGAAGCTCGTCCTCGGCGCGGTGCTGTTGCTCGCGCTGGGCGCGGGCGGGGCCTACGGGGCTTTCGCCGCCGGGCTGCTGGGCGAGAGCGGCGGCCATGACAAGCCAGACGAGCCGGAACTGGTGCTGAAGGGCGAGGAAGATCCCTACGCCCTCCCCGGCGCCGAAAAGGAAAAGGAAGGCGGCGCGCCGGTCTATGGCGAGGGCGGGAGCAAATACCGCACGGCCTATTATTCGTTCGAGGAGAGCTTCACCTCCAACCTTGCGGATTCGCCGGGCCTGATCCAGGTCGAACTGGCGGTCTCCACCCGCCGCGATGGCCGGGTGCTGCAATGGGTCAAGAACCATGAATTGGCGATCCGCTCGGCGATCCTCGCCCAGCTTGCCGCCACCACCGAGGCGGAAGTCTATGATGTCGATGGCAAGAAGCGCCTCGCCCAGCGCCTGACCAAGGCGGTCAACGATGTGCTGGAAGAGAACGAAGGTTTCGGCGGGATCGATGCCGTCCACTTCCGCGGGTTCCTCGTCCAATGAGGATGGGGCACGATTTCGCCGCGCTCCGGCCCGCCGCGCAGCATTGCCGCGAGCTTATCGCGCACGGCATGGGCCGCGGCCCGCGTCCGGAAGAGCGCGGCGTGCTGATGGCGGCATGGCGGCGCGATCTGGCGCGGATGCTGGCCGAGCACCTCTCGGGCCTGCTTGCGGGCGACCGGCTGGCGGTGAGCGTGGCGGAGCCTGAGACGCTGCCAGGCAATGCCGTGCTGGCGCGGATCGGGCCGGTGGCGGCCAACAGTCTGCTGCGGATCGGGGCGGGTGGCGAGACTGTGCTGGTCGCCTTCGATTTCGCCACCGCCATCGCCCTGACCGACCGCAGCTTCGGCGGCGACGGCAAGCTTGCCCCCGACGCGCCCGACCAGCTGCCGCGCTCGGCCGCGCTGCTGGTGGACGAGATCGCCGCGACCATCGCCGACTGCATCACCCGCGCCAGTTCGGACGATCCGGCATCCCCGCCGGGTGCGCCGGTGCGCGCAGAGGTCATTCTGCGCAGCGAAAGCGCAGGACGCTTGAAGCCCTTTGAACCCGAAGCCGAGGTGCTGCTGTTCGCGCTGACGATTGCCAACCGCGAGGGCTGCGAATGGTGCTGCCTGCTGGCTGTGGCCGAGGAACGCATGGCGCGGCTGCTGCCTGCCCCGGGCCGCGCGGGGCCGGATTCGGGCGCGCGCACCCGCTGCCGGCCCGCCGATCCGCTGGCCGCGCCGTTCGCAGGGATGCCGCTGCCGCTCCATGCGGTGCTCGCCGAACTCGATCTCTCGCTCGCCCGCCTCCAGACCCTTGCACCGGGCGACATGCTGCCGCTCGCCATGGGCCGCCAGGTGCCGCTGATGCTCGGCGAAACGCTGGTCGCGCATGGCAGCATCGGCACGCTTGATGATCGCATGGCGCTGCGCCTGACCCGTTTTCCTGCAGAAGGACCTGCCCGATGAGCGAATTCCAGCCCGCCGCCTTCCACCGCTTCGGCGCGGTGTCCGTGCGCCTTTCGGTTGAACTCGGGCGCACCGAAATGCCGCTGCGCGAAGTGCTGACACTGGGTGAAGGCAGCACGGTGATGCTCGACCGGCTGACCGACGAACTGCTCGATGTCACCGCCAATGGCCGCGTGATCGCGCGCGGCGAAGTGGTGGCCGAGAAGGGGCGCTTTGCCCTCAGGATCGTGCATCTGGTGGGCGAGGACGGGCAGGAAGTGCCCGCCCCCGCCCCCGCATTCGCACCCGCGCCTGCCCCCGAAGCGGCGCAATAGGCCGGGGACAGGCGCGATGCTTGAATATTTCCTGCGGCTGGCGCTGCTGCTGCCGCTGCTTGGCGGGCTTATCTGGGGGAGCCTGTGGCTGACCCGCTTCATGCAGACCCGCCTGGCCGGACAGCCTGGCGGCGGTGGAAGGCAGCTCCAGCTGGTCGAAACCAGCCTGATCGCGCCGGGCGTGAAGCTGGCCGTGGTGCGCTTTCGCGAGCGCGAGATCCTGCTCGGTCTGTCGCGCCACGGGATGGTGCGTCTGGCTGAAGCCCCCGCAGAACAGCCGGAGAGCGCATGATGGCCGCCGCTGCGATCCTGCGGACGGGCCTCTTTTGCCTTGTCGTGTTAACCATGTTTCTGGTGGTGCCCGATGGGGTGCACGCCGCCGCGCCTGCCGCCAGCACGATACCCCCCGATCCGGTGACCGCCGGCGTGGGAACGGCCATCGAGCGCGCGCTGGGCGAGAACGGCGCGGGCGATGACAGCCCGCTGAGCCTCTCGCTTCAGTTGCTGGTGGTGATGGGCCTGCTCACCATCCTGCCCGCGCTGGTGCTGATGATGACGAGCTTCCTGCGGATTCTGGTGGTGCTGTCGATCCTGCGCCAGGCGATCGGCCTGCAAGGCTCACCGCCGGGGCAGGTGCTGGCGGGCCTCGCGCTGTTCCTGTCGCTGTTCGTGATGGCCCCGACGCTCGACATCGTGAACGCTAAGGCGATTGCCCCCTATGCCGCCGGGACCATCGGCGCGGACGCCGCGATTTCGCAGGCGGGCGAGGCCTTCCATGCCTTCATGATGGCCCAGACGCGCGAGGCCAACCTGATGATGTTCAGCGACATCGCCGGCGGCGGCACCTTTGCCAGCGCGAAGGATGTGCCGTTCTCGATCCTGCTGCCCGCCTTCGTCACTTCCGAACTGGAAACGGCCTTCCAGATCGGCTTCATGATCTTTCTGCCGTTTCTGGTGATCGACCTTGTGGTGGCAAGCGTGCTGATGAGCCTGGGCATGATGATGCTGTCCCCGACGATCATCTCGCTGCCGTTCAAGCTGCTCTTGTTCGTGCTGGTGGATGGCTGGGCGCTGCTGATGGGCAGCCTCGCCATGAGTTTCGGCTGAGATGCAGGAAGACACCGCCCTTCTTGCGCTCGCGGACCAGACGCTGTGGGTGACCGCGCTCATCGCCGGGCCGGTGCTGGTGGCGGCGCTGGTGGTCGGGCTGGTGGTGGGCATCATCCAGGCGGCAACGTCGGTCAACGAACAGACCTTGAGCTTCATCCCCAAGCTGGCGGTGACGGCACTGGTGTTCGTGGTGCTGGGGGCGGCGATGATGGGTTTGCTCGCCGATTTTACCCGCGAAATCATGGCGCAGGTCGCCGGTATTGCGGCATGAACCTGCTCGATTTCGGTTTCGCCACTCTTGAGGCGCAGCTGTGGCAGATTCTGTTCCTGTCGATCCGCTGCGGCGCGGCGCTGCTGGCCGCGCCGATGGTGGGTGCGATGGCGGTACCCGCGCCGGTGCGCATCCTGCTGTCGATCGTGCTTGGGTTCTTCGCGGCCAGCTGGGTGCCGCTCGCACCTGCGCCGGCAATGCTGAGCCTTGCCGCGATCCTCGCGGTGCTGCACGAGATCGCGATCGGGCTGGCGCTCGGCTTTGTGCTGCAAATCGCCTTTGCCATTCCCCTGATCGCGGCCGAGCAGATTTCCGGCACCATGGGCCTTGCCATCGCCACGTCGATCGATCCGGCCAGCGGCGCGCAATCGGGCGCGCTGGGCACCTTCTTCGGCCTCGTGCTCAGCCTGCTGTTCTACGCCACCGGCGCGCATCTGCTGTGGTTCGAGCTGCTCATCGAAAGCTACCGGCTGCTGCCTGCGGGCAGTTTCGCCTTCGACGCGTGGCGGGCGCAAAGCGTGGCGCTGTTCATGGGCTATGGGCTTGCCACGGCCGCCGCGATTGCCCTGCCGGTGGTGCTGGTGTTGCTGCTGGTGCAGGTGGTGACGGGCTTCATCGCGCGCTCTGCACCATCATTGAACCTGTTCGCACTGGGCTTGCCCGCAGGGGTGCTCGCCGGGATCGCGGCGCTGATCATCGCCCTGCCGGTGATGGCCGAACAGTTCGAGGGCGTGCTGGAGACCACGCTCGATCGCTCCGCCGCGCTGCTGGCTCGCGAGGCAAGCGATGGCTGAGGAAACGGCGGGCGAAAAGACCTTCGCGCCAACCCCCAAGCGCCGCGCTGACGCCGCCAGGAAGGGCGACGTTCTGCGCTCGAGGGAGCTGGCGACGCTGGCGGCAACCGGCACGGGCGCGCTGGCGCTGCTGGGGCTGGGGCCGTGGCTGGCCGAAAGCCTTGCCAACACCGCCCGCGCGGGCTTGCGGTTCGATCGCGCCGCGCTCGACCGGTTTGCGCCGGGCGCAGCGATCAGCGATGCCGCGCTGGCGGTGCTGCCGCCGGTGATGGCCCTGGGGCTGGCGGTCGCAGCGATGACCCTTGCCGCGCAGCTGTTGGCGGGCGAAGGCGGCTTCAATCCCGGCAATGCGGGGTTCAAGGCCGCGCGCATCAATCCGCTCGCGGGCCTCAAGCGCATCCTCGGCTGGCAGGGGTTGATCGAACTGGGCAAGGGCCTGGTCAAGCTGGCGCTGCTGGGCGGGATCGCGTGGCTGTGGGCAGCGGCGCACGGGCCGGGGCTGCTGCTGCTTGGTCGCAGTCCGCTGCCCGTGCAGGTGAGCCGCGCCACCGGGGAGATCAGCAGTCTCGTCGGTGCATTGCTGGCGGGTTTTGTGGTGATTGCCGCGATCGACTACCCGCTGCAACGATTCCAGCGCGACAAGCGCCTGAAAATGAGCCTGCAGGAACTGCGCGATGAGACCAAGGAAGCCGAAGGCTCGCCCGAGATGAAATCGGCCCGCCGCCAGCGCCAGCGCGATCTGGCGCGCGGCGGCGTGGCACGCGCGATGAAGGACGCGCAGTTCGTGATCGTCAACCCGCTGCACTTCGCCGTCGCTCTTACCTATGACCCTGCGCTCGCGCCTGCACCGGTGGTGCTGGCCAAGGGGCGGGGCGACACCGCGCTTGCCATGCGCGAGATCGCGGGCGAACAGGGGCTGCCGCTGCTCGAATATCCGCAGCTGGCGCGTGCGGTCTATTTCACCACCCAGACAAACCAGATGGTGCGCGAGGAACTTTATGTCGCGATCGCCGCGCTGGTGGCCTTTGTGATGGCGCTGAAGCGCGGTGCAAACCCGCGCCGGCCGGTGATTGAGGTGCCTGAAGACCTGCGCTTCGATGGCGATGGAAGGCGCGAAATTCCCGCTTAAAGCCAGCAGCGGGCGGTCGTTCTTGGGGATATGGAAACGACCTCCGGCTCCTCGATCATCTCCGCGCTTGGCGCTGGCAGCGGTGTCAACTTCATCCAGCTGGCCGCGGACATCTCGGCCGCCAGCTTCGCGGTGCAGCGCCAGTCGGTCGAATCCCGGCGCACCACCCTCGAAACGCAGGTTTCTGCCGCTGCGCAGCTGCGCAACGCGATCACCGGGCTCGCCAGTGCGCTGGGTGACCGGTTCCGGAGCGGCGATCTGGCCCCGCGCGCCGAGCTTGGCAACCCGGCGGTTGCGCGCGTCAGCGTGCCAGCCGGCCTGACCCCGCGCGGCCGCTTCTCGCTCGAAGTCACCCAGCTTGCCGGTGGCCAGACGCTGGTCGGCAAGAGCTTTGCCAGCGGCGAGGCGCTGGTGGGCGCGGGCACGCTGACGCTGCGCTTCGGGACGGTCGATGGCGCCAGCTTCAGCCCCGATACCGGGCGCAGCGCGATCGACATCGCGGTGAGCGACACCGACACGCTCGCAACCCTCGCCACCAAGATCAACCAGGCCAGCGGCGGCGCAGTGAGCGCCTATGTCGCCACCGGCACCAGCGGCGCCCAACTGGTGATGAAGGGCCGCGAGGGCGCAGCCAGCGGCTTCGTGATCGAGGCGACCGGCGCGGGCGGAGCGCCGGCACCGGGCGATCTGTCCTATCTCGGCTGGCAGCCCGCCAGCGATGCGGGCGAGCTCAAGCTTGCCGCACGCGACGCCGCCTTCGCGCTCGATACGGTAGCGATGACCAGCCCGAGCAACCGCATCACCGGCCTGCCGGGCGGGTTCACGCTCGATCTGGCCGCCACCAATGCCGGGGCGCCGACCACGCTGTCCTTTGCCAGCAATGCCGAAGCGATCTCCGGGGTGATGAACGATCTGGTGAGCGCGCTGAACGAAATCGTCGGGCAGGTGAACCAGCTGGCAGCGCCGATCGGCGGGCAACTGGGCAATGATCCGGGCGCGCGCGAGCTGCGCAGCGATCTTGCCGGGCTGGCGAGCCGGGTGGTGATGCCCGGCGCGGCAACCGGCGAGCCGCGCACGCTCGCCGATCTCGGCCTTGCGCTCAACCGCGACGGCACTTTCCGGCTGGATGCGGCGCGGCTCAACCAGGCCCTGAGCGACAAGCCCGATGCGGTTGCGGCGATGTTCACCACCGGGGTTTCGGGGGTGTTTGCCACGATTGATCGCCTCGCGCGCGAAACCAGCCTGAGCAGCGATCCCGGTTCGCTCGGGGCGTCGGTCAAGCGGTTCGAAAGCCAGCTTGCCAGCAGCAACGAGCGGCTGAGCATCATCGCCGAGCAGCAGGAAGCCCTGCGCGAACGCCTGACCCGCAGCTTTGTCGCCTCCGAGCGGCGGGTCGCCGCCTCGCAATCAACGCTGACCTTCCTGCGCCAGCAGGTCGACATCTGGTCGAACAGCGATCGTTGAGGGGCACAAGGCCATGCAGATGCTTTCACACAACCCCGCTGCGGCCTATCGCCGGGTCGCGCTTGACGCGCGGATCGAAGCCGCAGGCACGGGTGATCTCACACGGATCTGTCTCGAAGAAGCGGCGGCGGCGCTGGGTCAGGCGCTGCTCGCGCTCGAACGCACGCCCGATGCCGTTCCGCGCGCGGCGCTGGAGCGGGCGCAGACCATCATCTTGTGGCTTGCCCGCTCGGTCGCGCCGCAGCACCCGCTGCGCGACAGCCTCGTCACCTTCTATGGCGGGCTGGCAAATCAGATTGCGGGCAATTTCCTGCGCGCCCGGGCCGCCGAAATCGCGCGGGTGCGCGATGACCTCAGGGATGTGCTGGCCGCAGCGAGACCGAATGTTTCACGTGAAACATTTCGCGAACAAAATCCCTGCTAGCCGATGAATCCGGCGATGATCCGCGCCGCATCGGCCGGGTCTTCAAAGGGGTGGAAGTGGGTGCGGTCAGGGCGGTGGAGATCGGTGCCCTGCGGCAGCACGCCCGCCAGTTCGGGCCAGGTCGGCGAGCTTTTGAAATCGGTGAGGCTGGTCATCCGCGCGCGCACCACCAGCACCGGCACACCGACCGTCTTGGCGGCCTCCAGGATCGCCCCGTTGCTGCGGCTGGAACCATAGACGCTGGCTTCCATTTCGGGGGTGCAGGCAAGCTCCATCCCCTCGCCAGAACCAGCCGGGCGCAGACCGCGGCGGCAGTAGTCCGCGAAAACCCGGGAGTCGAACAGGCAATAGGGATCACGGGTGCGGAACCGCTCCATCATTTCTTCAGCCGATGCAAAATCACGCTTGCGGCGGATCGCCGGATGGGGGTTGTCGGCGGTGTAGAGCGGTTCGGGCAGCGCATAGAATTCGGGCGCGAGAATCACCGGATCGAACAGCACGAGGCGGCTGAAGGCGAGCGCATGGTCGGCCGCGACCTGCAGCAGCGTGTGCGCGCCCATCGAATGGCCGATGCCCACCGCGCCCGCGATCCCTGCCTGATCGAGAAACTGCGCGACATCGCTCGCCATGATCCGCCAATCGGTGATCGGCCCGCCCCCCGATCGGCCATGGCCGCGCAGGTCGATGGCGTGGATGCGATGGCCGGGGAACTGTTCGGCGATCGCGTCCCACACCCGCCCGTGGAACCCGGTGGCATGGGCAAACACCAACGGTGGCACATCCGGGCTGCCCGCAGCAGGCGCCCATTCGTGCACGACCAGATCAATATCGTTCACGCGGTAGCTGCGGGCCAGCGGTTCGGGACGGGCATTGCTCATGGCACTGCCCAACCGGATCGCGCCCGCAGTGTCAATCGCACGATTTTGTGAGGGGTGCCGGGCGGCTACGCGGCCGGGCGAGGCTCCGGCTCGCCGCGGGTTCGCAGGAACCGCAGCGCTTCGGCGAGCCGGTCGGGCGCGATCAGCCAGAGCGCGCCGAGGTAGAGCACAACGCCCAGCATCACCGCCAGCACCAGCGTCGCCAGCGGCAGCATCTCCGGCAGCAGGCCAAGCGCCAGCGCCACGCCCGCACCCATCATCAGCGCCGCGGCGAGCGGCGGGGCGAGCGCGGCGGCAAGGCCGCCGAGGGTCAAGCCGATAATCCGGCCCGACAGCGTCACGGTGGCCGAGGTCAAAACCGCCATGCCGCCGACCCAGCCCCAGGCAAAACCGATCACGCCCCAGTGCGATCCGATCAGGAAGGCGCAGGGCATCACCACGCTGCCGATCATCGTGATACGCAGCGCCGCCCACGGCACACCGCGCGCATTGGTGGCCGGGGCGAACAGGATCTGCAGCGTCAGCATACTCATCGCGATTGCAAGGACCGGCAGCAGCGGGATGATTTCGAGCCACTTTTCGCCCAGCAACACCGGCACCAGCACCGGCGCGACCACCGCGAGGCCTGCATAGGCGGGCAGGGCCACCAGCATCACCAGCCGGATCGTCGCGAGCAATGCGTCCGCGCCCTGATCGGCCTTGCCCGCGCCCTGCTGGCGCGCATAGGCGGCATAGGCGACCTCGTTGATCGGCGGGACGAACTTGGCCGCGAGCAGCTGAGCAAGAAACAACCCGGTGGTATAGACACCGAGGCTGTGCGGATCGAGCACGCGCCCCGCGATCATCACGTCGGCCTGGCTCTGGACGAACCAGAAGATCTGGGTCGCGGTCATCACCCCGCCAAACCCGGCGATATGGCCCGCGCCCGAAAAACGGAAACTGGGGCGAATCGGCGCGCGCGCAGCCCAGGTCATGCCGGTTGCTTCGGTCAGCAGCATCGCCATCGGGGCGCAAACCAGCGTCCACACGCCCCATCCGCTCAGCGCCCCGGTAAGCGCGGTGGTTGCGCCTGCCAGCGCGGCAGCGAGGCGCACCTGCGCGGGGCGGCGGAAATCCATCCGGCGGCTGAGGATCGCGTGCGGCAGGGCGCAGAACGGCACCGCGAGATAGAGCAGCGATTGCACCCGCAGCAGCTCTGTCACCAGCGGTTGATCGAACCATGCCGCCACCAGCGGGGCGGCGAGGAACTGCGTCAGCGCGAGGCCGCAATTGAGCAGGATCAGCATACCCAGCGTCTGGCGCATCCGCTCCTCGCTGACCTGCCGCTCGCGGATCAGCGCCGAGGCAAGGCCCCAGCCGTTCATGGTGCTCAGGAACATCAGCATCACCTGCGCCATCGCGAACAGGCCATAGTCCTGCGGGGAGAGCAGGCGGATGACGATCAGGGTCGAGCACCAGGACACGATCTGGGTGAACACCTGGCTGCCCGAGCGCCAGATCACCGCGGAGCGCACCTGCGCCGCAAGCGAGGTGCGGGGGGTGACGGGATCGGCTTCAGCCACAGGCAAGCCTTCGCGCAGCGGAGCGGGCGGCGCTTGGGACGGCGATGGCGGAAAGCCCGCCGGCTCCGGGCGCGGCGCCGTCAGGCACGAAGCGCTGCGCCGCCGCGGCCGTCAGGCGGCCGGTTGCAATCCTGCTTTTGTCCATTCGTCACCTGCTCGGCCCGGGGGAGCCTGCCTGCGGTTCTAGCGTGCGCGCGTAACCACTCGGTTAACCACAGCCCTTGCCGCCGCGCGCTCAAGGAGGATCAGAACACCACCACCGAACGGATCGACTTGCCTTCATGCATCAGGTCAAAGGCGGTGTTGATATCCTCGAGGCCCATGACATGGGTGATCATCGGGTCGATGGCGATCTTGCCGGCCATGTACATGTCGACGATCCGGGGCACATCGGTGCGCCCCTTGGCCCCGCCGAACGCGGTGCCGCGCCAGTTGCGGCCCGTCACCAGCTGGAACGGGCGGGTGGCGATTTCCTTGCCCGCTTCGGCCACGCCGATGATGATGCTGGTGCCCCAGCCGCGGTGGCAGGCTTCGAGCGCGGTGCGCATCACTTCGGTGTTGCCGGTGGCATCGAAGGTGTAATCCGCGCCGCCATCGGTCATCTCCACGATCCTGGCGACGATCTCCTCGCGGCTCATGCCGGTGGTGTTGAGGAAGTGGGTCATTCCGAACCGGCGCCCCCATTCTTCGCGCGCAGGGTTGATGTCGACACCGATGATCAGGTTCGCCCCCGCCAGCCGCGCGCCCTGGATGACGTTCAAACCGATCCCGCCGAGCCCGAACACCACGACATTGTCGCCCACCTGAACCTTTGCCGTGTTGATCACCGCGCCGACCCCGGTGGTGACACCGCAGCCGATATAGCAGGCCGACTGGAACGGCGCGTCGGCGCGAATCTTGGCGACCGCGATTTCTGGCAGCACGGTGAAATTGCTGAAAGTCGAGCAGCCCATGTAGTGGTAGATCGGCTGGCCCCTGTAGCTGAACCGGGTGGTGCCGTCGGGCATCAGCCCCTTGCCCTGTGTCGCGCGGATCGCGGTGCACAGGTTGGTCTTGCCCGAAAGGCACGATTTGCACTGGCGGCATTCGGGGGTGTAGAGCGGGATCACATGATCGCCGGGCTTCACGGAGGTGACGCCCGCGCCCACCTCGCGCACGATCCCGGCGCCCTCATGGCCGAGCACGCTGGGGAATATGCCCTCGGAATCGAACCCGTCGAGCGTATAGGCATCGGTGTGGCAGATGCCGGTTGCCATGATTTCGACCAGCACCTCGCCTGCCTTTGGGCCTTCAAGATCAAGCTCGACGATTTCGAGCGGCTGCCTGGCGGCAAAGGCGACGGCGGCGCGGGTTTTCATGGGGGGGATTCTCCGTTGGTCAGCGCGGGCGGGCTACCGCTTCGTGATCGTAAGGGCAATGGCGGCACCCCGATCCGCAGCACCTGCCGCGCGCCAGATGGGCGATGCGGGTGAACACGGTGTAGCCCGTCGCGGGATCGCGATAGGTGCTCTCCCCCCGCGCGCAGGCGGCTTCGTGCAGGGCGTGCCATTCAGGCTCGGTCATGCGCCCGGCGATAGGCGGAGCCGGGGCGCAAGACAATTCGGGCCTTGCGCAGCCGGAACTTTTCGGCTGTGTGCCGGGTTCACCTGACTGTCACATCCGCCATCGGAGAGTGCCCTTGCGCTTTGTGTTTCTGCTTGCCGCCCTGCTGCTTGCCCTTCCTGCCCATGCGCAAGGGATCCAGCAGACCAAGGGCAACTTCGAGGACAAGTTTCGCCAGCTCGACGAGGTGTTGCCCGATGCCAACACCTATCGCAACGCCAGCGGTGCACCGGGCCACGAATACTGGCAGCAGAAGGTCGATTACAAGATCACCGCGAGCCTCGACGAGGCCAAGCGCCGGCTGACCGCGCGGGCAACGGTGCGCTACACCAACAATTCGCCCGACAGCCTGCCGTGGCTGTGGATGCAGCTCGACCAGAACATCTTCAAGCGCGATTCGATGGCCGAGCTGACCGATGCTTTCGGCGGCCCCGGACGGCGCGGGCCGAAGGTGAGCCTGGGTTCGGCTTCCGAGCCGACCAAGCTGTCGCTCGACGAGCTGCGCCGCCAGCAGGCGATGGCCGACAATGATTATGGCTATGATATCAGCGCAGTGACGACGCTGGCCGGGGACGCGCTGCCGCACACCATCGTCGGCACGCTGATGCGGATCGATCTGCCCGTGCCGCTCGCGCCGGGCGAGGCCACCGAATTCGCGATCGAATGGGCCTTCAACATCGTCGAGGAGGACGCGATCAACGCGCGTTCGGGTTACGAGCACTTCCCCGATGATCCGAGGAAGGGCGGCAACGACATCTTCCTGATCGCCCAGTGGTTCCCGCGCATGGTCGCCTATTCGGACTACGAAGGCTGGCACAACAAGGAGTTCCTCGGGCGCGGCGAGTTCACGCTCGAATTCGGTGACTACGAAGTCGAAATGACGGTGCCGTCTGACCACATCGTCGCCGCCACCGGCACCATCCAGAACCCCGAAGCCGTGCTTAGCGCGGTGCAGCGCCAGCGACTGGAAGCGGCCAAGACTGCCGATGCGCCGGTGTTTATCGTCACCCCCGCCGAAGCCGCCGCTGCCGAGGCCGGCAACCCCAGGGGCACCAAGACGTGGAAGTTCGCCGCCACCAACGTGCGCGATTTCGCCTGGGCTTCGAGCCGCAAGTTCATGTGGGATGCGCAAGGGGTAAGGCAGCCCGGCGCCGAGCATGAAACCGTGCTCGCGATGAGCTTCTGGCCCAAGGAAGGCGGCGAGCTGTGGCGCAAATATTCGACCGCCGCGGTGGTCCACACGCTCAAGGTCTATTCGCGCTTCAGCTTCGATTATCCCTATCCCACCGCGCAGTCGGTGAACGGGCCGGTTGGCGGGATGGAATATCCGATGATCACCTTCAACGGCCCGCGCACCACGCTCAACAAGGATGGCACGCGCACCTACTCGCTGGCCGAGAAGATGTTCCTCGTCGGCGTGGTGATCCACGAGATCGGGCACATCTACTTCCCGATGACGGTCAATTCGGACGAGCGCCAATGGACCTGGATGGACGAGGGCCTCAATTCCTTCCTCGATTCGGTCGCGGGCTACGAATGGGATCCCAACATGCCCTGGACCCGCAGCCTGCCGCGCGACATGGTGTCCTACATGGTCTCCAATCAGCAGGAACCGATCATGACCCAGTCGGATTCGGTCACCAACCTCGGCGCCAATGCCTATGGCAAGCCCTCGGCCGCCTATCACCTGCTGCGCGACACGATCATCGGGCGCGAGCGGTTCGACTTCGCGCTCAGGGAATATGCCCGCCGCTGGAAGTTCAAGCGTCCCACCCCGGCGGACTTCTTCCGCACCATCGAGGAAGCCAGCGGCACCGATCTCGACTGGTTCTGGCGCGGCTGGTTCTACACCACCGATCACGTCGATATCAGCCTCGATTCGATCTACCGCCTGAAGATCGACACCAAGGATCCCGACATCGATCTGCCGCGCCGTCGCGCCGAGCGTGCGGCCGAGCCTGAAGCGGTCGGCATCGCTCTCAACCGCGATCAGAAACTGCCCGTGTGGGTGCTCGAAAACCCGGGCGTGCGCGATTTCTATGACAGCAACGATGAATTCACCGTCACGCCCAAGGACCGCAAGGGCTATGCCAGCTTCCTCGAAGAGCTCGACCCGTGGGAACGCCGGGTGTTCGACCGCGCGGTGAAGGAGGACGCGAATTACTACGTCCTCAACTTCTCGAACAAGGGCGGGCTGGTGATGCCGATCATCCTCGGCCTCACCTTCAAGGACGGCGCAAGGGAAAAGCTCAAGATCCCGGCCGAAATCTGGCGCCGCAACGCGCGCGAGGTGGCCAAGCTGCTGGTGTTCCCGAAGGGCAAGGAGCTGGTCGAGGTGGTGATCGATCCCGATTGGGAAACCGGCGATGCCGATATCGAGAACAACCACTATCCGCGCCGCATCATCCCGAGCCGGATCGAGGCCTTCAAGGACGAGGAAGCCAAGTCCCGCGTCAGCCGCGATCTGATGGGCGAGGCTGCCGGGGCGGAACCTGACGGGCGCAAGTAATGCTGCGGCGGCTGATCGTGCTGTGCGCGCTGTTGCTCGCGGCCCCTGCGGCCGGGCCGCTGCTTGCGCACCAGCAGAAGATCACGATCACCACGGTTGCGGTCAATCCGCGAACCGCGATGATCGAGGTGGTGCATCAAGTGCCGGTGCATGATGCCGAACACGCGCTGACGGTGCAGGGGGTGCGCCTGCCCGATATCGTCGGCAGCGCGAAAAGCCGCGAAGACTTTGCCCGCTATGTCACCTCGCGTTTCCTGCTGGAGGTGGACGGCACCCCGGTGCCGCTATCCTATGTCGGCAGCGAAATTTCGGGCGGCAGCCTGATGGTCTATCAGGAAGCCCCGGCCCCCAAAGGCGATGCCCGGGTGCGGGTCAATTCGCAGGTGCTCACCGATGTCTGGGCGCGGCAGGAAAACCGCGTCAATCTCGGCAGCGGCACGCGGGTGACGACCTTCATCTTCAGCGCCGGGGACGGCGCCGAGGAAGGCGTGCTCAGGCGCTGATGCGCCGGGATTCCTGCACCGGGCCAAGCTCTGTCTGCAACGCATCGAGCGGCATCGGGCGACCATAGCGATAGCCCTGCACATGACGGCAGCCAATCGCGCGCAGGAAGGCCTCCTGTTCCTCGGTCTCGACCCCTTCCACCACCACCCTTAATCCGAGGCTGTGGCCCATCTGCACAATCGCCTGGATGATCAGCCGCGACTGGTGATCCTGCGCGATCGCAGCAATGAAATCGCGATCGATCTTGACCTTGTGGATCGGAAACTGGCGAAGGTGGGTGAGCGAGGAGAAGCCGCTGCCGAAATCATCGAGGCAGATGGTGAAGCCGCAGGCATCGAGCATCGCCAGCGATTGGCGCAGCTGGCCACTGGCATCGAGCAGCATGGTCTCGGTCACCTCGATGGTGAAATTGTGGGGCGTGAGCGGGCTGTCGGCGACCACCTCGATCAGGTGGCGCACGAAATCGTCCTTGCGCAGATCGGCCTCCGACAGATTGATCCCGATCCGCGCCTCCGGCCCCAGCAGCGCAAGGATCGCCGGGGCGTCGGCGATCACCGCATCGAGCATCACCCGCGACACCCGCCGCGACAATTCGGGATCGAGCAGCGCGGAGAAGAACTCGCTTGCAGCAATCAGGCTGCCGTCCGCGTCGCGCAGGCGCAGCAAGGCCTCGAGCGAGACGATCTGCCTGCTGCCAAGCGCCATGATCGGCTGGTAGGCGGCCACCGCGCGCCCTTCGCCCAGCGCCGCGCGCAGCCGGGCGATGGCGCGCTGGCGCTCGCTCTGGCGGGCTTCGATCTGGGCGTCCCAGCACACCACGCTGCCGCGCCCCTGTTCCTTGCCGCGATAAAGCGCCAGGTCCGCCCGGCGCATGATCTCCTCGCCGCTGCCCGACTGTTCGATCCGCGCCAGCCCGCAGGTTGCGCCGATGGAAAGCGCGCTGTTGCCAAGCGCGACCACCGCATCAAGCTCGCCAATCAGTTGTTCGAGGAAAGCGCGCGCCGCCGCCAGCGTCATCGAGGGCGGGAACAGCAGCGCGAATTCGTCCCCGCCCCAGCGCGCCAGGAACATCCCCGGCCCCAGGCGCTGGTGCAGGTGGGCGGCGACCGCCACCAGCACGCGGTCACCCACCAGATGGCCGAGCGTATCGTTGACATCCTTGAATCCGTCGAGATCGAGCAGCGCCACCATCACCGCCTCGCGGTCAACCCGGTCCATTGCCGCGGCCAGCCTGCGGTCGAAGCTGGCGCGGTTGAACAGGCCGGTGAGCCGGTCATGCTCGGCGGCACGCTTGAGCGCGAAATTGCGCAGGTATTCTTCAGTGCAGTCGTGAATGATCCCGGCAACGCTATCGGGTTGCCCATCAACATCAACCCGTTCGCCCACCACCCGAATCCGTCGCAAATCGCCGTCGCTGCGGCGGATGCTGGTTTCAAAGGCAAAGGGTGTGCCATGCGCGATCGTATCAGCGAGCGCAGCGCTGACCATGTCGCGATCTTCGGGCCGATAGAGTGCAAGCGCTTGCTCGACCGTGACCGGGCGCCCCGGTTCCAGCCCGTTGATGCGGTAGACCTGATCCGTCCAGAACAACTGCCCACTTGCGATTTCGACCCGCCATGATCCGATATTGGTGGCGCGCTCGGCCTGGCGGAATACCTGCGAGGCCTGTTTGAGTCTGGCATTGGCAAGGCTGAGCGCGCGGGTGCGGGCATGGAAGGCGATGCTCTGCCCGGCAAGCTCGGCGAGCATGGCAAGCGGTGCGATCTGGTCTTGGCTGAAGGCATGGGGCGCAGGCGAAATCGCGCACAACGCCCCCAGTCTTGCCCCGCCCTCGCCATGGATCGGCACGCCCAGACAAGAGCGGATGAAAGGTGCGCCCGTCACCAGCGGATCGTCGCGAAACCTGGGGTCGGCGCGCGCATCCTCCACCAGCAGCGGCCCTTCGCCGGCCGTGCAGATCGTGCAGAACGAGACATCGCACGGGGTTTCGGCAAGGCCCAGCCCGGTGCTGCTCAGCACCTTCTCCTCACGCTCCTGCTCGTTCATCGAGAGCAGCGCGGCCGGACAGCCGAGCATGGTGCTCGCCAGCAAGGTGATGCGCGAGAACAGCGCGCGGTCGGCGTTCGGCTCGAGGCCGGAGGTGCGGCAGACAGCAAGGCGGGCGGAATCATTCACAGCTGCGACATGTCACTGATAGCATTAAAAAATTGCGGCGCGCGCAATAGGTATGGTCCGCCTGGCGGTGCGGGCGCCGTTTTCGCGCTTGTGCATAGGCGCGTCATGTCCGAACATCGCCGCCGCGCGCCGCCCATCAGCGCGATCCGCATGGCGCGCGGGCTTGCCACCGTGGCGATCTCCGGCGCAGCCAGCCGGCCGCAGGACATCTATGCCCACGGCCTTAACGAACGCCTGTCGGTTGAGGCCTTCTACGGCGGGCTGGATCACTGGTACCGGCTGCTGAAGGAGCTGGCCGACTAGAGCGGTTTCCGAGCCGCCGGGTGATTCCCACCCGGCGCGAAAATGCTCTAGCGCATCTGGTAGGGCACCACGCCGCGGCGGAACAGATCGACGGTGATGGTCTGGCCGCTTGGCGGATAGGCACGCTGTTCGCAATCGCTGCGCGGGCAGATGCGGCACGACACTCCGATTGGCGTCACTGCCCGCTCGGATTCGCAATCGATCCCGTCAGCATAGATGAAATCGCCCGCATGCTGTGCCTCACACCCCAGCGCCACGGCATAGCGGCGCGGGTTGCGATCGAACCGCCCGGCTGTCTTGACCAGCCCCTTGGCGATCGAGACATAGCGCACCCCGTCCGGGGTCTCAGCCAGCTGCACCAGGATGCGGTCGGGGATCGCGGCGGCCTCGTGCACGATCCACAGCGGGCAGGCCCCGCCAAAGCGCGCGAACTGGAAGCGGGTAGCGCTGTGGCGCTTGGTAATGTTGCCGGCCATGTCGACCCGGCAAAAGAAGATCGGCAGGCCGCGCTCGCCCTCGCGCTGCATGGTCGAGAGGCGGTGGCAAGTCTGCTCGAAGCTGGTCTGGTAATGCAGCGCCAGCCGGTCGACATCGTGGCGGAAGGCGCGCGCCGTGCGGCGAAAGCTGTCATAGGGCATCAGCACCGCGCCGGCGGCATAGTTGGCCAGCCCGATCGTGAGCAGCTCGCGCGCGGCGGCGCTGCGCAGCGCGGCGCGCTCGGCGATGGCGCGAATCGCTTCGCCCAGCGTGGTCGCGGCGACATGATAGGCAATCTGGAACCGGATGCCGGTGGCGGGCTGGCCCGAATCGATCCGCAGCACCCGCTCTGCCGCATCGTAGCGGCGCAATTCGTCAAGCGGACGGATCTCCACCGCGATGCCGTGCAACTGGGTCAGGTGGCGTTGCAGCGCCTCGGTGGTCGGCACCGCGTCCGGCCCCGCAATCAGGCGAGCGAGGCGTTCGGCGGCGCGGTCGATCCGGTCGACATAATTGTTCGACAGGTGGAACCAGTCGCGCACTTCCTCCCACGGCAGCCGCGCGCCTTCGCCCGTGCCGACCGTCAGCGCCTCGTCGACCATTTCGAGCCGCTGGCTGGCGCGGCGGAAGGCCGCGTGCAATTCGACAAATCGCCGCGCGAAGGCGGGCTGCTGTTCGGCCAGCCGCGCGATCGCATCGGGCGGCAGGGGCGTATCGAACAGCGGGTCGATCGCCGCCTCGCGCAGCGCCAGCGAGAGCTGCTCGGCATCCTCGCCGGGGAAATCCTGCCAATCGAGCGGGAACAGCCTCGCGATCCGCTCGATCAGGCGCGGCGTGAGCGGGCGGTCATCATGTTCGAGCTGGCTGAGATAGGACGGGCTGATCGCCAGCAGCCGCGCCAGATCGGCCTGCCTGAGCTTGCGCCGCGCGCGCAGGCTGCGCAGCTGCGCGCCCGCGAACAATCTGTGCCGTGTGCCCATGCGCCGGCGATAGTTTGCAAACTTTGCGTTTGCAACTTTGCAAGTTAACATTGGACGGCGCCCGGTTGATGCGCAAATCATGGAGGCTGGGAACCGGAGAATCCGCATGGCCACCAATATTCTGGAACTTCGCCGCTACAGCGCCGCCGCCGCCAGCCGCGCGCTGATCGACGATGTCACCATCGCCGTGCCCGCCGATATTGCCGCAGCCGCCGCCGCGCTGGCGCGCGCTGCCGAAAGCTTCGGCCTGCGCATCATGGTGTGGCACGATCTTTCGACGCTCGCTCCGATGGTGGACGCGGCCGGCGACGCGCTCGACGCGGGCGCATTCGGCTGGGCTGCGGCGGACCTTGCCCCCTGGCGCTGCCGAGAGCGGTTGCTGCGCTCGCCCTTGCTGCGCGCCTGCCGGGCCGAAAGCGAACCGTTCTGGGCCACTCGCGAAGGTATCCGCACGCGCTGGCCTAACCGCGTGATCGATCAGATCGCGCGCGATGATCATGCGGCAGATGATGGCCCGGCGCAGGCGATTGTCGTGCCGGTGCATCTGCCCTTTGGTCAGGTTGGCGCTGCCCTGCTTGTCGGCGTGGATGGCAGCGAGACCGATCTGTCCGCAGCCTTTGCCCGTGTCATCGCGGCGCTTGCGCCAGCGATCGAACGCTTCGTGCGCGGTTATGTCATGGTCAGCCGCGACGAGCGCTACCTGCCCGATGATTGCCTGCTGACTGCCCGCGAGATCGAGTGCCTCAACTGGATCGCCCACGGCAAGACCGATTTCGAGATCGGCATCATCCTCGGATGCAGCCATGCCGGGGTGCGCTACCACGTCACCCGCGCCTGCACCAAGCTGGGGGCCGTCAACCGCGCGCAATCGGTGTTCCGCGCGGCCCAGCTCGGCCTGCTCGGCACGCCGCACAGCTAGACGACCAGCGCAAGCTCGGTGGCCTGTTTGATCGCCTGCTTGGCATCAAGCTCGGCCGCTTCGTAAGCCCCGCCGATCAGCACCGGCTGCGCCCCGCGCGCCACCAGCTCGTCGTGCAGCGTGCGCGCCGAAAGCTGGCCCGCGCAGACGATGATCGTGTCCACCTCCAGCACCTGCGGCTCGCCCTCGATCCGGATGTGCAGCCCGGCATCGTCGATCCGGTCATATTCGACCCCGGCGAGCATTGTCACCCCGCGCCGCTGAAGCGTCAGGCGGTGGGTCCAGCCGGTGGTGCGGCCCAGCCCCTTGCCGACCGCGCTGGTCTTGCGCTGGAGCAGCCACACCTTGCGCCCGCTCGATTGCACTTGCGGCACAACCCCCGTCACCCCGCCGCGCGGGTGATTCTTGAAGTCGATGCCCCATTCGCGCGCGAACACTTCGACATCGAGCGCGCCCGAAGGCCCGGCATGGGTAATGAGTTCGGCAACATCAAAGCCGATCCCGCCCGCGCCGATGATCGCCACCCGCTGGCCGACGCTCGCCCTGCCGCGGATCACGTCAATGTAGCGCACCACCTTGGGGTGATCGATGCCGGGGATGTCGGGCGTGCGCGGCTCGATACCGGTGGCGATGATGATGGCATCATATCCGCCCGCCAGCAGATCGTCGGCCAAGGCGCGGGTGTTGAGCCTGAGATTGACCCCGTGCTTTGCGATCATCCGTCCGAAATAGCGCAGCGTCTCGGTGAATTCTTCCTTGCCGGGGATGCGCTTGGCGAGGTTGAACTGGCCGCCGATTTCCTCTGCCGCATCGAACAGGGTGACATGGTGCCCGCGCTCGGCGGCGAGCGTGGCATAGGCAAGGCCCGCCGGCCCCGCGCCAACCACCGCGATCCGCTTTGCCGCCTCGGCCGGGGCGAGCGTCAGCTCGGTCTCGCGGCAGGCGCGGGCATTGACAAGGCACGAAGTCTCGCGCCCGGTGAAGGTGTGATCGAGGCAGGCCTGGTTGCAGCCGATGCAGGTGTTGATTTCGTCCTCGCGCCCTTCAAAAGCCTTCCTCACCAGATCGGGATCGGCCAGCATCGGGCGCGCCATGGAAACGAGATCGGCATCGCCGCGTGCCAGCACCGCCTCGGCGACTTCGGGCATGTTGATGCGGTTGGAGGTGATGACCGGCACCGAGACTTCCTTGCGCAGCCGCCCCGTCACCTGCGCAAAGGCGGCGCGCGGCACCATCGTGGCGATGGTCGGCACGAAGCTTTCGTGCCAGCAGAAATGGGTGGAGATCACGTCCACCCCCGCCGCTTCGAGCGCGCGGGCAAGGCTCACCACCTCGTCCCACGCAAGGCCGCCTTCGAGCATGTCCATCGCCGAGATACGGAAGATGAGGATGAAATCCGGCCCCACCGCCGCGCGCGTGCGGCGCACCACCTCGAGCGGGAAGCGCATCCGGTTCTCCCACGATCCGCCCCACTGGTCGGTGCGCAGGTTGGTTTTCTCGACGAGGAAGGTCGAAATCAGGTAGCCCGCCGAGCCAATGATCTCGACCCCGTCATAGCCCGCCTGCTTTGCCAGCGCGGCGCAGCGGGCGAAGGCATCAAGCTGTTCTTGGATCCCCTCCTCGTCGAGCGCGTTCGGCGCATAGCGGCCGATGCGCGACTTGACCGCGGAAGGCGCAACCGCATCAGGCACCCCCGCCAAAGGCCCCGAATGGAGGATCTGCATGCAGATCTTCACTTCCGGATCGGCGGCATGGACGGCCTGCGTCACCGCGCGGTGCATCGCCACCTCCTCGGGGTTGGTCAGTTTCGCGCCGTAGCCGCCAGTCGCGTGCGGGGCGATGCCGCCGGTGATGATCATCCCGACCCCGCCCCGCACCCGCTCGGTGAAATAGGCGGCAAGGCGCTTGGCCGGTTCCGGGCCGTCTTCGAGGCCGGTGTGCATCGAGCCCATGATGATGCGGTTCTTCACCACGTGGCGGCCGATGGTGAGCGGGCTGAAGATGTGCGGATATTTCGGATGGTTCATGGTCTGTGGTGGCCTTCAGTCGGGAATGTAGTCGGGGCGGCGCTTTTCGAGGAAGGCGCGCATCCCTTCGGCAAAATTGGGGCTGGCGGCGGTCATCAGCTGGTTGCGGTTTTCGATCGCCATCGCCGCTTCGAGACTGGCGGCATCGACCGCCATGTTGAGGCCCTCCTTGGTCATCCTGAGGCCCATGGGCGAGGCGGCAAGCATGTCCTCGACATAGGCTTGCGCGGCGACTTCGAGCTGATCGTCCGGCACGACTTCGCTGACGAGGCCGGTGGCGAGTGCACGCGGCGCGGTGATGAAACGCCCGGTCAGCATCAGTTCCGAAGCGATCGAAACCCCCACCAGCCGCGGCAGGAAATAGCTTACCCCCATGTCGCAGGCCGACAGGCCCAGGCGGATGAAGGCCGCGTTCATCCTTGCACTCTCCCCGGCGATGCGGATGTCGGAGGCGAGCGCGAAGGCAAACCCCCCGCCGCAGGCCGCGCCGTGCACCAGAGATATGATTGGCTGCGGGCAGCGGCGCATCTTCACATAGACATCGGCAAGCAGGCCCTGAAACCCGAAACCGCCGCCAAAGGGGATCGCTGCCGGATCGCGCGCGGAATGATCCTTGATGTCCAGCCCGGCGCAGAACGCCCGGCCCGCCCCGCGCAGCACCACGATCCGGGTAGCCCGATCATGATAGAGCGCGCCGAAATAGTGATTGAGCTCGCCCGCCATTTCGGTGGTGATCGCATTGAGCGCGTCGGGCCGGTTCAGCGTCACCCAATCGACCTCTGCGCGCTTGTCCAGCGCGATCGTCTTGTATTGCCCTGCCATCCTGTTCTCCCGCCGCCGATATCGCCGCGGCCTTTGCGGAGCATGCTATAGCGGGCACGCAGGCGTTCTTGTTCTAGCAATTCGTGTAGGTGCAATCGGGCGGGCAAAGCGTCTTAGAGCAATTCGAGGCCCGGAAAGGAATCATGGCAAGATGACGATCAGCACCGAAGCACTGGACATGGCCGCGCGGGTCGAGGCTTTCGTGCGGGATAAGATCTTCCCCTACGAACACGATCCGCGCCGCGACCATCATGGCGCACCGACCGACGCGCTGGTCATGGAAATGCGCGAGCTGGCGCGTGCTGCGGGCGTGCTGACCCCGCATATCCGCCCCGACGGCAGCCACTTCAACCAGCGCGAGACCGCGGTGATCCTGATCAAATCCGGCCTCACGCCGCTGGGAATGCTCGCCTGCAACACCCAGGCCCCCGACGAGGGCAACATGTATCTGATCGGCAAGGTCGGCAGCCCTGATCTGAAGGAACGCTTTCTTGCCCCGCTGGTGGCGGGCCGCGCGCGCTCGGCCTTCTTCATGACCGAGCCAGCCGAGCTGAACGGCGCGGGCGCGGACCCTTCGATGATGATCACCACCTGCCGCAAGGACGGCAATCACTGGGTGGTGAACGGCAGGAAGTGCTTCATCACCGGGGCCGAAGGCGCGAAGGTCGGGATCGTGATGGCGAAGTCGGAAGACCCGGGCAGCGCGGGCGGGGCCTGCATGTTCCTGGTCGATCTGCCCGATCCCGCCATTCAGATCACCGCCGTGCCCAACACCATCGACAGCTCGATGCCCGGCAGCCATGCCGAAATCACCATCGACAACCTGCGCGTGCCCGCCGACCAGATGCTGGGCGATGCGGGCGAGGGGTTCAAATACGCCCAGATCCGCTTGTCGCCTGCGCGCCTGTCGCACTGTATGCGCTGGCTCGGGGGGTGCATCCGCGCGCAGGAAATCGCGGTCGATTACGCCTGTCGCCGGATGGCCTTCGGAAAAGCGCTGATCGATCACGAGGGCGTGGGCTTCATGCTCGCCGAGAACATGATCGATCTCAAGCAATGCGAGTTGATGATCGACTGGTGCGCCGGCGTGCTCGACACCGGCTCGCTGGGCACTGTCGAAAGCTCGATGACCAAGGTCGCCGTGTCCGAGGCGCTGATGCGGGTTGCCGACAAGTGCGTGCAGGTGATGGGCGGCACCGGCGTAACCGACAAGACCATCGTCGAGACCATGTTCCGCGAAATCCGCGCCTTCCGCATCTATGACGGCCCGACCGAGGTCCACAAGTGGAGCCTCGCAAAGAAGCTGCGCCGCGACTGGAAGGCGGCGCAGTGATACCGGTGCTCGATCAACGTGACGCATCGGGCATTGGTTAAGCCCTTGCGGTGCGTGAACATTTCCAGCGCGTGGAAAGCGGCAGCATCCGAGCGCGCTGGTATAAGCTCTAGCGTTTCGCCGTCATCGCCGCTGCCGGCGCCGGTTTCATGAAGCCGATGTCGGCCGAGGCGAAGCGACCGATATTGGGCGCAACCGACGCCAGCTCGGACGGGGCGACGCCGAACCACAGCCCGAGCGTCGCCGACAGCTCGTCGACCGAGGTGGTTGGCAGCAGCCGTCCTTGCCCGACCTGATCATCGCTGTTGACCGAGACGTGCGGTGCACGGCCATAGAACCGCCCGCCGCGCACCGCGCCGCCGACGATGAAATGATGCGCCCCCCAGCCATGGTCGGACCCGTCACCGTTCGAGGACAGGGTGCGTCCGAAGTCGGATGCGGTGAAGGTGGTGACATTGTCTGCCACCCCCAACTCAAGCGTTGCGCGGTAGAAGGCATCGATGGCCCCATCGACCTGGCCGAGCAACCCGTCGTGCGTGCCAATCAGCCCATCGTGGTTGTCGAAGCCGCCGAGCGAGACCAGGAACACCTGCCGCGTCACCCCCAGCCGCCCGCGCGCCGCGATCAGCCGGGCAACCACGCGCAGCTGATCGGCAAGGCGGTTGCCGGCGGGAAAGCTGGTGCCCAGCGTCACGCCGGCCAGCGCATCATTGACGAAGGTGCCGTACTGGATCGAGCGATCGTTGATGCGCGCATACTCGGCCGCCATCACATTGCCCGAACCGCTCCGCAGCAGCGTGCCAAGCGCCTGCGAGGCGGCAGCCGAGTTGAACAGCCGACCCGCCTGAAGCGGGTTATAGAGCGTCGCCCCGGCTGGCGAGACCTGATAGGGCACGACAGTCTGGCCGCTCAGGAACACGGCGTTGCCGGTGGCATTGATCGCGGTGAACATCGCATTGGTGTTTGAACTCAATGCCAGATCGCCCATGCGACCACCCCAACCGGTTCGCGAGCCTTCGGGCTGCGAGCTTTGCCAGGTCGATTGCTGGTCGTTGTGCGAGAACAGCTTGGCCGGGCGCGGCACGCTGCCTGCGTCATATTGCGCGCGGGTGAGCGGGGCGATCAGCGGGCCGACATTGAGCAGCGGGGCCATCGCGCCGCTATCGAACAACCCCTTGAGGCGCGGCATCGTGGGCGCCAGCGCATAGGTGATGTTGTCGGTCAGTTGCTGATCCGAAGGGGTGGCAAGCACGGTATTTGCCAGCGCGCTGCGGGCCAGCGCGATGCCCGAGGCATCCTCCGACCCGGCCGTCCCGCGGATCGCGGCATAGCGGGCGTAATTGTCGGCATCGAAGGGGATCAGCGTGTTGCCGTAATCGTTGCCGCCATACAGGAACACGCAGACCAGCGCCTTGTAGCCACCGGCGTTGCTGAACGCGGCCGCCTCGGCAAGGCCCGCCATGTCGAGCGCGTAGGACGCCGCCCCGCCCATCATCGCCAGCTGGGCCGACCGCCTGAGGAAGGCGCGCCGCTCGATTTCGATGCTCTTGCCGATGAACATGGCCGCGTCCCCCCGAAGCTTACTTCTGGATCAGATAGTCGGTCGATGCGAGGATCAGCGCGACCCCGATCTGCACGCGCCGCAGCTTTTCGGCATTGGTCGAGTTCGCGGTCAGCGGCACATCCTCCATCGCGCTGCGGATGGTGTCACGCACATTCATGCTGAGCTGTTTGCCTGTCAGCAGCAGATCGAGCCGGTCAAGCAGCGCCGCGCTGTCCTGCGCAATGGCGACTTCGGCCGAGAAATCGAGCACGATGTCGGCCACCGGCGTCCGCCCGCCCGTGATCGCGCGTTCGAGGAAATTGACATAGCCTGCCACCGAGGTCTCGTTGACCAGCTGGAATTCGGGCGCGAGCAGGCCGCGATTGGCGATTTCGGTATTGGTGGGGACGTATCCGGGACGGAAGAAGTTGAACACCGAAGGCGCCCGCAGCGGGCTTTGCCCGAGCGCGCTGGCCGGATCGCTCAGATCCCCCACGCGCCATGCGCCGCTGTTCGATCGCGCGCCGAAGGTGCGTGCCAGTTGCGCATAGCGCAGCACCGGTTCGCGCAGCTTGCCGAAATTCGGGTTGGTGACACCTGCCGGATCGAGCGCTTCGTTGTCGAGCAGGATCGCCTTGAACACCGCCGCCAGATCGCCGCGCCGTCCCTGCCCGTTATTGGCGAACACCGCTGCAACACGCCCGACATAGGCCGGCGAGGGATTGCTCGTCACCAGCCGCTGGATCATCTGCCTGGCGAAGAACGGCCCGACATTGGGATGGTTGAACAGGTGATCGAGCGCGAGCCGCAGGCTGTCGGCGGCATTGGTCCCGGCCGGGATGGTGAGGCCGAGGAAGCTCTTGGCCTCGTTCGAATGGAAACCGGTGGTGCGCGCGGGAACCCAGCGGGACGGATCGGCTGTCATCGGGCGGCGGGTGTATTCGGGATCGGGGATCTGCCGTGTTCCGCCCACCTCGGTCGTGAAGGCGAGACCGGCGAGGTCGAAGTCATAGCCGGTGAAGACCTTGGCAAGGCCGGTCACATCCGCGCTCGAATAGGTTTCAACCGGATTGCCGCCCACCAGCCGGTTGGTTCCGTCGGGGTTGAGTTCGAACAGCCCGATCGTGAACAGCTGCATCACCTCGCGCGCGTAATTCTCGTCAGGCACCCGGCCGCGCCCATTGGCCGCGCGGTTGCCGCGGGTGTTGAGGAACACGCCCATCGCGGGATTGAGCGTGATGTCCTCCAGCAGCTCGCGGAAATTGCCGAAGGCGCGGCGATTCAGGATGTCCCAGTATTCACCGATCGCAGGCCCGCGCCAGGTGAGGTTGATGCTGGAGAGCGAGACCACGAAGAATTCGGACAGCGCAAAGGCGATCCGCTTGCGCACGCTGTTGCCGCCCGAAAGCAGCTGCGACCAGATCATGTAATCGCCGGTGTTCGAACCGTTGTAGTAGCGGTTGGCATCGACCCGGTCGAAGCCGTTTTCGGCCAGGAATGCGCGCGCGGTCTGATCGTTGGCGTTGCCGATCTGCCGATCGAGCCAGGGTTCATAGCCTTCGCTGCGCAGCTGGGTGATCGCACCGGTCGAGGCCGAGAGCGAGGCTTTCAGCAGAAACCGTGCCGCTTCGCCATCGGTCTGCGGCTTGCGCACGGTCGCGATCGGCGGGGAGCCGCCGCCCGTACCGCTGCCGCCACCACCGCCGCCGCAAGCCGTGACCGCCAGCGCCAGCGTGCTGACCGCAACAGCCCGCGCCTCCGCGGCCACAGCCGCCGGCGCCAGCGGAGCGCCAGGCGCGGTATCGGCAATAGCTTCAGGAAGCGGTTGTGGCATCGCCTCGTCCTTTCCGTCCTGCGCTATGGCATCCTCGTCTTCACCCGGACAATGCAGTCGAGCGCCCCACGCATTGCCAATACGTTCGCGAGCTAGGCGATCCTTCGTTGCTTTCCGATTAAATTTGCCGCCACGTCCCGCCGCCGCCACCGGAGCGCCAGCCCGGGCGAAGACCCGTCACCGCAAGCTGCCCTGCGGCGTCGTTCCCGTCGGCAAACCAGCGAGACGTGATCCCCTGATTTTCCTCCACGAGCGATTAGGGTCTGGCCTGAAGGAAGCGGCGGCGGGCGCGAATGACCGGCCCCCACTGAGTGGTTCGTCTGCATCAGAAGTAAGCACGCCTGCGTTGTCCCAGCCGGATTTGGCCAGGTGACAATGTGGTGCCAATCGTTGGAAACTCGCCCCTTGTCACCAGCGTCTCGCGAGCTTCGCGAGGATCAAACAACCGACTTTCCGGGAGAAAACTGGAGCGGGCGAAGGGATTCGAACCCTCGACCCCAACCTTGGCAAGGTTGTGCTCTACCCCTGAGCTACGCCCGCTCGCTGGCGCTGACAGAAAGGCGCTTGGTGCGCGGTTCCTGCCGGAGAGGCGGCGCGATTAGCAGCGCCTGCACGTGCCTGCAAGCGCAAATTTGGGGCCGATGGGACTTGATTGCCGCGCCCCTTGCCGCCAGCACGATTGCGCGCTTCACATCCGCGCAAGATGCCCCACATTGGGGGGGGCGGCAAAGCCGCGCAGCACAGACAGGAGCATACCTTGGCCAGCATGGGATTGAGCATCGATGAACAAAAGGCGGTCGATCGCTTCCGCAAGGCGGTGGTCGAGCCGTCGCAGACGCGGCTCGTCATCCTCGACTTCTGGGCGGAATGGTGCGGGCCGTGCAAGGCGCTCGCCCCGGTGCTGGAAAAGGTCGCGGCCGAATATGCCGATAAGGGCGTGGTGCTGGCCAAGATCAATGTCGATGAAGAACAGTTCATCGCGGCGCAGTTCCAGGTGCGCTCGATCCCGACGGTCTATGCCATTTTCCAGGGCCAGCCGGTGGCCGATCTCACCAATGCCCGCAGCGAATCGCAGCTGAAGGCGATACTTGATCAGCTGTTGGCGCAATTGCCGGTGCAGGGCGGCGCGGCCGCAACGCCGGAGGCGCCGCATGGCCCCTCGGCCGAGGAAATCGCGCAATTCGTCAAGATGGGCGAGCAAGCGCTCGCCGCCGGCGATCCGCAGCGCGCGGCGAGCATCTTTGCCCAGATCACCGAATTTGCCGAGGGCAATGCGCCGGCTCACGCGGGTCTGGTGCGCGCGCTGGTACAACTGGGCGAGATCGATCAGGCGCGGCAGGTGATGACGGCGATCGATGCCGATCCGCGCCTTGCCACCGATGCGGCGATGACCCCGGCCCGCGCCGCGCTGGAGCTTGCGGGAACGCGTGTCGATGATGGCGCGCTGGAGGCCCTGCGCGCCGCCGCCGAGGCTGACCGAGCCAACATGGACGCGCAGTTCGCCTATGCCGAGGCCGCCTTTGCCGCCGGCGAGCGCGATGCCGCTGCCGATACCCTGCTCGCCATGATCGCTGCCGACCGCGAATGGAACGAGGGTGCAGCGCGCGCCAGGCTGCTCAAGATCTTCGAGGCCACCGGGCTTGAGGATGAATGGGTGGTTGGCGTCCGCCGCCGGCTTTCGCGCGTATTGTTCGGATGACGAAACGCCTGTCGATCTTTCCGCTCACCGGCGCGGTGCTGTTTCCCGGGATGCAACTGCCGCTCCACATCTTCGAGCCGCGCTACCGTGCGCTGGTGGGCGATGCGCTGATTCGCGACCGCCAGATCGCGATGATCCAGCCGCAGCGCCCGCAGGAAGGCGCGCCGCTCTACCGCGTCGGCTGCGTCGGCAAGATCGGCGAGGTGCAGGCGATGGATGACGGGCGCTACAACCTCATCCTTGAAGGCACCACGCGCTTTCGGATGCTGCGCGAGCTCGAAGTGGCCACGGCCTTCCGCCAGATCGAGGCGGACATCTACGAAGAGGACGAAGAAGAGACCCTGTCCCACGCCCAGCGCGGCGGATTCGAGCGCGAAGCGCGCGCCTTTGCCGAAAGCCAGGGCTATTCGGTCGACTGGGATTCGGTCAGGCGGCTGGATGATCGCTCGCTGATCAACGGCGTCTCGCAAATCGCGCCCTTCGATCCGGCCAGCAAGCAGGCGCTGCTCGAAGCCGAGACGCTTGCCGAACGCTGCGAGCTGTTGGTGCAGCTGATGCAATTCTATGGCCGCCACGACGGCGGCGAGCAGATCGTGACGCTGCAATAGGGGGCGGGGCCGGGTGCTGCGGCGCGCGCGTTAAGCTGCGGCTGACCTGTCCGACAACGCGGATTGCCCCGCGCCCTGCCGCGGTGTTGCGCAACTTTGATGCAAGCCCGTGTGCGAAAGATTCACGGATTGATTCACATGATTCAATCACCAAATTTTTCTTCACAGATTCAATTTGGGGCTTGCGCGGCGCGCGACTCAAGCTTGCTCCACGCGTCGCGGGTTTGTCGCACCCGGCAGGCGGGCCGGCGATGGTGCGGCAAGGGTTAATCGCACATTGACGGTCAATCGCGCCTGATTCAGTATCTAGTGGTTCGGTTCGAAGCGAACCCCCAACCATTGGTGACTCCCCGATCCCGCCCGCAAGGGTGACCAGGGGCGGAGTCGCTGCGGAACAGGGGCCTTGCGCGGCGGATCGGGAGACGAAAGCAGTCCGACCTGTAGGCCCCCTCGGGGACATCTCCTGTTGGTCGATCTGTGGATCGTCCTGTATAGAACAGAATCGGAACATAGGCCTTGAGCCGGGTTGTGATTCGGGGGACACAAGTGGGGCAGGCGATGGAATTCAAGGCGAGTGATGGCGTGGCAGGCGAAGTGCTGAACGATGGCGATGTGGGCGCGGGCGCGCCGGTGAAAGGTGAAGGGGCCGTGGCCATGAAGACGACGGATGCAGGCTCGGACGCCCTGATCGCCGCCAAGGCAACCGAGGTGCTTGGCAATGCCATCACCGAGGCCGCCAGGCAGGCCGGCGCGCCCGATAGCAAGAAGGTCAATGATCGCCGCTTCAGCATCGTCACCGATGCGGCGCGCGATGCCAACCTCACCGATTTCGGCAAGGACACCCTGACCGACCGCTATCTGCTGCCCGGCGAAAGCTATCAGGATCTGTTCGCCCGCGTCGCTGATGCCTATGCCGATGACGAAGCGCACGCTCAGCGCCTTTATGACTACATCTCGAACCTGTGGTTCATGCCGGCCACTCCGGTGCTGTCGAACGGCGGCACCAACCGCGGCCTGCCGATCTCGTGCTACCTGAACTCGGTGTCGGACAGTCTCGAAGGCATTGTCGGCACCTGGAACGAGAACGTCTGGCTCGCCTCGAAGGGCGGCGGGATTGGCACCTACTGGGGCAATGTTCGCGGCATTGGCGAGCCGGTTGGCCTCAACGGCAAGACCAGCGGCATCATTCCCTTCGTGCGGGTGATGGACTCGCTGACGCTGGCGATTTCGCAGGGAAGCCTGCGGCGCGGGTCGGCGGCGTGCTATCTCGACATCAGCCACCCGGAAATCGAGGAGTTCCTCGAAATCCGCAAACCCTCGGGCGATTTCAACCGCAAGGCGCTGAACCTGCACCACGGCGTGCTGGTTACCGACGCGTTCATGCACGCCGTGCGCGAAGGGGCCGAGTTCGAGCTGAAGAGCCCCAAGGACGGCAGCGTGCGTGGGCGTGTCGATGCGCGTTCGCTGTTCCAGAAGCTGGTCGAGACCCGCCTGGCCACGGGCGAGCCCTACATCGTGTTCTCCGACACCGTGAACCGCATGATGCCCAAGCATCACCGCGATCTCGGCCTCAAGGTCTCGACCTCGAACCTGTGCTCGGAAATCACCCTGCCGACGGGGATCGACCATCTGGGCAATGATCGCACCGCTGTGTGCTGCCTTTCCTCGCTCAACCTCGAGAAGTGGGATGAATGGCACGGCGACAAGCAGTTCATCGAGGACGTGATGCGCTTCCTCGACAACGTGCTGCAGGACTATATCGACCGCGCGCCCGAGGAAATGGCCCGCGCCCGGTATTCGGCCGCGCGCGAGCGTTCGGTGGGCCTTGGGGTGATGGGCTTCCATTCCTACCTGCAATCGAAGGGCGTGGCGATCGAAAGCGCCATGGCCAAGGCGATCAACCTCAAGATGTTCAAGCACATTCACGCCAAGGCCTGCGAGGCATCGATGCTGCTGGCGCAGGAGCGCGGGCCATGCCCCGATGCGGCCGACATGGGTGCGATGGAGCGCTTCAGCTGCAAGATGGCGATCGCGCCGACCGCCTCGATCAGCATCATCTGCGGCGGCACCTCGGCCTGCATCGAGCCGATCCCGGCCAATATCTACACCCACAAGACGCTGTCGGGCAGCTTCATCGTCAAGAACCCCTATCTGGAAAAGCTGCTCGAGAAGAAGGCGAAGAATTCCAACAACGTCTGGAATTCGATCCTCGAGCGCGGCGGCAGCGTGCAGCACCTCGACTTCCTCACCCCGGAAGAAAAGGCAACCTACAAGACCAGCTTCGAGATCGACCAGCGCTGGCTGCTCGAATTCGCGGCCGATCGCACGCCCTATATCGATCAGGCCCAGTCGCTGAACCTGTTCATCCCGGCCGATGTCGACAAATGGGATCTGATGATGCTGCACTACCAGGCGTGGGAAAAGGGCATCAAGTCGCTCTATTACCTGCGCTCCAAGAGCGTGCAGCGCGCCGGCTTCGTCGGCGGGGTGGAGGCGGACAACACGCCGGAAGCTCCCAGAATCGAACTGTCCGCCACGGGCGAGCAGACCGATTACGAGGAATGCCTGAGCTGCCAATAGGCAGCCTTGCCGGGGCGCGCGGGCCTCGCCGCCAGCGCCCCCGTCAACCGGCGATCACAAGGGGGAGGGGTTGATCATGAATTTGCCGTTCGCGATGGGGATTTTCGGCCTCGTCATTTCAGCCATTTTCGCCTTCACCGCGATCCGCGAACTGCGCCGCAACCGCCCCGGCCACGCGCGCAACGCGGCGATGATCCACATCGCGATGGTTTCGATGTTCGTGCCCTTCTGCCTCTACGTCCTCGTCGCCTACGCGCCCTGACCTGAATCCGGGCGCCCCGCGCATTCGTATCTGCTATACAAGAACATCCAAGGAGTAACCCGCCCATGTCGCTGCTCGAAGCCCGCTCGACCTACAAGCCGTTCCAGTATCCCTGGGCCTATGACTTCTGGAAGCGCCAGCAGCAGATCCACTGGATGCCCGAAGAAGTGCCGCTGGGCGAGGATTGCC
>JBKBLZ010000009.1:27380-99735 GCA_046296035.1 Erythrobacter sp. | reverse complement strand
GCCAACGGCATCCCGCTGGGCCGTACGGCTGTGGCCGCGCTGGTCACCGAGACAGCGGCGGCAATGTTCAGGACAGGCGAGTATGCTGGCAACTATCCGGGCCGCGAGCGGCTGGTGGCGATGAGCTGGGGGGCAGAGGACTTGTCCTCGGCGCTGGGCGCACGCGAGCAACGCGGGCCGGACGGCGAATATTCGCACACCTATGAAATGGCGCGCAGCCTGTGCCTGATCGGCGCGGCGGCGGCAGGGGTGGCGGCGATCGAGACGGTGCAGCCCGAATTCCGCGACACGCAAGCGCTGGAAACGCGGGCGCGGCGGGTGCGGGCGCAGGGTTTCCGTGGGATGCTGGCGATCCACCCCGCGCAGGTCGATCCGATCAACGTCGCCTTCACCTCCAGCGCCGAGGAACTCGCCCATGCACGGCGCGTGGTGCAGGCCTTCGCCGATCACCCCGGCGCTGGCGTGGTAGCATTGGACGGCGCGATGCTCGACCGCCCGCATCTGGTGCTGGCGCAGCGGCTGCTGGCCGAAGCGGGTGATTATTAGGTTAAATCATTTTCCTACTCTAACCGAATTGGTCATTTTCGTGCGACTCGCAGCCAAGGAGCGCACCACATGGCCCTCATCGACGTTCTCATCGGCCCCATCGCCTCGATCATCGACAAGATCATCCCTGACAAGGAGGCGCAGGCGAAAGCCAAGCTCGAGCTGATCGCGCTGCAGGGCACGCAGGAAATGCAGATGCTCGAGACGCAGCTTCAGGCCATTGTCGCCGAGGCCAACTCGGCCGACCCCTGGACCAGCCGCGCGCGCCCGAGCTTTCTGTATGTGATGTACATCCTGCTGCTCGCGGCGCTGCCGATGGGGGTGCTCTCCGCCTTCAGCCCGGTAACTGCCCGCGACATTGCCGCAGGCATGAATGCCTATCTCACTGGCCTGCCCGAACCGCTCTACGCCCTGTTCGGCACTGGTTATCTCGGCTATACCGCCGCGCGCCAATGGGGGAAAGTCAAGGGCGTCGACCGGTAAGGGAAACACCCTTTCCTGCCCTTTGCCTTCCCGCTAATCCCCCGCCATGACCAACCTCGTCTACGTCCTCAACGGCCCCAACCTCAATCTCCTCGGCACGCGCGAGCCGGAGATTTATGGCACCACCACGCTCGATGATATCGCAGGCCAGCTCGAAGATCGCGCCCGCGAACTCGGGCTCGAAATCGAGATGCGCCAGACCAATCACGAAGGGATGCTGGTTGACTGGCTGCACGAGGCGCAAGGCCAAGGCGCGCGGGCGGTACTGCTCAATGCGGCAGCCTATACGCACACTTCGGTTGCACTGCTGGATGCCATCAAGGCGATCAGGACGCCGGTGATCGAAGTGCACCTGTCCGACCCCAAGACCCGCGAGCCGTTCCGCCACCTGTCCTATGTCGGCATGGCGGCAGCCCTGACGGTCGAGGGCCACGGCGCGCGCTCCTACCTGATCGCGCTCGAAGCCGTAGCGTCGGGCGAGGTCTGATCCGTCACCAGACTTTCACAAAATGCAGCCTTTGCCACTTGCCAGCCGCATTTCGCAGCAATAGTCCCCGCCTCATACGGGCGTTTCACAGAACAAGGGACTTACATGGCAAACGAAGCTGGCCAATCCGGCAAGGCTAACGGGCGCAAGTCGGGCATGAACATCGACACCGCGCTGGTGCGTGAACTGGCCGAACTGCTCAACGAAACCGGCCTGACCGAGATCGAGGTCGAAGATGACGACCGCAAGATCCGCGTCTCGCGCGGGGCGGTGGCCGCGGCCGCGCCGGTTTATGCTGCTGCTCCTGCTCCCGCTGCCGCGCCGGCTCCTGCGGCGGCCGCGCCGGCCCCGGTAGAAGCGGCTGCGCCTGCTGGCCCCGATCTCAAGAACGCGGTCAAATCACCGATGGTCGGCACCTGCTACCTCGCGCCGGAACCGGGCGCGGCCCCCTTCATCGCGGTGGGCAAGCCCGTCAAGGAGGGCGACACCCTGCTGATCGTCGAGGCGATGAAGGTGATGAACCCGATCACCGCACCGAGGTCTGGCATGGTCAGCGCGATCCTCGTGGAGAACGCCCAGCCGGTCGAATTCGACCAGCCGCTGGTGGTGATCGCCTAAGATCATGGGCATCAAACGCATCCTGATCGCCAATCGCGGCGAAATCGCGCTGCGCATTCACCGTGCCGCGCATGAAATGGGGATCGAGACGGTGGCGGTGCACTCCACCGCTGATGCCGACGCGATGCACGTCCGCCTCGCCGACCATGCCGTGTGCATCGGCCCGCCGCCGGCGTCCGAGAGCTATCTCAACATCGCCAACATCATTTCGGCCGCCGAAATCGCGCAGTGCGATGCGATCCACCCGGGCTACGGCTTCCTGTCGGAGAACGCCCGGTTCGCCGATATCGTCGAAGCGCATGACATCATCTGGATCGGCCCCAAGCCCGAGCATATCCGAACCATGGGCGACAAGGTCGAGGCCAAGCGCACCGCGGGCGCGCTCGGCCTGCCGCTGGTGCCGGGCAGCGACGGCGCGGTTTCCGATTTCGACGAGGCGCGCAAGATCGCGAGGGAAATCGGCTACCCGGTGATCATCAAGGCCGCTTCGGGCGGCGGCGGGCGCGGCATGAAGGTGTGCGAGAGCGAAGACAAGCTCGAAACCCTGATGCAGCAGGCTGGCAGCGAGGCGAAGGCTGCCTTCGGCGACGCGACCGTCTATATCGAGAAATATCTCGGCAATCCGCGCCACATCGAATTCCAGGTGTTCGGCGATGGCAAGGGCAACGCGATTCATCTGGGCGAGCGCGACTGTTCCTTGCAGCGCCGCCACCAGAAGGTGCTCGAAGAAGCGCCCTCCCCCGTCATTTCCGCCGAGGAACGGATGCGGATGGGCGAGATCTGCGCCAAGGCGATGCGCGACATGGGCTATCGCGGCGCGGGCACGATCGAATTCCTGTGGGAAGGCGGCGCGTTCTACTTCATCGAAATGAACACCCGCTTGCAGGTCGAACATCCCGTGACCGAACTGATCACCGGCGTCGATCTGGTGCGCGAACAGATCCGCATTGCCGAGGGCCGTCCGCTGTCGGTTGCGCAGGACGACATCGAGTTCAAGGGCCACGCGATCGAGTGTCGGATCAACGCCGAAGACCCGTTCAACTTTACGCCCTCGCCCGGCCTTGTGAGCTATTTCCATGCCGCTGGCGGGATGCATGTGCGTGTCGATTCAGGCCTTTATGCCGGCTACCGGATCCCGCCCTATTACGATTCCATGATCGCCAAGCTGATTGTCTACGGCCGCACCCGCGAAGGCTGCATCATGCGCCTGCGCCGGGCGCTGGAGGAAATGGTGGTGGAAGGCGTCAAGACCAACATTCCGCTGCATCAGGAACTGCTGCGCCAGAACGACGTTCTGAACGGCGATTATTCGATCAAGTGGCTGGAAAAATGGCTGGAGGAGCGCGAGGGCTAGCCTGAGGCTCTGTCTGCCAGCTGTTGCTGCAATGCAACAAAGTTCCGCGATAGCAATGGCCCGGTCTCGCTTTGGGGCGTTCGGGTGGTTAGCCTGCGGCGTGCGAGCGGATGGAGAATTTTCTTCCGCCCTCGCCCGTTATCGGATCAGGCACCGCGCCTGCCGAGTGGAGGTGGAATGAACCGCAAGACCCAGATTGTCGTCGTCGGCGGGGGCGCCGGTGGGCTGGAACTGGTGCGTCGGCTGGGAGCCAAATACGGACGCAAGCGCCATGACATCATCCTGGTCGACAAGAACCTCAGCCACATCTGGAAACCCTTGCTGCACGAAGTTGCCGCCGGATCGCTCGATGCCAACCTCGACGAAGTCGGCTATCGTGGACACTGCTACCGCTGGGGTTACCGCTTCTTTCAAGGCAGTCTCGAAAGCATCGACCGCGCGGCCAAGACCATCCGTCTCGCCCCGGTCAAGGACGAGGATGGCAGCGAGCTGATCGCGGGGCACACGATCCGCTACGATATCCTCGCGCTGGCGCTGGGATCGGTGTCCAACGATTTCGGCGTGCCGGGGGTACGGGAACACTGTCTCTATCTCGACAGCCGCGAGCAGGCCGACCGCTTCCGCACCCGCCTGCTCAATCACTGCCTGCGCGTTAGCCGGGCGATGATGACAAACCCGACCGCCAACGAACAGGTGCGCGTCGCGATCGTCGGCGGCGGGGCAACAGGGGTGGAGTTGGCGGCAGAACTCTACAACGCGGCGGGCGCGCTGCGGCATTACGGGCTTGAAGTGTTCGACGAAAGCCGGATGCACGTCACCCTGCTTGAAGCCGGCCCGCGCATCCTGCCCGCCTTGCCCGAGAAGCTCGCCGCCGCCGCAGCCTTCGAACTGGGCAAGCTTGGTGTGGACGTGCGCCCGTCTGTGCAAGTGGTCGAAGCCCAGCCGCGCCGGTTGGTGACCAAGACCGGCGAGGTGATCGAGGCCGACCTGATCGTCTGGGCGGCAGGCGTAAAGGGCGCGGATTTCCTCTCCGGCCTCGGGCTCGAAACCAATCCGCGCAACCAGATCCTCGTCACTGACACGCTCCAGACGACGGTTGATCCCGATATCTTCGCCCTCGGCGACTGCGCCAGCTACACCCCGCCCGGCGAGGATCGCCCGGTGCCCCCGCGCGCGCAGGCCGCGCACCAGATGGCGGAGGTGGTGTTCGCCAATATCGTGCGGATGCAGCAGGGCAAGCCGCTCAAGCATTTCGTCTATTACGACAAGGGCTCGCTGGTCTCGCTGTCGCGTTTCTCGACTGTGGGGAGCCTGATGGGCAACCTGATCGGAGGGAGCATGGCGATCGAAGGGCGCCTGGCGCGGTTTATCTACACCTCGCTTTATCGCCTGCACCTGATCGGCATCCACGGCTGGGTGAAGGCGATGTTTCTGATGATGGTGGGCCGGGTGAACCGCATCGTGCGGCCGCGGCTCAAGCTGCATTAGTCCGTGAGCGCTTGAACCAGATGCAGGACGGGTCCGTGCTGCCCGTCATCATGCTGGGCGAATCCCTTCCGATGCAGGCATTGCCGAAGCCGCAAGTCGCGATTTGCACAGGTCAGCGCATGGACGTTCCAGTTAATCGCGACAAAGCCCCCCGGCCCGTGGGATCATGTCGCTGCTGCGCCTCGCTCACAGCGGAACCCCCGGCTCCTGCTTGGCGGTGCGGATGGTTAGCGAGGTTTTCACGCTTTCCACGTTGGGCGCGGGCGTCAGCTTGCCGGTCAGGAATTCCTGGAAGCTCTGCAGGTCCTTGCTCACAATCTTGAGGATGAAGTCGATTTCGCCGTTGAGCATGTGGCATTCGCGCACCTCGGGCAGCGCGCGCATGTGCTCCTCGAATTCGCGAAGGGAGCTTTCGGCCTGGCTCTTGAGGCTGACCATCGCGAAGACCGTGATCGCAAAGCCGAGCTTGGAGGGATCAAGATCGGCGTGATAGCCGCGGATCACCCCGTCTTCTTCAAGGCCCCGGACGCGGCGCAGGCAGGGCGGCGCTGTCAGCCCGACACGCTGGGCAAGTTCGACATTGGTCACCCTGCCTTCGGCCTGCAATTCCGCCAGCAACCGGCGGTCGATGTCATCCAGATTGGCCACTCGGCTAATGCTCCCTGAAAGCCCGCCCGTTCACCCGTCGGCAACGCCGCGCGGGCTATGATCCCAGAAGTAAGAAGCAGCGCGCCAAATGACCCGCTTCGCTAATATTATTAGGTCTGCCAGCAATTGTCCCGCTTTGCAACGCACCTTGCGCGTCAGACTGTGACAATGGCGCGGTCCTGCTAGAAGATTGTATTCTGTTCGCGCTACGCACTGGCGGACGGAAGCAAAATCCGCCACCCCAGCGCGCAGCGTGGCGCCGGTAGGGCCGGCATTCGGGCCAAATTTCGGGAGTCCCTGCTTGTTCTTCGATGACCGCCTTGCCACCGTGCTGCGCCAGCGTGCCACCGGCGAGGGCGGATTGCGCACGCAATACCGGCAGTTGCTCGATCTGCTTGGCAAGGACCGCGTTCATCGCGCTGGCACCCAGCACCAGAGCCTTGTCGCCGCCGCGTGGCTAAGAATGGACGCGCTGGCCGAGGCGATTCCCGCTCCCGAGCGCGCCGCGATGATCCGCGAGCCCGGCTGGCGCTTCCGCAGCGCCGACCTGGCCGCGCATCTTGCCGATCAGGAACCCGATGTGGCCATCGCCGCCCTGTCGCGCGCCGATCTCACGGTCGAGGACTGGACTGCGCTGATCCCGTGCCTGCCGGTGCGCGCCCGCGGGTTCCTGCGTTTGCGCCGCGATCTTCCCGTCGATGTCGAGGCGTTGCTGGCGCGGCTGGGCGTGCATGATCGCGGCCTCCCGCCACCCGAGAACGCTGAAAGCGGGACGATGCCGGGCACCGCCATTCCTGCATCCTCTGCGGGTGCCGAACCGCAGTCGGCAGGTCCCGCCCGCCCCGCCCCGCGTCGCCGCGAGCCAGCGCCCACAACGCTCGCCCGCCCCGACCGCGACGAGACCGGGCGCAGCGAGATTTCCGCTCTGGTCGAACGCATCGCCCAGTTCCGGCGCGAACGCAGCGAGAGCGCAGGCGAGACCGACCTCTCACCGCGCCTGCCGCTCGGCGAATTGCCCGAATTGCCCGCGCGTCCGATCACCGGCTTCGCCTTTGCTGCGGATGCGGCAGGCCGGATCGAATGGGCCACACCCGAGGTTGCCCCGATGGTGATCGGGACACGGCTGGTCGGCCAGCACACAGCCGAGGCATCGCCAGCCGAAACAATCGCTCGTGCCTTCGCCCGTCGCCAGCCGATCACGACCGCGCCCTTCGTGCTGTCCGGCGCGCCCGCAATTGCCGGAGACTGGACGCTCGATGCCCAACCCGGCTTCAGCCTCGAAGGCCATTTCACCGGCTATGTCGGACGCTTTCGCCGGGCGCTGACCGATCCGGGCCGCCCGCCCGCGCCCGCGGCGCGCGAGGCCGATCACATCCGTCAGCTGCTGCACGAATTGCGCACCCCGGTCACGGCGGTGCAGGGCTATGCCGAAGTGATCCAGCAGCAATTGTTCGGCCCTGCACCGCACGAATACCGCGCATTGGCCGCCGCAATTGCCGCGGATGCCGCGCATATTCTTGCCGGCTTCGAAGAGCTTGACCGGCTGGCGCGGCTCGAAACAGGAGCGCTGGGGATCGCGCCGGGCGAGACCGATCTGGCAGCGCTGGTGCAGCGCACGCTCGATCAGATCGCGCCGGTGCTGGAGACGCGCAGCGCCGCGATCACGCTCGATCCGGCACCCCGCGCCAGCCTGCTCATCGCTTGCGACAGCGAGGATGTCGAGGCCCTGGCCTGGCGTCTGCTGGCGAGCATCGGGGCGGCCTGCGGCGAGGACGAACAGCTGACAGCGCAGCTTGCGCCGGTCATCGGTCAAGGCCGCGCACTGGCGCGGCTGGCCTGCCCATTGCCGGCCGAGCTTGCCCGCGAAGAGGATCTGTTCGTCGCCACCGTGCGTCCGGCACGCGGCACGATCAATGCCGGACTGTTCGGTGCCGGCTTTGCCTTTCGCCTTGCCCGCGCCGAAGCCCGCGCATGCGGCGGGGCGCTGCGGCGCGAGGGCGATGCGCTGGTGCTGACACTGCCGCTCTTGACCGGTTGCGACGCGCTGCCTAGCCCTGCTTCAGGATGCGCGAGCTAGCGCGAAGGGGGAAACAGGCGCATGGCGATGGAATCGATGCTGGTGCCACCACCGGCCAGCGCTGCCGCGCGCCTGGCTCAGGGCTTCGGCCAGCGCGTGCTGCTGACTGTTGATACCGAGGAGGAATTCGACTGGGACGGCCCGTTCCGCCGCGACGGCTATGGGCTCAGCCATGTCACAGCAATCCCGCGTTTCCAGCGCTTCTGCGAGGAGATCGGGGCGCATCCCGTCTATCTGGTCGATTGGCCAATCGTCACCGATCCGCGCGCGGTCGAGATCATCGGTGATGCCGTTCGACGCGGCACCGCAGAGGTCGGGGTGCAGCTCCACCCCTGGGTCAATCCGCCATTCGAGGAAGAAGTGACCGGCTTCAATTCCTACAGCGGCAATCTTCCGCCCGCGCTCGAGGCTGCAAAGTTCATGCAGCTTCGTGATGCGATCGAGGATCGTTTCGGCAGCGCGCCGCTGATCTACCGCGCCGGGCGCTACGGGCTTGGCCCCAAGACCGCCGATCTGCTCAAGGCGGCAGGGATCCGCATCGACACCTCGGTACGATCGCTGTTCGATTACAGCCCGAAAGGCGGGCCGGACTATTCGCACCACCCGCTCGCGCCCTATTGGGTCGACGCGGAGCGGCAACTTCTCGAACTGCCAGTCACCAGCATCCACTGGGGCAGGCTGCGCCATCTCGGAGTGCCGCTGCAACGGCTCGGCGCGCGGATCCCGCGCGCGCTCGGGGTGCTCTCGCAACTGGGCCTGCTCGAACGCATCGCGCTAACACCCGAAGGCGTCTCCAGCGAAGAGGCGCTCCGCGGAATCGACATCGCGCTTGGCGGCGGCCTGCCGGTGCTGGTGCTGTCGTTCCACAGCCCGACGCTGGCCCCGGGCCTCACGCCCTATGCTGCTGACGAAGCAGGGGTCGAGGCGCTCTATGCCTGGCTTGCTTCGGTTTACAGCGAACTTGGACGGCGGGGCGTGCGCAGTTGCACTGTCACCGATATCATCGCGGCCAGCGCCGGCTAGAGCGGTTTGCGACCCGACTGCATCAGACCGGCCGCTCCAGACTTTTGTTTTACCGCGTTTTCCGAACCGCCGGGTGATGCCACCCGGCTCGAAAACGCTCTAGCGCGCGCTTTGTCCGCTTGTCTCGTCCCTCGCGCCGGAGTAGGGGCTGGCTTTCGCCCTGTCTTCCGGTTCCCAGTGATCTGGGCCTGTAGCTCAGCGGTTAGAGCTGGCCGCTCATAACGGCTAGGTCGCGGGTTCGAATCCTGCCGGGCCCACCGGAACGGGGCGAGCGAGCGTCGGGGAGTAGCGCAGTCTGGTAGCGCATCTGCTTTGGGAGCAGAGGGTCGCAGGTTCGAATCCTGTCTCCCCGACCATTTTCTTTCCCGACCGCGTGCCGCGTTGTCCCGCAACGCTTTCGTGATCCGGTATCATCCGCACCGCGCGGGCGCGAACCTCCGGCGAAAACGTGTTGGTTTTCTTGACTATAGGGACTCCATCTACGCAACAATTGGAGCCTTCGAAAATCAGGGGCGGTTCAGGCCGTCCGAGCATTGCGGGCTAAGCGGGCGGTTCCAGATCAGCGGCTGACACGCGGTCATCTTGCCCGTCCTGCAACGTGAACGCCCGGCAGTCTGCTCTTGGAACATGAGCACGAAGACTGTGAGCCGCTTGTCACCGCGCGCGATGCCCCCTCGCCCGCCGTCGCCGCCAACATATTTGGCGGTGCCTGTGGTCATTGTTGGATCAGCCATCATTTGCGCAGGTGATGCAGGTTGTGACCGAAGGGCTGTTTTCCAGACGGGCCGGGGCAATGTCTTCGCCGCATTTGAGGCAGTAGCCGTATTCGCCGTCCGCGATGCGCTGAAGCGCGGCATCGATGGCGCCGCGTTCGGATTTGCGCCGGCGCGCCTGCGCCAGCGCCATTTGCTGGAGCTGCATCGCATCAATCCGCGAGAGCCTGCCCACGCTGTCCTGATCGAGCGTCACCGGCGCGCGCCCTTCGGACGAGAGGCGGTCTTCGGCCAGCAGCGCCTCGCGCCGGGCGAGGAGCTTTGCACGCATAGCTTCAAGATCAAGCGCCATGCTAGCGCACCAGCAGCACCGGCGCATGGACGGTGCGAATCATTGCCGTGGTGGTGCTGCCGACGATCAGGTTGCGGATCGGCGAATGGCCATAGGCCCCCATCAACAGCAGCGGATTGCCCGCCGTAGCAACCACGCGGGGAATGACCTTTTCCGCCTTGCCCGGATCGAACACGGTGGTGACCGGATGATCGGGGGCAAAGACTGCTTCGGCATCCTTCAGCGCCGCCACCTTGGCCTCGCCCGTTGCTTCGGCCATCACGATGGTCACGGGCAGGCCCGCAAACAGCGGCGAATTGGCGAGGCGTTCGAGCGCGCGCTTGGCCGCCGGGCTGGCATCATAGGCAAAAACGACGTGATCGGGCTCGGCAAAGCTGCGCGAGACGATCATCACTGGTTTGATACTGGCGCGCACCACGCGTTCGATCATCGAACCGATGTGTTCGGTAGCAAATTCGTGATCGACCCCGCGCCGACCCACAATGACAAGCCGCGCATTGTCTTCGCGCTCAAGGATGGTTTCGATCACGCCGCCGTGGCGGTGCAATGTGGCAACCTGGGTCACGCCGGCCTCGTGCAGGATCTGTTCGCCCGCCGTCAGCAGAACACGGCCCTTCTCTATCTCGGCACGGCTGCTCTGTTCCGACAGGCGCACCAATTCTTCCATCAGCTCGGATTTGACGCCGAGGCCGATTGCGCCCGACAGATCGCGCCGCGCCGCCACCGCATCCTGCTTTTGCACCACGTGGAGCAGTTCGACCGGCAACGCCAGCCGCCTGGCCGCCCATGCGGCATATTGGCACACGCCCGGCGCATGGGCCGAAGCATCGATCGCGGCGAGGATGAATTCCATCTGCGTCTCCCCCATCAGTGCGCTCCCGGCTGCGCCTGCGCGCCGGGCTTGTCATGCGTGGCATAGCGTTCGATCAGCGCCGCGCTGGTTTCGTTGAGCCCGACGATCTCGACCGCCGTGCCTTCGCGCCGGAACTTCAGGATTGCCTTGTCCAGCGTGCCGACCGCCGAGATATCCCAGAACTGTGCATTGCTGACATCGATCACCACCCGGTCGAGCACCTCCTTGAAGTCGAAGGCTTCGACGAAGCTGTCAGATGAAGCGAAGAATACTTGGCCACCGATCCGGTAAGTGCGCGTGGTGTTATCGGCGGAAAGTTCGGTCTCGACAGTGAACAGCCGCTTCACCTTGCTGGCGAAGAACAGGCCCGACAGAACCACCCCGGCCCCCACACCCTGTGCAAGGTCGTGCGTCCACACCGTAATGACGACGGTGGCAAGCATCACCACCGACGACTGCCACGGGTTGAAGCGAAGATCCTTGATCGACTTCCACGAGAACGTGCCGATCGACACCATGATCATCACCGCGACCAGTGCCGCCATGGGAATGATCGCCACCAGCTCGCCCAGCACCAGCAGCAGGAACAGCAGGAACGCGCCCGACACGAAGGTAGAAAGCCGTGTCTCGCCGCCGGACTTCACGTTGATGACCGATTGCCCGATCATCGCGCAGCCGCCCATCCCGCCCAGAAAGCCGGTGAAGAAGTTGGCGATGCCCTGCCCCTTCATCTCGCGCTGCTTGTCGGACGGGGTATCGGTCAGGTCGTCGACGATCTGCGCGGTCATCATCGATTCCAGCAGGCCGACCGCCGCCATGGTCACCGAATAGGGCAGGATGATCTGAAGCGTTTCGAGCGTGAACGGCACATCGGGGATCAGCCACATCGGCAGCGATGTCGGCAACTCGCCCATATCGCCCACGGTGCGCACGTCGAGGCCGGTATAGTAGACCAGCGCGGTCAGCGCCGCGATGGCGACAAGCGGCGATGGCACGGCTTTGGTGAGATAGGGGAAAATATAGATGATCGCCAGCCCGCCCGCGACCAGTGCGTAGGTGAGCGCCGGCACCCCGGTCAGCTCGGGCAGCTGCGCGACGAAGATCAGGATCGCGAGCGCGTTCACGAACCCGGTGATCACCGAGCGCGACACATATTGCATCAGCAGATTGAGCCGCAGGAACCCCGCGATCAGCTGGATCACACCCATCAGGATCGTGGCGGCGAAGAGGTATTCGACTCCATGATCGCGCACCAACGGCCCGATCAGCACCGCGATCGCCGCGGTGGCCGCAGAGATCATTCCCGGCCGGCCACCGACCAGCGCAATGATCACCGCAATCGAGAACGAGGCATACAGCCCGACACGCGGATCGACCCCGGCGATGATCGAGAAGCCGATCGCTTCGGGGATGAGCGCAAGTGCGACGACGATCCCGGCCAGAATGTCGCCGCGCGGGTTGGACAGCCACTCGCGCCTTATGGTTTCGATACTTGCCATTGATAAACCTGATCCTGGATGTGTGCGCCGCACGTTCGATCACGCCGGCTTTTCGCAGCCACACTGACGGCAGCGCATCGCAGGAGATAAAAAGATTGTCCCGAGGACAGGACCCCGCAGGAGCCACCCGGCTTGCACCGAATGGGGCGACGATGGGCAGGGCATAGGCCAGGCCGCATTTTGCTGCAAGCGCGAAGGCTGCGATGACGGGGCCACGCGCGCAAATGCGATCAGGTCAGGTGCGCTTACAACGAGAATGGGGTGGCTCGCGCTGGGGATCGCGTTCCCTGATCAACGCCCTGCCCTTTCAGTCTTCGCAGCTTGCAGCGGGCGTCGTCCTAAATCACCTAACAGACCAGATACCCTTTCCGTTGCGTTGAACCACGCGGTTTTCTGCGCGTTGCGGGTGGTCGAAAAGGTCGTCTCGCATCCTGTCTCCACGATCATTTCCAGCCCGCATTGGGGCGAGCATCACTTGCGCATGATCGCCGGAGCGGCCGGGATCGGGGTGCCGGTGAGGATCGCGGTGTCCTCACTCGCCAGAATGCCCACCACTTGCGACCACACCGCGACATTTTGCCGCAGCTGCGCAAGGTCGATCTTGTCGAGCGTATCGTCGGGCGTGTGGTGCAGGTCGAAATAGCGCGTCCCGTCCTGCTGCAAGTCAACCAGCGCGCCCTTCTGATCACGCACGATGTTGAGGTCGGCGCCCCCGGCGGCGACATCGGTTCCGGCAGCAACGCCGAAACGCGCCACCGCGGCGGCGATCTTCCTGTGCAGCACCGGATTGCTCTCGCGGAAATTGCTGTCGAAGCGCCAGATCCGGTCCGCACCGAAATCGCTTTCGAGGCCGACCGCAATCGGTTCGCCAATATGGGCGGTGCTGTAGGCCTTGCTGCCCCACAGTCCGACCTCCTCGGCACCGGCCAGCAGCACGCGGATGGTCCGCAGCGGGCGACCGCTGCTCGCGGCATGACGCGCCGCAGCGATGATGATGCCACAGCCTGCCGCGTCATCGAAAGCACCCGGCGCATTCCACCAGCTGTCGATATGGCAGGCCAGCAGCACCGGCGGGAGCGAGGGATTGCTCCCGACGATCTCTCCCACCACATTGCCGCTTGTCATCGGGCCAATCTGGCGCGGGTTCATCTCCAGCTTCAGTGTCACCGGGCGGCCCTTGGCGCGGGCGAACATGCGTTCGAGGTTTTCCGCATCGGGCAGGCTCAGTGCGCCTGCCGGGATGGCCGCGACGCCTTCGGGGAAGCTGGTGCCGCCGGTGTGCGGGTTGCGGTGATGATCGGTGCCGACCGACTTGATCACGGTCGCAACCGCGCCCTTGCTGGCCGCGATTCCGGCCCCCACCCAGCGTGCCGGCCCGGCAAAGCCGTAATGCGAACCATCCTGCGCGGGGCGCATCTGGTGGCTGATATAGGCGATCTTGCCCTTCAGGCTGCCGGCGGGCGCGGCCCGCAGTTCATCCACCGTGCGGAAGAACACCACCTCGGCCTCGATCCCGCCCGCCGGCGTGGCGGCCGAATTGCCGAGCGGCAGCACCGCCAGATCCTGCGCGAAGGGACCGGTCACGCGGGCGCGGGCGATGTCGCCCGGCACCCAGGTATCCATCATGAAAGGCTCGATCGCGACATTCGTGAAGCCGGCGTTGCGCAGCCATGCCGCCGCCCATTCGCGCGCCCGGGCCTCGGCTTCGGTTCCGGCCTGTCGCGGGCCGATCTCGGTGGTCAGCCCTTCAACAAAGGCATAGGCATGGTCGTCCGCCGCCAGCGCCAGATCGGCCCGCTGCGCCAGATCGAGCGGGGGCGGCGGAACGTTTGCAGCGGCGGGGACACATAGCGAAAGGGCGGCAAGCGCGGTCAGGGTGCGGTTCATGGGCGATGTTGCTATCGCCGCAGTGCGGGCAAGTCTAGCCGCTTGCCCTTCACCCTCCCCTTCCCTATCTGCGCAGCCAAACTTTCCAACCCCCTTTCAAGATCCTCGAAGGACACATCCGATGGCCGCGCAATACGCCTATGTCATGAAGGGCATGACCAAGACCTTCCCCGGCGCCCAGAAGCCGGTGCTGAACAACATCTCGCTCCAGTTCTATCAGGGCGCGAAGATCGGCATTGTCGGCCCCAACGGCGCGGGCAAATCGACCCTGATCAAGATCATGGCCGGGATCGACAAGGATTTCACCGGCGAGGCCTGGCCGGGCGAGAACATCACCGTCGGCTATCTTGAGCAGGAGCCGGAGCTTGATCCGACCAAGACCGTGCTCGAAAACGTGCGCGAAGGTGCGAAGGAAACCGCCGATCTCGTCGCCCGCTTCAATGAAGTGTCGGCGCTGATGTGCGAACCTGATGCCGATTTCGATAAGCTCGGCGCGGAGATGGGCGAGCTTCAGGACCGGATCGACGCGGTCGATGGCTGGACGCTCGACAACCAGCTCGAAGTGGCGATGGAGGCGCTGCGCTGCCCGCCGGGCGACTGGCCGGTCAAGGATCTGTCGGGAGGGGAAAAGCGCCGCGTCGCGCTCACCCGCCTGCTGATCCAGAAGCCCTCGATCCTGCTGCTCGACGAACCCACCAACCACCTCGATGCCGAAAGCGTCCAGTGGCTCGAAAACCACCTCAAGGACTATGCCGGCGCGGTGCTGATGATCACCCACGACCGCTACTTCCTTGATAATGTGGTGCAATGGATCCTCGAACTCGATCGCGGCTCATACTACCCCTACGAAGGCAACTATTCGACCTATCTCGAAAAGAAGGCCAAGCGGCTCGAGCAGGAAAGCCGCGAGGAAAGCGGCAAGCAGAAGGCGCTCCAGCGCGAGCTCGAGTGGATCCGCCAGACCCCGGCCGCGCGCCAGACCAAGTCCAAGGCGCGTATCCGCAAGTTCGAGGAACTCCAGAACAGCCAGGACAGCCGCCAGGTTGGCAAGGCGCAGATCGTCATCCAGGTGCCCGAGCGTCTGGGTGGCAAGGTGATCGAGGCCAAGAACATCACCAAGGCCTATGGTGACAAGCTCTTGTTCGAAAACCTCTCCTTCATGCTGCCGCCGGGCGGCATCGTCGGGGTGATCGGGCCGAACGGCGCGGGCAAATCGACGCTCTTCAAGATCCTCACCGGCAAGGAACAACCCGACAGCGGCACGATCGAGATCGGTTCGACCGTGCGGCTCGGCTATGTCGATCAGAGCCGCGATCACCTCGATCCGAGCAAGAACGTCTGGGAAGAAATCTCCGACGGGCTCGATTACATGAAGGTCAACGGGCAGGACATGAGCACCCGCGCCTATGTCGGCGCGTTCAACTTCAAGGGTGCCGACCAGCAGAAGAACGTCGGCAAATTGTCGGGTGGCGAGCGCAACCGCGTGCACATGGCCAAGATGCTCAAAGCAGGTGGCAACGTGCTGCTGCTCGACGAACCAACCAACGATCTTGATGTGGAAACGCTCGCGGCGCTGGAAGACGCGATCGAGAACTTCGCGGGCTGCGCCGTCGTCATCAGCCACGACCGCTTCTTCCTTGACCGGCTCGCCACCCACATCCTCGCATTCGAAGGCAACAGCCATGTCGAATGGTTCGAAGGCAACTTCGAAGCTTACGAGGAAGACAAGCGCCGCCGTCTGGGCGATGCGGCCGACCGCCCGACGCGCCTCGCCTACAAGAAGCTGACCCGATAAATGGCGCAAACGGCGGGTGTTTTGAACAGCACCCGCCGCTGCTTTACGGTCTCTTAACCAGAGCTACATCACTCTCCCTGGCGACAACAGGGTCGCGAAGGATAACTGGGGCGTGATCACGGAAATCGCAGTGCCGCTTGAAGCGGCGATGGCGGCGTCTCTGGCGGCGTTGGTGCTGGGCATCTATGTCGGGCAGGAACGGGTGAGACCCAGGCGGAACGCCGCAGCCAATCCGCTCTCCGGCCTGTTCGCGCCGGCCAATCTTGAAGCCGCCATCGACAGCGCGAACCGGCGCTTCAGCAGCCGCGTCGCGGTGCAAGCGGTGGTGCGCGCGCGGATCGACCAGAGCGCGAGCCTGCGCATCGGCTGGGATCCTCAGACCCGCGAGCAGGTGCTGGGACACATCGCGGCGGTAATGCAGGCCGGTGTGCGGCGCGACGACAGCTTTGCCCGGATCGAGGGCGACGGGTTCACCATCGTCATGCCGGGTGCCGACGAGCGTGCGGCCGTCGGCGTGGCGGATCGGCTGCGTCACGCTCTGGCCCAGATCAAACTGCCGCAACTCGGCGGGGCCAATCCCTTCACTGCCAGTTTCGGGGTCGCCGCAGGGCCGGCCCATGATCGCCGCGACCACCTTGTTGCCCGCGCCCGCGCTGCGCTGGAGGCAGCGCAGAAGGCGGGCAGCGACCAGGTCGTGACCGCCAGCCAGATCGAGGAAATCATGTTCCTGCCAGCACCTGCCCCCTCGGCCGACGCTGCCTAGCCTAGCCCACCCCTCTCACGGCGCGACCCAACGCCCGTCCCACGTCCCGTGCGCGCAGGTGAACTGCGCGCGGATATGGCCGGTATGGGCAAGATAGAGCCAATCGAGCGTCTGAACCGTGATCAGCAGCACCGCGAAATTGGCGCGCGCGGGCAGGAGCTGCGCATCATCCGGCTCCACGCCTTCGAATTCGGGCGGCAGGCCCGAAGTGGCAACCGGCGAGGCCGCCCCCGGCCCATCGCCGAGATAGCAGCGCCGCGCGAAATTGGTGCTCGCTGCCCAGGCTGCATCGGCGGCCGGCCCGTTCGCGTCGATCTGCCCCTGCCCGCGCACGCGGATCTGGATCTTCGCGCCCTTGTCGTAGAACACGGCAGCCAAGCGCGGATCGGTGGCAATCGCCTGCGCCTTGGGGGCGCGGATGTCGGTGTGCAGGCGCAGCGTCATGCTCGCAGGATCGAAGGCGCGCAGCACCATCACCCTTGCATCGACATCGGCGGTGACAATCACCGGCGTGTGCATCGGCGACCTGCGGTCGCGCGCGGCGCGGATCAGGCGGTCGGCGCAATCGGCGCGGACCTCGTCGAGGGTGTCGAACATGACGAGCGCCTTTGGCCGCTCTGCGCCGCGCGTCAAGTCGGAGCCACCATGTTCACATAGATCGCAATTATTCTGAACATCGGCAAACCGGTTCATCCCTGCGACAGTCTGCAAGGCCTAATACCGCCTGATTAACACGCCGCTTGTGGTGGGCTGGCGGCACTGGAGGCATAGATGACCAAGATCCTGACTGCCAGGGGCGGTGCGCTTTCGGCTCTCGCGCTCGTTCTTGCCGTTGCCGCTCCGCTGGCCCCCGCCGCAGCACAGAGCCGCGGCGAGCCGCGCGCCGAGCGGATGCAGCTGCGCAGCGAACGGGCGCAGCCGCGTTTCGAGCGCCAGGCACCGCTGCCGCGCGCCGAACGTCCTGTTCGCGCCGAGCGTCCGGCCCCGCCCGAGCGTCCCGCAAGGGCCGAGCGCGGGCCGCAGGGTGATGGCTTCGGCGCCGATGTCATGCGTCGCGCCCAGCGTGCCGGCGAGCCCGACGCACGCCCGGTTGGGATGCTGCGCGGCGATGCACCCGCGCGCCGTGCCGAGCCGATCGACCCTCGCAGCGGACGCCGGGCCGAGGCCGTCGAGCGCCGCGCCGATGTGCTCGAATGGCAAGGCCGAGATCGTGCCGCCGAAGCCGTCGAGCGCCGCGGCGAACGCCGCGCCGATGTGATCGAACGTCGCGGAGATCGCCGGTCTGACCGCATCGAAGACCGCGGCGATCGCCGCGCCGAGCGCACCAATGATTGGAGCCGCCGCAGTGTTGTCCGGATCGGGGACCGCAACGGGCACCGCGATAGTGACTGGCACGACGGCCGCCGCGATGGTGATTGGCGGGATGACCGACGGGATGTTCGCCGCGACCGGCGCAGCTGGCGGCACGATGACTGGCGCTGGAACTATGGCGGCTGGAACGGCTGGGACAACCGCGACTTCCGCCGTTGGGACCGGCGCTGGCGCGGCAACCGTGATTATGACTGGTCATTCTACCGCAGCGCCAACCGCTACCACTACCGGCCCGGCCCGTATTACGCGCCGTTCCGCAGCCACCGTTACAGCCGGCTGAGCATCGGGTTCTACCTTGACAGCCTGTTCTTCCAGCCGCGCTTCTTCATCAACGATCCGTGGGACTACCGCCTGCCGCCCGTCTATGGCCCCTATCGCTGGGTGCGCTATTACAATGATGTGGCGCTGGTGGATATCTACACCGGCGAAGTGGTGGACGTGATTTACAACTTCTTCTGGTGATTGCGCGCGGGCGTGCGGATCGCAGGATTGCGCCGCACGCCCCGCTTGCTAACAGGCAGGACATGACTGCCGCCGATACCGACACCGTTCCCGACCAGCAGGCCCTCGCCCGCGTCGGCGCGCTGGTGCGCGCGCGCCTCGCTGCCGACCCCGGGGTCTACCGCATCGAGAACGATCATTGCGAACTGTTCGCCGTGGGCGATTTTCTCACCCCCGCCGAATGCGCGAAGCTGTGCGCCATGATCGACGAGGTTGCGCGTCCTTCCTCGCTGCACGAGCTTGATTATGCCAGCGGCTTTCGCACATCCTATTCGGGCGACCTCGATCCCGAGGAGAGCTTCGTCAAGGCGATCTCGCGCCGGATCGACGATGTGCTCGGCCTCGATCAGGCGATCGGCGAGTCAGTGCAGGGCCAGCGCTACCTTCCCGGCCAGCAGTTCCAGCCGCACAATGACTGGTTCTACACTTCCGAAAAATACTGGAAGCTCGAACAGGCGCGCGGCGGACAGCGCAGCTGGACCGCGATGGTCTATCTCAACCAGGTCGAGGAAGGCGGGGCGACCCACTTCACCGAGATCGGCATCCAGATCGAGCCCAAGCCCGGCGTGCTCCTGCTGTGGAACAACGCCCTGCCCGACGGCCGCCCCAACGAGGGCACGATGCACGCCGGAATGCCGGTGATCAAGGGCGCGAAATACGTCATCACCAAGTGGTATCGCACGCGCGAGTGGCGCTAGCCGGAGCCGCCGCCGACCGTCGCTAGGCCTTGGCCAGTGCCTCGGCGATCAGCTGGCGGGTCGGCGCGATGCCGTAGAGCGCGATGAAGCTGCCCATGCGCGGTCCCTGCTCGCTGCCCAGCAGGGTTTCATAAAGCGCCTTGAACCAGTCGCGCAGCGAGGCAAAGCCGAATTGCTCCTGCTTGCCGATCTCGTAGACGATGGTCTGCAAGTCCTCGGCGCTCATGTCCGCCGGGGCCTCGGCCAAGGCGGCATCGAGCGCCCGCAGCGCCGCAATCTCACCGCCTTCCGGGGCGCGCCTGGCAAGCGTTGGGGCAACAAAGTCGCGGTTATAGGCCAGCGCCTTCATCACCAGCACATCGAGCGCCGGGTGCGCCGCCGGATCGGCATCAGCGACATAATTGCCAAGATAGGACCACACCGCCTCGCGGGTTGCGCCTGCGCCCAGCACACCCACCAGATTGAGCAGCAGGCTGAAGGGCACGGGCAGTGCGTCGCCCTGCCCCGGCGCATCCGCACCCTCGTGGCGCGCATTCGCGCGCAGCAGATGCCACACCGGATTGCCGAGCCGCTTGTCGATATCCTGCAAGGGCAGCGCCGCGCGGAACTGCCAGTAATCGTCGATCGCCTTGGGGATCACCCCGACATGCAGCTGCTTGGCGCTTTTGGGATTGGCGAAGATGTAATAGCCGAGGCTTTCCTCGCTGCCATATTCGAGCCATTGCTCGATTGACAGGCCGTTGCCCTTGGACTTGGAAATCTTCTCGCCCCTGGCATCAAGAAACAGCTCGTAGATCAGCCCTTCGGGCTTGTTCCCGCCGAGCACACGCGCGATCTTGCCCGACTGGATGCCGGAATCGGTCAGATCCTTGCCATACATCTCGTAATCGACACCCAGCGCCACCCAGCGCATCGCCCAGTCGACCTTCCACTGGCACTTGGCCATGCCGCCCAGCGCCGATTGCTCCACCACCGTGCCGTCCTCGTCGGTGAAGCGGATGATCCCGGCGGCGGCATCCACCACTTCGATCGGCACCTGCAACACCGCGCCGGTGGTTGGAGAAATCGGCATCACCGGCGAATAGGTGCGGCGGCGTTCCTCGCCCAGCGTCGGAAGCATGATCTCCATGATCGCGCCGAAATTGGCGAGCACGCTTTTCAGCGCGTCATCGAACTTGCCGCCGTTGTAGCAGTCGGACGAGCTGACGAATTCGTACTCGAACCCAAAGCGGTCGAGGAAGTCGCGCAGCATGGCGTTGTTGTGCGCAGCAAAGCTTTCGAACGTCTCGAACGGGTCGGGGATGCGCGACAGCGGCTTGCCGAGATTGGCGGCGAGCAGCGCCTTGTTCGGCACGTTGTCGGGCACCTTGCGCAACCCGTCCATGTCATCGCTGAACGCCACCAGCCGGGTCGGCTGGCCGGTCAGCGTCTCGTAGGCGCGCCGCACGAGGCTCGTGCGCAGCACCTCCTGGAAGGTGCCGATATGCGGCAGGCCTGAGGGGCCATAGCCGGTCTCGAACAGCACCCCGCCGGGCTTGCCTTGCGGCAGGCGCTTGGCAAGGCGCTGGGCTTCCTGGAACGGCCAGGCCTTGGAATTGCGGGCGGCAGCGATAAGGGCGTCTGGAGTGATCGTCATGGCAGGGCGGCTATTAGGGATGGCGGACCGGCTTGCAAGCGCGAATGGCGGCCGGGCAAAGCCCGTTCGGCATAGATTTACATCGGCGCGCGGCTCGCCCATCGTCCGCCGCGTGTCTCTCCCCGATCCTCTTCCTCTTCCGGCGCTCCATGCCAGCCACGGCGGGCATTGGCTGCGGCCGGCGGCCGGCAGCACGGCAGCGGTATCAAAGGGCGATGCGATCATGGCCGCGGCTGACACGCCGGTGCTGCTGCTCAACGCCCCGCTGGTCGCGAGCCGGCTGGGCTATCCCGATCTGTCGGGCCTCGATCTGCTGGAGGCTTTCGCCTTCATCCATCCCGCGCGCTTCTGTGTGCCGACCCCGCGCGGGCTGGCCGAGGCGCTCGGGCTGCCGGTACCGGAGAATGACGCAGCCGTGCCCGAACTGCTCCAGCGCGCAGGAGGGGCGTTGATCGCGGCGGTGCGCGATCCCGCATGGTTCGAACGCGAGGGCGCATGGAGCGTGCTGCAATCGCTCGAACGGCTGCGCTGGCCGTGGGCGCAGGTGCTCAAAGCCCACATCGCCAAGCCCGAGAGGGCCGAGCGCTGGCTGTTTGCGCGCCTGCCTGAATGGGAGGAAGCAGGCGAGCGTCCGGCCCCGCAGCAGGTGGAGCTTTCGCCAGAGGCCGTCGAGGCACAGCTCGCAAAGCTCACCGGCAAGGGGGCTGAAAACCGCGAGGGCCAGCGCGCCTATGCGCAGGATGTATCGCGCATCTTTGCCCCGCGCTCGGCCCCGGGCCGCCCGCATCTGGCGCTGGCGCAGGCAGGGACAGGGATCGGCAAGACGCTGGGCTATCTCGCGCCGGCCTCGCTGTGGGCTGCCTCAAGCGGCGGGACGGTGTGGGTTTCGACCTTCACCAAGAACCTGCAACGCCAGCTGCGCGCCGAAAGCCGCCGGGCATGGCCTGCAAAACGTTCCGACGGCACTCCGCCGGTGGTGGTGAGGAAGGGGCGGGAGAATTACCTCTGCCTGCTCAATCTCGAAGACGCGCTTCAGGGCGGGTTTGCGGGCCGCGCGGCGGTGCTCGCGCAATTGGTCGCGCGCTGGGGCGCCTATACCCGCGATGGCGACATGATCGGGGGCGATTTGCCCGGCTGGCTTGGCACACTGTTCCGCAAGCGCGGCATCGCGGCGCTGACCGACAGCCGCGGCGAGTGCATCTACGCCGGCTGCCCGCATTACCGCAAATGCTTCATCGAACGCGCCGCAAGGGATAGCGCACAGGCCGATCTGGTGATCGCCAATCATGCGCTGGTGATGGTCAACGCGGCGCGCGCGCGCGATCCGAACCAGCGCCCCACCCGCATCATCTTCGACGAAGGCCACCACGTGTTCGACGCGGCGGATTCGACCTTTGCCGCAACCCTGTCAGGGCAGGAGGCGATCGAACTGCGACGCTGGATCATCGGCCCCGAGCGCGAGGCGCGCGGCCGGCGGCGCGGCCTTGCGGCGCGGCTCGCAGATGTGGCCAGCTATGACGAGGGCGGTGCACAGGCCATCGCAGCAGCCTGCAAGGCGGGGCAACTGCTTCCATCCGACGGCTGGCTCCAGCGCCTTGCCGAGAACGCACCCTTCGGCCCGCTCGAAGCCCTGCTCGCCGCCGTGCGCAGCGCGACCTATGCCCGCGACGAGAGCGGCGGTCAGGAGGCCGGCTACGGGATCGAGACCGAGGCTTCGGGCCTGCCGGGCGAAGTCATCGAGGCCGCCAGCAGCGCCGCCGAAGCCCTGGCCAGCATCCGTGTGCCGCTGATCCGGCTGGGCGCGCGGCTGGAAGCAATTCTGGCCGAACCGCCCGACTGGCTCGACGCGCAAGGCCGCGCCCGGATCGAAGGCGCGCGCTTCGCGCTCGGCTGGCGGATCGAGCTGATCGCCGCATGGGAAGCCCTGCTCGATCGCCTCGGCGGCCCGGCCGATCCGGAATTCGTCGACTGGCTCGCGGTCGACCGCTCCGACGCGCGCGAGTTCGACGTGGCGATCCACCGCCGCTGGCTCGATCCGATGAAGCCCTTTGCCCGGGTCGTGCTCGAACCGGCGCACGGGGTGCTGCTGACCAGCGCCACCCTTACCGACCGCGGCACCGAATCCTTTGGAGATGCCGAACGCTGGGCCAGCGCCATTGCACGTTCGGGCGCGGCGCACATCGAAGGCGCGCCGCTGCTCTCAGCCACCGACAGCCCGTTCGATTACGCCGCCCGCGCCGAGGTGCTGATCGTCACCGATGTGGCCAAAGGCGATCTGCCCGCGCTGGCGGGAGCCTATGCGCGGCTGATCGAGGCCTCGGGCGGCGGAGTGCTGGGCCTGTTCACTGCGATCCGCCGGCTCAGGGCCGTGCATGGCCGCATCGCCGACCGACTCGCAAGGGCGGGCCTGCCGATCTATGCCCAGCACGTCGATCCGATCGACACCGGCACGCTGGTCGACATCTTTCGCGACGATCCGCGCGCCAGCCTGCTTGGCACCGATGCGCTGCGCGACGGGGTCGACGTGCCCGGCCACTCCTTGCGCTGCGTGGTGATGGAACAGGTCCCCTGGCCGCGCCCCGACATCCTGCACAGGGCGCGCAGGCTGGCGGCCAATAAAGACGGGGGCGGCGGCCCGGCCTATGACGACCGGATCATCCGCGCCCGGTTGGCGCAGGCCTTCGGGCGGCTGATCCGCTCGAAGGAGGATGCCGGCCATTTCGTCATGCTGTCTCCCGCTTTCCCCTCGCGCCTGATTTGTGCCTTCCCGCCCGGCACGCCGGTGTTGCGCGTGACGCTTGATGAGGCTTTACAACGCGTCGCGGCTGGTGTTGGAGGCAAGCAATCGATGCCCGCGCCGGTCGACGACAAGGGAGCTTTACTGCCATGAAGATCCTCGGCCTGCTGCGCCACGCCAAATCCGACTGGGACGACATGAACCAGCGCGATTTCGACCGAGGATTGAACGCACGCGGGCACAAGGGTGCGCTGGCGATCGGCCAGCATATTCGCGAACACGGGATCAAGTGGGACAAGGTGATCGCTTCGCCTGCGGTGCGGGTAAAACTGACGCTTGATGGCGCGCTGCCCGAGGTGACCCCCGAGTACGACCAAAAGCTCTATCTTGCCAGCTACGATACCATCGTCGAGACGATCGAGGCCCATGCCGGCAGCGGCGATGAGGAAGCAGACGCGATCCTCGTCGCCGGGCACAATCCGGGGTTGCAGGACGTGCTGCTCGAACTGGTCGCGCCGGGCAAGGAAAACGCGCTGTTCAAGGAAGCGGTGGTAAAATTCCCCACCGCTTCCTACGCCGTGCTCGAATGCGATATCGAACACTGGTCGCAATTGAAGCGCTATTGCGCCGGACTGGTGCATTTTGCCCGGCCGCGCGATCTCGATCCTGCGCTCGGGCCGGAGAACTAGTCTGCGGCCCCGAGCAGGCCCGCTTTACTCGCGCGCGCCTTCACCGCCGGCCAGCCCGCGCGCTTCGAGCAGCGGCTGGATATCAGGCTGACGACCGGCGAAGTTCTGGAACATCTCGAAATAATCCATCGTCCCGCCACGGCTGAGCACGGTCTTGCGGTAGTGATCGCCATTGGCACGGGTCAGCCCGCCATTCTCGCGGAACCACTTGCGGCTGTCGTGATCGAGCATCTGGGTCCACAGGTAGGAATAATAGCCCGCCGAATAGCCTGAAGGATCGCTGAAGATGTGGTTGAAATAGGTCGAACGGTAGCGCGGCGGCACCAGACCCACTTCCAGCCCCAGCTCATCCAGCGCCTTGCGCTCGAAGGCGTCGACTTCCTCGGGGGTGTCGATCGCGGCGGCGGCCTCAGGCGTGAGTGCGGCCCACTTCATGTCGAGCAGCGCGGCTGCCACGACCTCGCCGAACTCGTAGCCCTGATTGAACCTGGAGGCTGCCTCGATCTTTTCGACCAGCGCCATCGGGATCGTCTCGCCGGTCTTGTAGTGCCTGGCGTAGTGTTGCAGCACCTCGGGATGGGTCGCCCACATCTCGTTGACCTGGCTGGGATATTCCACAAAGTCACGCGCCGTGGCCGTGCCCGACAGGCTCTCGTAACGTTGATCGGCGAACAGGCCGTGGAGCGCGTGGCCAAATTCGTGGAACATGGTGCTGACATCATCGAAGCTCACCAGCTGCACCTCGCCCGGCGCTGCCTTGGGGATGTTGAGCACGTTGTAGATCACCGGCCTGGTGCCCCATTCGTGGCTCTGTTCGACGAAGTTGCTCATCCACGCCCCGCCGCGCTTGGAGGGGCGCTGGAAGGGATCGAAATAGAACAGCCCAAGCGCGGCGCCATCGGCATCGAACACGGTGTAAACCCACACGTCGGGATGATAGGTGGGCAGATCGGTGCGGCGCGAGAAGGTAAGGCCGTAGAGCTTGTTGGCGGCATAGAACACGCCGTCTTCGAGCACCTTGTCGAGCTGGAAATACTGCGCCACCGTGTCTTCATCGAGATCGTAGCGTTCGGCCTTGATGCGATTGGCATAGCGATACCAGTCCCACGGCTGGACGGTGTAATCGCCGCCATCGGCCGCAATCGCCGCGTTGATCATCTCGGCCTCGCGGCGCTGGGTCGCGGCGAGCGCGGGGACCATCTGCTCCATGAAATCGAGCGCGGTCTTGGGCGTCTTCGCCATGCGGTCATACATGGTATAGCTGGCCCAGTCCGGCTCGCCGAACAGCGCCGCCTTCTGCGCGCGCAGCGTGGCGATCCTGGCCAGCAGCACGCGGGTATCGTGGCTTTCCTCGGCCCCGTCGGCGCGGTTGTAGCTCAACTTGAACAGCGCTTCCCGGGTGGCGCGGTTTTCCAGTGCGGGCAGCAGTGGCTGCTGCGTGGTGTTCTGGAGCGCAATCGCATACTTGCCCGGAAGGCCCTTTTCGGTCGCCAGATCGGCGGCGGCCTTGATGTCGGCCTCGGACAGGCCGGCGAGCTCGGCGGCGGTGTCGACGATCAGCGGCTGGCCGTTGGTCGCAGCGCGCACCTTCTGGCCGAATTCGGTGGTCAGCGTCGACAACTGGCCATTGATCGCCTTGACCTGCTCGCGCTCGGCCTCGGTCAGCAGCGCGCCGGCGTGGACCATGCGCTTGTAGGTTTCCTCCAGCAGCCGCGCATCCTCGGTGGTCAGCGCCAGCGCGGCGCGGTTGTCATAGACCGCCTTCACCCGCGCAAAGAGCGCCGGATCGAGATTGATCGAATCCTGATGGGCCGAAAGCTTGGGGCTGATCTCGGTGTCGATCGCATCGAGCCGGTCGGTGGTGTTGGCGCCGGTGAGCGCATAGAACACCCGCGTCACGCGGCCGAGCATCCGGCCCGCTTTCTCCAGCGCGACGATGGTGTTGGCAAAGCTCGGCGCTTCGGGATTGGCGATGATCGCGGCGACTTCGGCCTTCTGGATCGCCATGCCCTGTTCGAAGGCAGGGATGTAGTCATCCTCGGAAATCTTCGTGAAATCAGGGGCAAGGAACGGCAATGTGCTGTAGGATGCGAAATATCCGGTGCCTTCCGGGATGGCGGGCGCGGTGGCGGCGGCGCTCTGCGCCAGCGCGGGCGCAGGCACGGCGCAAAGGCCGATCACCAGCGCGGCGGCCGATACGGTGGACAGGACGGGGGCAAGGTTGCGCGGGTTCATCTCGGAATTCTCTCTCGGTCCATGGTTGCAAGCAGCACAGGCGCCTTGCGGTGCAACAGGCTCATGCATGGACGCTCTTGAACAGGGTCTGACCGCGAATTGCAAGATTGCCTGCGACACCACGGCCGGTCAGCGCCGCCAGCCTTCGGCGGTTCGCTCGATCGTCAGCCTGCCAGGCCATGGCCGGCACAGCGCCAGCGCCTCATTCGGCGTGCCGCCTGTCCAGCCTGCATAATCGTCAGGCGCAAGCAGCACCGGCATGCGTTCGTGCACGTCCGCAGCGTCGGTCCCCGCGCTGTCGGTCATCACCATCGCATAGCACGCGTCCCATTCATCCGACTGCCGCCACACGCCCGCCGCCGCGAACACCGAGGTGCCGGGCAAGGACAGCCACGTGCGGGTCATCCGGCCCTTGGCGCCCTGCGCCTCGGCCCAGCCGGTGAGCGGGATCAGGCAGCGGCGGCGCTCGAAGGATTGGCGCCAGAAGAACGTCCCGAGCTTGTCGGCCCGCGCATTATTGACCGGCTTGGGCTTCAGCTCCTGCCCCCGCTTGCCGGTCAGCACCAGCGGGAAGCCCCATGTCATGGTGCGCACCTGCCCCTCGGCGACCACGAGGCCGGAATAGCCGGGATAGACCTCCGCGCTGAAATTTGTGCGCTGCGCGGCCTCGACCGCATCGAACCACGCGGCCACCTCGCTCGCGTTTTTCGTCATGCGGTAGAGATTGCACATCGGCTCAGGCCCCCGCGTTCCCCACCACGTAGCACGCCGCCGCCATCAGCGCCCCGGCCCAGCGGTTCGAGCGGAACCGTTCAAGCGGGTTCAGGGGATCATCAGCGTCGAGGCTCGTCACCTGCCATGCGAGATGCCCGGCCACCGGCAGCAGCGCGGCGAGCGCGAAGGGATCGGGACGGTAGAGCCAGATGCCCAGCCCCCACAGCCCCACCGCCGCGACATAAAAGCCCGCGATGCCGCCCTGCACCCGCGCCCCCATCGCCAGCGCCGAGGAGCGGATCCCGACCATCGCATCGTCCTCGCGGTCCTGCAGCGCGTAGATCGTATCGTAGCCGATCACCCAGGAGATGCACCCGGCATAGACCGCTGCGAGCGCATCCCAGTTGTCCCAGCGCAGCTGCGTCCAGGCCACCAGCAGCCCCCAGTTGAACACCATACCGAGCCACGCCTGCGGCCACCAGGTGATGCGCTTCATGAAGGGATAGGCGGCGACCAGCGCAAGACTGCCAAGCGCGACGAGCTGCGCCTGCCACCGCAGTTGCAGCAGCACGACAAGGCCGACGAGGCACAGGCTGACGAGCCACACCCACGCGGTGCGCTTCGCCACCCGCCCGCTTGCGACGGGGCGCAGCGCGGTGCGGGCGACCTTCGCATCGAGATCGGCATCGACGATGTCATTATAGACACACCCCGCCCCGCGCATCGCGATGCTCCCGAGCAACAGCCAACCCAGCAGTGCGAGTTGCGGCCCAGAGCCTGCCAGCCACACCCCGAAGACGCAGGGCCAGAACAATAGCCACCAGCCAATCGGCCGGTCGAACCGCGCCAGCAGCGCGAAATCGCGCAGGCGTTGTGGCAGGCGGGCGACGAGGCCCCCGGACCAGCTGGCGTGTTCTGTATCGGGGACGATTCCGTCGCTCATGTCTTGCTCCCTAGCGGGCCAAGCGCCTAGAGCAAAGCCATGCCCGCAACCCCCGCATGGCCTCCCAAAAGCGCCCCGCGCTTGTTTGTGCCCGATGAACTCGGGCCGGAACGCCGCATCGCGCTTGAGGGGTCGCAGGCGCATTACCTCGGCAAGGTGATGCGGGTGCGCGAGGGGGATATCGTGATCCTGTGCGATGACGTGACCGGCGAATGGGCCACGCGGGTCGCCGCTGCGGGCAGGCACGCCGTGATGCTGGAGATGGCCGAACGGCTGCGCCCGCGCGAGGCCGTGCCCGACCTGTGGCTATGCCCTGCCCTGCTCAAGAAAGACCGCTTCGATCTGGTGCTGGAGAAAGCCACCGAACTTGGCGTCGCCCGCATCGCCCCTGTCATCACCCGCCGCTGCGTGGCCGACAAGCTCAATCCCGAGCGGGCGCGGGCGATCACTGTCGAGGCCGCCGAACAATGCGCCCGCACGGCCCTGCCCGAACTGGCCGAGCCGGTGAAGCTCGATGCGATGCTGGCGGGCTGGCCCGAGCAGCGCGCATTGTTCTTCGCTGATGAAAATGGCGGCGAGCCGGCGGCAGCAGCCTTTGCGCAGCACAAAGGCCCCGCCGCGATCCTCACCGGCCCCGAAGGCGGGTTCGACGATGCCGAGCGCGCCGCGATTCGCGCCAATCCGGCCGCTCGCCCCGTCAGCCTCGGCCCGCGCATCCTCAGGGGCGAAACCGCCGCGATCGCTGCGCTCTCGGTGTGGATGGCCAGCGCCGGAGACTGGTAGCCCGGCTTTGCCGGGGCGATGGCGTTTTCCCGCTTCCCACCGGCAGATCGGTTTTCTATGGCAACTGGCCAGAGAAGGGCACCCTTGCAATGAGCACACGCGAAGCATCCAACGCCGAGGATCCGGTGATCGAAAGCTTCGATCAGCTGATCTTGCCGATGATCAAGGGGGAAAAACCGCCCGCAGACTGGCGCATCGGCACCGAGCACGAAAAACTCGTCTACAAGCGCAACGATTTGCGCGCGCCCGCCTATGACGAGCCCTGCGGCATCCGCGATCTGCTCAAGGGCCTCGAGCAATTCGGCTGGACCCCGGTTGAGGAAGACGGCCCAGATGGAACCAAAAACGTCATCGCGCTGAAGGGCGCGGACGGGGCGGTCAGCCTGGAGCCGGCCGGGCAGCTCGAACTCTCGGGGGCGCCGCTCGAGAACCTGCACCAGACCTGTGCCGAAACCGGCCGTCACCTGGCGCAGGTGAAGGAAGTGGGCGAAAAGTGCGGGGTTGGCTATCTCGGCCTTGGCATGTGGCCCGACAAGACCCGCGCCGAATTGCCGATCATGCCCAAGGGCCGCTACGACATCATGCTGCGGCACATGCCGCGGGTGGGCAGCATGGGCCTCGACATGATGCTGCGCACCTGCACCATTCAGGTCAACCTCGACTACCAGAGCGAAGCAGACATGGTGCAGAAGTTCCGCACCAGCCTCGCGCTGCAACCGCTGGCGACCGCACTGTTCGCCAATTCGCCCTTCACCGAAGGCAAGCCCAACGGCTACCTGTCCTATCGCTCACACATCTGGTCGGACACCGATCCGGCGCGCACCGGGATGCTGCCTTTCGTGTTCGAGGACGGCTTCGGCTATGAACGCTGGGCGCAATACATGCTCGATGTGCCGATGTATTTCGTCTTCCGCGACGGAAAATATATCGACGCGGCCGGCCTCAGCTTCCGCGACTTCCTCGATGGCAAGCTGTCGGTGCTCCCCGGCGAGCGCCCGACGCAAAGCGACTGGTGGGATCACCTCTCGACCGCCTTCCCCGAGGTGCGGCTCAAGAGCTTCCTCGAAATGCGCGGCGCGGATGGCGGGCCGTGGAGCCGGATCTGTGCTCTGCCCGCGTTCTGGGTCGGCCTGCTCTATGACAAGCAAGCGCTCGATGCGGCGTGGGATCTGGTCAAGGGCTGGTCGATGGAAGAGCGCGAGCGGCTCCGCGAGGAAGTCCCGCGCCTTGCACTCGCCACCCGCTCGCCCAATGGTGGCACCTTGCAGGATCTGGGCCGCGAGGTGCTCAAAATCGCTCACGCCGGGCTGCAGGCGCGCGCGCGGCTCAACGCAGCGGGTGACAACGAGACCGGCTATCTCGACACGCTCGACGAAATTGTCGCCAGCGGCAAGGTGCCGGCCCAGCGCCTGCTCGATGCCTATTATGGCGAGTGGAACGGCGACATCACCCGGGTCTATGAACAGTCCTTCTGACGGAGGATTGTGACATGCTGATCGTTCTGGCCAAGGCCAAGCTGGGTGGGGGTATGAGCGCGGCCGCACGCGCTGCGATTGCGCAGATGGTGGCTGCTTCCAACGCCGAGGCGGGCTGCATCGCCTATGCCTTCACCGAAGACCTGCTGGAGCCGGGCATGATCCACATCGTCGAAAAGTGGCAGGACGAAGCTGCGCTCCTCGCACATTTCGCCACCCCGCACATGGCCGCCTTCCAGGCCGCGATGGCGGGACTCGATTTGCAGGTAATCGAGGCGCTCAAATATCACGCCGACGATGGCGCGCCGGCGATGTAAAACCAATGTGCTGATTGCATATTGGTTAAGCCCGTGCGGCGTTTGAGCATATCCGGGGCGTTATGCGCCAGCATCTTAGCGCACTGGAAGAAAACCCTATTCCGCCGGGAAGGCGCGCGTCTCGTCAGCACGCGGCGGTGCATGTCCGATGACCATCCGCTTCAGCTTTGCGAGCGGCGCGGTGATCAAACCGTGCTGCTCCATCCAAGCATGATATTCGGCATATTTCGGGTCTTCGGCCAGCAGGTGCGCCTCCTCGGTGCGCGCGCGCCAATAGTAGATGCCGTTCACCACAAGCAGGAAGAAGCTGTTGCGCACCGCGTCGACCGCGGTGCCGCTGGTGACAAGGAACGGCAGCACGCTCGCCCACCAGAACAGGTTCTTCGACAGATAGGCCGGGTGGCGGGTGAAGCGATAGGGCCCGTGGGTCAGCACCCCACGATAGGTGAGGTTCGAAAAGCGGATGCCGAACACCACCGTTGCCCAGGCATAGATGGCGGTAAGCAGCACCAGCAGCCCGCCCCATGCCCACAGCAAGGCAGGCGACCCGGCGAACCAGTGCGACCAGCCCGGGGTGCCAAATTCATAACCCAGCACCAGATTTTCCGGCCCGATCAGCCCCCACACGAAGGGTGGATAGCACAGCAAGGCGGCGAGCCAGCCAGCCAGCAGCGGATTGCCCGAACGGATGTGCGAATCGAGCGGTCGCAGCGTTAGCAGATAGCCCACCGTGCCGATCTGCACGTCGATCACGAACAGCAGCGTCACCAGCGTCATCGCCAGATCAACCGGATTGCCGATGATCCGCACAGGATCCGCCTCGACCACCTGCGCAAAACCCGGCGGCAGGATCGAGATCATGAAGGCCCCGAAGAAGCCCTTGATGATCCATGCCCGCCAATGTTTGGCGATCTGGCTCCTGTCCCAGCTCTCGCGCCCGATCACGCCAAGGCCGAGCACGAAGGCACCAAAATGCCAGCTGCCGTCGCGTGGCTCCACCAGATGGCGGTCGAGCCAGATGACATAGGGGATCGACAGCGCCACCAGCGGCACGACGGCGAAGCTCAGCACCTCCATCGCGAACAGGTAGGAGCCGGTCCAATACCACCGCGCCAGGCCGTAAAAGGCAGCGAGGATCGCCCAGGTCGCCCACAGGCCGGACAACTTGACCACCGATAACGGCAGCGTTTCGTCAAGCGGGCGCCGCAGGCTCCAGTCGATGCCGGTCGAGGGCCGACGGTGGACCTTGTCGACCAGCACCGACCACAGCGCCATCGGCACCGCCGTGAACAGCATCCCGGCGAGCGCGGCATAGGGGCCGGACAGCACCCCGCGTGCCGGCGATAGCACGCCATCCAGCCCAAGCATGGCGGCGATATCGGGGTAGGAACGGCAGAATGCGATCCACGCGAACAGCCCCGCAAGTCCGGCAAGGCCGACCCCTGCCGAAACATCGCTGGTCGGCAGCGCGGGTCTTGCGGCGAAAACAGGCGGACTGGCGGCGCTCATCACGCCTGCCGCAATAGCCCAAATGGGTTAACGCCCTGCTCAGCGTCCCAAACGTCAAACCGGCGCCTCAGCGCCAGGCGTGCAGCGTCCCGCTGTCGTCGAGGATATAAAGGTAGCCATCGGCCACCACCGGCGCGAGGCTCACCGGCTGGCCGAGATCGGCGAACAGCGTGGCCGAACCCTCGCCCGCGCTGATTCTCCACACCTCCCCGCGCGAACTGGCCACCCACAGCTGGCCGCCCGCGAGCACGGGGCCGGTCCAGAAAATCGGGCCCTTCTTGTCTTCCTCGTCGCGGAAGCGCTGGAGCTGGGTGATCCACCGCACCCGCCCGCTCGACCGGGCGATGGCAAGCAGGCGCGCATCGTCGGTGAGGGTGAAGATCCATTCGCCTGCAATCGCCGGGGTGGAGATGCCCGCGAGATTCAGCTCCCAGATGCGCTGGCCGGTGAGCAGTTCGTAGGCCGCCATGCGCCCGCCCTGGCCGAGCGCATAGACCCGGCCCGAATCGATGATCGGATCGGCATCGATATCGGTGATCGAGCCGACCGTGGTCGAGATATTGGTGCGCGCCAGCGCGTCCGACCACAGCGTACGGCCGTTCTCGTAGCGGTAGGCCGAAAGCTCGCCGCTCGAATAGCCCGCGATCACCGTCCCTTGCCCGGCGGCAGGCGCGGCGACGCCGAACACGCCCGACTGGGTGGTCGAACCGCTTTCATCCCACACCAGCGAGCCATCGGCGATATTGAGCGCGATGATCTGATTGTCCTGCGTCATCACGAAAAGCTGGCCGAAGGCGATAGTCGGCGAACCGCGCAGCGGGCCGGCCGGGGTCACCTTCCACAGCACTTCGCCGGTTTCGGCGTTGAGCGCCTTGACTTCGCCCACCCCGTTGGTGGCGTAAAGCTTGCCCGCATCGTAGCTGACCCCGCCGCCGAACGCGGACGGTGCCTGATCCTTGGTCATGGTGTCATCGCGGCGGGTCCACAGCCGCGCGCCGGTGTTCTTGTCGAAGGCATGGATCACCCCATCGGTGCCTTCCACGTACAGCCTGCTGCCACCGATCACCGGAGCCGCAGCAAGGCGTTGGCGGTTGCTCGAACCGGCGATCTTCGCGCTCCACGCCTTGCTCGGGCTCTCGGCCAGCGCAAGGTGGCCATAGGACTTGCTCGCCGAGCCGCCAGCCTGCGACCATTCGGCATTGGGCCGCGCGGGCGGGAGCACCACGGAAATCCCGGCGAGCGCCGGATCGACCTCGGCCCCGCTTTCGATGCGCGAGAGGATCGGCAACCGGTTGCCCACGGTTGGCGTGGTTTTGTCGTCCCCGCCACCGAAGAGGCCGCCCTTGCAGCCGGTCAGCCCCGCCGCCATGATCCCCGCCAGCAAGGCCGCGCGCGCGATTTTCGTGTATTTCATAGCCGTCCGTTTCAAGCTCTCAATCTCACTCGGCCACGGCCGGTGCAGCCGCCCCGGCACGGCCCGCGCCGGTGGACGCGACCCCTTCGTCCTCGAGCAGTTTCTTTACGTCGACGATCGCATCCACCCCGAGCAGGCCCGCCATCTGGCGCGCGCGCGAACGCAGCGTTTCGGGCTGTTCCTCGTCCCTCGCGATCTGCGCGAACAGCTTGCCCGCTTCGGCACGGTTCCCGCTTTCGAGATGCGCCATCGCCACCATCTCGCCAGCGCTGCCGAACCAGGGGCTGCCGGGCTTGGCAAGCGGGGCGAGCCGCGCAATCACATCGGCGGGCTTCATGGTATCATAGCGGGCGGCGACATCGCGGATCGTTGCCAGATCGCGCAGCGCGGGCGGCGCATCGGCATCGCCTGCGACCTGCTGATAGAGGCCCGATGCCTTGTCCACCTCTCCCTGTTCGAGCGCCGCAGCCGCCTGCAGCATCCGCGCGGCGGTGCGCGCCCCGGGTGAGCCTTCGTCAAGCAGCGGCGCGACCTTCTCGCCCGCGCTCTTGAAGTCGCGCTGGTTGGCGGCATCGAGCGCAGCGATCAGGGTTTCGGACTGTTCTTCCAGCCCCCTCTCGCGGTAATTGTCCCACAGCATGTAGCCACCCAGACCTGCGATCAGAGCAATGATCCCGCCCAGCAGCTTGGTACCGTGATCGCGCATGAATTCGAGCGCATCGTCCTGACGCACCGCCTCGTCGATCTCGCGGATCAGGATATCGTCCTCGGCCGGAAGGGCCGGGGTGGAGGAAGGGGTGGTCGGAATGCGCGCCATGTCGGGCTCTGTGTCCTTGTTGATCTTCATGCCTGGCGTGGGACGCAGGCGGAACTGGCGCTCTTTAGGCAGGTGTGCCGTCTTCCGCAATGGCACGCAAAACCCCGCCTGCCAATCTGCCCGGATGTTTGCGGGCGGACAGTTGAACCGCGGATGAAGCGCTGCTGTGCACCGGACAGGCCTCAGAAATCGCGCCCGAGCGCCTCGGCATAGGCGGCGCGGTAGGCCGCAACCATTTGTGCCGCATCGTAATGGGCCGCGGCGCGCGCGCGGTTGGCGGCGCCGATCCGCGCGCGCAGCGCAGCATCGGCAGCCAGTTCGGCGAGCATCACGCCAAGCGCCTGCGGATCGTGCGGCACTGCGATGAAGGGGCGGTTCTCCTCGGCCACCATCTGCCGGATATCACCGACATCGGGCGCCGCGACCGGCAAGCCTGCCGCCATCGCCTCGACCACCGAAAGCGGGAACTGCTCGCTGGCCGAGGACAGCGCGAAGATATCGAACAGGCCGATGATTTTCGCCGGATCAGCCAGAGCGCCGGGCAGGTGGACGCGGTGGCTCACCGCCAGCACTTCGGCCTTCGCCGCAATCGCCTCGCGCTCCGGCCCCTCGCCGCAGATCACCAGATGCCACTGCTCGGGCAAGGGCGCCATCGCCTCGACCAGCAGCGGCAATTGCTTGACCGCGCGCAATCCCGCGAGCGTGCCGATCCAGCGCTCGCCCTCGCGCTTGATGAGCCGCAGCGCACCCGGCTCGGGCGGCGCGGCAAAGGCGGCGGTGTCGATCCCGTTGGCGATGCGCAGCACCTTTTCAGGCGGCTGCGCCCAGGGGCCGGTGGCAATTGCCTCCAGCCCTGTCGAAGGCACGATCACCCGCGCCGCGCCGCGCAGCGCCGCACGGCGATAGAGGTTGCGGCGGGTCTTGAGACCACCTGCCTCGTCCTCGTTGAAGCCATCCTCGTGATGCACCAGCGGCGGCAGGCCGAACGGCTTGGCAAAGGCAGTGTGCGCCATCGCCACATCCATCGCGCCCCAATTGTAGGTGCACACCAGATCATAGGGCTTGAGCGCCTCGGCCAGCGCCGCCAGCCGCCCGGGCGTGGGCAGGCCCTTGAGCGCAGGGAAATCTGCGGGAAAGCGCACCTTGATCTGCGGCGCGATCAGCGCGCGTGCGCCCATGGCGTCGGGTTCGGCGGAGATGATGGTGTGTTCCAGCGCGCTGCCGAAAGCGTTCATCAGCCTGACGCTGCGCACCTCCTTGCCCCCGGCAGAAAAGGTGGAATGGCAATGGAGGACGCGCAAGGCCGTCCCGGTATGCCCGCTCATTCGATCCCGTCCAGCAGCGCGTGGATCGCGGCGCGCGCTTCCGGCTCGTCGAGCGTCGGAGCATGGCCCACGCGCGGCACGGTGATCGAGCGCATCGCCGGATTGCGCACGCCCATCTGGCGCACCGTATCCTGGCTCAGCAGATCGGAGAGTTCGCCCCGCAGCAGCAGCATCGGCACGCCCGCCAGCGCCTCGAAGGCGAGCCACAGGTTGGGCGGCGCGGCATTGCCCGGCTTGGCGAAAGGTTCGGCGATCGCCATGTCATAATCGAACCCGATACGGCCGTTCTGGGTGACAACCATCGTGCGCTTGGCCATTTCGAGCCACTGGTCGAGATCATAGTCGGGGAAAGCGGGCGAATGCACCGCCTGCAGCCCGCGCGCGGCGTGAACCCAGGTGGGATAGGAACGCCCCTGACCGACATAACCCGAAATCCGCGCAAGGCCCGCCGCATCGACCTCTGGCCCGATATCGTTCATCACCGCCGCCGCGATCCGGCCCGGCTGGCCGGCCGCCATCAGCATCGTCATCAGCCCGCCCATCGAAGTGCCGATCGAAATGTAGCGGGTGATGCCCTGTTCAGCCAGCAGCTTCTCGACATCGCCGACATAGACCAGCGGGTTGTAGCTGTCCGAATCGGGCGCATAGTCCGACAGGCCGCGCCCGCGCATTTCGGGCACGATCACGCGGCGGCGGGCGCTCAGATCATCGGCCAGCGGGCCGAAGTCGCGGGCGTTGCGGGTGAGGCCGTGCAGGCACAGCACCGGCAGCGCGGCGGAGCCTTCGGGGCCGGGATAGTTGCGGTAATGCAGATTGAGCCCGTCGCTGCTGGTCCAGTAGCGATCTTCGTAATTTGCAGCCATGAACGGCGATATTCCCCTGGTGCCGGTGGCAAGCACGCAAGGCGGGAAAGTCGCCTTGCGTGCTTGCGTGCTTGTCCCCACTATCGCGGCATGAGCCTGGCCATGCAACACCCGACATCATCCGTGCCCTATCGCGGTGACCCCGCCATCCTCGCGCTGGCCGACTGGCTGGCGAGCCCGGTTGCCGCGGCCGACTTTCCCGAGCTTCGCCTGCGGTTCCGCAATGATCGCGCGGCGGCGAGCGTCGGCCTTGCGGGTCTCGACGACGTGACCTGGGCTGCGCATTTCGGACGCTTCGTGCCGCTCGAAGCCAATCTGCCGCGGCCGCTCGCGCTCAAGTATCACGGGCACCAGTTCCGCGTGTACAATCCCGAGATCGGAGACGGCCGCGGGTTCCTGTTCGCGCAGCTGCGCGATGATCGCGGGCGGCTGATGGACCTCGGCACCAAGGGTTCGGGCACCACCCCCTACAGCCGTTCGGGCGACGGGCGGCTGACGCTGAAAGGCGCGGTGCGCGAGATCCTCGCCACCGAAATGCTCGAAGCCTTGGGCGTCAACACCTCAAGGACGTTCAGCGTGATCGAGACCGGCGAACAATTGTGGCGCAATGACGAGCCTTCGCCGACACGTTCCGCCGTTCTGGTGCGGCTGAACCATTCGCATATCCGCATCGGGACCTTCCAGCGGCTGCTGGCGCTTGAGCAGGCCGACGAAATGGCTGCCCTCGTCGACTATTGCCTCGCGCAGTTCCCCGGCCCGCCCCCGCCCGCCGATACCCCGGGGCACGGCGAGCCTGCGGTGATGCTGATGCACCATGTGGTCGAACGCATGGCCGATCTCGCCGCCAGCTACATGGTGGCCGGCTTCGTCCACGGGGTGCTCAACACCGACAACATGAACATCACCGGCGAAAGCTTCGATTATGGCCCGTGGCGCTGGCTGCCCGCTTGGGATCCTGCCTTCACCGCGGCCTATTTCGATCACGCCGGACTCTATGCCTTCGGCCGCCAGCCCGAGGCACTGCACTGGAATTGCGGGCAATTGGCCGTGGCGCTGCGGCTGCTGGCGGATGCGGCACCCTTGATTGCCGCGCTCGAGCGCTTCGGGCCGCTCTACGTGAAAAACGTGGCGCGGCGCTGGTGCTGGCGGCTGGGGGTCGAGTCCAACGGCCCCGAGGAGGACACCCGCCTTGTGGCCCTGTGCGAACAGGCGATGCGCGAGGGCGGCTGGCAGCCCGACGCCTTCTTCTTCGCGCACAGGTGCGGGCGCGCAAAGGCAGCGGGCGCGCTGGGCGAGGCGCTGGCGGATTACACCGCGCGCGATTCCACCCACGCCTACTGGGCCGATCCCGCACCGCAATCGCTGCTGATCGACGAGGTTGAGGCGATCTGGGCGGCGATCGAGGCACGCGACGACTGGGCCCCGCTCCGCGCCAAGGTGGAAGCCTTGCGGCGCATGGGTGCTGCCCACGGCCCCGCGCCGCTCGCCGCCGGCCACAGGCAACGAGGCTGACACGCTCAGGGCAAACACGTAAGCAGATGCGGGGCGGCGTTCACCCTATCTTTTCACCTTCAGGCGCATTACGCCTGCCGCCTGCCAGCCCGATCAGAGCATCAAGAGGAAGGGGAGAGGCACTGTGACCGAAAACATCCTCGTTTCCTATGAACCCGCCAGCGGGGAGGAATTGTGGCGGGGTGTCTACGGCGATATCGAAGCGGCCGTTTCTGCCGCGCGCCGGGCGTGGCCGGCCTGGGCCGCGCAGCCGCTCACCAATCGCATCGCGCTGCTGCGCGCCTTCGCCAACGAAGTCCGGCGCGAGACGGAACCGCTCGCCGAGCTGATCGCGCGCGAAGCGGGAAAGCCCCTGTGGGAAGCCCGCAGCGAAGTGGATGCGGTGGTGAACAAGGTTGATATTGCGGTCCAGGCCTATGCCGAGCGGACCGGCAAGAAGAAGTTCGACGCCGGGATCGGCGCGAGCGCGGCAGTGCGGCACAAGCCGCACGGGGTGATGGTGGTGCTCGGCCCCTACAACTTCCCGATGCATCTGCCCAATGGCCACATCGTACCGGCGCTGCTCGCGGGCAATGCGGTGCTGTTCAAGCCATCGGAAAAGACCCCTGCGTCAGGCGAGGCGCTGGTCGCCTGCCTGCACCGCGCCGGCGTGCCCGAGAATGTGGTGCAGCTGGTCATCGGCGGGCCGGAGGAAGGCAAGGCGCTGGTCGCCCACCCCGGCACCGACGGGGTGCTGTTCACCGGATCAGCCAATGCCGGCATTGCGATCAATCGCAAGCTGGCCGCCAATCCGGGCAAGATCGTCGCGTTGGAAATGGGCGGCAACAATCCGATCGTGGTGATCGATACCCCCAAGCTCAAGGACGCGGCCACGCTGATCCTGCAAAGCGCCTTCACCAGCGCCGGGCAGCGTTGCACCGCAGCGCGCCGGCTGATCGTGAAGGACAGCGTTTACGATGATCTGATGGCCGAACTGGTGCCGATGGCGCGCAAGCTGATGGTGGGCGATCCGATCGGAGAGCCGCAGCCCTTCATGGGACCGGTGATCGACAACGAGACGGCTGATCGCCTGTCGGAAAGCTTCCTGACCCTGATGACAGCAGGCGGGCGGCCGCTGCTTCATATGCGCCGCACGATCCCCGATCTGCCCTTCCTCACGCCTGGTATCATCGATGTCACCGACATTCCCGACCGGCCCGATATCGAGCTGTTCGGCCCGGTGCTGCAGGTGATCCGCGTGCCCGATCTCGATGCCGGGATCACCGAGGCGAACAACACCCGCTTCGGCCTCTCGGCATCGCTGATTGGCGGAACGCCGGATGATTACGGGCGGTTCTGGGCCAATATCCGCGCCGGGATCATCAACTGGAACGGGCCGACCAACGGCGCCTCGTCCAAGGCCCCGTTCGGCGGGGTCGGACTGTCGGGCAATCACCGCCCGGCGGCCTATTACGCGGCTGACTATTGCGCCTATCCGGTGGCCAGCACTGAAATGGACCAGCCGCGCGCCACCATCGGAGTGGGGATGCGGCCCTGACGTGCCTCAGGGCGCGAGGTAGTAAAGATCAACCGCGGTATAGCCGCTCGGCGTCTTGCGCAAGGTCACCAGCAGCGCCGCGCCCGTCGGGCCATAGGCGGTGATGCTCCCGCCCGCGCCTTTGCCTTCCGGGGCGTGACGCTGCGCCTCGAGGCCTGCGCGCCCGGCGCGGACATAATGGTATTGCAGCACGTCTTCCGGTGGCGCCGCGGTGCGATAGCGGATCACCCGTAAACCGCAGCCGGCGGCATCGCTGCCGCCCGCCTGCACCACCATGCCATGCGGCATGATCGCGGCCGCCGGTTGCAGGTTGGCCGCCCATTCAAAACCCTCTTTGAGGCCGGCGATGCACGACGGCTGAGCGCCGATCGCAGCGAACCCGTCCTGCACCCTGCCACCGGGCGCAGGCAATGCGCCGGGCGCGGCAACGCTCGCGGGCAGCGAAGGGACTGCCCCATCCGCCAGCAGTTCGAGCCGCGCCGCCTCGCGCGCGGCCTGCGCGACCTCTGGGGTCGCGGCAAGCAGCGGCAAGCCCGTGTCATCGACAAAGCCGAACACAGCATTGGCCTCGTTGCGGGCCGAAAGATCGGGATCGCTCATGAGCGGATCGTGGAGCGCGGCGGCGACCAGCGGGTCGGATAAAAAGCGATCCCCCGGAGCGCCTGCGTCCGGCGAACCTGAACAGGCGGCGGTCAGCAGCACAGTCAGAACGAGGCAGGCGGCACAACGCATCCGCGCCTCATGCCATAAGGTGGTTAAGAAAGGAGGCACTTTCGCCATAGTGAAAGCGCCTCCGGCAGCCCCGAAGGTTGCCGAAGGCGCTTCCCGCGAAACCCCCGGGCTTCGCGCCGGCGACCGCTTGGTGGGAACGGCCGCAAGAGATCGGAACGCCGCCTCAGACAGAAGGGAGAATCGGCAGCTCCGTGCGTTTTGTTCATTTATAATGCCTCTATTATGAACGATGCGGCAGCGCGAATGAAAGCCGCCGTTCATCGCTCGGACCTTGCGGCCAAACACGCGCGCGGCTTGCGCAGGTGCAGCGCGGCGCCTAACGGCTGCGCGCCATGACCACCCCTTCCGCCGCATCCAGCACGCCCTCCGGTCTTGCTCCGGCAATCGCTGCCTACCTCATCTGGGGGTTCCTGCCGCTATATCTGATGCTGGTGCAGCGCGTGCCGGCGTTCGAATTCGTCGGCTGGCGCATCATCTGGACCCTGCCGCTGTGCCTTGCCATTGTCGCCTTGCGCCGCCAGTTCGGCGGATTGCTGGCAGCGCTGCGCAGCCCGCGCGCGATGCTGGCGCTGCTGGGATCGGCGGTGCTGATCGGGATCAACTGGTTCGTCTATATCTGGGCGATCATGGCGGGCGAGGTCTATGCTGCCTCCATCGGCTATTACCTCAACCCGCTCATCAACGTGCTCATCGGCACCCTGCTGCTCGGCGAGACACTCTCGCGCCGCCAGTGGATCGCGGTGGCGATTGCCGCTGCGGCGGTGGCCCTGCTCGCGGCAGGCGCGCTCACCAGCCTGTGGGTCAGCCTCGCACTGGCTGTCACTTTTTCGCTTTATGGCCTTGTTCGTAAACAGATTTCTGTTGAATCTCTGCCCGGCCTGACGATCGAGAGCGCGATCCTGCTGGCCCCTGCTGCTGCGATCACCTGGTGGTATGCGGTCAGCCCGCAAGGCTCGTCTTTCGGGCAGGACTGGCAGATGAGCGGCCTCATCATCTTCTCGGGCGTGGTTACCGCCGTGCCGCTGCTGCTGTTCACCCTTGCTGCACGGCGGATGGATTATTCGGCACTGGGCTTCATCCAGTATCTCTCGCCAACCATCGTGTTTGTTCTTGGCCTTACCGTGTTCCGCCAACCTCTGGCACCGGCCAAGCTCGTCAGTTTCGTGCTGATCTGGATCGCGGTGGGGATGTTCGTCTGGGACCTTTGGGAGAAGCGCAAAAGCGCCGCCTAACCCACCAATTTCCAACCCAGCGTCTGCCCGGCATGCCAGGGCACGATCTCCTCGCCCGTGACGTGAAGCAGCGGCGGCACCGCCAGCCCGGCGCGTTCAAGTGTCACAGTCTCCTGGTTGATCGGCAGCCTGTAAAACGCCGGGCCGTGGAGCGAGGCGAAGCCTTCGAAATGGTCAAGCGCGCCTTCCTCGTCGAACACCGTGACATAGCTTTCAAGCGCAAAGGGCGCGCCGAAGATACCCGCGCAGCCGCAAGCGCTTTCCTTGGCGCTGCGCAGATGCGGGGCTGAATCGGTGCCGAGAAAGAACTTGGGGCTGCCGCTGGTGGCCGCCTTGCGCAGCGCCAGACGGTGGGTCTCGCGCTTGGCGACCGGCAGGCAGTAATTGTGCGGCTGGATCCCGCCCACCAGCATCGCGTTGCGATTGATGTGGAGGTGCTGCGGGGTGATGGTCGCGGCGACCTGCGGCCCGGCCCCCAGCACGAAATCGACCGCATCCGCAGTGGTGATGTGCTCGAACACGATCCGCAGCTTCGGAAAATCGGCAACAATCGCCCGCAAGTGCCTGTCGATGAACTCCTTCTCGCGGTCGAACACGTCAACCGAATGGTCGGTCACCTCGCCGTGGATGCACAGCACGATGTCCTCGGCCTCCATCCGCGCGAGCACGGGCTGGAGCTTGTCGATGTTGGTGACACCGGCGGCCGAATTGGTGGTGGCGTTGGCGGGATACAGCTTGGCCGCCGTGAACACGCCCTGTGCGGCCCCGCGCGCGAGATCGTCGGGATCGGTGGTATCGGTGAGATAGCAGGTCATCAGCGGGGTAAAATTCACGCCTTCGGGCACCGCGCCGAGGATGCGCGCACGATAGGCCGCCCCCAGTTCGGTGGTCGTCACCGGCGGGGTCAGGTTGGGCATGACAACCGCACGCGCGAATTGCCGGGCAGTATAAGGCACCACGTCGCGCATCACATCGCCATCGCGCAAATGCAGGTGCCAGTCATCGGGGCGGCGGATCGTGAGGCGCTCGGTCATGGCTTCCCCTTAGCGATGCGCGCACCTATCTGTCACCCATGATGGCAACCACGCTGACGGAACGGGCGGTGATCCGCCTCTCGCCCCTCGACGAGACCGAGGATGTCGCCGCCTTCCTCCAGGGCCTCGTCACCAATGACGTGAAGGGGCCGCTCCCCTGTTACGCCGCGCTGCTGAGCGCGCAGGGCAAGCACCTGTTCGACTTTCTGGTGTGGGCGGACGGCGGCGATCTGCTGCTCGATTGCGAGGCCGATCATGCCGATGCGCTGGTCAGGCGCCTGTCGATGTATCGGCTGCGGCGCCAAATCGCGATTGCGCGCGATGATACCCTTGCCGTCTACTGGAGCCGCGATGAGCGCGCGGGAGCCGTGCCCGATCCGCGCCTGCCCGAACTCGGCCAGCGCTGGCTTGCCCCGGCGAGCGGCGCGAGTGCGGATGCGGCATGGCGCGCGCACCGCCTTTCGCTCGGCGTGCCCGAGGGCCGCGCCGAGATGGCCGACATCCTGTGGCTGGAAACCAATGCGGCAGAGCTGAACGGGGTCAGCTTCACCAAGGGCTGCTATGTCGGGCAGGAAAACACCGCGCGGATGAACTGGCGATCCAAGGTCAACCGTCGGCTGGTGGTGGTGCCACTTAACCAGTCGGACGCGGCGCGGCGGCAGGCGGCCTACCCCGAGCTTGGCCTCGCGGTCGATCATCTGCGGGTGGAGAGCCTCGATCCGGAACGCCTGCCCGCCTGGCAGCGCGCCGGCGTGGTGGCTGCCGAAAGCTAGGCTGCGGTCTCGTAATCGGCAAGGCTCGCCTCGAGCATCGCCGTCGCCCGTTCACGCGCCGCATCGCGCGGCAGGCCCAGCGATTTCGCCAGCGCCCCCCCGATCAGCGCATCGCCCAGCGCCATCAGCACCAGCGTCAGCGTGTCGCGGTGGATGTTCTGCGCCCCGCCGACGTGCTCTGCCTCGCCCGGCGCAAGTTCATCGACCAGATCGTGGATGGTCGAGATGATCGGATCAAGCGCATCTTCGTTGCCGGACAACAACATCCAGCTGGTGAGCGCGCCTGCACCCTCACGGTCGAAGGCATCGAAGGCGAGATCGACCACCTCGCGCGCCGAACCGAGGCCTGCGCGGCTGGCGTGCACGGCGGCAATGATTGTCTCGCACACCGAGCGCGCAAGATGTTCGGCCAGCGCCTTCTGCAAGCCCGAGGCCGAGCCGAAATGGTGCAGCAGGTTGGCATGGGTGCGCCCGATCCGCGCCGCAACCGCCTTGAGCGTCACCGACTGCGGCCCCGCCTCGATCAGCAGCGCACGGGCAGCGGCGAGCGCGGAACTGCGCGATTCTTCGGGGGTTAACCTTTTGCGGACGACCATGGGCACAAGCCCCTAGTCGGATTTGCCGAGAGGGACAACCCGGCCGCTTCAGGCGGCACGGGCGAAGGGTGCAGGGTCGAGATCAACCGCCAGATCGCGCGCATATTCGACCGAATCGACCATGCCCCCGCGGGCAAGGCTGAAGCGATTGCCCGGTCGGCCCGTGGGCACAAAACCAAGCTTGCGCAGCACCCTGCCCGAGGCGAGATTATCGGTGAAGTGCCCCGCGACCACGCGCCGGTGGCCGAGCGTGCGGGCAATCCGCAAGACGGCCTGTGCCGCTTCGGTGGCATAGCCGTGCCCCCAGTGCTCGCGCGCGATCCAGTAGCCAAGCTCTGCCTGCCCCTCGTGATCGCCTATGCCGGCAGCGCCAATCACGCCGATACCGGGAATGGTCACAAGGAAATGCGGCAGGCGCCGGTCCTGCGGCAGGGCAGCGAAGGCGCGGGCATCGTCGAGCGAGTAGGGCCACGGCGCGCGCGCGAGATTGCGCAAGATCCCCTCGTCGCCGATCGCCGCGAGAATCGCACTGCAATCCTCGGGGAAAGCCGGTCTCAGGAACAGTCGTTCACTGCGATGGAACACGAGACTTCTCCCTACCTCGCCCCGCGCCGCGCATAATGCCGACGCATGACAATTTCATGGCCGCGAAACTTTGTGATTCGCGCAAGGCTGTGAGGGAGAATGGAAAAAAGGGAGAGGGGCCCCCTCGATCGAGGATGGCCCTGTCTCCCTCATCTGCGGGTTGCCCTTGTTGCCCTGCCGCTTTGCTGCGTGAGAGCCAGGCACCTGCCGGGACCATCCTGCCGGACGATCCCATCAGCGAATCGTCAGCCTATTCGGCGGCTTCGGCCATCTTGTCGACCGACACATATTTGCGGCCGAGTTTGCCCGAGTGGAATCGAACCACGCCCGCGTCGAGCGCATAGAGCGTGTGATCCTTGCCCATGCCGACATTCACGCCCGGATAGACGCGGGTGCCGCGCTGGCGGATGATGATGTTGCCGCCGATCACTTCCTGACCGCCAAACTTCTTCACACCGAGACGACGACCGGCCGAATCGCGACCATTGCGCGACGAACCGCCTGCTTTCTTGTGTGCCATGGCTCGTTAGCTCCTGATTATTCCGCAGTGGCGGCGGCTTCAGCCGGCGCTTCGCTCTTGGTCTTCTTGGCGGCGGCCTTTTTGGCCGGGGCCTTGGCTTCGCCAGCACCGACAGCAGTGATGCGCAGCAGGGTCATCTGCTGGCGGTGGCCGTTCTTGCGACGATAGTTATGACGGCGGCGCTTCTTGAAAACGATCACCTTTTCGCTCTTGGCCTGGGCAATGATTTCCGCCGAGACGGTCACCGACTTGGCATCGGCCAGGGTCTCGCCCTCGCCGGCCAGCAGGACATCGCCCAGCGTGATCGTGTCGCCGGCTTCGCCTGCGAGCTTTTCAACGGCAATCTTGTCTCCGGCGGCAACGCGGTACTGTTTGCCGCCCGTGCGCACTACAGCGAACATGGCTTTATACTCTCGATCTTGAGCTGTGTCCGGCAGAGCGCGGCGAGCCGCACCAACCGGACGTCAGTGCGAGGCTTGCGAAGGTGCAGCCCCGGAAAGATGCGTGCCGTTAGGGGAAAGGCGCGGCCAAGTCAACGCCCTCACCCGGCAAAAAGCGCCTGTCAGCCAATCTTGCGTCAATATTGCGGGCGGCTTTGCCATTAACGGGGGGGCGTGGTAACGACGAATGGGATCAACATGTCTGCGCTTCGGAAAATCCTGGTTCTGCTTCCGCTGATTGCGGGCCTTGGCGCCTGCGCCAGCAGTGATGCGCGCTATCCATCATTGGCGATGCGCCCGTTCGAAACCGCGCCGCCCGCTGCCACACCGCAACCGCCCACCGAACCGGTCCGCCCACTGGCTGGCGCTGCCGCGCTCGCGGAACTGGCTGCCAGGGCCACCGCCGCCAACGCAGCCTTCACCAGCCAGCAACCCGGTGCCGCGCGGCTCGTTCGCGCGGCCTTTGGCCAGCCGGTGGAAAGCAACGCCCGTGCTGCCGCGCTGGTGGCGATGGCGGATCTTGCCGCAAAGCGCGCGGCAACCTCGGCGGTGCTTGCCGAGCTTGATCAGCTGGCGGCGGACAGCGCCACCAGCCTTGCTCCGACACAGGACATCGAGGCGACGCGTGCGCAGGTAACGGGCCTCGTTAAAGGACAAGACGCCGCCATGGCGCGTCTGTGGGAGGACATGGGACAATGAACCTCGCCTGCAGCACCTGCCCGGTCAAGGAGACCGCCGCCTGCGCCGTGCTCACCCCCGAAGAACGCGACGCATTGGCGGCCGCGGGGCGCACCCGCACCCTGAAACGCGGCGAAATGCTGTTCGCCGCCGGCGACGAGGATGCCGCCTGCGCAACCTTGCAAAGCGGCGCGCTCAAGGTTTCAGCGATCGACGTGGACGGCAACGAGCAGATCCTCGCGCTGGTTCACCCCGCTGGCTTCATCGGCGAGCTGTTCGCACCCTTTGCCCATCACGATGTGGTCGCGCTGACAGAAAGCCGGTTGTGCACCTTCTCCAAGGCGGACATCGAGCGCGCGATCGAGGATTACCCTGCCTTGGCGCGCGCACTGCTGCGCCGCAGCCAGGCCGATCTGCTGGCAACCCGCACGCTGCTGGAACTCACCGGGCACGCCAGCGCCGAAGCGCGGCTGGCCGCGTTGCTGCACGATTTTGCCCAGGCCGCAAGCGAAAGCTCGTGCCATCCCGCCCGCCGCTTCGATCTGCCGCTCACGCGCGGGGAGATCGCCAACATGCTCGGCCTGACGATTGAAACGGTGAGCCGCAAGCTGGGCGAACTGGAAGATACCGGCGCGATCCGGCGCGACGGGAAGCGCGGGATCATTCTCCACGACGCCGAATTGCTTCAGGAAATTTCGGGGCGCTGAATCCGGCGAGCGCGCCCCCAACGAAAAAAGAAACAGGGCGGCAGGCCCGTGGCCTCCGCCCTGTAGTCGGGGAGCGGGTTGAACGTCGAATTCAGGCGACAATCGCGGCGATCACCGCCACGGCAAGACCCCACAGCACCAGCAGCACCGGCAGGATCAGCATTTGCGTGGAGGCATCGCGGGCCGTCAGGCGGCCGGTGTTGGTCATGATCCCGCGGGTTTCGAATTCCCCGAGGGTTTCCGGCTCGGACGCATTGTCGCGCAGGCGGGTCCAGATCGCCGGGACACCGAAGGCGGCGGCGATCAGCAACACGATGACTGCCAGCGGGATCGCCAGCACCGGATTGGCAAAGGCCGTGCCGACGATTACCAAGAATCCGAGATAGCACGCGATGGTGACACCGTAGAGCGCGCTCGGCAGGCCGAAATTGCGGTCCGCCTCCACCTGATGGCGCACCGGTGCCGCAGCCGGAGATCCGACGATACGCGCATCGCCGCGGGCGATGAGATCATGGACGATATGGCTCATGGGTGATCCTCCTCCTGATGGAAGACGAATTATCCCTCGCCGCCCCAGCGTGCTTTGACCCGGATCAATTCAGGCCTGCCAGCGCGCCAGATCGCTGTGATCCTGCGCGCGCGGCTCGATCCAGTGCCACTTCCCGCCGCGCCTCTCGCGCTTCCAGAACCACGCAGCGCTTTTCAGGTGATCCATGCAGAAATCGACCGCGTCGATCGCGTCGCGGCGGTGCAGCGCGGCGGCCGAGACGCAGACGATCGGCTCGCCCGGACGCATCATCCCGACACGGTGGACGATCAACAGGCCCATCAGTTCGAAGCGATCAAAAGCGCGATCGGCAAGCTCATGCATTCCGGGCAGCGTGAGCGGCTGGTAGTGGGTAAGCTCGAGCGCCTCCACGCCCTGATCATGGCGCACCTCGCCCACGAAAGTGCACACGCCGCCGAGGCCGGGATTGGCCTGCGTGAACGGCCCGATCAGCGTGCCGGGATTGAACATCTCGTGGAGCAGGCGGATATCGCGCATCAGCCCCCCGACACCGGCGGGAGCAGCGCGATTTCATCGCCTGCACCGGCTTGCAAACCTGCCTTGTCGGCAATCAGCGCACCGTTGAGCGCGACGCGGTTCTTCGGATCATCCACCACTTCGGCGAGCGCTGGCGGCAGCACCGCCTTGAGTCCGGCCCAGTCGATCGGGGCCGAAACGCCGATCGTGGGCGCGCCCGCCAGATCGGCGAGCTTGCCGAGGAAGACGATGGTGACCACCTCACCCCCCCGTCATCGACATGTGGCGTGCAACCGCCGGAGCGGCCCCGCGCGCGTCCATGCGGAAAGTGTGCTTTTCGGGCTTTATGCGCAGCGCCTCGTCGAGCGCGGCGACAAGGTTTGCCGTGGGGTCATCCGAGCGGAGCGCGGCGCGCAGATCGACCCGCTCGCCCCCACCAAGGCAGGGATAGAGCTGGCCGGTCGCGGTCACCCGCAGGCGGTTGCAGCCCGAGCAGAAATTGTTGGTGTGCGGGGTGATGAAGCCGAGCCGCCCGCCGGTCTCGGCCACATCGACGTAAGCCGAGGGGCCGCCGGTGCGGTGGTCGCTTTCGGTCAGCGTCCAGCGCTCGGCCAGCCTGCGCCGCACTGCATCGAGCGGGAGATACTGGTCGAGCCGCTCCTGCTCGACATCGCCGAGCGGCATAACCTCGATCAGGGTCACATCATGGCCCTCGGCGTGCCCCCAGGCGATGAGATCGGGGAGTTCCTCCGCGTTGACGCCCTTGAGCGCCACCACATTGAGCTTGACCTTCAGCCCTGCCGCCTTGGCCGCCGCTATTCCCTCCAGCACCTGCGGCAGGCTGTCGCGGCGGGTCAGTGCGGCAAATTTCGCGCGGTCGAGCGTATCGAGCGAGACATTGACGCGCTTGACCCCGGCCTTGGCCAGCGCCTCGGCATGGGTCGCAAGCCGGGTGCCGTTGGTGGTGAGCGTCAATTCCTGCAAATCGTGCCCGAGCCTGCGACCGAGCCCGCTGAACAGATCGATGATGTCGCGCCGCACCAGCGGCTCGCCCCCGGTGATGCGGATCTTGGTGACCCCGCGGGCGATGAAGCCGGTCGCGAGTTCATAAAGCTCTTCAAGGCTGAGCACGTCCTTCTTGGGCAGGAAGGTCATGCGCTCGGGCATGCAATAGGAACACCTGAGGTCGCAGCGGTCAGTGACCGAAAGACGCAGATAGGTGATGCGGCGCTCGAAGGCATCGACCAGCGGGCGCACCGTGCCTGCTGCGGGACGCAGGATCAAACCAGGCTGGCGAGGAGCGGGCGCGGGCACGGCATCATTCATGGCACACCAGATAGTGGCCAGTCACCCCATGCGCATCTGCCAAAAAGCGTAAGGCCGCCGCGCGCGCCTCGCTCTCGCCTCCGGCAAGGACGTTGACCCGCTTGGGCGCGGCCTCGCGCGCCAGATCGCGCGCCAGTGCCAGTCGCCAGTCGCGATGATCGTGGCCAGCGGGCGGCAGAATGATGACGAGCGCTGTGGCCGCGGGATCGGACAATGCGGCGCGGGCCGCTTCGAGGTGGAACGCCATGACAGCCGCGGCCGCATCGAGCGGCGCGTCCGGCAAGGCAGCGACCTCGATCTGCCGCTGCATCAGCCTGCCCCGTGGTTGGCCGGACGTTCGCGGTGAAGCGTGATGCCGATCTGTTCGCCCGCTTCGGCAATCGCCAGCTTGACGATCTTGACCGTCACTGCCTGCACTCTTGCATCCTGCACGAACAGGGTGTGGCAGATGTGATCGGCCACCGCCTCGATCAGCGTGAAATGCACGCCCGCAGGCAGGCCCTCACAGGCGGCGAACTTGAGATCCATGTAGTTCTTGGACGCATCGAGCGGCGTTTCGGGATCATAGCGGTCCGCGATCGAATAGCGCGCCGCGATCGAGATGCGCAGCGGCTGGGGCTTGCCGGTCTCCTCGGAATAGATGCCGGTGAGGACATCGACGACGAGATCATTGACTTCAAGGGTAAGCGAATCAGTCATGGGCGCGGCCCTTAAAGCATCGCGCCGAAAAGTGGGCACCGGTTTTCGGCTTTCAGCGATGCAACAGCAATTAACGCGGATTGCTCCATCTGGCGAAGATTGCGGTGGGCAGCAGCCTGCCCTTCTCGCCCTCTTCGCGCACCGCAAGGTCGCCGTGCTCGATCTGTCCGGGCACAGCGGCAAGCGCCTCCTCCAGCAGGCCGGCAATCGCAAGGCTGCTCATGCGCACGGCATAGACGGTGAGAAACAGGAAGCGGCTGTCCGCATCAAGCAGCCTGGCGCAGTCGGCAACGAGGCCGGGCAAGTGCTCCTCCAGCCGCCACACCTCGCCATCGGGGCCACGCCCGAACTTCGGCGGATCGAGGATGATCCCGTCATAGCGCCGCGCGCGCCGCACCTCGCGCGCGGTGAACTTGGCGGCATCGTCGGTGAGCCAGCGGATCGGGCGCTCGGTCATGCCCGAGAGCGCGGCATTCGCGCGCGCCTGCGCCACGGATTTCTTCGAGGCATCGACATGCGTCACCTTGCCCGCCTGCGCCAAGGCCAGCGTGCCAAGGCCGGTATAGCCGAACAGATTCAATGTCTCGGCCTTGCTCATTCCCTCCAGTTGCAGGCGCATCCAGTCCCACACCGGGGCCATGTCGGGGAAGAATTGCAGGTGGCGGAAGGGCGTAGGGCGCGCGGTAAAGCGCACCTCGTTCCATGCCAGTTCCCAGCCATCATCGGGAAGGCCTTGCGCAAATTGCCAACGCCCGCCGCCATCCTCGTCAGAGCCGGGGATGAACTCGCCCGCCGCAGGCCATTCGGGCAGGCGCGGTTGCCACAGGGCTTGCGGTTCGGGGCGGATGAAGCTGTAACGGCCAAACGCCTCCCACTTGCGTCCCGCTCCGCTGTCCAGCAGGCGGTAGGAGTTCCACCCGCGGCATTCCATCACCTGCGGCTGCTGGACGAGATCAGCCATCAGCCTTGCGAACCGGCCGCATGGGCCAGCACATGATCGCGTGCCGCGGCGTAATCGCCGGGAATTTCGGCAAGGCTCTCCGCCCGCCCGAACAGGTCACCCACACGCGCCGGCAGCGCGGGGCGCACGCCGATCGCGCGTTCGACCGCGTCGGGGAACTTGGCCGGGTGCGCGGTGGCGAGCGTCACCAGCGGCACACCTGCCGGGATCCTGTCCGCCAGGACGCGCGCGCCATGCAGGCCGACAGCGGTGTGCGGATCGATCATCTGCCCCGCCGCACGATAGGCCCATTGCAGGGCGCGCGCGGTTTCGACCTGATCGGCCCGCGCGCTGGCAAACAGGGCAGACGCGCCTTCCGCCTGCGCATTGGTGAGCTGCATCGCCTTGGTCGCTTCGAAGGCGCGCATCTGCTCGGCCATCGCCATGCCGTCGCGCCCGCCGGCATCGAACAGCAGGCGTTCAAAGTTCGACGACACCTGAATATCCATCGACGGCGTGATCGTTGGGGTGACGCTCCCTGCAGAGTAATCCCCGCGCGACAGCGCCCGGTGGAGGATGTCGTTGATGTTGGTGGCGACGATCAGCCGCTCGATCGGCAGGCCCATCTGGGCCGCAACGTAGCCTGCGAACACGTCCCCGAAATTGCCCGTCGGCACCGAATAGGCCACCGCCCGGTCGGGCGCGCCCAGTTGCAGCGCGGAGGCGAAGTAATAGACCACCTGCGCCATCAGCCGCGCCCAGTTGATCGAATTGACCGCGCCGAGGTTGAGGCGGCTCGTCACATCGCTGTCGGTAAACATGCGCTTCACATGCGCCTGCGCGTCATCAAAGCTGCCTTCGATCGCGAGGTTGTGGACGTTGGGGCTGAGCACCGTGGTCATCTGACGGCGCTGCACGTCGCTCACCCGCCCGCGCGGGTGAAGCATGAAGATCTCGACGCGTTCGAGCCCGGCGACCGCCTGGATCGCCGCCGAGCCGGTGTCCCCGCTGGTGGCGCCGACGATGGTGAGCCGCTCACCGCGCCGTTCAAGGAATGTCTCGAACAACCGGCCGAGCAGCTGCAGCGCCACATCCTTGAACGCCAGCGTCGGCCCGTGGAACAGTTCGAGCAGCCAATGCTGCCGGTCGAGTTGCACCAGCGGAACCACCGCCGCGTGGCCGAAATTGCCATAGACCTTATGGCAGATCGCCAGCAGTTCCGCATCGGTCAGGCTGCCCGTCACAAAGGGTGCCATGATCCGCGCGGCGAGATCCGGGTAGGCAAGGCCGCGAAGGCTGCGAATGTCCGCTTCGCTGAAACGCGGCCATTCGGCAGGCACATAAAGCCCTCCGTCGCTGGCTAGCCCCGCCAGCGTCACCCCTTCGAAATCGAGCGCCGGTGCGCTCCCGCGTGTGGAGACGTATTGCATGGGAGCGCCGGTTAGCGCTGACGGCGCTTTAATGCCAGCACGTAGATGACCAGCGCGGTCAGCGCGAACAAGAACCACTGCACCGCGTAGGCGAGGTGGTTGTTGGGAAGATCGCCGGGATCGGGGGGGGCAAGCGGTTCAAGCCCTGCTTGCGGCACTTCGGCAACAAGGCGGATGGCTTCGCCATAATTGACGATCCGGCCCGTGACAGGCCCGCCCTCCCACTTTGGCGCGACAGGTGAGCGCGACCAGCCGATCGTGACATCGGCCATGCCCTCGCCTGGATGGCTGCACCTCGCGATGTGCGCCCAGCCCGCGCGCCCGCTGACCGACTTGCCGGAAATCGGATGAATGCCGCGGACCACGTCACAGTCGATCGTCGTGCGACGAAAAAGCGCGCTGCCGTATTGTGGCGGCATCGGCCAAGGCACTTCGGCATTGTCCTGCAAAGCCGCTTGGTAACGCGCGATCAGGGCCTGCTTCTCGGCCAGGCGGCCCAACTGCCAGATGCCGAGCGCGATCATGATGGCCGCTGCCGCCAAAACCACAATCGTGGGGATGATGGGGATGCGGCGGGTCATCGCTGCTGGCTCTCTTCGTATTGGTGATAGACCCACACGGTCTTGTAGAACCTCAGGGCAAAGATCACCGCCCCCACGGTTACCGGCCCCCAGAACATCAGCGAGGCCCACAGCGGCGGCCGCAACCATTCATCCACGCCCAGCGCGGCGAGGATCAGCGCCAGCGCCAGCAGCATGGTCACCACGCCGACGAACCGGCCCCCGCGCTCCAGCACCTGAATATCCAGCCCGCACGCAGCGCATTCACCCGCCAGCCCCGCAGGCGCTGCGAACAGCGTCTTTGCGCCGCAGCGGGGGCACGAACCGCAAAGGGCAGCCCGGGCGAGAGAGACTCCCAAGCCCGGCTGCCCCTTGCTTTGCGTCGGACTTTCGTCCGGCATCATCAATGGTATTCAGCGCCCCAGCCGCCCCAGACATAGACGGCGACAAACAGGAACAGCCACACCACATCGACAAAGTGCCAGTACCACGCAGCCGCTTCGAAACCGAAGTGCTGGCGCGGGGTGAAGTGCCCGAGATAGGCGCGGTAGAGGCACACCGAGAGGAAGATTGTCCCGACCAGCACGTGGAAGCCGTGGAAGCCGGTCGCCATGTAGAAGGCCGAGGAATAGGTGTTGCCGCCAAAGCCGAACGGCGCGACCGAATATTCATAGGCCTGAATGCTGCTGAACAGCAGGCCGAGCGCGATCGTCGCCCACAGCCCCTGCTTGAGGCCGGTGCGGTCCCCATGAATGAGCGCATGGTGCGCCCAGGTCACGGTGGTGCCCGAGCACAGCAGGATCAGCGTGTTGAGCAACGGCAGAGCAAAGGGATCGAGCACCTCCATGCCTTTAGGGATAAAGCTGGCGATCGCGCCCTCGGTACCGAACAGGCTGGTGGTTGCACCCGTTTCATGATCGAACTGCAACGCGGCGGGGAACAGCGCGAAATCGAAGAAGCTCCAGAACCAGCCAACGAAGAACATCACTTCCGACGCGATGAACAGGATCATGCCGTAGCGCATGTGCAGTTGCACCACCGGAGTGTGATCGCCGCGCTGGGCCTCGATCACGATGTTGCGGAACCACATGAAGAAGGTCGCCAGCAGGCCGGCAAGGCCTGCCCACATTACGACGGCAGCGGCATTGCCAAACAGGTCGGGGTGCCAACTCAGCACCGAACCGCTGGTGAAGGTGAGCGCCGAGATCGAGCCGACCAGCGGCCAGATATCGGGTTCGAGAATGTGGTAATCGTGGTTTGCGGTGCCAGCCATTGGTCGTTCCCGTCCCTGGGTTGCGTCAATTGTCGGTGCCCGCCGGTGCCGCCGTGTCCGGCGCCGACGCGCGATGGAAAGTGTAACTTAAGGTGATTTGTTCGACACCCTTCATGCGCGGATCATCCAGCATGGCGGGATCGACAAAGTAAAGCACCGGCATGGTAACTTCCTGACCCGGTTGCAGGGTCTGCTCGGTGAAGCAGAAGCACTGGATCTTGTTGAAGTACTTGCCAGCCTGCTCGGGCTCGACATTGAAGGTCGCCATGCCGGTGACCGGCCTCGAACCTTCGTTGCGCGCGACATAGGTAGCGATATCGCGCTGGCCGATCGTGATGATGTCGGTCACCTGCGAAGGGCGGAAAATCCACGGAACATCGCTCGCGGTCGAGGCATCGAATCGGATCGAGATGGTCTGGCCGGTAGCCTCCGCCGCCGCGCGGGCGGCATCACCCTCGCTGGCGACCTGCGTGGTGCCGCCAAAGCCGGTGACCTGACAGAACAACCGGTAGAGCGGCACCGCGGCATAGCCAAGCCCAAGCATCGCCAGCGCGCCGGCAAAGGCCATCAGCCCGACGCGCAGGTTGCGGCGTGCGGTCTCGGCATCAAGCGTGACAGGCGGGTGCGTCGCCATCAGCCGGCCTCCCCGATACGCACGATGGTGATGGCGTAGAACAGCAGCACGAAAAACAGGAGCGCGCCCGCCACGACGTAGTTGCGACCTTTGCGGCGGCGCTTGAATTCGGCCTCTTCTTCCGGGGTCATGCGAGCCACCCCTGATACGCGGCGACCCGGTCAGCCACCAGCGCCGCGAAAAGCGCAAAAAGGTAGGCAATCGAGAATTTGAACAGCTTCTTTTCGGGCAGCATCCTGTCACCATCGGCTGCACGCATCCGCGCGCCAACCGGCCAGGCGAACCACAGGAACAGGCCCGAAAGCGTGACCGCAGTCATGCCGTAGATCCAACCCGTCCCCCCGATCACCCACGGCGCAATCGCAACCGGCGCGAGGATGACGGTGTACCACCAGATCTGGCGACGGGTCGACTTCTCGCCCGCAACCACCGGCATCATCGGAATCCCGACCTTGGCATAGTCCGCCTCGACAAACAGTGCGAGCGCCCAGAAGTGCGGCGGGGTCCACATGAAGATGATCGCGAACAACAGAATCGGCATCGCGGTCAGCTCGCCGGTGACGGCCACCCAGCCGATCAGCGGCGGGAACGCGCCCGCACCGCCGCCGATGACAATGTTCTGCGGGGTGCGCGGCTTGAGCCAGATGGTGTAGATCACGGCGTAGTAGACAATCGCCACCAGCAGCAGCGCGGCTGCCAGCCAGCCTACGGCCACGCCCATCAGCACCAGCGACACGGCCGACAGGAAAATCCCGAAGTCACGCGCATCCTCGCGCCGCATCCGCCCGCCCGGCAGCGGACGGTTCATGGTGCGCTTCATCCTGGCATCAAGATCAGCCTCCCACCACTGGTTGAGCACCGCCGAACCGCCCGCCCCCATCGCGATCGCGAGGATCGCGGTAAAGCCCAGCACCGGATGAATCGTGCCGGGCGCAGCCAGCACGCCGCAAATCGCGGTGAAGATCACCAGCGTCATGACGCGCGGCTTGGTCAGCGCGAAAAAATCACGCCATTCCGTCGGCATCATGGCGGCAGTCTGGGGTGCGGTGCTGGCCATTGTCTCATCTGCTCTATCGGAAAGGAGCGCGACGGTCAGCCGCGCCCCTCACCGTGTTTCATGCTCCGGTGAAGGAGCCGATCACGCCCCCAACCTCAAGCGGTTACCGGACGGTGATCGTGGTAGTCATGCGCGTCGGTGATAACGGGAAGCGTTTCGAACTGGTGGTAGGGCGGCGGGCTCGGCAGGGTCCATTCGAGCGTCGTCGCGCCTTCGCCCCACGGATTGGCTTCGGCCTTCCTGCCAGCAACCAGCGCGTAGAGGATGTTGACGAAGAAGAACACCATCGAGCCGGCCATGATGTAATAGCCGTAGGTGCTGATCTCGTGCCAGAAGGCGTAGGCTTGGGCATAGTCGGGATAGCGGCGCGGCATGCCCTGCATCCCGAGGAAGTGCTGCGGGAAGAAGATCACGTTCACGCCGACGAAGAACGTCCAGAAGTGAATGTGCGACAGCAGTTCGCTGTGCATCCGCCCGCTCATCTTCGGGAACCAGTAATAGAAGCCGGCGAACATCGAGAACACCGCCCCCATCGACAGCACGTAGTGGAAATGCGCCACCACGTAATAGGTGTCATGCAGGTTGTCATCGATCCCGCCATTGGCCAGCACCACGCCGGTCACCCCGCCGACCGTGAACAGGAAGATGAAGCCAATCGCCCAGACCATCGGCGACTTGAAGGTCAGGCTGCCGCCCCACATCGTCGCGATCCACGAGAAGATCTTCACGCCGGTCGGCACCGCGATCACCATGGTGGCAGCGGTAAAGTACATCTTCGTGTTCACGTCGAGGCCCACGGTGTACATGTGGTGCGCCCAGACGATGAACCCGACCACGCCGATCGCGACCATCGCGTAGGCCATGCCGAGATAGCCGAACACCGGCTTCTTCGAGAAGGTGGCGATGATCTGCGAGATCATGCCGAAGCCCGGCAGGATCATGATGTAGACTTCTGGGTGGCCGAAGAACCAGAACAGGTGCTGGTAGAGCACCGGATCACCGCCGCCGGCCGGATCGAAGAAGGTGGTGCCGAAGTTGCGGTCGGTCAGCAGCATGGTGATGGCAGCGGCCAGCACCGGCAGCGCCAGCAGCAGCAGGAAGGCGGTAACCAGCACCGACCACACGAACAGCGGCATCTTGTGCAGGGTCATGCCCGGCGCGCGCATGTTGAAGATGGTGGTGATGAAGTTGGTCGCTCCCAGGATCGAACCGGCACCCGAAAGGTGCAGCGAGAAGATCGCGAAGTCGACTGCCGGACCAACCGAGCCACTGGTCGAAAGCGGTGCGTAAACCGTCCAGCCGGTGCCTGCACCGGGGCCGGAACCGCCGGGGACGAACAGCGAGAACAGCAGCGAGAAGAAGCCCGCCACGGTCAGCCAGAACGACACGTTGTTCATGCGCGGGAAGGCCATGTCCGGCGCGCCGATCATCAGCGGCACGAACCAGTTGCCGAAGCCGCCGATCATCGCCGGCATGACCATGAAGAACACCATGATCAGGCCGTGAGCGGTGATGAACACGTTCCACATGTGCAGCGCGGTGTTCAGATCATTGCCGCCGCCCATGAACTGGGCCCACCACTGCAAATACTGGATCCCCGGCTCGGCCAGTTCGACCCGCATGATGCCCGAAATGGCACCCCCGATGATCCCCGCGATGATCGCGAAGATCAGGTACATCGAGCCGATGTCCTTGTGGTTGGTCGACATGAACCAGCGGGCAAAGAAGCCCGGCTTATGGTCTGCGTGATCGTGCGCGTCGTGGCCGTGATGCCCGATCCCGTGAGCGTCGAAGCCTTCTGCGGTGGTTGCCATGGTCTGCTACTCTCAGCTTGTCTTGGTTCTGGTGGCTTAGCGCAAGGTCAGCGCGGCGAGCTTCTTCACGGGTTCCCGAACAGCAGACGTGGCTGCTGCGGTCTGTTCTGCACCCGCAGCCTCGCCCGGGACCGAACCGCCCTGCGCTTTGACCCAGGCAGCGAATTCGGCCGGCGGGAGCGCCTCGACCACGATCGGCATGTAGGCGTGACGCGCGCCGCACAATTCGGAGCACTGGCCGTAATAGACGCCCGGCTCCTTGATGGTGAGCATCTTCTCGTTGAGCCGGCCCGGCACCGCGTCCATCTTGAACCACAGCGAGGGCACCGCGAAGGCGTGGATCACATCGGTTGCGGTGGTCTGGATGCGCAGCGGCACGCCGGCAGGCACGACCATGCGGTTATCCACCGCAAGCTGCGCGGGCTCACCGCGCTTGATGGCATCGGCATCGTCCAGCATGTTCGAGATCACTTCGATCTCGCCATGATCGGGGTAGGTATAGCCCCAATACCACTGGTAGCCGGTAGCCTTGATGGTGACCGCATCAGCCGGCGGCGTTTCATACTGACGCGCCAACAGCGTGATCGAAGGCACCGCAATCACCACCAGGATGATCACCGGCACAATCGTCCACACCACTTCGATCATGGTGTTGTGCGTCGTCTTCGAGGCGACCGGATTGGCGCGACGGTTGAAGCGCAACATCACCCACACCAGCAAGCAAAGCACAAACAGGCTGATCCCGGTGATCACTGGCAGCAGGATGTAGTTGTGCATCCCCAGCGCATATTCACCATTGTCGGTGTACTGGTCCTGGAAGGTGAGGCTCTTGGCCATCGCGCCCGGTTCGCCGGTGCGCGGATCGGTGGGCATGCCCTTGCCCTTGGTCGGGGCCATCGGGGTATAGGCGCTGGCCGGCGGCGCTGCCGCAGCGTCAGCGGCAGCCGGAGCCTGAGCAGCGGTCACGTCCACCGCAGGAGCCGCCGCCGCAGCGGCAGGCGCCTCGACAGCGACCGCAGCAGGAGCAGGAGCGGGAGCGGCTGCATCCTGTGCAGCCACCGTCATCGGCGCAAACGCCGCGAGCCCGGCGGCGAATGCCGCGAGGATAGCCTTTTTCATACGGGTGTGCCTTTGACCCATGTCTGTGCCCAAGTGGTTCGAATCTGATCCCATACCGCCCGCCGCGCCCCCTCCGAGGCTGACTGCGAACGGCGTTTTGCCCTCCCCGCTAGGGACGGCATCATCTTTGCCCTTAGCGATGCTTGCCGAGTGCCTCAAGCGCTTCTAGGGAGAAATTTATGCAAGCCCCCATGTCACCCGCGCAATTCGGCGCTTCCCCTATGTTTTCTATGGAGTTCGCTCGTGACCGAAGATGAAGTGCTGGGGGAATTCCGTGCATCGGGCGCGCTGCTCGAAGGCCATTTCAAGCTCTCCTCGGGCCGCCACAGCGGTCATTACCTGCAGTGCGCGCGGGTGCTGATGAACCCCGCCCGCGCCGCGCGGCTGGCCGCGGCGGTGGTGGCCGGCATCCCGCCGGGCGTGCGCGAGCAGGTCGATGTGGTCGTCTCGCCGGCGATGGGCGGGATCATCATCGGCCACGAAGTGGGCCGCGCGCTGGGCAAGGACGCGCTGTTTCTCGAACGCCCCGAAGGCACCTTCCACCTGCGCCGCGGCTTCACGCTGGCGCCGGGCGCGCGGGTGCTGATGGTCGAGGACGTGGTCACCACCGGCCTGTCCAGCCGCGAGGCGATCGCCGCCGTGGCGCGCGAGGGCGGCGACGTCATCGCCGAATGCGCGATCATCGACCGCTCTTGCGGTTCGGTCGATCTCGGTGTGCCGTTCTACCCGCTGCTCGCCATTGATTTTCCGACCTATGACGAAAACGACATCCCCGAAGCGCTGGCGCGCGTAGAGGTGACCAAGCCCGGCAGCAGAAAGGAATGAACGCCATCCCCCGCCTCCTGCGTCTTGGCGTGAACATCGATCACGTCGCCACCATCCGCAATGCGCGCGGCGGGGATCATCCGGATCCGGTGCGCGCGGCACAGATCGTCGCGGCGGTCGGCGGCGATGGCATCACGGCGCACCTGCGCGAAGACCGCCGCCATATCCGGGACGAGGATCTCGTCCGGATTCAGGCCGCCACCAACCTGCCGCTGAACCTTGAAATGGCCGCGACCCGCGAAATGCTTGCCATCGCGCTGCGCCACAAGCCTCACGCCGCCTGCATTGTCCCTGAAAAGCGCGAGGAGCGCACCACCGAAGGGGGCCTCGATGCGGCCGGGCTGCACAACAGCCTTGCCCCGATTATCGGGGAATTGCGCGCCGCCGGCATCCGCGTGTCGCTGTTCATCGAAGCGGACGAACGCCAGCTCGATGCCGCGCTGCGCCTCGGCGCGCCGGTGGTCGAATTTCACACCGGCGAATATGCCCATGCCAGCCTTGATGGCGACCGCGAGCGGGTGGAGCGCGAATTGCGCCGCATCACCGACATGGCCGCGCTGGCGGCGAAAAACGGGATCGAGCCGCACGCCGGCCACGGGCTTACTTTCGAAAACGTCCAGCCGATTGCGGCCATCCCGCACATCGCGGAACTGAATATCGGCCACTACCTCATCGGAGAGGCAGTCTTCGTCGGCCTGGAAAACGCCATCCGCCGGATGCGCGCGCTGATGGACGCGGCGCGGTGAGCATGGCCAAGGGCGATCTTCCTCCCCTTACGCCTGCGCAGAAACGCTGGGCCATTGGCGCGGCGGCGCTGTTTTTGCTGGCAATCGGCTTTCTCGGCTTTGCGCTCAACACCGGGGTGATGCAGGTCTTTGCGGTCGGCTGGCTGGTGCTGATGATCTTTGGCTATGTCGGCGCATTGAAGGCCGCCAGGGGGGATTTCGCCCACCCGCTGTTCACATCGCAGGTGATGCTCCACGTGATGGCGTTGGGGTTGCTGGTGGCGGTCATGATAAGGGCGTTTTCCTGATGGCGCTCGCCCACCGGCGAGCGATCGCCTTGCTCCCCTGGCCTGACGGGCGGGTGCGCCGCCTTTGGCGGTCAAGCACCCTGTCCGGCACAATCATCGCAGGTGTCGCTTGATCATCGGCATGGGCTCAGACCTTTGCAATATCGAGCGGATCGGCAACTCGCTCGCGCGCTATGGCGAGCGCTTCGAAAAGCGCGTCTTTACCGAGATCGAAATCGCCAAGGCGCGCCGCCGCCCCTTCACCATCGCCGGCACCTACGCCAAGCGTTTCGCCGCCAAGGAGGCCTTTTCCAAGGCGGTCGGCACCGGGTTCAGGCGCGGTGTCTTCATGAAAGATATCGGCGTGGTCAATGCTCCCTCGGGCGCGCCGACGCTGGCGCTCACCGGGGGGGCGGCTTTGCGGCTTGAAGAAATCACGCCAAAGGGCCATGAGGCGCGCATTCATCTTACCCTCACCGACGATCATCCATGGGCGCAGGCCTTTGTGATCATCGAAGCCATCCCCCTCCTGTGACCGGCCCCCCGACATGGCAAGCTCCGAGACCCCACAAGTGACTGAAACCAGCGCTCCCGAAGATCAACACAAGGTCGACTGGATTGCCGAAATCCGCGGCCTTGCGCTGATGCTGCTGGCGGTGCTCGCATTCCACAGCCTGGTCGCCAAGCCGTTCTACATTCCTTCGACCTCGATGATGCCCACCCTGTGGGTGGGCGACCGGTTGGTGGTGAGCAAGTATCCCTATGGCTGGTCATGGGCCTCGGCGAGCTTCCACCTGCTGCCGCGCTCGAGCACCCGGATCTGGGCCGCCACTCCCGAATATGGCGATATCGTGATCCCCGTCCACCCCACCCGCGACGAGGATTACATCAAGCGGGTGGTGGCGCTGCCGGGCGACACGATCGAGGTCAGCGGCGGGCAGATCATCCTCAATGGCACGCCGATCAAGCGCGAAGTGGTCCCGTCGGTGCGCCTGCCGTTCGAGCCCGACCTCTTGTGCCGCGGCGCGCCGTGCCTCGATGCCTTCGAACAATACCGCGTCACCGGCCCGGACGGGCGCGACTATTTCGAACCCCCGACCTGGCGCGAGACGCTGCCCAATGGTGCGACCTATCTCACCATCGACTACCGCGACCAGCGGCTCGACAATTTCGGCCCCTACACCGTGCCGGCCGAGGCTGTGTTCGTGATGGGCGACAACCGCGATGAAAGCGCCGACAGCCGCGCCGAAATCATCGAGAGCGGGCTTGGAGGCGCGGTGCCGCTCGCGAATATCGGCGGACGTGCGGAATTCATCACTTTCAGCCTCGACGGATCGACCAGCTGGAACCCGCTCTCGTGGTTCTCCAGCCTGCGTCCCGACCGCGCGTGGCGCACCCTGCGCCCAGCGCTGGCCGAACAGTCACCGGCAGAAAAATAGCCACGGACAAGACTGAAGTATGGCCCGCAAGTTCCTGTATTTCATCGCCTTGTGTATCGTGCTCGTGATCGGCGGGCGGATCGTTTATGAGCTGTTCCAGAAGGAGCTGGCCGAGATTGCGCTGGTGCCGTCGGGCGAATTCCAGCCGGTCAAGCCGCTCCAGGCCAATGCCTACGAGGACAGCACCTTGTGGTATTCGCGCCCCGGCATCGGCGTGACAGACCCGGCGCGCTGGCAGCCCGCCTATGCTGGCGACCGCGGCCTGCCGCCCGCCCCGGCCGAGCCGAAGCAGCGCTTTGCCGTGTTCTTCGTCCACCCCACCAGCTACCTCAACCGTTCCAGCTGGAACGCCCCGCTGGCAAACGGCGGCGATCCGGAGGCCGAGCGGATTGCCCGCATCTACCTGCGCGGCATGGCCAGCCCCTTCAACGCCGCGTCCGAAATCTGGGCGCCGCGCTACCGGCAGGCGACGATGGGCGCCTTCCTCACCGACGCGCCAGAGGGCAAGCAAGCCATCGATGCCGCCTATGCCGATGTGCGCGAGGCCTTCGGTTATTTCCTCTCCAGCGTCGATCCCGAAACCCCGATCGTGCTCGCCGGCCATTCGCAAGGCGCGCTGCACCTCAAGCGGCTGCTGGCCGAGGAAATCAAGGGCTCGCCCACTGCGGCGCGGCTGGTGGCCGCCTATGTGATCGGCTGGCCGGTCTCGACCCTGCACGATCTTCCCGTGATGGGTTTGCCCGCCTGTGCCACGCCCGACCAGACCGGCTGCGTCATCAGTTGGTCGAGCTTTGCCGAACCGGCCGATCCGGCGATGGTGCTCGATGCTTATGGGAGCAGCCCGGCGCTCGACGGGCAAAAGCCGGGCAGCGATCCGATGCTGTGCACCAACCCGCTCACCGGCACCCCCGGCACCAGCGCACCGGCCGGCGTCAATCTCGGGACGCTGGTGCCCGAGGACAGCATGGAAAAGGGCACGCTCCAGCCCGGGCTGGTGCCTGCAAGGTGCGACAAGCGCGGCCTTCTGCTGATTGGTCCGCCGCCGGAGATGGGCAGCTATGTCCTGCCGGGCAACAATTACCACGTCTATGATCTGCCGCTGTTCTGGGCCAACACCAAGGCTGATGTCGCACGCCGGGTGAATTCGTGGCAAGCAACACGCTGATCTTCGAGGACGCGCGCGGCTTTGCCGAGGCTGTGGGCGACAGCGGCGTATTGCTCGGGCTCGATCTCGGCACCAAAACCATCGGCACCGCCACCTGCGATGCGGGCTGGCGCTTCGCCACCAATGGCACGACGATCCGGCGCGGCAAGTGGGGGCGTGATCGCGAAACGCTGGCGGCGCTCATCACGCACCGCGATGTCAAGGGTATCGTGCTCGGCCTGCCGCGCAACATGGACGGCTCCGAAGGCCCGCGCGCGCAAGGCTCCCGCGCCTATGCCCGCAACCTGGCCGAGGCCTTTGCCCTGCCCATCCTGCTGTGGGACGAACGCTGGTCAACCCAGGCCGCCGAGGCGGCAATGATCGGGCAGGACATGAGCCGCGCCAAGCGCGCTGCCGCGATTGATGCCCATGCCGCCGCAGTCATTCTCCAAGGCGCGATCGACCGGCTGGCCGGCGGGGTGCTTTAGAGCGGTTTGCGATCCGACTGCATCAGATCGACCGCTCCAGACTTTTGTTTTACCGCATTTTCCGAGCCGCCGGGAGATTCCACCCGGCTCGACAACGCTCTAAAGCGCCGCCCGCTGCGCGCGCGCTGCCCCGGCCAGCATCCGGCTGCCGGACAGCTCCGCTTCCCGCCACAGCGCGTCCGCTTCTGCCGAATCCTCGCACATCTCGGCCCGCGCCGCGTAGCTTGCCAATCGCATCCGGTCGCTCGGATGGCGCGCGCCGACCCATGCGGCATAGTCCTGCGCGCTTGCCGCCCCGCTCGCGACTGCCACACGCAGGAAAGCCTCGCTCGCCAGCGGGTTGAGCCAGCGCGTCACCGTCCCGTCGGCCAGATTGAAACCATATTGATCGAACCACGTCTGCGCCGGATCGAGCCGCATCACGTTGATCGAAACCGACAGGCGCTCCGGCGGGTGCTGGCAGTGCACATCGATATGGCGGCGATAGAGCATCAGCTTGCCCGGCGCGAGCACGCTACGCTCCACAAAGCGCAAGCCAGCATCCTCGCCCGGATAGCCCGCGACCGCCTCGTAATCATATTCGTAATAATCGCTGGCATAGCCGGGGCCGCAGTAACCCACCGTAAGAAAATCGAAATTATGATCGTGCGGCGCGCCATAGACGAAGCTCGCTGCGCCGCTGGTGCGGAACACGTGGTCGCGCGGGGACGGCCAGATCGCGGCGCGCAGGAAGGCGGCGTTGGGGCGGTTGTCCTTGGGGCGGCTGAGCACGATCGCCTGCGGGCCATAGCCGCTGGCGATGTCCTTTCGGCCTGCACCTGTCAGCTGCCCGACCAGAAAGTCGCCCAGAAAGCTGCGATTGTTGGCCAGCCGCCGGAGCCAACCGGCCGCGGCCGCCGTGCTGGCCGGATCGTCGGGGTCGAAGCCGAGTTCGCCCAAAGCTTCGGTGCATTCGGCCAGCGAGCAGGCGTCATCCGAAGGATTATCGATCACCAGCGGCATCAGGCGTGCTCCAGTTTGGCAAGTTCGGGCTGCGCGGCCAGCAGGTTGCGCCGCAGCTGCGCGGCGGGCGGCGCAAGCGGATCTTCCCCGCGCGCGGCCAGTTGCCCGAGCAGCGCCATGCCGCACACCGTATCCAGCCCCAGCACCTGGCGCAGCGCCTCCCAGCGCAGGTCGCGTTCGGCCTGCTGGTCACGCGCGAGCCGCTCCATCGGCTCAAGCGCCGGGCGATGTTCGAGCGCGCCGAGCACGCCCAGCGCGATCATCATCTGGCTCGCGTGCTTCGATCCGCTGATGGTCTGAAGCAGCACGCCATCGGGCAGCGAAACCTCGCGCGAGGGCGCGGGTGACACCGCCTCGCGCACCAGTTGCAGCACCAGCAGCGGGCGCGCGACTGCCACGAATTGCCGCGCCTCGCTGGCCCCGCCGCGCGCCAGTCGGGTGCCGGGCAGGCACGTGATCGCGCGGCTTTCCAACCCGCGATCGGACAGGCGGTGGCACAGGGCCTGCCCTGCCCCGGCGATCACGATCTCGTGCGCCTCGCCGTCTTCAAACAGCACCGAAGCCGGCTGGCGCTGCGCTGCCTGGGCATAGGCTGCCAAGGCCAGACTGGCCCGGCCGCTGTCGGCGAGGCGGATCCGCACGATGCCGGGGGCGGCGGAATGGCCGAGCGGCAGCTGCGCCAGCGGCTCGGTGGTGAGCGCCGCCATGACAGGTGCAATGAAATCATGCGCCAGCGCGCTTGCGGCGGCGCAATCGCGCAGCAGTCGCGCCAGATCGGGCACCGCATCCAGCGGCGCCCCCTCGCCATAGGCCGCCAGCCCCGCGTGCATCGTGCGCGCTGAATGCGAACCGCGCCAGCGCGCCAGCGCCGCGTCGAGGCGAGGCTGCGGAGCGGGTCGGCTCCGCAGTCCGGCAATGGCAGGATGGACGATCATCGCCCCGCCCTGCCCCCTGTTACAGCAGAGCCTCGGGCGGCATGGCCTCGTAGAGGAACACCATGATGTCGACGATGCGATCATCGATCGGCCCCTGGGCCTGAAGCACCGCGCCGAACAGGGCCTGTGCCCCCTCAAGCCCGGGAATCTGGTCAAGATTGATCTGCGGGATATTCATCATGCTCTCCTTCCTGGTGCCGCGCCCCGGCCCCGTGCCGGACGCGCCGCTGCCCAAGGTGATCGCGTTGGCCGTCCCCGCGAAATTAAATGATTGTAACCGCCCCGCGAGCGCCCCTATGCACCCCGACATGACCACGCCCTCTGCCCGGTTCGATGCGCGCGAAGCCTCGAAATGGTTTTTCCGTCACGGCCACACCGCCTGGCTTGGCCTCAGGTTCACCGATCAGGGGGACGACTGGGTCGAGCTTGAACTGCCCTGGCGCGCGGATCTGGTCGGTGACAGCGGCAGCGGCGTGCTGGCCTCCGGCCCGATCATCAGCCTGATGGACATGGCGAGCGGGATGGCGATCTGGCAGACGAGCCGCACCTTCAACCCGGTCGCCACGCTCGATCTGCGCGTCGATTACCAGCGCCCGGCACGCGCTGGTGCAAGCGTAAGGGGGCGGGTGGAATGCTATCGCCGCACCCGCTCGGCCGCCTTCGTGCGCGGCATTGCCCATGATGGCGATCCGGCTGATCCGGTGGCCCATGTGGCAGGCGTGTTCATGACCATCGGGACTGATCCGCGCAAGGACAACCCGGCGCTGGCAAGGGCCATGGGCGATGCCTGAGAGGATCGTGCTGCCTGCCTACGCCCGTTCGCTTGGCATCGCAATTGTCGGCCAGGAAGCCGGTTTGCCGGTGCTTTCGGTCGATTTCGGGCCGAATGTCGAAGGCCGCCCGGCGCATTTCCACGGCGGGGCCACTGCCGGGCTGCTGGAAACGGCCGGCTATGCCGCGCTCCACGCCGCGCTGCTGGCGGCAGGGCGCGATCCGCAATTGAAGCCGATCAACATCACCGTGCAATATCTCGCTGCGGGCAAATCGCGCGCCAGCTTCGCGCTTGGCCGCATCACCCGGCTCGGGCGGCGCAACGCCAATGTCACGGTCGAGGCCTGGCAGGATGACCGCACCCGCCCGATCGCGACGGCGGTGATGAATATCCTGATGGTCTAGGCCTTACGGCGGAGTTGCGCCGGGGGATGGCGCGGGCTGGATCGCCACTCCGCCCTGATCAACCCGCACCTCGACCGGCACGCCCTCCTGCCTGATCGTGACGCCATTGCCATCGATGCTCAGCGTAGCCCCGTCCTGGCCGAGCGGGATCTGCCCGCCTTCGATATCGAGCTGCTGCACCGGTCCTTCGGGATCGGGCGAGGCCTGCGTCTTCGGGCGCGGCGCGGCTTCGAGCTTCAATGCCCCGCGCATGAAATCGCGCCAGATCCGCGCGGGCGTGCTGCCGCCGGTAACGCCATTGAGCGGCGAGTTGTCGTCATTGCCGATCCACACCCCCACCACCAGATCTCCGGCATAGCCCACGAACAGCGCGTCGCGGTAATCCTGCGTGGTGCCGGTCTTGCCGTAATTGGCGATCGGCAGCACCGCATTGCGCCCCGTCCCGCGGTTGATCGCGGCGCGCAGCATGGTCTCGATCGCCGCGTGATCCCCCCGCGAAAAGCTGCCCTTGCGGGTGGTCAGCCATTCCCACCATCCCGGCTCGCCGCGCGCAAAAGCATGGGGTTCGACCGGAAAATCATTCGCGGCGATCCCGGCGTAGGCGGCGGTCAGCTCCATCAGCGTCATCGCCGAGGTGCCGAGCGCGAGGCTGGGATCACCCTTGGCCATCGGCGCGGTGATGCCGAGCGCGCGCGCGGTGCGGATCACCTTGTCGCTGCCCACCGCCTGGAGCAGGCGCACCGCGGCGACATTGCTGGACTGGGCGAAGGCATCCTCCAGCGTGATCTGGTCGGAATAGGCCTCGGCTGCATTCCTGGGGCGGTAGGAGCCTTGCGTGATCGGGGTGTTGGGGATGGTGTCTTCGGGATCCCATCCGGCCTCCAGCGCGGCGAGATAGACGAAGGTCTTGAAGGTCGAACCCGGCTGGCGGCGGGCCTGCGTCACGCGGTTGAAGGGCGATTTGCGATAGTCGCGCCCGCCCACCATCGCCACCACCTCGCCATTGCGGCGCATCGCCACCAGCGCGACCTGCGCGCCGCCCAGAGGCGCGCGCGCCACCACGCGGTTGGCCAGCGCCTGCAACCGCGAATCGAGCGTGGTGGCAAGCACCTGTCTGGAATAGCTTGCCTCCATCCCCTCGCGCGCCAGCGGCAGCGCCCAATCGGCGAAATAGGTGCCGGTCGGCAGGTTGTCGTCGCGCGTGCGCACATCGATGCGCGGATCGGGCAGCGCGCGGGCTTCCGCCGCGGTCAGATAGCCTTCCTCGACCATCGCCTGGATCACCAGCTCCATGCGCGCCTTGGCCTTGTCGTAATGCCTGGTCGGCGCATAGCGCGAGGGCGCCTGCAGCAACCCCGCCAGCATCGCCGCCTGCTCGGGCCGCAGCTTTTCGGGCTGGCGGTAGAAGTAGTGCAGGCTCGCAGCGCGCAACCCATACTGGTTGTCACCGAAATAGGCGTTGGAGAGATAGCGTTCGAGGATTTCGTCCTTGGTCAGCCAGCTTTCCAGCCAGAAGGCGATCAGCGCCTCGCGCGCCTTGCGGCTGAGCGATTGCTCGGGCGTGAGGAAGGTGAACTTGGCGAGCTGCTGGGTGATCGTCGAGCCGCCGCCATAGCCAGTGATCGCTGCCCGGGCGATGCCGCGCGGATCGATGCCCCAGTGCGAATAGAACCGCCGGTCTTCAATCGCGATGAAGGCCTGCGACACGTGCGGCGGCAGGTCGGCGATCCTGACCGGCGCTTCCACAATCGCGCCCTGCCGTGCGATCGGGGTGCCGTCGCTGGCGAGCAGCGTGACCTGCGGCGGGGCGATCGGTTCGAGACTTTTCGAGAGCGGCGCGGTGATCGTGAGCCAGCCGATCAGCGCCACCAACAGCGCGAGGCCCGCCATAATCGCGCGCCCGGTCCACCACAGCTTCGAGCGCGCGCGCCAGTAATCGCGCTGCCACCACCTGAGGCGGCGCTTTTCCTCGCCCACGAGCGCCGCGTCGATCCCCGCCAGCCTGGCATCCCACGCGTCAAAATCGGGTTTGGCCGAAGGGCGCGGCCGCTGGGGCAGATCGTCCCCCAAAAAATCGCGATCCTCGTCGCGGTCGGTGGGCTGCATCGATTCGTAAAGCGGGTAGAATCCGGATGGCCCCTCCGCCCCCCCGTCTCCATGCCCTTCGGCATCGGCGTTGCCGCGAGAGCCTTTCCAGAATCGGTCAAACAGCGCCATGGTTAGCGCTGTGTTATCAGCCTATGACACTTGTCCGCAAGCGGCTTGCTGTCAGCGCTTGCTGGCAGCGCTATCGGGCAGATCCTCACCGAAAACCCGCTGGTAATATTCGGCCACCAGCGTGCGCTCCGCCTCGTCGCACTTGTTGAGGAACGAGAGGCGGAAGGCGAAGCCCACCGAATTGAAGATGCTTGCGTTCTGCGCCCAGGTGATCACGGTGCGCGGGCTCATCACGGTGGAAATATCGCCATTGATGAAGCCCTGCCGGGTCAGCTCGGCAACCTTGACCATGTCGGCAATCAGCTTGTCGTCCGACTGCGGCGCCTTGGACTTGACGATCTGCTGCTCCACCTCGGGCTTGAGGTAGTTCAGGGCGACGACGATGTTCCAGCGATCCATTTGCGCCTGGTTGATCGCCTGCGTGCCGTGATAGAGGCCCGAGGTATCGCCAAGCCCCACGGTGTTGGTGGTGGCGAACAGGCGGAAGAACGGGTTGGGCGTAATCACGCGGTTCTGATCAAGCAAGGTCAGCCGGCCATCGAATTCCAGCACCCGCTGGATCACGAACATCACGTCAGGCCGCCCTGCGTCATATTCGTCGAAGGTCAGCGCCACCGGGTGCTGGAGCGCCCAGGGCAGGATGCCCTCCTTGAACTCGGTCACCTGCAACCCGTCCTTGAGCACGATCGCATCGCGCCCGACGAGGTCGATGCGGCTGATATGCGCATCGAGGTTCACGCGGATCGACGGCCAGTTGAGGCGCGCGGCGACCTGTTCGATATGGGTCGACTTGCCGGTGCCATGATAGCCCTGCACCATCACCCGGCGATTATGCGCAAAGCCTGCAAGGATGGCGAGCGTGGTGTCCGGATCGAAGACATAGGCGGCGTCGGTTTCGGGGACGTGCGCGGATGTCTGGCTGAAGGCGGGCACTTTCCAATCGACATCGATGCCGAAGGTGGTGCGCACGTCAAGTTCGATATCCGGCGCGGCAGGCAGAACGCCCGAAGGGCCGGCAGAGAGGTTCATGTCGGTCATTGTGAGGGCCTGACTAGGGCGAGCGCCGTATGGCTGCAAGGGCAAAGCGGGTTTCCCCTGACGAAACCAGTGTTGTGATACAAGCACAAAAAATGCTAGGGTGACCCTATAACATAAGCGGGAAGCACGTCGTCTTAACCCGAGTAACAGGAAAATGGGGGAAATAGTGACAATATCGGCTTTTGTGCTGAGGGCGAGTGCTAGCTTGACAGCGATCGCCCTGGCCGCGTCGGCCTGCCCGTCCGCCGCGCAGGATCTGATCGGTGCGATCGAAGGGGCTGGCGGTGTGGTCGAGGACAAGGCCAAGCCGAGCGATGACAGCAGTTTTACCGGGGGTGCGCTGGCCAGTGTGCAGGCAGGAGACACTGCGCTCGTCCAGCTTGACGGCATCCTGTTTCGCAACCGTAGAGATACGCTCCCTGGGGGCGCTGTCCATCTGGGTTACCGTGCCGCCGAGAGCCTCTATCTGGGGGCATACGGCTCGCTCAGCGATTATCGCCGCGCCAGCGGGGTCAAAACCCGCCGCCTGGGCGGCGAACTGGTGGCGGATTTCGGGAATTTCCGGCTGTCCGCGGTGGGCGGCTATGAAGACATCAACGGCTTCACCCGCCAGATCGCTTCCACCGCAACGACGCGCACTTTCGAGATCTACGCGCGTGATGGCGATGCCTTTGCCTTTTCCGATCTGACATGGCAGGGCAAGGACGACGGGCTGGCGGTGTCGATCGGCCACCGCTACACCGGCGGCGCCCATGCTCTGGCGCTGGGCACGGCCATTCCGCTGGCCAGCAATGTTGCGATTACCGGCCAGGTTCGACTGGGCGAGCGGGAATATACGGGCGGCCTGCTGGGCGTGCGGGTGGTCTTCGGCAAGGCCGAGGCTCCGGCTCGCAGCCTGCTGACCAACCGGCTGATCGAAGATCTGTTCACCGCGGGCAATGTGCGCCGCACCCGGACAGATATCCTTCCGCCGCCGCCGCCGCCGCCTGATGATTGCGGAAGTTGCGGCGGTTACTGCGACGACTGATCCTTCAGCCTGCCCGGCATCGGCGCGCCGAGAGCCGAGCAAGGTGCAATAAGCATGAAGCGGGTGCTTTTGGCATGGGAAGCCGGTGCCGGGCGTGGCCATGTCGTCACGCTCGCGCGGGTGGCCCGCGCGTTGCAAGGTGCGGCCGAATGCGACGCCGCGCTCGGCTGGATGGATCATGCACACGAGATCGCGCCCGCTTGCGATCTCGTGTTCCCGGGGGTGCGGCTGGGCATCAATCGGGAAGGCCGGATCGCGCGCAAGGCCCCGCCGGCGGCCAGCTGGGCCGAATACCTGCTTGATTGCCGGTTCAACGAAACCGAGCGGATCCGGGCGAATGTGGCATGGTGGATCGAGGTGATCCGGATGCGGCAGATTGCGCTGGTGGTGGCCGATTATGCGCCCAACGCGCTGATGGCGGCGCGCATCTGCGGGATTCCGGCGGTGGCGGTGGGAACCGGCTATGGCATCCCGCCAGCCGAGCTTGCGTGCTTTCCGGTGTTTCTGCCCGAATACCCCACGCGTGAAGCCGATGAAGCCGCGCTGGTTGCTGCGGTGAATGCGGCCATCGTGCCGCTGGGGGGCAAGCCGCTGGCCAGCCTGCCGCAGGTCTATGCCCGCGACGGCGAGATGGTGCGCACGCTGCCGCTGCTTGACCCCTATGCGGCACAGCGCCCCGCCGATTGCTATCTGCCGCCGGTGGCTGACTATGCCGGCATTGCCGATGTCCGCGGAAACGAATTGTTCTGCTATTTTTCGACCCGCGAATTCGAAAACCCGGCGCTGGTGGAAGCGCTCGCAACCCTTGGGCTACCGCTTGCCTGCTTCCTGCCCAATGCCGACGCGGCGGTGCGTGAGCGGCTGCGCGCGGCCGGTGCGCAGATCAGCGACCATCCCTTGCCGGTAGAGGAAATTGCGCAGCGCGCGCGGCTTGTCTTCAACAGCGGCCAGCACGGCATCGCCTGCCTTGCGCTGGCCGCCGGGCTGCCGCAGGTGTGCCTGCCGCAGCATCTCGAACAGCTTTACCACGCAAGGCGGCTGGAACAGGCCGGCGCGGCGCGCGTCATCTGGCCGCGCACTGCCCCGGCCGATCAGATTCGCCAGATCGTGCGCGACAGCTGGGAGGATCGCGCGATGGCGAACACCGCGCAGCACATGGCGCGCGATCTGGCCGCAGTCTTTGCCGAGGATGATCTTGCCCTGATGCGAGCACAGCT
>JBKBLZ010000009.1:0-27370 GCA_046296035.1 Erythrobacter sp. | reverse complement strand
GCGTGCAGTGCGTATATTGATGCCATGACAAGATCCGACCCAAGCGAGCTTCTGCGCCAGCATCTGGTGGGACGCGTGCGCGGGGTGTTTCACAATAGTGCCAAGGGCGATCAGCCCACCCCGCCTTCGGACGAGGCGCTGTTCGTGCGCGATACCCCGATCCGGCTGGTGCACGCCGATATCGTGGGCATGATGACCGGCGGGGTGCGCGCCTTGCTGTTGCAGATGCTCCATCCCGAAGCGTTGCAGGGCGTGCTCGACCATTCCAATTTCCGCGAAGACATGCACGGACGGCTGCAACGCACCGCACGGTTCATCGCGGTGACGACCTTCGGCCACCGTAACGAAGCGCTCAAGGCAATCGATCGGGTCAATCGCATCCACGCCAAGGTCGGCGGGACCCTGGCCGATGGCACCCGCTACCAAGCGACCAATCCGCGCACGCTGGCCTGGGTCCACGTAACCGAGGCGCAGAGCTTCCTTGCCGGCTATCTGCGCCACGTCCGGCCCGGGATGCCTGTCAGCGAGCAGGACGAATATTACCGCCAGTTCGCGGTGATCGCGCGGCTGCTCGGGGCCGATCCGGTGCCTGAAACCCGCGCCGAGGCGGATCGCATTTTCCGGATGTTGCGCCATGATCTTGCCACCTCGCCTGAAGCGCGCGAGGTCGCGCAGCTGGTGCTGAGCCAGCGCCCCGAAGGCACACCGCTGGTCGTCCAGACGATGATCACCGCCGATGCCGTGGCAATGCTGCCCGATTGGGCGCGAACGATGCTCCACCTGCAACGCCCGGTGCTCACCGCCCTGCCCGCCCGCGCAGCGACCTGGGGCATGGGCCGCACCCTGCGCTGGGCGTTCCGGCAGGCGCCGGCGCGCAAATAGACGTCGCCAATGGAGAGGATAATGGCCGAATTCACCTTCTACACCGTCGCCATGAGCCGCGGGCAGATTGCCCGCTGGGCGCTGCACGAGGCGGGCGCGGATTACGCGCAGGTGGTGTTTGACTGGGCGAGCCGCCCGGCCAATTTGCGCGACATCAATCCGATGAACAAGGTGCCGGCGCTGGTGCATCACCTGCAAGGCCACGATCAGGTCATCACCGAATGCGCCGCGATCAACCACTACCTTGCCGAAACCCACCCGCAGGCGGGCCTGCTGCCCGACGCGCATGAAAAAGCCGCCTATTTCCGCTGGCTGTTCTTTGCCGCCGGGCCGCTGGAACAGGCGGTGGTCGGCAAGGCGATGGGCTGGGAAGTGCCGGAGGGCCGCGAGGGCATGGCCGGCTTCGGCAGCCTCGAACGCGTTCTCGATACGCTCGACAAGTGGCTGTCGATGCATGATTTCATTGCCGGCAACCGCTTCACCATGGCCGACACCTATGTCGGCAGCCAGTTCGTGTGGGGCCTGCGCTTCGGCTCGATCCCCGAGCGCCCGTCCTTCAAGGCCTATGTCGAGCGTATCACCCAGCGCCCCGCCTATGCCGAGGCCAACGCCATCGACGCCGCAATCATCAAGGCCGCGCGGGCGTAGGCGCTAGGCCAGCGCCGCGCTTTTCTTGAGCAACTGGTAAGCCTCGACCACGGCGGTCAGCTGCGCTTCGTGGGCGCGGTCGCCGCCGTTGCGATCGGGATGATAGCGCCGCACCAGCTCGGAATAGCGACGGCGCAGGCGTGTGCGGTCGGTATCGGAACCAAGGCCCATCACCTCGAGCGCCAGCGCTTCTTCCTTCGAGAACCGCCCCGACATGGCCGTGCGCGCGGCGCGCTCGGCGTGGGACTTGATGCCGCGCGCACGGGCACTGATTGCGTCGAGCGGATCGGCAAAGTCGGCCCAGCGCGGGCCATCGGCGATCCCGGCGGTGGGGCGAAAGGCGCGGCTTTCGGTGCGCCAGCCGGCAACCGGGCACTGGGCTGCGAGGATTTCCTCGGCGCTCATGCCGGCAAACCAGTCGTAGCCGGCGTTGAATTCGCGCACGTGGGTCAGGCAGAACCAGCGCCATTCGCCCGGCCCGTCGAACCCGTGCGGACGGCGGCCGGGCGCGCGGAATTCGCCCGCCTCGCGGCAGCCATGGGCTTCGCAGGTGCGCCCTTCGCTCTCGACGCGGCCGTGGAATCGTGGTGAAGGCATGAGACGGAAGAATGGCGGCCAAGCCTCCAAGTTCCAAGCCGGAATTGCCGTCTGGCGCTTGCAAAGAAGGAAAGACCCGATGTCCGTTGCCGAGGAAATGCGTGATCTGCTGACCGCAGCCTTCTCCCCCACCCGCCTCGCGATCATCAACGACAGCGCCAAGCATTCGGGCCACACGGGCGACGACGGCTCGGGTGAATCGCATTTCACCATCGAAATCGAGTCGGCAGCCTTCGCCGCGATGAACCGGCTCGCCCGCCAGCGCGCGGTGATCGCGGCGCTGGGCGATATCGTTGGCCAGCGGGTCCATGCCGTGGCGATCAAGGCGAGCGTGCCGGAGTCTTGAGCATGCTCAACCCCAAGCTGCGCCTGCGCCGCGCGGCGCGGCTGATCGTGCTCGATCCTGCGGCCCGCGTGCTGATGTTCCGCTTTGATGTGCCCGGCCGTCCGCCCTTCTGGGTGACGGCCGGCGGCGCGTGCGAGCCGGGCGAAAACTTCGAGGATGCCGCCCGGCGCGAGCTGCTTGAAGAAACCGGCATCATTGCCGATCCGGGCCCGCTGATCGCGCGGATGACCCCCGAATTCGTCACGGTCGAAGGCGAGCCGGTTCAGGCCGACGAACGCTTCTTCCTTGTCCGCGTTCCGCAAGCGCGGATCGACACCGCGGGCCACACCGCGCTGGAACAGCAACTGATGACGCAGCACCGCTGGTTCACCCTCGACGAGCTGGAAGCCTGGCCCGAAGCAGTGTTTCCGGTGAATCTCGCTGATATGATACGGTCGCAAACAGCAACCTGATTGCCCTGCCTGCCGCCGCTCGCTAGTCCTGCTGCAAAACGGGAGAGTGCGATGGATTACGCGGGCAAGGTAGCCTGGATCACCGGAGCGTCATCGGGCATCGGCGCAGGCCTGGCGCGCGAACTGGCGGCGCGCGGCGCGCATGTGGTGCTGTCAGGGCGTGACGAGGCGCGGCTGGCCGAGGTGGCAGCGGATTGCAGCGAAACGCTGATCTTGCCCTTCGATGTGCGTGACGAGGCGGCGCTCAGCGAGGCGACGGCCCGCGCGATTGGCTGGAAAGGCCATGTCGACATCGCCTTTGCCAATGCCGGCATCTCGCAGCGCAGCCGCGCATTGAAGACCGACATGCAGGTCTATCGCGACATTATCGCGGTTGATCTCACCGCGCAGATCGCCTTTGCGCAAGGATTGATCGGGCACATGGCGGAGCGCGGATCAGGCGCGCTGGGTTTCATTTCCTCGATCGCCGGGAAAGTCGGCGTGCCGATGCGCACCGCTTACTGCGCCGCCAAGTTCGGGCTGGCGGGCTATGCCGATGCCTTGCGCGGCGAGCTTTCGCAGACCGGCGTGACAGTGCACACGATCTACCCCGGCTCGGTTGCCACCAATGTCTCGCGCAATGCGCTCACCGCACAGGGCACACGGCGCGGCACCTCAGATCCGGCAATCGACAACGGCATCCCCGCCGATGTGGCCGCGCGCGCGATGCTCGATGAAATCGCTGCCGGCACGCGCGAGATCATTGTCGCCGAGGGCGGCGAAAAGGCGATGGGCGAGCTGCGCCGCACGCCCGACGCTCTGTTTGACCAAGTGGCGACGATGGTGGCGAATGGCTACATGGAAAAGCTGGAGGCCGCCGAATGATTTTTGAACAGAAACGGGTGCAACTGCCCAACGGCATCAGCCTCGATATCGTCGATGAAGGCCCGGCTGATGCGCCGGTGCTGATTTTCCTTCACGGCTTTCCCGAAAGCCATCGCACCTGGCGCCACCAGATCGCGCATTTCTCCGACCGTTATCGCTGCATTGCGCCCGACCAGCGCGGCTATCGCGGCTCCTCGAAACCGCAAGGCGTGGAGGCCTATACCCCTGACAAGCTGATCGGCGACATCTTCCTGCTCGCCGACGTGCTCGGCATCGCCAGCTTCACCATCGTCGGGCACGATTGGGGCGGCGCGATTGCCTGGGGCGTGGCGCTCGGCGGGCAGCATGCGCGGGTGAACAAGGCGATCATCGCCAATGCCCCGCATCCGGCGATCTTCCAGCGGCTGCTCTACACCCACCCCGGCCAGCGCGCGGCGAGCCAGTATATCCGCGGCTTTCGCGACACAGCGAACGACGCGCTGGTCAAGGAGCACGGGCTTACCGGCCTGTTGCTCAAGGAAGTCAAGTGGGATCGCCCCAGCGCGATGGAGCCGGAAGAGCGCGACCAGCTGCTGCGCGACTGGCAGAACCGCGATGCGGCCTTCGGGATGCTCAACTACTATCGCGCGAGTCCCATCGACGTGCCGGACATGGACGCGCCGTTCGATATTCCCGAAGGCTGGACGCCGCCCGCATTGCCCAAACTGACGATCCCGACATTGGTGATCTGGGCGCTGGACGATCTTGCCCTGCCCCCCGAAAACCTTGATGGGCTTGACGACATCATCGACCCGCTCACCATTGTTCGCGTGCCGGACTGCGGCCATTTCGTGCCGTGGGAAGCGCCGGGCGCAGTCAATGCGGCGATGGAGGCGTTTCTGGCAGGCTAACCGGCCAGCCACTCGACCCATGCGCCGTGCGGGTGGGCGTGGGACAGCAGATGCTCCTCGCCATGGTGTGCAGCTCCGTCCCACAGGCGCACGCGCAACTCGTGACGGAAGGTGGCGGGGTCTGTCTCCAGCGCGATCCAGCCGAGCGGACAATCGGTCGTTGCATCGGCCCCGGCGGCTTCAAAGGCGGCGGTGATACGCGCCTGCGTGGCGGCGGGCAGATATTGCCACATGATCGAATGGAACATTACCCGTGCCGTGCCCGACGGCCGCGGGCGCGCAAGCATCGCGGCGACGAAGTCTCCGGCATCGGCGGCGACCAGATCGGGCGGCTGCATGCCCGCCAGCGCGATCGCGGCGTCGATCCGCGCCATGCGCTCGCCCGCATCGGGCCAGACATAGGCCTTGAGGCGCAAGGCAGCCTCGGGGTCTGCAAGATTGATCGGCGCGATGTCGCAGCCTTTCACAGCAGTGATAAGGAAGGCTTCGGGCGGCGACGGCGGCGAGGCGCCGCACCAGCCAGGCACGATCTGCATCGGCGATTGCGCGGGACCGACAACGGTCTGGCCAAGCCGGAAATGATAGCGATTCAGCATCGTGTTGACCCCGGCGCTCGCACCGATCTCGAACAGTGCGAAGCGCGGCGTTTCGACCCGCTGCGCGCACCACAGCAGTCCGGCCATGATGCTCGCCGAGCGCCCCGCCTCGTTGGTCTGCGGCGGGCCGTCGAGCCACGGCAGCAGCCGCGCATCGAACCTGTGCGTCAGATCGAGCACGAGAGCATCGACCGCCGCCTGATCGGTGATCCTTCCGGCATAGACTTCGGCAAGCCGCCTGTCCGCACCTGTCAGCACAAGGTGATGGAAGCCCCCGGCGATCCGCAAAGGCATCGCGTCTTTCAGTGTCAGTCCCGACCAGTTCGCGATCCGCCGTCCGGTCGCCGTGGCGCTTGCCCGCACGCCCGCCAGCGCCCGGATCACCCGCGCGGTTGCCGGCGCGCCGTTCTCCTCGGCATGGTGCGCCTGCCATTCGAGCGCGGCGGCAAAATCTTCCAGACCCATCAGTCCGCGGTCATCCATCGCCATCCGCCATTGCCCTTTTGCCCCCGCGCCCCTAAGTGCGCGGCCAATCATGACCACCAATGGCCCGCACGACAACCGCATCTTCCGGCCCGGACAGCTGACCTTCGCTGTCCCCAAGGGCCGCATCCTGGACGAAGCGCTGCCCGTGATGGCGCGCGCCGGCGTGGTGCCTGACGCGGAATTTCACGATCCCAACAGCCGCGCGCTGGCCTTTGCCACGACCCGCGATGACATGCGGATCATCCGCGTACGCGCCTTCGATGTCGCGACCTTCGTCGCCCACGGCGCGGCGCAGGTGGGCATCGTCGGTTCGGACGTGATCGAGGAATTCGACTACGCCGATCTCTATGCTCCGGTCGATCTCGGCATCGGGCTGTGCCGCCTGTCGGTGGCGCGGCTGGCCGACGGCGGCGAGGAGCCGGCAGGCGCGAGCCACCTGCGTGTCGCCACCAAGTATCCCAGCCTCACCCGCCGCCATTTCGAGGCCGCCGGCGTGCAGGCCGAATGCGTCAAGCTCAACGGGGCGATGGAGCTGGCCCCCTCGCTGGGCCTTGCGCGGCAGATCGTCGATCTGGTTTCGACCGGCACGACGCTCAAGGAAAACGGGCTGGTCGAGACCGCGGTGATCCTTGAAATCTCGGCGCGGCTGATCGTCAACCGCACTGCGCTGAAGACCGATCCGCGCGTAGCCGCGCTGGTCGCCGCTTTCCGCCGCGATGCCGAGCTGCGTCAGGCGCAGGTATTGGCATGATCCCGATTCTCTCCACTCTCCAGCCCGATTTCGAACGCAGGTTCGCGCGCATCGTCGAGGCCCGGCGCGAGGCCGACAGCGATGTCGCGGGGCAGGTAACCGACATTCTCCAGACGGTGAAACTGCGCGGCGATGCAGCGCTGGCGGAATACACCCACCGCTTTGACGGCTATGCGCTGGCGAGCGAGGCCGACTGGTCGATCCCGCGTGAGGCCTGCGAGGCGGCTTACAAGGCGCTCGCCCCCGACCTGCGCGATGCGCTCGAACTGGCCGCCGAGCGCATCCGCGCCTATCACGAAGCGCAGCTGCCGCAGAACCGCGACTACACGGACAGCGCGGGCGTGCGACTGGGCGCAATCTGGCGGCCGGTGGATGCGGCGGGGCTGTATGTTCCGGGGGGGCGTGCGGCCTATCCCTCCTCGCTGCTGATGAACGCGATTCCCGCGCGGGTGGCGGGGGTCGAGCGGCTGGCGATCGTCACCCCCACCCCCAAGGGCCAGACCAATCCGCTGGTGCTCGCCGCTGCGCATATTGCCGGCGTGGACGAGATCTGGCGCGTCGGCGGCGCGCAGGCGGTGGGTGCGCTTGCCTATGGCACGCAGCGCATCCGCCCGGTCGATGTCATCACCGGCCCCGGCAATGCCTGGGTGGCCGAGGCCAAGCGCCAGCTTTACGGCGTGGTCGGGATCGACATGGTTGCCGGGCCTTCGGAAATCCTCGTCATCGCCGATGGCAAGAACGATCCCGACTGGATCGCCGCCGATCTGCTGAGCCAGGCCGAGCACGACCCGACCTCGCAATCGATCCTGATCACCGATGATGCCGGCTTCGCGCGGCAGGTGGAGGACTGCGTCGATCTCCAGCTCAGCCAGCTCGCCACCGGCAAGACCGCGCGCGCCAGCTGGGACGCACACGGCGTCATCATCGTCGTCAACGATCTGGCGGCCGAAGCACCCGCGCTGTCCAACCGCCTGGCGGCCGAACACGTCGAACTCGCGGTCGATGATCCCGAAAGCCTGATGCACACAATCCGCCACGCGGGCAGCATCTTCCTCGGCCGCATGACCCCCGAAGCGGTCGGCGATTACGTCGCCGGGCCGAACCACGTGCTGCCGACCGGCCGCAGAGCACGCTTTTCGAGCGGGCTGTCGGTGCTCGATTTCATGAAGCGCACCAGCTTCCTCGGGCTCGATGCGGCGTCCTTTGCCGCGATCGGCCCGGCCGCTGCCACCCTCGCCCATGCCGAGGGGCTGCCGGCGCACGCCAAATCCGTGGAATTGCGAATCCGATGAACCATCCCCAACGCTCGCAGGCCCGCTCCGCCGCGCGCCTTGCCGCCGTGCAGGCGCTCTACCAGCAGCACATGGAGGGCACCGCGCTCGCCCGGCTGCTCGACGAATTCCACCAGCACCGGCTGGGACGGACCATTGACGAGGACGCCTTCGACGAGGCCGAATATGCCGAGGCCGAAGTGCCGTTCTTCGACGATATCGTGCGCGGGGTGGATGCCCGCCGGGACGAGATCGATGCGCTCCTCGCGGGCAAGCTTGCGAGCGGGTGGAGCCTTGCGCGGCTTGACCGGGCGATGCTCCAGGTGCTGCGCGCGGGCACTTACGAACTGCTCGCCCGCGCCGACGTGCCCGCAGCCGTGGCCATCAACGAATATGTCGAGGTCGCCAAGGCGTTCTTCGACGACGGGCAGGCCAAATTCGTCAACGGCATCCTCGATGCGGTGGCCAAAGAGGCGCGCAAGGCCCAGGCCTGACCTTGCCCCATGAACGAGACCGAATTCGTCGCCGCCCTGCGCAAGCTGCCGCTCCATCCCGGGGCACGCGGACTGGAGGATGATTGCGCACTGCTGAGGGTAGGCGGCGAGACGCTGATCATCACCCACGACATGATGGCCGAGGATACCCACTTCCATAGCCATGCCGACATGGCCGATGTCGCATGGAAACTGCTGGCGGCGAACCTTTCCGATCTGGCTGCCAAGGGGGCCGAGCCAGTGGGCGTGCTGCTGGGCTATTCGCTCGGCAGCAGCGATGCCCGCTTTCTCGAAGGCCTCGATGAAGCCCTGCGCTGCTATGGGGTGGTGCTGATGGGCGGCGATACCGTCGCCACCACCGGCACCAGCACCTATGGCATGACCGCGATCGGCCGCGCCACGCACCTGCCTGTCCCCTCGCGCAGGGGCGCGCAGCCGGGCGATGCGATCTTTGTCACCGGCCCGGTCGGGCGCGCGCTGCTCGGCTACGAGGGTGATGCAGAACACCTCGTCGCCTTCAACCGCCCCCTCCCGCGCCTTGCGGAAGGTATTGCGCTGGCCCCGATGGTGAGCGCGATGATGGACATCTCCGACGGGTTGCTGCTCGATTGCTGGCGGATGGCGTGGGTGAGCGGGGTGACACTGGCGATAGAAAGTGCCGCCGTGCCGGTCGCATCGCGGGCAAGGATGCAGGAATGCATCCGCTGGGGCGATGATTACGAGCTGCTGTTCACCGCCCCCGAACACGCCGCCCTGCCCGTGCCCGCCACGCGCATCGGCACGGTTGTCCCGCGCGAGCACGCCCCGCTGTGGCTTGACCACACCCCCCTGCCTGACCCTGCCAACCTCGGCTATCGCCACGGCTGAACTGAGGTCCGACCTGCCAAAACTGGTGAAACCCGCGCGAAAGCGGGACTTGCCGCGCGCCCGAGGCTTGCCAGCCGGTTTCGAGCGCCTATGACTGATCGCCCTTGCGCCCACGGGATTTCAATGCAGCGCGAGGCTTCCCGACAGGGGAAAGAAAACAAACGAGAGGGGATAACTCGTGAACCTATTGCTCATTTCCATCGGGCTGGGACTGCTCGCCATTGTCTATGGCGTGATCACCAGCAGCCAGGTGCTCGGGGCGAGCGCCGGCAATGCGCGGATGCAGGAGATCGCTGCAGCCATCCAGGAAGGCGCGCAGGCCTACCTCAACCGCCAGTACACCACCATCGCCATTGTCGGCGTGGTGGTTGGCGCGATCGTCGCCTTTGCACTGGGCGTGGTGCCGGCGATCGGTTTTGTTACCGGCGCGGTGCTTTCAGGCGTTGCGGGCTATATCGGCATGAACATCTCGGTGCGCGCCAATGTCCGCACCGCTGAAGCCGCCTCGCACGGCCTTCAGGCCGGTCTCACGCTCGCTTTCCGCGCAGGCGCGATCACCGGGATGCTGGTGGCCGGTCTCGCGCTGCTGGCGATTGCCGTGTTCTTTTACGTGCTGGTCGGCCCCGTGGGCATGACCCCCTCCGACCGCACGGTGGTCGATGGCCTCGTGGGCCTCGCCTTCGGCGCCTCGTTGATCTCGATTTTCGCGCGCCTGGGCGGCGGCATCTTCACCAAGGCGGCCGACGTGGGCGCGGACCTTGTCGGCAAGGTCGAGGCCGGCATCCCCGAGGATGATCCGCGCAACCCGGCGGTGATCGCGGACAACGTGGGCGACAACGTCGGCGACTGCGCCGGCATGGCCGCCGACCTGTTCGAGACCTATGTCGTGACCGTCGGGGCCACCATGGTGCTGACCGCGCTGCTGCTGACCCAGCTGGGCGATCTGCTGCTGCCGCTGATGGCGCTGCCGCTGCTGATCGGCGGCGCGTGCATCGTCACCTCGATCCTGGGCACCTATTTCGTGCGTCTGGGTGGCGGCACCAATGTGATGGGGGCGATGTACAAGGGCTTCATCGTCACCGCTGTCACCTCGATCCCGCTGATCTGGTTCGTGACGCAGTTCGCGCTCGGCTCTGTGGGGATGGACATGAACACCATCATCAACCCCGATCAGGGGATGGTGGAATTCAACGGCCGCGAGCTGTTCTACTGCGCGCTGCTGGGCCTGGTGATTACCGGCCTGATCATCTGGATCACCGAATATTACACCGGCACGAGCTACCGTCCGGTGCGCTCGATCGCCAAGGCCTCGGAAACCGGCCACGGCACCAACGTGATCCAGGGCCTCGCGATCAGCCTTGAATCGACCGCGCTGCCCACGCTGGTGATCGCGGGCGGGATCATCATCGCCTTCCAGCTCGCCGGCCTCATGGGCATTGCCTATGCGGCCACCGCGATGCTGGCGCTGGCGGGGATGGTCGTGGCGCTCGATGCCTATGGCCCGGTCACCGACAATGCCGGCGGGATCGCCGAAATGTCGGGTCTGGACGACAGCGTGCGCGAAAAGACCGATCTGCTCGATGCGGTCGGCAACACCACCAAGGCGGTGACCAAGGGCTATGCCATCGGTTCGGCGGGCCTCGGCGCGCTGGTGCTGTTCGCCGCCTACACCACCGATCTGAGGGCGTTTTTCCCGGCCTTCCTCGATGGCGATCTTGCCAACGGCGAAATCTCCTTCAGCCTCGAAAACCCCTATGTCATCGTCGGGCTGTTCCTCGGCGCGCTGCTGCCCTACCTGTTCGGGGCGATGGGCATGACGGCGGTGGGCCGTGCGGCGGGCGACGTGGTGGTCGACGTGCGCGAACAGTTCGCCAATGATCCGGGCATCATGGCCGGAACCAGCAAGCCGAACTACGCGAAAACGGTGGACCTCGTCACCAAGGCGGCAATCAAGGAGATGATCATCCCCTCGCTGCTGCCGGTGCTGACCCCGATCGTGGTCTACTTCGTGATCACCCTGATCGCCGGGCAGGACAACGGCTTTGCCGCATTGGGCGCGCTGCTTCTGGGCGTGATCGTCGGCGGGCTGTTCGTGGCGCTGTCGATGACCGCCGGCGGCGGCGCATGGGACAATGCCAAGAAATACATCGAGGATGGCAACCACGGCGGCAAGGGCTCGGAAGCCCACAAGGCCGCGGTGACCGGCGATACCGTCGGTGATCCCTACAAGGACACCGCCGGCCCGGCCGTGAACCCGATGATCAAGATCACCAACATCGTCGCGCTGCTGCTGCTGGCCGCGCTGGCGCATGGCGCCGCCTGACCCAATCAGGTTAGCCTGACATCCTTAACCCCGCCGGGAGCCATTCCGGCGGGGTTTATCTTTGCCGCAACCGCTGTCCCTGCATCGGACAGGCCCCCGGGCTGCTGAGGCTTTCTTAATCGCTGTGTGGCATAGCGCCTGCCGGACGCACCGATCGGGGCGGCAAGGCAGGGTTAACGGCAATGGACATGGCAGGTGCGGACAGCTTTCGCGACCGCGGCGCGTCTGCCGTGCCGGGGACGGCGTCAAGCACGCTGCGCCTGCTCTCGCTCGCCGAAATCACCGATCCCGCCGTCATCGCCGCATGGGAACGGTTGGTGGCGCGCGCGGCCGAGCCCAATCCCTTTTTCGAGCCGTGGTTCCTCGTCCCCTCGCTGGTGCAATGGGGCGCGGCGGGCCGGATCATGGTCAAGGCCTGGTTCCACGACGGGCGCCTTTCCGGGCTGATGCCGGTGGTGCGCCGCGCACGCTACTACGGCCACCGCGTGCCCCACGCGTCCGGCTGGCTCCATGCCAATGCCTTCTGCGGCGTGCCGCTGGTGGCGGCGGGGCTGGAGGAGGACTTCTGGCGCGCCCTGCTGGCCCATTTCGACCGCACCGCGCGCCGGGCGCTGTTCCTGCACCTCCCGCTGCTTCCCGCAGGCGGGCCGGTGGATGCGGCGCTCGAACGGGTGCTGGCAGCAGGCAAGCGCGCGCATTACCGCGTGGCCGAGGAAAACCGCGCACTCCTGACCGGCGCGCTGTCGGCGGCCGAATATCTCGAACGCGCGATGAGTGCCAAGAAGCGCAAGGAACTGCGCCGCCAGCACAATCGACTCGCTGAGGAAGGCGCGCTCGCCTTCGAGCGGCTGGAGGGCGAGGCCGGGATTGCCGAATGGACGCGCGAGTTTCTTGCACTCGAAGCCGCCGGATGGAAGGGCGAGGCCGGCTCCGCGCTCGCCAGCGCGGCCGATACCTGCGCGCTGTTCACGCAGTCGCTCGCGGGCGCGGCAGCCGCCGGACGGCTTGAGCGGCTGGCGCTGCGGCTCGACGGGCGGGCGATCGCGATGCTGGTGAACTTCCTCACGCCGCCCGGCGCCTACAGCTTCAAGACCGCCTATGACGAGGCCTATGCACGCTTTTCCCCGGGGATGCTGCTGCAGCTCGAAAACCTTGCGCTGCTGGAACACGCGGAGGTGGACTGGGCCGATAGCTGCGCAGTCGAAGGCCACCCGATGATCGAACGCCTGTGGCGCGGGCAGCGCCGCATGGTGAGCCGCAACATTGCCATCGGCGGGCTGCTGCGCCGCGCCGCCTTCCGCCTGCTGATGGCCTATGAAACCCGACCGAGGAGGACGCGATGAACGCCCCGACCCACTTTGCCGACGACCCCTTGCACCGCGCCGCGCCGGCCAGCGTCTTCAGCGCGCCCGAGCGCGCCCGCTTTGCCGCGCATTATCCCGAATCTGCGCACATCCTGACCCATGATCTCACCAGCCACCCGCTGCTCGAAATCGAGGCGCTGGCCGCGCTGGCCGAAAAGCTGCCCATCACCTCGGTCGAATACAACCGCGGCGATTTGCCGATCGGGGTTGACGGCAAGCCCGGATCGAACGGCCTGACCATTGCCGAAACGATCCGCCGCATTGCCGAAGCCGAAAGCTGGGCGGTGCTCAAGAATATCGAGCAGGTGCCCGCCTATGCAGACCTGCTGCTTGGTCTGCTCGAAGAAATCCGCCCCGAGATCGAGGCCGCAACCGGCGCGTTGCTGACCCCGCAGGGCTTCATCTTTGTCTCTTCGCCGAACTCGGTCACGCCCTATCACTTCGATCCGGAACACAATATCCTGCTCCAGATCCGCGGCACCAAGGTGATGACCCAGTTTCCCGCAGGCGACACCCGCTTCGTGCCTGACGAGGCGCACGAGACCTACCATTCGGGCGGCCCGCGCGAGTTGCGATGGGACGACAGCTTTCTCATCCACGGCACCGAATTCGCGCTCCCCCCGGGCGAGGCGCTGTTCGTGCCGGTGATGGCGCCGCATTTCGTGAGGAACGGCCCGGCGCCGTCAGTCTCGCTGTCGATCACCTGGCGCAGCGAATGGAGTTACCGTGAAAGCGATGCGCGGGTGCTCAACTCACTGCTGCGCAAACGGGGTTTCCAGCCCCGCGCGCCCGGCCGCTGGCCGCAGCAGAACTACGCCAAGGCCTATGCTTTCCGCGTGCTGCGCAAGCTCGGGTTGACGGGCGCGTAAACCCGCCGCATGGCTTTGTGCCATGACTGACACGCCCAGCAACGAAGAACTGCTCGCCAGCCTTGTCGCCCTGCTGACAGTCGAAAAGCGCGCCGCCGATGTCTATGCCGGCCCGCCGCAGGCCGACGGGGTCGGGCGGGTATTCGGCGGGCAGGTGCTGGCGCAGGCGCTGCAGGCGGCGCAAGGCTCGGTCACCGATGGCAAGCGCGCCCATTCGCTCCACGCCTATTTCCTGCGCGGCGGGCGCGAGGGCGCACCGATCGAATACCGCATCGAACGCGATTTCGACGGGCGCAGCTTCGCCAACCGCCGGGTGGTCGCCTCGCAGGAAGGCGAGGACGGGACGCCGGTGCCGATCCTCAACCTCACGGCGAGCTTCCAGCGGCCCGAAGAGGGCCTCGAGCACAATGATTCGCCGATGCCCGATGTGCCCGCCCCCGAAGATCTGCGCCCCGACATGGAGCAGCGCCGCGAACTGGCGGAGAAGTGGGGCGAGCGCCTGAGCGAACAGCAGCGCCGCATGATGCTGCGCCCGCGCCCGATCGAGATGCGCACCTGCGACGCGCTGCACTGGATGAGCCGCGATCCCCGCCCGCCGCGCGCGCACACGTGGTTCCGGGTCTGCGCCCCGATCGCCGGCGGCACCGATACGCCCGCACTGCACCGCGCGATCATCACCTATGCCAGCGACTACACCCTGCTCGGCACCAGCGCGCTGCCGCATGGCCTGAGCTGGATGCGCGGCGAACTGGTTGGTGCCAGCCTCGATCACGCGCTGTGGTTCCACCGCGATTGTCGTGCCGACGAATGGCTGCTCTACGCCACCGATGCGCCCTGGAGCGGCGGCGGGCGCGGGTTCAACCGCGGGCGGATCTTCAACCGCGCGGGCGAGCTGGTGGCCAGCGTCGCGCAGGAGGGGATGATGCGTCGCCGTCTGTGAGTTTCCGCGGCGCATCGGCGATGCGAAAGCCTCGCTCACACGCCCTTCGGGCGCGTCGCTGCGGGCGGCCAGTCCGCCTTGCAGCGGCTCTGCGCCGACGATGATGCGACGCAACTGACACCGCAGATGTCGCAAGCGCGACCACGCGCCGTGCCTTCTGGCGCGAGAGCGAGGGCGGACGGATATCCGCCGCCCGGTGTTTGAGGGCGAAAAAACTAATGCGCGAGCAGGATCGGCATCTGCGGTTCGACCAGCATCCGCCGCGTCACCCCGCCCAGCAGCAACTCGGCCAGCCGCGAATGGCCATAGGCCCCCATCACCATCAGCCCGCATTCGCGCATCTGCGCGGCCGAGAACAGCGTGTCGGCAATGCTCGCCTCGCCCTTTGGCAGCTCGACCACCTCGCAGGCGATCCCATGGCGGCTGAGATATTCCGCCCCGTCCAGCGCGGGAAAATCGAAGCGCAGCCTGTCCTTGTCCTCGGCCACGCTCACCAGCCACACCTTGCGCGATGCGGCCAGCAGCGGCACCGCCGCGCGCAGCGCATGGGCGGCTTCGGGCGAGCCGTTCCACGCCACCATCACCGGCGCGGTGACATCATGGCTGGCCTGATCGCCCGGCACCACCAGCACCGGCACCGGGGCGTGCAGCACCAGATCACCCGCGATTGCCGAAGGCCCGCGCCCGCCGGAACCCGCATCGGCCGGGCCGACGATCACCACATCGGCGAGCGGCGAATGTTCCAGCAGGCGCTGCGGAGCAATCCCGTAAACAAAGCGCCAGTCCCAGGCGACATCCTCGCCCGCCAGCCGCGCCTCGGTTTCAGCGCGCAGCTTTTCGGCGTTTTCCTTGATGACAGGCATCGCGGCGGCAATCGCCGAGCCGTAGAAATCGCCCGGCGCGAACACCTCGTAGCTGACCGCTTGCAGGCAGGTGATATGCCCGCCGCAGGCCCGCGCGATATCCAGCGCCACCTGCAGCCGCGCAGTCATCGCCGCGTCGTGATCGATGTGAAGCAGAATCGATTTCATGACTGATCTCCCACTCAGGACATTCCTCATGGAGCAGCAATGTGACAGCCACCTTGATCGGGATCAAATTTGCGCAAGCCCGCTTGCACAGCGCCGGCCGCCGGTTCATCCTCGACAACAAGGGAGAGGAACCATGCAGATCACGCGCCATCCGCCGGTCAGGACCACGCTCGAACCGTCGAACCACCCCTATCTGACAGGGCCATGGACGCCGCTGCATGAGGAAGTGGACGTGGCCGAACTGCCGGTGATCGAAGGCGTGATCCCCCCCGATATCGACGGCATCTACCTGCGCAATACCGAAAACCCGGTGCACCAGCCATTGGGCCGCCATCACCCCTTCGATGGCGACGCGATGATCCACCAGGTCAACATATCCGGCGGCAAGGCGAGCTACCGCAACCGCTTCGTGCGCACCCATTGCTTCGAGGCTGAGCAGATCGCGGGGCAAGCACTGTGGGGCGGATTGATGGATCCCTGGGGCACCTCGAAACGCCCCGGCTTCGGGGCGCACGGGGGCCTGAAGGATACCGGCAGCACCGACATCATTGTCCACGCCGGCACCGCCTATGCGACGCTCTACCAGTGCGGCGAGGCGTGGATGCTCGATCCGGTCACCCTCGCCAGCCGCGGCAAGGCACCGTGGGTGCCATTGGACGGGATTTCGGCCCACCCCAAGGTGGACGAGGAGACCGGCGAGCTGATGTTCTTCAACTATTCGAAATATCCTCCTTTCATGCATTATGGGGTGGTCAACCGCGAAGGCCGGCTGGTGCATTACGTCCCCGTGCCGCTGCCGGGGCCGCGCCTGCCGCACGACATGGCGATCACCAGGAACTGGTCGATCCTCAACGACATGCCGCTGTTCTGGGACGAGGAACTGCTGGCGCGCAACATCCATGCGGCGCGGCTGCACGAAGGAGTGCCGACCCGCTTTGCCCTGATCCCGCGCCACGGCTCGGCTGCCGATATCCGCTGGTTCGAGGCCGAGCCCACTTACGTGCTCCACTGGACCAATGCGTGGGAGGAAGGCGACGAGGTGATCCTCGAAGGCTATCATCAGGCTAGGCCCATGCCCGATCCGCTGGAGGAAATGGGCCGCTACAGCCACATGATGGCCTATGTCGACGAACACTCGTTCCAGAGCCGCCTGCACCGCTGGCGCTTCAACCTGAAAACCGGCGAGACCCGCGAGGAGCGCCTCAGCGAGAGGATCGTCGAATTCGGGATGATCAATCCGCGGTTTGCCATGCACAAGAGCCGCTATGTCTGGTCAACCACCACCCGGCCCGGCTGGTTCCTGTTCAACGGCTATGTCCGGCACGATACCCAGACCGGCGAGGAACAGGTCTATCGCCTGCCCGAAGGCGTCTATGCCAGCGAAAGCCCGATGATCCCCAAAAAGCCCTCAAGCAGCGAAGCGGTAGGGCAGCAAAAAACGCCCTCAAGCAGCGAAGCGGTAGGGCGCGAAGACTCAGGCTATTTGGTCACCTTCCTGATCGACGAGAACACCGCCACCTCGCAATGCGCGATCCTCGATGCCTCGGACATCACCAAAGGCCCGATCTGCCGCCTCGCGCTGCCGCACAAGATCTCCTCTGGCACGCATTCGGTGTGGGTCGAGCACGATCAGCTGCGCAAGGATGCCGCCTTCCACGCGCGCCGTTTCGCTGTGGCATAACCGCGCGCCCGGCGCTTTCGCGCAAGCCCCCGGTCGAGGCGTCTTGCGCGCTCGTCGCCCGCGCGCTTGCGCGGGACTGGTCGTCGGCCTAGCGGCGCGCGACTGAACCGATCACGGGAAAAACCGCATGAAACTTCGCCTTGTCCTTGCCGCGTCGAGCGCGCTGCTGCTTGTCGCCACGCCCGCATTGGCCGGTGGCGCACCGCAGGAAGCCGCGACCACGGCCACCGACCTGACCGAGCACGACAAGCTGTTCGCGCTGTTCGACGATGCCGATGCGCGCGAACTGGCGCTCAACCCGCTGGGCCGGCTGTTCCGCGGCGAAGACGAGGGCGCCGACCGGCTCGGCGATTTTCTGACCGATTCCGCCTTCCTTGCCGCGCGCACCGACACCCGGCTCAACCTCGCGCTGCTCAGCACCATTGATCGCAGCAAGCTGTCGCCCACCGACCAGATCGCCTACGACGTGTTCAAGTATACGCAGGAAAAGGCGCTCAAGGGCGCGAGTGACCGCATCCGCGCGCTGACCGAGGTGCGCCCGCTCAACCACTTCTTCGGGCTGCACACCTTCTATCCCACCTTTGCCGGCGGCAAGGGCGTGGCCCCGTTCAAGACCCTCGCCAATTACGAGGACAACCTCAAGCGGCACGATGACTATATCGCCTTCATCGACCGCGCGATCGGCAAGTTCCGCGAAGGGATGGCCAGCGGCGTGGTCGAGACGAAGCTGACGGTCGAGATCATGGTGACCCAGCTCGACACCCAGCTGGCGATCCCACTGGCGGATTCGCCGTTCATGGCACCGACCAAGGAATTCCCCGAGGACATCAGCGAGGCCGACAGGGCGCGGCTGACGGCCGCCTACGAGGCCAAGACCCGCGCGCTCTACGCCGCCAACACCGCCTTGCGCGACTTTCTCAGGGATGAATATCTCCCCGCCGCGCGCGACAGCATCGGCCTGTCCCAGATGAAGGGCGGCGCGGAACTCTATGCCCGGCTGGTTGAGGAATCGACCACGCTGCCGCTCGATCCCGAAACCATCCACCAGCTCGGCCTGAGCGAAGTGGCGCGGATCAAGGCGGAGCTGGAAAAGCTCAAGAAGGAAGTGGGGTTCAAGGGCACGCTGAGCGCGTTCTTCGATTATGTCCGCACCGATCCCAGGTTCCAGCCCAAGACCCGCGAGGCGCTGACGCAGGACTATTACCGGATCGGCCGCGCGGTTGACGCCAGGATCGGTGACCTCTTTTCGCTGCTGCCCAAATCGCCGCTCGAAATCCGTCCCTATGATCCCTCGACCGAACAGTTCGAGGCGGGCGGTTCCTATCAGTCGGGTTCGCCCGATGGTTCGCGCCCGGGGGTGTTCTACTTCAATGCCTATGACCTGCCGAGCCGGCTGACCCCGGGCAATGTCACGCTCTACCTTCACGAAGGCGCGCCGGGGCACCACTTCCAGATCAGCCTTGCGCAGGAGAACGAGGCCCTGCCTGCCTTCATGCGCTTTGGCGGCACCACCGCCTTTGTCGAAGGCTGGGCGCTCTATGCCGAGACGCTGGGCCACGAGATGGGCTTCTACAAGAACCCTTGGAACCGCTACGGCACCTTGCAGGACGAACAGCTGCGCGCGATGCGGCTGGTGGTCGATACCGGCATCCACGCCAAGGGCTGGACCCGCGATGCTGCGATCGCCTTCATGATGGAGAACTCCGGCATGACCCGCACCGAAGTGGTGGCCGAGGTCGATCGCTACATCGCCATTCCCGCCCAGGCGCTGGCCTACAAGATCGGCGCGCTCAAGATCCAGGAGTTGCGCCGGCGGGCCGAAACAAGGCTTGGCGCACGGTTCGACATCAAGGCGTTCCACGCGCAGGTGCTCGACACCGGAGGATTGCCGCTGACGATCCTCGAACAGAAGATCGACCGCTGGATCGCGGCCGAAGCCGCCCGCTGATTGCCCCAGGGGCCGGGTCCGCTCATCGGCTCATCGCATATCATGCCCCGATTGCCCGCTCCTGTGGCAGCCGGGGCTTGCGCGTTCATTGGCGAGCAAGGATGCGATCAACACCGCGATGTTTGCAACACGCCAACAAGGGCCGAACCGCAAGGGATCGCCGGTCCGAACACAGGAGAATGCCACGATGTTCACCCCTGCCCGCACCCCCGGCCGTCGAAATGCCCCGCACGCGCTCGCGCTGCTGGCCGGTCTTGCCGCACTGCCCGCCGCCCATGGGCTTGCTGCCCAGAACAGCGCCCAGAACAGCGACGGCGGGGAAGTGCTGACCACGGTCTATGGCAACCTGCCGACCATGGCAGACATGACTGAAGGCCCGCGGATCGAGGGCATCATCTCGGCGCGGCAGGGCCAGCGCCTGCAGGTAACCGCAGATGACGGCACCAGCACCATCCTCACGCTCCACCCCGATACCGAAATCCGAACCCGCGGCGGGTTCCTCGGGATCGGCAACAAGACCTTTGATCAGAGCGCCTTGATCAACGGCCTGCCGGTCAAGGTCCGCACCCGCCAGTATGGCGGAGGGCTGGTGGCGAGCGAAGTGCGCTTCACCAGCGACGACCGGGTGATCGCGGCGATGATCCGCGGCGGCACCGCGCAGCAATTCGCCGAACAGGGCGCAGCAATCCAGCAGAACGCCGCCGCCACCGAAGCCCTGCGCGGCCGGCTGGGCGATATCGACAAGTACAACCTCAAGAGCACCACCAACGTCTATTTCGAAACCGGCAAGGCGGTGCTTTCACCGAGGGCCAAGAACGAGCTGTGCGCCGCCGCACAGGCCGCCAGCGCGAACGAGAATTCGCTGATGCTGGTGCTCGGCTACACCGATTCCACCGGTTCGCAGGAAGTGAATCAGGCGCTGTCGGAAAAACGCGCGGCCGCCGTGGTCAATCACTTGCAGCAGGTGTGCAAGTGGAAGCCCTACCGGATGCTCACCCCGACTGGCATGGCAACGGCCGATCCGGCCGCCGACAACACCACCGCCGCCGGGCGCGCGCAAAACCGCCGTGTCTCGGTCAACGTGCTGGTAAGCAAGGCGCTCGACGAGCAGTAAAGCAAGGCGGGGGTGTCTCATAAGGCCGGCGGCACAAACACCCCCTCAGCCGCCCGCGTGGTAAAAATCATAGACCTTGCGCGCGACTGTGGCGCTGACGCCGGGCGCGCGTTGCAGGTCCTCGAGCGCAGCGGCGCGCACTTTGCTCGCGGTGCCGAAATGCAAGAGCAGCGCGCGCTTCCTCGCCGGGCCGATGCCGGGAATCTCGTCCAAGGGGCTGGCCGTAATCGCCTTCGAGCGCTTGGCCCGGTGCGCGCCGATGACATAGCGGTGCACCTCGTCGCGCAGGTTCTGCAGGTGGAACAAGAGCGGCGAACCCACGGGAAGCATCTTCTCGCGCCCGTCGGGAAAGTGGAACACCTCGCGCCCTTCCCGCCCGTGATGCGGGCCCTTGGCAATCCCGATCACTGCAACCTCATCGGCAATGCCGATCTCCTCCAGCACGCTCATCACGCTGGAGACCTGCCCCTTGCCGCCATCGATCAGGATCAGATCGGGCAGGACACTTTCGTGACCGCCGGGCTTGGCCTCGGGGTTATCCTGGCCTTCGGCAAAGTTGCGGAAGCGCCGGGCCATCACCTCGCGCAGCATCGCGAAATCGTCGTTCGACTGCGCCTCGCGGATGGTGAACTTGCGGTACTGGCCCTTCTCGAAACCCTCCGGCCCGGCGACCACCATCGCGCCCACCGCCTTGGCTCCCTGGATATGGCTGTTGTCATAGACCTCGATCCGCTGCGGCGGCGCATCCAGCTCCAGAAACTCGGCCAGCTCGCGATTGATCCGCGCCTTGGTCCCCGTCTCGGCCAGCCGCCGTTCGAGCGCTTCGAAAGCGTTGCGCTGGGCCTGCGCCATCAGCTTGCGCCGATCACCACGCTCAGGGATCGAAAGCCGCACCTTCCGCCTTGCGACTTCGGACAGTGCCGCCTCGATCAGCGCGTTTTCGGGCAGATCGCGGTCCACCAGAATGGTCGGCGGCGGCGGCACTTCCTCGTAGAATTGCAACATCACGCTTGCCAGCACCTGCGCCTCGTCCACCTCCGCCGTGTGGCGCGGGAAGAAGGCCCGGTGCCCCCAGTTCTGCCCGCCGCGGATGAAGAAGGCCTGCACGCTCATCTGCCCGTTCCGGGCTGCCAGGGCGAAGACATCGGCATCGCCCAGGCCTTGCGCATTGATCGCCTGCGACCCCTGAATGAAGGTCGCCGCGCGCAGCCGGTCGCGCAGCATCGCCGCAGTCTCGAAATCAAGCTTCTCGGCCGCCTCGGCCATCTGGCGTTCGAGATCGGCCTGCACCGCCCCCGACTTTCCTGACAGGAAATCCTTCGCCTGCCGCACCAGCGCGGCATAGTCCGGCTCGGAGATCCGCCCGACACAGGGCGCCGAGCAGCGCTTGATCTGGTAGAGCAGGCACGGCCGGTCGCGGTTGTTGAAGTAGCTGTCGGTGCAGCTTCGCAGCAGGAACAGCTTTTGCAGCGCGTTCAGCGTGGTGTTGACGCTGCCCGCGCTGGCGAACGGCCCGTAGTAATTGCCCTTGGCGCGGCGCGCACCGCGATGCTTCTGGATGCGCGGGTAGGCGTGATCGGCGCGCAGCAGGATGAAGGGAAAGCTCTTGTCGTCGCGCAGCAGCACATTGAACGGCGGACGGAAGCGCTTGATCAGCTGCGCTTCCAAAAGCAGCGCTTCGGCCTCGGAATTGGTGGTGATGATCTCCATCGAGCGGGTCTGGCTGACCATGCGCTGCAAGCGGCCCGAAAGCCCTGCGATCTGGGTGTAGTTCGCCACCCGCGCCTTGAGGCTGCGCGCCTTGCCCACATACAGCACCTCGCTGCGGGCATCGAGCATCCGGTAAACGCCCGGCACGCTCTTCAGCACCTTCACCACATCGCGGATCGCCCGCACCCCGCCTTCGAGATCAGGCTGGGCGCTGGCGACCGTATGCGCGGCGCGCTGCTCGTTGAAGCGTTCCGCACCGCGAGGGTCGTGAGGGGTGCCGGCTGGGGTTCGGGCCATGCCCGCCAGATAGGGAAGGAACGGCGCGATTGGCAATTGCCGTGCGTGTCCCTATCGGCAGCTTGGTGGAACGCAGCGATGTCATCATCCTCGGCGCGGGCGCAGCCGGATTGTTCGCGGCCGGGCGGGCAGGCCAGCGCGGACTGCGCGCGGCGCTGCTCGAAAGGGCCGATGCGCCGGGCAAGAAGATCCTGATTTCCGGCGGCGGACGCTGCAATTTCACCAATCTGGGCGCGGGGCCGGCCAACTACCTTTCGGCCAACCCGCACTTCGCCAAGAGCGCGCTGGCCCGCTACACCCCGGCCGATTTTCTGGCGCTCGTCGAAGAGCACGGCATCGCATGGCACGAAAAGACGCTGGGGCAATTGTTCTGCGACGGTTCGGCCAGGCAGATCGTGGCGATGCTGCTGGACGAATGCCCGGCGGACAAGGTGACGCTGACTTGCGGGGTCGAGATTGGTGATGTGGCGCGCGGCACGGACGGCGCCTTCACCGTCAGCGCTGCCGATGGCCGGGCGTGGCGTGCGCCGGCGCTGGTCATCGCCACCGGCGGGCCTTCGATCCCCAAGATGGGGGCGTCCGACTTTGCCTACCGGCTCGCACGGCAATTCGGGCTGAAGGTGGTCGAACCGCGCCCTGCGCTTGTCCCGCTGACGCTGGGGGGCGAGGATGCTCTGTTCCGCGAATTGTCGGGCGTGGCCGCGCCGGTGCGGGCACGAGCCGGAAAGACCGAATTCGCCGAAGCCGCGCTGTTCACGCACAAGGGCCTGTCCGGCCCGGCGATCCTGCAGGTTTCAAGCTATTGGCGGCACGGCGAGGAGGTCGGCATCACCTTCCTGCCCGATGCGGCCACCGACTGGCTGGTGCAAGCCAAGCGCGACCGTCCCCGCGCTCACCTGCGCACGCTGCTGCGCGAAGCCCTGCCCGCGCGACTGGCGGACGCGCTGGCGGACCGGATCGGGCTGGAGCGCGACATCGGCAACCTCGCGGACAAGGATTTGCGCACCGCGCAAGGCAAGCTGGCCGACTGGCGCTTCGCCCCCAGCGGCACCGAAGGCTACGCCAAGGCCGAAGTCACCGCCGGGGGAATCGCCACCGCGGAACTCTCCAGCCGCACGATGGAAGCGCGCAGCGTTCCCGGGCTCTACGCCATCGGGGAAGCGGTGGACGTGACGGGCTGGCTGGGCGGCTACAACTTCCAGTGGGCCTGGGCGAGCGCGTTCGCCTGCGCCGAGGCCTTGGCCGAGAGGCGCATCGCGTAACATTCTTGCGCAAAACCTTCCGTCACGGCAATTCCTGCCGCTCACGTCATGTTGCCATCTCACGAGGTTGCGCCTAGCCTTTCCCATAGAGTCCGAATACGGGCCGAAGCCACCCCATTGCGGGGGGCCTTGCGGGAGAGACCCTTGCGGCAGTTGCAAGGCATGGATTCCTCGTTCATCGCGCTGGAATCGCCGAATTCGCCGATGCACATCGGCTCCGTGCTGATCTACAATCCGGCAACTGCCCCGGGCGGCTTCGTGCGGTTCAAGGACATTCTCCAGTTCATCGGCTCGCGGATGCAATTGTCGCGCACCATGCGCCAGCGGCTGGTGCGAGTGCCGTTCGATCTCGACTATCCCTACTGGGTCGAGGATCCCGATTTCGATCTCGAATATCACGTGCGCCATATCGCCCTGCCCAAGCCTGGTGACTGGCGGCAATTGTGCATCCAGGCCGCGCGCATCCATGCCCGCCCGCTCGATCTCAATCGCCCGCCGTGGGAATTCACCGTGGTCGAGGGGCTGGATGCGGTCACGGGCTATCCGCCCGGCTGTTTTGCCTTCGTCACCAAGGTGCACCACGCCGCGATCGACGGGATGAGCGGAATCGACCTGATGGAGGCGCTGCATACGCTTGCGCCCGATGCGGGGCCGCCGGCCAAGCCCGATACCTGGACGCCGGAGAAGATCCCCGGCCCCGTCGAGCTGCTCGGCAAGTCCTATATCAATGCGCTGCTCAACCCGCTCAAGCAGGCGCAGGTCGCGGCCAAGGTGGTGCCGGGGGTGGCCGGCGTGATCCGCGGTCTTATCGCGAGGGATTTCAAGCTCAGCACCGATCTGGTGCCCCCGCGCACCCGCTTCAACCGCACCATCTCGCCGCACCGCGTGATCGATGGGCGCACCTTCGACCTCGCCGAATTGAAGGCGATCCGCGCGCTGCTTCCGCAAGCAAAGGTCAATGACGTGGCGATCGCGGTGATCGGGGGCGCCTTGCACAAATACCTCACCGCCAAGGGCGATCTGCCCAAGACCACGATGACCGCGATGGCGCCGATCTCGGTGCGCGCTTCGGACGAGAAGGGCGACATGGGCAATCAGGTGGCGGCGATGATCGCCCCGCTTGGCACGCACATTGCCGATCCGGCAGAACGGCTCGCCTATGTCACCAGCCAGACGGGCAATTCCAAGGCGATGACCAATGCCTTGGGGGCGCGGCGGATGACCGAGGTGAGCAAGGTCAACCCGCTGCTCTACATGGCGCTGGGCGCGCAATTGTTCAGCCGGGTGAGCCTTGCGCACCGGCTGGCGATGCCGTTCAACACGGTCGTCACCAACGTGCCCGGCCCGCCGGTGCACATCTATTCGAGCGGCGCGCGGCTCGAAAGCATGGCGCTGTCGCTGATCTGCCTCACCGACGGGCTGGGACTTGCCCATGTGGTGCAATCCTATGTTGACGAGGCCTATATCAGCTTCACCGCCTGCCGCGATATCATGCCCGATCCCGAATTCTATGCGCAATGCCTGCAGGACAGTTTCGACGAGCTGCTGGCCGCTGCGCGGGCGATGGAGGCCAAGGCGTCCGCCGCGCCGCCCTCAGCAAAAGCCAGAAACAAAGCCAAAACCAAGCCGCGCGCCCGATCCGGCCGCGCCAAGCGGGAGAACGCATGATGGCCAGCGCCGCAATCAACCCCGCCGCCGCCGCCGAGCCGCCGCACCGTTTGTGGACGCTGCTCGAAGGGCGCGCGATGATCGAGCTTGGGCTGTTCTATGCCGCCAGCCCGCTGTTCGCCACCCTGCCGAAGGGCGATGGCCATGCGGTGATGATCCTGCCCGGCTTCATGGCCTCGAACAGCTCCACCGTGCCGATGCGCCGGCTGCTCGGCCGCCTCGGCTATGATCCGCACGGCTGGGATTCGGGGCGCAATATTCGCATCGACAATGCGCTGATCGAACGGTTGCAAAACCAGCTCGCGCGCCTGGGTGATTCAAGCGGGCGCAAGGTCTCGCTGATCGGCTGGAGCCTCGGCGGGGTGCTGGCGCGCGAACTGGCCAAGCTGCATCCGGATAGGGTGCGGCTCGTCATCAGCCTTGGCAGCCCGATTTCCGATGATCGTGGCCACACCAATGCCGCGCGCCTGTTCGAGCTGCTCAACGGCAAGGAGCCAGAGCCGATGCAGGGCGGCCGCTTCCGCGGGCTGGACGAGGCGCCGCCGGTGCCGACCACTTCGATCTTCACCAAGACCGACGGGATCGTCCACTGGCGCGGCAGCGTGCAGCATCCGGGCAAGGCTCACAGCGGCCATCCGACCGAGAATATCGAGGTTCATGCCAGTCATTGCGGGCTTGGCGTAAACCCCAGCGTGATGGTGGCGATAACCGACCGACTGGCGCAGCCGGAGGGCCAATGGCAGCCCTTCGTCCCGCCGCCCGCGCACCGCTGGATGTTTCCCCGCACCGGCATAAACTGACCGTCAGGGGGCGGGCTGCGGGGTGCAGCGCAATCAGAACAGTTTGCGCAAATCAAGGCCCAGATACAGCCCCACCGGATCGATCACGAAGGGCTGGTAATTGATCGGCGTATTGCCATTCGAATCGCGCACCTTGCGCTGCGCATCGAACAGGTTGTCGGCCCGCAGGCTCACCCGCGTTTCCCTGAGAAAGCCCTCTTTCTTGCCCGTGAGCTCGGCAAGATTGGCAAAGATGCGCAGGTTGAAGGTAACGATGTCATCGAAAAACAGATCGGTGCTGCCCGGCAGGCCGGAACCGTCAAGCCGGGTTTTTCCGGTGTAGACGCCCGACAGGCGCAGGCCCACGCCCTTGCCGAACAGACCAGCTTCAAGCCGGCTGGAATGGCGCGGCAGGCCGAAGGCTCCGGTCGCCTGACCGTCAAGCTGGTCGAGCGGGACAAGGCCGTCGGCAATCAGGATCGCATTGTCGAGCTCGATCGCGTGGGTGAGGTTCACGAAGTAGCGCAAGCCCGGGAAGCTGCGCTGAGCGAGGGGGTTGAAGGCCGGCCCGCCCGCCGGCGCCCCACCGCCGCTGGCACTGCCAGCCGCTGCCGGTGCACCGCCGGCACCGGCCTGCACCGGCGCGCCGGCGGGTGCGGGGGCCATGGCGCAGAAGCGCTGCTTGAACTGCTCGAGGGCTTGCGGCGGAATGGTGCCGTCAGGCGCCCGCGAACGGTCGATCGCCAGCTTGATGAAGGCCGGATCAACGCCCGGCAGCTCGGCCGAGACATCCTCGCCGCGCTCGATCTTGCCGATCAGCGCGGCAATCGCGGCGTTGCCATCGGGACCGCAGGCACGTTCACGGAAGGCGGCGAATTGCGGGTTGGCCGCAGGCGCGCCGCCCTGCCCCGGCGCGCCGCTACCCTGTCCGGCGCCCATCATCATCGCCGGATCGACGCTGCAAATGCGGGTGCGCAGCCCGGCCAATCGCGCAGGATCGATCCTGCCGTCCTCACCGCGCAGCCGCGCGAGCATCGGCGCAAGGCGCGCCGGATCAATGCCCGGAAACTCGGCCGAGATATCCGCCCCGCTCTCGATCGCGGCGACCAGCTTTTCGAGGAAGACCATCCCGTCATCGGCGCACAGCCGCGCGCGGAAGGCCATGAACTGTTCGCGCTGTTCGGCACTCAGCATCGCGCCGCCGAAGCGCGGCGGGCCGCCCGCCGGGGCGGGCGCTGGG
>JBKBLZ010000008.1:107558-108195 GCA_046296035.1 Erythrobacter sp. | reverse complement strand
CCGGCCGCACAGGCGCCGAACAACAATATCAGCATCACCGCGCCCAGCGATCTGACGGTCCAGAATGAACGCGAATGGCACAGGCTCAAGCAGCAGCATGAACGGGCCGCCAAGCGCGTCGCCGATCGGGAACGCCGCGCCAACCGCGAACAGGCACGGGTTGACAGGCAGGCACGCAAGGTGGCGCAAGCGCGCCAGCGGCTGGCCCGCGAAGAATCGCGGCTCACCAACAACGAGCGTGCCCTGCGCCGCGAAATTCAGCGGGTTGAAAGGGAACAGCAGGAACTGGCCAAGGTGCGCACGCGGATGGTCGAGATGGGTGGCACTGCCTTCAACCCGCTACCTCCGCGCCGCTGAAATGACCCATCGCGGGCGCGACGCGCGAACAACGGCGCAGGCCCGCCCCACCCGCCAGACGGCGCGTTAGAGCGTTTTCGAGCCGGGTGGAAACACCCGGCGGCGCTCGGAAACCGCTTTAGCGGCCCAGACTTTCGCCGATCCGTCCGGCCAGCTCGGTGACATAGTGCCACGCTACCCGGCCTGATCGAGCACCACGCTGCCGAGCCCATTCGAGCGCATCGGCCTCCTCCCATGCCAAGCCATGCCGTGCGGCATAGCTTGCCACGATCGCCAGATA
>JBKBLZ010000008.1:107252-107548 GCA_046296035.1 Erythrobacter sp. | reverse complement strand
GGTGCTATCGGATCGCAAACCGCTCTGACCCCGCAGCGCGCCGGACGCTGACCAGGGCTATTGTGGCTCGCGCGCGACGCGGAAGCCCGCGAAGTCCTGGTTGACCGGCATCAGCTCGATCCGGTTGATGTTGAGATGCGGCGGCAGGCTCGCGATCCAGCCGATGGTGTCGGCGATGTCCTCCCCCGTCATCGGGTTCACGCCGCGATAGAGATCGTCCGAGGTCTGCTGGCTGCCGGTGCGCACCAGCGTGAATTCGGTCTCGACCATCCCCGGCTCGATGCTGGTGACGCGCA
>JBKBLZ010000008.1:0-107242 GCA_046296035.1 Erythrobacter sp. | reverse complement strand
CACGCCGGTGCCGTGAAGATCGGCCCGCAGCGCGAGCGTGAAGTGGTTTACGAAGGCCTTGGACCCGGCATAGACATTGCCGCCCGGGTAGATATAGCTGCCCGCCACCGAGCCGATGGCGATGATCGCGCCCTTGCGCTCGATCAGGCCGGGCAGCAGCTTGCGCGTCAGCACCGCAAACGCGGTGATGTTGGTGTCGATCATCGTGCGCCAATCATCGAGATTGGCGTTCTGCGCCGCGGACAGGCCCTTTGCGAGGCCGGCATTGTTCACCAGCAAGTCGATGTCGCCAAAGCCTTGCGGAAGGCTGGCAAGCGCGGCGTCCATCGCGGCGCTATCGCGCACGTCGAAGCAGGCGGAATGCACCTTGTCTGCCCCCAGTTCGGCCACCAGCGCGTCGAGCCGCTCCTGCCGCCGCCCGGTGGCGACGCAGCGCCAGCCATCCCTGACCAGGCGACGCACGGTGGCAAGGCCGATCCCGGCGGTGGCGCCGGTGACGAATGCCGTTTTCATCCGCGCAGCTCCCCGCCCAGCTTGGCCGCAGCGGCAACCACCTTTTCCGCAATCGCCTTCAATTCGGCATCCTTGAAGCTCGCCTCGCCCGGCTGGAGCGTGACTTCCAGCGCGATGGATTTCTTGCCCTCAGGCACGCCCTGCCCGGCGAAGACATCGAACACGCGCACGCTGGTGATGAAGGCCTTGTCCGCCCCCTGAACGGCGCGCACCAGATCGCCTGCCGCCAGCCTCGCCGGGACGAAAAAGGCGAAGTCGCGGGTTACGGCTTGCAGCGCGGGCGGCGTGAATTGGGGCCGGGCGAAGGTGGCACCCTTTCTGGCCGGGATCGCATCGAGGAACAGCTCTACCGCCGCGATCGGTCCATCGGCATCGAACGCCTTGAGCGTCGCGGGATGCACCATCCCGAAGCGCGCCAGCACCGCCTTGGGGCCGAGGCGCAGCGTGGCCGACTGGCCGGGATGGAACTGCGCCCCGGCCTCACCCATCACCATCAGGTTGGCCGTCGGCGCGCCTGCGGCTTCAAGCAGTTGGACCGCCAGCGCCTTGGCATCATAGGCATCGAACGGCCTGGCCTTGCCCGCCTGCCAGCTGCGCGGAGCCTTCTCGCCCGCGAGCACGATACCCAGCGTCGGCCTTTCATCGCTAAGACCGTCAGGGCCGCGCAAATACCGCCGCCCGATCTCGAACAGGCGCGAGGAGGCCGCACCGCGATCGGCGTTGCGTTTGGCCGCCATCAGCAGGCCCGGCAGCAGCGACGGGCGCATCGCCCTGAGGTCTTCACTGATCGGGTTGGCGAGCACCCACAGCTGCTGCCCTTCGCTAGCAAAGTGCGCCGCGGCCCATTCAGGAAGGAAGGACCATGTCACCGCCTCGTTCAGCCCGCTCGCCGCCGCCGCCCGGCGCAGACCGCGTTCGCGCTTCTGTTGCGGCGTGGCCGTGGGACGCGCGACGCCCTCTGCACGCGGCAGGGCGACACTCGTGACCTTGTCTAGCCCGTGGATGCGCACGACTTCCTCGACCAGATCGGCGGGGCCTTCGATATCGTGGCGGCGCAGCGGGCAAGTCACCTGCCAGTCGCTTCCCACAGCAAAGCCGAGGCTTTCGAGGATGCGCTTCTGTTCGGCCTCGGGCACCGCCACCCCGCCGAGGCGGAGCGTCAGTCCGGGATCGAAGGCGACCACCTTGGGCGCGGACGGCGGCGAACCGGCGCGCACGGCCGCGCTCGGGGTGCCGCCCGCCAGTTCCACGATCAGCCCGGTGAGCAGATCGAGGCCATCGTCCAGAAACGCCGGGTCCACCCCGCGTTCGAACCGCGTGCGCGCGTCGCTCGAAAGGCCCAGCTTGCGCCCTGCCCGGCCAATGCGGGCGGGATCGAAGTAAGCGATTTCGAGCAGCACATCGGTGGTCGTCTCCGACACGCCCGAATGCTCGCCGCCCATGATCCCGGCGATGTCGTGCACGCCGTTGTCGTCCGCGATCACGACCATCTCGGCATCGAGGCGGTAGGTCTTCTCGTTGAGCGCCAGCACCGCCTCGCCGTCCTGCGCGCGCCGCGCCACCACCGCGCCCTGCAATTTGGCAAGATCATAGACGTGGGCGGGGCGGCCATAGCCCAGCATCAGGTAGTTGGTGAGATCGACCAGCAGCGAGATCGGGCGCTGCCCTGCGCTTTTCAGCCGTGCCTGGAGCCAGTCGGGCGAGGGGCCGTTCTTCACGCCTGTCACCACGCGGCCATAGAAGGCTGGGCAACCCTCGGCATCATCGGTGCGGATTTCGACCGGGCAAGCGCCCGATGCGCTGAAGGCGGGCATGGCAATCGGCTTCAGCCTCCCCAGACCCTTGGCCGCCAGATCGCGGGCGATGCCATAGACGCCCATGCAATCCGGGCGATTGGGGGTCACGGCGACCTCGATCACCGGATCGCTGCCGTGATAATCGGCAAAGGCGGCGCCGACCGGCGCATCATCGGGCAGTTCGATGATCCCGTCGTGATCCTCGCCCAGCTCCAGCTCGCGGGTCGAGCACATCATGCCGTTCGATTCGACGCCGCGGATCGCGCTCTTCTTCAGCACCATGCCGTTCGCCGGAACGACCGCGCCGGGCAGGCCCAGCACGCCCTTCATCCCGGCCCGCGCATTGGGCGCGCCGCACACGACCTGCAGCGGCTGGCCGTCTCCGGTGTCGACGGTGAGCACCTGGAGCTTGTCCGCATCGGGGTGCCGCGCGGCGGTCAGCACATGGGCAATGCGGAAGCCGGCGAGCTTCTCCGCCGGGTCCTCCACCCCCTCGACCTCAAGCCCGATGGCGTTGAGCGCGTCGCAGATCTGCGCAACAGTGGCGGTGGTTTCAAGGCAATCCTTGAGCCAGGTCAGCGAGAACTTCATGCCGTTGCTCCCACACCGGCAGACAGGCTCGGCTGGTCGAACGGCGAGAAGCCGTAATGCGCCAGCCAGCGGCCATCGCCGTCGAAGAAGGCGCGCAAATCGTTCATCCCGTATTTGAGCATGGCAATCCGGTCGATCCCGAGGCCGAAGGCAAAACCCTGATATTCGGCAGGATCAACCCCGGCGAATGCCAGCACGCGGGCGTTGACCATGCCGCTGCCGCCGATTTCCATCCATGCATGGCCCGGCGCATCGCCGTGCCCGCCGACGACGCGGCGGCCGCCTTCGTTCGAATAGCCGACATCGACCTCGACGCTGGGTTCGGTGAAGGGGAAGTAGCTGGGGCGCAGACGCAGCACGATATCCTCGCGCTCGAAGAAGGCCTTGAAGAAGGTCTCCAGCGTCCATTTGAGATGGCCGAGGTGAATGTCCTTGCCCACCACCAGCCCTTCGACCTGATGAAACATCGGCGTGTGCGTGGCGTCGCTGTCGCTGCGATAGACCCGGCCCGGGGCGATGATGCGGATCGGTGCGCCCTGCTCCAGCATCGCGCGGATCTGCACCGGCGAGGTGTGGGTGCGCAGCAGGATTTCGCGCCCGTCCGCGGTCTTGTCCGGGAAATAGAAGGTGTCGTGCATCGCCCGCGCCGGGTGGGTCTCGTCCATGTTGAGCGCGGTGAAATTGTGCCAGTCGTCCTCGATCTCCGGACCGCTGGCGACGGCAAAACCGAGATCGGCGAAGATTTCGGCCAACTCGTCCATCACCTGGCTGACAGGGTGAACCGAGCCCCTGGGCGCAGCCACGGCCGGCAGCGTCAAATCGATCGTCTCGCGCGCCAGCTGCGCTTCGAGCGCGGCAGTTTCGAGCATTGCCTTCCTGGCATCGAGCGCCTCGGCAATGCTTGCCCGGGCCGACTGGATCACGGGCGCGGCGGCGGCGCGTTCCTCGGGGCTCATGGCGCCCAGCGTCTTGAGAGCAAGGCTGACCCAGCCCTTCTTGCCGAGCGTGTCGAGCCGCAGCGCCTCCAGCGCGTCGAGGCTGGCAGCCTCGGCAATCGCGGCAAGCGCGGTCTGGGTCTGGGATGGGATATCGGTCATGGGATGTGGATGTTCTGCCCGCAGAGATTTCGCCGCCGCCCGCTAGCGACAAATCGCGCGATTTGCAAAGCGCGCATCACCCGGGGCGATGCAGCCCCTGCACCGCTTCTCCGGCAACCGCCATGCGCGCCCGCGCCGCGGCGATCAGCAACGGCTTGTCGCGCTTGGCATAGGCCGAAGGGCTCATCCCCATGAAGCGGCGGAAGTCGCGCACGAAATGCGATTGGTCGTGATAATGCGAATCGAGCGTGCCGATCCACCTGAGCGAGGGATCGAGCATGAAGCGCGCAAGGCTGCGCAGGAACCGCTGGCGGCGCAGCAGCAGCTTGGGCGTAAACCCGAAGGCGCGCTGCGAGAGGCGTTCAAGCGAGCGGACATTCATGCCGATCCGCTCCGCCAGATCGACGACCGACACCAGTTCAGGATCGAGCAGCGCCGCGGTCAGCGCATCGATTGCCGGATCGACCGGCTGAATGGCGGCGAACAGGGCCTCCATATGCCGTTCGATCAGCGCGAGTTCGGCGGCATAATCGCCATCGCTCGCGGCCAGCGCCCGGGCCAGCGGGGTGAGCGCGGCGAACACCGGATCGGTCATCCCGTCAACGATCCGGTCGGCATAGTTGCCCGCCTGCGCGGCAAACAGCGCGGCCCAGCCTGCCGGCAGCAGCCCGATTCCCCAGCTGCGCCCTGACCGCAGGCGGAACCGCGCCGCACGGCTGGTCGGGCCGGTGACGCAGAAATCGGGGCATCGGACAGGCTCGCCCGGGCCGATCACCGAATGCGCCTCGGTCTGCGCGAGGATACGCAGATTGGCCCATTCGGGGTGGAGATAATCCTCCAGCCACGGCTCGCGCGGGGAACACACCGCCTCGGTGCAGTAATAGGTGGTCACGAACGGCCGCAGCGGCGCGGCGGGCAAGGCGAACCGCAGATTGACCGAATTACCGGACGCGGCATGCATTGGCTGGCTGTTCTCCCACGACCGATCCCGTTGCCATCATGCGCTGGCAGGCGGCCTTGTTGCAATCCCCGCGCGGCATCCGTGCGGGTTGGATGCAAGCTGTGTCTCAGGACGGGTCGCCCGGCGGGTCGAGAGTCTGGGCGGGGCTGCCCCACAGCCGGGCGCGGGCCTCCATGAACGAGGTCAGGATCGGGTGATCGAGCGCGGCATATTCGCTCGGGTTCATGGTCATGAATTCGCGGAACTCGCGCGTGAACTGGGCCTGGTCGTGATAGTGATCGTCCATCGCCTCGGTCCAGCGTCGGCCGCGCTGGAGCATGAAGGTGGTGAGGCTGCGCATGAACCGCTGGCGGCGCATCAGCAGCTTGGGCGAGAACCCGAAATAGCGCGCGCACATCCGCTCAAGCGTGCGGATGCTCATGGCGCAGGCATCGGCCAGATCATGCACCGAAGCATGATCGCCGTTCACCAGCGCGGTGTTGATCCGGATGATCCGCGCATCGTCGCGGGTCGGACGCATCGCCTTGGTCATCGCGGTAACGATCGCGGAAAATTGCTCGTCGAGCGTGGCTTGCGGATCGCACAGGGTATCGGCCAGTCCGGCAAAGCGGCTGAAGGCGGGATGCGCGGTGCCGTCGCAGATGATGTTGGCGCAGGCATTGGCGTCGGCATCCAAGAACCGCGCCCAGCCCAGCGGCAGGAAGCCCACGCCCCACATCCGCACCGGGCCGAGCGTAAAGCGGCACGGCAGCGAACTTGGCCCGGTGCCGACGAAGCGCGCGCCCGAAACCTGCGTGGTGCCGATCGCCGCATCGGGCGTGCTGCCGCAGAAGAATCGGATATTGCCCCATTCGGGCTGGAGATAGTCGGTCAGGCGCGCGCCATCGGCAGGCATTTCGAGCGAGAGATGATAGAACGTGGTGAAGCAGCCGTCGAAGGCCGCAGGGGCTTCGCGGAATTCGGCTGTCAGCCGGTATGGCACGGGCGCGGATGCGGCACCCTGCAAGCTCTGCAAATGCATATCCCCCATAGCTGCAGATAAGCGCAGATGACGCAGTTATACAAGGTGGCTGGCGATTCCTTACAAACGCGCACGAAAAAGGGCGGGCGTCCGCAGACACCCGCCCTTCGATTGCGTGCCTGGGCCGAACCCCGCAAGCGCTTGGGCCGGCAGAGCGGCCCCGCCTGCTTCAGGCAGGCAAAGCAGCCTTCGCCTGAGCGATCACGGCCTTGAAAGCACCGCCTTCGTTCATGGCCAGATCGGCCATCGCCTTGCGATCAAGCTCGATTCCGGCCAGCTTGATGCCGTGCATGAACTGCGAGTAGGTCAGGCCTTCCATGCGGACTGCCGCGTTGATGCGCTGGATCCACAGGGCGCGGAAATTCCGCTTCTTCACCTTGCGGTCGCGGTAGGCATACTGCCCGGCCTTTTCGACCGCCTGACGGGCGACGCGGATGGTGTTCTTGCGGCGACCGCGATAGCCCTTGGCCTGGTCGAGAATCCGCTTGTGCTTGGCGCGGGTGGTAACACCGCGTTTGATGCGAGGCATATCAGTATATCCTTATCTTGAGGATGCGCGGGCGATCAGCCCGGCGGCATCAATCCAGCCCGTAGGGCGCCCACTTCTTGATCGTCGGCGTATCGTTGGCCGACAGGACCGAGGTGCCGCGGTTGGTGCGGATATACTTCGCATTGTGGCTGATCAGCCGGTGACGCTTGCCAGCGACGCCGTGCTTGACCTTGCCGGTGGCGGTGATCTTGAAGCGCTTCTTCACACCGCTCTTGGTCTTTAGCTTGGGCATTTTCATCTCCTGCATGAGACACGTCGAAAACCGGCCATGGCAGCCCTTGTCGCCAGGCTGGCTGATGGAGTCGTGTCGGTGAAGTGCGCGCGCTTAGGCGCGAGAGGGGAAAAAGGCAAGCGGTTTGGGCATTCCCGGCAATGTGGTGCAGGGATGTGGAAAGTGCAGCGCGCGCATTGCCCCGCAGCGCAAATCGCCTAGAGCGGTCTCCGATCCGATTGCATCAGACCGACCGCTTCAGGCTTTTGTTTTACGGCGTTTTCCAAGCCGCCAGGTGTTTCACCCGGCTCGAACACGCTCCAGGGGAAACCTGCATGAACACGCAACAGACCAGCGCCCCGCCCGCCCGCAACCGCCGCGGCGGCTTTCTGCGCTTCGTCCGCTCGGCCGCGATCTTCTTCCGCGGATTTCTCGAAAACCCCGCGATGGTTGCCTCGGTTGTGCCTTCCTCGCAGGCCACGATCGAGGCAATGCTGGCGAAGGTGGACTGGGACCACTGCCGGCTTTTCGTCGAATACGGGCCGGGGGTGGGCACCTTTACCACCCGCATCCTCGATTGCCTGCCGGAAGACGGCAAGCTGCTCGCCATCGACACCAACCCGCGGTTTGTCCGGTTCCTGCAAAAGACGATCGATGATCCGCGATTGGCGGTGGTGCTCGGATCGGCTGCCGATGTCGAACGCATCGTGCGCGAAAGCGGCGCGCGCCATGCCGATTACATCATCTCCGGCCTGCCCTTTTCGTCCCTGCCTGACGCGGTGGCGCAGCAGATCATCGCTGCAAGCTATGCCGTGCTGCGCGACGGCGGGGCCTTCATGACCTACCAGTTCCGCACCACCGCGCGCGATCTGACGGCTTCGCGCTTTGACCGGATCGATACCGGGCTGGCCTTGCTCAACGTGCCGCCCTGCGTGCTGGCGTGGGGCTGGAAACAGCAGCCCGCCGCCGCGCGCGAAGCGGCAGAATAGCGCTAGCCCATCGCCTCCAGCACATCCTCGAGCCGCGCCGGATCGCCAAGCGCGATCACCGTGCCGTCGCTTCCGGCATCGAGCGGATTGCCCTGCCAGTCGGCCATCATCCCGCCCGCGCCTTCGACCACCGGCACCAGCGCGGCGTAATCATGCAGCTTCAGCCCCGCCTCGATCACCACGTCGATATGGCCCGAAGCCAGCAAGGCATAGTTGTAGCAGTCGCCGCCGAACACGATCTTCTTTTCGGCCACCTGTTTGGCGACCGCCATGAAGGCATCGGCCTCCTCGTTGGTGAACAGGTGCGGGCTGGTGGTGGCGAGCACCGCGTCCGACAGCTCCTTCAAGGGCTTGGTCGCGGCGGGCTTGCCGTTGAACAGCGTCGGCTGGCCGATGGTCCCCACCCAGCGTTCGCCCGCGATCGGCTGGTCGATGATGCCGAGCACCGGCCAGCCATCCTGCAACAGCGCGATCAGCGTGCCGAAGATCGGGCGCCCGGCGATGAAGCTGGTGGTGCCGTCGATCGGATCGAGCACCCATTGGCGGCCCGCGCCTTCGTTGCGGGTGCCGTATTCCTCGCCGATGATGCCATCGCGCGGGAACTCGGCTTCGATCAGGCGGCGCATCGCCGCCTCGGCAGCGCGGTCGGCCTCGGTGACAAAGGAGCGATCAGCCTTGCGCTCCTCGCTCCACTGGCCCCGGAACAGCGGACGGATCGCGGCCCCCGCGGCATCGGCAAGGCGCAGAGCGAGGGCGAGGTCTTTATCGGTCATTCGTGTTTGCCGCACGCCCTTGCAGGCGCGCGCAATTCGCGCTCAGGCTGGCCGCGCCAGCGATGTTGCGGGCGGGTGCTTGACCTCTCTGGTGGCCGTGCAGTGCCTGCACCTTAGCTGGACTGCCCCTAATCAAACAGGCTGCTCACGCTGCTTTCATCCGCAATCCGGCGGATCGCCTCGCCCAGCAGCGGGGCGATGGTGAGCACGCGGATGCGGTCAGAGGCTTCGGCGGCTTCGGTTGGCCGGATCGAATCGGTGATCACCAGTTCCTTCAAGGCCGAGCCGTTGATGCGCGCCACCGCGCCGCCCGACAGAACCCCGTGGGTGATATAGGCGGCGACCGAGCTGGCCCCGTTCGCCAGCAGCGCCTCGGCCGCGTTGCACAGCGTGCCGCCCGAATCGATGATGTCGTCGATCAGAATGCAATGGCGGCCCGAAACGTCGCCGATGATGTTCATCACTTCCGATTCGCCCGGCCGGTCTCGGCGCTTGTCGACGATCGCGAGCGGGGCGTTGTCGAGCCGCTTGGCCAGCGCGCGGGCGCGCACCACGCCGCCGACATCGGGCGACACCACCATCAGCGCCTGATCGCCATAACGCGCCTGGATATCGGCGGCCATCACCGGCGCGGCGTAGAGGTTGTCGGTCGGGATATCGAAAAAGCCCTGGATCTGCCCGGCGTGAAGGTCAACCGCCAGCACCCGGTCGGCTCCGGCCTCGGTGATGAGGTTGGCGACCAGCTTGGCCGAAATCGGCGTGCGCGGGCCAGGCTTGCGATCCTGCCGGGCATAGCCGAAATAGGGCACCACCGCGGTGATCCGCTTGGCCGAGGCGCGGCGCAGCGCGTCGATGCAGATCAGCAGTTCCATCAGGTTGTCATTGGCCGGGAAGCTGGTCGGCTGGACCACGAACACGTCCTCGCCGCGCACGTTTTCATGAATCTCGACGAAGACTTCCTCGTCAGCGAACCGCCGCACGCTGGCATCGGTGAGCGGGATTTCGAGATAGGCCGCAATGGCCCGGGCAAGCGGCAGGTTCGAATTGCCGGACATGATCTTCATGGCGCGCGAATCCCCGAAGGCAGGTGATATGGCCCGCCTAGCGCCGCGTCATGGAATTGCAACGCGCGTGAGGCGGTTGTCGTCAACTGCGCTTCACCACGCAGCCCACACCAGTCCAACCCCGCCCGCGATGGAAAAGGGTGCGATCGCGCGCACCAGCCAGGGCGGAATGCGCTTTGCCCAGAACACCGCATAGCCGTTGTGCCAGGCCAACGGGGTCACCATCAGCACCACCGAGGAGCCGGCGATGAACCACCCAGCAAGTTCGAACAAGGCCGGCAGCTTCGCCGCGTCGGCGCGCACCACCATCGCTGCGCCGGCAAGACAGCGCGGCACCTGTTCTGCCAGATTGGCGCGATGCGAGGATGCGGTGAGGCTGAGGACATGCAGCGCATGCTCCGGCCGCAGTGCCATCATCAGGCCGACCGCGACCAGCCAGCCCCCCGCCGCGATCAGCACGAGAAGCGCAAGCGTCTGCACGCGCGATCAGGCGATCCGGTGTTCGCCGCGAATCCACCTGACGGTGCCGCTGGACGCGCGCATCACCACGCTTTCGGTGGTCAGGATGGTTTCGCCAGTCGGCTTGCGGCGGCGTTTCACCCCGTCGAGCAGCGAGCCTGACGTCACGCCAGTGGCGGCGAAGATGCAGTCCCCCTTGGCGAGGTCTTCCAGCTTGTAGATCCGATCGAGATCGGTGATGCCCCATTTGCGGGCGCGGGCCTTTTCGTCCTCGTTGCGGAACACCAGCCGCCCGTTGAACTGCCCGCCGACGCAGCGCAGCGCCGCGGCTGCCAGCACGCCTTCGGGCGCGCCGCCCTGGCCCATGTAAAGATCGACCGTGGTGTCCTCGTCGGTCACCGCGATCACGCCGGCCACATCACCGTCGCCGATCAGCACCACCCCGCAGCCCAGAGCGCGCAACTCGGCGATCAGTTCGGCATGGCGCGGACGGTCGAGCACGCAGACATTGATCTGCGCGGGATCAACGCCCTTGGCCGCCGCCACCGCGGTGACGTTCTCGCTCGGCGATTTGGCCAGATCGATGATGCCTTCGGGATAGCCCGGGCCGACCGCGATCTTGTCCATATAGGTGTCGGGCGCGTTGAGCAGGCAGCCTTCTTCGGCCGCCGCCAGTACGGCGAGCGCATTGGGGCCGGCCTTGGCGGTGATGGTGGTGCCTTCAAGCGGATCGAGCGCGATGTCGATCTTCGGCCCCTTGCCCATGCCCACCTTCTCGCCGATGAACAGCATCGGGGCTTCATCGCGCTCACCCTCTCCGATCACCACGGTGCCGTCGATATAGAGGTTGTCGAAGGCCTTGCGCATCGCCGCGACCGCCGCTGCGTCCGCCGCCTTTTCGTCGCCCCGGCCAATCAGCTGTGCCGCCGCGATGGCTGCCGCTTCGGTGACACGCACCATTTCCAGCACCAGCACACGCTGGATCGCAGTGCCAGCGGCAGCTTGCCTGACGGCATCGGTCTGGGTATCGCTTGGTGAGTTCATGTGCAATTCAGCCCCCTGTCGCTCTGGTGGGCCCGAGGGGCGCACCCGGATCATGTATCGCCCCGGCGCTTAAGCGGATGGAGACAGGTTTGTCGAGCAATGCCGTTCCCGCCGTGTCGGGTTTTCGTAACGTCCTGTCGGCCATGACGCTACTGCTTGCAGTGCCTCTGGCCGCACAGGATGACACGCCCGCGACACCGCCGGCCGATCCCCCCGCCACGCTGGAGGTGCCGCCGCGCCCGCGCATCAACGTGCTGGTTACTGTGCCGCGCGGCGAGGTCAACCGGGCGCAGGTAAGGGAATGCACCGATCGCGCCGATGCGGGCACGATCAGCGGCGAAATCGTGGTGTGCCGCGACGTCGCCGTGGACAATTCGGCACTGACCGGCGACCGTGCGGCGAGCCAGAAGCGCTATGCCCAGGAAACCGCCTTCAAGGGCGCCCCACCCCCGCCCGACCTGTTCGGCATCCCCGACAACGGCAAGGGCATCGGTTTCGGCAGCGTGCCGCCGCCAGCGCTGTTCATCGATGTCGAGGCGCTGCCCAAGGCCCCCGCCGGTTCCGACGCAGACCGGATCGCGCGCGGTCTGCCCCCGCTCAACAAGGATGCCGAACTGTCCGAGGAAGAGGAAAAGGCGCGGCGCGAGGCGGCGGGGATCAAGACCACCGTGCCCGCGCGCGCGGACAGGAAGAAAAAGGGCTAGCGCGCTTGCGAGCCGGGTGGAATCACTTTGCGGCTGGGAAAACGCGATAAAGCAATAGTCTAGAGCGGCAGGATCGGCAGCACCAGCGGCGCCCCGGCGAGGCTCTCGGAGCCTTCGAGCAGCGCCAGCGCTGCCGAAATATTGGCTTCCGGCCCCTCGTGGGTCACCATCGCCACCATCACCTCGCCCCCGCTTTGCGAGCGGCCCTGCTGGATCAGGCTTTCGATCGAGACCTTGCCGTCACGCAGCGCGGCGGTGAGTTCGGCCAGCACCCCGGGCCGGTCCTTAACCATGAAGCGGATATAGGTGCGCGCAGACCGGTGGCCGGGTTCGGCGGGCGGCAGCGCGCAAAGCTGGGCAACCGGGATCGAGAAGGGCGCGCCCACTTCGTCGCGGGCGATGTCGATCAAATCGGCAGCGACCGCGCTCGCCGTCGGCCCGTCACCTGCGCCAGCGCCCTGGAACAGCAGGCGGCCCGAAAAATTGCCCTCGGCCACCACCGCATTGGTCGGGCCGTCCACGGCGCTCAGCGGGTGCCCCTTGGCGACCAGACAGGGGCGCACGCGCTGGAGCAGGCGCGCGCCCTCGGGGGTTTCCTCCACGTCCGCCTCGCCGATCAGCCGAATCACGAACCCGAGCGCATCGGCCTGCGCAATGTCGGCGGCGCGCACCTGGGTGATGCCGTTCACCCGCACGCCGGCGAAGTCGATCCGCGTGCCAAAGCCGATGCTGGCAAGGATCGCGAGCTTGTGCGCCGCGTCCACGCCTTCGATGTCAAACGCCGGATCGGCCTCGGCAAAGCCCAGCCTTTGCGCCTCGGCCAGCACCTCGCCGAAATCCGCCCCGGTGCGCTCCATCGTCGAGAGGATGTAATTGCAGGTGCCGTTGAGGATGCCGTAGACCTTGGTGAGCGCATTGGCGCTGGTGCCTTCGCGCAGGCCCTTGATCACCGGGATCCCGCCCGCCACCGCCGCTTCGAACTTGAGCGGGGCATTGTTGGCCTCGGCCAGCTGCGCCAGCTCCAGCCCGTGATGCGCGATCATCGCCTTGTTGGCGGTGACAAGGCCCTTGCCCGCGCTCAAGGCGGCGCGCGACAGCGCCAGCGCGGGGCCGTCCGAGCCGCCCACCAGCTCGACCACCACGTCCACATCCTCGCGCCGGGCGAGCGCGGTCATGTCATCTTCCCAGGCGAAGGGCGCAATATCCACGCCGCGGTCCTTGCCGCGATCGCGCGCGCTCACCGCAACCACCGCGATTTCCCGCCCCGAACGCGCGGCGATCAGTCCGGCATTGGTCGCCAGCAGCCGGATCACGCCCGCGCCGACCGTGCCAAGACCGGCAATGGCGATGCGCAGGGGCTGGGGTGCGGTGGTGGTCAAGCGGGCCTCCCTGGTTGGCGGAGATGCCGCTTAGCCCGCATCGCCGCGCGGTCAAGCGGGCGTTCGCTCAGGATGCGGGCGTGATCCGCCGTTCGCATGGGCCGAGCTGCTCGCGCACGAAGGCATAGTCGCTTTCCGCCAGCCGCCGTGCCTCCGGATCACGCGCAAGGTTGGCGCTGGAGGGCAGCCGGGCGGGCAGCGCGCAGGCAAGGCGATACCAGCGCAGGGTCTCAGGACTCGGCGGACGCGCCGCCGAATCGATGATTTCGCCCCACGAAACGCCCCACTGCGCCCGCTGCCCGGGACGACGCAGGATGGTGATAGAGACCGGCGAGCGATCCTCGGTCGCAAGAAAGATCTGCGTTTCCGATTCGCCCGCCAGCGTGCCGGGCACCGCCAGTGCATCGCTGATCCCGGTGATTCGCGCCGGGGCATCGGGCGCGTAAAGCTCGGTCAGGATCGGGCGCAGCCGCGCTTCGGTTTCGGGGGTGAAAGCGAGCTGCGCGCCCGGCGCCACCAGCTGCACCTCGCCCGGTCGCCCCGCCACCGCATCGGCAAACAGCAACACCTCGCGATTCTTGAACTTGGGCACCTTGCCCTTGGCATCGCGCGGCACATCGACAAGGTAGGCCAGCCCCGCGCCCACCGCACGGCGTCCGGCGATCAGCGCCAGGGTATCGGCCTGGATATAAAGTCGCGCGAATCCGGCGGCGAGGCCGGGTGCGCGCTCGGGCTTGAGCACGGTCTGCTTGCGAATCTTCGCCCGGATGACAAGCTCCGAGGCATCGGCAAGGCTCGCCAGATCGGCATAGGTCGGCCCTGCCGGTGCCATCATCGCAGGCGCCGGAAGCGCTTGCCCCATAACGGGAAATGGCCCCGCCACCAGCCCTGCGGCAACCCCGCACGCCAGCGCCAGCCGCTTGAAAAAATGTCCTAAATTTCGATTAACCTGTTGCTGCATCACACCCTGCACCTGACCGTATGAGGCCACCCTTCTAGCAGCCCTGAAATGGCATGGCGCGCAGTGAATCTGCGCTGAACCGATAAAGCGTTTGATTGGGTAGGGGTTGCCCGTTAAAGCCCCGAGGACTGGCCGGTCGGGACTGGGGACATTTCCCGCACGGGCAGTAAGGTTGTGCCCTGTGGGGACCGGCGCGTATGCCGGTCACGTTCAGGGGGTGCCAGTCGGGGTTGGACTGATGCGCAAAATGCTTGCGCCTGCGGTTCGGCATACCGGCGTGGGAGGACCGAAATTCTAGGGATCTGTCTGCCGGCGTGCTTGGCCGGCGGACGGGAATTGTGCCGGGTGGCTAAACCTGTCCGGCTCGCAATTGGAGAGAAAGCGCTGGATGTCCTACGCTAGCCAACAACAAGGATTGACCGGCACCAAGCTTGTCGCACTGATTATCGCGCTTGCGATCGTCGGCGGCATCGGGGCGGTTATGGTCGTCGGCCTTGCCATCAACGCCATCAAGAAAGAGATCGAGCGGGTTACCACCGTCGATATCGAGGAACCGCCGCCGCCGGAGGAGCCGGACGAGCCGCCGCCACCGCAGGAAAACACGGCTCCGCCGCCGCCGGTCGCGCCCCCGCCGCCGATCAGCATCGCCCCGGCCCCGCCGCCGATTCAGACGCAACCCACCATTCCGCCGCCGGCTCCGCCTGCCGTGCGAATTCCGCCGCCGGCCCCGGTTGCGCCGCCCGCGCCCCCGCCCGCGCCGTCCAAGGCCCGGGCTGCGCGCACCAAGAACGAACGCAGCTGGGCTGCGCGCATCCAGGAAAACTATCCTGCCCGCGCCCTGCGCGAGGAAATCGAGGGCACCGTGGGTGTGCGCGTCACCGTCACCCCCGACGGCCGGGCCACCGGCTGTTCGGTGACCGCGTCGAGCGGTTCCGACATCCTCGATACCGCCGCCTGTGCGGGGATGGAGCGTTATGCCCGGTTCGAACCGGCGCTTGACGACGATGGCAACCCGACCAACGGCAGCTATTCCACGCGGATTACCTATCGTTTGAACTGACGGATCAATCCGGCTCCGGCCCAGCAGCAAGGCCGGAGCCATCAGGAATATTTTTCAGAAGGATTACTCGCAATGAACCTTTACATCCTTGCCGCCGCCGCCAGCGAAGCGCCCAAGAACCAGTTCGGCTTCGTCGAAGCCATGAAGGAAGGCGGCCCGGTCGCCTGGTCGATTCTCACGGTGATGATCATCATGTCGGTCGGCACCTTCTACATCATGTTCACCAAGCTCTTCGAGCAGAACAAGATCATGAAGCAGTACAAGACCGTGCAGTCCTCGTTCTGGCGCGCAGCCAGCATCAAGGAAGGCGCCGCCAAGCTCGAAAAGGATGGCGCGTGGCGCCAGCTGGCCGACGACGCCGTCAAGGCCCAGGAAGATCATGGCAAGATGGCCGATGCGCTCGAATCGCATGATTACATGCACGGCACGCTCCAGCGCTCGGAAGATTCGATCAATGCGGTGCTCGCGGGCGGCCTGCCGTTCCTCGCCACCGTCGGTGCGACCGCCCCGTTCGTGGGTCTGCTCGGCACCGTGATCGGGATCTACCGCGCGCTGATCAACATCGGCATCGAAGGTTCGGCCTCGATCGACAAGGTTGCCGGCCCGGTCGGTGAAGCGCTGATCATGACCGCGATCGGTCTGCTCGTCGCGGTGCCCGCGGTGCTTGCGTTCAACTGGCTGCAGTCGCGCAACCGTCGCATCGCGGAGCTGCTGAGCGGCTTCTCGACCGACATTCTCGCCTACATCAACTCGAACGGCGCGGTGAAGCCGGCGGTGTTGGCTGCGCCCGCAGCCAAGCCCGCGGCCAAGCCGGCCAATGCCCCGGCCACCAAGGCCTGATCGCCATTGCCGCAGGGCGGCGGGAACGGCTGATACAGCCAGCCCGCCGCCTTCCGGCCGCCAGCCCCGCTCCGGCAGGGCGCAGCAGCCGGATCGCCTTCGGGCGAACTGATGCAGTGATTGCTTTGACAAGGTAGGAATTCACAATGGCGATTTCGACGGGAGGCGGGGCCGATACCCCAATGTCCGACATCAACACCACGCCGCTGGTGGACGTGATGCTGGTGCTCCTGATCATCTTCCTCATCGCGGTTCCGGTGGCGATCCAGACGATCGAGAAGCTGAAGATCCCCGTGTTCGAATCGGTTGAATCGAAGAACAAGGTGGAAAATCTGCTGCTCACCGTCAGCACCACCGATGCCGCCGGTCGCAGTGCCGGCGAACCGGGCTTCGAAGGCGCCTCGCGCGGCGGGGAATGCCGGGTCTACTTCAACAACATCACCCCCGTCAGCTCAGAAGAGCTTTACGATCAGGCGTTCAACCGTCTCGATGCGATCGTGAAGCAGGCCGGCGGCGTTGAAGCGATCATGGCCGATCCCGAGAAGATCCCGCAGGTTCACATCCGTGCCGACGTGAACGCCCCGTGGCGCTGCGTGGCAGGGACGATCTACAACGTTCAGGCCGCCGGCTATCCGACCGTCGGGTTCATCTCGAACCCGGTCGAACCCGGCATCTGAACCTGAGGAACAGGAGTAACTGACATGGGTATGTCCGGAGGCAAACTCGACGGCGAACCTATGATGGACATGAACATGACGCCGCTGATCGACGTTCTGCTCGTTCTGCTGATCATGTTCATCATCACCATCCCGGTGGCGACCCACTCGGTCGATATCGACCTTCCGCAGGGCAATCCGCCGCCGCAGGACATCGTGGTCGATCCGGTCAAGAACAAGCTGATCCTGACCCAGGCCGACCAGATCCTGTGGAACGGCACACCGGTCGACTCGGGCCAGCTCGTGACCCTGCTGAGCGAAACCACCCGCATGTCGGTCGAGCCGGAACTGCAGTTCGAGCCCGAACCGCTCGCGAGCTACGATATCTCGGCCAAGGTGCTGCAGATCATCAAGAGCTCGGGCGTGACCAAGTTCGGCTTCGTGGGCAACGAAAAGTACCGTCAGTTCGGCAAGTAAGCCGCATTGCAGGTCATGCGCGGCGGCTGACGGGTCGTTGCGCAATCATCAAAGGGGCGTTGCGAGCGATCGCAGCGCCCCTTTCCTTTTGGCTGGCACGGCGGCGCAGGCGCCGATGTTTCACGTGAAACATTACAGGAACGCTGGTGCCACCTCATCCCCCTCACCCGGCTCGTCCGGACGCATCGCGGCCGCGATCAGCCCTTCGGCCTCGAGCAGCAAGGCCTCATCCACCGCCCCCTGCGGCACCGCCTCGCGGCCAATCATCGTCATCACCGGCACCGCGAGCGGCGAGACGCGCCCCAACTCTACGTGCACCAGCTCGCGCTCCGCGCGTTCGAGCAGGCCGGCCAGCCGGCCCACATCGGTCATCCGCTCCCGCGCATCAGCCCAGGCCGCCTCGATCAGCACATGATCCGGCTCGTATTTGCGCAGCACATCATAGATCAGATCGGTCGAGAAGGTGACCTGCCTGCCGCTCTTGCGTTGGCCGGGGTGCTGGCGCTCGACGAGGCCCGAGATGACCGCCACCTCACGAAAAGCCCGGCGCAGCAGGTGGCTTTCGGTCACCCATTCGACAAACTCAGCGGTGAGAATGTCAGGCGACAGCAGCGGCGCGGGATCGGTCACGGGTTTCAGCCCCCACACCGCCAGGCAATAGTCATTGGCCACAAACCCGCCCGGCAGCAGCCCGCGTTCCTCCATTCGCCGGGTGATCAGCATGCCGAGGCTCTGGTTCGCGTTCCAGCCCTCGAAGGTGTAATAGGCGGTGTAATGCTTGCCGGCGTGCGGAAAGCTTTCGACCAGCAGCTCCCCCGGCGCAGGCAGGCGGCTGCGATGGTCCTGCATTTCCAGCCATTCGCGCACATCGTCGGGAAAGCGACCCCACCCCGCCCGGTCGGCCAGCATCGCCTGCACACGCGCGGAAAGATGCGTGGTGAGCGGCATCCTGAGGCCGCCATAAGAGGGGATCGCGGCGCTCTTCTTCGCGGCGCGTACCGTCACGGCCATGTCCTTCACGCCCTCGACCTCAAGGCTGAGCCCTGCAAAAAAGAAGGTGTCCCCCGGCGATAGCTGCGCGGCAAAGCGTTCCTCGACCTTGCCCAGGCTGCGGCCGTTCCTGAAGCGCACGGTGAGCATCTCGCTATCGACGATGATCCCGGCATTCATCCGGTGGCGCTGCGCCAGTTGGGGGTGGGCAAGCCGCCAGACCCCGTCCTTGCTCCGCACGATCCGCTGGAACCGGTCATAGGCCTTGAGCGCATAGCCACCGTTCGAGACGAAACCCAGCACGCGGGCAAAGGTCGCCGCGTCCAGCCAGCTATAGGCGAGGGCAGAGCGCACCTCGGTCAGCAAGGCGTCTTCATGGAACGGCCCTGCGCAGGCGCAGGCCATCACGTGCTGGGCAAGCACGTCGAGGCTGCCGGGGCGGAACGTTTCGCCATCGCGCTGACCTTCGTCGATCGCCTGCTTGGCCGCCATCGCTTCGAGAAATTCGAAGCGGTTGCCCGGCACCAGCACCGCGCGGCTCGGCGTGTCGAGCCGGTGGCCGGCGCGCCCAATCCGCTGGAGCAGGCGCGAGGAACCCTTGGGCGCCCCCATCTGCACCACCAGATCAATATCGCCCCAATCGATCCCGAGATCGAGGCTGGCGGTGCACACCAGCGCGCGCAATTCGCCCCGCGCCATCGCCTCCTCGACCTTGCGCCGGGCCTCGGTGGAGAGGCTGCCGTGGTGGATGCCAATCGGGAGGTTGTCCGCGTTTTCCTCCCACAGGCACTGGAAGATGAACTCGGCCAGAAAACGCGTGTTGGTGAAGATCAGCGTGGTGCGGTTGGCCTTGATCGCCTGCATCAACTGCGGGATCGCCCAGCGCCCGGCGTGCCCGCCCCATGGGACGCGCTCCTCGATCGGGAGCAGAATTTCAATTTCGGGCTGCGCGCCTTCCTCGCCGACCACCAGATCGGCGGCCACGATTTCTCCGGTCTCGCCCGATTGCGGCGCGAGCCATTCCTGGAAGTCGCGCGGGTTGGCGAGAGTCGCCGAAAGCGCCACCCGCTGCGCCTCGGGCGCGAGCGCGTGCAGCCGTGCAAGGCCCAAGGCCAGCAAATCGCCGCGCTTCTGGCAAGCAAAGGCGTGGATCTCGTCGATCACGATCCGCTTCAGCCCGCCAAACAGAGCGGCGCTTTCGGGATAGGACAGCAGCAGCGAGAGGCTTTCGGGCGTGGTCAGCAGGATATGCGGCGGGCGCTCGCGCTGGCGTTTCTTGCGGTCGGACGGCGTATCACCGCTGCGGGTCTCGACCCGGATGGCGAGGCCGATCTCCGCGATAGGGGTCAGCAGGTTGCGCTTCACATCCTGCGCCAGCGCCTTCAGCGGCGAGACATAAAGCGTGTGGAGACCATCGGGCGGCACCGCGCCTGCCGAGGGGGCAAAGTCGCACAGCGTCGGCAGGAACCCGGCGAGCGTCTTGCCCGCGCCGGTATCAGCCACCAGCAGCGCATGGCGACCCTCGCGCGCCCTGGCCAGCATCTCAAGCTGATGCCGACGCGCCCGCCAGCCGCGGCTATCGAACCAGTCGGCGATTTCAGGCGGGAGCGCGGCTTGGATCACAGCCGCACAGGTGGCGCGCCGCGCGCGCGGCTGCAAGCGCGATCAGAGGCTTTTGGTGTTGCGCGCCTTAGGCTCGCTTTCGCGCAGCGCCTCGACACTGGTGTCCAGCAGTTCGGCGAGGCGAGCCTGTTCGGCGAGCGTCAGATCGGAAAAGGTGCGCGCCATGGGCAGCCGGGCTTCGGCCTCCCTCGCCTTGGCCATCAAATCGGGCATCAGCTGCATCATCTTCGGCATCATTTCGTTCATTGCCGCCATGACCTGCGGATCGGTGTAGATCAGCATCGATTCCGCCGCATATTTCGCCCCCGTGGGGGTGGAAAAATAGGCCGCCATCTCGACCAGCTCGGCCTCGGTAAAACGGGCAGCATAGGCGCGGGCGAGACCGGCGCGGTAGGACGGCTCGATCTCCAGCATCATGTCGGCCACCAGCTGCATCGTCATGCCCAACACCAGACTGGTGCGTTCTTCGAAGGCGGGATCAAGGATCGTCATCACTTCGCGCAAAGACCCCTCGCCCATCGCCGGAAGCTGATCGGCGGGAAGCCCGCTGAGCTTGGCGATTTCGGCCATCGGCGCGTCCATCAATGATCCCATGACGTTGTCCATCATCGGCTTCATCGAGTCGTTCATCATCCGGGCATAGGTGCCGGGCGGGAAGATGCGGGCCACCAACTGCTCGGCTGCCGGGATGCGCGCCTGCTGTTCGGCGGTGAGCGGCTCGGCCTTGCCGAAGATGTTCGCGATTGCACCCATCTCTGCCTCGGCCTCGGAGGCGGACTCTTGTGCGGCGATCGGCTGCGGAGCCAGCGCGAGCGCGGCCAGCGCGGTGGTGACGGCGAAAATCCGGCGACGAATCATGGTGATGCTCCCCTGTAAATCAGGGCCACTCAATGCCCCACGCTTTCGCCGCGTTCCAGCCCCGATGCCGCGAGCTGCGCGTCGATCTGCGCGAGCAGGCGGGCAAGGCCTTCCTCGGTATCGCTTTCGGCCCGCGCCACCAGCACGTCCTGCGTGTTCGAGGCGCGCAGCAGCCACCAGCCGTCGGCGGTGTTCACCCGCACGCCGTCAGTGGTGTTGACGCTCTCGACCTCGGGGCCGGGATTGGTGGTGAGGCGTTCGGCGATTTCGGCCATCGCCGCAAACTTGCGGGCTTCGTCCACCTGAAAGCGCATTTCCGGCGTGTTGAGCATCGGCGGGATCGCGCCGCGCAGCTCGGTCACCGACTGGCCCAGCCGAGCCGCCGCCGCCAGCAGCCGCACCCCGGCATACAGCGCATCGTCGAAGCCGTAATAGGTGTCGGCGAAGAACACATGCCCGCTCATCTCGCCCGCCAGCGGCGCGCCGGTTTCCTTCATTTTGGACTTGATCAGCGAATGGCCGGTCTTCCACATCAGCGGCTGTCCGCCAAGCTGTGCCACACGGTCGAACAGCGCGCGGCTCGCCTTCACATCGGCGATAATGGTCGCATCCGGACGGGTTTTCAGCAGATCCTCGGCGTAGATCATCAGCAATTGATCGCCCCAGATCACCCGGCCCGTGCCGTCGATCGCGCCGATCCGGTCACCGTCCCCGTCAAAAGCCACTCCGAAATCGAGGTTCTTTGCCGCGACGAGGGCGCGCAAATCGGCGAGATTGGCCTCGACGGTCGGATCAGGATGGTGGTTGGGAAAATGTCCATCGACTTCGGTAAACAGCAGATGGTGTTCCCCCGGCAGACGGGCAGCCAGCGCTTCGAGCGCGGGGCCAGCGGCGCCGTTGCCGGCATCCCAGCCAACGCGCAGCCGCTCGAGAGCCTGGCGGTCGATCCCGGCCAGACCCTCGAGCAGGCGCTCGACATACTCGCCCAGGATGTCCTTCGTGGTCACGATGCCCACGCCGCTGGCGAACGCCCCGTCTGCTGCCAGTTTCCCGAGCTTCTGGATATCGGCGCCGAAGAACGGCCGGCCGAGAAATACCATCTTGAAGCCATTGTAATCGGGGGGATTGTGGCTGCCAGTTATCTGAATGCCGCCATCCACCTGTTCGGCTGAGGCTTCGGCGTAATAAAGCATCGGCGTCGCGGCGAGGCCGATCCGCACCACATTGCACCCGCTCCCCGTCAGCCCTTCGACCAGCGCGTGTTCGAGCATGGGCGAGCTGATCCGCCCGTCATAGCCCACCGCCACGGTCTTGCCGCCCGCCTCGCGCAGCAGCGTCCCGAAGGCGCGCCCGATCGCGCGCGCATCCTCGGCGCCCAGCGTTTCGCCGATGATCCCGCGAATGTCGTATTCGCGCAGCACGGTGGGATGGAAGTGGTGTTGCATGATGCGAGATACTCCTTGCCGCGCCGGCGCAGCGATTAGCGAGAGGCTTTCCCGTGGGAGCGGACGGCTCTGCTCGCACCTGACCGAAACGGTGCGGCGCGAATGTCCCTTCCGACAAGTTTTCCCGAAAATTGCCAAACGCCTAACGCGCGATTGTGTCAATCCCGCGATGCTAGGCAATGGCGCTTAGCCGCCCCCGTGTCCGCTCGCCCCGGACGAGGGAAATTCGTCAAGCAGAAGATCGCGCGCGGCATTGGCTTCCTGCATCGCCGCCGTGGTGCCGCCGCGATCGGGATGCACCAGCGCGGTCAGCCGCCGGTGCGCGGCAATCACATCCGCGCGGCTTGCCCCGGCCTCCACCCCGAGCAGCTTGCGCGCGCGCAGCACCGCCTGGCGGCGGGCGGGTGCGGGGCGCAGATAGTCCCACGGCCACTTGCCCAGCGCCCAGCGGCAGACAAGGCTCAGCGCCGCAGCCAGGACGATATAGCGCCACATGGCCTCAGGCCAGTTCCAGCTGGCTCTGGGCGCGCTCGAAATCCGGCAGCGCCAGCGCCTTGACCAGACTGCGCAATTCCTGCCGTGCGACAAGGTGGCTGGTGCCAAGCTCGCCCAGATGGCCCTTGTCGAGCAGGGTCAGGCCCGAGGGGAACAGTTCGCGGTAGATCACGCGTTCGCTCAGGCCCTGCGTTACCCGGAAGCCGACCCGCTTGGCCATTTCGGTAAGCGCCTTGAGCAAGCGCGCCTGATTGCGCGCCTCGACATGGCCGGTGCGATTGCGCACCACGATCCAGTCCATCTCCGGGCGCTGCTGTTCGATCGTCATGCGGCTGCGCTTGAGCCGCGCCTCCCAGATCAGCTCGGCAAAGAATGACAGCTTCTTGACCTTGAAGGTTTCGGCATCGACCTGGCCGATGAGGTCGAAATCGACAAAGCTGTCGTTCATCGGAGTCACCAGCGTATCGGCGTTTTCCACCGCGGTGCGGGCGAAGGGATCATCGCGCCCCGGATTGTCGATGATGAGGAAATCGCTGGTCGCCTCAAGCCGGCTGATCATAGCCAGCAACTCCGCCTCGCTGTGGCCGCGGAACACCTCGCAATCCGGGGTGGGCAAGGTCAACTGGCGCTTTTCCAGCGTGGCGAGGCGGTTTTCGATATAGCGGTGCATGGTGCGCTGACGCGGATCGAGATCGATCGAGGCCACGCGCGCGCCGAGATAGGATAGTGCCACGGCGACGTGCACGGCGGTGGTCGATTTGCCGGTGCCGCCCTTTTCATTGGCAAAGACGATGCGATGGGCCTTGCCGGGGATCCGCCGCTGGGGGGCAGTGGTGGCCATGATGATTGATAACCTCTTGTTTGTGGTGCCGCCTGCGGGCGCGCCTTGAAAAGCGCGGGTGCGCGGCTAGGGAGCAGGCTGGTTCTATCGGCAGGGGAAGGCTCGTGCAAATTGCGACGACGCGCGATGTGTTGAGAAATGCGCTTGTGGCCCTGCGCGGCGAGGGCCGAAGCCGGATCGCGCTGGTGCCGACGATGGGCGCGCTGCACGAAGGGCACCTCACGCTGGTGCGCCGCGCGCGCGAGGGGGCCGATCACGTCATCGCCTCGATCTTCGTCAACCCCAGGCAGTTCGGCCCAAACGAGGACTTGGACGCCTATCCCCGCCAGCTGGCGGCGGACGCGGCGATGCTGGAGGCCGAAGGGGTCGCGCTGCTGTGGGCGCCGAGGGTCGAGGAAATGTATCCGGCCGGTTTCGTCACCACCATCAGCGTTGCCGGCGTGAGCGAAGGTCTGTGCGGCGCAGCCCGCCCGGGCCATTTCGACGGTGTGGCGACGGTGGTCTGCAAGCTGTTCAACCAGGTGCAGCCCGACATGGCCTTCTTTGGCGAGAAGGATTTCCAGCAGCTCGCCGTGATCCGGGCGATGGCGCGCGATCTCGATCTGACCTTGCCGCACGTCAGCAACATCATTGGCGTGCAGACCGTGCGCGAGGCGGATGGCCTCGCGATGTCGAGCCGCAACCGTTACCTCTCCCCCGAACAGCGCGAACAGGCCGCTGCGCTTCCGCGCGCGATGCAGGCTGCAGTTGCCACGATCGCGAACGGCGACGCCGTCGCCGAAGCTCTAGCAGAGCTTGAAGCCACGATCATGGCCGCGGGGTTCGCCAGCGTCGACTATGCCGTGCTGGCAGACAGCACCAGCCTTGCTCCGTTGGACGCCCTGGGCGATGGCCCCGCTCGCCTGCTGGTCGCAGCGCGGATCGGCGGAACACGGTTGATCGACAACATGCCCGTCACCCGGACAGACGAGAATCGTTGACGCACACCCTCGCCTGATGGCATTGGCCCGCCAGAGCCTGAGCGGGTATAGCTTAGTGGTAAAGCTCCAGCCTTCCAAGCTGGCTATGCGGGTTCGATTCCCGCTACCCGCTCCATTCTCCTGTCCGTCAACGCCCGTATTTGACTGGACAGACCCCTGAAATCCAAGATATTCGGCTGCGGCAGGGCTGCTTGCTTCCGCCTTCGCTCATATCCAGCCGGATCTCGCTGGGGGTATGGTTGGGGGTGTCCGCCAGAGGCCTACCCTCAGCTGTGGGGTATCCGTGGGACGAAAACGCCGGAGAGGGCAGGCGGGCGAAATGGCGCTGACAGACGTGGCGATCCGGGACGCAAAGACCTGCAAGCTGACCTTTGGCGCGGATATGTTCCTGCCGGTGATGCACGCCGGGGGAAAGGCCAGGCAACCAAAATATCGCATTGGTGGCAAACAGCAGAAGTTCGCCAATGGTGCCAATGCGAACGCAGGCCCTTGCGATGCCCGCAAACGGCGCGGGGGCAATGATGCGCGCTGACGATTGGGACGTTCTGGACAGGATCATCGATCAAGCCCTGGCCTTGCCGGCCGATGAGCGAGCCGCTTTTCTGGCGGCCCGCCTCGCTGGCCGTCCTGCAGAACTGGCGCACGCGCAGCGCATCCTCGACCAGTTCGACAAGGCTGAAACTTTTCTCGAAAGAGCCGATCCTCAGCCGGTCGATGAAGGCCTTGAGGCGATCTCGCGGATCGGCGTGTGGTCGATCGGCGAAGTGCTGGGCAAGGGGGGCATGGGCACTGTCTACGCCGCCAGCCGGGTTGAAGGCGGATTTGACCAGACCGGTGCGCTCAAGCTGATGCGGCAGGATGCGGCGATCGATGTCGCCCGTTTCGAGACCGAACGCCAGCTGCTCGCCCGGCTCGATCACCCTGGCATCGCCCGCCTGCTCGATGGCGGCGTGCGTGCCGGTGGCCAGCCGTGGATGGTGATGGAGCGGGTCGAAGGCGCACCGATTGACCGGTGGTGCAGCGAGCGCAATCTGTCACTCGGCGACCGGATCGCGCTGACGCTCGACATCCTTGATGCGGTTGGTGCGGCACACCGGATGCTGGTGCTCCACCGCGATCTGAAGCCGGGCAACGTGCTGGTCGACAGTTCGGGCCGGGTGCGGGTGATCGACTTCGGGATCGCCAAGCGAATGGACGCAGGCGACCAGACACAGGGTATCCTGCCCCTGTCCGCCCCCTATGTCGCGCCCGAAATGCTGACCGGGGCACCGCTTGGCCCGCCGGTTGACGTTTATGGCGCGGCCGCCGTGCTGTTCGAGCTGGCAACCGGGCGCCCTCCTGTCGATCTTGCCGGCCTGCCTGTGGCAATCGGCATCGGACGGGTGCTGGACACCGATCCCGTGCGGCTGACGAGCCTTCGCACCGAGGTGGCCGTGCTGGCCGATGCGCCGGGAGGCCTGCTGGCCGATTGCGATGCGATCCTTGCCAAGGCGCTGCGCAAGGAGCCTGCGGACCGTTATCCCACCCTTGATGCGCTGGCCGACGATCTGCGCCGTGCGCTCGATGTCCGGCCGGTGGCGGCGCGTGCGGGCGACCGGGCCTATCGCCTGCGCCGCCTCGTCTGGCGCGCGCGCTGGCCAATCGCGGCGGGGGTGGCGATTGTTGTGGCGCTGGGGGCAGGGCTGGTGAGCACCGAGATCCAGCGGCGCGAGGCGCTCGCCGCGCGCGATGCCGCCCTCGCCGAGGAAACGCGCAGCGATGCTGTGCGCCAGTCGCTCTATCTGCTGTTGGGCGAAAGCGTCGAGGCGGCCGGCAGCCAAGGCAATGCCCGTGACGTGCTCGATCAGGCGACGCGGCGGATCAGACTCGAATTTGCCCGTGACCCGGCCGAGTCCGCGCGCGTGCTCCATGCCTTGGGCGAATTGCATTTCTATCTCGGTGACTATGCTGCCGCCAAGGCAGCGCTCGCGCCCCTGGTGGTGCAAAGCGATGGTGCAGTGCCGGGAGATACGCTGGCGGCAGCGCGCTATGACATGGCACAGGCGCTGGTGCGGCTGGGCGACATCGAAGGGGCAAAGCCCTTGCTCGCCAAGGCGCAAGGCTTCTGGGAGGGCGATGCCGCCAAGTGGCGCGCGCGGCTGATCGACAGCAGGCTGGTCGAAGCGCAGATCCTGCGCGCAACCGACCCGGCGGCGGCAGCCGCGATGCTGGAGCGCGCAACCGCCGATCACGCAGCGCTGCTGGGCACATCGAACCGGCAAGCGGGGGTGTTCCAGAACAATCTCGGCGTGACCCTGCTGGCAGCGGGCGATCCCGCGGGAGCAACCACCGCGCTGAAGAAGGCGCAGGCGATTTGGCGGGCCACCCGGCTGACCGAGACCCCCGATGCGCTCAACACCGCCAACAACCTCGCCGCGCTCGAAATGCTCGCAGGCCGCCCCGCCGCGGCCGAGCCGCTATTTGCGGAAGCGGTGCGCCTGCGCCGCCAGCTTTACGGTGCCTCGGGCGGAACAGCAGCGTTGCTGAGCAATCACGGCAAGGTGTTGCTACAGATCGGGCGCGCAGCCGAGGCCGAAAAGCTTCTGACCGAGGCAGTGCCAATGTCGGCGCAGTTCGCAGGGCAGGGCTCGATGCAGCATGTGGCCGCGCTTGCGGGCCTTGCCGATGCGCGGCTGGCGCTTGGCGCGCCCGATGCGCTGGCGCTGGCGCGCGAGGCGCTCGCTGCGGCGGAACTTGGCAAGTCACCGCCGCCTGCCAAAGCCATGGCACTGATTTCGCTTGCCAAGGCGCAGCAAGCACAGGGCGATGTCGCCGCATCGCGCCAGTCGCTCGCGGCCTTCGATGCGCTTGTGCCAAGCCTTGGTCCGGCAGGTGCACGGATGGTGGAAGCGGCCAAGGCGGTGCGCGCGGGCCTCTAGCAGGAATCAGGCTGCCGCTGCCGTGCCTGTGTCATCTTCCTGCATTTCGACGAGCAGCAGCGCCTTGGCCTTGACCCAGTCTCGCCGAACGGTGCGTTCGTTGCAGTCGGTGATGGCGGCGATTTCCTGCTCGGAATAGCCGCCGAAGAAGCGCATTTCGACGATCTGCGCCAGCCGGGGCGCGTAACCGGCCAGCCGTTCGAGCGCGGCGTTGAGCGCGACGAGGCGATCGTCACTTTCCCAGTAGATGACCGGCAGGTCATCCTCGAAACGTTCCGCCGCCTTGCCGCCGCCGCGCTTCGCCGCCAGCCGGGCGGCGGCGTGATTGACCAGCACCTGACGCATCGCGCGGGCAGCCGTGCGCAGAAAATGCGCCTCGTCGGCAAAGCCCTGGGCGCGGCGCAGCTTAAGATAGCATTCGTTGACCAATGCGGTCGATCGCAGGGTTTCGCCCGCGTCATAGCGCCAGCGCAAATCGCGCGCGATCCGCTTGAGCTGCGGGTAGAGCGCATCGATGAGCGCAGCGTTACTGTCGTCCTGCCCCATGATCTCCTCCGTCAGGGCCAGAGCGACGCTATCGTCGGCTTCCCCGATTGTCACTGGTTTTGGGCGACATAAACCAGCGTGACCTGGCGTTTGTCTTCCCCCTCCAGTGGCGAGACGGTGACCTGCACCCCGGCGTCGCTGCTGCCCGTTGCCGCTAATGTCAGGATGCGGGTGCCGCTCATGTTCATCTCGGCCTGTTCGGCGAGTCCGGCGGCCACGGCCTTGTCGCGGTAGAAGCCAATCACGGCGTCGGCACTGGCGGCTGTGGTGAAGCTGACCATGCCCTTGGCCTCGTCAGGATTGCCGGAAACCGAAGCGGTGACCGTCGCGCCGGGAAAGATCGGAGCAAAGGCGGGAAGGTTGGCCGGAGGGGCGATACCCGCCTCGGCATCCTCCGCCGTCCGAAGGGTGACACTTTCGCCGCTGTCGGGATCGGTGATGGTGTGTTCGTCGGCATTGCTGCACGCGGCCAGCAGGGCGATCGAAGCCGAGATGATGACAAGGCGCATCCTGTTCTCCTTCATGGCGCTGGTTCAAGGATCACCGCACGCACAAGGCGGTCGGTGCGATAGGTGCCGACAAGCTTCTCACCCCTGCGGCCAAACGTCAGGCGATGGATGGTGCCATCGGCGGACGGGGCAAGCGTGAGGACGAGACGCTGCCCGACGCGTCGCACAGCGGTGAAGCTGCCGCCGGTCAACGCACATTCGCCATCGCCGCGGATCTCGCCCCCATCAAGAAAGCTGCACATCGGCTGATGCATGGCATAGTCGCCGCCCCCTCGGACCTCGCGGCGGCCGAGCTGAATGGTGATCGCCATCAGGCCGTGGTCGCCGCGGTCGTCGGCGGCAACCATGCGCCAATTGCCGTGAAAGGGCCCCGGCGTGCTGTCCCGCGCGCTGCCCGGAGCTGCGAGCGCGAGGAGCGTGGCGGCGGTGAGGCGCGCGTATCTCATGCCGCGATTCTCCCCAGGCCGGCATGGAACATCAGGCCTGCCCAGCGCTGCTGCGCGAGGCGATCAAGACCGCATTGCCATTCGGCCGGAGCGAGGCCGGCCGCCAGTGCGTCGGCGAGTGCGCCCAGCTGTTCGGCGATCTGGGCGATGCCTTGCCCCAGCCGCGGCGCGGTCTGGATCAGGCCGTCGCCGAGCCGGATCAGCGCCGGCAGCGGTGCATGCGCCTTCACCACCGTCCGGCGGGCGAGCGGGCTGTCATGCCGCAGAGGGCGGGGATCGAGCGCGACGCTGCCGATCCGCGCCGCCCATTGCGCCCCCGCACCAACCAGCAACCGGTCGAGCGCGGTGCGCGGGTCGGGCGCAGCGCTGCTGGACTGGCGCAGGGTCAGGCGCAGCCGGCCGTCTGGCCCGCGCAGCAGCACCGCCGATTGCATCGCCCCGCGCGCGGCGATCAGCCACGGTTGCAGCGGCCCATCGTTGGTGCCGGTCCAGCTCCAGCAGCGATCCATCCCGGCCAGTTCTTCAAGCGTCACCGCAAACCCGGCCAAGCGCCCGAGAAAATGACCGCTGCCGGTGGCATCGACCAGCAGATCGGCGGTGCCGGCATGGTTTTTCGTCCGCCAGTGCCAGCCACCATCACCCGGCAGCGGGTCAATCGCGCAACCCCGGCGCAAGGCGACCCCCAGGGCATCCGCCCGCTCGGCAAGGCTGTGCCGCATCGCCCCGACGGCGATCACCGGGCGGGCGGCCTCGTCGCGCCATCCGCTGTCATCCCACACCGCAGCAGGCGCCACCCTCCAGCCACCGAGCGGGCTCCCGGCCACCCGTTCGAGTTTTGCCATCACCGCGGCGCTGGTGAGGTGCGCATGTTCGCGATGAAGCGCCGCCTTGCCTGCGTGCGGGCCGGTGAGCGTGACCTGCCAGCCCGCACGGGCCAGCACGATCGCCGCGCCCAGACCGGCGATCCCGTCCCCCACGATCAGCGCGCGCTGGGTCATCCGCGTGCTCAGCCTGCAACCGTGGGCACGCCAAGCCCGCGCCCGCGCGCGCCCTTGGCATCGACCATCACGAAGAACACAAGGCCATTGGCCGCGCGCCCGCGCCCGAGGGTATCCTTGGCGACCGGCCTGAGCGCGCGGGCGGCAAGATCGCCTGGCACCAGCATGTCGCCCGGGAACAACATGTCACCGGGGAACAACATGTCGCCAGGGAACAACATGTCGCCCGGGAACAACATGTCGCCGGGGAACAACATGTCGCCAGGGAAGGCCACCACGCCGGGCCTGAGCGCAAAGGCGTCCGAGGCGAACACTTCCTGCAAGACGCCGTTTTCGACCCGCCCGGCCAGAAACTGGGCCTTGACCTCGCCGGCCAGCCGCGCCCGCAGGCGCACCGAGCGCAGCAGCGCTTCGCGCAGCCTTTCGCCGGACAGGCCCTTGAGCGCGCGCGGGTTGGCGATGTTGATTGCGATCGTGTCGCCTTCTGCCCCCAGCGCGGCGGTGCCGGTGGCCAGCCCGGCCGCAACAAACGTGCTGGCAACGATGAATTTTCTGCGTGAAATGGTCATGATCTGTCCTTTCCGATAAACCTGTGGCTTAACCCTTTGCCTGCGCGGCGAGGCATGCGCGAATTTCCGGCAGCGCGCCTTCAATCGCTTGCTGGGTTGCCAGCACCCGCACCGAACCGGCGGTGAGCGCATCACGCTCCTGTTCGGTCATGCCGGGGGCGCGCATCCGGGCGGCGCGGTCGGCCCAGAACATCGCGTTATCGCTGGTGATCGCGGCGACCTCGGGGGGCAGGCCATCCTTGATGATGGTGCGGGCGGCAAAGGCAGCGCCCATCACGCCCCGACATTTCCACGCCTGCTCAACCTCTTCGCGCGTCGCCTCGATCGGAGCGTCGCCTTCCGCAGCCGCCGAGGAAGCGATATCGGCAACGCCCGACATCGCCGCCGCGCCGGCCTGTGCGACAGCGCTCTCGCTGTCTGCATCACCCCCGCACGCGGTCAGTCCCGCCAGTGCCATCAACATCATCAGTGAACGCATCATTTGTCTCCCTTCATGGCGGCAAAACCGGAAACGGCGCGGGAAGCGGACATGCCGGACGAAAAATTTTTGCCCGCGGCGATGTCCGGTTTTGGTGGTGCTTGCTGTTTTAACCCGATGACGGCGCCGATTTTGCGCCTCGTGACCTGGCATTGGGGAGACCATCAGATGTTTCGCAAGTTCGCTTTGACACTGGCGGCAGGGGCGCTTGCCACCTCGCCCTTTCTGGCTTCGACGATCACTGCGCAGGGCAACCCGGCGCGTTCACTTACCCTGTATAATGAAGAAGACCTCGGCGGCGCGGGCGTGACGGTGTCGCAGGATGTCGCCAACCTCCAGAGTGTCAGGGCGGCCGCGGGCTTCGATGGCACCGCCAATGATTATGCCTTTTCCTTGCGGGCCGAGGGCCGCTGGCAGGTGTGCATGGATGCCGGCTACAAGACCGACTGCATGATCGTTGATGGCGAGGTGGCCTCGCTGGGCGACAAGGGCGGCTCGATCAGCTCGGTGCGCTATCTTGGCCCTTCGGCGCACACCGCAGCCGCGCCGCAGAGCCGTGCTCCTGTCACCGGCGAGACCGTGGCCGCGCCCCAGCCGGCTGACGACTGGCAGCCGATGTATAACGTCGATCTGTTCGGCAATGATTACCGCGAGATCATCTACACCTCGGCCGGCAATGACTGGCGGACCTGCAAGGCAGCCTGCGACGGCGACCGTCAATGCCAGGCCTGGACCTATGTCGGCCCGGGCCGCAGCGAATATGGCGAATGCTACCTCAAGGCGCCGGTGCCCGAACCTGCGCAGAGCAGTTGCTGCATCTCCGGCATCAAGGGCGCTGCCAGCGCAGAAGGCGCTGTCGGTGATGATGCGATCGCGCGCGGCGTGAGGCGCCTTGGCGAGACCGCCACCAGCGCTGCCGAGGATGAACTCAACCGAGCCGTGGATCGCAAGGTGCGCGGGCTGCTCGGCCGGATCATCGACTGAGCGCCTTGGCGCCCCGGGCTGCTTGGCCGGCCCGGGGCGCGTACTTTCGTGTCCCGCACATCCCACTTTTTATCGTTTTCGAAGGTCATCATCATGCACACTTCTTCGCGTTCGCGCCGCTTCGGCATCATCACGCCGCAGGCCAGCCTTGTTGCCATGACGGCAGCGCTGGCCGCTTCAGGCCTGTTCCTCACCCCCGATCAAGCCAGGGCAGAGACCTGCCTGCTCGATCGCGACAATGACGGGGTGGTGGATGCCGGCACCGATAATGCGGGCGGGGCAACGGATGAGAACGGCGACGATACCAATCTGGCCTGCGGCACGAGGGCAAGCGCCGAGGGTGGCCGTGAGAACACCGCGGTGGGAAACTTTGCTACCACCAATGGCAATCGCAACGTGGCGTTGGGCCATTCGGCTTTTGCGGGACGCGTGGGCTTTGGGGGGGCGGTGAACGGCGCGATCAGCATCGGGGACGTTGCGCGTGCCACGGAAGATGGTGCGATCGCCATTGGTTCGCGCTCGCCTGATGGTTTATCTGGTGCCACCGCCTACGGGACAGACTCGATCGCCATCGGCACCAACGCTTTCGCCCCAAACACTCGCGACATCGTGATTGGTGCCCGATCATCGTCCTCTTCAGTGAGCGGGATTCCAAGCATTTTAGGCACGATCGTGATCGGCGCCAACGCGCGCGGTGAAGGCGATGCCACGGTGCTGGGGAGCGGCAGCGTCGGTGCGGAGAATTCGGTTGCCGTGGGAAGTTTTGGCCGGGCCGGGAACAGTGCAACCGCGCTTGGCCCCGCCGCTTTTGCCGTGGCGGAAAGGTCCATCGCAGTCGGGGCCAACTCATCCGTGTCTGCCAGCGCGAGCGCCGGCATTGCGATGGGGGATGGTGCCTGTGCCTTCGGGCAAAATGCGATTGCCATTGGCGGTGACCGGCGCATTAACGGCCCGAACAATGCAGTCGATTGCAATTCGGCACTATCCGGTGCCATCGCCCGCAGCGAGAACGCCATCGCCATCGGCGCCGATGCCAATGCCTTGGGAATAAGGAGCACGGCCATCGGCACGTCAAGCAATGCGCTTGATGGCAATACGGTTGCGATCGGTTTCGGTGCCTTGGCGGAGTTGGGCAACAGCACCGCGCTCGGCGCAAGGTCACGGGCTGAGGGCGAGGAAGCCGTCGCGGTCGGGATCGACAGCTTTGCGGGCGCATTCCGCACGGTGACGATCGGTGGGCAGTCGCGGGCAGTGGGCATGGAAAGTGCCGCTTTCGGCCATTTTGCGCAGGCGGTGAACGATCAGGCCCTGGCGCTGGGGGCTGCCTCACGCGCGGCCGGCCTCAACAGCACCGCTGTCGGCTCCGGTGCGGTAGCCGAAGGGGCCAACAGCATCGCCATCGGCGCTGACGGTATCGACGGGGATTCGATCGCGGCCCGGGCAAGCGGGGATAATGCCGTTGCGATTGGCAACGACAGCCTCGCACAAGGCGATTTCGCCACGGTGATCGGCAATCTCGCCACCGCGCGGGGCGAGGCGGGGACAGCGCTGGGGCTGAGCGCGGATGCCGATGGCTTGCTGGCGACCGCGCTTGGCAGCAATGCGCAGGCCGCCGGTGCCAACGCCACGGCCACCGGATCCTTCGCCAATGCCGAGGGCGTCAACGCAACCGCGCTTGGTGCCGAAACCCGGGCGAGCGGGGAAAGCAGCGTGGCGATCGGCTATCAATCGGGCAGCACCGGTTTCGGCGCGATTGCCATCGGGGGTGAAGCGGTCGCCAACGGGGCGCAGGCCATCACCCTGGCAGGCACAGCCAATGGCACCGGCGCGCTGGCGCTGGGCGGCGCCGCCACTGCCGCTGCCAATCGATCGAGCGCCGTGGGCGCAAGCGCCATCGCCGCTGCCGAAGGCGCGACGGCGGTGGGTGCCGAAGCGGGAGCAAGCGGGCTGGCCAGCAGCGCCTTTGGCAATGCTGCGCGCAGCGAAGGGGACAACAGTGTGGCTCTGGGCGGCAGCGCGCTTGCCTTGGAAATCGACACGGTTGCCGTTGGAACGTTGAGCAGCGCCACCGGCTTCTCTGCGCTGGCGGTTGGCACCCGCGCCAATGGTTCGGGGGCGAACAGCGTCGCCATCGGCAACCTGGCGCAGGCTCAGGTTGGTGAAAGCACCGCGATTGGCGCCAACAGTTCGGCGATCGGGTATTTCACCACGGCGGTGGGGTCGCAAAGTATTGCTATCGGTGCCAATGCCATCGCCGTAGGCGGACAGGCCAATGCCCTGGGTGCCAATGGCATCGCGCTCGGCACGGGGGCCAATGCCGCGGGTGATGGCACGATTGCGCAGGGCGCACGGGCCGATGCGCAGGGGGAAAACAGCATTGCCATCGGCATCGGTGCAGCGACGGTCTTCGCTGCGCCCGGCAGCGTGGCGCTGGGCGCGGGATCGGTTGCCGATCGCGCCGCCACCGTGTCGATCGGCGTGGCCGGAGACGAGCGCCAGATTGTCAACCTGGCCGCCGGCACGGCGGGGACGGATGCCGTCAACCTGAACCAGCTCAACCGGGTCGAAGGCATTGCCGTGGGCGCACAAACCGCGGCCGATGCAGCGCTGGCGCGATCGGATCAGGCTGCTGCGGATGCCAGCGCGGCGCTCGCCAGCGTGCAGACAGCGCTGGCGGGCAATGCCGGCGCGGTGCAGGCGGCCGCCGATGCCCAGGCGCGCGCGGATGCCGCCTTCACGCTGGCTTCGGGGGCCGATGCCAATGCCCAGTCGGCTCTGGCCGCCGCCAATGGTGCCACCCAGACCGCCAACGAGGCATTGAGTGTGGCCAATGCGGCGAGCGGGCGGATCGATGCGGCGCTCGCCGCCTCGACCACCGCGGTGGGTGCGGTGGCCGCGATCGAAGGCCGGGTTGCGGCAACCGAAAACGCCAATCTGGTGCAGGACGGACGGATCCTGACGCTCGAAAATCTTACCGGACAGGCGCTTGGCAATGCGGCCGTCGCCCGCGACCGGGCCGATCAGGCGCTCGCGCAGAACGGTGCGCAGGATCAGCGCCTCACCGCCGCAGAGGCAACGATCACCGAGCATGGGCAGCGCCTCGATGCGGTGGAAACCACGGTCACGCAGCTGCTTGGCACGGTTCAGGCCGAAGCGTCAGGCGCGAACGCGATCGCGCTGGGCAACGCCAGCATTGCCAGCGGCGCAGACGCGGTCGCCATTGGCAATGGCGCTCAGGCGATGGATGGTGCCGCAGTCTCGATCGGCCTCGGCAACCAGGCCAGCGGTGACGGCGCAGTGGCGATCGGTGACCCCAACCTTGCGACCGGCGAAGGGGCCGTGGCAATCGGCCGCGATAATGTTGCCACCGGCAATGCGGCAATCGCGCTGGGTGATACCAGCTCTGCGGTGGGCGTATCGGCCTTGGCTGTCGGCCGGCAGGCCAATGCCAGCGGAAATGGCGCGATTGCGATTGGCGACAGGGCACAGGCATCGCTGGCCAATGGCGTTGCCATCGGCGCAGGTGCCCAGGCAGCCCACGCCAACAGTGTGGCGATCGGCAATCAGGTGCAGACGGTGCGTGATGACCAGATCCTGCTCGGCGCGACCCGTTCGACCTATACCCTCGCCGGGGTTTCCAGCGCGGCCAGCCGAGCGGCGCAGCAGGGCGCGGTTCGACTGGTGACAGCCGACAGCCTCGGCAATCTCGCTACGACCGATTTCGATATTGGCCAGTTCAACGGGTTCGGCACGCGCCTGGGCACGGTCGAGGGACAGATTATGGCGCTGAGTTCGGGCCTTGATCGGTTGCAGCTGGGGCTGGCCTCGCTCGAGCGCCAGTCCAATGGCGGCACGGCGGCGGCCATGGCGCTTGGCGGTAGCGTGATCCCCCCTGATCTGGATTTCGCGGTGTCGTTCAACCTTGCCACCTATCGCGGCGAGCAGGGCTTCTCGGCCGCTGCCGTCGCCAAAGTCCGCGAAACGATCTGGATTTCCGGCGGGGTGGCGGGATCGACCGTCAAGGGATCGACCGGCGGCCGCGTCGGTGTGACCTTCGGCTGGTAGCGAAAAATCGCGCGCTGCAACGCTGTTTCGCTTGTAAAAAACAATGCCGGGCCGTGCCTTTCCCCGAGGTGCTGCTCGGCTTTGCCGGGATGGTGCCGGTGCGGCGCAGGGCGGGCGCCGGGGCCGCCGCGGTGCAGCCGTTGCGTCAGGCGGGCAGCGCGAGATGCCTGGCACCAAACACCGACTGCCAGCACTCGATCTCGTCCACCACCGCCTCGTCGAGCGCATGGATCAGGTCAGCCGCGGCGGCATAGGTCAGCGCGGCCTCGGCACCTGACAGCAGCAGGGTGATGCGCGCCTCGATCTCGCGCAGCTTCCCCCGGCCACGCGCGATCGCGATCGGTGCGCGAATAGCTCAGGAAAACCGACAGGCCAGGTGCGACCAGAGCAGCTCCGCTATCGCCCGCCATTGCCCGGTTTTGCTCGTCCATGGTGCCTGGTTACATCGCAACCGGTCGGCGGGCAAAGTCGCAGGAGCGCGCCTTGCGCTATTCGTCCTCGAAACAGCCGGGCGTGCCTGCGCGCGGTGCCTCGTAAGTGGCCCAATCGCTTCCGGCTCTGCTATCCCGCCCAGGCGCGGCGGGCGGGCCGGCGAGGCCGGGCTGCTCGCCCAGCCGCAAGCGGTGCAGATGCACCTTGGCGATCATGTTGGCGGTGATCGGCGCGGTGACAAACAGGAACAGCGAGATCAGCAGCTCGTGCGTGGTCCATTCGCCGCTCGCCAACTGGAACCACGCGATCGAACCCACCAGCATCGCACCCAGCCCCAGCGTGCTGGCCTTGGTTGGCCCGTGCAACCGCTCCATCAGCGAAGGCAGGCGCACCAGCCCCCAACTGCCCACCAGCGCGAAGCCGGCCCCCAGCACGATCAGCGCGCTGGCGAGAATTTCCCCGAAAGAGAAACCGCCGCTCATTCGATGATGTCCCCGCGCAGCAGGAATTTGGCATAGGCGACCGTGCCCACGAAGCCGACCAGTGCCAGCAGCATCGCGGCCTCGAACGACGTGCCCGAACCACCAGCAATCCCGGCGAGGACAATGATGCCGATCGCGTTGATCACCATGGTATCGAGCGCAAGGATGCGGTCGGCCACGTCCGGCCCCTTGATGAGCCGCCACAGGTTGAGCGCCAGCGCGAGGCCGAGCGCAGCAAAACCGATGCCGAGCGCCCAGTCCATCATAGGAAAACCCTCATCAGCCGGGCCTCGTAGCGTGCCTTGATCCGGGCGATTTCGGCGGCTGGATCGGGGGCGTGGAGCGCATGCACCAGCAAACAGGTGCCGCAGGAGGAAATGTCGGTCGATACGGTGCCCGGCGTGAGGCTGATCGTGCCGGCAAGCACCGTGATCGCCTCGGGCGTGTCGAGCGCCAGCGGGATCGCCAGCCAGGCAGGCTGCAAATCGCGGTTCGGCTTGAACAGGATGATCGCGGCGACCTCGAAATTGGCAACGATGATATCGCGCAGCACCAGCGCGACATAGGCGAACCCGGCCACGAAATTGATACGCGGGCGCGCGGGCCAATAGGCATCGGTAAATTTCGGCACCGCCAGCCCCACGGCCAGCCCGAGGAACAGCGTGCCGAAGGTCAGATCATTGACCATCACCACCCACATGATGGCGAGCAGCGCCGAAAGGCCCGGGTGGGGGAGAACGCGCTGCATCACGGCTGCCCCTCCTCTCCCAGCACGGCGCGCACCGTCGTGTCGCGGTCGAGCACCTGGGCGGCGGCCGCATCGGCATAGGCGGTTGCTGCGCCCGCGCCTGCCGACAGCGCGGCGAGCAGCGCCAGCGCGATGGCGGGCGCGATCATGTCGGCACGGGGTGCGGCAGCGGGCGCGGCCTCGCCCTCACCCGTCTTCCAGAACACCATGCTCCCTGCCCGGGCGAAACCGATCACACCGAACAGGGTCGTGACAAGCACCACGCCCCACGCCCAGCCCCAATCGGGCAGCGCGGCGAGCGATTTCAGGATCAGCAGCTTGCCGATGAAGCCCGACAGCGGCGGCAGGCCGGCAGCGGCAATGGCGGCGATCATGAACATGAGGCCCACCTGCTGCCGGTCGGGGAAATCGGGGCCGGGACTGCAATTGTCCGCTGCACCCGCGCGCCGCCGCGCCACAACGTCGGCAACCAGGAACAGCGCCGCCCCGGCAAGAGTCGAATGGACAAGGTAGTAGAGCGCAGCGCCGAGCATCGCCTCCTGCCAGCCCGCGACCGCGATCAGCAAGGTGCCGGTTGAACCGATGATCGCATAGCTTGCCTGTTCGGACAGGCTGCGCGCGGTGAACACTCCGGCAAAGCCGACCGCAGCCGTCACCAGCGCGGCGGGCATCAGGAAGGGCGCAGGCGCCCAGGCGGCCGCGCCGGCATCATCGCCGAACACCTGCGGCACCACCCGGATCAGCGAATAGACCCCGACCTTGGTCATGATCGCGAACAGGCCGGCCACCGCCGGGATCGCCACGTCATAGGTGCGCGGCAACCACAGGTGAAGCGGCACCACCGCCGCCTTGATCGCGAACACGCTGGCGAGCAGCAGCGCGGCGATACGCAGCAACCCCTGATCTTCAGGGGCGATTTCGGCCACCTGCATCCCCAGATCCGCAATGTTGAGCGTGCCGGTGAGCGCATAGAGCAGCCCCAGCGCGATCAGGAACAGCGATGATCCGACAAGGTTGACCACCACATATTGCACCCCGGCCTTCAGCCGCGCTGCCCCCTGCCCGTGCAGCAGCAAGCCATAGGAAGCAATCAGCAGCACCTCGAAGAACACGAAAAGGTTGAACAGATCGCCGGTGAGAAATGCCCCATTGAGGCCCATCAGCTGGAACTGGAACAAGGCGTGGAAATGCCAGCCCTTGCGGTCGATCCCGGTGATCACGGCGTGGAGCAGCGCGATCAGCGCAAGGCTTGCGGCAAGGGTCAGCATGATCGCGGCCAGCCGATCGGCCACCAGCACGATCCCAAAAGGCGCGGGCCAATTGCCCAGCGCATAGACCGTGATCGCCCCTTCGCGCGCATCTGCCAGCAGCGCCAGCGCGCAGGCCAGCAGCGCGGCGCACGAGGCAAAGGCGACCGCCAGCCCCGCACCCGGAGATCGGCGCATCAGCAGCAGCGTCAGCGGCGCGGCCAGCGCGGGGATCGTCACCGGCAAAATCGGGAGGTGATCGAGCCAGCTCATTCGCCCTTTTCCCGCTCGTTCTCGTCACCCGGCACCTTGTCCCCGTCGACATGGTCGCTGCCGGTTTCGAGAAAACTGCGCAAGCCGAGGATCACCACGAAGGCGGTCATCCCGAAGGTGATCACGATCGCGGTCAGCGCCAGCGCCTGCGGCAGGGGGTCGGTGTAGTCGGTGACGGCCTTGTCCCAGATCGGCGGACGGTTCAGCACCAGCCGCCCCGAAGCGAACAGGAACAGGTTCACCGCATAGGAAAAGAGTGTCAGCCCGAGCACCACCTGAAACGTGCGCGCACGCAGGGACAGGAAGATGCCGCCCGCCACCAGCACGCCGATCGCGCTGGCCACCAGGAATTCGTAGGTCATGGCGCGCGCTCCGGGGCTGAGGCGGAACGCTGTGCCGCATGGGCACGCGCGGCGCGCTGCGCGATGTGGCTCAATTGCGCCAGCGCCAGCATCACCGCCCCGAACACCGTCAGGAACACCCCGGTATCGAACAGCATCGCGCTCGCCAGCTCGAACTTGCCGATCAGCGGGAGCGAGAAGTATGCGAAGGTCGAGGTGAGCACATTGGCCCCGAAAGCGAGCGAGCCAAGCCCTGTCGCCATCGCCACCAGCACGCCCCACGCGATCATCTGGTGCTCGCCGAACCGCCGCCGCCGGTCGGTCCAGTCATAGCCCGCAGCGAGATATTGCAGCAGGAAAGCGATCGCCACCACCAGCGCGGCGATGAATCCGCCGCCCGGCTGGTTGTGGCCGCGCAGGAACAGGTAGATCCCCACCGTCAGCGTCAACGGCAGGGCGATACGGCTCGCCATCACCAGCATCATCGGGTGGTGCTCGGGCGAATGCGGCATATCCTCCTGCCAGCGCGCCAGCCGCGCACCGGAACTGCCGCGCGCGGCGCTGTCAAGCAGGGCAAAAATCGCGAGGCCCGCGATCCCCAGCACGATGATCTCGCCCAGCGTATCGAAAGCGCGGAAATCGACGAGGGTGACATTGACGACATTGGTGCCGCCGCCGCCCGGCTTGGCATTGGCAATGTGATAGGCCGAGATGCTCGCGCCCGGCTCGCGGGTCAGCATCGCCCAGGCAATCCCGCCCATCAGCACACCGCCCGTGACCGCCAGCGCCCCGTCGCGCCATTTGCGCGCCGGCGACGAGAGAGTGGGCGGGGCCTTGGGCAGCAGGTTCAAGGCGAGCAGCAGCAGCAGGATCGTCACCACCTCGACCGAGATCTGGGTAAGCGCGAGATCGGGCGCAGACAAGCGCACGAAGGCGAGGCTGATGACCAGGCCGATGACGCTGAGATAGATCAGCACCCGGAACCGCTGGCGCGAATCGTTCACCACCGCTGCGCTCGCCACCACCAGCAGGCCCCAGGCGATGATCGCGGGGGGTGAGGCCGGGAGGCCGGGACGGGTGCCCGTCAGCACCCCGCCGCCTGCCACCGCGCCGTCGATCACCAGCAACACGATCACCGCGAAGGTTGCCAGCACCATGCGCTGGAGCGAAGGTGTGTGGACAGCGACCATCGCCTTGCGCACCCGGGCATCGGCATAGCGCAGCGCGGTCTCGAACATGCGCTTGGCATCGCGGTGGCCGATGCTTTCCCACGCGCGCAGCAGGCCAGCGTGCCGCCACAGCAGCAGCACCCCGCCCGCCACCGCCAGCGCGCTGAGGATCAGCGCGAGGTTGATGCCATGCCACAGCGCGAGATCAAAAGCGGGCGCCGGCGCGCCAGTCACCGCCGCCGTCACCGCGCCGATCAGCGGCGCGGCGAGCAACATCGGCGCGAGGCCCAGCAGCACCGCCAGCACCGTCAGCAGCGCTGACGGCACCCACATGCCCGCAGCCGGATCATGCGCGCGGGCAAAGGCTTGCGGATCGCGCGGCGCCCCGAAGAACAGGTGCGCGGCAAGGCGCAGCGAATAGCCAACCGAAAAGGTCGCCCCGATGGTTGCCAGCACGGGCACCAGCCACACCGCGCCGAACAGCGCGACCTGCGGGGTTTCGTAAAGCATCATTTCCTTGGAAATGAACCCGCCCAGCGGCGGCAGGCCCGCCATCGAGGCCGCCGCGATGGTGGCGATGACGGCGGTTATCGGCATCGCCTTGGCCAGCCCGCCCAGCCGCCGGATATCGCGTGTGCCGGTTTCGTGATCGACGATCCCCGCCGCCATGAACAGCGCAGCCTTGAACGCGGCGTGATTGAGAATGTGCAGCACCGCCGCAAGCGTCGCCATTTTCAGCGAGAAGCCCAGCAGCATCACCAAGAGGCCCAATTGGCTGATCGTCGAATAGGCAAGGATGCTTTTGAGATCGTGCCGGAACAGCGCCACCACCGCGGCGAACACCATGGTGACCAGCCCGACGCTGGTGACGATCACCGTATAGGCCTGCGTCCCTGCCAGCACAGGCCACAGCCGCGCCAGCAGGAACACACCCGCCTTCACCATCGTCGCCGAGTGGAGATAGGCGCTCACCGGGGTGGGCGCGGCCATCGCATGGGGCAGCCAGAAATGGAACGGGAACTGGGCCGACTTGGTGAAGCAGCCGAGGAGAATCAGGCCGAGGATCACCGGATAGAGCGGCGCGGCCTGCACAGCCTCGCCGCGCTCCAGAATCGTCGCCAGATCGAAACTGCCCGCGACCAGCCCGAGCAGCACCATGCCTCCGATCAGCGCAAGGCCGCCGCCTCCGGTCACCGCCAGCGCCATGCGCGCGCCCTGCCGCCCTTCGGCCTTGTGCTGCCAGAACCCGATCAACAGGAAAGACGAAAGGCTGGTCAGCTCCCAGAACACCAGCAGCAGCAGCACATTGCCCGCCAGCACGATCCCCAGCATTGCCCCCTGAAACAGCATCAGGCTGGCAAAGAACCGTGCCGTGGCCTCGCCTGCATGAAGGTAGAAATGGGCAAAGATCACCACCAGCAGGCCGATGCCGAGGATAAGCCCTGCAAACATCAGGCCCAGCGGGTCAACCATTATGCTGAAATCCAGGCCCAGCGAAGGCACCCATTCCACGCTGGCCGAGGGCACTGCCCCGCCGATGACCTGCGCGGCAAGGCTCGCCAGCAGCGCCAGCCCGCCCGCACTCGCCGCACCCGCAATGCCCGAATGCAGCAGTCGCGATCCGCCCGCGCACAGCGCGATCAGCAGGGCCGCAACAAAGGGCAGCGCCACCAGCGAATAGAGGATCAGGACAAAAGCCATTGGTGGTTGCGAAAGGCTCCCATGCGAGAATTGGCGTTGCGACAGCGCTTGTTGCGCGGCGACGACCTTAAACGAGGCCTTCGCGCAAGAACAAGCGCAACCGCCCCTTCAGCGATCGGGAAAGTGCCTCAACCGCCTTCGAATTCCATCAATGCGGCCACTTCGATGCCCGCCTCGCGCAGGCGCGCCGCGCCGCCAAGGTCGGGCAGGTCGATCACGAACAGCGCGTGGCTAATCACCGCCCCGGCCTTGCGCAGCAATTGTGCCGAGGCCAGCGCGGTGCCGCCGGTCGCGATCAGATCATCCACGATCACCACCTTCTGCCCCGGCTCGATGGCTTCCGGGTCCATCTCCAGCCGATCGGTGCCGTATTCCAGCGCATAGTCGATGCCGATGGTCGCGATCGGGAGCTTGCCGGGCTTGCGCACGGGCACGAACCCGACCCCGAGCTGCACCGCCACCGCTGCGCCGAAGATGAAACCGCGCGCTTCCATCCCGGCGATCTTGTGCGCGCCGGCTTCGTCGGCGAGCCGGGCGAGATGGTGGACGCTTGCCGCCATCCCCTGGTGGTGCCCGATCAGCGTGGTGATGTCGCGGAACTGGATCCCCGGATGCGGAAAGTCCGGCACGGTGCGCACCAGCGCTTTCAGATCCTCGCGGGAGAGATGCGGCGTCATGACGGATGCTGGCCCCTTTCGCGCCTTAAAAAGCAGAGCGCCCCGCCATCTGCAAGCGATGACGGGGCGCATCCGTGTGTCGAGCGAAAACGCTTACTTCTTCTTGGGCTTCATCCCGGCCCAAATCTGCTTGTACGACAGGAAGGCCAGCGCCGTGGCGAACAGCAGGAAGCCGAGCACCGCCCAGCCGGTCTGCTTGCGGGCCACCAGCGAAGGTTCGGCGGTCCAGGTCAGGAAGGCAGAAACGTCTTCGGCCATCTGCGGGATGGTAGCATTGGTGCCATCGGCGTAGGTCACCTGCCCATCGATCGCGAGCGGCGGCGGCATCGCGATGTTCACGTTGGGAAAGTGCTTGTTGAAATAAAGACCCGTGGGAGTCTCAAAGCCGACCTTGGCGGCCTTGGCGGGATCGGGTTCGCCATAGCCGGTAAGCAGCGCATAGACGTAGTTCGAACCGTCGTGGCGCGCCTTGGTCATCAGCGAAAGATCGGGCGGAACGGCGTTGTTGTTGGCCGCGGCGGCCGCGATGGCGTTGGGATAGGGACTGGGGAAACTGTCGGTCGGCTCGCCGGGGCGGGTGGTGGCCTCGCCGGTGTTCGGATCGATCCCCGGAACGGTCCAGCTGGCCGCCTCGGCATCGACTTCGGCTTCCGAATAGCCCAGTTCGCGCAGGTTGCGGAAGGCGACGAATTTCAGGCTGTGGCAGGCCGAACAGACTTCCTTGTAGACCTGGTAACCGCGTTGCAGCTGGGCCACATCCCACTTGCCCATCGGGCCGTCGAACGAGAAGCCGCCCGCAGGGCCTTCGCCATGCTCGTAGAAGGCGTAGGACGGCTGCTTTTCCGGCGCCGGGCCGAACGCAAGGTTGTAGGCACCGGGAACCAGCGACCACAGCACCAGCACCGCGGTGATGGCGAGGCCGAAGATGATGCCTCCGAGACGAATAGTCATGACCGAACTCTTTCTCGTTATCGGGTCAGATTGCGTGTGAACTGTCCCGGCCGATCACTCGGCCGGTTGCAGCGAACCATCGGGTGCAGCGCCGGTGTCGCCGGCAGCAGCAATGCCGGTGCGCGGCTCGGCAGTGGCGGTGTCCTTGCCGAGCACCGCTTCGGTGATCGAGAACGGCAGCGGCTTGGGCACTTCGATCTGGCTCACGATCGGCAGGATCACGAGGAAGTGCAGGAAGTAGTACGCCGTCGCGATCTGGCTGAGAACCACGAAGGGTTCCTCGGCCGGGGCCCCGCCGCAGTAGAACAGCACCGCCATGGTCGGGATCAGGCCGAACCAGAAGAACTTGTTGAACAGCGGCCGGTAGTGGCCCGAACGCACCGGGCTCTTGTCGAGCCACGGCAGGATGAACCACAACAGGATGGCGCCGAACATCGCGATCACGCCGAGAAGCTTGGCGGGGATCAGCACGATGCCGGTGAAGGGGATCGCCAGATCGCCCGTAAAGGCCCGCAGGATCGCGTAGAATGGCCAGAAATACCATTCCGGGACGATGTGTGCCGGGGTCGAGAGCGGGTTCGCCTCGATGTAATTGTCCGGGTGACCCAGCGCGTTCGGCAGGAAGAACACCATCGTGGCAAAGGCGATCAGGAACACGCCGAGGCCGAACCCGTCCTTCGCAGTGTAATAGGGATGGAAGGGCACGGTGTCGCTTTCGCTCTTCACTTCCACGCCGGTCGGGTTCGACGAGCCCGGAATGTGCAGCGCCCAGATGTGAAGCACCACCACGCCGAGGATCACGAAGGGCAGCAGGAAGTGCAGCGAGAAGAAGCGGTTGAGCGCCGCATTGTCGGGAGCGAAGCCGCCGAGGATCCAGTGTTGGATCGGTTCGCCAACCAGCGGGATCGCGCTGAACAGACCGGTGATCACCTGCGCGCCCCAGAAGCTCATCTGGCCCCACGGCAGCACGTAGCCCATGAAGGCGGTCGCCATCATCAGCAGGAAGATCACCACGCCGAGCAGCCAGATCATCTCGCGCGGGGCCTTGTACGAGGAATAGAAGAACCCGCGGAAGATGTGCAGGTAAACAACGATGAAGAAAAAGCTCGCCCCGTTGGCGTGGGCGTAACGCAGCGCCCAGCCCCAGTTGACGTTGCGCATGATATGTTCGACCGTACCGAACGCCACCGCCTGATTGGCAGCGTAATGCATCGCCAGCACGACGCCGGTGACGATCTGGATCATCAGGCAGAAGCCGGCGAGCACGCCGAAGTTCCACATGTAGTTGAGGTTGCGCGGCACCGGATAACCGGCCCCGACCGCATTGTAGACGAGGCGCGGCAACGGCAGCTTCTCGTCAAGCCACTTGGTCAGAGCGGTCTTCGGTTCGTAGTGCTTGGCCCAGGCGAAACTCATGGCGTTCTCTCGGCTTGATCGGAATGGAAAGGCAGAAGCGATTATCGTTGTGACGAAACTACGTCCGCTCAGCCCACGCGGATGACGGCATCGGATGTAAACTCGTAGTCCGGCACCTTGAGGTTGAGCGGCGCAGGGCCTTTGCGGATGCGGCCGGCAACATCATAGTGCGAGCCGTGGCAGGGGCAGAAATAGCCACCGAACTCACCCTTGTTCTCGCCTTCGGCAGCGCCCAGCGGCACGCAGCCGAGGTGGGTGCACACGCCCATGGTAACGAGGATGTCCTCGTGCCCTTGCTTGGTGCGCTCGGCGAGGGTCGCCGGATCGCGCATCGCCGCAGCGTCGTCTTTCTTGGCGGCGGCGATTTCCTCGGGCGTGAGGCGCTTGACGAACAGCGGCTGCTTGCGGAACACCGCCTTGATGCTCTGGCCGGGCTGGATCGCGCTGACATCGACATCGGTGGTGCTCGCGGCGAGCACGTCGGCCGATGCCGACATCTGGGTCACCAGCGGGAACAGCAGCGAGGCACCACCAACTCCGGCCGTGCTCAGCGCGGCGATGTGAATCCAGTCGCGGCGGCGGACGCCCTCTTCGGTGCCCGTTTCGCTGATTGCGGCCGTGTCAGAAGCCATTTCGTCTTACCCTGCTCGTCTTGCCGCGCCGGAATAACGGCCCGCGCGACATGGTGTTCCAATGGCGGGGCGAATGCCCCATTAGCGTTCCGTCGATTGATCCCGCTCCGGGCACGCGCGCGTTTGTGACACGCCTGACCCGAAACTTGCGGGGGGCAATTAACGGCAATCCTGCAAGATTCCAACCGTGTTTTAAGCAAGGCCTGTTCGCAGCCGCGCAAGGATTCATCGTGGCAGGGCGATCATGCTGATCTGCCTGCCATAATTCGCCTCGCCCGCCTGCGTGGACCTGCGATGAGAGTGGTAACGCGCGACATGTGAGAATGTATCCCGGCCCAGATCCGCAATTTTGCCAAGACCGGCGCCCGCCAGCCGGGCCATGATGTAACCGGGCAGATCGAAGTGCCAGCGCTCCACCCCGTTGCGCGCTGGAGCAGGGGCGAAGAAGCCTTCGTCCCCGGCGGCAAAGCGCGCGCGAAAGGGGGCATCGACCTCGTAGCTCGGCTGAGCGATCGTCGGGCCAAGCACCGCGGCGATCCGGTCACGCCGCGCGCCCAGCGCCTCCATCGCGGCGATGGTGTTCTCAAGCACCCCGTCGACCGCTCCGCGCCAGCCGGCATGGGCCGCGCCGACCACCCCGGCCTGCGGGTCGGCAAACAGGACGGGGCCGCAATCGGCGGTGACGATGCCGAGCACGATGGCGGGCTTCGCCGTCACCACCGCATCGGCAACCGGCCTGCCCTCGGCTCCATCGCCCCACGCGCAGGTGACAGTCACGACAGCGGCGCAATGCACCTGATGCGGCGCGGCAAGCTGGCCGTCCGCAACAATCGCGCGGGCCGCCGCGGCGCGCAAGGCCTGCACCTGAGCGCCGTCACCCGGCCCGCCGAAGCCGAACTGATGCACACCGCCGGCGCTCCCGAAAAACCCGTGCGGCACGCCGTCCATCAGTGCGTGGCGCTCGATCTGGAAGGCGGCCATATCAGTCTTCCAGACTGCGGCTGACCTGCTCGAAGGTATCGCGTGACAGATCGCCTGCCGCCATGATCCGTTCAAGCTCGCCCCTCATCCGCGCCGCCCGGCCGGGTTCGAGCCGCCGCCACCGCCCGAGCGAGGGCACGAACTTCGCGGCCGTCTGCGGGTTGACCGGATCGAGCGCGAGGATCACGTCGGCGATCATCCGGTAGCCCGCGCCGTCGGCAGCATGGAAACCCTGCGGATTGCCTGCGAAGGCCATGTAAAGCGACCGGACGCGGTTGGGGTTGCGCAATGTGAAATCGGGATGCTCCGCCAGCGCGCGCACCTGCGCAATCAGATCCGGGTGCAGCGAGAGCGCTTGCAGCGAGAACCACTTGTCCACCACCAGCGCATTGTCCCTGTAACGCTGGTAGAACGAAGCCAGCCGCTCGGCCCGCTCGGGGCAGTCCAGCCCGCACAGCACCATCAGCGCGCCCTGGCGGTCGGTCATGTTATCGGCTGTGTCATATTGCTGCGCCGCGAGCCGGGCGGCGCACGCGGGATCGGCCGCGGCGATCAGCACCAGGCTTTGCGTCTTGACCTTGCGCGCCCCGCGCCCTGCGGGATCATCGAGCGCGACCGCCGAAGTGCGTGCGTGCTGCGCCGCCAGCTCGGCCGCCAGCGCCGTGCCGATCGCCGCCTTCAACCTCTCGCGCGCGGTATGAATAGCGCCCGGATCGCCAAGCCGCTCGCCGCGCGCCATCGCCTCGAACAGATAGGCTTCGGACGGCAGCATCATCAGCTCGCCGCGCATCGCGTCGTCGAGGCCGGTGTCGGCCAGACTCGAGGCAAAAGCCCCGATGATTGCCGCCTCGCCAGCTGCCCGTTCATCATCGGTTAGCGCGCCGCTGGCGGTGCCGACAAGGTGGCCGACGGCAAGCTCCTGCAAGGCCTCGTGCCGCGCGAAAGGATCATCGTCGCGCGCCGCGAGGAACACCAGCTCCTCGCGTGCCAAGGTTCGCTCGATCACCACCGGGGCAGTGAAGCCGCGGTTGATCGAAACCACCGGATCCGGCCCAGCGAGCGGCAACCTGAAGGTCTGCTCGGCCTGCGAGAGCACCACCAGTTGTTCGGCCCCGAGCGCGCCGCTGGCGCGCGAATGCACCGCAAGGCGCAGCGGGATCGGCATCGGCACCTTGTCGGGCTGGCCGGGGGTGGCGGGCACGGTCTGCCTCAGGGTCAGCACCAGCGCATCCTGATCAACGTGCTGCGCCACCGCAACGCGCGGCGTCCCGGCCTGCGAATACCACAGGCGGAATTGCGTCAGATCGAGCCCCGCTCCGTCCTCGATCGCCTTGACGAAATCCTCGCAGGTCGCGGCCTCGCCATCGTGGCGTTCAAAATAGAGATCGGTCCCGGCGCGGAATCGCTCGACGCCCGCCATCGAGCGCATCATGCGGATCACCTCGGCCCCCTTGTTGTAAACGGTGGCGGTGTAGAAGTTGTTGATCTCACGGCAGGAATCAGGCCGGATCGGATGCGCCAGCGGCCCCGCATCCTCGGGGAACTGCGCCGCGCGCAGGATCCGCACATCCTCGATCCGCTTGACCGCTTGTCCGCGCATGTCCTGGCTGAACAGCTGGTCGCGCAGCACGGTGAAGCCTTCCTTCAAGGAAAGCTGGAACCAGTCGCGACAGGTTACGCGGTTGCCCGACCAGTTGTGGAAATATTCGTGCGCGATCACGCCTTCGACCGCGTCGAAATCGGCATCGGTCGCGGTATCGGCATCGGCCAGCACGTATTTGGTGTTGAAGACGTTGAGCCCTTTGTTTTCCATCGCACCCATGTTGAAATCGGACACGGCGACGATGTTGTAGAGATCAAGATCATATTCGCGGCCGAACACCTGTTCGTCCCACGCCATCGAACGATGCAGCGATTCGAGCGCGTGATCGGTACGCGCGAGGTCTTCGGCCCTTACCCAGATGTTGCATTCGACCTTGCGGCCGGAACAGGTGGTAAAGGGCCGGGAATTGGCCACCAGATCGCCCGCCACCAGCGCGAACAGGTAGGACGGCTTGGGCCAGGGATCGTGCCACTCGGCCCAATGCGTGCCATCTGCGCCCTCGCCTTCGGCCAGCTTGTTGCCGTTGCACAGCAGGATCGGGAAGTCCGCCCGCGGCCCAGCTATCCGCACGGTGTAGACCGAGAGCACATCGGGCCGGTCGGGGAAGAAGGTGATGCAGCGGAAGCCCTCGGCCTCGCACTGCGTGCACAGCATCCCGCCCGAGGCATAGAGGCCCACCAGCTTGGTGTTGGCGCAAGGGTCGATCTCGGTCTCGATTTCGATCAGGTGGCTGTCACCGCGCAGCGGCACGATCAGATCGGCCCCGTCCATGCGCCAGTCCGCCGCCTCGCCATCAACCGTCACCACCAGCGGCGTGAGCGCATCGCCATTGAGGCGGATGGTATCCGCATGATCGGCCCGCGCGTTGCGCTGCACCGTCAATTGGCTGCGCACGCGGGTGCGGGTGAGGCCAAGGTCGAAATCGAGCTTCACTTCGGGCACCAGCCAGCCGAACGGACGGTAATCTGCGCGCAGGATCACGGGCGGCTGGTGCGGGCTCGGGGCGGCATCCGCGCATTCGGGGTTGCCTTCGGGGTTCGTCGGGGTGGTTGCGATGTCCATGGCAGCCGATTTAGGTTGATTTGCCCGCCCGTCCAATCTTTAGGTTGGTGCGATGGCGCATTTGCTGATCTTCGGGCTGGGCTACACTGCCGGGCGCATCGCGGCGGCGATGCGGGCGCGCGGGTGGCGGGTAGCGGCCACGGGCAGCGCCGGCGACATCGCCTTTGCCGACCGGGACGCAGTGCTGGCCGCGCTGGGTGAGGCAACGCACGTCCTGTCCTGCGTTCCCCCGGAGCGCACCGGGGGCGATCCGGTGCTCGATTGCTATGGCGCGGCTATTGAGGGCAAGGCGCTGTTCTACCTCTCCTCCACCGGGGTTTATGGTGACCGCGAAGGCGCATGGGTAGACGAGGCAACGCCGACCATCGCACAATCGGGCGCCAAAGATGTGGGGGGCCGCCGCAACGCCCGGGCCGAGGCCGATCTGGCTTGGCTGGACATGGGCGCACGGGTGTTCCGCCTGCCGGGAATCTACGGCCCAGGGCGCTCGGCGCTCGATCGGGTCCGCGCAGGACAGGCGCGGCGGATTGACTTGCCCGATCAGGTGTTCAGCCGCGTCCACGTTGATGACATCGCCAGCGGCGTGGTGGCCGCACTGGAACGGGACGCGCCGCCGGGGGCCTACAACCTCGGGGATGATCGCCCGTGCAGCGGCAACGAAGTGACCGAACACGCCTGCCGCTTGCTAGGATTGCCGCTCCCGCCGCTGGAGACGCTGGAGGAAGCGGGCCTCTCGGAGATGGCGCGCGGATTCTACATGGAGAACCGCCGGGTCGCCAACGGCAAGGCCAAGCGGGTGCTCGGGTGGGAGCCACGTTTCCCTACCTATGCCGAAGGATTAGCGGCGCTGCTTTGACTTGAGCGCCAGCCCCATGCCGATGAGCGCCAGCGCCATCCCGCCCGCGGACAGCGCGTCCCACACGAACCCTTCGAACAGGGTCGACAGCCCCATCGCCACGCATATTGTCACGATCCCGTTATAGGCGGTCTTGCCCGCCCCGATCTGGCGCACCAGATTGTAGTGCAGCGGGAAAGTCACCACCGATCCGACGAGCGCGAGATAGCCGGTTCCCGCCCAGAACTGCCACGCCTGCGGCACCGCCGGCGGGCCTGCGGTCATCACGGCATAGACAAGGTCGAACGTCAGGCCATAGACCATCGCCCAGGCCAGAAAGCTCACCATCGGCACCCCGCGTCCGGTGGGATTGGCCTGCACCACATTGGCAATCGAGGCGGCCAGCATCCCGCCCACCGCCAGCGCAATTCCCAGCCCGACATTGCCTCCGGGCGGCGCGGCGTTCGCTTCGTGCACCAGCAGCAGCGCCACGCCGGCGATGGCAACAAGGCTCCCCCCGATGAAGCCGCCCGCCACCCTTTCACCGATGAACACCCGCGCGAACACGGCGTTGGGCACCATCAGCAGCGCGAACATCACCGCCACGATCCCGGAGGTGATGTGCGCCTCGGCGTGATAGACGAACAGGAAATTGCCTGAAAACTGCGCGATCCCAACCCCGAGCGCAAGGCTGTGTTCGGCCCGGTTCAGCCGCAGCCGCTGGCCCATCACCACCGCCAGCGCGAACAGTGCCGGGGTCGCCAGCAGGAAGCGGTAGAACACCCCCCAGGCGGCCGGCACGTCTGCGATCTGGCCGGTGATCACGAACCAGGTCGAACCCCAGATCGTGCCGGTCAGCAGGAAGGGCACCAGCACCTTCGGGCTGAGCATCGACGGCGCGGATGCCGGGTTCATAGCGCGGCAATCGCCTTGCCAAGCGCCGCCGCATCCTGCTGGCGGGTGTTCCACGCGGTGACGAAGCGGGCCGCACCCGCACCCCAGTCGTAGAAGGCAAAGCCCTGCGCGCGCAACGCCGCGCGCTCGGCCTCGGTCAGCGCCACGAACAGCTCGTTCGCCTCGACCGGATGCAGCAGCCGGTCACCGCAGCCCGCCGCCACTTCCTGCGCGGCCGCATTGGCCTGCGCGGCGTTGGCGAGCCACAGCCCGTCATCGAGCATCGCAAGGATCTGCGCGGCGAGATAGCGCCCCTTGCATTGCAGGTGCCCGGCGCGCTTGCGGCGGTAGCGCACCTGCATCGCGGCTTCGGGATCGAACAGCACCACGGCTTCCGCTCCCATGCCGCCGTTCTTGATGAAGCCGAAGGCGAGGCTGTCGACCGGGCCGCTGGCCGCGCGCGCCGCCGCCTCGGGCGAACCGCCCAGATGCGCCGCCGCATTGGCGAACCGCGCCCCGTCCATGTGCAGGCCGAGCCGGCGCGCGCTTGCAAAGGCTCCCAGTGCCGCGAGCTCATCCGGCGTGTAGGTGCGGCCATATTCGCTGGCCTGCGTGATCGCGATGGCATGGGGCTGCACCTGATGCACGTCGTCCCGGATCGGATCGATCAGCGCGGCGATATCTGCGGGGGTGAGCTTTGCCCCCTCGCCTTGCGCCAGCATCAGCTTGGCGCCGTGGAGGAACAAGCCCGGTGCCCCGCCCTCGTCCACCTCGATATGCGCCTCGCGGTGGCACACCACCGCGCCATGCGGCGCACACAGGGTGGCCAAGGCCAGACAGTTCGCCGCCGTCCCCGTGGCCACCCACAGCGCCGCGCACTCGCGCCCGAACAGCGCGGCAAAGCGCGCATCGAGCACGGCCGAGAGCGCGTCGCCGTCGTAGGGATTGTCAGGCTGATCCGCCGCCCGCATCGCCTCCCACAGCTTGGGGTGGACGGCAGCGGCATTGTCGGAGAGAAAGGGCTTGGGCAAAGTCATCGTGACATCGCCTCTAGCTGCACGCACACGGCTTGCAAGCGGCTGGGGCCACAGGGAGCACGAAAGATGCGCGGCAAGCACTTCGAGATCGGCATCACCCACCACGTGCAAGGGCAAGGCGGGTGCTATCTGGCGGTGGTGCCGGATTCCCCGCACGAGGCCTATCTCCAGTGGGAAGCGGGCGGCATGCGCGATGGCAAGGAGGTCCGAATCGCTGTGCACACGGTGGTGCCGCACGCGATCGGTGGGCGCGGGGTGGCCGCGCAGCTGGTGCTGCGGATGGTCGCCGATGCCGCCCGGCTCGGCTTCCTGATCCGCCCAGACTGCTCCTATGTCGCCGCCAAGTTTGCCGACAATCCCGACTGGGCCGCGCTCAGGGCCTGAGCCGAAGCCAAGGATTGGGGCGGCGCATCGAGCCGCGAATAATCGGTCGCGGAAATGGTTTCGAGCACGGCGGCGCGCAAGCTCCGGGCCTCGGCCAGCGGCACCCCGGCAATCGCGAAGCGGCCGCCCGCAAGGCCGAAATGCACCGTCGCATAGCCGCGCCAGCGCGCCACCGGCCCCTGCGCGATCTCGACCGCATGGAGCTTCCGCCGGGTGACGATCCGACAGGTGGGAGACAAGAGCCCGCTGGTGGCAAAAATCTGCGTCTCGTCGAGCGCGAACCGACGCAATTCCCAGGCATACAGATGCACCGCCACCGTCACCGCCGCCGCGCCGAGCGGGATCAGGAACACACCGGGCGGGGCCAGGATCGCGACCGGGATCGCCAACAGCACGAAGGGGGCCGAAGCGAGCGCAGCCTTGTCGGTGCGCTGGCGCCTGCTGGCGCGCTGCCAGGCGGTGCTCTTGTCGGGCAGGTGAAAGCCCGCCGCCGACACGATCGGCGCGAGTTCTGCAAGCCTCGCAAAGGGCGCGACCACGTGGCTCTCACCACTGCTGTCCTGCGCGAGGCTGACGAAGCTGAGGCCGTGCCAGCCGAAGCGGTAGCGCAAGAGGCCGGTGTCGATCACCAGACCCTGCACCCGATGCACCGGCATCACCACATCGGTGCGGGTGAGCAGCCCGCGCTGCCGCCGGAAGCCGCGCGCCGAGCGGGTGAGGGTAAAGTCCCAGTCGCGCAAGCCCGTGCGCACCACGCCGGTGGCAAACCCGATCGTCAGCAGCCCGACCAGACCGACCAGCGCCCCCACCGCCTGCGCAGGGGGACCAAGCGTGGCGATGGTGCTGCCCTGCTGCTTGAGCCAGCCATACCACAGCTCGACGTTCCAAACGTCGAGATCGGTGACATCGTCGATATATTGCAGCGCGCCGCCGAGCACCGCGAAGACCGCAAGCGAGAATTCGAACAGGCCGAAGGTGACGAGCCGCCGCAGGCTCATCGCAAACAGCACCTCGTCCTCGCTGCTGGCTGAAACCGCTGCGGGCGCAGCGACAGCACCGTGGGATGCCGGCGCGGCCTGATCTGCCTCGCGCCGTTCGCGCACCAGCTGGCGCAGGCGCTCGCCCTCGCTGGCGGTGAGATACGCAAGGCCGAGATCATCGCCCCCGCCCGCCCCAGTCTCGAACCTGACCGCCACCAGCCCCAGCAGGCGCGGCAGGGGCCTGGCCTCCAGACTGACATCCTGGATACGCTCGAACGGCACCGAACGCGCCGACCGGCTGAACAACCCGCTTTCCACCCGGATATCGGTTTCACCGATGGTGTAGGTCAGCCGCCGCCAGCGGACAAAGCTGAACGCGCTGCCGATCAGGCTCGCGACCAGCCCAACACCAAGCGCGATCCACAGCCGATCGCCCCCGCCGATGCCGGAAAAGGCGATCGCGATGGCCGGAAAAATCCCGCTGCGGATGCTGCCGAGCACACCAAGGGCGATGGTGAGCGGGGCGGTGCGCCGCGCCTTGCTCACATGCTGTCCCGGCGGATATGGGCGCGGATCTCCTCGCGCATCTCGCGCGCCAGCGTCTCGCCCAGCCCGGGCAGCGATACGCTGGCATTGTGATTGCCGGCGGTGTGCAGCGTGAGCGTCGCGATGCCGAAGAAGCGTTCAAGCGGGCCCTGGTCCACATCGATATGCTGCACCCGTCCGAAGGGAACGACCGTATCCGACCGGAACAACAACCCGCGCACGACCCGCAGACGATCGGCCGACATCTGGTACCCGCGCGCATTGTAGCGACGGGCGGGCACGCGGATGATGCACGCCAGCGCAATCAGCAGCACCGGCCCGGCGATCACCCCTGGCGGCACCACGCCCGCATCGCGGATCCCCGCCTCCAGTACCAGCGCGCCGGCGAGAAACGGGATCGACAGCAACGCCGCCTGCACCCGCAGCGCGCGGGTGTAGCCGGGGTGAAGCCGGGTCAGTTCGCCATCATCGTCAAGCGGCGCGGCGGCGGGGGTGACAGCAAGGTCAAGACCGGGCGGGTGATCCATGGTGCCTTACTGGCGCAATACAGCACTTCCGCGCAAGATCTATCGGCGCTGATCGAACCTTCTGCCCACCAGCGCGGCGGCGATGTTGGTCTTCTGCACGTCGATGCTGCCCCCGGCGATGCCCCAGGCATAGGCATCGCGCAGGCGCTGCTCCATGCCGTAGTCCTTGTGGTAGCCATAGCCGCCCATCACCTGCATGCCCATCGCCGCGACCTCGCGCACGATTTCGTTGGCAAAGCACTTGGCAAGCGAGCTTTCATAGACCGTCGGCAAGCCATCGGGCTGGTCGGCGGCATTGGCGGCGGCGCGGTGGATCAAGAGGCGCGCGGCCTCCACCTTCATCGCCATTTCGGCGATCTTCAATTGCACGGCCTGAAACTCGATGATCGGCTTGCCGAAGGCGATGCGCTCCTGGACATAGACCGTCGCTGCCTCCAGCGCCGCTGCCGCGACCCCGAGGCTTTGGGTGGCATTGCCGCAGCGTTCGAGGCCAAAGGCGCTCATCAGCTTGCCGAACCCGCCCGCGCCGATGATCACGTTTTCTGCCGGAACGCGCACATCCTCGATCGCGTAGTCGGCGGTGGCGATGCCGCGGAAGCCCATCAGCTCCTCGCGCTTGCCGAACCGCATCCCGGGCGAATCCTTCTCCAACAGGATCGCGCCGATGCCCCTCGCGCCGGGTTCATCGGTGAAGCGGCAATAGGTGACGTAATAGTCCGAATGGCCCCCGCCGCTGGTCCAGCGCTTGTAACCGTTGACGACGTAAGTGTCGCCCTCGCGCACCGCGCGGGTGGCAAGATCGGTCAGCGCGGTGCCGGCGTCGGGTTCGGACATCGACACCGCGACGATCTTCTCGCCCCTGATTACCTGCGGCAGGATGCGCGCCTTCATTTCGGGGCTGCCGAAGCGTTCGATGGTGCGCACCGGCCCGGCCAGCGCCTCGAACACCGGGAAGGCGACCGCGTTGGAGACACGCGCGAATTCCTCGAGCACGATCAGCGCTTCGAGGTGCCCCAGCCCCAGCCCGCCATATTCGACCGGCAGGTTGACCCCGAGAAAGCCCATCTCGCCATAGGCGCGCAGCATGTCGGCCGGGACAGGGTAGTCCTTGGCCTCCATGTCGCGCGCCAGCGCCGGCAATTCCTTCTGCGCGAACTTGCGCGCGGTGTCCTGCAGCTCGCGCTGCGCGTCGGTGAGGTGGAAGTCCATGGCCGTCTCAATCCCTTGTCGCTGCCTTGCCGTCCCCTAGCGCATTTGCGAGGCGGACGCACAAGCCCACCCCGCCTAAGCTAGCAAAAACGCGCATCGGGAGAGCGACAGATGACCATCCTCCATTCCAGCCTCGGCCCCAACCCGCGCCTCGTGCGGATGTTCATGATCGAAAAGGGGCTAGAGGAAGGCCGCGATTTCACCCGCGTCCATTATGACATCATCACCGGCCAGAACCGGCAGGATCCCGGCTACATGGCCAAGAACCCGCAGGGCACCACCCCGACGCTCGAGCTGGAGGATGGCACCTGCCTTACCGAAAGCTGGCCGATCTGCGAATATATCGAGGAAACGCACCCTCAGCCAAACCTGTTCGGCGAAAACCCGCGGGAACGCGCGATGGTGCGCAAGTGGGTGCGCCTGTTCGATCAGGAAGTGGTGGTGCCGATGACGATGGGCTTCCGCGCCGGAGCGGGCCGGCCGATGTTCGAACCGCGCATGGCGGTGGTCTCGGCGCAGGCAGGCGCAGAGCTGACCGCGATGGCGGACGCGAAGTGGCGGATGTTCGATGATATCCTCGGCACCGGCAACCACATCGCGCTGGGGCGCTTCACCTTTGCCGATCTGATTATCTTCGCCTTTGCCAATTTCGGCTTCACCATCGGCTGGAAACTGCCCGAGGGAACTGACAATCTGGCGCGGTTCGTGGCAACGCATAACCAGCGCCCTTGCGCCGCGATCTGGCAGCAGAGCGAATAATGCCTGACCTTTCCGGCAAGGTCGCAATCGTCACCGGCTGCGCCAGCGGCATCGGGGCGGCCACGGTGCAGCGGTTCGTCGCCGACGGCGCGCAGGTGCTGGGCACCGACCTGAACGCCGGGCAGGGCGCGGCGCTATGCGCCGAGGCGGGCGCGCTGTTCGCGCAGCAGGACGTGTCAGACCGCGCGGCATGGCCGTCGATCGTGGACCGCGCGGTCGAGGCCTTCGGGCGGCTCGACATCCTCGTCAATAATGCGGGGATGGTGTCAGGCGCGGGGATCGGTGATCTCGATGACGCGGCGATGTTCGCCGCGTGGGACAGGGTGCTCGCCGTCAATCTCACCGGCACGATGGCGGGATGCCGTGCGGCGATTGCGGCGATGAAGGCCAACCCCGGCGGCCCCAAGGGCGCGATCGTCAACATCGCCTCGACAACCGCGATTGCCCCGCTGCCCACCGACGCGGGCTATTCGGCCAGCAAGGCCGCGGTGCGGGTGCTGTCCAAGTCGGTCGCCACTTGGTGCGCCCAGCACCAGCTGGCGATCCGCTGCAACACGGTGATCCCCGGCGCGACCATGACCGGGATTCTGGAGGCGGCGGAACAGCAGACCCCGGGGCTGATCGCGGCGGTGGCGAAAACCTCGCCCCTGAACCGGCTGGCCGACCCGGCGGAGACCGCGGCCGCGATCGCCTTTCTCGCCAGCGACGAATGCCCCTTCATGACCGGCGCCGAGATGGTGGTCGACGGCGCAGCGCTCTCGATCCATCCGGGCTTCTAATCCCCGCGCAGCTTCTCCAGATAGCCGCTCGGCCCCATCTGCGCCGCGGTCCAGACGAAGATCGCAAGGCTGGCCGCGCCCGAGGCGAGGCACACGCCGAACACCGCTTGCCCCAGCGCATTCGCCCCCTGCGCCGGGCCAAGCGCATCGCTCAGCGCACCGATCACGCCAAGGCCCAGCGTCTGGCCGATCAGGTTGTTGAAGAACAGCGCGATGGCGACGGCAAACCCGCGGCTGGCCGGTTCAACCGCCGCCTGAATGCCCGACAGGACCCCCGCCTGGCTGGCGACATAGATGGCGTAAGCCACCCCGAACCAGCCAAGGAAGCCCGCAAAACTGCCCGAGCTCAGGCTGAGCGCCAGCGGCACCACGCAGCCAAGGCTGACAAGCCCCGGCAGCCACGCCCGCCAGCGCTCGTCGCGCAAGGTCAGCCAGTGGGTGACATAGCCGCCCAGAATTGGCCCCGGAATGCCGCCGAGGAAAAAGGTGAAACCGAGATAAAGCCCGACATCGCCGGTCGAGACCGGGAAGGCGCGCAGCATCACCGCCGCCATCCAGAAGGCGAGGCCATAGCCGATCATGATCTGCACCGCCCAGCCCAGCGCCAGCCCCATGAACACCCGGTTGCTCACAAGGCTGCGGATCGTCTGGCCCAGCGGCAATTGCGTCATGTCGGTGCCCGCCGGCGCATAGCGCCCGCGCTGCGGCTCGCGCACGGTGAGATAGATCACGCCGCCCAGCAGCAGCCCCGGCAGGCCCATCAGCACGAAGGCCCGGCGCCAGTCGAGGATCTCGGCCAGCTGCCCGCCGATGATCAGCCCGCCCGCCGTCCCCATGCTTGCGCCAACCGTGAGATAGCCCATCGCCTTGGCCAGCTCGGCGCGGGTGAAGTAGTCGGCGACGAGGCTCTGCGAGGACGGGCCGGAACAGCCCTCGCCCACGCCCACGCCGGTGCGCGCCAGGAACAGCGTCCAGAAGCCGGTGGCCAGCCCGCAGACGGCCGTCATCAGGCTCCAGAAGGTGATCGCGGCGGCCACGATGTTCTTGCGCCGCGAGCGGTCCGCCAGCCGCGCGGCGGGAAAGCCGGCGAGCACATAGACAAGGCTGAAGGCCAGCCCGCCGAGCAGGCCCAGCTCGAAATCCGACAGCTGGAACTCGGCCTTGATGTCCTCGACCAGAATGCCGAACACCAGCCGGTCAGCAACGCTGAAGGCGCTCGTCAGCGTCAGCAGGCCGAGCACGTACCAGCGGTACGCCCCCGGCTTGTCCGCCTCAGTGGTGCGGTCTGGCGTAGAGGCCATTGTCCACCGGGATCGTCAGGCCATTGAGGAAGCGCGCCTCATCCGAGGCGAGGAACAGCACGCAGCCCGCGACATCCTTGGGGTGCCCCAGCGCCTCGGGGCCAAGCGGGCCTTCGGGGATCTCCATCGGGGCCTGTCCCGCCCGGCCCGAAACCCCCATCACCATCGGGGTTTCAATCCCCCCGGGCGCGAGCGCGTTGACGCGGATGCCATAGGCCTTGTCCTGAAAATCGATCGCGAGGCTGCGGGTCAGGCCCGCGATCCCGGCCTTGCATGCGGCATAGGCGGGGATGTTGCCATAGCCCATCAGCGCAGCGGTGGAGGCCATGTTGATGATCGAGGAACCGCCCCCGCCGACCTTGAGGTGGCGCTGCTTCATCAGCGGCACGGCATATTTGCACCCGAGGAAAGTGCCGACCACGTGGATGTCGAGATGCAGCCTGAAGTGCGCAAGGCTGCATTCCTCAATGCTTTCAAAGATCACGTTGCCGGCATTGTTGACAAGGATGTCGAGCCCGCCGTGGCGTTCCTCGACCGCGCGCATCACCTCGATCCACTGCTCTTCGTCGGTGACATCGAGCGCCATGGCATCGCCGCCGATGGCATCGGCCACCTTGTGCGCCAGCTCGACCTCGCGGTCGGTGACGATCACTTTGGCACCCTCGCGCGCCAGCGTCTCGCAGTCGGCCCGGCCCAGCCCCATTGCCCCGCCTGTCACAAGCGCAACCTTGCCCGCTACCCTTCCTGCCATTTCGCGCTCTCCCCAAGGTTTTTTCTTGCCGCCAGCCTATCGGGCAGGCGGTGCGGTGCCACTGTCGAAAGCGCGAGGGCGCGGGCAGGCGACCGCGATGTATTCTCGCCCCCAGGGAGAGGCGATCATGATGGACGATGCCGAAGTCGCGCGGTTGAAGGCGCTGATGGAATGGGAAGGCACCCGCACCGCCCCGCCAGAGGGCTTCCCCGCGCTGCCCGACATGCCCGCCGGGCGCTACACCAGCCCCGAATTCTTCGCGCTCGAACAGCAACACGTGTTCCGCAAATCCTGGCTGTTCGCCGGGCACCTCGACGAGATTCCCGAACCGGGGTGCTACATGCGCTGGCACAATGCCGGTGATCCGATCGTGATCGTCCACGGCATGGACGGCCGTGTGCGCGCCTTCCACAACACCTGCCGCCACCGCGGTGCGCCGGTGGTGACCGAGGATCGGGGCAAGTCCAGCCGCCTGATGTGCGGCTATCACAACTGGACCTACAAGACCGACGGCAGCCTGGTGGGCGTGCCGGAGCGGCGCGACTTTCCGGCCGAATTCGATCTGTCCTGCCGCGGCCTGCTGCCGGTGCGATGCGCGCTGCTGGGCAAGGTGATCTTCGTCAATTTCGATCCCGACGCGATGCCGCTGATCGACTGGCTCGGCCCGCTGGCGCGCGAGTGGGAGGAATTCGCCTTCGACCGGATCCGCCTCGCCGCGCGCCACAGCTTCGATCTGAAGTGCAACTGGAAGGTGGCGATGGAGGCCAACATGGAAGTCTACCATGTGCCCTTCATCCACCCGGAGACGGTTGCGCCGCTGGTGGATCCGAAGCGCAACCTCAACACCCTGTACCCCAATGGCCATGCACGGATGCTGGCTCCGCCCCCGCCTCACACCAACCGCGAACACGTGCGCGCGATCGATTCCCCGCCCGGCTGGCAGCAGATCGAGAGCGTGGGCGAACTGGGGCGCACCTGCACCCAGAGCTACACGCTGTTCCCCAACTGGGTCAGCCCCCTTTCCAATTACTTCGTGCCGCCGCTGCTGTTCTGGCCAACCTCGCTGAACACCTGCCGGCTGGAGCTGGTGACGATGGCGCTCGACTGGGGCGATGAACCCGCGCCCGATCTGTGGACGGTTCCCGACGCCAGCCAGCCGAACGGCCGCCAGATGAGCGCGATCATCCTTGAGGACACCCAGTTCGGCGAGGCGATCCAGAAATCGGTCGAAGGCTCGGCGTTCCGCTCGGTGCCGCTGTCCTATCAGGAAGCGCGGATCTATGCCTTCCACCAGAGCCTCGACATGATGATCGGGATTGCCAACGTGCCCGGGCACCTCAGGGTCGAACAGGTGATCGGGCCGGAGTGGGTGTGGCCCAACGATCCGCGCATCCTGCAGATGGAGCGCGGGCAGGCAACGGCACGCACTGCGGCCGAATGACGCTACGGAACGGCGCTTTCGCGGGCGAATGTTGCGTTTTTGTCGCAGTTTGCCGGTGTCACTATCGCTTTTGCTGATAGCGTGATTGCGCGCGCACCATACACCTTCAGGGCATACCGATAGGCGCAAAAAATCGCGCCACGGCATTGGGGAACCAGGGCACGCAGGCATTGCGGCCCGCAGGGGAGAGAGAGCAATGAACACACTTCGTGCCCGAATTGCGTGCCGAACCCGCGCTCACGGCGTGCGGTCTGCACTGTTGTGCGGCGCCGCTCTGGGCGGCTTTGCCGGCTTGCCGAGCGTCGCCTACGCGCAGGATGCCGACACCGCAGAAACCGCTCCGGAAGAACGGGTGATCATCGTCCAGGCCCGCCGCCAGAACGAAACCCTGCAGGAAGTGCCCGTCACCGTCACCGCGATCGGCGGCGAGACGCTCGCGCGGTACAATGTTGACCAGATCGCCGATGTCACCAGCCGCGTGCCGACCCTCAACGTTCAGGTCGGCGGTTCGGGCTCGGGCGGCCAGCTGTCCTTGCGCGGGGTGGGTTCGTCGAACATCTCGGCAGCCTTCGATTCGGCGGTCGCGCTTGAATATGACGGCGTGATCGTGTCCTCGATGCGCCTCGTGCAGGCCGGCTTCTTTGATGTCGAGCAGATCGACGTGCTGCGCGGCCCGCAATCGCTGTTCTTCGGCAAGTCGGCCACCGCCGGGGTGCTTTCGCTGCGTTCGGCCAACCCGACCTCCGACTGGGAAATCGGGATGCGCGGCTCCTATGAATTCGAGGAGAAGGGCTACCTGCTGTCGGGCCATATCTCCGGCCCGATCACCGAAACGCTGGGCGTGCGCCTGGCGGCGCAGTTCAACGACATCGACGAATTCCAGCTGCTCCAGCCGGGCACCCCGGCGGTCAACCAGAAGCGCGGACTGACCGATCTGATCGTGCGCGGCACGCTCGACTGGCAGCCCTCGGACCGCTTCCATGCCAACCTCAAGGTGCAATACAACAAGAACGAGAGCGACGGCGCGATCGGGACCGCGGAAATCAGCTGCGGGGCCAACGGCATTGCCGATCCGGTGTTCCTGCTCGGCGGCGGTCTGCAAATCCCGGCGGGCTACAACTGCAACACCCACGACCAGCGCTACTTTCTGCCCGATGCCGCGCCGCAGCTCGCCCCCGGCGTGCCGACCCCGTCGCGCGCCGCCGGCCGCGGCGGCGTGCCCTTCGGCGAAACCGAGCTGTGGTTCGGCCGCCTGCAATTCGACCTCGATCTGTCGGACAGGCTCAAGCTGACTTCGGTCACGGGCCTGCTCAACCTGGATGCGATCGACTTCGATTGCTATGCCTATGCGGGCGTGTTCCCGGGCGGCATTCCGGGCGGCACCGGCTGTTCGGACCCCACCAACAAGCTTGAGCAATACACCCAGGAACTGCGCCTGACGTCGGATCTCGACGGCGCCTTCAACTTCATGCTGGGGGCCTTCTACGAAGATCGCACCTTCATCTTCGACACCGCCCAGCAGGGGGTGAACATCTCGTTCCTCGGGCGCGATCCGATCACCGGATTCAGCTATGACTGGGACAAGATCCACACGACCAAGACCGAGGCCCTCTCGTTCTTCGGCAGCGCGATGATCGATCTGACCGACAAGCTCGAACTGTCGGGCGGGATCCGCTGGACCGACGAAAAGAAGGTGCAGACCATCGCGGTGCCCTATGTCCACCTGTTCCTGCAAGGGCCGGCCTTCGTGCGGCCGGGGTTCTTCTCGGGGCCGATCAACTTCAAGGATGACAATTTCTCGCCCGAAGTCACCCTCAAGTATCAGGCGAACGATGATCTCAACTTCTTCGCCTCCTACAAGACCGGCTTCAAGTCGGGCGGGATCGACAACTCGGCGCTGCCGTCGAACAGCCTCAGCCAGGCCGCGCTCACGGGTGATTTCAGCGCGCTGATCTTCCAGTCGGAGAAGGCCCAGGGCGGCGAAGTGGGCTTCAAGTCGCAATGGGCGGGGCGCAGCTTCACCCTCAACGCGACTGCCTACTACTACGTGTTCGAGGATCTGCAGGTGCAGAACTTCAACGCCCAGACGATCCAGTTCATCACCAGCAATGCAGGCGAACTGACCACCAAGGGGGTCGATCTCGAAGCCCGCTGGAGAACGCCGGTGGACGGGCTGAACCTGTCAGCCAACCTGTCGTGGCTCGACACCGAATACACCGCCGACTTCCTCCAGCCGGGCGGTCAGGGCGGGTTGGTCAACCTCAAGGGCCGTCGCGGCAGCCAGGCTCCGGAATGGGCGGGCAATTTCGCGGTCGACTGGGCGATTCCGCTGTCCGATTCGCTGGAACTGTTCCTGTCGGGCAACGCCAACTACAATGATGGCTACATCACCGACGAAACCTCGCTCAACGACTATGTCCAGCCGAGCTTCTGGACGCTCGATGGCAACATCTCGATCGGCCACCCGGACGGCAAGTGGAAACTGTCGCTGGTCGGCACCAACATCACCGACAAGATCTTCGTGATCACCTCGGGCGGGCGTCCGTTCCTCTCGCCCACCGGCGATGATCTGGTGCTGACCCAGAACCGCGGCCGGCAGGTGTTTGCCGAAATCAGCTTCAAGTTCTGATCCTGCCGACAGGGGCAAATGCGGGGGCGGGCCGGCAACGGCTCGCCCCTTTGCGTGGGGGCGCTTCCCGCCAAAAGTGAGCATTGCCGCGCCCGGTGCGAAGGCGGATGCTCCCCGGCAATGACGACGGCCGGGAGAGCAACGCCATGTCACGCGAACAACTGATCGCCATGACCCGCAATCTGGTGGCGCATGGCGCGGCCGATACGATGGAATATGCCGACGAGATCGTGCGCATTCCCGCCAGCGCCTATACCGACGAAGCGCTGTTCGCGCGCGAGAAAACGCAGATCTTCCGCCGCCTGCCGCTGATGGTCGCGCCCTCGTGCGAGCTGCCCAATCCGGGCGATTACAAGGCGATGGACATCTGCGGCGTGCCCCTGCTCCTGAGCCGCCAGAAGGATGGCAGCATGGGCGCGTTTCTCAATATGTGCACCCACCGCGGCAATCCGCTCGCCAGCGGCTGCGGCAATGCCAGCCGCTTCACCTGCGGCTATCACGGCTGGACCTTCAAGGCGGATGGCGCGCTTGTCGGCGTTGCATCTGCGCAGGATTTCGGACGCATCGACAAGGCGGCGCACTGCCTCAAGCGCTTCCCCGTCCATGAAAACGCAGGCCTGATCTGGGTCACGCTCGATCCGGAATCCAAGCTGTCGATCGCCGATTACCTGTGCGGCTATGACGAGCTGCTGAAAGCGTTCGAATTCGAGGGCTGGACGCTGTTTTCGCAGCGCACGCTGGCGGGGCCGAACTGGAAGACGGCCTATGACGGCTATCTCGATTTCTACCACCTGCCGGTGCTGCACAAGGACACCTTCGGCGCGGATTTCTACAACCGCGCCAATTACTTCGCCTTCGGGCCGCACCAGCGCCTCTCGACCCCGTCGCAGTTCGCGATCAAGGTGCAGGGCGATGACGATCAACAGCTCGACATCTCCAAGATGGCGGATGACGCAATCCCGCAGGAAGTGCTGGTGCAGGGCGTGTGGACGATCTTCCCGCACATCTCGATCGCCAGCTTCTACGGCGGCGGGCAGCGCGGGGCGATGATCAGCCAGCTGTTCCCGGGCGCAAGCGTGGGGGAAAGCTACACCACCCAGTTCTACGTGATGGAAAAGCAGCCCGAAACGCCCGAACAGGTTGAGGCCGCGCACGACCAGTTCAACTTCCTCGAAATCGTCGTGCGCGATGAAGACTACGCCACCGGCAAGCGCCAGCATCAGGCGCTGCAATCGGGGCTGATGAAGGATGTATTGTTCGGCCGCAATGAAAAGGGCGGGCAGGTGTTCCACCAATGGGTCGAGCGGCTGACCAACGCGAGTGACGAGGAGCTGGTGAGGATTTTTACCGCAGAGCAAAGGCAGGCGGCGGAGTAGGAATTCCCGCCCCCGACCCGTCCCGCAAGCAGCAGCGGTCGGGGGCAGGTCAAATCAACCAAACGCAGGCCGGTAATTGCTCTCTCCCCAGTCCTGCCGCTTGGTCCATGCCCCCATCGTTTCCAGCTTGCCTTCCAGTTCGGGGAAGCGTTCGTAAACGTGCTCCATATCGACCGCGAAGGGCTTGGTCGGCGCGGTGTTGTTGTATTCGTAGAAGGCCTGAATGCCCTTGGCGAAATCGGCGCGCATTTCCGCCGGCATGGTGTCGCCCGCAGCTTCGACCAGATAGCGGCCGAATTCTTCCGGGGTGCAGGGATCATATGTGATGTCCTTGCCCAGCGCTTCGGAAAGGCACTGCGCCACCTGCTTGCCGACCAGCCGCTCCGGCCCGCCGATGTTCAGCCACGCGCCTTCCATGTCGGGCCGTTCAAGGCTTGCCAGCATGAACTTCGCCACATCATCAAGGCTGATCCAATTGGCTTCAAGATTGGGGTTGTGCGGATAGACGTAGCGGCCTTCATTGACGATGAACGGCCGCGCCCAGCCCGTCAGCAGGTTGTCCATGAACAATACGCTGCCAAACACCGTGCCGGGCGCGCCGCTGCGCCACAGCGCATTGATCCCCTTGGTATTTTCCCCATAGGTGAAGGGATCGCCGGGCTTGTCGGGGATCCAGCTCGAGGTGTTCCACACCACGCGCTTGACGTTCAGCGCGGCAGCGACCTTGCCGACTTCGCCGATCAGATAGGCGCGGTCAGCGCGCGCCTGGAGCGGGTGGGTGTAGAAAACATAATCGCTGCCTTCGAGCGCATCGTGGAAGGTCGCGGTGTCGTAGAGATCCATCGGCCGCACCTCGACCCGCTCCACCCCTTCCACCGGTGCACCTTCCAGCGCATCGGGGCGGCGCGAGATCGCGCGCACATCATAGCCTGCCGCCAGCGCCTGACGCACCTGCGCAAGACCCTGCCTCCCGCTTGCGCCGATCACCGTGATAAGTGCCATATTGTCTCTCTCCCCATCTGCTCTTGCCTGCGAGACTAGGAAGCCCCTGCCCCCCGTGCACCGCGCCAAAATGATAGCCGCCCGCCCGATACCCCTAGCGAAATGGCGGGGTTGCCGTGGCGGCACGAGGGCCGGACAGTGGCATGATGATCAACCGTTTCTGGCGCATCGACCGCCGCCCTGAAGGCACCGATTTCGCCAGCGCGCTGACCCTGGCCGAGGCCCCGCTTGCACCACTTGCCGCAGGCGAAATCCGGATCCGCAATTCGCTTCTGTCAATGGATGCCGGCACGCGCATGTGGCTCTCGCCACGCGAGGATGGCTATCAGCCGCCGCTGCCGCTGGGCGGGCCGATGACGGGGCTGGTGCTGGGCGAGGTGATCGAGAGCCGCGCCCAAGGGTTCGCCCCCGGCGATCTGGTGCGCGCCTTCGGGCAGTGGGCCGATGTCAGCACAATCGATGCGGCAGCGTCGGGCGCGATCGTGCTCGATCCCACGGTCGCTGACCGGCGCGCATGGTTCGGCCCGCTCGGGATGAACGGCTGGACCGCGCTGTGGGGCGTGGAGCAAACCGGCGCGGCCAAGGCGGGCGAAAGGGTGCTGGTATCGGCAGCCGCCGGAGCGACCGGCATTCTCGCCGTGCAGATCGCACGGCTGCTCGGCTGCGAGGCCTGGGGCATCGCCGGCGGCGCGGCCAAGTGCGCTTACCTTCGGCAAGAACTCGGGGTCGCCGGGACGGTGGATTACAAAGCGGACGATGCGGCCGCGCAGCTTGCTGCGGCCGGGGGTTTCGATGTCTATTTCGACAATGTCGGCGGGCCGCTGCTCGATGCTGTGCTCACCTGCATGAACCACTATGGCCGGATCGCGGTGTGCGGGCTCCTGGCCGATTACACCTCGGGCACCCGCACCGCGCCGGCCGAGTTCGATCAGGTGCTGATGCGGCGCCTGCGGATCGAGGGGTTCTTCTCGCCCGACTTCATGCACCAAGGCCCGGCGCTGACAGCGCGCCTCAGGGCATGGCACGAGGCGGGCGAACTGGTGATGCCCTATGACGTGACGCATGGGCTGGAGAACACGCTTGACGCCTATGCCAAGCTGTTCACCGGCGGCAATATCGGCAAGGTGATGGTGGAGCTTGACACATGAACGGCACCCTTGAAGACCGCGAAGCCATCCGCGACATTCTCGCCGCCTATGCTCATGCGATCGACCGGCGGCGCTGGGCGATGATGGAGCATCTGTTCCACCCCGATGCCACCTTCAGGTTCGGGCTTGTCGAAGGCGACTGGCGCGGGTTTGTCGAACAGGCGCGCGCGATCATCGATCCCTGCCTCGCCACCCAGCACCAGCTCGGCCAGACGATCTTCGGCTTCGAGGGCGACAGCCTGTGCCACACCGAAACCTACATGACCGCGATGCACACCATCCCTCCCGGTTATCCGATGACAGCGGCCTTTCCCGACAAGGGCGTGATCTATTCGGGCATTGTCGCAGGGCGCTATGTCGATCGGTTCGAAAAGCGCGGCGGCCAGTGGCGCATTGCGCAGCGCACCGGGCTGTATGACTGGCGCGAATTCCGGGTGGTGGAGGGGGTCGATCTGGCGGACACCCCCGAAGGCGCAGCCGGTTATCACAATGCGCGCGATCCCTCGATCGCGGCCGTGCGGCAGTGGCTGAGCTAGGGCCGCTTGAACGCAAACACGCCCGACATCGTCGCCACCGGATCATCGCCGCGCCAGATCGTGCCCGAGGTATAGGCCGTGCGCCCGCCCAGCCGGTCGATCCGCACGCGGGCTTCCAGCCAGTCGCCCAGCTTCGCGCCGCTGAGATAATTGACCGTCAGCGTCACGGTTGACGGGGCCAGCCGGGGGCGCTCGGCATCATAGACCGCATGGCTCAGCGCGACATCGGCAAAGGTCGAGATCACGCCCCCGTGCGCCGCGTCCTGGTAATTGATGTGGTGCGGGCAGATCAGCAGGCCGATGGCACGCACGCCGTCAGCCTCCGGCCCGAGATAATAGGGCCCGCCGTGATCGAGAAAGCCCGGGGTGAAGCGGGCGGGGTCAAAGCCTGAAGGGATCGCCATGCGCGCACCCTAGCCTGCCGTGCCGCCACGCGCCCGCTATGAATTGTGCCAATGACACGCGCGGGCGCAGGGGGTATCTCCTCGCCCCATGGGAGACAGCACAGCCTTGGGCGCAGAGACCTTCTGCGACATCGTCCGCGAACACGCCCGCACGCAGGGCGACGTGATTGCCTTCACCTACGGGCAAGAAGACATCGGCTTTACAGAGCTTGATGCGGGCGCGGACCGCGTGGCCAACGGCCTCGTCGCGCTGGGGGTAAAGCCGGGGGACCGCGTGGCCTTCCTCGGCAAGAACCACCCGCTCTATTTCGAGGCGTTCCTCGGCGCGAACCGGGTGGGCGCGGTGATGACCCCGGTGAACTGGCGGCTGGCTGCGCCCGAAGTCGCCTATGTGCTCGACAATTCGCAGGCGCGCGTGGTGTTCGTGGGCGAGGGCTTTGCCGAGGTGCTCGGCCAGATTCGCCCGGATTGTCCCCATGTCGAACAGGTGATCGGGATCGACGCACCCGACTTTCCCGGCACCGATTACCGCATCTGGCGCGACGGCTTTGTGGCCACGCCCCCGGCGCACGTGGTGCGGGCTGAGGATGATGCCTTGCAGCTCTACACCTCGGGCACCACCGGCAAGCCCAAGGGCGCGGTCATCACCCACGGCTCGCTGTTGTCCAGCCGCGATGGCGCTGCTGCGGGCGACCAGATGCGCAAGTGGCAGGAGCCGATCCCGGGCGATGTCACGCTGCTGGCGATGCCGTGCTTCCATATCTCGGGCACCGGGACCGGCATCGGCACGATGGTGGCCGGCACCAACGCGATCGTGCTGCCCGAATATGATCCGACCAAGGCGCTGGAGCTGATCCAGAACTACAACATCTCCAAGATCTTCCTCGTCCCGGCCGCGCTCCAGATCCTGCTCAATCACCCGCGCGTGAACGAGGTTGATTTCAGCCGGCTGAAATATGTCACCTATGGGGCCTCGCCGATCCCGCTCGACCTGATGCGCGAAGCGATGCGGGTGATGGGCTGCGGCTTCGTGCAGATGTATGGCATGACCGAGACCAGCGGCACCATCGTCGCATTGGATCCCGAAGACCACGTGCCCGAAGGCAGCGTGCGGATGCGCTCGGTCGGCAAGCCGCTGGCGGGCGTCGAGATCAAGGTGATCGACGAGGCAGGCAACGCAGTGCCCACCGGCACCGTGGGCGAGATTGCCACCCGTTCGAACAAGAACATGCGCGGTTACTGGAACAACCCCGAGGCCACCGCCGCCACCATCGATGCCGAAGGATGGCTGCGCACGGGCGATGCGGGCTATCTCGACGAGGACGGCTATCTCTACATCCACGACCGGGTGAAGGACATGATCATTTCGGGCGGGGAGAACGTCTATCCCGCGGAGGTCGAAAACGCGCTCTATTCGCACCCCAAGGTCGCCGACGTGGCGGTGATCGGGGTGCCCGACCCCAAGTGGGGCGAGGCGGTGAAGGCCTGCGTGGTGGTGAAGCCGGGCGAGACTTTGAGCGAGGCCGAGCTGATCGCCCACGCGCGCACGCTGATCGCGGGCTACAAATGCCCCAAGTCGGTCGATTTTCTGGACGCCCTGCCGCGCAACCCCTCGGGCAAGATCCTGCGCCGCGAGCTGCGCGCGCCCTACTGGGTGGGCAAGGACCGGGCCGTAAACTGAAGTGCGCGCCGTCCGGCAACTGGCCTACAAGGTCAACGATCTGGAGGCAGCGGTCGCGGCGCATCACCGGCGCTTTGGCTCCGGTCCGTTTTTCGTGCTGCGCCATGTCGCGCTGGCCGCCTCGCACCATCGCGGGGTGGCGCGTCCCTTCGATCACTCCAGCGCCTATGGCCAATGGGGCGATGTGATGGTGGAGCTGGTGGTGCAGCACAATCCCGATCCCTCGGCGCTGCACGACATGTTTGCGCATGGTTCGCAGACCGAGGGGCTGCACCACGCCGCGCTGATCGTCGATGACTTGCACGCCGAAATCGCCCGCTTTGCAACCGAAGGCGCGCCGCTGGCACAGCTTTCGGTGACGGCGGGCGGCACCGTCTTCGCCTTTCTCGATACCCGCGCGAGCCTTGGGCACATGCTCGAACTCTACGAGCCGACCGCGCAGATCACCGGCTTCTATGATTTCGTGGCGCAGGCCGCGCAGGGCTGGGACGGGACAGACGTGTTGCGCGAATTGGGTTAGGCTGCGGCCAGGCCCGGCAAATCCACCAGCGCGGCGCGGCATTCGGCATCGGCGAGCGCTGTCACCACCGAGAACGCGACAAACCCCGGCTCGCCCAGGTGCGCCACCACGGCAGCCGCCTCGGCATCGGTGATCGCGGTGTGCTCGAACGGCATCCGCCGTGCATAGGCGAGACAGATGCGGCTGCCTTCATCCAGGCCAGCTTCGTCGGGCGCGGCCCCGGTGCCATGCACCGCCCCCACCGCCTGCCGGATCAGCGCCACGAGGCCCGGATCGAGCGCGCCCTCGGCCTTGGCGCGGAAGTCGGCATAGTGCCCGGCCAGCACCGGATCGCCCGCCAGCGCGGCTGCCACCGGCCCGCCGCTCATTCGGCCGCCTCCAGCACCGCGGGCGTGGGCAGCACGGTGCGGTCCATCGCCTCCGGCTCCAGCCCCATGGTGATCAGCGCCTTGGCAAGCGCGAGGAAAAGCGTCACGCCCAGGCCCAGCTCGGCGATCTGCGCCGGGGTGAAGTGGCGCCGGAGCGCGGCACGGGCATCCCCGTTCAGCAATTCGGGATCGTGGATCAGCGCATCGGTGAACCTGAGCGCCGCCTTTTCGGTATCGCTGAGTTTGTCAGACGTTTCGTAGCCATCGGTGATATCGTCCACCACCTCCTCGCGCAGGCCTTCGGCCAGCGCCTTGTCGAAGCGGACATTGCGGCAGAACCCGCATTCAGTGACGCGCGCATTGCGCATGCGCGCGACCTCTTTGATCCGTGCCGCCAGCACGTCCGAGCCCCAGAACCGGCCATAGAGCGCAAAGAAGCTCTCCGCGATGGCGGGCTGGTGCGCGAGCACCGATGCGAAATGCGCCGGCTCGCCGGGAATCGCCGAGGAAACGCGGGGGATGGTGGACATGGCACTCTCTCCTGTGCGGCCAAGCATACCAGCCCCGGCCCCGGGGCCGCCCTCGCGATTTTCACAGGGGGAATCGGTGCCACTGCATGGCAGAGTGCATCCGGCAGGAGAGACAGGCATGGCAGGCGAAGCACAGCGCGTGATCGAGGAATTCTGGCGGGTTCAGGACAGCGGCGACTACACGAAACTGGTCGATCTGTTCGCCGAGGATGCTTTTCTGGAAGACCCGATCTGGGGCCAGTATCGCGGGCGCGAGGCGATCATGGGCTTCATGACGACGATGGTGAAGGAGATGGGCGCGCGCAAGGTGCACTTCACCGTCGATGAAATCTGCGGCGATGATCACGCGGCATGGGCGCGCTGGACCATGCACATGGAGGGCCAGCCGCCGCGCGGCGGGGTCGGCATCTACAAGGTCGAAGGCGGCAAGCTGGCCTATTACCGCGACTACATGGACCCGGCAGCCGCGTAAATTACATTGCCCGGTAATCCGGGTGGCCGCTCTCGGTGAGGTCGAGCATCGGCAGCGGGAAGGCCGCGTTGGGGCTGGCATCAGGCTGGTCGGGCATCACACAAGTCCAGTCCATGATATAGCGACGGCTCGAAATCCGCCATTCACCTTCCCGCTTTTCATAGGTGTCGAGGTAGCGCCCACCATACATGTTGCCGCGGTAAGGCTCCTCGTCGCTCTCGCGCCGGAAGCCGAGCGCCACGCCATAGGCCTCGCCCTCGGCGGTGGTCGCGCTGGTGAGCTTCACCGTCAGAGGCGCCAGCATATGCCAGCGCCGCCCGGTCGAGCGCTCTACGGCCATCACCACCGGCACGAAGTCCGCCGCCGTGCCCTTGAAGAAGCCGTAGTCGATCGCCGCATCGGGCCAGTAGCACCCCGCCTGCCCCGCATCATCGAGCCAGTCGAGCGTGCGCGCATAGCGGGCGATGAGATCGTGGATCGCCTGCCGGTCGAGCAGTTCCTGCAATTGCGCCTGCATCCGCGCGATGTCGTTGCTCATGCGCGTGCCCCCCACCACGCAGGGATCGACAGCGGGAAGCGCTCCTGTGCGATCTTCATGTTCTGGGATGCATCCGCGGGGAGCGCCGGATCCTCGGTATGCGGCAGCCCGCCCCCTGCGCCTTCCACCGGATCGACATATTCGAGCCGAATCCCCGCCAGCACCTCAGCAAAATCATGGCCTTCGTGATGATCGGACATCTGGTGGTGATAGAAGGCCCACTTGTCCTTGAAACTAAGCAGGCAGTAATAGGTCAGCGGTGCCTCGCCCTTCCAGTATTCGTAGCGGATCACGCCGTCCTCGGTGGCGAAGGTGTGGTGCACCATGTCGCGCATGATTGCCTCCCACTGCTCCTCCTTGCCGGGCTTGATCTGGATATGGGCGAGCAATGTGGCCATCAGAGTGTCTCCGTGGGTGTGAGGTTGAGCAGCAGCCGGTAAATCCCGAGCATGATCCCGCCCTGATGGCGGAAATCATTGCCCGGCGCATATTCGAGATCGGCGAAGGCATCGCACAGCTTGTCCCACGCGATCATCTGTTCGAGGCGCGAAAGGTTGGAGCCGGGGCACGAACGCGGCCCCTGGCTGAAGGCGAGGTGGCGGGTGGCGGCCTTGCGATCCAGCTTGAGTTCGAGCGGGTCCTCGAATTCGTCCGGGTCGATATTCGCCGCCGCCCAGCGCAGGTGAAGCATCGAGCCGGCGGGGACGGCGACGCCCTGAAACACTTCGTCGCGCGCGCAGATGCGGGTGGACAGGCCCTGCGTGGGCGAGCGCAGCCGCATCCCTTCCTCGATGAAGGTGCGGATCAGCGCGCGTTCGCCGCGCAGACGCGCGAACATCCCCGGGCGATCGCACAGAAGCTGCGCCTGTTCGGCCAGCGCATACTGGGTCGTCTCCAGCCCGCCGATCACCATCGCATAGACCACGCCATTGATCTCGTCATCGGTGAGCTTGCGGCCCAGCGCCTGATATTCGTGCCTTGTCAGGAAGCTCACCATGTCTTGCCCCGGGCAGGCGCGCTTCTTGGCGGTCTGCTCGGCCACGTAGTCCTTCATGCCCGCCAGCAGCCGGAACTTCTCTTGCGTTTGTTCGGGGGTGAGAATGTTCTTGTGGCCCTTCCCGATCACGTAGGACATGACCTGCGCATTGCCCCATTGTTCGAGCCGCGGGATGTCCTCCTGCGGAAAGCCGAGCACATCGGCCATCACCCGCTGGGGCAGGGGGCGGGCGAAATCAGCGACGAAATCCACCGGCGCCCCGGCGCGGGCTTTCTCCAGCATGCCGGCAATGAGGATTTCGACATGGCCCGCGATCATTTCCGCATGGCGGGTGCACCCCGGCCCAACCCACGGATCGGTCAGCTCTTTCCTGTGCGCGCGCCACAATTCGGGATCGGGCCGCAGCGAGACGATGCTCGCCACCATCGCGTCGATATCGGGGATGTGCGCGGGCATCTCGCCCGAGGCCTGGATCTGCGCCACCAGCAGCGAGAGCGTGGGCGGGAAGCGCTCCCAGTCCTTCACCACGCGGGCCACGTCTTCGTATTTGGTGAGAACGAAGGCATCGCTGCCCGGGGTCAGCCCCTCGCCGGCGAGACGCTGCACCGGCGCTTCGGCATGGAGGATCGCATAGGCCTGATACCAATGCTCCTGCGCCCCCGGGGCGAACAGATCAACCTCCGCCAGACTGCGTGGTGCCTCGGATGGCAATGCCGCCTCTCCCTATGCGGTGGCGCCTCGCTTAGCGAATCCGCCAATTGCTGATGCGGTGGTTGTCCCGCAGCCTCGCCCTTACGCAAACGCGCTAAAATGCCAGTGCCGAAGGGGAGAGAGACCTGTGAGCCGCATCACCAAACTGGCGCCGGAACAATGGGATGAACGGCTGGTCGCGGCGATCCGGCCCGAAAATCTCACCGATCTCGAACAGGGCCTTACCCGCTTCTTCGCGCATTGTCCGGAACAGGCGCTGGGGCTGATGGGCTTCGGCGGGGCGCTCAAGCGGGGGCGCACTTTGCCCGAACGGCTGGTCGAGCTGGTCCGCCTCAGGGTTGCCTTCTTCAACCAGTGCCGATCGTGCATGGCGATCCGCTATGCCGATGCGGTCGCCGACGGGGTGACCGAAGGGCTGGTATGTTCACTGGAGCGCCCGCAGGAGGCCGAAGACCTCTCGGCGGCCGAGAAGGTGGCGATCCGTTACGGCGAGCTGATGGCCACCGATCACCTCGCAATCGACGATGCGCTGTATGATCGGTTGCGCGAACATTTCACCGAGGCGCAGATCGTCGAACTGGGGATGACGGTCGCCTTTTTCGTCGGCTTCGGGCGGCTGGCGGCGACATACCACATGGTCGAGGAACTTCCGCCAGCCTTCCAGACCGCCGCAAACATCGCTCCGTGGAGCGCGGACAGGATCGAGGTGCGCTGATGGACCGGCCCGTCATCAACCTGTTCGATCCGCAGCTCCAGCAGTGCCCTTACGAGGCCTACAAACGCTTGCGTGACGAGGCACCGGTCTACAACATCCCCGGCACGCCGATCTATGTCGTCACCCGCTACGAGCACGTGCGCGAGGTGCTGATGGATCCGCAGCGCTTCCCCTCCACCGCCCTGAGCGAGCTGATGCGCGCCAGCCCCACCGATCTGGAGCGTGGGCGCAAGGTCGCCGCGCGGTTCAAAGAGAAAGGCTGGCTCCCCGCACCCACGCTCGCCGGGCGCGACGACCCCAATCACAAGCAGATGCGCAGCCTGTTCAACGAAGCGTTCAAGCCCAGCCGCATCAAGGAAATCGACCCGCGGGTGGAAACCCTCGCCTACGAGCTGATCGACAGCTTCGTGGACGATGGCCACTGCGACTGGGTGCGCCAGTTCTGCGTTCCCTTGCCGTTGTTCATCATCGGCGAGCAGATGGGCGCGCGGCGCGAGGACATGTGGCGCATCAAGGGCTGGACCGATGCCTTCTTCCACCGCATCTCGATGATGCTTCCCGAGGACAAGCATCTGGAGATGGTCGACCGCGAGATCGAGGCGCAGCACTATTTCCAGCCAATCTTCGAGCGGCTGCGCGAACAGCCCGATGGCAGCCTGATCTCGGTGCTGGTCAACACCGTGATCGAGGGCTGGGGCCGGCCGCTCAACGACAACGAGCTTCACGCCGAAATGATGGCCGACACCTTCGTCGGCGGCTCGGAAACCACCACCAACGCGCTTGCCGCCGGCATGAAGCTGCTGATCGAGAACAAGGACGTATGGGCGAAGCTCAAGGCCGACCCTGCCAAGCATATGCGCAGCTTCGTCGAGGAGGTGCTGCGGCTCGAAAGCCCGGTGCAATCGCTGATGCGCTTCACCCACAGGCAAGTGGAACTGGACGGAGTGACGATCCCTGCCGGATCGGTGGTCAACGTGCGCTACGGCGCGGCCAACCGCGACGAGCGCTTCTTCGAATGCCCCGAAAAGCTCGATCTCGATCGGCCCAAGGCGGGCGCGCACATGGCCTTCGGCTCGGGCACGCACCACTGCCTTGGCGCCCCGCTCGCCCGGCGCGAGCTGACCTGGGGGTTCCAGGCGGTGGTCGACCGGTTCGAGGACATGGACTTTGCCGAAGGGCAGAACGACTTCACCTATCACCCGCATTTTCTGCTGCGCAGCCTCAAGCAGCTCAACATCACCTTCCAGCCGAAAAGGCGCTGACATGGCCACCCTGCTCAAGCCCGCGCCGCAACGGATCGACGTCACCCCGCAGCCGATGCCGGCCCTGTCCGATCGTCCGATCGATGGCAGCCGCTACTGGAGCCACGAGTTCATGGCGCGCGAGTGGGACGGCATCTGGACCAGGGCCTGGCTGATCGGCGGCCTTGCGGCGCAGGTCGCCCGGCCCGGCGATTTCTTCACCTACGAGATCGGGCGCGAGTCCATCCTCGTCACGCACGGCGAGGACGGGGTGGTGCGCGCCTTCTACAACGTCTGCCCGCACCGCGGGAAACGGCTGGTGATCGAGGAGCAAGGCCATTCCAGGCGCCTCGCCTGTTCCTACCACGGCTGGCGCTTCACGCCGGAGGGCGCGCTCAGCTTCGTCCCCTGCCCCGAAGATTTCGCCGGCGGCAACCCCTGCGGCAAGGTGCGGCTGGAAGAAGTGCGCTGCGAAGTCTTCGCCAGCTTCGTCTGGGTCAATCTCGATCCCGACGCCGCCCCGCTCGCCGACCATCTCGGCCCGGTCGCCCATCAGATCGCCGGCTACCGGATGGAGCAGATGCACCGCACCCACTGGGTGACGCTGGAGGGGATGTGGAACTGGAAATGCGTGCAGGACAATTTCAACGAGAGCTACCACCTGCCCTTCGTCCACCCGCAGACCCGTTTCGTGATGGAGCAGTCTTACCGCGACTGCCAGTTCGATCTCTACGCCCCGTACGGCCATGCGCGGATGTTCATGCCCGGCTCGCGCCCGTCACGCGCCCTGCGCGGGCATACCAAGACCGTGCTCGACATGCTGCGCACCGAACTCACCTTCTGGGGCCTCGACCCGGAGGACTTCCGCGACGATCCGCTCAAAACGCGCGCCGCGCTGCAACGGGCCAAGCGCGAGAAAGGGGCCGAGAAGGGTTATGATTTCAGCCACTTCCACGATGCCCAGCTGACCGATCACTTCCACTACACGATCTTCCCCAACATCAGCTTCTCCCTCAAGCCCGACGGCTGCATCTGGCTGCGCGCCGATCCGCACCCGACCGATCCCGAGCAGTGCTATTTCGACATGTGGTACTTCACATGGTTCCCCGCGGGCGTGGACCGTTACTACGCCTATTCGATGGGGCAGGAGGTCGATCGCACCGTCCCCGTCCCGCACCAGCGCGGCAAGGTGGGCGAGCTGTCCTGCGGCCCCGGCATCGATCAGGACGTCAGCATCTGGAGCGAACAGCAGAAGGGCCTGCGCTCACGCGGCTACAAGGGCGGGCATCTGGCGGGGCAGGAAGCGCGGGTGCGCTTCTTCCACGACACGATCGACCGCTGGCTGGGACTGTAGCTCAGGCGTTGGCCAGGGCCGCCGTGCGCCCGGCGATATAGCCGAAGGTCAGCGCCGGGCCGAGCGTTCCGCCCGCGCCGGCGTAGATTCCCCCCGTCGGGCAGGCGATGGCATTGCCCGCACCCAGCAGGCCGGGGATCGGCTGCCCATCATGCCCAAGGATCCGCGCCTGCCCATCGGTGCGCGGCCCGCCATTGGTGCCGAGCAGGCCCGAGGCAATCTCCACCGCGTAGAACGGCGCCACGCGGATCGCGCCGAGGGTGACGGCGGTGCCTTCGCGAGATCGATCGCCGTAGAAATGGTCATAGGCGCTCGTCCCGCGCCCGAAATCGGGGTCATGGCCCTCGTCGGCATGGACGTTGAAGCGCGCTACGGTTGCGGTCAGCGTCGCGGGATCGAGGCCGATCTGCGCCGCCAGCGCTTCCAGCGTCTCGGCCCGCATCACCCAATCGGGCAGCGGCTCGCCCGGCTGGCGCGTGCCCAGCGGATAGCGGGCCGCGTATTGCGCATCGAAGATCAGCCAGGCGGGCAGGTTGAGGTAATCATAGCGCGCCGGATCGAACTGGTGGAACACACCGCCCAAGGCCGAGTAATTTGCCGCCTCGTTGCAGAAGCGCTTGCCCGAGCGGTTGACCATGATCGAATGCGGCGCGGTGCGTTCGATCAGGATGATCTGCGCGCGCTGCTCACCACCCGGCCACGGGGCGTCGGGGGTGACCAGCGTCGGCGCCCACCAGGCGCTGGTCATGTTGCCGAGCTTCGCGCCCGCCGCCATGGCGAGCGTCAGCCCCTCGCCTCTGCCGGTGGGCGGGCTGGCGGGCGCGGTAACGGGGCCGCGCAGGAAGGTCTGGCGCAGGTCGGTATCCCACTCGAACCCGCCGGTGGTGATGATCACGCCCCGGCGGGCCAACAGCGCGAAGCGTGCACCGTCTTTGGTGCCTTCGATCCCGGTGATCCGCTCCCCGTCCCTCACCAGCCGGTGCGTTTCCACGCCCAGCACAGGCTCGATCCCCCGGTCGAGGCAGGCCTTGAGCAGCCGCGCCACCATCGCCTGCCCGAACCCGCATTGGCGCGCCGCCATGCGCTGGCCCAGCACCTCCATGGGCGGCATGGTCGTCGCCCCGCCCAGCGGCGTCTCGCGCAGCATCAGCGGCCGGGGTTCCTCGATCGCATAGATCTTACCGGCCCAGTCGCCCAACTCTGTGAGCGTGAACAGATCATGGTCGAGCGCGCGGCTGCCTTGGGGCTTGGCCCCGGGCCGGTCGAGATAATAGTCGGGATAACCCGGCAGCACCGCCACCTTGAGCGCGTCGATGCTTTCCAGAAACGCCAGCGCCTCCGGCCCCTTGTCGACAAAGGCGGTGAGCGTCTCGTCGACCAGATCGCCGTGATCGAGGCTGCGGAAATAGGCGAGCGCTTCCTCGCGGCTGTCGGCCATGCCGCTTGCGCGCATCCGGGGGTTGTCGGCGACCCAGATCACTCCGCCCGAAATCGCCGAGGTGCCGCCGATCCGGTCGTAGCGCTCGATCACGGCGACCGATGCGCCCGCTTCATGGGCGGCCAGCGCAGCCGCCATGCCGGCCGCCCCGCACCCGAGGATGATCACATCGACTTGGTTCATGCCGCCATACACGCCGTGGGCAGCCGGCGCGGCAACCCGTCATTTTGGCAAGGTGCGCGCCCGCCCGCCGCCCGCTACCCACGCAGGCAAAGGAGACAGGACATGAAGCTCGAAGGCAAGGTCGCCGCAATCACCGGCGGGACGGCGGGGATGGGGCGCGGGATCGCCGAGGCCTTTCTGGACGAGGGCGCGAAGGTGGCGCTGTTCGCGCGCAATCCCGAAAAGGGTGCCAAGGTGCTCGAGGAACTGGAGGCCAAAGGCTGCGGGGCTGACCGCGCGATCTTCATCGCCGGCGACGTGATGAACCAGGCCGATCTCGAAGGCTTCATCGATGCCACCATCACCCATTTCGGCACGCTCGACATTCTGGTGAACAACGCCGGCGGGGCGGGGGATTTGCAGCCGCTTGTCAACCTGTCCGATCACGCCTTCGACGAAGCGATGAAGTGGAACGTCTATTCCACCTTCTGGGCCACCCGCCGCGCGCTGCCGGTGATGCTGGAGAAGGGCGACGGGCGGATCATCAACATTTCCTCGATGGAGGGCAAGCACGGCAAGCCGGTGCTGACCGCCTATTCCGCCGCCAAGCACGCGGTCAACGGCATGACCAAGAGCCTGGCGCGCGAAGTCGGGGCGCAAGGGGTGACCGTGAACGCGATCTGCCCCGGCCTCGTCATCACCGACATCATCCGGAACAACGGCCCCGCCACGGCGCGCGCGATGGGGATGGAGCTGGACGAGATGATCGCGCTGTTCGCTTCGGAGGCCGCGATCAAGCGCCCCAACGAGGTCGAGGAGATCGCCGCCGTGGCGGTGCTGCTCGCCAGCAAGGCGGGGGCCGGAATCACCGGCGCGCAGATCAGCGTCGATGGCGGCACCGCGCAATATTGACCGGCGCCGCAACCCGCTTCGGCCAAGGTTTCACGTAAGACCTCAGGTCTGCAAAGCAGGACCAGGCAGCTAAAGCGGGGCCTATCCCTGCAGCTTCGCCATCGCCGCGCCGACGGCAGCGGCCACATCGCCCGCCTGCGGATTGCCGCGCAGGATGAGGCCGCCGTTGGGCTGGATATTCGCCCCCGTGACATAGGCCTGATCGGTGCTCAGCCACAGGCAGGCGTGGGCGACATCGTCCACCGTGTTCAAACGTCCCATCGGGTAGCGCGGCAGGAAAGCATCGACGAGACCCGGCACCTGGAAGCTGTCATGCGTCATCGGGCTGTCGGTGAAGGCGGGCGAAACGGTGTTGGCCTTGATCCCCAAGTGCCCGTAATCATTGGCGACGCACTCGATCAGCGCCTCGGACCCGCGCTTGGTGCCGATATAGGCGGCGTGGTTGGTGATGATCGCCTTGGTGGTGGCAGACGACAGCGAGATCAGCGAGCCACCGGTCGGCTGCTGCTGTCTCATCACCCGCACGAAGGCCTGCAGGAAGTGGTGCACGCCCTTGAACTGCAGGTCGACGATCTGGTCGAGCTGTTCCTCGGTAATCTCTTCGAGGCTGGCGAGCAGGCCCCAGCCGGTGGTGTTGATCGCGATATCGACCCGGCCGAAGGTGTCCCGCGCCTTGTCGGCCATGGCGTTGACCTCGGCCTTCTTGGTGATGTCGCACAGCGCGTATTCGCCGCCGATGTCCCGGGCGAGCGCGGCGAGCGGGCCTTCTCTGCGGCCCGCGACCATCACCCTCGCGCCTTCATGGGCGAACAGGCGGGCGATGGCCTGGCCCATGTTGCCTTCCGATGCCGCCCCCAGCACCACTGCGGTCTTGCCTTGCAATTGTCCCATCACGCGTCTCCTCTCGCTCCAGCCGCGTAACACGGGCAGACCCGCGGCCACCCTTCCCAAAAGTGTCCATTGTTCGCGGCACCTGCGGGCCTGATAGCCGCAGGCGTTACCCTGGGGAGAGCACGAGACATGTTTACCGGACCGCTGGAGGATCGCGTCGCGATCGCGGAACTGAACGGCACCTATGCCGATGGCGTGGTGCGGATCGACCCTGTCACCTGGGCCAGCGTCTGGGCCGATGATGCCGACTGGGATCTGATGGGCCACAAGACCCACGGCAAGGAGGCGATCGTCGCCTTCTGGAACGGCGCGATGAGCGGGTTGGAGGCGGTGAGCTTCCACTGCGTGCCGTGCATGATCGAGATCACCGGCGACACCGCCCGCGCCCGCGTGCAGACGCAGGAAATTTTGAAGCCCAGGGAGGGCAAGGCGCGCCATGTCGGCGGGCTGTATGAAGACACCCTGGCGAAGGTGGGTGGCCGCTGGCTGTTCACCAGCCGCACCTTCCGGATTGTCGCCGAATTCGGAGTGGAAGGCTGACCATGGCAAAGATTCTTATCTCCGCGCAGATCGACCTCGATCCTGCCCGGCGCGAAGAGGCGCTGCGCACCGCCCGCCCGCATATCGAAGCCGCGCTCGCGGAAAAGGGCTGCATCCATTACGACTGGAGCGCCTGTTCGATGAACCCGGCACGCATCAACGTGTTCGAGGAGTGGGAAAGCGAAGCGGCGCTCGCCGCCCATTTCCGCGATCCGGCCTATACCGGGATGCGCGATCACATCGGCCGATTCGGGATCACCGCCGCGGTCAGCCGCAAGTATCGGGTGGATGCCGAAGGCCCGGTCTACAATGCCGCAGGGCAGGCGACCGAGGCCTTTGACTAAGACGCTCGGCGCGATCCTAGCAGGCGGACAGGCGCGCCGCTTCGGCAGCGACAAGGCGCAGGCGCTCTATCGCGGCGCGCGGCTGATCGACCGGGCCGCCGCGGCGCTTGGAGCGCAATGCGCAGCGGTGGTCGTGTGCGGGCGCGGCGAACCCGGCTTTGCCTGCATTCCCGACTGGCCCGAACCCGGCCTCGGCCCGCTGGGCGGGCTTGCCGCCGCGCTGCGTCATGCGCACGAGCAGGGCTATTCCCATGTCCTTTCCGCCGGCGTGGACGCACCCGATCTGCCGCATGATCTGGCCGCCAGCCTCGCCGGCGACGGGGCGGCGATTGTCGCCAGCCAACCGGTCGTCGGGCTGTGGCCGGTCACCGATTGGCCGGCGGTCAGGGCCTTTCTTGAAGGCGGCGGTCGTTCGCTCTACCGCTGCGCCGATCATATCGGCGCGCGGCGGGTGGAGCTGGCCGCTGGGCTGATGAACGTCAACCGGCCGGAGGACTTGCCCCCGGCCTGAGACCTCACAGCTTGAGCAATTGCTTGCCCCGGTTCTGGCCGCTGAACAGGCGCTGGAGCGTCTGCGGGGCGTTCTCGAAGCCGTGCTGGATGTCTTCCTGATAGGTCAGGCGGCCATCCTTGACGAAGCCTTCGAGCCGCTTGCGGATAGCGGGAAATTCGCTCGCCCAGTCGAGCACGATGAAGCCTGCCATGGTGCCGCGCCGGAACACGAGATTGAAATAGTTCTCGGGGCCGGCGGGCAGGGTGCCGGTTTCATAACGGCTGATCCCGCCGCAGATCACCACCCGCGCGCCCGTGGCGATCTGGCTGAGCATGTCGTTGAGAATAGCGCCGCCGACATTATCGTAGATCACGTCCACCCCGCGCGGGGCAAGCTCGCGGATTTGCGCCTTCACATTGCCCGCCTTGTAATCGATCGCGGCGTCATAGCCCGCCTCGCGCACCAGCCAGTCGCACTTCTCCTGGCCCCCGGCAATGCCGACCACGCGGCACCCGGCGATCTTGGCGAGCTGGCCGACGATGCTGCCGGTCGCGCCCGCGGCGCCCGAAACCAGCACGGTATCGCCCGCCACCGGCCTTCCCACCTTGAACAGCCCGCAATAGGCAGTCAGCCCCGTCGTTCCCAGCACCGAGAGCACCGCGGTGGGCGACAGATCGGTTTCGACCCTGGTCAGTTCCTTGCCGTCGGTGACGAGATATTCGGTCCAGCCGGTGGTGCCGAACACCAGATCGCCCACGGCAAAGCGCCCGCCGTGCGAAGCCACCACCTCGGCAATCCCGCTGCCCCGCATCACGTCGCCGATGTTCATCGGGGCGACGTAGTCGGCGATGTTCTCCATCCAGCCCTTCTGCGCCGGATCAAAGCCGAGGTAATGCGTCTTGAGCAGCATTTCGCCAGGGCCGGGATCGGGCAGCTCGGCGGTGACAAGCCTGAAGTCGCTTTCGATTGCGATCCCGCGACCGCGCGGGTGTCCGTTCAGCAGCCATTGGCGAGTGGTGGTGGGCATGGGCGCGTCTCCTTTTTTCTCGCCGCCCTATTGCGGGTGCCTGCGCCGCCTCTCCACGGACAAAAGTATCAGTCGAGCCGCCTGCCCCCTGTGGTAGTTTGCGCGCTCCCAAGGAGACAGATGATGGGCGTCCGAACGCACAAGACCTTCTGCCGCTTCTGCCACGCCAACTGCGCGATGGAAGTCGATGTCGTCGATGGCAAGGTGGTGGAGGTGCGCGGCGATCCCGATGATCCGGCCTATGGCGGCTACACCTGCATGAAGGGCCGTGAGCTGCCGGACAGCCACAATTCGGAAAACCGGTTGCATCACAGCCTCGTGCGCAACGATGCGGGCGAATTCGTCGAGACCCCGATGCCGCAGGCGCTCGCCCATGTCGCGCGCGAGCTGCGCCGCATCATCGATACCCATGGCCCGCATTCGGTGGCGGTGTTCATGGGTTCGGGCGGTTTCCAGAACTCGGCCGCGATGGCCGCCTCACTGTCTTTCGCGCAGGCCGTGGGCAGCCGCAATTTCTACACCTCGGTTACGCTTGATCAACCGGCCAAGGTGTTCACCACCGCGCGCTACGGCAAGTGGATGGCGGGGCCGAACACCTTTTCCGAAAGCGACGTGGCGCTGTTCATCGGCAACAATCCGATCGTCTCGCATTATGCGCCGGTCGGCGGGGTTCCGCCCTTCAGCCCCTCGCGCCGCATCCGCGACCAGAAGGCCAGGGGATTGAAACTGATCGTCGCCGACCCGCGGATCAGCGATGTGGCGCGGCTGGCCGACATCTACTTGCCGGTAAAGCCGGGCGAGGATCCGGCGATGCTGGCGGGCATGCTCAACGTGATCATTTCCGAAGGCCTGTATGATCGCAATTTCGTCGCCCTTCACGTCGACGGGTTTGACGCGTTGGCCGAGGCGGTGAAGGCCTTCCCGCCCGAGGTCGCAGCCGAGCGCGCCGGGCTGGACAAGGATCAGCTCGTCGCCGCTGCACGCATGTTCGCGGGCGGCACGAAGGGCTGCGCCACCACCGGCACAGGGCCGGAAATGGCGGGCAACGGCACGCTCACCGAATATCTTGTCACCTGCCTCAACACCATCTGCGCGCGCTTCAAGCAGGAGGGCGAGAAGGCCGCGATCCCGGGCGTGTTCAGCCCTAACCAGACCGCGCGGCGCGCGCAGGTTGCGCCGCAGGTGGCCATGTTCGGCGCGGAAGGGATGCCCAAATCGCGCTTCCGGGGCCTTGGGCACCTGGGCTGGGAAATGCCCTGCAACGTGCTCGCCGATGAAATCCTCACCCCGGGCGAAGGGCAGGTGCGGGCGCTGATTTCGGTCGGCGGCAACCCGGTGGTGGGCTTTCCGGATCAGGCCAAGATGGTCCGCGCGCTTGATGATCTTGAGCTGTTCGTGCAGATCGACCCGTGGATGAGCGCCAGCGCCAAGCGCGCCACCGTGGTGCTCGCGCCCGCGCAATGCCTTGAACGCGAGGACATCACCAACCTTTCCGAATGGTGGCACGAGGAGCCCTACGCCCGCTACACCGAGGCGGTGGTCGAAGCGCCGGGCGATTGCATCGACGAATACGAGATGTTCTGGACGCTTGCCGCTCACCTCGGGCTGACAATGGTGCTCAGCGGCGGGGCGCTGCCGATGGATCGCAAGCCGAGCAAGCAGGAATTCCTTGACCTGATGGTCGCCGGCAGCCTCAAGAAACCGTCCGAGGTGCGCAGGGATTGCCAGGCCCATGGCGGCGCGGCGATGGTCTATCCCGAAGCCCATCCGCTCGTCGAACCGCTCGATGAAAGCGACTTCCACCGCTTCGATCTGGCGGCCGGGGCGATGCCTTCGGAAATCCTGAAATATGCCGAGAACCGGAGTGCACGCGAAGGCTTCGACTTCCGCCTGATCAGCCGCCGCTCCAAGACGCGGTTCAATTCGATCGGCCACCCGCTCAAGAAATTGCAGGCCAAGACCACCACCAACCCGGCCTATATCCACCCCGAGGACATCGCCGCGCTGGGGCTGGAGGAAGGCGGGCTGGTGGCGATCAGCTCACCCCACGCCACCATCCACGGGGTCGTCAAGGCCAGCGACAAGGTGCGGCGCGGGATCGTCTCCATGGCGCACGCCTATGGCGATGCCGATGCCACCAAGCACGACGTGCGCGAGCGCGGATCTTCCACCAACCGGCTGGTGAGCGAGGTGGTCGATTACGACCCGATCACCGGCCAGAGCCTGCAAAGCGCGATTCCGGTGAAACTGGAACCGGCCTGATTCTCTCAACGCAAGGACATTTATGCCCACCAACCGTCGCTTCCTCCTTCAGCGTCGTCCTGACGGCACGCCCGTCAGGGAGGACTTCGCGCTTGTCACCGAAAACACGCCGGAGCTTGCCGAAGGCCAGTTCCTGATCCGCAACCACTACGCTTCGCTCGATCCGGCCATGCGGGGGTGGATGGATGCGCAAGGCAACTACATGCCGCCGATCCCGCTCGGCGCCCCGGTGCGTGCCAGCACCATCGGCGTGGTCGAGCAGAGCCGTGCGGAGGGCTTCGAACCCGGGCAATGGGTGATGGGTTTGAACGCGCTGGAGGATTACTCGATCGGCACCGTCGGCGGCTTCACCCAGCCGATCGACCCGAGCCTCGTGCCGAGCGTCACCAATTACCTCTCGATTTTCGGCGCGGTCGGGATGACGGCCTATTTCGGCTTTCTCGAGGTGTGCCAGCCCAAGGCGGGCGAGACCGTGCTGGTTTCGGGTGCGGCGGGTGCGGTGGGCAGCCTTGTCGGCCAGCTTGCCAAGATCCACGGGCTTCGCGCGGTCGGCATCGCCGGCGGCCCGGCCAAGTGCGCGCGCCTCACCGGAAAATACGGCTTCGACGCCGCGATCGACTACCGCGGCAAGGATGAAGCCGCGCTTACCGCCGCCATCGCCGAGGCCTGCCCGGAAGGTGTCGACGTGATCTTCGAGAATGTCGGCGGGATCATCCTCGATGCCGGGCTGATGAACCTCAACCTGCACGCCCGCGTGGGGCTGTGCGGGCTTATCAGCGAATACAACACCGGCCCTCGCGGCATCCGCAACCTGTGGCAGCTGATCGTCAAGCGCGCCCAGATCCGCGGGCTTTTGGTGGCGGATTATGTCGAACGCTTCGGCGAGGGTGCGCAGGCGATGGGCGTATGGGCCGCGCAAGGGCGCCTCACCATCGACGAGCATATCGACGAAGGGCTGGAAAACGCCTTCGACAGCTTCATGCGGCTGTTCGCGGGCACCAATGACGGCAAGATGATCCTCAAGATCGCCTGACGCCATGCGCCGCTCGCTGCTCGTGCTGTCCGGAGGGCATCCTTACGAGGCCGGGCCGTTTGCGGAATTGCTCGCCAGTCTCGGGGATTGGGAGGTGACCCACCTCGTCCACCCCGAAGGCGGCGAGGCCGATGCGGTCGAAGCCATCGGGGCAGCCGACGCGCTGCTGTTCTACGATATGGCGGGCTACACCTTTGGCGCGGGCAGGGTGACGATGCGCCCGCCCTCGACGGCCTTGCGTGCCGCCCTTGCCGCGCGCTTTGCCGCAGGCAAGGGCGCGGTGGCGATGCATCACGCGCTGGCCGGATGGGCGCTGTGGCCCCAATGGCATGACTGGCTGGGCGGGCAGTTCCACTATCAGCCCGGCGCACATGGCCCGGACTCGGGCTATCGCCACGATGTCGCCTATGAGGCGCAGATCGTCACCGATCATCCGGTGACCCGCGGATTGCCCGCCCGTTTCCCTGTCATCGACGAACTTTATCTGTGCCCCATCGACGAGCGCGCGTTCACCCCGCTGGTCCGGGCGGAAGGCTTCGCTTTCACCGCTGACCATTTCTATTCCGCCGCCCATGCCGTGGCCGGCGCAATGTTCAGCCGCGAGGGCTGGGAGCATCCGCCGGGCAGCAATTGCATCGCCTGGGAAAGCCGCACCTGCCCCGCACCGCTCATCTACCTGCAATTTGGCGACGGTCCGGCCACCTACGCCAACCGCCATGTCCGGCAGATGCTGGCCCAGGCGCTCGACCATACCTCAGGAGGAACCGCATGACCCCGCAAGAAACCGTCACCGCCTTCATCGGCCACTGGAACAGCGGCGAGATCGAGGCCATGTACGCCCTTTGTGCCGATGACGTGGTATGGCACAATATCCCGATGGAGCCGGTGGTGGGCATGGCCGCTTTTCGCGCTGCGGTTGATGGCTTCATGGGCGATATTGCCGCCTGCGACTGGCAGATCCACGCCATCGCTGCCAACGGCAACACCGTGCTGACCGAGCGCACCGACGCTTTCACCTTCAAGGACGGTCGCCGCGCCGCGATCCGGGTGATGGGCGCCTTCGATCTCGATGACAGCGGCCGCATCGTCGGCTGGCGCGACTATTTCGACATGGGCGAATTCCAGCGCGAATTTCTCGGCGGCTGATACCCGCGCGCCCATCCTAACACAAACGCGCATCGCATCGCAGGCGCTCTCATGGCTAGGCTCGCGTCACACATCCAAGGGGTCTGGAGCCTGCCCACATGAACAAGCCTCAAGGCAACGTCTTCGCGCCGGAAACGCTGATCGATCCGTTCGACTACTATCGCGCCGTCCACGCGGCGGGGATTGCGATCGAGCACCTTGAAGGGATGAACACCTGGGTCGTCTATTCCTACGACCTGTGCAGCGAGGCGACCACCAGGCCGGAGATCTTCTCCAACGACTTCACCGCGCTGATGGGGCGCGAGCAGGATGCGGAGATCCAGGCGATCCTCGCCGAGGGCTGGCCTGATCTGCCCACCCTGCTGACCGCCGATCACCCCGTCCACACCCGCAACCGCAAGCTGGTGAACCTTGCCTTCTCGGCCCCGCGCGTCAACGCGATCGAGGCCGACATGCGGCAGAAGTCGATCGAACTGATCGAGGCCTTTGCCGACCGGGGCCACTGCGAATTCGTCGAGGAATTCGGTGTGCCGCTGCCGGTCGCGATGATCGCCGGCCAAATCGGGCTGGATAATGATCCCAAGCGCGTGAAGCGCTGGTCGGATGCGGCGGTCGATCGCTTCAGCCAGATGATCGATTTCGAGCGCAAGAAGGAATGCGCGCGCAGCCTCGTCGAATTCCAGCACTACATGAAGGGCCTGATCGACGACCGCCGCGCCAATGGCGGCAATGATCTGCTGACCGATCTGGTCGAGGCCCGGGTCGAGGGGGAAACTCCGCTCACCGATCCGGAAATCATGTCGCTGATGCAGCAGTTCATGGTGGCCGGCAACGAAACCACCACCTCGACCCTGGCCGGCGGGCTGCTCCAGCTGATCCGCAACCCCGACCAGATGGCCAAGGCCAAGGCAGCAGCCGGCGGGCGCGACCCCAAGGTCATCATGAACCTCGTCGAGGAGGCGCTGCGCTACGAAACCCCGACAGCGGGCATGTGGCGGATCGTCAAGCAGGACACCGAGCTGGGCGGCGTGGCGATCCCGGCGGGGGCGGTGGTGCAGCTGCGCTATGCCGCGGCCAACCGCGATCCTGCGAAGTTCCCCGATCCCGACAAGTTCGACATCGAACGCGCCAATGCCCGCACTCACCTCGCCTTCGGCAAGGGGCCGCACATGTGCGTGGGCAACATGCTCAGCCGCAAGGAGATGCTGGTCGCCTTCGACGAGCTGCTCGAACGACTCGATAATTTTGCGGTCGCGGACGAAAACGAAATCCGCATCCTGCCCAACATCCTGCTGCGCGGCGTGACCCATCTGCCGATCACTTTCACCCGCTCTGGCACCCAGAAAGCCTGACCCACATGAATTTCGACCTTTCCGAAGAACAGCAGATGTTCGTGGCATCGGTGGAGCGCTTTGCCGCGCCCATCGATGTCGAGGCGCGCCGCAAGCTTCGCCGCTCGCCCACCGGCTATGATCGCGCGCGCTGGCGGAGCCTGGCCGAGCTGGGCCTGATCGCGCTGGCGGCGGGCGAGGATGCGGGCGGCATGGGCGGTTCGGCGGTGGATCTGGCGCTGGTGGCCGAAGCGATCGGCAAGGCCAACGCCCCCGATCCGTGGCTTGAACTGGGGGTGCTGCCGGTGCGGCTGCTCGAACGCGGCGGGGCGGGCGATGTGCTCGCCGGCGTGCTGACGGGCGAAACCATCGCCACCCTTGCCTGCACCGAGCGCAGCCAGCGCTACAGCCTCAGGCCCAAGGGGATGAAGGCCCAAGGCGCCGGGGGCAGTTTCACTCTTTCGGGCGACAAGACGATGGTGATGGGCGCGCTGCTCGCCGATCTGTTCATCGTCACCGCCGATCTGGGCGGCGAGACCGCCTGCTTCCTCGTGCCCAAGGACGCGCCGGGGCTGGAGCTGCGCGCCTATCGCCTCGTCGATGGCAGCATCGCGGGCGAGCTGAAGCTGACCCGCACCCCCGCCGCCAGGAAGCTGGCGTTGGATGCGGCCGCGCTCGCTGCGATCATCGCCGACATCCGCCTGCTGGCGGCGGCCGAGATGGTCGGCCTCGGCCAGCGCCTGCTCGACGATACCCTCGCCTATGTGAAGGAACGCGAGCAGTTCGGCGTTGCGATCGGCAGCTTCCAGGCGCTTCAGCACCGGCTGGTCGATTGCTTTGCGCGCCTCGAACAGTCGCGCTCGATGCTCTACCGCGCCGCTCTCACCGAGCGCAACGACACCGCCAGATGGCAGCGCGCCGCCGCCGGGGCCAAGGCCTTCATCAGCGACAATGTCGATGCCATCGCGCGCGAGGCGGTGCAGATGCATGGCGGCATGGGGATCACCGATGAACTCGCCATCGGCCATGCGTTGAAGCGTGTGCTGCTGCTTGCGCGGCTGTTCGGCGATGTCGACACCGTGCTGGCGGAATATGCGCTTGCGGCGTGATCGTCAGGCGGGAAGGGACTGAGACCATGGGCGAAAAGATCGACCCCAACCTGTGGAGCGATGATCCGCAGCCGCATCTCATCGGTGGCAGGCTGCCGTCCGGGGAAATCGTGTTCCCGATGCCGGTCGGCGATGCGGCGCAAGGGGTGGAGCCCTACAAGCTGTCGCGCCGCGGCACGCTGTGGTCGTGGACCAGCCAGGGCTTTCTGCCCAAGGCGCCTTACGAAGGCCCCGGCTCCGGCCCCGGCGAAGGCCCGCCCGATTTCCAGCCCTACCTCATCGGCTATGTCGAACTGCCCGGCGAAGTGATCGTCGAGAGCCGGATTGTCGATGCGCGGCTGGAAGACCTGCACCTCGGCATGGAGCTGGAATTCTGCATCGTGCCCTTCAACGCGCGCTACGACACCTTCGCCTTCCGTCCCGTCGCCCAAGCTGAAAGTCAGGCCGCATGAGCGAGAATGTCTATATCATCGGCGCAGGGATTCATCCCTTCGGGCGCACCGACAGCCGTTCGGGCCGCGAGCAGGGCGTCTTTGCCGTGCGCGAGGCGCTCATTGATGCCGGCCTCGAATGGCCCGATATCGAATGTGCCTATGGCGGCTCGGCTGCGGCGGGTAGCGCTGATATCATGGTGAACGAGCTGGGGTTGACCTCGCTCCCCTTCACCAATGTCGCCAATGGCTGCGCCACCGGCGGCAGCGCGCTTGCGGCCTCGCAGCAGGCAATCGCGAGCGGCATGTATGATCTGGCGCTCGCCGTGGGCTTCGACAAGCATCCGCGCGGCGCGTTCAACGCCAGGCCCGCCGATTACGGCCTGCCCGAATGGTACGGCCAGACCGGCATGATGCTGACCACGCAGTTCTTCGCATTGAAGATCCAGCGCTACATGCAATTGCACGGCATCAGCCGAACCACGCTGGGCCGGGTGGCGGAAAAGGCCTTCCGCAACGGCACGATCACGCCCCATGCCTGGCGGCGCAGCCCGGTCGATCTCGAGACCATCATGAACGCGCCGATGATCAACGATCCGCTCACCAAATACATGTTCTGCTCGCCGGCGGAGGGGGCGGTGGCGCTGATTCTCGCTTCGGAAAGGAAGATGAAGGAACTCGGCGCGGACGGGGTGAAAATCCGCGCCGTGGCGGTGAAAACCCGCCCGCCCAATTCCTTTGAGGTGTTCCAGCCCGGCATCAGCATCGAGGACGGCGGCAAGCCCACCGTGCTCGCTTCGCTGGCCGCGTTCGAGAAGGCCGGCGTGGGGCCGGAGGATATTTCCGTGGCGCAATTGCAGGACACCGAAAGCGGCGCGGAAATCATGCACATGGCCGAAAACGGCTTCTGCAAGGACGGCGAGCAGGAGGAATGGCTCGCCAATGGCTGGACCGAGATTGGCGGTGGCAGGTTGCCGGTCAATACCGATGGCGGATGCCTCGCCTGCGGGGAACCGATCGGCGCTTCGGGCCTGCGGCAGGTCTACGAAAACGTCCAGCAGCTGCGCCAGCGCGGCGGCGAGCGGCAGGTGCCCGGCAAGCCCAGGCTTGGCTACAGTCACGTTTACGGCGCGCCCGGGCTGTCGGCGGTCGCGATTCTGGAGCGCGAATGAACAGGATGCAGGGCAAGGTCGCGCTGGTCTCGGGCGGCGCGGAAGGGATCGGGGCGGCCGTCGCCCGCCTGATCGTGGCCGAGGGCGGCAGCGTGATGCTGGGCGATGTCCAGCTGGAGAAGGCGCAAGGCCTCGCCGCCGAGCTGGGCGAGCGTTGTGATGCCTGCCTGCTCGACGTGCGCGATCTCAAGCAGTGGGAGGCTGCCGTTGCCGCCACGCGCGGGCGGTTCGGCAAGCTCACCGTGCTGTGCAACATTGCCGGCATCTCCGAACCCGGCAATGTGCCGGACGGTTCGCTCGACGTGTGGGAACGCACCATCGCCATCAATCTGAATGGCCCGTTCTACGGGATGCGCGCCGCGATCCCGGCGATGGAGGCGAGCGGCGAACCCTGCGCGATCGTCAATATCGGCTCGATGATCGCGATGCGCCCGGCGGCCTTCGTGGCGGCCTATTCCGCCTCCAAGGCGGGCTTGCGCGGCCTCACCCAGTCGGTCGCGCTCGATCTTGCCGAACGCGGCCTGCCGATCCGCGCGAACATGGTGCACCCCGGGGCGATCCGCACGCCGATGTACAACCGCTACAAGTTCTCGGGCGCCGACACGCCGGAAAACATCGAAACCAATTTCGCCGCCACCCACCCGATGAACCGCATCGGCGAGCCGGAAGAAGTTGCCCGCGCGGTCGTCTTCCTCGCCAGCGACGAGGCGAGTTTCACCACCGGCTGCGATTTCACCGTCGACGGCGGCGGCAGCATCAGGAGCTGACATGGCAGAACAACCCGCCAACCGCATCGACGCGCATTTCATCGCCGCGGGCAAGTATCACGATATCGACTATCCGCGGCTCGAGATCCTCAAGCTGCTGGCCGAGCACCCCCACATCCGCACCAGCGTCGCGGCGGATTATTCGGGGCTGGAGCGGCTCGATCAGTGCCGCTTCCTGATCACCTATACCTGCGATCTGATGCCGACGCCCGAGCAGGCGCAGCAATTGCGCGCCTGGCTGGAAAAGGGCGGCAAGTGGATGGCGCTGCACGGCACCAATTCGATCCTCGTGTTCACCGCCGATGGCCTGGTTGATGCGCCCGAGACCCGCCCCGACGTGATGGAGATGCTCGGCACGCAATTCCTCGCTCACCCGCCGATCGACAAGTTCCCGGTCGAGGTGGTCAACACCGACCACGAGCTGACCTGCGGGATCGCGGATTTCGAGGTGGTGGACGAGCTTTACCTGTCCAAGACCACCGCGCCGATCGACACGCTGATGCAGACCACCTTCGAAGGCGAGGCGACCGGCTTCACCCGCAGCACGTGGGACAAGACCACCGTGCCTATCCTTTATACGAGGGATATTGGCGAGGGGCGGATCGTTTACAACGCGCTCGGCCATTGCCGCGGGCATTACGACCTGCCCGGCATGGCCGATTTCTACCCGCACAAGGAAATGTGCGCCTGGAATTACGATGTCTATTATGACCTGCTGCGGCGCACGATCCGCTGGGCCATGAGAGACGGGGCCTGAACCGCCCGACTGACGACGACGAACGGGATCGATACGACATGGACATGGACTTCTCGCCCGAGGACATCGCCTTCCGCGAGGAAGTGCGAGCGTTTCTCAAGGACAACCTGCCCGATCGCCTGCGCGATGGGGCGCGGCGCACGCCGGGGGTTTTCGTCGAACCCGATATCGGGATGGAATGGCACCGCATCCTCTACAAACAAGGTTGGGTCGCGCCCCACTGGCCCAAGGAGGACGGCGGAACGGGCTGGACCCCGACACAGAAGTTCATCTTCGAAAAGGAATGCGCGCTTGCCGGCGCGCCCGCGCTGGCGATCCTTGGCCTGCGGCTTGTCGGCCCGGTCATCTGCCACTTCGGCACCCCCGAACAGAAGGCCCGCTTTCTACCGCGCATCCTTTCGGGCGAGGATTACTGGTGTCAGGGCTATTCCGAACCCGGCTCGGGTTCCGACCTTGCCAGCCTCAAGACCAGTGCGCGGCGTGAAGGCGATGAATATGTCATCAATGGCTCCAAGATCTGGACCACCCACGCCCACCACGCCGACTGGATCTTCGCGCTGGTGCGCACCGATGCCAGCGTGAAGAAGCAGCAGGGGATCAGCTTCCTGCTGGTGCCGATGGATCAGCCCGGCGTGGAAGTGACCCCGATCTATTCGATGTCGGGCGATCACGAGGTCAACCAGGTGTTTTTCACCGACGCCCGCACCCCCGTGTGCAACCGTATCGGGGATGAAGGCCAGGGGTGGACCATCGCCAAGTTCCTGCTCGAAAACGAGCGCGGCGGATCGTGCTATGCCCCGCGCCTGCTCCAGAGCATCGACCGGCTTGAAACCCTCGCGCAGATCCAGCCGTCAGGGGTTAATGGCGCGATTGCGCATGATGCCCGCTTCCGCGACAGGCTCGCCCGCGTCAGGCTGGAGGCCGAGGCGCTGGAAGTGACCGAACTGCGCATCCTCGCCGAGCTCGCCAAGGGCCGCGCCCCCGGGCCGCAGACCTCGCTGGTCAAGCTGCTGGGTTCAAACATCGGCCAGAAGATCGACGTGCTGCGGCTCGAACTGCTCGGGCCGGACGCACTGCAACTGCCGCTTGAACGCCCGCTCTATGGCAATGAAGCGCCCGAGCCGGTCGGCAGCGAATATGCCCAGACCGCGATGGGAAAGTATCTCAACAACCGCGCCGCGACGATCTTCGGCGGATCGGACGAGGTGCAGAAGAACATCATCGCCAAGACCGTGCTGGGGCTTTGAAGGGGCGACGCCATGGACGTATCGAAGCTGATGTTCCGCGAGGGCCTGATGGCGGGCGAGCGCATCCTTGTCACCGGCGGCGGCACCGGGCTGGGGCGCGAGATGGCGGAAGCCTTCCTCAAGCTGGGCGCCACCGTCTATATCTGCGGGCGGCGCCAGAACAAGCTCGACGAGACGACCGCGGCATTGACGGCAGCCCATGGCGGCAAGATCGTCGGCATGGCTTGCGACATTCGTGATCCCGAGGCGATCCACGCGATGGTCGATGCGATCTGGGCCGATGGCGGCGCGCTCACGGGCGTGGTGAACAACGCTGCGGGCAACTTCATCAGCCGCACCGAAGACCTTTCGGTGGGCGGCTTCAACGCCATCGCCGATATCGTCATGCGCGGCACCTTCTATGTCACGCTCGACATCGGCAAGCGGCTGATCGCACAAAAGAAGAAGGCCAGCTTCCTGTCGATCCTCACCACCTGGGTGTGGTCGGGCAGCGCCTTCGTGGTGCCTTCGGCGATGTCCAAGACCGCGATCAATGCCATGACCCAGAGCCTGGCGACCGAATGGGGCCGCTATGGCCTGCGCTTCAATGCCATCGCGCCCGGCCTGTTCCCGACCAAGGGGATGAGCGCGCGTCTCTCGCCCGGCGGTCAAGGCGGCAATTCCAAGAACGATCTCAACCCGATGGGCCGCGCCGGCGAAATGCACGAACTGGCCAACCTCGCCGTGTTCCTGATGGGGCCGGGCGCGGAATATGTGAACGGCCAGACCATCGCCATCGACGGCGCCGGCTTCCAGGCCAATGGCGGAACCTTCTACCCGCTGCTCCACGCGCTCGGGGATGCCGAATGGGAGCAGATGCGCGCCATGATCAAGGGCACCAACGAAAAGGACAAGGCCGAGCGAAGCGTCTAGATTGCGAAGGTGCGTCCGCGCCTTCGACCGCGCCAGAGCGGTTTGCGATCCGACTGCATCAGATCGGCCGCTCCAGACTTTATGTTTTACCGCGTTTTCCGAGCCGCCGGGTGATTCCGCCCGGCGCGAAAACGCTCTAGGCGCACAGCATGGCTGCGCCCGCTGCGGGCGGGCAGTCGCCCTTGCGGGCCTGTGGCCCGCTTGCGGCTCTAGGCGGCTGCGTCAGCGAGCGCCTGCGCGGTCTTGTAGTCGGGCTTGCCATTGTTGAGCCGAAGCGACTGGTCGGTCAGCACGTAAAGGCGCGGGATCTTGTATCCGGCGAGCCCTGCGCGGGCGTGAGCATCGAGCGCGGCTTCATCCACCGGCCCCTCGGGTTGCACCACCGCAACCACCTTGCGTCCGAACCGCGGGTCGGGCAGGCTGACAACGCGCACGTCTTTCACCGCCGGGTGCCCCAGCAGCACCGCTTCGACCTCTTCGGGGAAGACCTTTTCGCCCCCGGTGTTGATGCACATGTTGTCGCGCCCGATGAATTCGAGCGTGCCGTCGGCCGCCCAGCGCGCGCGGTCGCCGGTCATCAGCCAGCGCTTGCCGTCGATCACCGGGAAGGTGGCCGCGTTCTTCGCGTCCTCGCCAAGATAGCCCAGCGGCAGCGGGCCGGTGCGGGCAACGATACCGACACCCGCAGTGCCTGGCGGAATTTCCCTGAGGTTCTCGTCGAACAGCTTCGTCTCGCGGCCCGGCAAGGGCTGGAACTTGCCCCCGCCGCTCGATCCCTGCGCGGTGGTGATCACGATTCCCGTGCCCGAACTTTCCGAGGAACCCAGCGCATCGACGATCATCAGCTGGGGCGCGTGCGCGATCAGGCGCTGCTTGAGAGCGGGCGAGAACACCGCGCCCGAGGAAGTGATCGAGCGCAGCGAGGCCAGCACTTCGGCGCCATCCCCCCGCGCATCGAGCCGGTCGGCAAGCGGCAGGGCGAAGGCATCCCCGACGATGAAGAGGCCCCTAGCGCCGATCCGCCGCACCTCGGCGAGCGCCAGATCGGCGTCGAATTTCGGCCCCGGCAGCAGCGCCAGCGTGCCACCCTTGAGCAGGTGGATCACCGCGGTAAACTGCCCCGCCCCGTGCATCAGCGGCGACAGCAGCAGCAGCGGCGAGGTGCTGGCCGGATGTTCGGGGCCGATCGCCGCGGCCTCGGCCACCTGCTCGGCAAGGCTGGCCACCAGAAGCGGCGGCATGCCCGGCGGGCGCTGCCACAGACCGATATTGAACGCGCCCCAGGCCTGATCCATCGGCCACATCACCGCCTTGGGCATGCCCGTCGTGCCGCCGGTCGCGGTGAGGAACAGCGCCGCGGGATCCTGATGGATCGCAAAGCCCTCGGGCACCGCGCTGGCGCACAGCGCCGCCCAGTCATCGCTGCCGACATCGATGGTCAGCGTGCCCCGGGGCATCGCCTCGCGCGCGCGTTCGGCAAAGTCGCTTTCGGTGAACAGCGCCTTCAGGCCAAACCGGGTGAAGATGTCGGCCAGCTCGCGCGCCTTGTAATGGTAGTTCACATTGACCGGCACGACGCCCGCTTTGACGCAGCCGAAATAAGCGAGCAGGTAGTCGGGGGTGTTGCGCAGCATCTGGCCGGCAATGTCGCCAGGCCGCAGCCCGCGCGCGACCAGCCCGGCAGCAATCCGGTCGGTGATCACGTCCAGTTCGCCCCAGCTGACCACTCTTTCGCCGTGGACCAGCGCCGGGCGACCGGGCGGGATGGACTCGGCCAGAGCCTTCAGCACCACTCCGAAATTCGCGCCCGCAAAACCCATGATGGCAATCTCCTTCGTCAATTTTGCTAGCCCCGGCGCCGACCGCTTTCCCCTAGGTAAATTATGAGGACATTCCGGATAATTGCGTTACTCTGTCGCAGCGGGAGAACAAACGAGAGGAGCAAGGCCGACAATGGCACCAAATGTTGTTGAGCTGCGAACGCCGCAAGGCCGCGAATCCGTTGAGCAATTGCTCGATTCCGTCACCATCACCTGCCCCGAAGACATCCATGATGCCGCGGTCAATCTGGCGCGAATCGCACAGGAGCGGGGAATGCAGATCGCCGTGTGCGACGACATTTCCTCCAAGGAACCGATGGTCGATGCCGAGGGCACGATCCTCAATGCCGATATCTTCCGCTGGCTCGATGATGGCGCGCGCTGGTGGGAGGATCACCGCCTCGCGCTGCATTCGCCGCTACCGCGCGCCTGCCGCTACGAAAGCGAGCCCTTCTGGGTCAATGCCCGCGGCTTCAACACCCGCTGGCGCAACCACTATCTGGCCGAAATCGACCTTTCCGATTTCGAAAGGCGCGCCTTGTGCAAAGCAGCGATCGTGATCCCGACGCATCTGCCCTTCGGCCAGATTTCGGCCAGCAGCTTCATTTCGATGGATCGCAACAAGGAAGACCTTTCGCGCGAGTTCGCCGAATATGGCGCGCTGTTCGCGATGGTGACGCGGTGCTTCGTGGCCGGTTACGTGCAGGCCAACCGCACCAAGCGGCGGATCCCGTCCGACTGCGTGCTCTCCAAGCGCGAGGTGGAATGCCTGCGCTGGGCGGCGATCGGCAAGACCGACAGGGAAATCAGCATGATCCTCAACCGGTCGCACGCGACGATCCGCTACCATATCCACCGCGCGGGCGAGAAGCCCGATTCGGTGAACCGCGCGCAGACGATCTTCAAGGCCGGGCAGCTGGGGTATCTGGGGGCTTCTGATTAGGGAACGCGCCTGCGCGCGGCCGCCCGCCCGCAGCGGAAGCGAAGCTGGGCCGCCGCAGGCGGATCACCCGATCTTCAGGTCGCATGAGCGAGGATTTCGCGCGCCGGATGGCGTGCGGACAACAATCACTCCTAACCCAGCTTCCTCAGCGGCTCGGTTCCATCCCAGCCGATCCCGGCGGCCTTGATCATCCCGAACAGGTCCGGCCCGTCCTTGGCCTGCTGGAGGATCTCCACCAGCGTGCCCGGCCCGCCCCCGGCATCGACATAGATGACCTGGCTGGTGCCGAAGGTGCCTTCGATCATCACCTCGGCCCCTTGCGCCTCGCACACGGTGCGCGCGTGGACGATATCGTCGACGAGAATGCACACATGGTGCAGCCCGTTGCCGGTCGCCCCGTATTCGCCGGTATAGATCGATGGGTGATTGTCGCGCGGGCGGATCAGCTCGATCTGCAAATCGGCCCAATAGGCAAGCGCCAGATCGAACACAGCATCAGTCGGCTCGCCCCGGTATTTCATGCCATCGAGGTGGATGCCCTCGATCAGGTAGAACGGGCCGACCCCCATGACCTCAGTCCAATGCTTCACCGCCGCGTCGAAGTCCTCCGGCACGAAGGCCAGCTGCATGATATCGCCCAAGGCAGCGATTTTTCCCGGCAAGGCCATGTTCCTCTCCAATCCGATAGTGTGCCCTGCCGGCGAAGCTGTGTGATATTCCTTCGGCGAGACACTGCACAAAGTGCGAGGACGAGAGGCGGGGTTCGCCCCCGGTGAGGACGGAACAGCCCGATGAACGAGATCAAGGATATTGCCCGCGCCGACCGCTGCCCGGGGATCAGCTACACCGACATGCTCAACGGCGACACCCGCCGTCCGCCGGATTACCTGTTCAAGGAAAGCACGATCGAGCTGGGTGATGAACCGCTTTCGGTCGCCCCCTACATTTCGGAGGACTTCGCGCGGGCCGAACGCGAGAAGATGTGGCCCAACGTGTGGCTGTTTGCCGCGCGCGAGGACGAGATGCCCGATCCCGGCGACAGCGTGGTGTTCGACATTGCCGGCAAGAGCTTCCTCTTGATCCGCCAGAAGGACGGGAGCGTGAAGGCGTTCTACAACGCCTGCCTCCACCGCGGCCGCAAGCTGCGCACCGAGAGCGGCAATTCGGTGCAGCTGCGCTGTGCCTTCCACGGCTTCACCTGGCGCAATGACGGCTCGCTCAAGGACATCCCGTGTGCGTGGGACTTCAAGCACCTCGAAGGCAAGAACATGGATCTGCCGCAGGCGCGCGTCGAACTGTGGCAGGGCTTCGTGATGCTCACCGAGAACCACAGCCTGCCCGATTTCAAGACCTGGCTGGGCGAACCGGCAAGCCACTACGAGCGCTACGATTTCGCCAACCGCTACACCGGCATGTGGGTGCAAAAACGCATTCCGGCCAACTGGAAGGCCACGGCCGAGGCCTTCATGGAAGCCTGGCACTCGATCACCACCCACCCGCAGCTGCTCGCCTTCCTGGGCGATGCCAACACCCGCTATGATCTGTTCGGGGATCACTTCAACCGCGCGATCACACCTTCGGGCGTGCTCAGCCCGCACGTGAAGGGCAAGAATTCGGACTACGTGCTCGAAAAGATGAACGAATTTTCGGGCGGGCAGGACGCGCGCACCAACCGGCGCTTTTCCGCCAGCGAAGGGCCGGACGAGAGTTACCAATCCGATGATCCGCTGGGTGCGCGCAAGCTGCTGGCCGATGCCGGGCGCAAGGGTTTTGCCGAACAATATGGCTACGACTATTCGGATGCCTCGGACACCGAGATCCTCGACAACTTCACCTATAACATCTTCCCCAACTTCTCGCCGTGGATCGGCTTCCTGCCGACCCTGGTGTACCGCTGGCTGCCGGGCGACACGCCCGACTGGTGCATCATGGAAATCCGCCTGCTGTTCCCCACCCCCAAGGGCCAGCCGCGTGCGCGCGCTGTCGCGCCGACCTACATCCCGGACGATCAGCCCTTCGCCTGGGCGGCTGACAAGATGGGCCCGCAACTCGCCAATGTGTTCGATCAGGACATGGCCAACCTGCCCTATGTGCAGGAAGGCATGAAGGCGATGAAGGACGGGCTGATGGAACTCGGCCACTATCAGGACAGCCGGGTGCGGCATTTCCAGCGGACGCTGATGAAATATATCAACGGGGAGCTGCCTGCGGTTAAGTAACGGCGATGGGCTTCTCGTTCGACCTCACTGGGCGCACCGCGCTCGTCACCGGTGCATCCTCTGGGCTTGGCACCCGATTCGGCCGGATCCTCGCCGCAAACGGCGCGCATGTCGCGCTCGGCGCGCGCCGCGCGGACCGGCTGACGGCGCTGGCAGACGAAATCGGCCCTGCCGCCACCGCCGTGCAGATGGATGTGGCGCGCGAGGCCGATATCATCGCCGGGTTCGACGCGGCCGAGGCTGCCTTCGGCCCGGTTGACACCGTGATCGCCAATGCCGGCGTCGATGGCGCGGGCATGGCGACGGCCATCTCCGAGGCGGAGATCGAGGCCACGCTTGCGATCAACCTCAAGGGCGCGATCCTCACCGCGCGCGAGGGGGCGAAACGGATGATGGCCCACGGCGTTGCCAAAGGGCGGATCGTGCTGATCGCCTCGATCACCGCTTTCGAGGCTTCTCCGGGCCTTGTCGCCTATGCCGCCAGCAAGGCGGGCGTGGTGCAGGCGGGACGCACGCTGGCGCGCGAATGGGCGCGCAGCGGGATCAACATCAACACCGTCTCTCCCGGCTACATCCGCACCGCGATCAATGATGCGTGGTTCGATACGGAAGGCGGGCAGAAGCAGATCGCGCGCTTCCCCAGGCGCCGGCTGATGGGCGAGGAGGGGCTGGATGCGATGATCTTGTTCCTGTGCTCGGACGCGAGCGAGTTCGTGACCGGCGCTGATTTCGTGCTGGATGACGGGCAGACCCTGTGATGCGTTTTCGGTTCAGGCTGACGCGGACCGAAAGCCACGCTCATCCGCCGTTCGGACTTTTTCGCGCCCTCCCTCCGGCAGGCGCTCACCGTGCCTGAACGCCTGATCTCGCTCGCCGCCGGAATCTTGCCCGAGGCCACCCCTGCCCAGCTGATCGAATGCGCGGCCGCCAGCGATTTCGACTTTGGCGGGATGTGGGCCGAGCGCGAGACGTGGACCCCGGCGACCACCCGTGCGATTCGGCGGCAGGCGCGCGATGCGGGGGTGGAACTGCTCGATCTGGAGGTCGCGTGGATCATGCCCGGCGCGCCCGATCCGTGGCTCAGCGAACTGGTCGACATCGCCGCCGAATTGGGTGCACGCAACCTGCTGTGCGTCTCCAGCGATCCCGACATGGCCGCCACCACCGCCAAGTTCCAGAGCCTGGTCGACCGTGCCAAGGGCACCGGCGTGCGGGTCAATCTCGAATTCGGGCTGTTCACCGAGGTCAAGACGCTTTCAATGGCCCGCGCCGTGCTGGAAGGTGTCGAAGGCGAGGCCAAGGCGCTGCTGGTCGATACCCTCCACTGGGCGCGATCGGGCGGCACGGCGGAGGATCTGGCGGCGATCCCGCCGGAATGGCTGTCCTATTGCCAGCCCTGCGATGCGCCCGCTGATGCGCCAGATCTGACGAATTTCGACGCCATCATCGACGATGCAATCAACCGGCGAATGCCGCTCGGGCAAGGCGGTTTGCCGCTTGGCCCGATGGTCGATGCCCTGCCCGGCGATCTGCCGATGGCGATCGAGGAACGCTCCGCCGCGCTGCGTGATGCCTTCCCCGATCTCGTCGAACGCGCCCGGCAGGTCGCCCGCACCAGTCGGGCGTGGCTGGAGGGACGCGGCTGATCAGGCGCGCGCAGCGATCTCGGCAGCATCGAAATAGTGGATGCGCAGCTCGCGCAGCAGCCTCTCCTCGAAGGTTCCTGCCTCGCAGATCGTCTGCGTGAAGGGCGCAGAGCCATCCTTGGGATGCATGGTGAGGCGGATCACCATCACCGCCCACCTGTCGCCTCCGGTGCAATCGAGCATTTCGAGGCGCGTATCGGCCCAGGTGCCGTACATCGCGGCCGCGCAGCGCTGGAGTGCGTCCTTGCCGCGCCACTCCCCCGCGAAGGGAAGCGAATGGGCCTCGTAGAGCACGAAATCGGGGTGAATCAGCGCTTCGACCGCTGCCCAGTCGCGGGTGCCGGCGGTGGCATAGACCTTCGCCAGCAGCTCACGCGGGGTGAGAGCTTGCTGCCCTACCGCTTCGCTGCTTGAGGGCGTCATTGCTGCCCTACCGCTTCGCTGCTTGAGGGCGTCATTGCTGCCCTACCGCTTCGCTGCTTGAGGGCATTATTGCTGCCCTACCGCTTCGCTGCTTGAGGGCATTATTCCTCGATCGTCCCGATCAGATCGCCCACCTTGTAGACCGCGCCTTCCTCGCCGGTGGGATGGATGATCCCGCTGGCCTGGGCCTCGATCTCGGTGGTGCTCTTGTCGGTTTCGACGGTGTAGATGATATCGCCCTTCTCGACGCGCTCGCCCTCCCCGAACATCCATTCGACGAGGGTCATCTCGACCGCGCTCATCCCGAGCTTGGGGATACGGATTTCAGTGGCCATCTAGAGTTTACCCATGCTCGCTTTGATCTGTTCGATGATCTGGCCCTTGTTCGGGATCCACGCCTGTTCGAGGTGGCTGGCGAAGGGCACGGCGGAAAAGGTGCCGCCCACGCGGCGGACCGGGCCTTTCAGGCTGTCCCAGCACTTTTCCTGAATATTGGCGGCGATCTCGGCCCCGGTTCCGAAAGGCCGCACGGCTTCGTGCAGGGTCAGCGCGCGGCCGGTCTTGCGGACCGATGCCAGCACCGTTGCCTCGTCATAGGGGGCGATGGTGCGCAGATCGACCACCTCGACGCTGATGCCTTCCTTGGCCAGTTCGTTCGCCACATCGAGCGCATCGAGAACCGTGCGGCCATAGGTGATGATCGAGATATCGCTGCCTTCCCGCGCGATCGCCGCCTTGCCGAGCGGCACGCGGTAGCCCGGGCCGGGATCTTCCGCCTTGAGGCCGTAACACAGGATGTTCTCGATGAAGATCACCGGGTCATTGGCGTCGATGCTCGCACGCATCAGCCCGCGCGCGTCGGCGGGGTTTGACGGGGTGACGACATGGATGCCCGCAACATGGGCGAACCACGCCTCCAGCATATCCGAGTGCTGCCCGCCGAAGCCGACACCGACCCCGGTGGTGGTGCGGATCACGATCGGGCACGGGGTCTGCCCGCCCGACATGAAACGCAGCTTGGCGGCGTGGTTGACGATCTGATCCATGCACACGCCGACGAAATTCATCAGCATGATCTCGGCGATCGGGCGCTGGCCCGCGAGCGCCGCGCCCACGGCGGCACCGATGATCGCGGTCTCCGAGATCGGAGTGGCGCGAATGCGGTGTTCGCCATATTTCTCGGTAAGCCCTGCGGTGACCTTGAACACCCCGCCGCCCTGCTTGGCGGACACGTCTTCGCCAAGGCAGAACACGCCCGGATCGTCAGCCATCGCCTCGTCGATCGCGAGGTTCAGCGCCTGGGTCATGGTGATCTGGGCCATCAGGCGGTCTCCTCCAGCACGTCCTTGTAGATTTCGTCGGTATCCGGCAGCGGCGCGGCAAGCGCGTGTTCGACCGCCGCGTTGATCTGCGCGTCGATCTCGGCAATGATCGCGTCCAGCTCCTCCTCGGTGAACTGGTGCTCCAGCATCACCTGCCTGAGCTTGGGCAGCGGGTCTTCGGCCTTCATCTCGGCGATGTGTTCGGGCGGCATGTAACTGAAGTCCGAGCCGAAGAAGTGCCCCATCATGCGGTAGCACATGGCCTCGACCAGCGTGGGGCCTTCGCCGCGGCGGGCGCGGTCGACCGCTTCCTTCACTGCCGGGTAGACCTGGTGCACGTCATTGCCGTCAACCGTCACGCCCTTCATGCCATAGCCCGCGGCGCGGCTGGCGATGTTGGGGCTGCTGGTGTGATCGGCAAAGGCGGTGTGTTCGCCATAGCGGTTGTTCTGGCACAGGAAGACGACCGGCAGCTTGTAAAGCTGGGCCATGTTCATCGCTTCGTGGAAGCCGCCGATATTGGCCGCCCCGTCACCAAAGCTCACCAGCGTCACCCGGCCATCGCCGTTGTTCTGGCTCGCCATCGCCAGCCCGTTGGCAATCGGCAGGCCGCTGCCCACCACGCCGGTGGTCACCATGATCCCGGTTTCGGGATCGGTGATGTGCATCGTGCCGCCCTTGCCCTTGCAGGTGCCGGTGGCCTTGCCGAGGCATTCGCCCCACCACTTTTCCATCGGGATGCCCTTGGCGGTCTGTTCGCCCTGCCCGCGATAGGTGCACACGACGTAATCGTCCTTCTCCAGCGCCGCCATCGCCGCCGCCGAGACCAGCTCCTGCCCGCGCACGCAGTAATACATCACCGCCACCTTGCCGCCCATGAGCAGCTCGCGGAACTTCTCGTCGGTGCGATTCACCTTCATTGTGCGGGTGTAGATGTCGAGCAGCTTGTCGCGGTCGATCTGGGACATGGTGTCAGCCTCTTGCGGAGAAGGGAAATCAGAACTGGACGCGCTGGGTGAACCCGCCGTCCACCACGATGTTCGCACCCGTCATGTAGGGCACTGCGGGGCTGGCGACAAAGACGATCGCCTTGGCGACCTCCACCGGCTCGCCGAAGCGGCCCATCGGCATCTTGGCAAGGGTGGCGTCGAACAGCGGCTTCATGTGCTCCTCGATGATCTCCCAGTTGCCGCCCTTGTAGTAGATCGCGCCGGGCGACACCGTGTTCACGCGGATACCCTTGGCAGCGTAAGCTTGGCTGAGCTGCGAGGCGTAGGTGATCAGCGCGGCCTTGATCGCGTTGAAGGGGTTGGGGGCGATGAAGGTTTCGAGCGCGGCGGTGGACGAGAGCATCACGATCGAACCGGTCCCCGAGGCTTCGAGATAGGGGGTAAGCGTCTCGACCGCAGAGGCTGCGCCCGTCAGATCCATGTCGAGGCAGGCCTGCCAGTCTCCTGCCCCGCCGGTGCCCGAGGCACTGGCGGTGTGCACGAAGATATCGCAGCCGCCCAGTTGCTTGACGGCCTTTTCGAGCCACGCCTGATAGGCTTCGGTGCCGCTCGCCATGTCGAACACCTCGGCAAACACCTTGCCCGGGCCGGCCGCATCGATCGCGGCCTTGGCGGCCTCGATCCTGTCTTCCTTGCGGCTGAAGAAGGCGACATCCGCGCCTTCGGCGGCGAACAGCTTGAGCGATTCAAGCCCAAGGCCATGCGCCCCGCCGTTCATGATGACCTTCTTGCCCTTCAATCCCAGATCCATAGCGCCTCTCCCCGGCTGACGGTTGTCGCTTGCGGGGATAGCCGAGCAAAGGGGCGGGGCGTATCGTCAATTTTGACGGGGTTCAGCGGCTAAAGACATATCGGCCCCTGCGCGATATGAGCGCCGGGTGACCCGGCTGCTCGTGTTCAACAAACCCTTCGGGGTGCTGTCGCAATTCACCGATCGCGGATCGCCGACGGTGCGCGCGACCTTGTCGGATTTCATTGCGGTGAAGGGCGTCTATCCCGCCGGCAGGCTCGACCGCGACAGCGAAGGCCTGCTGCTGCTCACCGATGACGGGCGGCTGCAGGCGCGCATCGCCGATCCGCGCTTCAAGCTGCCCAAGACCTACCTCGTTCAGGTCGAAGGCGATCCGCGCGAGGAGCAACTGGATCCCTTGAGAAAAGGCATCCGGCTCAAGGATGGGATGACCCTTCCGGCCAAGGTTGCCCGCATCGATGCGCCCGACCTGTGGCCGCGCGATCCGCCGATTCGCCAGCGCAAGGCGATCCCCGACAGCTGGCTGCAAATCACCATCCGCGAAGGACGCAACCGGCAGGTGAGGCGGATGACGGCGGCCGTCGGCCTGCCGACGCTGCGGCTGGTGCGCTGGTCGATCGGTGACTGGACGCTGGCCGGGCTGGCACCGGGCCAGTGCGCGGACATCCGGCTATGAATTATCGCCATTCCTTCCATGCCGGCAACAGCGCCGATGTCGTCAAGCACACCCTGCTGATCGCGCTTGTTCGCGCCTTGCAGCGCAAGCCGAGCGCGCTGACCCTGATCGACACCCATGCCGGCTGCGGGCTGTATGATCTTGCAGGTGACGCGGCAAAGCGCACCGGCGAGGCCAACCAAGGCGTGCTGCGAGCCTTTGCCAACCACAACCCCCTGCTCGATGACTACCGCGCCGCCGTTCGCGCGGTGAATGCGGCGGAAGAACCGCGCCTCTACCCCGGAAGCCCGCGGATCCTTTCGCAGCTGCTGCGCCGGCAGGATGCGCTGATCCTCAACGAAAAGCACCCCGAGGACGCGCGGGCCTTGCGCAGCGCGATGCGCGGCACGCCCGCAGCGGTGCATCAGCGCGACGCTTACGAACTGTGGCTGGCGCTGCTGCCCACCCGCACCCCGCGCGGGCTGGTGGTGGTCGATCCGCCCTACGAACAGACCGACGAACGCGCCCGGATCACCGCCACCCTCGCCGCCGCGCACCGCAAGTGGGCGCATGGGGTAACGGTGATCTGGTATCCGCTGAAGGAGCGCCCCCAGCACGCGCTGTGGAAGGACAAGCTGCGCAAGACTGGCATTGCGAAACTGCTCAATGTGGAGCACTGGCTCTACGACACCGATCAGCCCGGCATCTACAACGGCGCAGGGCTGTTCATCGTGGGCCCGCCCTACGCCTTCACGCAAAGCCTGCCGCCGCTGCTCGAAGCCCTGCGCGCCGCGCTCGCGCCGGAAGGGCACCGGGGCCGGCTCACCGCCGAATGGTTGAACGCTTAAGGCCGGCTCTAACTGCCGTCAGCTGCCACCAGCACAAACGGGCTCCATGCCGCCGGGTGCGCCCAGAATTCCTTCCAGCCTTCCACAGCCGATCCGTCGGCCCGCTGGCCCGTCCGCACCGCGATCATCGCCTGGCGCAGGGCTTCGGCCTTGGGCAGGCCGGTGCGTGACAGGCGCATGGTCTCCACCGTCAGCGCGGCGGTCACCTCGTCCGAGACCCGCCAGTGGCTCGCCAGCAAGGCCTTGGCCCCGGCGTGGAGGAAAGCGCGGGCAAGGCCGGACAGGCTTTGCGATCCCGGGGTTCCGTCCGAAGCAGCGGTATTGCAGGCCGACAGGATCAGCCAGTCCGCAGTCAGCGAA
>JBKBLZ010000007.1:0-108936 GCA_046296035.1 Erythrobacter sp. | reverse complement strand
CCGCCAAGGTGACCGACAACGCGCCCGACAAGACGCGCTTCTCGGCCATGGCCAAGCGGCTCGCCACCGACAATGGCAGCGCCGTGGTCGACCGCGCGCTGCAATTGTTCGGCGGCTATGGCTACTTGCAGGACTATCCCATCGAACGCTTCTGGCGCGATCTCAGGGTGCATTCGATCCTCGAAGGCACCAACCAGGTGATGCGCATGGTCGTCGGTCGGGATCTGCTGCGTCAATGAACCGGGGGTCAGCGGACGGGGCGCGCCGTGCCCGGGCAACGCTGGGGGTGCGCGATCATGCTGTTCGGCGTCCTGCCCGCGGCGCTCCCGGCGGCAAACACCCGACCTTGATCGAACCGAAAGACACGTGACAATGACTGACGACGTTCTGATCACGATCAACGGCCCGATCGGCCATATCAGCCTCAACCGGCCCAAGGCGCTGCACGCGCTGACGCTGGAGATGTGCCACGCGATGAGCGCGGCGCTGAGCGAATGGGCCGGCGATGACAGCATCAAGGCGGTGATCCTCGATCATGCCGAAGGGCGCGGGTTCTGCGCGGGCGGGGACATCGCCTTCCTGCGTAACTCGGCCCTCAACGATGGCGGAGCGAGCGGGCGCAGGTTCTTCTACGACGAGTATCAGCTCAACCACCAGTTGTTCACCTATGGAAAGCCGATCGTCGCTTTCATGGATGGCATCACCATGGGCGGCGGGGTGGGCATTTCGCAGCCGGCCAGGTTCAAGGTGGCGACCGAAAACACCCGCTTTGCCATGCCCGAGACCGGCATCGGCCTGTTTCCCGATGTGGGCGGGGGCTGGTACCTCTCGCGGCTCGGCGGGCGGCTGGGGCAGTTTCTCGCGCTGACCGGCGCACGCCTCGACGGAGCGGAATGCCTGTGGACGGGGCTGGCCACCCACTACGTGCCGCACGAAATGCTCGAAGACCTCAAGGGGCGCATCCACGATCACCCCGATCGCATCCCCGGCATCCTCAGCGAACCTGTCGGCACCCCGCCCAAGGCGCGAATCGAGGCCAATGCCGATCGCATCGCCAAGCATTTCGCTTCCGATGTTTACGAGGACATTCTCGCCAGCCTCGAAGCCGCCGCCGAGGCGGGCGATGACTGGGCAGCGAAGGAACGCGACACGCTTGGCACCAAAAGCCCGCAGACCTGCAAGGTTGCGCTGCGCCAGCTGGCGCAAAGTGCGCAGCTTGCCGACTTTGCCGACAATATGGCGATGGAATACCGCATCGCCGCCCGGGTGCTGACCCGTCCCGACTTTGCCGAGGGCGTGCGCGCGGTGATCGTCGACAAGACCAATGATCCCAGGTGGAACCCTGCCACCCCCGAAGGCGTGACCGAGGATCTGCTCGACGCGATCTTCGCCCCCCTGCCCGCCGATGAGGAATGGAAACCGCTATGACCTACGAAACCATCATCGTTGAAACCGATGCCCGGGGCACCAAGGGTGTCACCCTGCTGACGATCAACCGCCCGCAGGCATTGAACGCGCTCAATTCGCAGGTTCTGGCCGAGCTGATCGAGGCCTTCGCCGCCTATCAGGCCGACAGCACTCAGCTGTGCGCGATCCTCACCGGCAGCGGCGACAAGGCCTTTGCGGCGGGCGCCGACATCAAGGAAATGGCCGACAAGCCGGCGGCCGGTTTCTATTTGGACGACTTCTTTTCGCCCTGGACCAGCGAGATCGTCAAGAAGACCCGCAAGCCCTGGATCGCTGCCGTGAATGGCTTTGCGCTGGGCGGCGGGTGCGAGCTGGCGATGATGGCGGACTTCATCATCGCCTCTGACAAGGCCAAGTTTGGCCAGCCCGAGATCAAGCTTGGCGTCGCACCCGGCATGGGCGGCTCGCAGCGGCTGACCCGTGCAATCGGCAAGTCAAAGAGCATGGAAATGTGCCTTACCGGGCGGATGATGAACGCCGAAGAGGCCGAGCGCAGCAACCTTGTGGCGCGTGTGGTGCCGCATGAACAGCTGATCGCCGAAACCCTCAAGACCGCGGCCACCATCGCCGCGATGCCGCCGATGGCCACCATCGCCAATAAGGAAATGGTCAATTCGGCCTTTGAAATGACGCTCGATCAGGGGTTGATCGTCGAGCGGCGGATCTTCCAGATCCTGACCGCGAGCGAGGACAAGGCCGAAGGCATGGCCGCCTTCATCGAGAAGCGCGAAGGGCAGTGGAAGGGGCGGTGAGCCCACCACAAGGGGAGAGCAGAGCTATGAGGATCGCCTTTATCGGCCTTGGCAACATGGGCGGCGGGATGGCCGCGAACCTTGTGAAAGCGAGGCATGACGTTCGCGCCTTCGACCTCAGCGAAGCCGCGCTTGCCGCTGCGCGCGCGGCGGGGTGCAGCACCTTTGCCACGGCGCGCGAAGCCTGTGCCGAGGCAGAAGCGGTGGTCTCGATGCTGCCCAATGGCGCGATCGTCAAACAGGTCTACTGGGACGACGTCATCGGCCATGCGCCCGAAGGTGCGATCCTGCTCGATTGTTCAACCATCGACGTGGCCACCGCGCGCGAGGTGATTTCGGTTACCGAAGCCCACGGCTACCAGATGGTCGACGCCCCCGTCTCGGGCGGGATCGCAGCAGCAGCAGGCGGCACGCTCACCTTCATGGTCGGCGGCAGCGACGAGGCCTTCGCCCGTGCAAAGCCGATCCTCGAGGCGATGGGCAAGGCGGTGATCCACGCAGGCGCGGCGGGCAACGGGCAGGCCGCCAAGATCTGCAACAACATGCTGCTGGCGATCCACATGATCGGCACCTGCGAGGCCTTCGCCATGGCGCAGAAACTCGGGCTCGATCCGCAGACCTTTTACGACATCGCGAGCGTCTCCTCGGGCCAGAACTGGTCGATGACCTCTTACTGCCCCGTCCCCGGCGTCGGCCCCAAGACCCCCGCCGACAACGACTATCAGGGCGGGTTTGCCGCAGGGCTGATGCTCAAGGATCTCAAGCTGGCGATCGAAGCGGCCGAGGCGGCGGGTGCGAAGGTCGAACTGGGCGAGCACGCCCGCGCCATCTACGAAGCCTATGCCAAGGATCACGCGGCGACCGACTTTTCGGGCATCATCCGCACGCTGTGAGCTTTCGGGCAGCGTTAGAGCGTTTTCGATCCGGGTGGATTCACCCAGCGGCGCGGAAACCGCTCTCGCCGCCGAGGTCCGGGCACTGGCCCCCTGCTGCCGTCCGGACGCGGCTGGCGGCGTTGGGATCGGCCTGACCAAGTGCCTTGAGCGTCTGGGTCAGAACCCCGCAATCGTAGCGGACACCGCGTTCGATCGTCGCCGCAGTGATATCGGCGAAGGTCGGGGGCGACATGACTTTCACCCCGCGGCGCAGGAACATCTCGTTCCAGCGGTCCGTTGCGCTGATGATGTCAACCAGCGTCTGCTGGCCGGGGCCTCCTGTCTCCTCGAGCACCGCCGGGCCGACTTCGCGAAGCAGCGCGTCGGGTGTCGCCGCGCGCAGAAACAGCGCGGTGTAGCGCCGTGCGGCTTCCGGCTTGTCGCCTGCCTCGAGCGCAAGCCGCAGCACTGCCTCCTGTGCCAGTGGTTCGCGCCAGCCACGTTGTGCTGCGATCTGCACAGTTAGGCCCGCCTGTTCGACATCTCCGGCCCTCGTCTGGGCGAGCGCGAGGAGTGTCAGGTGCTCGGCGGGAACCGGGCGTCGACGCACCAGCCGGCGCGCTTCGGCCAGCCCGAGCGCGCGATCCCCGCCCTTGACCGCTGCGTCTGCGATCGGCACCTGCGCGTAGCCACGCAGTGGCTCCGGCACCATCGCGGCAAGGGCTGGGGTTGTCTCGGACTGGCGATCGAGCTGGAGAAAGGTCGTCAGCAGCGCCAGCGCCAGCAGTCCGCCCAGCCATGCAATCCGGCCGATCATGGCTGGGTTCTCCTGTGCGCAGCTGCAATCCGGGCGAGCAATAGCAGCGCGAAGGCGCCGAATGCGAGGATCGTCTGGTTGCGCAGCGGATAGTCGGTGATCGACTGGAGGGCGATGGCAAGCAGGAAGGAACTCCCCGCCCAGGCCACCCAGCGCTGCGAGGAGTGCCGCGCCTGCCAGCTGAGCCAGCCGATCAGCACCACCCATGCCATTGCCAGAGCGAGGCCGGGAATGCCGGCCTCGATCGCCAGCTCAAGATAGTCGTTATGCGCGCGCCCTGCGGTCCGCCTGGTCAGGTTCTCGAGCGATTCATCAACCTGGAAAACCTCGTCAAAGGTTCCGATCCCGGCGCCAACCGGCCAGTAGCGCTCGGCGCTGTAGCCCGCATCATCCCAGATGTAGCGGCGCGGATCGTCCTTGGCCTCGAAGCGTTCGAGTGCTTCGCCGATCGGACCGGGGGCTGCCACGAGCAGCGCGATGCCCCCGGTGGCGACCATCGCCATTGCGCCCAGCGCGAAGGCAAGGGGACGCATGGAGCGCCCGTTCGGTCCGGCGACGGTTCGGGCGTGCACAGCCCACCACACGGATTTGATCGCCGCCAGCGCAAGCGGCAGGCTGGCCAGCACCAGCCCGGTGCGCGACTTGGTCAGAAATATTGCCAGCAACAGCAGCGCGCAAACGCCGATGCGCAACGCCAGCACCGCCGGGTGCGCGCGCGGTGACGGCAGGAGCGCGGCAAGACCAAGCGCGAACCCGAGCAGCAGGGCGGTCGAGTTGCGGTTCGCAAAGGTGCCGAGCAGGACTGATCCCGGATTGCGGGCACCGAACAGGCTGCCGCTGTCATCGGTTGCGCCAAGCTGCACCAGCCCGAAGAACACGGTCACCACACCGCAGGCAACCACCATCCAGCCGAGCGCAGCCAGCCGCTGGCGCGAGACATTCCACCCGGCAATGAGCACCGCCACCGGCGTGATCAGCGCAGTCAAGGCGAGCAAGGTGCGAAGCGGATAGAGGCTGAACGGCATCCACCCGCTCCCGCCGGCTAGCGCGAGCGATCGGGTCGCCAGTTCACGGCCGGGCAGCGTCTGCCACAGACTGGCGGGAAGCGGGATGATCTGAAGCAGCGGCACCAGTATCGCGGCGCCAATCGCCACACGGAGGAACAGCGGGGCTTCCCGCAGGAACTGCACCAAGGCCCGATGATGAGGAGCCAGAACCGCCAGCGCCGTGAGCTGAACGAGCAGATTTGCAAGACCTTGGCGACTGCCTCCTCCGCCCACAGCAAAGGCTACAAGCAGGAGCGCCATGAGGGTGAAGAATGACACCCGGTCTGCGACATTCTTGTTCAACGGCGATACCTCAGGCCAGTCTGCGCGTGCCGGGACGGGATGGCTGAAAAGAAAAAGCCCGGCACTGCGTACCGGGCTGTCTCCTTGAGAAGCCCTCAGGCTTCGACATGTACGGGACTATCAGGTGCCCGGCGACTGGCCGTCGTCATCCGAACTGGAAGCGAAGACGATGCCGGCAACGATCGCGGCGCTGGCAAGCAGGGCGAGGATGATGCTGAAGCCACCCTTTGCCTGTTCGCCTTCTGCCGCGCGGCCGATGCCCGGCGCAGAAGTGACGCTGTAGACCGAGCCATTGTCGCCGGCGCGGGTGTTCGCCTGAGCAGCGATCGGCATGACGGCCATGCTGGCAGCAGCAGCGGCCATAGCAAGGCGGGTAACAGTCTTCATCATCGTATAGCCCTCTCGAAGCTCCATTCGGATTTTTACTTAGTGCAATGCAGCATGTTTGGCAACAGCCGGTTAGGAAAAAATGGTAAACGATTACCCCAACGCGCGGCCCGCCAGGCTCTGATTATTCCTCGCAATTTCAACCTCGCCATGCGGTTGAGCCCGGCGGATCGAGCGGCGACAGGCATAGCAAGAAATTCACCTATAAATCAATCGGCAATCAAAAATCCCCTTGTCAGGCCGGTCCTTTGGTTCAATGCCCTGTGGGTGATGACAACGATCTCGCCCGACGTTCCGGACGCGGCAAAACTGCGCGATCCTGCCTACTTCGCGCTTCATGTAAAGGCGATGATGGCCTTTCGCGAGGTGGCGCGCTTCGAATGGTATGATTCGCATTTCCTGCGCTGGCACGCTATTGCGTTGCGATATCTCGAACAGGTCAGGCCCGATGAGGTAGAGCGCTTTGCCGCCGGTTTCGCGCCAATTCGGCCCAATCCGGGCTTCTCGGTCACGTTGTTCGACAATGTGTTCGATGAAGCGACCTGCGCCGCTATTCGCGAGGCAAGTCGCGCGGCCGTGCCGCAGGACGATGTTCATCAGGCCTTCGAGAACAGCGCCTTCGGACGCGATGTCGTGTGGGATGAGCCCCTGTTCCGGGACTTGCAGGAGCAGATGCGGCAAGGTCTGGAAAAGCACGCCGGAGTGAAGCTCGAGGTGAGCTATTCCTTCCTTAGCCGTTACCGGGGCAATGGGGTGTGCAACCCGCACCTCGATAATCCCGATTCCATGTTCACCTTTGATTATTGCATCGACCAGAGCGACGAATGGCCGATCTATTTCAGCAAGGTGGTCGACTGGCCGACGCCGGACACCGCCCGGGCCGTGGATCTCGCCGCGATCAAGCAGGACGCCTCGCTTGGCTTCAGGCCCTATACGCTGAAACCCAACCAGGCGATCTTCTTCAACGGCAGCTCGCAATGGCACTACCGTGATCCCATAACGCCCGGCGGCTTCTGCAATCTGCTGTTCTTTCACTATATTCCGGCTGGATGCGGCGATCTGGTGGCTCCGGTCCGCTGGGCGGCACATTTCGGTATCCCCGAGCTTGAGCCGTTGTGCGACCTCATCAAACGGCAGGTTGCCGAAAACCTGTTCTAGAATCGTCGCCCGGCTTGCGCATCCTCGTCCGGGGTGAGCATCGGCTGGAAGGTGCGGATATCGCCGCCCAGCACGATCCGGTCTTGCTGGCGGAGCCATGCATGGGATGCAAGGCTGCCGTCCGCGTGCCGCGCGGTGCCGACCACGATTTCGCTGGCGATCCCCGCAGCCGCCAGCCATTGCTGGCCGGCGAGCGCCTGCACCAGACAATCCGCCCGCCACGGAACCCGCGCTGCCATACGGTTGATGAAAAACGCGATGTCGTCGCAGAGCCGAGCGGTTTGCGCCGCGGTCAGTGCGCGCGATGATTGCCCCGCCAAGGCGATGGTTTCGCGATTGCGCGCCAGCACATCGAGCGGCTTGATCCGGCGCAGCGCTATCCGTCCCGCAGCCAGATAGGCCGCCGCGCGAAGGGCGTTCGCCATCAGCTGCGTCAGGGGATAGCCATCGCGCATCGGCGGGGGCCGGTCAGGCCTGCGCGATCAGATCGCCTTGTGCCAGTTCCCCGAGGAACTGCCGCAGGTCTTGCTCGACCGTCTCGCGGTCAACCTCGTAGCGGTCGAGGATCATCTCGCAGGCCTTGGCCGGCAGCTCGCCTGCGGCCAGCGCCTCCCACAGCAGGGAACCCACCGGATCAAGCCCGAAATAGGTGCCGTTGGCGAGGTGGAGCACCACCATTTCCTCGCCCACCATGTTGGCGATGGCCTGATCGCTGATCTGCCAGCGGAGGTTGAGAATATCGGTCACTCGGTATCTCCATATCCTGACCGGTCGGAGCGCAACCGCACCGTGCCAACCGGCCTAGATGAGAATGCATCATCTTTCAGGCGTAGCGCGCCATCAGCGAAACGACATGATCCAGCGCTGCGCGATAGGACGGCAGCTCCTGCGGGTAACGCTCCATCAGCACCTTAGCAATCCCGTCGTGATCTGTGCCGCCATCCACCATGGCGAGGCAATCGGCATCGATCTGCATGCGCACCGAGCGCTGCGGCACGGCGAGGCTCGATCCGGCAGCAGCCGCATTCTTGGAGAGGACGCGGCTCATGAAGCTTGATTGGCGGAACGGATTGCGGGTTTCTCCGGTGATGCTGTCGATCGTCGCGCCTTCCCACACCCACACATAGTTGTTTTCGACAAGATTGGCGCGAAACCGGGTCTTTACCCGGTCCCCCGCCTTGAGCCGCGGCGGATCAGCAAAGGGCAGGAACATCTGGCCATAGACCAGTTCGGGTTCTCCGGGCGCATTGGAATAGCCCAGGCCTTCGGCAATTTCGGCATCGAACCACACCAGCAGGCCGTGCGCGATTCCGCGTTTCTGCGCGACAAGTTCGACGGTCGAATCGACGTTGGGTTCCGTGACAGTGCGGTAGTCTATGATCGCCAGATCCTGCGCCTTGCCCAGCAACGCCCGCGGCTTGAGATAGGCCTTGGTTTCGGTGTTGGCGGCAAACGGCAGCGCTGCCGACAGATCCAGCCCGTAGCGGTTCGACCGCCAGGGATAGTGGCAATGCCGATAGATCTTGGGAGAATGCGCCAGCGCCACCTTCAGCGTATCGCGCATCGGCAGCAGCGTGCCACCCGGTGCCAGCAGACGTTCGCGCGCATCCTTGATGGTCGCAATGTGGTGTTCGTAGAGATTGACCGTGCCGCGGCAGTCGGAGACGATCACGTCGGCCTTGCGCTCGGGCGTAAACCGGGTCGAGAGGTCTCGCACCACGGTGATCCTCTCCGCACAGCCATTGGCCTTGGCCAGCGGCATCAGCAGTTCGATGCTCGGATCGGGTTCGATGGCGATCACCTCGCCCGCGCCGAACTTGCAGGCGAGGATTGCGAACACGCCGAAACCGGCGCCCAGATCGATCACGGTGCAACCGGGCGTGACCGCCCGGCGAAGCGCCTCGACATAGACACCCATGCGTGGCTCGCAATCGATCATTTCGCCGTAGCTGGCGATATCGTAACCCGATGCACGGATCATTGCGGCAATTTCTCCTGGTGGCCGGTTGATACCTCCGGCGCCGCCTTCTGCAATATCGCCGCAATCACCGCGTGAACCTCGCCTAGGCAGGCAAAGTCATGCGGATAAGATAGGGTGAAAGCCGGTAGAGCCAGCGCAAGCGCGGACAGCGACGCAAGGCGGCGGGCGGCACAAGCTGGATCATGCGGATCCAGCGTAAAGCTCTGTTCCACCAGCTTGATGCAGGCCATGGTGCTTGGCAGCGGGCGGGCACAGACGCTTGTTGCTGGCGATGCGCTGGCCGTTTTGCCGGCAAGGAAAAAGATCGCTGCAAGCGGCAGCGGCGGCTGCGCCACCGGCGGCAGGGTGGCAAGCCGGACATGCTGCTTGTCGGAATAATCCGCCATCGGCGTGGTGCTTGCCCCGCTGCCGATCAGGCGCTCGATCGCTTCGGGAAAGAGCCTGAGGCTGGGATAAACCGCCTGCGCGCAATACCCGCCCGAGCCCCGGGTGACGATCACCGCATCATCGCCGAGCAGATGGTGCCCTGCCTGATGCAGACTGGTGGCCAAGGTTGATTTTCCTGCGCCGGTTTCGCCCAGAAACAGCACGATGCGTTCACCAAAGCGGACGGCGCTGGCATGGAGCACCAGCTCGCCAAGCTCAGCGAGCAGTCGCGGCGCGATGTGATCGTTGATGACATGTTCGATAACGCATTCTGCGGTGCCGGGGGCGATATCGAAGGCAGTGATGGTGCGCTCGGCAAGAGCGATTCGGAACCGGCCGACATGATGAAAGTGCAGCGTGACCCAGCCCTCGCCGCGTTCGGCCGTGGGCGGCGGGGTCTCATCGTCGTCGAAAAGTTCGGGAAGGCCCTCAGGCAGAGTGATCCCTTCGGGGATCGCCGCACCGCAATTCACGAATTGCCAAACAGAAAGGGGGCCCGCATGAAACGGACCCCGCTCCAAAATCCGATCAAGCATGTCAGACGATTGGGTGTCGGTAAAACCTTCGACCGTCCTGCAAAATCAGGGGCGACGCATCAGCGCCGTCATCATCATCCCTTCGACGATCGAGCCGGTGCCGCCAGCGGTCAGATTGGCAAACTCGCCATAGACCGCCAGCCGGGGCTTTGCGTACTGGGCCTTGCTTTGCGCGGTTGCGATGGGCTGCGCCATGAGTGATCTCCGTAAAAACACCTAGCCCGATCAATGGGCCATCCACCAAGCCAGATAGCTTAAGCATATTCTTGTTGCAACCGCTAACTCATCAAGTCGGCTCGTTTGCACCAAGGTTAGTCGTTCTGGGCTAACATATTGTTGCAGAATCGCATCCCAATGTTGTCCGGGTTCTGCGAGCCAGTGATTGACCAGGGCTTCCTCGAAGATCCAGCCGACATGCTCTTTGCCGGTGCGCCAACGCACCTCGTCCGGCAGCAGTCCGGCCATGGCCCGGCGCAAGATGATCTTCGGCCACCCGTCATGCTCGATTTGGTCGGGCGGAAGCGAAAGGGCAAAGGCCAACACCCGGCGATCGAGAAAGGGATCGCGCGGTTCGATCGCCAGCGGGCCGGCGACCCGGTCGTAGCGTTCGCGGGCAATCACGCAATAGGGATGGGTGACCAGAGGCCGGCGGTCATCGCAGCGCCCGTCGAGCCGCAGCGCGACATGGCGGGCATGGGCGGCGCGGCGGGCAGGCATATCGACCCGGCGGGCCAGCGCAGGGGCGACGGCACTGGCCCGGTTGCGGCGCTGCTCGCTTGTTTTTGCACCGACCATGCGGCGCAATTTGCGCAGCCATTCGGGCACCAGAACCCAGCGCGCTCCGGCCACGAAGGCGGACAGGGGCACCAGTTCCTTCCCCCAGAAGCGCTGCCCGCCGACCGCTTCGCGCCATGCTCCGGCAATATCTCCGCGGCGCAGGCGCCACGCGATCATGTCGTCAGCCATCAGGGTCGAATCGCCGCTCGCCCCGTCGAGCATCACCGTTGCGCCGGCCTTGTGCGCTGCGAGATAGACCGCGCGCAGCATGGCCATGTGTCCATCGAACGGCTCGCCGCTGTCTTGCGAGAGGCGCAGCAAAGGCTCGGCGTAGGCCGCGAAGTCCTCGATCGCGACGTCATGGGGGGCAAGGTGGGCCATGGTCTGCGCGGCGCGAATGGTGCGCGTCTCGACGCAATCCGGCGCGGCGCTGGTGGCGGAAAAGGTCGGCAGCGGCGGCGCTCCGGTCTGGCACAGCAGGTGCGCCGCGACTGCCGTGACCGAGCCCGAATCCATTCCCCCCGACAGCATTGACGCCAGCTTGCCCGGCGGTGCGCGCAGGCGCGATCGCACGGCCTGTTCGAACACCGCCCGGAAGGCTTCCGCGTAAGCCTGGTCATCACCAAGGCGGAGCGGCGAGGGGGCCTTCGGCATCCAATAACGCCACTGGCGCAAGCCGCCCGCTTCCACCACCAGAGCATGGGCCGGGGGAAGCCTGAACAGGTCGTGATAGAAGGTCGAGGTGAGGTCGATCGCCTCCAGATCTTCAAGATAGTCGGCGATCCGGGCTTCGTTCACACGTGCCGGAACCTCCGGGTGCGCGAGCAGCGCATCGGTGTCGGTGGCGAAGGCGAACAGCCTGCCCGGAGCATGGTGCCAGATCAGCTGTCGCATCCCCATCTGGTCGCGCGCGCACAGCAGGCGGCGGCGCGGCGCGTCCCAGACGGCGAAGGCGAAATCGCCCAGCAGCCGGCCCGGACAGTCCGCGCCCCACTTCAAGTAGGCGTGCATCACCAGTTCGCCATCGCCGACCACCCGCCCGTGCGGATCGAGCGCGAGACTTGCGAGCAGTTCGTCGCGGTTGTCGATGCGGATATCGCCGGTAATCACGCATCCGCTTGGCGGGTGCCGAAAGGGCATGACTTCCCCGAGCGCTTCGGGGGTGGTCGCCAGCAGCGTATGACCAAGCGCGAGCGGGCCTTCCGTCCAGACGCCGCTCCCCTCCGGTCCGCGCCGGGCAAGGCGCTCCATCATGCCCGCCAGCGCCCCGCGGTCTGCGGGGCGGCCGTCGGGGTGCAATGTGCCGCAGATGCCGCTCATGCCGGGCGGTCGGATGCCGCTGCCGGACTGCCGGCCGCGATCTCGTGCAGGCCGTGGCCGGTCATGTGAATGATCCGGTCGGCCAGCGCGAGGCTGGCGGGACGGTGCGTGATGATGATGACCGTGCGCTTGGCCATCAGCTCTGCGCAGGATTCGATGAAGGCCGTTTCGCCGTCGAGATCGAACATGCTGGTCGCCTCGTCGAAGATAAAGATCGGCGGATCGCGGTACAGCGCACGCGCCAGCGCCAGCCGCTGGCGCTGGCCGCCAGAGAGCCTGATTCCGCCGTCGCCGATCTCGGTCGCGAGTCCGCGTGGCAGCCGCTGGATGAAGTCCCACGCCTGCGCCAGCCGGGCGGCCTGTTCAATCCGTGCCGGATCGGGATCGGCGATCCCGAAAGCGATGTTCTGGGCGATCGTGCCATGGAGCAGCAGCGGTCGCTGCGGGACATAGCCGAACTGGCGGCGCAGTTCCTGCACCTGCAGATCAGCGATATCATGACCATCGAGCGTGATCCGCCCCGCTTCGGGCTGGTAGAACCGCAGGATCAGGTTGACGAGGGTGGACTTGCCGACCCCGTTGTCGCCCGTCAGCGCGATGGTTTCGCCCACGGCTATGGCAAGGCTCGCATTGCGCAGCACCGGCGGGCGCCCCGGATAGGCAAAATCGACCCCCTCAAGCACGATCGCACCCTGCGCCCGCCCAGGACGGGCGGGGGCAGCATAGCCGGGTTCCGGCTTCATTGCGAAGACCGCCTCGAGCCGCGACAGCGTGCCGCGAGCGATCTGGAAGCTGCCATAGGTGTCGGCAAGGCTCCCGACCGGGCGGGTCAGAAGCGCCGCATAGAGCAGGAAGGCGAACAGGTCGCTGGGACTGCGGGTGCCGGCCTGCACCTCGCCGCTGCCGATGACGAGTATGGCGATCGCCGCCATGGCTGCCAGCAGCGCTACGGCCGGGCCGATGAAGGCGGTGATCCGTGTCTGCCGCAGCTTGAGCAGGCGCGCTTTCTCGATCGCGGCATGGTAGCGTGCGCGGTGCTCCTCTTCGACCGCGAAGGCCTTGATCGCGGGAAGCATGTCGAGATCGCTTTCGGCCATCCAGACCAGATCAACTTCGGCCTTGCGCACCTGTCGGCCGAGCACACGCAGCCTCCTGCCGAGCCACTTCATGCCGACGAAGAACGGGGGGATCAGCACCGGGATCATGAAGGTCAGCACCGGGTCGATGAACAGCAGGATCGCGAATGAGCCCGCAGCCGTCATCACCATCGACGGCACCCGCGCCAGCGTGGCGGTGAGGAAGGTGCTGAGATTTTCGACCTCGTAGCTCATCAGGGCAAGCAAATCGCCACTGCGGCTGCGATCATGGAACGTCATCGACATGGCAACCAGCCGGTCGTGGGTCTGCTTGCGCAGTTCGGCGAGGATTTGTCCCGATGCCCGTTCCGACAGGATCGTGACCACGATCGTGATCGCGGTAAGACCGATCAGGGCGAGCGCCAGCAAGGCGAGGGTCGATCCGGTGTCGATCGCGGCTTCCCCGACGATGCCGCCGGCGAGCTGTGCAACCAGCCACGGCACCACCAGCGTCGCGCCCGAACCGGCGAGCGAGAGGCCGCCGATCAGCACAAGCTCGCGCCGGAAGCGGCGGATCCACTGGGCGAGGAAGCCGGGTTGCATGTCAGACCCTCCCCGTCAGCAGCTTGCCGGCGCCCTCGAGCCAGCGCCGCAGGTGCAGGATGGCGCGTGGCCAGCCGGAGGCATCGGGAAACCGGGTTTCGAGGAAATCCGCGCTCGGCACAGCGACATATCGCAGCACGCGGGCTGCCTCCCCGAGGCTGCGGCAACCCGCCATATCCTGCCGCAGACGCCAGAGGTGCGATGATGCGCCGTAATAGGCTGAAAGGCCGCGATCGGCCGGGGCCCGCGCCAGCGCCTCGTTCACCGGGCCGGGGATGGGGGTGCCGAGCGTGCGTTGCGCGAAGGCGAGCGTATCCTGCACGATCGCGGCGGTTCCCGTGCGCGCACAGCGTTCTGCCAGAGCATCCCAATCTGCATCGCCGAACAAGGCCGTGAGCAAATGCGTGTCCACCGCCCAGATCAAGCGGTTGCTCTCGAACAGTCGCTGCTTGCCGCTGTGATAGCCGAACTGGCCGTGGGCGCTGCGGTTGATTGCGGTGAGGATGAGGTTGTCGACCGGGCCGATCGCGCGTGCGCCGGGCGTGAGCTGTTCAAGCCCGATGGTTTCCCCGAAGCGCAAGCCCCGTTCGAGCACCTTCGATACGGCCGCGCTTGCGTTGATGCGCCAGTGGATGTCGACTGCCGGCTCGAAGCCGAGAGGCGTTGCGCATTGCCAGCTCTCCTGAAGCGCCTTGATATCGCCTGTTTCCCAGAAGCCGAGCGATCGCAGCACCTGCCGCACCTTGCGGCGATCCGCGCCGGGAACGAAGATGTCGGTATCGCCGCGCCGCCTCTGCGCCGGATCGGGGTAGACCGAATAGGCCAGCGCTGTGCCTTTGGTGACCAGCGCGCTAATGCCCGCAGCGGCCAGCGCATCGAGCAGGGCCGCAATCGCCGGGCGGTGCCCGTTTTCCCAGAATTTCTGGATGCCGGCCTGCTCGCGCACGGCGAGGGCAAGCTTGTCGGGCCAGCTTGCAAGGGCCCCGGGTGCTTGTGCAATCAGCAAGGCAATGCCGTGAAAGGCGATCCGCGCCGCGGCTTTCGCAGCATCTGCCGACAGGTCTTGCGGCCACGCCGCCACGGGCTGAGCGTGCACGATTTCGGCCACGCAGCGCGCAAGATATGCGTCGATTTCGGCATTGTTCATGACGACAAAATCCGCCGCATTGTGGTCTCGGCCTGCACCCCTGATCCAATCGCGCGTCAGTTGTCCGGCCTGCTTTGCTGCGCCAAAGGTAACCCGCGATAGGGCAATTTCAAATTCCTGCAAGCCGGAGGGGCACTTTGCGATTGACCCGCCTTATTCATGCTGCAATGCCGCGCGCGGTCGCGTCCTTACGTTGAATGACGTAATCCAATAATCAGGCAGTCGGACAATCACGATGGCATGTGACTACACCAGGCGTGGCATCATCCTGGCCGGTGGCTCCGGCACCCGGCTCTATCCGCTTACGCGTGGTGTGTCGAAACAGCTGATGCCGATCTTCGACAAGCCGATGATCTATTATCCGCTCAGCACGCTGATGCTGGCGGGAATTCGCGATGTCCTGATCATCACCACCCCGCAAGACGCAGCGCAGTTCAAGCGGGTGCTGGGTGATGGCTCGGATTTCGGCGTCTCGCTGAGCTATGCAGTGCAGCCGAAGCCGGAGGGGCTGGCGCAGGCTTTCCATATCGGTGCCGACTTCGTGCGCGGTCATCCAAGCGCGCTGATCCTGGGCGACAATATCTTCTACGGCCATGGCTTGCCGACCCTGCTCAGGAACGCCAATGAGCGCGATGCCGGGGCAACGGTCTTCGCTTACCGGGTCAATGATCCGCAGGCGTTTGGCGTGGTCGAATTCGATGCCCAGGGCAGGGCGGTGTCGATCGAGGAAAAGCCCCAGGTGCCCAAGTCCAACTATGCGGTGACGGGACTGTATTTCTATGACGAGACCGTCGCTGATCGCGCCCGCGATCTCAAGCCGTCGGCGCGCGGCGAGCTGGAAATTACCGACCTCAACCGGCTCTATCTCGATGAAGGCGCGATGTCGGTGGAAATCATGGGGCGGGGCTTTGCGTGGCTTGATACCGGCACCCACGCCTCGCTGCTCGATGCCGCCACCTATGTGCGGATTACCGAGGAGCGGCAGGGGCTGAAGATCTGCTGCCCCGAGGAGATCGCCTGGCGGCAGGGCTTCATCAGCGCCGATCGCCTGCGCGAAATCGCCGAGCCGCTGAGGAAGTCGGGCTATGGCGACTATCTGCTCAAGCTGCTCGACCAGCCGGTGCTGCCGTGAACATCCTGCCTACTGCGATCCCCGATGTTCTGCTTATCGAGCCGCGTATCTTCGGCGATGCCCGCGGATTTTTCATGGAAACCTGGAATGCCGACGCCTTTGCCGATGCCGGGCTTGACCTTGGCTTCGTGCAGGACAACCACAGCCGTTCGCAGAAGGGCGTTCTGCGCGGCCTGCATTTCCAGAATCCGGGGCCGCAGGGCAAGCTGGTGCGGGTGACAAACGGCGCGGTGTTCGATGTCGCGGTCGATCTGCGCGCCGCGTCGCCGACCTTTGGCCAGTGGGTGGGCGTGGAATTGAGCGCCGATAACAAGCGGATGTTGTGGGTGCCCGAAGGCTTCGCGCACGGCTTCCTGGCGCTCGCGGAGGATACCGACTTCCTGTACAAATGCACCGCGCCCTACGCCCCGCAGAGCGAATTCACGCTGGCCTGGAATGACCCTATGGTGGGCATCGCATGGCCGTTGGCGGGGCGTGATCCGATCATCTCCGAAAAGGACGCGCGCGGGTTATCGTTCGCGCAAGTTCCGGTATTTGCATGAGAGTGCTGATTACCGGAGCGGGCGGGCAGCTGGGCGGCGCGTTGCAGCGGCTCGCCCCTGCATGGGCCGAGATCAACGCGATCGATATCGAGGATGTCGACCTTACCGATGTGCCGATGCTGATGGCGCGGCTGACGGTTGAAGCCCCCGATGTCATCCTCAATGCGGCCGCCTATACCGCGGTGGACAAGGCCGAGAGCGACGAGGCCACCGCCCGCGCCATCAACGCGGGCGCGGTTGCCGCCATGGTGGCAGCCATGGCCGAAACCGGGGGGAAGGTCGTCCATGTCTCGACCGACTTCGTGTTCGACGGCACCTCTGCGCGCGCTTACCTTCCCGACGATCCGCGCCATCCGCTGTCGGCTTATGGCCGCACCAAGGCCGAAGGCGAGGACCAGCTTCGTCCGGAGGATCTGCTGGTGCGCACGGCATGGGTCTATGAAGCGGGCGGGGCGAATTTTGTGCGCACCATGATTCGCCTGATGAAGGAGCGCGACGAGTTGGAGGTGGTTGCCGATCAGATCGGATCGCCGACCTGGGCAAGCGGGCTGGCGCGCACCATCTGGGGTCTGGTCGAGCGCAAGGCATGCGGCACCTTCCATCACAGCGATGCAGGCGTCGCCAGCTGGTATGATTTTGCCGTAGCCATTGGCGAGGAAGCGCTGGCGCTTGGACTGCTGGAGCGTCTCCCCGCGATCCGGCCGATCACGACAGCTGATTATCCCACTCCCGCGCGCCGTCCCGCCTTCTCCCTGCTCGACTGCCGCGCCACGCGCAAGATGCTGGGTGACACGCCGGTGCACTGGCGCACAAACCTGCGGCTGATGCTGAAAGAGGAAGCGAGGCTTGGCTAATCTTCTTGTCACCGGCGGTGCCGGCTTCATTGGCGGCAATTTCGTGCATTACTGGAATGCGAAGCATCCCGGCGACGCCGTCGTGGTGCTGGATGCGCTGACCTATGCCGGAAACCGCTCGACCCTCGAAGGCAGCCGCGCCGAACTGGTCGAAGGCGACATTCGCGATACCGCGCTGGTCGAAAGCCTGTTGCGTGACCACGCTATCGACACCATCGTCCACTTTGCCGCCGAAAGCCATGTTGATCGTTCGATCACCGGGCCGGACGCGTTCATCGACACCAATGTCCTTGGCACCAACAGCCTGCTGAAGGCCGCGCGCGCGGTGTGGCTGGCGGGCAGCGGGGTGCCGCACCGGTTCCACCATATTTCCACCGATGAAGTGTTCGGATCGCTCGGACCCAATGATCCGGCCTTCAGCGAGACCACCCCTTACGCGCCCAATTCGCCCTATTCGGCGAGCAAGGCCGCGTCCGACCACCTGGTGCGCGCCTATCACCACACCTTCGGGCTGGAGGTGACGACAAGCAATTGTTCGAACAATTACGGGCCTTATCAATATCCTGAAAAGCTGATCCCCTTGTTCCTCTTGAATGCGCTCCACGGTCGCAACCTGCCGATCTACGGGGACGGCATGAACGTGCGTGACTGGCTGCATGTCGAGGATCACTGCCGCGGGATCGAGGCCTGCCTGCTGCGCGGCCAGCCCGGGGAGACATATAACATCGGTGGCGGCGCGGAACTGCCCAACATGACTGTGATCGATCGCGTTTGCGCCGAGGTTGACCGCGCCTTTGCCGAGATCGACGGGCTGGCGGCGCGCTATCCCGATGCGCCGGCAGCGAGAGGCGAGCCGACGTCGAGCCTCAAGACCTTCGTCACCGACCGCGCCGGGCATGATCGCCGCTATGCGATCGACGAGACCAAGGCCCGCGCCGAACTTGGCTATGCGCCGCAGCGCGGCTTTGAAGATGGCCTGCGCCAGACCTTGCGCTGGTATCTCGAAAACGAGAACTGGTGGCGTCCGCTGCTAAGCTAGGACGCTTTGCGCTGCTGCCGGTTGGGCAGGGCTGCCGCGGCGGGGTCGGATTGGCGCAATTGGCGCTCGTTGTCATCGGCGGTGACGAAGCGACCATATTGGCCCACCTCGATATCGCTGCGGATTATCCGGGCAGGGTTGCCAGCCGCAATCGAGCGGCTCGGAATGTCCTTGGTTACCACGCTGCCCGCGCCGATGACGCAGTTGTCGCCGATCGTCACGCCGGGCAAAATGAGACTTTCGCCGCCAATGAAACAGTTTTTCCCGATTCGGGTGTGAAGGTACAGCCCCCGGGTGCGATCGTGGGTGAGAATCCGCGCATTGAAAGCGATATAGCTGTGTTGCCCGATATGGACACCTCTGGGAAAGGTGAAGTCGGGCTTGGAACTGAGGGACATCTCAACGCTCGGGTGGATGTCCATGCCCATGACCGAAACGAAGAACCTTCTTCGCGCCCCGGTAAGGAGCTTGCGAAGCACGGCAAGGCGGGCGAGGCTGAAACTCATAGCGTTGCATACCTTAGTTGACTATCGGAAGCCTGTAGCACTGTGGTCGCGTTGCGACCAAGGCTGCCCTTGTTCAATCACCTGGTTTGCGGGAGAGCAGCGATTGCGCCCACGGCGATTTCCTCCTTCGCTGCGGATGGCTGCGGCAGGCGTGGCGTTGGTGGCTCTTGCGTTCATCGGACTGTGCCGCGAGCTGCCCTCGTGGTGGCCCGGAGGGGCGATGAGCCACGCCGCAGTGATGGTAGGTTACAATCCTCCTGGCTCGCTGTGCTCTGTTGACCTGAACCTGATCGAATTGCGGGGTGATAGTCTGGTGATCGGCTCGCGGATGGGTGGCAAGGGCCGCCCTTACGGCGCCGTGCTGGCGCAGCAGCTTGGCGGCGGGGTCCAAGTCTTGCTGCGTGGACGCGGGGGCGCAACCGCGGTGGACGGGGAGACGATGTGGCGCCAAGCCGGGGTAGAGGGCGATATCGTGCTTCTGGCCTATGGCACCAACGATGCGGCAAGCCGGGGTTGGCTCACTGGCAGGCGGCCCGTTGCCCTGCAACAGTTCCGCGAGAGCCTGCTGCGGCATATCCGTCAAGTCAGGGCGAGCGGTGCGCAGGTTGGCCTGATTGCGCCGCCCCCCGTCAGCGCACCGGCAGCAATGGAGCGGTTGCAGCCCTACCGGCTGGAGGTGCACAAGATCGGCCGGGAGGCAGGGCTGACCGTGTTCGATCCCGCCGAGGCTTTCGCCGGGTGCCGACAAAACGAGCCGCTGCTTGCCGTTGATGGTTTGCACCTCAACACGGCTGGGCACGCCTGCCTCGGCCGCTGGCTGGCTCAGGCGTTGTGTGGGCAGGGACGCGCTGCGGCCGGGCCGCTTGCCGGAACAGTGGGGTATCAGGACGTGATCCCGAAATAGTCCCGTACTTCCTCGACAAAGGTAGAAACCGATGTACGCGATGCCGCCTCGCTCGCCTCGATATGCGGCAAGACCAGATGGCGCGTCTGCCGCGCCCACTGTTCTTCCTTTGGCCCGAAGGCGATACCTAGCCTGTTTGAGGCATCGGCATACCAGTCCTCTTTGCTCATGCCCTTTGGCGGCAGAACCACGGATACCGCCCCACACAGCGCCGCGAACCAAGAATAGGCCGTGTAAGGATCGAAGGAGAAGAAGTATCTGACCTGCCGGAAAATCCTTGCGCATTCCTGATGCGAGAGGCCATCGATGCAGATGGCATCGGCAAGATCGACTTGATCGGGATCGAACTTTCCCTTGCGCACGCAGTAGGCTGCGCCCTTTCTGTCCTCGTCGGGCAGCGCGCCCTCGAGGTTGTAGATTTCGGTCGGGAAGTGAAGCACAAGCAGGCGGTGCGCGCTGACGTGATTCCCACTTTGCTGGTAACCCTTGAGAAATTCATTGAAATCGATGTGGAACTCACCTGACCCGCAGTGAAAATCGCGATTGTGGAACCCCGGTTCGTGGAGGAACCAGCGAACCACATTGGTCGCTCCGAGAGGGTTGCCACCGATTGCTTCTGGATAGATGACGACCGTGTCCGAGTCCGAGATCCGGTCGAATATCGGACGAAGCGGCGTATTGAGCGTGGGATTGCGTCGAAACGCCTTCCGGAATTTTGGCAGGAAGATATCGATCAAGTTATAGATGATGCGGCAGTATCGGGGTAAATGATCCTTGATGACCGGATGTATGTATGCCGTGTGACCAAGCTCGTTCAAGTGATGGCAGAGCTTGTGAAGTACAATTATTCCCCCAATGTCGTGATCATAGCCCGCAGAGTAAATAATAAACTTCATATCAGGTCATGATCCTTGCGATGCCTCTTTTGGAGGAATGACAGCGCGATAGTGCGAAACCCTGAAAGATTGAAGGCCATGACCACCACCAGCCAGACGAGACAACCGGCCATGCTGCCGACAACGAGCTGGGCTAGCGGGGCCGAGCTTGGAATGGCGAGCAGGTAAAGCGAGCCAGAGGCCACGCCAGCCATCGTCAGGCCGAGTGCCACCGGAAGCAGGATGTCTTGCGTCTGGGCAAGCGTGCCGTAGCCATACATCCGATCCGAAAGGCTTGAGTTGATGACTGCCGCGATCAATCCGGCGATCACGGCGGCCCACGCCACGCCGATTGCCCCCCAGTTGGCGCCGACGAGAAGTGCAATGATTCCGACGGTCTTCTTCCCGACCTCCAGCCAGAAGAAGATGTTCGAATTGCCCTGCGCCATCAGCGCCCGTAAATTGAGGATGTGAAGCGGCATAAGCAGGCCGACCAGCGACAGGATCTGGACGAAAGGAACCGCTCCAGACCATTGCGAGCCATAGGCAAGCACCATCAGCGGTGCAGCGAGCACCGGAAGCATCAGCATGGCTGGGGCGTTGATCAGCATGCTTGCCTTGAGACTGGTGCGCAGTGCTTCGCCGAGAGACTTGTTCTCGCCCGCCATTCGCGACAGTATCGGAAAGGCCAATTGGTTGAGTGGGTGGGCGACAAAGCCTTGTACCAGTGTGATCGTTGCATCGGCCCGCCCGTAAAGGCCGACGACCTCGGAACTGCCGACGTTGCCGATTAAGACAGTGTAGGCGCGGTTGTATACCGTGTCGAGGAGCGAGGAGGCGAGCATGTAGCTTCCGAAACCGAGCAGCCGTCGTGCTGATGAAAGATCGAGCCCCGAACGTGGGCGCCAGGGGCTGAGTACCCACAGGATCGCCGACATGACCGCAGCCGTGGCACAGGTTTGGATCGCGAGTGCGAATACTCCGAAGCCCGCCAGCGCCAGGCCAGTCGCGATCAGGCCGGCAAGCAGCGTTGTGGTGGCCCTCGCAATCATCAGCTTCTTGTACGCAAGCTCGCGCAGCAACAGCGATCTCTGGACAGTGCCAAGCGCCCCAAGAGGAATGCTGAGCGCGAGGATCCGAACCAGCGGCACGAGCAGAGGTTCGTTGAAGAAATGTGCGATCATCGGTCCCGTCGCCCACAGGGCAAGGGTCATCACGCAGGCCAGGATGATGTTCATCCAGAAGGCCGAGGCGATATCGACGTCTTCGATCTCCGGTTTCTGGATCAAGGCGAGGCCAAGTCCACTCTCCGCCATGACGCTTGCTATGGCAATGAACACAGCAAGAAGGGCCACCGTGCCGAACTCCGCCGGGGAGATCAGGCGCGCAAGGATCGCAACGATGACAAAACTCACGCCGCGGTCGGCAATGAAGTCCGCGATCGTCCAGATCGTGCTGCGTGCGACCGACCGCGAACTATCCCTGCCGTTCATTGAAGCGCGCTTCGAGAGCATAGAAATCGGTCTTGCGATCCGCCGCCTTCCTCGCGGGTGCGCCAGCGTGGATTTCATGCGGCGGAATGTCTCTGGTGACCAGGCTCAGAGCGCCGACAGCCGATCCATCGGCAATAGTCACGCCGGGAAGAATCACCACGCCTGCACCGATAATGACATGGCGTCCGATGGAAACCGGGCGAGACTTCACGTTGGTGAATTCCGCCGGCACCGTGGGGTTGGTCATCGCAGCGCCCGAAAAGTCATCACTCGAAGAATATATGCTTACCCGACTGGAACAGCCGCTGAAATCGTGAAGCGTGATCTTCTCAGCCCCCATGATGACGCACATGACGGCAAGGTGCACATGGCGACCAATCTCGATCCCGCCCGCTCCCGCAGATAGGACACAGAAATCGTCGATCCGCGCATTATCCCCGATGGCGATCCTCGCCGCGCCGTAGATGGACGTCTTGCGCGAAATGCACACGTTGCGACCGAGCGCGGCAAACCCCACCTCGGCAAGTTCGCCTTCGGTCAGAAAGCTCACGCTGCCGCGATCCGGTAAGTGGCACCTTCGTGAGCCACGAGACGGCAGACGGCCCCCGCGACCTCGGCTGCGCCTTCAGGCAGGGTCGTTCCGGTCGGCAGCACGATCACTCTGTCGGCCACAGCGACGGTGTTGGGAAGCAGTAGGCCAGCGTGGGGAAAAAGGTCGCGATAGGGCAGCATCCTGTGACAGCCCGGCCAGAAATAGCGCCGCGCCAAGATGTTTTCCGCGATCAGCGCCTCAAGCAGCTCGTCGCGGCTGGCCGGATATTCCGGCCCGACTTCCATCACAACATACTGGAAATTTGAAGCATCGTCCTTGATCGGAAACAGCGAAATCCCTGGGATCCCATCGAGTGCGGCACTGTAATCGCGATAGTTTCTGCGGTTGGCGTCGATCACATCAGATGCGGCGTCGAGATTAACCAGGCCCATCGCGGCACAGATTTCGGGCATCTTGCCGTTAGTGCCAGGATGAATCACATTGTCGAAACCCGCAAAGCCGAAGTTGCGCATGAGGCGCATCTTTTCGGCAAGGGAATCGTCATTGGTGGTCACAGCGCCACCCTCGAAGGTGTTGAAAAACTTCGTGGCGTGGAAGCTGAATGCCTCTGCCTTGCCGAATCCGCCGACATATCGCCCACCCTGCGCACACAGGAAGGCGTGCGCCGCATCGAAAATCAGGTGCAGGCCGTGCTCATCTGCCAGAGCCTGCAGCGCTTCGACATCGCACACTTGGCCCCAAATATGCGTGCCGAGGATCGCCGTTGTCTTGGGGGTGATCATCCGGCGAACCGCCTCCACGTCGAGCGTGTGCGTCCGCGGATCGATATCTGCAAAAACCGGAGTAATGGCCTGCCAGTGCAGCGCGTGAGCGGTTGCGATGAAGGTGTAGGAGGGAACGATGACTTCGCCGGACAGATCAAGCGCCCGGATCATGATCTCGAGCGCAATTGTGCCATTGCACATCAGTACGCAATGCCTCACGCCGAGCTTGTCTGCGATCCGCTCTTCGAGCTGCTGCACGAAAGGACCGTTATTTGTCAGCCAGCGACGATCGAACATCTCGCTGGCCATAGCCATGAAGCGATCCCGATCACCGATGTTTGGGCGGCCCACGTGGAGCGGGTGCTCGAAGGCGGGAGCCGCTCCATTCCTTGCAAGGTCTGAAGCGGCACTGAAAGACTTTGCAGAGTGCATTTTTTGATCCGGATTGCGGCTGTGCTGGAGAGGCTCCGCCCGTAGCTTATGTAATAGCCCCTATCCGATCTAGCGCAACCGGCAATGTGGCGGACGTGGCACCCTGCGCGGCCCCAAAACGGCTCATTTACTCTGGCGCCGTCGCCCCGATGGGAGCGATATCCTGGAATTTATTGCCCTCCCGATCAAACGAAAGCGCAGCCGTGCGCTGGTTGGTCAGCAATTCCCCGGCGGGCGCGAAATTGAACGCCGCCGCGTTGACAAACTGGCTCGATGAATCTCCGCCGAAGCTCACATTGCTCGCCCCGGCAGGCGCAACGGCGCCGTCTGCCGACAGGTGCAGACCATCAATCGTCAGATTGGACACAGTCCCGCCGATCACAGACATGTTGTCAATCACGTTGTTTTTCATGACGCAATAGCTGTCTGCCGAGAGCCCGCCGCCCTCGTTGCGGATAAGGAATTGCTGGTTCACCCAGGTATTATGCGCAATCACCACATGGCTGGATGGCAGAGGCAGATTGGGCCGGCCCCATTGCGAGCCGCCAACAAGCACCACCGGATCGCCACCGGTGCCGCCCGGCGCATGGAAAATGTTCCCGAATATCAAGATGTCCCGCTCGCTGCGCGGGGCAGGGTTGGGCGGAGACAGGAACAGAATTTGCACATCGTAATTCAGCACCTCGTTAAAGGCCAGAATGGCGTTTTCGAGGTCGCTGCTCGCTTGGTGCTGGTAGAAGTCGCCGTGAATGTCGCAGTTGGTTGCAACCGTCAGCGGTGCGTCCTTAAAGCTGGTATCGGCAAAGCCCTGTCCCGCACGCCCAGGCAGCGTTCCGCTTGAAGCTACGCGGTCGAAAGGCGCAATCATCAGGGTTGCGGTTACACCCGGCAGGGTATTGAGCCAGGCAACGAGATCGCTGAAATAGCGGCTCTCCGCTCCCGTATAATATATCGGCGTTCCGGTATTGCGGGTGTAGGTGTTTGCGCCGAGTTTGACCGTCCACACGCCGCCGCTTGTTCCCAACACGCCGCCGCTGCGCGCAATCGTGGCCGTGGCCTCTGCTCCGCTATAGGCGATGCTGAAAGCGGGCCTGTCATCGTTCCACGAAGTGTTGTTGCTGCCGACAAACCGGCTTTGCAGCGCCAGCCGCGCGCCGTTGGCGATATCCGCGCCCACATTCTCGACAAGACAGCCGCGCAGCAACTTGGCATTGATAAGGCAGTTGTGGAGGTTGGAAACCTTCGCTTCCGTCCACCACGGGCAACCCGTCATCATGTTGGCGGTGAGAACCGAACGCGGCAGCCCGGTCCCGGCGTAGTCTGCGTCGCTCCCCAAAGGCTCGCTGCTGGTTGCGGTAATGCCATCCAGCCACGGAGCGCTGTTTTCGATAGCTGGCCCCGGAACCGCAGCGGAATGCTGGAACGTCAGGCAATAGCGAAAATCCATGGTGATGTTTTCGCCAAAGATGTGCAGCTTGCAGCGGTCATTCTCAATGGTGTTCGCACCTGCCGGGTTGTATTGATCCTGCGTCTTGCCCAAGCTCACGGGGACGCTGGCCGTGACGTTGACATAGCCGGGGTTCGTGTAAAGCTCCCCTGCACTGGTTCCGAAGTTATACGTTCCCGGCTCGGTGATCGTCAGCAACGGGTTGACCTTGCTGTTGGCCTTCACCCACGAAATGGCCGCAGTGAGGGTCTGATAACGCTGGCCGGCAATCTGCGGTTGCGAAGGTGCGATGGTAAGTACGGCGTCGTAGAGCGTATTCTGCGGCGAAAACAGGTAAGGCCCGATAACCCGTTTCTGCATGGTGGCATCGCGCGCTGTGGCTTCGACATAGAGATGCCCGTGCCCCACGGTGCTGGCCGGTTTTTCAAGCCTTGCCCACCAGCCGAAATAGGTGCGCGGGCCTTTGACTGTCTCAATGGTGCGCCAGCTTGGGGCGTTTATCTGCACGGAATTGCCTTCGTAGTAGAAGGTTACGTAATCAATGCCGAGGTTGTTCCGCAGGCTGCCCCCATCGTTGGCCGCTGCCATCACGCCCACGTCGAGCGTGTCGGTGAACCATTGGTAAGGCGGCGTAATCAGCCGCAAGGCGGGCTTGGCCGTTGTGCGCACGGGATCACTTGGTGCGGGTGGATTGGCTCCGCCAAACCCGGAACCTGCTGCACCCGTCCATGCTGCGGAAGGCGACAGCAGCGGCGGAACCGACAGAACGCCCGGGTTGGGCCGGAAGCCACCGAAACGGAATCCGTAGCCATACCAGGTCATTATGCGAGACCAACGATGTCGCCAGCAGTCGAGCCTTCTGCCCTTGCTGCGGTGGCGTTCTTCTGGGTTATTGGATGGGCGCAAAGTGCAGGTGCAATAAGGCGGTTCGTCGTCGAGGCGAGAGGCTCCGGACGCATAAGATTTTCTCCTTCGAGCGGGATACCCGCCGAAATAACCAGATTGGATATTGTAGGAAAGGCGTTTATCAAAAAAGGCTAATTGATTGTTCGGGCCTTGCTCGCGCAGGGCTTCGAACCGAATCTGGCGCACAGAAAGGCAGATTGACAGGAAGTCAGGTTGACTGGCCCATTTTTGCCATTTCTCTCGACCGGAAACCCGTCTATGGGATGACGATGGCCGCGGTTCAGACCATTCTGCAATCAGGCGCACCAGTTACAGCGGGCGTTCGGCACCGGTACGTTCCGGTTCCGCTGTATCTGGCCACAATGCTCTTTTACTTGTTGCTGATCCCTGAGCAGGCGAATTTCAGTCCCGGTGGCGTGATGCTTACGCCTTATCGGCTGTTCCTGATCCCGATCTTTTTCTATCTCCTTCGCCTTGCGCTGCGGGGCAGCTTTCGCTTCGCCTGGCCCGATGTTGCGGTATCTTTGGCGTGTTTCTGGATTGCGCTGGCCTCTTACATATCAAGCGGATCCTTCGAAGATGCGCTGATAATGGGTGGTGCCCATTTGATGGACATCGCGTTGCCCTATTTCGTAGCGCGGTTTGCAATCCGCTCACCACGTGATTTCAGAATATTCCTGATTTTGATCGCACCCGGCGTCGCATCGATGGGTATGGTGGTACTAGCGGAATCGCTGACCGGTCGTCATTTGATCCAGCCCTTTCTGGCCATGCTCACCGGAAATCCGAGTAAGTTGGGCCCAGAGTTCCGCCTCGGACTCATGCGCGGCGCCGCATCCTTTCCGCATCCAATCCTTGCGGGCATCTGCCTCGCCAGTTTTCTTCCGCTCTACCTGATGTCGGGGCTTCGCGGTTGGCCGAAATGGATTGGCGTGATCGGATCGGTCGGGAGCTTTTTCACCATGAGTTCAGCCGCGCTGCTGGGCCTCGCTGCGGGCATGATTCTGCGTGCTTATGACGGGTTGACGCAGCGGGTCTTGAACCTGAACTGGCGGATTTTCTTGGTTGCCGTCTCGATCCTCTATTTGGCAGTCGAACTGACCAGCAAATCCGGCTTCTTCAATGTGCTGGTGCGCTACGCCTCGTTGAACACGGTCAGTGCTTACAACCGCGTGCTGATTTGGCGATATGGCTCCGAAAATGTGGCAAGGAACCCCTGGTTCGGGATTGGCTATACAGACTGGGATCGTCCGTCATGGATGCAATGGGACACTTCGTTTTCGATTGACCATTTTTGGTTACTGCTCGCGGTGCGATTTGGCGTGCCGGTTACGCTATTCCTCCTCCTTACCGCATTCGGCGCGGTTGTGATGATCGCGGCCCGATCATCGACTCATGGCCCTGACGATGCACGATTGATGCGCGGGGTGGCAATCTCACTTGCCGTATTTGCGCTCGGGGCTTTTTCCGTTGCCTTGTGGCTGAATGCGCTGGTGTGGTTCTTTACGCTCTGTGGCATTGCTGTCAGCCTCGCGTCACCCAGCCAGCAGGCTATACCCTTTCGCCCTGCCACACCGAGCGTCGGCTCTTCGGTGCAACTTCGCAGGCAATTCTAGGGCAAAGTCTTCGATTGCCCGGCAAGCAAACCCTTCGTCGGATGATAGCCGTAGCGCCAAGCAAAGGGGTTCAAGGCAATGAGCCTGTAGCCGTCACCAATTTTGCGCAGCCGGGGCTTTAGCGACCCGAACAGCCCTCCAGCCACGAAACGCTCGACCGCGCCTAGCCAGATAAGCAAGAAGGCAGCGATTTCGGCCGGGTATGACCAGTGCAGACGAATGAACTGCATGGTCCCTGCCGCACGATAAAGGAGGCGCATTGGTGCAAACTCGTTGCCGTGTCCGGCATCGTGCAAAGCGCGGGCCGTTCCGATCCGCCAGAATCCGTAGCCCGACCGGGCCAGACGATAAAACAGATCCACTTCCTCGCAGTAGAGAAAATAACGTTCGTCGAGACCACCGGCTTCTTCCCACACTCTCCGGGAGAACATCACGAAACCACCGGAAAGGGCAGGAACGGGACTATCCTTTTCAAAGGACTGCCCGGGCTCGAACCGTGCGAGGGATCGTCCGATGAGGCGGCTGGCAAATTCCCGCAATGACGGGACATGGACGCTGTTGCCGATGTCTGGGCAGCCACTGCGATCGAGCGTGACGCCTCCCCAGGCGGCGGCCTCCGGATAGCGCATTGTCGCCTTCATCAATTCGACAACCGCTTCGGGTTGCATCTCGAGATCGGGGTTGGCCAGCAGCAGAAACGGCGCGCGCGCCTTGGCTGCCAGGATATTATTGCCAGCCGCAAAGCCGATATTACCCTTGCTCGGGATGATGCGAACCGCAGGATAGTCCTGCGCGACGAGGGCTGCGGTGCTGCCATCGCCATTGTCGATCATCAGCACTTCGTAGGTGAACTGCGCACAGGCTGCCGGGATCGATCCAAGACATTTGCCGATCATGGCGGCGGAATTGTAGGCGACCACCAGAATGCTGACATCCGGGATGCCGTCGACAATGTCAGTCATCAGCTTTCGTTCCAGTGCGTGAAGAAAGATCGCGGCTCCAGATCGTGGACCGTCCGCGGATCATGCGCCACTTGGCCAGCAGCCGCGCCGACAGCTTGATCGCGAGATAGATTGTCAGATCACCCGGGCTCGCGCCGCTCCTCAGGATGGCCAAGCTACCTTGCTGCTCGCTGTTCTTGACATAAGGTGTGGGGTAGCGCTTCTTCACCTCGGCCGTGCCGATCCATCGCCGCGCCTCGACTTTAATCTGTTCGAGAGCCGTGCGTGGCGGATGAACCACCGAGAACACCTCCTTGCCGCTCTGATCTTCGCCAATGCAGCGTCTTTGCGCGTCCGGGAAGCGGGTCTGAATCCACAGGTCGTCGGCAATAATGGGCGGAAACTCGCTGATCTGGCCCAGCCCTGCCTCGGACAGGCCGTAGCATCCTGCACCACCCTTGCCAGCCTTGGCGTAAGGCTGTGTCAGCCATGCGCGATAATAGGCCTTCATGGCCCGGCTGCACCCATCCAGCTTGAGCCTGATCGATGGCGCAGCCGCCATGACATTCGGTTGTCTTAGCGCTTCGGCGACAGCGCTTAGCGCGGCATAACTGCACTCGACATCGGCATCGAGATAGATCCGCGGGAAATGCGATGCGATGCTGTTGGCCGCATTGATCGCGGCCGTTTTCGACCCGACTGGCAGATCGAGCACCTTGGCAGACGGGGCGGCCATTTGGGCCATGGCCACGGTTTGATCGTGGCAACCATTGGCCGCGACGATGATTTCCATGGCGTGATCGGCGGGCGCATCCTTCTGAACCGCGCGCAGGCACCGCCCGATCACTGCTTCTTCGTTATGCGCCGGAATAATGAGCGTGAAGGGTAACGCCTCGACCATTGCTTGCGTTGCTTTCTTATGCGACGCGCTCAGCAGGGCTGAACAATCAGCCACAGAAATTCGGCTATGGCCGAACCGTGAGGACAAGGTTGCACACAGCCCTTGTTCTTTCGTCGTTACTTGTCCTGACCATATTCATAATAGCCATATTGGTAGCCGTAGGACTGTCCTGCTTCGAGTGCACGATACTTGGTCAGAACCACCCCGATCATGTTTCCGCCAGCCAGAACGAGCCGGCGAACGGCTGCACGCGCCTGTCCGAACGGTAAGCGGTTGGCCTCTAGCACGAAAACTGTCCCGTCGACGATATTTGCCAGCGTCGGCGCATCGGCGAGGCCCATCACCGGACACGAATCGAAGATGATCAGGGAGTATTCGTCGCGATACTTTTCGATGAAATCGCGCATCTCGCGCGAGGCAAGAATTTCGGTGGGATTGGGAGGGAGTTCACCAACCGGCAGGATATCCAGATTCTCGTGAATACCCCTTACCACCGCGGCATCAAGTTCGACGTGGCCCAGCACAACATCCACCAACCCAACCTTCGGCCGTTCGATATCGAGCAGCCCTGCGATAGACGGGCGGCGCAGGTCGGCATCGATCAAGAGTGTCTTGCGGCCGAGGCTGGCAAACAGTTCGGCGAGGATCACCGCCGTGGTGCTTTTGCCTTCGCTTGCCTGGCTGCTGGTCAGCTGGATGACATTGCGGCTGCGCGGCAGACTGAAGTCGATCGCCGCCCGTATCGAGGAATAGGCCTCCATCAGCGCGCTGAAACGGTTGGTGCCGGCCGTTTCAATGTCACGGTTCTCGACGTGCGGCGTGTGGCCGAGCAGTGGCAGGCCAAGCTTTTCTTCGATTTCGTCAAGTGAACGGATGCGGTCGTCGAGCGTTTCGCGCAGCACCGCGAGCCCAATCGCAAGCGCAAGTCCCAACACCATGGCGAGGCCCATATTGCGGGGGACGTTCGGCGCGTAGGGCGATGTCGGAACCAGAGCCGAGTCGATCTTGGTGATCGTGCCGGGATCAAGGTTGGCGGCGCTGTTGACCTGATTGTATCGGTCAAGCAGGGCCTTGAGCTGATCGCGCAGGGCCTGGGCCTCGCGATCGAGCACACTAAGTTCGACCTGCTGATCTTGTTCGGCAAGCCGCTGCCCGGTCAGGGAGGCCAATTCTGCTTCCAGCGCACGTTCCTGGCTCTGGGCCACAAGGAACTGGCTGCGGGCGCTGGCCTTGATCTCGCCGCTGCTGCGCTCGATCTGCGCGTCGAGCACTTTGACCTGTGCCTGGAGGTTCTGGATCTGCGGGAAATCGTCGTTGTAGCGCTGTCGCAGCTCTGCAAGCTGGGCGAGTTTGGCGGTCCGTTCGGACACCAGGCCTTGCAAGACCGGGTTGGATTGAACCTCGGGCAGTTCAGCGGCAGGTAGCTTCTGGATTGCGCGCCAGCGTTGCTCGGCTTCGATCCGGGCCGCCCGGGCATTGGCCACGCGGGCATTGATGCTGGAGAGGTTGGCCGCCGTGAGAGTTGAGGGCGCGGCCCCTTGTTCCTCGGTTCCTGCCGGCTCCAGGATGATCCCGCTACCGCGGGCGTAAGCATTGGCGGTCTGTTCTGCCTCACCCAGCCTTTTGCGCGTTTCGTCGATCTGGGTCTTGAGATATTCGAGAGCGTATTGGTTGCTCTTGACCGAATTGCGCGAGCCGGTGGCCACAAAAGCATCGGCATAAGCGTTGGCAATTTCCGCGGCGAGCGCTGGATTCTCTGACTGGAATCCGATTTCGATGATCCAGTTATTGGTGGGCACTTCAGCTACGACACCGCTGGTCAGGATCGAGGCCGCCATGTCTTGCTTGGATTTGAGCCACTGTTCGTCAGTCATGCCCGGCGAACGGCTTGCGTCGATATCCTTGCCCAGCAGATCATAGCGCGAGGCCAGATCAAGATCGGCGACAACGGTTTCGGCAACGCTGCGGCTTTTGATCACCTCGACCTGGGTGGCGAGGTAATCATAGATCTGCATCGGGGAAAATCCCTGCTCGACCTCCTGTCCTTCCACCACGTACTGACCATAGGGCTTGACGCTGACCTTGGCCGATGCCTGGTACATCGGCGTCGAGAGAAGCGTGACCACCAAGCCGCCGAGCAAGGCGAGGATGACAACAGCAGCAATCAGCCAGCGTTGACGATAGATGATGCCGCGGATCGCCGCGAAATTGATGAATCTCTGCCGCGGTGGGACCATCCCGAACTGGCCCAGCGGGCCGTCCGGCATATAGGCATCAAGCCATGCACCCTGGCGGCCGGCCATGGGGGCCTCGACAATTGATCTGTCGTTCATGATATCAGTTGTTGTTGTTAAGGCCGGCAACAGCAAAGACGCCGAAAGCCGGGAGCGCCTTCAGCAGATCTTCCCAGAAAACCGAAAGTCCGTCGGTTCCCACAACCACGCGATCACCCGGCTGGAGCACCGGATCGAGCATCGTGCCCTGGCTCATCTGCTGATAGTCAAACTTGGCAACCATGATGCCTTGCGGGCTTTCGCGGAACACCGCCACCTGCTTGGTGTTGGCGGTGCGTTTGGGGCCCTTGGCCAGGGCAATCGCCGACGAAAGGCGTGCACCGGGCTGGAAGGTGTAGACGCCGGGCGTTTCCACCGCCCCCTCGACCGTGACAAGGTGCGAGGCATATTCGGCGATGTTGACGCTCACCAGAGGCGTCTTCAGGCCAACTGCGGCAAGACGGCGCGTGACATCCTGTTCAAACTGCTTCGCCGTCATCCCGGCGGCCGGGATCGAACCCAGCATCGGCAGCGACACATTGCCTTCGACGCCGATCCGCACGGCTTCGAGCGAGAACTCCGGCTCGCGGAAAACATTCACCGAAATGCGATCCGCCGGGCGCAGTAAATAGGTGGACGGGCGCTGGAACGAATAGTCGGCTTGGCCCAATTCCGTCCGCGGTTGGGTCACACTGGCACCGATCTTCGGCTCGGGTGTCGATGCGCAACCGGCCAGCAAAGCCATTGCGATCACCGAGCCTCCCCGCAGGATATTCAAATTGAGTGAGGTCACGGTACTCTCCCTAGCTACGGGAAATCGCTTATACGCTGGATTTTGGCGGTGCAATACCCATGCGCCCGGCAAACGCCGTTTGTTGCGCTGCACCGCCAGAGAAGGATTGCATTGCAACATTTCAGGGGTTGAGGCGCGAGGCGCACCAGATCGATCAGAATGGCGGCCACTTCGCTGGTTCCAGCATCCTTGAAGCCGCCAGATTTTCGCCTAGGACGGGTGCCTCTGGCGCAGCGCCATGGCTGTCGATCGCAGGCAATGCGGCGGGAGCCGAGGGCCTGATCGTTGCGCCGGTTGGTTGTTTGAGAGAGAAGAGATGTCGGCTGGTCCATCCTTTTTGAGCCTTGTTGGGAGCGGTCTTTACCTGGTTGTCGCGCTGGCCTGCCTGATCGCTTCGGCAACTGCAGTGCGTGGGCGGCAACAGCCCACGCATTGGCAGACCTGGGGGATGCTCGCGGTTCTCTTCGGGATTTTCGCGATGATAAGATTCTTCAATCTTGAGGATATCGCGAGGTCAGGCATGCGCGCCTATCTCGTCGCCGAGGGGGCCTATGGCGCGCGCCGCATGGTGCAGGCTCCGCTTGTGGCACTGGCGCTGACGGGCGCAGTGCTGATTGTGTTCGCGCTGATTTATCGTTGGTCGCGCAGCGTCCGGGGCCGGCGGAACGTGGCGCGGGTGGTGGCAGTTCTGGCGGTGCTCGCAATGCTCCTCTTGATCGCTCTGCGGTTGGCTTCGTTGCACGCAGTCGATGCGCTGCTTTACGGCCCGCTCAAACTCAACTGGATCATTGATGCCGGGGCCAGTCTGATGGTTCTTGGCGTTGCGGCCTATTACACGAAGCTGGTGCGCGAGCGGCCCTGAACCACCGCCTCAGCCTTCGCGGCAGAGGGCTGTAAGGTATTGGGCAATCTGGCGGCTGGCGGTCCCATCGCCATAGGGATTGTGCGCTCGAGCCATCTTTTCATATGCCGCTTTGTCATCCAGTAGCTGCGCGGTTTCCCGAACAATCCGGTCGGCCTGCACCCCGACCAGCCTTGCGGTTCCGGCCGCCACGCCTTCGGGCCGCTCGGTCGTGTCGCGCATCACCAGCACCGGCTTGCCAAGGCTCGGGGCTTCCTCCTGAATTCCGCCGGAATCGGTGAGAACGATGTCGCAGGCCGCCATCATCGCCACGAAATCCAGGTAGTCGAGCGGATCGATCAGCGCGATGTTGGGCATGTCCGACAGAGCCGGGCGCATGACTTCGACGACATTGGGATTGGGGTGCAGCGGATAGATGATCGCCACATCATCGCGCGCAGCCAGCTGCCGCAGCGCGACGGCGATTTGCTGCATCCCGCCGCCGAAATTCTCGCGCCGATGGGCCGTGACAGCGATGATGCGCCTGCCCGCGAAACGCTCCCTGAGCGGTGCCACCACCGGTGCCAGCGCCGGATCAGCGGCGATCCTGGCTTGAGCGTAGATGAGTGCATCGATCACCGTGTTGCCGGTAATGTGGATCGCGCGTTCGGGCACGTTCTCGGCCCGCAGCGCCGCGGCGGCCGTTGCGGTCGGGGCGAAGTGAAGATCGGCGATCACACCGGTCACCTTGCGGTTCACTTCCTCGGGCCAGGGCGAATAGATATCGCCGCTTCTCAGGCCCGCCTCGACATGGCCCACCGGAATGCGGCGGAAATAGCACGCGAGTGTCGCCATCATGGTGGTCAGCGTGTCGCCGTGCACCAGCACGCGATCGGGCTTGAGCGCATCGAGCGCTTCGCCGAAGCGGGTGATGATCCGTCCCGAGAGCGCATCGAGGCTTTGCCCAGGCTGCATCAGATCGAGATCGATGTCCGGAGTAATCCCCGCCATCGCCAGCACCGAATCGAGCATCTCGCGGTGCTGTGCCGTTACCGCCACGCGAACGTCGAACTGCCCCGTCTCGCGCAGTGCGAAGACCACCGGGAACATCTTGATGGCCTCGGGCCGGGTGCCGAAGGTGACAAGGATGCGGGGTTTCCCGCCGCCAATGCTCATCGCCGCAGCATGCCCCGCGTGTCGAACACCAGCTTGCCCGCGAGATCATCGGGGCCGAGATGCTTGAAGGCGGTGTGATCGACCAGCACCACCACAATCTCCGCCGCCCGCAGGGCCGCGTCAAGCGGCACGAGTTGCGCCCCGGTGCCTGCGAGGGCCGCCGGGATGTCATCGGTGAAGGGCTCGACCACAAGGATGCGGCTGCCGTGGGTGTGCGCCAGCGCCTCGGCGATCTCGAGCGCAGGGCTTTCGCGGAAGTCGTCGATATCGGGCTTGAAGGCGAGGCCAAGCAGCGCGACCTTGCCGTCCGGCGCGGCATCGAGCAGGCCACGGATCTTCGCCTCGGTATGCACCGCCTTGTGGTCATTGACTTCGCGAGCGGTGCGCACCAGCCTTGCGGCGGCGGGCGCGCCCGCGACCAGAAACCACGGGTCGACCGCGATGCAGTGCCCGCCCACGCCGGGGCCGGGCTGGAGAATATTCACGCGCGGGTGGCGGTTGGCGAGACGGATCACGTCCCACACGTCCACCCCGATCACGTCGGCAATCATCGAAAGTTCGTTGGCAAAGGCGATGTTGACGTCGCGGAACGCGTTTTCGACCAGCTTCACCGTCTCGGCCACGCGGGCGGTGGTATAGAGGCAGTCGCCCTTGACGAAGCTGGTGTAGAGCACCGCCGCGCGCTCGGCGCAGGCGGGGGTGACGCCGCCGATCACGCGGTCATTGTGAACCAGTTCATTGACAATCCGGCCCGGCAACACGCGTTCCGGGCAATAGGCCAGCGCGATATCCGCTTCCGCGCTGGAGCCGTCGCGCGGCACCACCAGATCGGGGCGCAATTCGCTGATGATCGCGGCCACGCGCTCGGTTGTGCCGACGGGCGAGGTGCTCTCGACGATTACGCAGGCGCCGGGCAGGATCTTGGGCGCAATCGCGCGGGCTGCGGCTTCGACATAGGAAATGTCGGGCGCATTGCCTGCGCCCAGCGGGGTGGGAACGGCGATCATGTAGAAACTGGCGGTCGGCACCTGGGTGGAGGCGACCAGCGTTTTCGCGGTGATGGCAGCATGCACCAGCTTGTCGAGATCGCGCTCCTCGATGTGCACGCCGCCGGCATTGACGGTTTCAACCACGCGCTCGGACACATCGACCCCGCAGACATTCCAGCCATAGCTGGCGAGCAGCGCGGCGGTCGGCAGGCCGATATAGCCCAGCCCGATCACCGCCACCTGGTGGTCGGGTGCCGGATTGGGGCCAGCCTTGATGTCGAGCGCGGCGGCGGTCTTGAAAGGGGCATTCATGGTGTCATGGCTTTCGCGGTTGCGTGCGGGACCATGGCCGCGAAGCCCTTAAAATCGCGTTAGGCTTGCCAGCTTTTTACCACGCGCGCGCGAGAGGCGGCATCACAGCGGGCGGTTTTCGATGAAGGCCGCCAGCGCCGCGTTGAGCGCTTGCGCGGTGGGCGAGCGGGTGGCCGACCAGTCGGTGAGCGCCAGTCCTTCGCTGATGCGAAGGGAAAGTTCGCTCTCGTTTGCGGCGATCAGAATGCCCGGTCGCCCGGCCAGCTTGCGCGTCGTGGCCAGCTGGTGATCATTGCGGTGTTCACCCAGTTCCGCGCGGCGCGGCATCAGCACGATCGGCCTGGCGCGGCGCGCGGCGGTCAGCACTGTGCCGATCCCGGCATGACTGACGATCAGCCGCGCTTCGCCCATCAGTGCCTCAAATTCGGCCGGCGCGATCTTGACCCGCGCCTCCATGTTCTGCGGCTGGTACGATCCCTTGCCGGTCTGCGCGATCACCTTCATTCCGAGGCTCGGCGCGAGCGCGTCCATGGCGGCGATCAGCCGGTCGAACCCGAGCTGCATCCCGACCGTGACGATGATCACAGCACCGCCCCGAAATAGCGCGGACGATCAGGGCCGGCGAGGTGCTCCCACTGGGTCCAGCACTGGTGCGCGAAACGCTTTGACAGCTTGCCACACATCGACAGTTCCTCGCCATTGGCGACCGAATCGATCCACAGCGTGCGCGCGCCGATCAGCCGCCCGGCGAGGATGCAGAAGAAGCCCGGCGCCGCGCCGGTCGAAAGGATCACCTTGGGGCGATGCTTGAGCACCACCCACAGCGCTACCAGCGCGCACAGCGCCGATCGCAGCGGCATGTTCTGGTTGCAGTCGGGCAGGGTTTCGACAGCGGCGATGCCATGCTGGGCCGCGACCGCCGGTTCGGTGGTGGCAAAGCGGATGTCGTATTGCGCCAGCGTCGGGCGCAGCAGCATCAGCTGTTCCCAGTGTCCTCCGCCCGAGGCAACGGCGAGCACCCTGATGCTGTCTTTGCCCATGGCTGGCACGCTCCTGCTTGCTGCATCGCACAATCGCGTAATCGCGGGCCTATGGGCAAGCGGGCGCGGCTGTCAATCGCCCTGCGAAAGCCGCGCCACTTCGGCCAGCACGGGCGCAGCCCATTCGCGGCGGCAGATCAGCAGATCGGGCATGTATGTGTCGGGCTGGTTGTAGACCAGTGGCGATCCGTCAATGCGCGAACAATGCAGCCCGTATGCGGCCGCAACCGCCACCGGCGCGCAGCTGTCCCATTCATATTGTCCGCCGGAATGGAGATAGACCTCGGCCTCGCCACGCACCACCGCCATCGCCTTGGCCCCGGCGCTGCCCATCGCCACCAACTCGCCGCCAAGCGCGGCAGCAACAGCCTGCGCCTCGGCGGCAGGGCGGGTGCGGCTGACCAGGAAGCGCGGGCGCCGTGCCATCGGGGCAAGCGGCCGCGGCTGGTCGGAGCGCAGCACCATCTCGCCCGCCAGCCCCGGCAGGGCGACCGCGCCCTGCACCGGCACACCATCCACCGCGAGCGCGACGTGCACCGCCCAGTCGGCGCGGCCTTCGGAATATTCGCGCGTGCCATCGACCGGATCGATGATCCATACGCGCTGCTTGCCGAGCCGCGCGGGATTGTCCTTCTCCTCCTCCGACAGCAGCCCGTCATCGGGCCGCGCGGCGCGGATGCTTGCGCACAGGAAACGGTTGGCGGCGGCGTCCCCTTCATCGCCAAGCGCCTTGCCGGCCAGCCCCGATTGCTCGCGCACCGCCGTCAGCAGCCGCCCCGCTTCAAGAGCCAGCTGTGCCGCGAGCGCGGCATCATCAAGCGCGCCAAGGGTCATTTGAGCGGCAAGATCCGGTCGATGATATAGCGCGCCGCTTCCTGTGGGGTCATGTCCACCGTGTTGACGCGAATTTCCGGGTTTTCGGGCGGTTCGTAAGGGCTGTCGATCCCGGTGAAGTTCTTGAGCTTGCCCTCGCGTGCCTTCTTGTAGAGACCCTTGACATCGCGCGCCTCGGCCACCGCCAGCGGGGTATCGACGAAGATCTCGATGAATTCGCCTTGCGGAAGCATGTCGCGCACCATCTGCCGCTCGGCCCGGAACGGGGAGATGAAGGCGGTGAGCACGATCAGCCCGGCATCCGCCATAAGCTTGGCCACCTCGCCCACCCGGCGGATGTTCTCGATCCGGTCGGCCTCGGTAAAGCCGAGATCGCGGTTGAGGCCGTGACGGACATTGTCACCGTCGAGCAGGAAGGTGTGGCGGTTCATCACGAACAGCTGTTTTTCGACTTCGTTGGCGATGGTCGATTTGCCGCTGCCCGAAAGGCCGGTGAACCACAGCACCCGCGCCGTCTGGTTCTTCATTCCCGCATGTTCCGCGCGGGTGATGCTGACCGGCTGCCAATGGACATTCTCTGCACGGCGCAGGCTGAACTGGATCATCCCGGCCGCGACGGTGGCGTTGGTGTATTTGTCGATCAGGATGAACCCGCCCAGCTGGCGGTTCACTTCGTGGGGTTCGAAGGTGATCGGCCGGTCGGTGGCGAACTCGGCGACGCCGATGGCATTGAGCGTAAGCGCCCGCGCGGCGAGATGCTCGCGGCTGTTGACGTCGATCTCGTATTTTGGCGGCTGGATCGTCGCGGTGACAGTTTGCGTTCCGAGCTTGAGCCAGTAGCCACGCCCGGGCTTGAGCGGCTCCTCGTCCATCCATACGAAGGTGGCGCGGAACTGGTCGGAGGCTTGCGGCGGATCGCCGGCGGCCGCGATCACGTCGCCGCGGCTGCAATCGACCTCGTCGGCAAGGCAGATGGTGACCGATTGGCCGGCAACGGCCTCGTCGAGATTGCCATCAAAGGTAACGATTGCCTTGACTGTGCTGGTTTTGCCCGAAGGCACGATCCGCACCGGATCGCCCACCCGCACAGTGCCGCTGGCGATCAGCCCGGCAAACCCGCGGAAATCGAGATTGGGGCGGTTGACCCATTGGACCGGCATCCGGAACGGCTGCGCCTGTGCAGCGGCATCATCAACATCGACCGTTTCGAGGTGCGCGATCAGCGCCGGGCCGTCATACCACGGGGTGTTGGCCGAGGGGGCGGCGGTGATGTTGTCGCCCCGGAATCCCGAAATCGGGATCGCGGTAAAATCGGCGATGCCGATCCCTTCGGCAAAGGCGCGGTAATCGGCGACGATGGCATCGAAGGTGGCCTCATCATAGCCAACCAGATCCATCTTGTTCACCGCCAGCACCACGTGGCGGATGCCGAGCAGGTGAACCAGCCAGGAATGGCGCCGGGTCTGCTGGAGCACGCCCTTCCTCGCATCGACGAGGATCACGGCGAGATCGGCGGTCGAAGCGCCGGTCACCATGTTGCGGGTATATTGTTCATGCCCAGGGGTGTCCGCGACGATGAACTTGCGTTTTTCGGTGCTGAAAAAGCGGTAGGCGACATCGATGGTGATGCCCTGCTCGCGCTCGGCAGCGAGGCCATCGACCAGCAGCGCGAAGTCGATCGCCTCGCCTTGCGTCCCGTGACGCTTGCTGTCGCTTTCGAGCGCGGCGAGCTGATCCTCGAAGATCATCTTCGAATCATAGAGCAGCCGCCCGATCAGCGTTGACTTGCCGTCATCCACCGAGCCGCAGGTAATGAAGCGCAGCAGGCTCTTGTGCTGGTGCTGGCGGAGGTAGGCGTCGATATCCTCGGCAATGAGGGCGTCGGTTTGATAAGAGGAAGGCGTGTTCATCAGAAATAACCCTCCTGCTTTTTCTTCTCCATGCTGGCGTCACCGCCGTCCTTGTCAATCACGCGGCCCTGTCGTTCGCTGGTGGTGGTGAGCAGCATTTCCTGGACCACTTCGGAGAGGGTCGCGGCATGGCTTTCGACAGCGCCCGTCAGCGGGAAACAGCCCAGCGTGCGGAACCGGATCGAGCGCATGGTGATTGCGAGCGGCTTGCCCATCGCCGCTTCCAGCCGGGGCAGATCATCGGCCATGAACAGCCCGCCTTCATATTCATAGGTCGGGCGTGGCGCCGCAAAATAGAGCGGCACGATCTCGATGTTCTCGGCCATGATATATTGCCAGATGTCGAGCTCGGTCCAGTTCGATAGCGGGAAGACGCGGATGCTCTCGCCCTTCTTTTTGCGGGTGTTGTAGAGATTCCAGAGCTCGGGCCGCTGGTTCTTCGGGTCCCACGCATGGCTCGCGGTTCGGAAACTGAACACCCGCTCCTTGGCGCGGCTCTTTTCTTCGTCCCGCCGCGCGCCGCCAAAGGCGACATCGAAGCCATGGAGGTCGAGCGCCTGCTTCAGCCCCTCTGTCTTCCACATGTCGGTGTGCAGCGGGCCGTGTTCGAACGGATTGATGCCCTGCGCCTTGGCTTCGGGGTTTTGGTGGATCAACAGTTCCATCCCGGCCTCACGCGCGGCCTTCTCGCGCAGGGCATACATGTCCTGAAACTTCCATGTGGTATCGACATGCAGCAGCGGGAAAGGTGGCGGTGCCGGGTAGAACGCCTTTTTCGCCAGATGCAGCATCACAGCCGAATCCTTGCCCACCGAATAGAGCATCACCGGGTTTTCGGCCTCGGCCGCGACCTCGCGAAAAATGTGGATGCTTTCGGCCTCGAGCCGTTCGAGATGGGTCAGAGTGCTCATGTGCGCGCAATTAAACGTTGAAGCGCCCGCGACAAGCAATTTCGCCTTTGCCGGCCCAAGGCGAGGATTGGATGGCAGCGGGGTGCAGGCTAGCCATCTGGGCACTTGCTCTCGGCCAGCGCCCGCGCCACAGACTGGCGCAAAGGGAGAGACACATGAACCAGCCATCAGGGCCGCTGACCGGCCTCAAGGTCATCGAATTCAGCGGCATCGGTCCGGGGCCGCACGTCGCCATGCTGCTTGCCGATCTCGGTGCGCAAGTGGTGCGGATCGATCGCCCCGGCGCAGGTGTTTCCAACCCGGTGGTCGAGCGCGCGCGGCACCGGGTTGGCATCGATCTCAAGAGCGAGGAAGGCAAGGCCTTCTGCCGCGAGGCTGCGGCCAAGGCCGATGTGCTGATCGAGGGCTTTCGCCCCGGCGTGATGGAGCGGCTGGGGCTGGGGCCGGATGCACTGCTCAGCGCAAATCCGGGCCTCGTCTATGCGCGCATGACCGGTTGGGGCCAGGATGGCCCGCTGGCCCACGCGGCCGGGCACGACATCAATTACATCGCCATCACCGGCGCGCTTTCGGCGGTCGGCAAGGCCGGCGAAACCGCCACGCCGCCGCAGAACCTCGTCGGCGATTTCGGCGGCGGGTCGATGTATTGCGCCTTCGGGATCATGGCCGCGCTTTACGAGCGCGAACGTTCGGGCAAGGGGCAGGTGGTCGATGCAGCGATCGTCGACGGGGCAACCAGCCTGATGAGCTTCTTCTTCGGGGTGCGCGGCCGGCCCTTCATCACCACCGAACGCGGCAAGGGGATGCTCGGCGGGGCGGCGCATTTCTACCGCTGCTTCAAATGCGCCGACGGCAGAGAGATCTCGCTGGGCGCGATCGAGCCGCAGTTCTATGCCGAAATGCTGGCCAGGTCCGGTGCACCGGCGGAGCTGGCCGAGGGCCAGATGAACCCTGCCAACTGGGATGACTATGCCGACAAGCTGGCGACGCTGTTTCTTACCAGAACACAGGCCGAATGGTGCGAACTGCTCGAAGGCACCGACGCCTGCTTTGCCCCGGTGCTCGATCTCGACGAGGCGCGCGAGCACCCGCACATGAAGGCACGCGCCGCCTATGTCGAACACGCGGGCGAATGGCACACCGCCCCCGCGCCGCGCTTCAGCCGCACCCCGGGCGCGGTGCGCTCGAGCGCGGATGACGGCGCGGACGTGGTGGCGCGCTGGGCAGCAGGTGCCTGATGGCGGGCCGCTATTTTGACCAATGGCAGGTGGGGATGCGGATCGAGCACGAAATCCGCCGCACCGTGACCGAGACCGACAACCTGCTGTTTTCCACCATGACCCACAACCCGCAGCCGTTGCACCTCGATGTCGAGGCAGCCAAGGCCAGCGGGTTCGGGCAGATCCTCGTCAATTCGACCTTCACCTTCAGCCTGCTGGTCGGGCTGTCGGTGGGTGACACGACGCTGGGCACGCTGATCGCCAATCTCGGCTTCGACAAGGTGGTCACGCCCCATCCGGTGTTCATCGGCGATACGCTGCGCGCCTCGAGCGAGGTCAAGGAACTGCGCGCCAGCACGTCGCGCCCGGATGCCGGGATCGTCACCTTCCTCCACGAGATGCACAACCAGCGCGGGCAAGTGGTGTGCCGCTGCGAGCGCGCGGCGCTGCTCCAGCGTACACCCCCTGCTTGACGGCGACGGCTCTGTTCGCACACAATCTGCGCCGGAGTTGAGGGGAGGCAAGCCATGCGCAAGACATGGACGATTGGGGCCGGGCTGGTTGCGGCAAGCCTGGCGGCGCTGACACTGGCGGGGTGCAGCGGCGACGGGGCGCTCGATCCCGCGCAGACCGGCAATGGCGAGGACACGATCGCTCTCGCTGAATTTCCCGACCGGCCCTATTGGGGCGACACGCACCTGCACACCGACAATTCGATCGACGCCTTCGGCTTCGGCGTGCGGCTCGGGCCGGAGGCGGCGCTGCGGTTCGCACGCGGCGAGGAAGTCACTGCCACCACCGGCGGCAAGGCGCAGCTAGATCGCCCGCTCGATTTCCTCGTCATTGCCGACCATTCGGACGGGCTCGGCGCGACCCGGCGGCTCTATGATGCGCCGCGCTGGTACGTGAAGTGGGTGATCGGCGACGAAACCGTGCTGCGCTGGTACGACATGATGCACGAAGGCCCGCAAGGATCGCAGCGTGCGATTGCGGAGCTGATCACCGCCGCCGCCAATGACACCCTGCCCGAAGCCTTCACCGATCCTAAGCGTATGCGTGAAGGCACCGAGGATATCTGGAACACCCAGCTTGGCCTGCTTGATCGCTATAATGAACCGGGCGTGTTCACTGCTCTGGCTGGCTTCGAGTGGACGCTGATGCCTGACGGCAACAATCTCCATCGCGTTGTCATGTTCCGCGACGGCAGCGACCGCACCCGCCAGACCCTGCCGATCCAGGGGATCGACACCAAGGTCGAGCAGCTGTGGGACTACATGGCTGCCTATGAGCGCAAGACCGGCGGCAAGGTGCTGGCGATCCCGCACAATTCCAATGTCTCGAACGGGCTGATGTTCGAGACGACGATGGCCGATGGTTCCCCCATGACCGCCGCTTATGCCGCGCGGCGCGCGGCGGCCGAGCCGGTGGTCGAGGTGACCCAGATCAAGGGCGACAGCGAAACCCACCCCTTCCTTTCGCCCAATGACGAGATGGCAGGCTTCGGGGTGAAGGGCTGGGAGCTCGGCAACCTGCCGCTCACCGCCATGAGCACGCCCGACATGTATGCCGGTTCCTACGCGCGTTCAGCGCTGCTGCGCGGGCTGTCGCTCGAGGCGCGGCTCGGGGTGAACCCCTATGCCTTCGGGTTGATCGGATCAACCGACAGCCACACCGCGCTGGCGACTGCGGACGAGGACAATTTCTTCGGCAAGCACACCGGAAACGAACCCGCCTTCAAGGACCGCGCGATGCAGCCGCAGAACCTTGGCACGCGGCAGGGGCGGTTCGGCTGGCACTATCTGGCGGGCGGCTACGCCGCTGCCTGGGCGCGGGGGAATACGCGGGCGGAGATTTTCGATGCCTTCAAGCGCCGCGAGGTCTATGCCACCACCGGCCCGCGCATGACGGTGCGAATCTTCGGCGGTTTCGATTTCTCGGACAAGGACTGGAGCGGCGACTGGGTGCGCGCGGGCTATACCCGCGGCGTGCCGATGGGCGGCGAGCTGACCGACACGGGCCGCGCGCCGACCTTCCTGATCAGCGCCCTGAAGGATCCGGACGGCGCCAATCTCGATCGGGTGCAGGTGGTCAAGGGCTGGGTCGATGCCAGCGGCACGGCGCGCGAACGCGTCTATGACGTGGTGTGGAGTGACATAGCCAAGCGTCCGCGCACAGCGCGCGGCCTGACCCCAGTGGGCGATACGGTCGACCGCAAGACGGCGACTTACACCAACACCATCGGTGCCGCCGAACTGCGCACGACCTGGACCGATCCCGACTACGCCAAGGGCCAGCGCGCGTTCTATTACGTGCGTGTGCTGGAAATTCCGACCCCGCGCTGGACGCTGTTTGATGCGGTGCGCTTCGGGTTCGAACTCACCGGCGATGCGCTCAAGGACGCGGTGGCGCAGGAGCGCGCCTATACCTCGCCGATCTGGCTCAAGCAGCCCAAGGCGGCGACGTGACGCTACCCGGTTGGGCCCGCGAGCCGCTGGTCCATTTTCTTGCCCTCGGGGCGGCGCTCTATGTCGGGCTGACATGGGGCGGGACGCCGGTCGATCCGTCCTCGCGGGTGATCACCGTCGATGCCGCGCGCAAGGCCCAGCTGGCGCTTGCTTTCGAGCAGGTGATGGGCCGCGCGCCGACCGATGCCGAGCTTGACGCGCGGATCGAACGCTATGTGCGCGAGGAAGTGCTCTACCGCGAGGCGCTGCGGCTGGGGCTGGATGCCGATGATGCCGTGGTGCGCCAGCGGATGGTGGCCAAGATGGACATGACCGCCAGCGCCGCCGCCGAAATCGCCGAGCCGGACGAGGCCGCCTTGCGGGCTTTCTTCAAGGCCAATCAGGCGCGCTATTCCGGGACGCGGGCGGTGAGTTTCGAGCAGCGCCTGTTCAGCGACGAGCAGGCCGCGCGTGCAGCCATGGCCGATCCGGGGCCGCCGCGCTCCGCCAGCCTGCCGGCGGCGATGGACAAGGCCCCGCTGCGCGAGATCAAAGTGCGCTTTGGCCAGCAGTTTGCCCAGGGCTTGGCGGGCATCCCGGCGGACGGGAAGTGGCATGGCCCGATCCCCTCGGGCTTTGGCTGGCATATCGTGCGGGTCACAGAACGCAGCGCCGCCGCATCTGATTTCGAGGCGCTGCGTGCGCGCATCGCCAATGACTGGCGCAGCGCCCAGATCGCCGCGCGCGAGGAGCGCGCCTATGCGATCCTGCGCAGCGCCTACCGGGTCGATATCGCCAGGTGAGCCACGCGGTGCGCGCCTTGCTGGCGATGATCCTCGCGCTGTTCGCCGCGCCGGCCAATGCCGACGAATTGCGCCCGGCGGTGATCGAGCTGGCCGAGCGCGATGGCGGGGCATGGGTGCTCGAATGGAAGCTGCCGGTCAGCGCGGTGGCACCGGGGCAGACGGGGGCGGTGCTGGCCCGGCCGGTGTTTCCCCGAAGCTGCACGCCGCGGGGCCACGCGGTGCAGCGCGCGGCGCCGCTGGCGCTGCTGGGGCGGCAGGAATTGCACTGCACGGGTGATCTCCCCGGGCAAAGCTTCGGCCTCAGCGAACTGATCGGCAACAGCGATGCCATCGCGCGCTTCATCCCGCGTGATGGCCCGGTGCAGACCTTCCGTCTCACCGCTGCTGCGCCCGTTGCCACCATCGCGGCCGCACCCGATACCATGCAGGTGCTGGCCGACTATCTGGTGATCGGGGCCGAGCACATCCTGTTCGGGTGGGATCACCTGCTGTTCGTGATCGCGCTGGTGCTGCTGGTGCGCGCGCACTGGCCAGTGGTGAAGGCCGCGACGGCTTTCACCGTGGCGCACTCGCTGACGCTGGTGGCGACCAGTCTTGGCTATGCTGGCTTGCCCAGCCGCCCGGTCGAGGCGCTGATCGCGCTGTCTATCGTATTCCTCGCGCTCGAAGTGGCGCTGGTGCTGCGCGCGCCGGAGCGGCACACCTTCACCCGGCGCTTGCCCTGGGTTGTGGCCTTTGCCTTCGGGCTGATCCACGGCTTCGGCTTTGCCGGCGCGCTCGCGGATATCGGCCTGCCGCAGGGCGAGGTCATCACCGCTCTGCTGGCGTTCAACCTCGGGGTCGAGGCGGGGCAGCTGCTGGTGATCGCGCTGACGCTGGCGTTGCTGTGGGGACTGACCCGTGCGCTGCCGAAGGCCGAGATACCCGTGCTGCGCGCGGCGACCTATGCCATCGGCGCGGTGGGGAGCTTCTGGCTGATCGAGCGGGTGATCGGTTAGCGGGCTGCGGGCGCCTCTCCGCCCAGCGCCTGCCACAGCACCACCCGCGCCCGCAACGTCCGGCCCATCGCCGCCGCGGCGCGCTCACCGCTGGCATCGGCTGCGCGGCGCGCTTCGAGCACGTCGAGAAAGCTTGCAAGACCGGCCTTGTAGCGGGTTTCGGCAAGCGCTGCTGCGCGGGTGAGCTGCCTGTGTTCGTCCTGCGCAAGCCGGCTTTCGAGATCGGCAGCGGCGACCACGCCATAGGCCGCCTCGGCCTCGCCCAGCGCCTGGAACACGGCCCTGCGATAGGCGGCAAAGGCGGCGCGCTTGTCGGCAGCGGCGGCGTCGATCCCGGCTCCCACCCGACCGAAATCGAGCAGCGGCCCGGCGACGGCAGCGGTCAGGGTGCCGATGATCGAATCGTTGAAGAAATCCTCGGGCCTGAACGAAAGCAGCCCGATCACCCCCGACAGCGTGATGCGCGGAAAGCGGGCGCGTGCGGCGGCGGCGAGATCGGCATCGCTGGCGGCAAGGCTGGCGGCGGCGGCGGCCACGTCAGGCCGGTTCGCCAGCAGATCGGAGGGCAGCGCAGCCGGCGGATCGGCCGGTGCCTGCGAGGAGGCCGGCACCGCCAGCGCGGCGCGCACGCTTGCGCTGTCCTGTGCGGTCAGGGTCACCAGCCGTCCGATCAGGCGCGCGCGTTCGCTCTCCAGCGCGGCGAGGCGCACCTGCGAGGAGCTGGCGGTCGCCTCGGCCCGCACCCGGTCGAACCCGGGGGCAATGCCGGCATCCTCGCGCACCTTGGCGAGCTGTGCGAGCGACTGCGCGGCGGCGACATCCTCGCTGATTGCGGCGGCGCGGGCATCGAGCACACGCCAGTCGATCACGCTCGCGGCGATTTCGGCCAGCAGCGCGATCCGCACGCTCTGCGCCTGCGCGCTGGCCGAATCGATCCGCGCGAGCGCGGCGCGCTCCTGCGCTTTCAGTCGGCCGAAGATGTCCGGATCCCAGCTGGCGACGATATTCGCGCCGTAGGCAGTCTGCTCGCGCGGGATGAAGCCCTGCTGGCCGGCTGCGCCGAACTGCGCGGGGTTGATGCGGTTGCGGGTGACATCGCCATCGGCGCTGACATTGGGCAGGCGCTCGGCCCCGGCGCGGCGGGCGCCGGCGCGCGCCGCGTCGATCCGCGCGGCGGCTTCGGCCAGGCTCGGCGCCTGGGCCAGCGCTGCCTGCGAGAGCGCGGTGTAGGCCGGATCATTCCCCGGCATCAGCGCGGCAAGGCCGCTCTGCGCGGCGCTGCCGGGGGTGAACAAGAATGCTGCGGGCAATGCCGGCACCGGTGTCGCGATCTCGGGCGCGGGCTGCATCACGCAGGCCCCCAGCGCGAGCGGCAGCAGCGCTGCGCAGAGGAGGGCAGAGCGCCGCATCGCTCAGTTCTCCCCGCCCGCCGGAGCGCTGGTGGCCGGAATGAAGGCATCGACCTGCTGGCCGACCCGGAAGCGGTCGGTCTTGGGCAGCGCGTAGATCAGCTGGAGCACCCGCACATCGACACGCTCGGCGGCGCTGTTGGTGAGCGAGCGCTTGGGCACCACCTGCGGCTCGGCGCGCACGAAGGTGGCGTTGACGTGGAATTCGGCTGCCCCGCGCGGGCTGACCACGGCCGGTGCGCCGAGCTTGATGCGCACCGCCTCGTTCTCGTCGATGTCGATGCGCACATGCAGCGGGTCGGTGTTGCCCATCTGGATGAAGGGCTGGCTGCTGCCGCCCTGGGTGGCGACGAATTCGCCCGGGCGGATGTTGACCGCGAGAATCTCCCCGGCAATCGGGGCGCGCACGGTGAGGCGCTCGATCTCGGTGCGCGCGGCGGCGGCGGCGGCTTCGGCAGCGGCAAGCCGTGCGCGGGCCAGGCCGAGACGGCTGGTGGCGGCGGCGTCCTCGCCCTCGGCGCGGATCACTTCGGCCCGGCTGACGGCGGCCGGATCGGCGAGGTTGCGGTAGAGATCGCGCTGCTGGCGCGCGGTGCGCTGCGCGGCCAGCGCTTCGGTGATGGCGGCGCGCGCTTCGCCGATTGCGGCGCTGGCCTGCGCAAGGCTGGCGCGCGCGGCGCGGGCATCGACAAGGAACAGCACGTCGCCCGCCGCAACCTTGTCGCCCGGCTTGACCCTGACATCGGTGACGAGGCCCGAGAGCGCCGAGCCGATGTCGATCACCTCGCTCGCCGGCTCGACGATCCCGGCCCCGGCCACGCGCGGCGCATTGGCGAGCGCCCCCACCGCCTTGGGCGGCTGTTCGGCCGGTTCGCTGGTCGTTCGGTCAGGCAGGTCGCCGATGATATGCCACGCGGCGATCAGCACTCCGATCACCGCGATGGCCGGCAGGATCTGGCGCGAGAAACTCAGATTGCGGGGCAGAAGAGCCATAATGTCCTCGGCTGGCAGGATAGGGAAGTGGCGGCGGCATCAATGGCCATCGGGCATCTCCTTGCCGTCATGGGTGATGCGGCCGTCCTCGAGCACGATGATGCGATCGGCGAGATCGAAAATACGGTTGTCGTGGGTGACGATGATGCAGGCGCGATCGGGCGCCACCGCGACTTCGCGCAGCAGGTCCATCACCCGCCGGCCAGAGGAGGCATCGAGCGCCGCAGTTGGCTCGTCGCACACGACAAGGCGCGGTTCGTGCACCAGCGCACGGGCGATCGCGACGCGCTGCTGCTGCCCGCCCGAAAGCTGGCGCGGCAGCTTGTCGGCCTGGTTGCCGATGTTGAGCTTGTCGAGCAGCACCTTGGCCTGCTCGCGTGCTTCCTCCACGGCCATGCCCTTGGCAATCAGCGGCACTGCGGCATTGGCCGCGGCATCGATCGATGGGATCAGGTTGTACTGCTGGAAAATGAAACCGATGTTGTTGAGGCGGAAGTTCACCAACTCGGTATCCGACAGCTTGTAGATGTCGGTGCCAAACACCTTCACCTCGCCCGCGGTCGGCCAGAGGATGCCGCACATGATCGAGATCAGCGTCGTCTTGCCCGATCCGCTCTCGCCCACGACGTAGGTCATCTCGCCGGGGCGGATGTCGGCGTCGATGCCGTGCAGCACGCGGATGGTGGACTGCCCGGCTTCGAAATCACGGATGATGCCGCGCGCGCAGATCGCGGCTTCGGCGTTGCACGGGGGGCTGGCGGGGCCGGCCATGGCAGGCGCGCTCACCGGAACACCGCCGCCGGTTCGGTCTTGAGCACCGAACGGATCGCGATCAGACCGGTGATGGCGAGTATGATGACCACTGCCACGAAGCTGATAAGTGGCACCTGCCAAGGGATGTAGAAGCCCTTGAAAAAGGGATTTGCGGAAAAGCCGATGATGAACAGCACCGTGCCGATGACCCCCAGCGCATAGCCGACCAGCCCGACGAGGCCCGCTTGCGCGGCGACCATCCGCACGATCTTGCCGTTGGTGACGCCGATCGCCTTCAATGCGCCGAACTGCTTGATATTGTCGCGGATGAACAGGCTGAAGGTCAGCCCGACAATGGCCACGCCGACGACGAAGCCGAGGAACACGGTGATCCCGAAATTGGTGGGGATGCCGGTGTTCTCGATGATGAAATCGATCCCCGCCTGGGCAAATTCCTCGCGGGTTCTGGCCTTGAGGCCGGTTTCGGCCTCGATCCGGTCGGCGACCTCGGCCGGGGTCTGGCCCGCGCTTACGCCCACCAGCACGAAGGACAGGCGGTTGCGGGTGCCGGGGACGAAGTTGAGGGCATTGGAATAGCGGGTGTAGAGCACCACCGTGCTGGTGAAGCTCGGGATCGCGTCGGCGATGCCGCGGATCACCGCGCGCTGGTCATTCAGTTCAAGCCGCGCACCGATCGGGTTGACCTCGGCCGGAAAGAAGCGCAGCGCGCCGGTATCGTCGACAACGACCGCGTCCGGCGCAAACAGCACCGCCTTGTCGCCCTGGGTCATCCGCTTGGGCATCCCGATCAGCGTGGCGTCATCCACCCCGATCACGCCCACGCCTTCGAGATCCCCCTCGGCCGTGCGGACATTGGCCTGCGCGCGCAGGTGCGGCACGGCCCACTCCACGCCCCTGACCGAGCGCACCTTGTCGAGCGCGGTGGCAGGCATGGCGTAGCTGACATCGGTGGTGCGGCTGGCCGGGTCCATCACCCACACCTCGGCCTCGGGCGCGTTGAAGACCCCGCTCGCCCCGCGCTGCACCAGATTGACGAAAATGGTCATCTGCTGGGTGATCAGCAGGGTGGAGAAAGCAATGCCGAACAACAGCCCATAGAACTTCTGGGCATCCCCTGTCAGCATCCTGAGAGCGATCCAGAGCACGCGGGGGGAACCTTTGTCAGCGGGCGGGGTTGGGCTGAGGGTTGCGCAAGGGGGCGAATCGACGCATTATTGAACGGTAGCGTTTAACTGAACGGAACCGTTCATTTTGTCAACCGGGTGTTCCGCTGCAAATTCAGCTTTGTCCGGCCGCCGCCGTGCGGGCCGGCCGCTCGATGGGGCCAAGCGCCAGGCGATCATCGACACCGCCTCGCACCTGTTCTTCCGCAACGGCTATGCCGCGACCTCGATCGAACAGGTGGCCGCCGATGCCGGGGTTTCCAAGGTGACGATCTACAAACAGTTCGGCGATAAGCGCGCGCTGTTTGACGCTGCGGTTGAATGCGAATGCGAGAAAATGCGCGGCCATTTCTCGCTCGAAGCCATGCCGCAAGGTTCGATCCGCGACCGGCTTATCGCGATCGGCGAGGCGATCTTCGCTTTCCTGTTCCGCCCCGAGATGACCCGCTTCGAACGCCGCATCGCCGCCGAGACCGAGTACGAGCCGGCAATCGGCGCGGCGTTTCTTGACGCCGGGCCGCGGCGTATGAAGCGCGCCTTCGCTGCCTGGCTCCAGCACGCCGCGGCCGCTGGCGAGCTGACGATTGCCGATACCGAGCTGGCGGCCGAGCAGTTCGTCTCCTTGTGCAAGGGCATGGGCGATCTCGAACACCGCTTCGGCGTGACCATTACCCCCGAAAGCATGCGCAGACGGATCGACGGGGCGGTCGAGATGTTTCTCGCCGCCTATGGCACCGCAGCACCCGGTGCCGGTGATCGATAATCCGCATCACGCCGTTCGAAAAATGGCACGATCTGCGCGGGCGCGCATTATCTTGCCATTCACTCTGTGCGTCCTACATTGTCGGGGACGAAAGGAATCCAGCCGATGAGCGAGCCCAACGATCCCAACCAGCAGCCGGACGGACCCAACCCCTGGGTCAGGCAGCTGATGATCTGGGGTGGCATCTTCCTCGCTCTGCTGCTGGTCGTCACCCTGTTCAGCAATGCCGGGCAGAACCCGGGCACCTCGATCCGCTATTCCGACTTCCGCGAGGCGGTTGCCGAGGGCGAAGTGCAGGACGTCCAGCTGAGCGAGGATCTGATTACCGGCACGCTCAAGAATGGCGACAGCTTCTCGACCATTCCGGTGCCCAACGATATCGAGATCACCCGCCTGATGGAACAGAACGGGGTGCAGTTCACCGGCAAGGCGCGCGAACAGCAAAGCGTGCTGCTGTTCATCCTGCTCCAGTCGCTGCCGTTCCTGCTGATCCTCGGGATCGCAGTGTTCGCGCTGCGCCAGATGCAGAAGGGCGGCGGCGGGGGGGCAATGGGCTTCGGCAAGTCCAAGGCCAAGTTGCTGACCGAGCGTTCGGGGCGGGTGACCTTCGATGATGTCGCCGGCATCGACGAGGCGCGCGAGGAATTGCAGGAAATCGTTGAATTCCTGCGCGATCCGCAGCGCTTCTCCAAGCTTGGCGGGCAGATTCCCAAGGGTGCGCTGCTGGTTGGCTCGCCCGGCACCGGCAAGACCCTGCTGGCGCGCGCCATCGCGGGCGAGGCGGGGGTGCCGTTCTTTACCATTTCGGGTTCGGATTTCGTCGAAATGTTCGTCGGCGTGGGCGCCAGCCGTGTGCGCGACATGTTCGAACAGGCCAAGAAGAACGCCCCCTGCATCGTCTTCATCGACGAAATCGACGCGGTCGGCCGTTCGCGCGGCCACGGGCTTGGCAATTCGAACGACGAACGCGAACAGACTTTGAACCAGCTCCTCGTCGAGATGGACGGGTTCGAGGCCAACGAAGGCATCATCATCATCGCCGCCACCAACCGCCCCGATGTGCTCGATCCTGCGCTGCTGCGTCCGGGCCGGTTCGATCGTCAGGTGGTGGTGCCGATCCCTGATATCGACGGGCGCGAGAAGATCCTCGGCGTGCACATGAAGAAGGTGCCGCTCGCTCCCGATGTGAACCCGCGCGTGATTGCGCGCGGCACCCCGGGCTTTTCGGGCGCGGATCTCGCCAACCTCGTCAATGAAGCCGCCCTGCTGGCTGCGCGCCGCAACAAGCGCCTCGTCGCGATGCAGGAATTCGAGGACGCCAAGGACAAGGTCATGATGGGCGCGGAACGCCGCTCCATGGTGATGACCGACGACGAAAAGCGCATGACCGCCTATCACGAAGCCGGTCACGCGATCGTCTCGGTGCACGAAGCCGCCTCCGATCCGATCCACAAGGCCACCATCATCCCGCGCGGCCGCGCCCTTGGCATGGTGATGCGCCTGCCGGAGCGTGACAGCTATTCCTACCACCGCGACAAGATGCACGCCAACCTCTCGGTCAGCATGGGCGGGCGCGTGGCCGAGGAAATCATCTTCGGGCACGACAAGGTGTCATCGGGGGCCTCGTCCGACATCCAGTACGCGACCGATCTTGCGCGCAACATGGTGACCCGCTGGGGCATGTCCGACAAGCTTGGTCCGCTCCAGTACGAAACCAGCCAGGACGGCTATCTCGGCATGGGCCAGACGATGCGCACCATGGCCTCGGACGAGACCAACAAGCTGATCGATGCCGAAATCAAGGGTCTGGTCGAAGGCGCACACAAGCGCGCGACCGAGATCCTCAAGACCCACGAGGATCAGCTCCACCTGCTTGCGCAGGCGCTGCTCGAATACGAGACGCTGACCGGCGAGGAAATCTCCAAACTACTCGAAACCGGCAAGGTCGACCGCCCCGATGCCCCGCGCGGCCCGAGCATTCCGGCGCCGGCGCGCGGATCGGCGGTTCCCAAGGCGGGCAAGCGTTTCGGCGGGAGCGGCGACGAGGCCCCGCAGAGCGCCTGATCCGCGCCTCTCGCGGCTCCTTGCGGGACAGTTCGTCTCTACCCCATCCCGCACGCTGCCCAGCGCCGGGCGAGCGTTTGGTCGGGGTCTGTGTCTTTCCCTAGAGCGTTTGCGAGCCGGGTGGAATCACCCGGCGGCTCGGAAAACGCGGTAAAACAAAAGTCCAGAGCGGCCGGTCCGATGCCGTCGGATCGCAAACCGCTCTAGTGCGGAACGGGCGGTGCCGCCGCAAGCCGGGCGAGCTTGCGCTCGATCCCCTGCCACAGCTGCGCCAGCGCCAACGCAGCCTCGCTGCGCGGCGCGAAGGTGCTGACCGGACGGCGCTGAACCGCGCATTGTTCAAGGCTGCTGACCAGCGGGATCACCGGCCAGTCGGGGTTGGCCGCTAGCGCCTCGCGGTGCAGCGAGCGCCGCCGGTCGATCATCGAATAGACCGGCAGGATCGGCGGCGGACGGCGCGTGTGGCGGCGAATCTCCTCGGCCACATGATCGAGCGCGCGCGCCGACAGCGGCGAGGGCGGCAGCGGCACGATCACCAGCGTTGCCGCCCGCATGACCTGCGCGCTCAGCTCGGTGAGCATCGGCGGGCAATCGAGAATCAGCCGATCGTAGCTGCGCACCAGTTGGCGCGCCAGCGTCGCGATCCGGTGGCGCTGGCCCATGCGCAGCAGTAGCGAGTCAAGCTCGCGCAGGGAACCGTCCGCCGGCAGCAGGTCAAGCCCGGCATAGTGGCTCGGGCAAATCAGCGCCTGCGCAGGGACATCGCCCGCAAACAGGCTGCGTGCCTGCCGCTTGCGCTGCGCCGCTAACGCGAACATGAAGCCTGCGCCATCGGTCGGGTCGAGATCCCATAGCAGAGTCCGTCGCTGCGTCAGTTGCGCAGAACACCAGCCCAGATTGGCTGCGATGGTGGTCTTTCCGACCCCGCCTTTCGACGAATAGACTGCAATCACCGGCATGGTTCACCGGGAACGCGCATTGCCGCAAAAATATTCCGCGAGAATTCCGCCTCGGGCGCGTCTGAACGCCGCCAGCGCTTCCGGGATGGGCCGGAACATCGCCGTCGGGCTGACGCATCTGGCGCTCAGCCGCTGGCGAGCTTGCGTTCGATCGCGGTCCACACTTGGGCAATGGCCCGCGCCGCCGGAGAGCGCGGCGCAAACGCGCCAACCGGCTTCCTTTCGACCGCGCATTGTTCGACCGCGCTGGCGAGCGGGATGACCGGCCATGCCGGATTGGCCTCGCGCGCCTGCCTGTGCAGGCTGCGGCGCAGATCAAGCATTGACAGGACAGGCAATATCGGCGGGTGCCCCTTGCCCTGACCGCGTACTTCCTCGACCACCACCTCGAAGGCGCGGGCGGACAGGGGGGAGGGCGGCAGCGGAACGATCACCAGATCGGCGGCACGCATCACTTGCGCGCTGACTTCATTGAGCACCGGGGGACAATCGAAGATAATCCGGTCGTAATGCTTGGCCAGCCCCTCGACCAGCTTGGCCAGCCGCTTCTTCTTGCCGAGCCGGTCAAGCTGGCGGTCGAGCGAGCGGATGCTTTCATCCGCGGGCAGCAGATCGAGATTGGCAAAGGCAGTCGGCTGAACCAGTTTGAACAGATCGCTCCCTTCCGCGAAGGCACTGTCGGCGCTGCGCTTTTTCTTTGCATCAATGCCCAGCAGAAAACCCGAGCCATTGGCCGCGTCGAGATCCCACAGCAGCGTCTTGCGGCGAGAGATGGTGGCCGAACACCAAGCAAGGTTCACGGCCAGTGTCGTCTTTCCGACACCGCCCTTGACACTGTAGACCGCAATCGAAGCCATGCCGGCGCGCCATCCTCCGTGTTACGCTAATGTTACAAAGCGCAAGGGATAGCGTGCTACGGCGCGATGGCAAGCATCGCCAATCGCGCGTCAAGAACCGGTCAAATGCGAAAAGTGCAGTGTTAAAGGGCCGGCATGGCCCCGCAACGAACCGGCAACGACAAGGCAACGCCACGCCAACGACCGGGCCACGCCCTGCCGCCCGGATAACGCCGCCTGTCAGCCGTCGTAATCGCCACCGAGCGAGGTGGTGCGCGCCGGCGCCGATGCAGTGATCCGCAGGGCTTCGGCCGACTGGCTGAGCGAACCGATCTCGTCCGCCTCGTCCTCGTCGTCGGGCAGGATTTTCTGCAGGCTGGTTACCAGCGATTCATACAGGTCGCGCGGGCGCACGGTCTGCTCGGCAATTTCGCGCAGCGCCACCACCGGGTTCTTGTCGCGATCACGGTCGACGGTCAGTTCGCTGCCACCGGAGATCTCGCGCGCACGCTGGGCGGCGAGCAGGACGAGGTCGAAGCGGTTGGGAACCTTGTCGACGCAATCTTCAACGGTAACGCGTGCCATGGACGGCCTTTTCGGATTCGCAGAAACTGGGAGAGAGCCCAGCTAGGGATGGCGGGCGCGCGAGTCAAGAAAATGCGCGTGCCCATGCCCCTTGCGCCTCGTGGCGATGGTGTGGCGGGGCGCCTGATCGGCGCATCCGGCCCGCCAGCGATGGCAATTGGCGATCGGGCGCTGCAAAAATCGTCAAGGTGATGCGCGGATGACGGAAACTTAACCGATCCGTTTCACAGTCGTGCGGGGGGCCATAGACCAAGGAGCGTTGCCATGAGTTTCCAGTCGCCCATTGCGGCACGATCCGGTTCGCTCGACGCTGCGGTGCCTCCCGACAATCTGCCGAAGCTCGCTTGGTGGGGCCGCCTGATCGAAAGCAGCCTGAAGATCGTCCGCAACGCGCTGGCGATGAAGCTCGGCGCGGTCGATCGCGCTGAGCCAAATGCCCCTTGTGCGCTGCTGGAGGCGCTGGTGGCTGAATGCGATGCGATCGAGGCCTCGACCGCCGCGCTGGTGGTGCCGCCCGCGCCGGTGCCTGAAAGCTTCCTTGGCCATCTGGTGCGCGATCTCGAAGCTGCCGTTGCCCAGGCCGAGACCGAGGCCAGGATCGCCGCGCTCAAAGCGCACCAGACGCGGCTGGAGGAACTGCTCCGGATCGCGGTTTTCTCCGGGCCGGGCACCGCCGCCGCAGCTGCCAGCGCGGATCGCTGAACCGCGTCGCAATCGGCTTCAAGGGGCTGGCGCGGCCGCCGCATCCGCGACTATCCTTGTCCCATGGACGGGCAGACCCCCAACGTGGCCGCATCACCCGAGCCGGCACCTTACGCCGATCCCGCGCCGCTGCGGATTGCGGCGCAGGGGCATGATTTCACCTTCCTGCCGGCCGGGGCCGACCGGCTGGCCGCGCTGATCGGGCTGATCGAGGGTGCGCAGACTTCGCTGCGGTTGTTCTACTACCTGTTCGATGACGACAGTTCGGGTACCAAGGTGCGCGATGCGCTGATCGCTGCGGTGCGGCGCGGGGTGGCGGTGCGGCTGATCGTCGATGATTTCGGCAATGACGCAGGCCGCGCCTTCTTCGAACCCCTGCGCGCTGCGGGGGGCAGTTTCGCGGTGTTTTCCTCGCGCTGGACCAGCCGCTATTTCGTGCGCAACCACCAGAAGATCGCGATTGCCGACGATGCGCGGGTGATGACCGGCGGGGCCAATGTCTCCGACCACTATTTCAAGCCGCCGGCCGAGAATGGCTGGTGCGATCTTGCGGTGCTGATCGAGGGGCCGGTGGTGGAACGCTTCTGCGCGTGGTTCGCACTGGTCGAGCGCTGGGTGGATAACGAGGAGAAAGGCCGGGTGGAGCAACTGCGCGCCTTGCGCGACACCGTGCGCCAATGGGTTGCCGAGGCCGATGCCAGCGCCGGCGCGGTGCGGCTGCTGGTTGGCGGGCCGCTGGTGCGACGGGGGCACTGGGCGTGGTGGCTGCGCAAGGATCTGGTGGCGGCGCGGCGGCTCGATACGGTCACGGCCTATTTTTCGCCGCCGCGCAGTTTCCGCCGCCAGATCGCCAAGGTGGCGCGGCGCGGGCGGGTGCGGATGATCATGCCGGGCAAGTCCGATATCGGCGCGGCGATCGACATGGCGCGGCTGCTTTACAAGGGATTGCTGGCAGCGGGTGCGCGGATCTTCGAGTTCCAGCCGTGCAAGCTGCACATGAAGCTGCTGGTGGCCGATGATGCAAGCTATGTCGGCAGCGCCAATCTCGACAAGCGTTCGTTCCGTATCAATGTCGAGCTGATGGTGCGGATCGAGGATGCGCAAGTTGCCGCAGCGCTGCGCAGTCTGATCGATCACATGGAGGCCGCCAGCATCGCTGTGACCCCGCAGTGGTATCGCCGCCAGGCGACGTGGCTGGCACGGCTGCGCTGGCGGCTGGCCTATTGGCTGAGCCTTGCCGATTACCGCATGAGCCAGCTGGGGACACGCTGAGGGCGCATCGCCCTATTCCTGACCCCAGTCCGAATAGTCCCTGTAGTTGGGCGAGGTAAACTTGGTGATGTCGCTCTGGAAGTGCAGCGGCACGTTGCCGGTTGAACCATGGCGCTGTTTGGCGACGATCAGCGTGGCCTTGCCAACCATCTGTTCAAACTTTTCCTCCCAGGCGCGGTATTTCTCCTGCACGTCGGGCGGCGAGCTGGCGTCCGGCGTGTCGGGCTTGACCAGCAGGTGATAGTAATCGCCGCGGAAGATGAACCACACCATGTCCGCGTCCTGCTCGATCGAGCCGGATTCTCTGAGGTCGGAGAGCTGCGGGCGCTTGTCCTCGCGGCTTTCGACCGCGCGGGAGAGCTGCGATAGCGCGATCACCGGAACCTGAAGTTCCTTCGCCAGCGTCTTGAGGCCACGGCTGATCTCCGAGATTTCGTTGACGCGGTTGTCGTTGGCGCGGCCCGATCCTTGCAGCAATTGCAGATAGTCGACGATGATGAGGCCAATATCGTGCCGCCGCTTCATCCGCCGGGCGCGGGTGCGCAGGGCGGCGATGGTGAGCGCAGGCGTATCGTCGATATAAAGCGGCAGTTCGGCAAGCCGCTGGCTGGCAAAGGAGAGCTTCTGGAAATCCTCGCGGCTCAGTTTGCCGCTGCGCAGGCTTTCCGAGGAAACCTCGGCCTGTTCGGCCAGAATGCGGGTGGCAAGCTGGTCAGCGCTCATTTCGAGGCTGAAGAAGGCAACCGGCGCCCCGTAATTGAACTCGCCACCGTCGCGCTGCCATTCGAGATGCTTCTCGGCGCAGTTGAAGGCGATGTTGGTGGCCAGCGAGGTCTTGCCCATGCCCGGGCGTCCGGCGAGGATAATCAGGTCGGAATTGTGCAGGCCGCTGGTCTTCTGGTCGATCGCGGCAAGGCCGGTGGTCTTGCCCGACAGCCCGCCGCCCGATTGCATCGCCGCTTCGACCAGTTTGATCGCATGGAGCGCGGCATCGCGGAAGGTCGCCGCCTCGCGCCCCGTCGCTGCGCCCTCAGCCACACGAAACAGATCGGCCTCGGCCTCGGCGATGCGATCCATCGGGGAGGTGTCCTGCGAGGTATCGAGCGCGCCTTCGACAAGGCCCCGACCGACGCTCACCAGTTCGCGCAGCAGCGCCAGATCGTAGATCTGCTGCGCGAGTTCGCGCGGGAGCAGCAGGCCGGCGCCATTGGCGGTGAGCTGCGCGAGATAGGACGTGCCGCCCAGCTCGCGCAGCGCCTCGTCCGCCTCGAAATAGGGGCGCAGGGTCACCGGCGAGGCGGTGGCGTTGCGTTCGATCAACACCAGCACGCGTTCATAGATGCGCTGGTGCAGCGGTTCGAAGAAATGTTCCGGGCGGATGGGAACCTGCAGTTCCTCGATCACCCGGTTGTCGATCAGCACGGCGCCCAGAAACGCGGCCTCGGCCTCGAGATTGGCGGGCAGTTTGCGCAAGAGGGCATCCTGCGCGGGCAGGTTGACGCTGATCGGGGTCACTTTTTCGGGTTCGGCCATGCCGGTCTGATGCGCTTTGCTTGAGGCATGAGGCAAGGGCGAAAGCTGCCAATATTTTTTCGCGCGGCTGTGGATAGCGGGGAGATTTGCGCGAAGTGCTTGAAGTGCGGCCCCTGCATCTGCGAAGGCAGGAACCATGGCCGACACGCCGCCCGATTCCCTGCCGATTTCGCCCGCCACCGGTGGCTCGGGTGCCTATCGCATCGCCCGGATCACGCTCGACGAGGCGACGATCCTGTGGCGCAACGCCGATGTCGAGCAGGAACGCCGCGTGGCGATCTACGATCTGATCGAGGAAAACACCTTCAAGCCGCTGCGCAGTGCCGAGCGCGGGGCCAAGGGGCCCTATCACCTCCACCTGTCGGTCAATGACGGTCGGCTGGCGATGGATATCAGCGACGAGGGCGGGCAATTGCTCGAAACCCTGCTGATCGGGATGGCCCGCTTTCGCCGCCCGATCCGCGAATATTTCGCGATCTGCGATTCGTATTACCAGGCCATCCGCAAGGCAACGCCGGCCGAGATCGAGACGATCGACATGGCGCGCCGCGGTATCCACAACAACGCCGCCGAACTGCTGCTCGAACGGCTCGACGGCAAGGTCGACACCGATTTCGCCACCGCGCGGCGGCTGTTCACATTGATCTGCGTGCTGCACATCAAGGGCTGAGGCAAGAACAAGGGGCGCATGGCCAAGGGTCGCAGGAATGGGGGACGAGGGGGTCTCCGTCGCTGGCTGCTGCGTCTGCTTGCGCTGGCGGTGCTGGTGGCGATCGCCTTTGCCGGCTGGCTATGGTGGGACATGCGCGAATGGCGCCCGGACGAGGCGCTTTATCCTGAACAGGGGGCGGTGGCTCCGGCGGGGAACAGCGCGGTGCGGTTCGAAACGCTCAAGGCGATCGGGGCGCGGTTCGTCTATCTGCCGCTGGCAACCGACACGCCGGCATCCACCTTTGCCGACCGCTTCGCCAAGGCGCGCATCGCGGGGCTGGACATCGGGGTGGTGCTCGCATTCGATCCCTGCCTTCCCGCAGATCGGCAGAGCGGGCTGTTCGCGCAGATGGTGCCGCGCGATCCGCGCCTGTTGCCACCGGCAATCGCGCTGGTGCGGCTGGCGGATGGCTGCCATCCGGCGGTGAGTGATGCGGCGGTGGAAAGCGAGCTGATGACCCTGATCAACCAGATCGAGATGCACAGCGGCGCGGCGGTGATCCTCAAGCTCGCGCCCGCCTTCGAGGCACGCCACAACACCGCCGCCGCGCTTGCCCGCGACCTGTGGCTGATGCGGGATCGCGCACGGCCCGATTATGCCGGGCGCCCGTGGCTCCTATGGAGCGCCAATTCTGCGCTGGTGACAGCCGCGAGCGAGGAGCCGATCGAATGGGTGGTGGTGCAGAAATGAACCTTGATGCCGCGCAGGAGAAGACCCTCATCGACGCCGCCGTCGCTGCTGCGACCCGCGCCTATGCGCCCTATTCCAGCTATCCGGTGGGCGCGGCGCTGCTGTTTGATGACGGCACCGTGGTCACCGGCTGCAATGTCGAGAACGCCAGCTACGGCCTTGCCCTTTGCGCCGAGACCGTGGCGGTCGCCAAGGCATTTGGCGAAGGCCGGCGCGGCGGGTTGCTGGCGGTGGCGGTGGTGGCGCCGAAGGCCGATGCCGAGCCGATCACGCCGTGCGGACGCTGCCGCCAGGTCTTGAACGAAGTCGCCGGGCTCGGCGGCACCGATCCGCTGGTGTTGTGCGTGAAGGGCAAGGGCGAGGGGGATGACGTGCGGCGCGTGACGCTATCAGCGCTGTTGCCGCACGCCTTCGGCCCCTCGCATCTGGCCTAGAGCGGCTGCCGATCCGACTGCATCGGGCTGGCCGCCCCAGACTATTGTTTTACCGCGTTTTCCGAGCCGCCGGGTGATTCCACCCGGCTCGAAAACGCTCTAGCCCTCGCGGCTCTCCAGCCACTCGACCAGCGCGGCCAGACATTCGCGGCCCAGGAGCTTGCAGCGCTCCGGCGACCAGCCCTGTTCGGGCTCGGGGAAGTCGGCCAGATCCTTGTAGGGCATCTCCAGCGTCATCGCGACTGCGCCGAAGCGTTCGGCCAGCTGGTTGGTGCTCATCGAGAGGTTGGCCTTGCCCGTGGCCGCCTTGGGGTAGCCGAGCTTGGTCTGGAAGTCGGGCGTGCGGCGGTCGAGAATGCGCTGATAGCGATCATAGCCATTGCCCTGCGCCTGCGTCCACGAAGGGATGCCGTCGAACCCGGCAAGGAACACCGCCGGGATCGCTTCATCAGCATGGACATCCATCGCGAAGTCGACGCCGGTCTGGTCCATCCGGTTACGGATCGCCAGCACCTCGGGCGACTTGTCCGGGGTGGGCTCGGCCCATTCGCGGTTGAGATTGGTGCCAATCGCATTGGTTCGCAGATGCCCGCGGCGCGATCCGTCAGGGTTGCAATTGGGCACGACATGGATGCGGCACTTCGCCCGCAAGGCCCGCGCCACCGGATCGGCGGGATCGGTCAGGCACTCCAGCGCGCCCTCCATCCACCATTCGGCCTGGGTTTCGCCCGGGTGCTGGCGGGCGTATAGCCACACCTGCACCTCGCCTTCGCCCATTTCGAGGCAGTCGATCGGCTGGCCATCGAGCGTGGTGCCAAGCCGGACATAATCCACGCCCTCGCAGGACGCCGCATCGGCGACGAGATCGTGGTGCCGCTCCATCGAATAGGGCGCGAAGTAGGCGCACCAGAACAGGTCTCCGGTGGGCCGATAGCGGATCGTCAGCGTGCCGCCCTCTTCGTCCTTGTCGAAGCTCGACGCCGCGCGGGCCCAGTATTCGCGATCTTCGGATACGCAGGCGTCATAGCCGGGCCAGCCGCCCGGATAGGCACTGGCGTTGAGGCCGGTAAGCTTGAGCACAACCTCCTCGCCCGCCTTTGCGGTGACGCGGAAGTGGAACCACTGGAAGAACTCGGATTGATTGTCGCGGCGGATTGCGAGGCGCGCGGTGCGGCCGTCGATCGACAGCACTTCGATATTGCCGCTGTCGGAAGCGGCATCGATGAATAGCGAGGTCATCAGTTTCCTTGAAGTTTCTTGACGCTGATCGTCACGGTCTCGCCATTGCCACCCGGAAAGTCCCGGAACAAGCCTGCCGCGAGCGTCTTTGCGCTGGTGGCGGTCTGCGAATAGGGCGATTTCACCCCGGTGGCGATCTGCGCGCGGCCCTCCCACAAGGTGGTGCCATCGGCACGGGTGATGCGCACGGCAAGATCGGTCAGCACGCTCGGGCTTTCGCGCCCGCCGCCCAAGTTGATGCCGACCCCCATGCCGAGTCCCGAGCCATAGCTGCCGGTCGATCCGCCCACCCCCACGCTCACCGGCCCGGCGCGGCCCTGTTCGGCAGCCGCAATGCCATTGCGGGTGGTGCGAATCGCCGCGGTCTGTCCGGCCGGGGCACCTTCGGTCACGACAGTGTAGCCCAGTCGTGCCAGTTCGGCGCTGACGGCGCTGGCAAAGGCTGAACGCGCGGCCATGTTGCCGATTTCGTCAGGAAAGACGATGGCGATGGTTCCTTGCCCCAGCCCCTGCGGCTGACTGGAAACGAAGCGAGTGACTTCGACCGGGCCGGTATAGGGCGTGGTCGCGCAGGCCGAGAGCGCCAGCGCAGCAGGGGCAAGGACATAGGCAGGCAAAAGAATGGTGCGCATGACGGATTTCCTTTCATGGTCTGCCGCTTATATCGTCCCCAGGACGCTGTGCACAGAGCCGCCTTGGCCTGCCCAAGGTTGACGTTTTCCCAAGATTTTTCGTGCTAGAGCCATCATCCATGACATTTCACAACAAACCTTGCGTGCTCGTCACCGGCGGGGCGGGCTATATCGGCAGCCATGCGGTTCTCGCGCTGCTGGATGCCGGCTGGCAGGTGGCGGTGATCGACAATCTGGTAACTGGCTTCCGCTTTGCCGTGCCCGAGGGCGTGCCCTTTTATGAGGGTGACATTGCCGATGCGGCGCTGCTGGCGCGGCTCTTTGGCGAAATGGGCATGGGGGCCGGGCGCGGGGCGATCATGCACTTCGCCGGTTCCGTGGTGGTGCCCGAAAGCGTCGCCGATCCGCTCAAGTATTATCACAACAACACCGCCAAGAGCCGCGCGCTGATCGCCGCTGCCGTCGCGGCGGGGGTGCCGCATTTCATCTTTTCCTCGACCGCCGCGACCTATGGCATCCCCGAAGTCAGCGCGGTCAGCGAGGATACCCCGCAGCGCCCGATCAATCCCTATGGCTGGTCGAAGCTGATGACCGAACAGATGCTTAGCCATGTTGCCGCCGCTCATCCGATGAATGTCGGGGTGCTGCGCTATTTCAACGTCGCGGGTGCCGATCCGCAGGCGAGGAGCGGACAATCGACCACCGGGGCGACGCACCTTATCAAGGTGGCGATCGAGGCAGCGCTGGGCCTGCGCGAATCGGTTAGCGTGTTCGGCACCGATTATGCCACGCCCGATGGCACCGGCGTGCGTGACTATATCCACGTGAGCGATCTGGCGGCGGCGCATGTGCTGACGCTGGAGGCGTTGATGGCTGAGCCTGCGCGCTCGCTGACCATGAACTGCGGCTATGGCCGTGGTTTTTCGGTGAACGAGGTGCTCGATGCGGTCGACCGGGTGACGAATCGCCCGCTGGTGCGCCGGATCGAGGGGCGCCGGCCGGGCGATCCTGATTCGCTGATCGCCGATTCGCGCGCCTTGCGCGAAACGCTCGGTTGGGAGCCGCGCCACGCGGATCTCGACACGATCATCGCCCATGCGCTGGCGTGGGAGCGCAAACTGGCCGGTTTGAGAGGGTAATCCGGCCAGACTCGCATTGACGCGTTGTCGCAGTATCGCTAACGGCACGCTTCGATTTCCGCGCGTCGGACAGTTTCCGGCGCGCTTCTCTTTTGGAAAAAGCGCCATGAAGATCGTCAACAGCCTCAAGTCGCTGAAGGGCCGCCACCGCGACAACCGCGTGATCCGTCGTCGCGGCCGGACCTATGTGATCAACAAGACCAACCGTCGCTTCAAGGCCCGCCAGGGCTGATCCGGCGCGGCTGCCCGCATGGGTGGCTGATCGAATTTGCGGCCCGCCTCCTTACCGGAGCGCGGGCCGAAATCATTTGAGGAGCAAGGTGGCGTGCAGACGGCGGTGGTGTTCGATGTCGGTCGGGTGTTGTTCCAGTGGCAGCTTTCAGCGCTCTTCGCAAAGCTGATCGCCGATCCGGCAGAGCTGGAATGGTTCCTTGCCAATGTGGTCACCGAAGAATGGCATTTCGCGCATGATCGCGGCCGCGCGCTGGCCGACATGGTGGCCGAGCGCATCGCGTTGTTCCCGCAATACGAAGCCCATATCCGCGCCTATGCCACGCGCTTCAACGAAACCGTGCCAGGCCCGGTCGAAGGCGTGCACGCGATCGTTGCGCGGCTGGCGGCGGCCGGCGTGCCCTTGTTCTGCCTCACCAATTTCGGTGACGAGTTGTGGCAGATGTTCCGCCCGACCCAGCCGATCTTCGATCACTTCGAGGACATCATCGTGTCGGGCGTCGAGAAGGTCGCCAAGCCCGAGCCGCGGATCTACGAGATCGTCGAGCAACGCAGCCGCCGCGCCGGAGCGCAGCTGTTCTTCACCGATGACAACCCCGCCAACATCGCCGCCGCCCGCGCGCGCGGCTGGAACGCGCACCTGTTCACTGATGCGGCGGGATTGGAGGCGGCGCTGGTTGAGGCAGGGTTGCTCTAGAGCGTTTTCGAGCCGGCTGGAATCACCCGGCGGCTCGGAAAACGCGGTAAAACAAAAGTCCAGAGCGGCCGATCTGATGCAGTCGGATCGGCCGCTCTAGTGACATGAAAACAAACCCCCCGGAGCGCAGCGTCGGGGGACGGCGTTCCGGGGGGGATGCAGAGCCCGGTCCGGCTGGAGAGAGTGCCGGGCGGGGCGGGGGGACTTCGTGTCAGGCCCGAATCAGGCGTTGCACTTGGCCAGTTCGTCCGCAGCCAGTTCTTCGCCAGCAACCCTGAAGGCGGTGATTTCGCCGAACTTGCGGTTCAGGCCGCGGCAGATGCGCAGCGGACGGGCGCTCGCCTTGTTGGCGACGCAGGTGGTGCCTTCGCAGGTCCAGGCAACGCCCCCGGCAACCGCGCTCGCATCGCCAGCCGGAGCGGCGAGCGTGGCGTTGTAATAGGCGCCGCCCGCTGCGTTGGCCGGCGTCGTCGAGGTCGCCACGCTGAAGGTCATCGCGGTGTAGAGCACGGCGGAAGCGAGAATGGCGAGCTTGCCGGTGCGGGGAAGGGAGAGGGTGTTCGTCATCGGTTGATCCTTTGCCTTGTTGTTTTTCGGGGCACCGGCCCTTTGGTGCCTGATGCCATATTTTGCAATGCAACATTTCGATTCGAAACCAGTTGCTATTCGCTACCTAATCATCTAGGTTTCGAGTTGCAACGAAAAACTGAATTTTTTTTGTGACTGCCGGAAAAAGCGGTTACACTTCACCCCGGGCCGGGAAGGGACTGCACATATGGGCGAATTGAGAGAACCGCTGCGCGATCTGATCGAATGCGGGCTGCCGCAGGCTCTGGAGGTCATGGGCGAACGCTGGTCGTTCATGATCCTGCGCGCGAGCTTCAACGGTCTCAAGCACTTCGAGGAATTTCTCAGCGAACTCGGGATTGCCCGCAACATCCTTTCCAACCGCCTCGCCAAGCTGGTCGAACACGGTATCCTCAAGCGCGAACCTTGCGCCGATGATCGCCGGAAGATCGAATATCGCCTGACCGAGAAGGGCCTCGACCTGCTCCCGGCGATGCTGGCGCTGCGCCAGTGGGGCCAGAAATATGGCAGCGAACAGGTGGTAGAGGATCCGGTGCTGGTCGACGAGCGTGACCGGTTGCCGATCGGCCCGGTCTCGATCCTCGCGCATGACGGGCGCATCCTTGGCCCGCATGATCTTTGGCTGACCAGCCCCGAAAATCTCGGCAAGCGCGCCGATGGCACCATCGCCACCCCCGGCACGGGCCTGGGCAAGGGCGATGTGGTTGATCTTTCCGCCGCAAAGGCGGCAGCTGCCGGATAATCCGTCGATAGCGGCGCGGGTGCGGGTGCTATTGGCCAAGCGCATCGGCTAGGGCGGCGCGATGCTCGCGCCCCTCGGTTCCGAACTGCATGATATCCTGCGCCGCACTTTCGGCTACGCCGGCTTCCGCGGCCAGCAGGAGGCGGTGATCGCGCGTGTCATGGCCGGCGCGCATACGCTGGCGCTGATGCCGACGGGGGCGGGCAAGAGCCTGTGCTACCAGATCCCCGCGCTGGCCCGGGCGGGCACCGCCATCGTCATCTCGCCGCTGATCGCGCTGATGCACGATCAGATCCGCTCGGCCACCGCCGCCGGTATTCGTGCGGCTTCCATGACCTCGGCCGACAGCGACAATGCCGCCACCGCTCAGGCCTTTCGCGACGGCGCGCTCGATTTGCTCTACGTCGCGCCCGAACGCGCCTCTACCCCCGGATTCCAGGCGCTGCTCGAACGTGCGCGAATCGCCTTGTTCGCGATCGACGAGGCGCATTGCGTGTCCGAATGGGGGCATGATTTCCGCCCCGATTACCGGATGCTGCGCCCCCTGCTCGACCGGTTCCCCGATGTCCCCCGCCTCGCGCTCACTGCCACCGCCGATCAGGCGACGCGGGCGGATATTCTCAAACAGCTCGGCATTCCCGACGAGGGCCTGATTATCGCCGGGTTCGACCGGCCCAATATTCGCTACGTCATCACGCCAAGAGACAATGGCGCGCGCCAGATCGTCGATTTGCTCCAGCGGATGGAGGGGGCGGGAATCGTCTATGCCCCCAGCCGCAAGCAGGCCGAGGACCTCGCAGCGCAGATCGTCCGCTCGGGCCGCGAGGCAGCATTCTATCACGCCGGGCTGGAGCCGGAACGACGCGCTGCGGTGCAGGCAGAGTTCGTGCAATCGGAAAGCATGGTGATGGTCGCCACCATCGCCTTCGGCATGGGGATCGACAAGCCCGACGTGCGCTTCGTGATCCATGCCGGGCTGCCCAGGTCGATCGAGGCCTATTATCAGGAAACCGGCCGCGCGGGCCGCGATGGCGATCCGGCCGAGGCGCATCTGCTGTGGGGCGTGTCCGACTTTGCCCGCGCGCGCCAGTGGCTTGGCGAGGTCGGGCCTGAGCGCGTTCCCGCCGAAAACGCGCGTCTGGACGCGCTCGCCGCGCTGGTCGAGGCGCCGACCTGCCGCCGCGCGATTCTGCTGCGGCATTTCGGCGAGCATCCGCCCGAGGCCTGCGGCAATTGCGACAACTGCCTTGATCCGCCCCGTCTGGTCGACGCCAGCGAACTGGCGCGCAAGCTGCTGTCGGCAGTCTATCGCACCGGGCAGAGCTTCGGCATCGGCCATATCGAAAAAGTGCTGACTGGCCAGAGCGACGAGCGCGTGGCGGCGCGCGGGCATGATGTGCTATCGGTGTTCGGCATCGTTTCCGCCGCCGAGGCCCCGCTGCTCCGCCCGCTGGCGCGCACGCTGGTGGCACGTGGGATGCTGGCCGCGACCGAACACGGCGGGCTGATGCTCGGCCCCGGCGCACGGCCGGTGCTGAAGGGCGAGGCCGGGGTGATGATCGCCGAGCCGCCCGTCCGGCAGCGCCGCACCCGCCGCGCGCGGGCAAGCGGGGATGCGGCCAATCCGGTCGGCAATCCGTTGTTCGAGGCGCTGCGCGCCAAACGCAAGGCGCTCGCATCGGAACATGGCCTTCCGGCCTATGTCATCTTCCATGATTCGGTGCTGCGCGACATGGCCCACCAATACCCCGAAACGCTCGCCCAGCTCGGCACGATCGCCGGCGTGGGGGCGAAGAAGCTGGAGACCTGGGGGCCGGATTTCATCGCCGTGGTGAGGGAGCACCTGCGTCCTTAACGCAGCCCGCGGCTATCGGAATAAGTGATGCGTATCCGCACCCAGGTGCCGAACTGCTCGCGCCCGCCGAGCCGCGCGGGGCGTACGCGGAACTGCCAGGCGGCGGCCAGCACGGCGCGGCCAAGCCCTGCGCCTTGCGGGCTTTCGCCGATCAACTCGCAATCCTCGACATAATAACCCGCCACCGTCTTGCAGGCGATCAGCGCGACGCCCGGGCTCCGCGCGGTCGAGAGGTAGCCTGCCAGCTCCTGATCGGTCGGCTCGCGATACCAGCGCGCGGCATAGAGCGGCTCGCCATTGGGCGCGGTGCCGACCCGCTCGGTGTCCATGCTGGTTCGCGGCGGGCCGGAATCGGCGGGGCCATAGGTGCGGCCCGGCGTGATCCGTGCGCCGATGGTGGGCGAGGCGCTCGGTGCGGGCGGCGCCGGGAGCGGTGGCGGAGCCGGGGTGGGATTGGAAATGATCGGCGGCGGCGGGCGCTCCGGCGCGGGCAGATCGCGCGGGCTCGGGCGGTCAGGCACGGGCGGCACTTCAACCGGCTTGTCACTGTCCTCGGGCTGGGCCTCGGCGGGCTGCTGCGGTGCTGGCTCGGCCGGCGCAGAGAATTCCCGCGCCGTGAATGGGGTGAAAACCCTCTCGTCCTCCTCCTCAGCGACGATCCCCACGCCTAGGGTCAGCAGCAGCATCACGATCAGCGCTTCGATCGCGAGCGCGATCGCGAGGCTCAGCAGCTTGCGCTGCCGCTCGACCACCTGCGCTGTTGGATCGTCGGGAAGTGCCACTGCGCCTCTGGCTTGGCCGGGAAAGAAAAACCGGCCTCGGCGCGCGCCTTAACCTGTCATCAGGCGATAGGACAGGCCTTCCGCGATGTGAACGCGGCCGACGGTTTCTGCGCCTGCGAGATCGGCAATGGTGCGCGCCACCCGCAGCATCCGTGTGTAGCCGCGCGCCGAGAGCCGCAGCTTTTCGGCCGCCTGCATCAGCAGCGTGCGGCCCGCCTCGTCGGGGGTGGCAAAGGCTTCGAGCTTTTCGCCCTCAAGCTCGGCATTGGCGCGCACGCCCCGGGCCGTCTGGCGCTCTCGCGCAGCGGCGACCCGGGCGGCAACTTCGGCGCTGCCTTCGACGGGCGCGGGAAGCGTCATGTCCATAGCGCTTACGGCGCCAACGTGGACGTGGAGATCGATGCGGTCGAGCAGCGGGCCGGACAGGCGCGCCTGATAATCGCCGATGCAGCGCGGATACTTGTTGCAGTTCCTTGCCGGATCGCCGGCATAGCCGCAGCGGCACGGGTTCATCGCGGCGACCAGCTGGACGCGCGCGGGGAAGGTCACATGGGCATTGGCGCGGGCGACATCGACCTGGCCCGTCTCCAGCGGCTGGCGCAGCGAATCGAGCACCGGGCGCTGGAATTCGGGCAATTCGTCGAGGAACAGCACGCCCAGATGCGCGAGGCTCACCTCCCCCGGGCGCACCTTCAGCCCCCCGCCGGTCAGCGCCGCCATGCTGGCCGAATGGTGCGGGGCGCGGAAGGGCCGCGCGCGGCTGATCCGCCCCGCTTCGAGTGTTCCTGCAACCGACTGCACCATCGACACCTCAAGCGCTTCGGCCGGCGTCAGATCAGGGAGAATGCCCGGCAGGCAGCTTGCCAGCAGGCTTTTGCCCGATCCCGGCGGGCCGACCATTAGCAGGTTGTGCCCGCCCGCCGCTGCAATCTCCAGCGCGCGCTTGGCGGTCTCCTGCCCTTTGACCTGCCTGAGATCATTGCCCCCAGCGGCCTCGGCGACGCTGCCGCGCGCAGGCTCGGCAAGCACGAGGCTGCCCTTGAGGTGGCCCAAGAGGCTCATCAGATCGCGCGGGGCGAGCACCGGCACGCCGCTGGCCCAGCGGGCCTCCGGCCCCTGTTCGGCCGGGCAGATCAAGCCTGCGCCCTGCGCGCTGGCGTGCAGCGCGGCGATCAGCACCCCGGGGCTGGCGACCACCCGGCCATCCAGCGCCAGCTCGCCCACTGCGATCCAGTCGCCGAGTTGTTCGGCATCGGTCACGCCCATCGCCGCCAGCAGCGCCAACGCAATCGGCAGGTCGTAATGCGAACCATCCTTGGGCAGATCGGCGGGCGACAGGTTGACGGTGATCCGCTTGGGCGGCAGCGCGAGGCCCATCGCCGCCAGCGCCGCCTGCACCCGCTCGCGGCTTTCGCTCACCGCCTTGTCGGGCAGGCCGACGATGGTGAAGCGCGGCAGACCGGGGCCGATATGGCACTGCACCTCCACGGCGCGCGCCTCCAGCCCGAGATAGGCAACGCTTCTTGTCAGCGCGACCATCTTTGCCCCCTGATGCCTGATAATTTCCGCGCGGACGCGGATAGTGCAGGCTTAAGAGACACTTGTCGAGCGGCTTGGCAATCAGGCTAAGCGATCTCTTAAGCATAGTTCTTGGCGATTCCGGAAGGCGCGCTCTGCGATGGTGCGCCCATGAACCGCGTTCTCGTCCTCATCCTTGCCGCCCTTGCGCTGCTGCTGCCCGGTACGGCGGCGTTGGCGCAGGCTGTGAGCGGGGCCGGTGAGCGGGTGCTGGCAACCACCCGCTGGGTCGAGGAATGGGATCCGGTCATGCAGGCCTGGGTGCGGGTCGATGACCTTCCTGCAAGCGTCAGCCCCGCCGCCGAACCGACCGCCGACACCGCGCTCGCGCCCGCCGGGGGCATGACCATCACCGAGACCGTGATCGAGGAGCCGGTGCGCTTCATTGCCGCGCCCCTGCACAGCGCGGGCGCCGCGGCGGGAATCGCGCAGTTCGGCCCGTTTCGCGTGCTTGATGACGCGCGCGCCGCACTGGTCGCCGGCACCGATGCCGCCAGTCCGGCGGCCTTCGCCGCGATGCTCGCTGCCTATCCGGGGATCAAGCTGATCGAGTTCCGCGATGCGCCTGGCACCAGCAATGACATTGCCAACCTGCGGCTCGGGCGAATGATTCGCGCGGCGGGGCTTGCCACGCACGTGCCTGCCGGCGGCTCGGCGCGCTCGGGCGCGGTCGAGCTGTTCCTCGCCGGAACCCGCCGCAGCATGGATCCGGGCGCGCTGTTTGCAGTGCATTCATGGCGCGACGAGCAGGGGCGCGAGCCGGGTGACTTCGCCGAAGACGCGCCGGAAAACCGGCTCTATCTTGATTACTATGCCGAAATGGGCATGAACCGTGCGCAGGCGCGGGCCTTTTATGCGATGACCAATTCGGTGCCGCATGACAGCGCCCTGTGGCTGCGCGGTAGCGAGATGGCGCGCTGGGTTGCGCCCGAGGCTGAAGCCGGCGGGGCAGCGCGCAGCAGCCTTGTTCCGGTGTTGCCTGCCCCGCTCCTGCTGGCCGCGCTGCGATCGGCGGCGGGCATGATGGGCGAGACCGCGCGCGCCTCGCTGGCGCTGGCGCTGGCCGGTACGCGACCCCTTGCCCGGCCGCGTCTCGCCTATGCCGATCCCGGCGCGCTTGTCGCGGCGATGCCGCAGCCGCTGGCGCTGCTTGACTCTGGCCACGCTTTCCCATAACCGCTCCGGCCTGATCTAGGCTGCCCCTGCGGTGGCCCCATGCCGTTTTTCCGGCTCCAGTTTTCGAGGATGATATGAAGCGTACGTTCCAGCCCAGCAATCTCGTGCGTGCCCGTCGCCACGGTTTCTTCGCCCGCAAGGCGACCCCGGGTGGCCAGAAGGTGCTCCGCGCCCGCCGCGCCCGCGGCCGCAAGAAGCTCTGCGCGTAACCTGTTTTCCGCGGCCCCTGCGGGCTGCGAAATCCTCGTTCACGGGGTCTGAAGATCCCGTTGCGGCGGGCGCGCAGTCGCGCTTGCGGGCTCCCGTCGGGAGCCCGTTTTGCGTAAAGTGCTTGCCATGATCTCGGTCCTTACCAAGCGCGCCGACTTTCTCGCCGCCAACGCGGGGATCCGCAATGCGCGCAGCGGGTTTGTGCTGCTGACCCGCCCCAATGACGGGCAAGGCATCCGCTACGGGATCACCGTTACCAGGAAGATCGGCAATGCCGTGGTGCGCAACCGCATGAAGCGGCGGTTTCGCGAATTGCTGCGCGCCGCGCTGCCGGTGCACGGCCTGGCCGATCACGATCATGTCCTGATCGGGCGGGCGGGCGGGGTCGAGCGGGACTTTCACACCATGGCCGGGGAACTCGCAAAGGCGCTCGAACGGGCGCGGGAGGGGCGCGGGGATCCGTCCGGCGGTCGTCGACCGCGCAAGGGGAGCCGCGCAAGGTGAAGCACCTTCTGATCCTGATCGCGCGGTTCTGGCAGATCGGCCCGTCGCGCCTGCTGCCGCCCACTTGCCGCTATGCGCCGTCTTGCAGCGAATACGCGATTCAGGCGATCGGCAAGCATGGTGCGTTCAAGGGTGGATGGATGGCGGCGAAGCGGCTAATGCGCTGCCACCCTTGGGGCGGCCATGGCTATGATCCGGTTCCCTAGGGTGTAAACGGCCTGTTCTATTCCCATAATACACTTCTCGTCGCATTCTCTCGGGGCAATATCTTGGACAATCGCAATCTTCTGCTCGCCGTGGTGCTTTCGGGCCTGCTCATCCTTGGATGGGACATCGGCATGCGGTATTTCTATCCCGAAGCGGCATTGCCGCCTCCTGCGCAGACCGCTGCTGCTGCCGGGGCCAGTGCTGCGGCGGTTCCCGGAGCGTCTGCCGCCGGGCTTGGCGAAGATATCGCGGCGACAGGCAAGGTCGATCTCAAGACCGCACTCGCCAGCACCAACCGTGTGGTGATCGACACCCCCCGTCTGGCCGGCTCGATCAATCTCGTCGGTGCTCGGATTGATGATGTGGTGCTCAAGGATTACCGCCAGACGGTGAAGAAGGCTTCCGGCCCGGTACGCCTGTTCGCGCCCGAGCGCACGGCCGAGCAATATTTCGCCGAGTTCGGCTTCGTCACCGGCGGTGTGCGCCAGCCCGCGACTGCCGTGTGGCAGGCCGATGGCCGCCGGCTTACCCCCGCAAGCCCCGTCACCCTGACGCGCACCGACGCCAGCGGGATCACCTACCGCATTCGCTTTGCGGTGGACGAAAACTACATGATCACCGCGACCCAGAGCGCCACCAACGCCGGTGCGGCGGCGGCGATCATCCAGCCCTTTGCGCTTATCAAGCGCACCAGCGCCAATGCCAGCCTGAGCCAGTGGATTGCCCATTCCGGCCCGGTTTTCACCGCGGATGCGGTGGCCAATTACGATGTCGCCTATCAATGCGGCTGGACCTTGCTGAGCACCTGCAACGACCTGTCCGAGGAAAAGCTTTACAAGCTTGAGGGCAAGCCCGACTGGCTCGGCTTCACCGATCAGTACTGGTTCGCCGCGCTGGTGCCGGGCGAGGGCGTGGCGGGCGCCGAGTTCCGCGCGGTCGGCGACAAGCTGTTTCGCGCCGATGTGCTCTATCCGGCTGCGACTGTCGCGGCGGGCCAGTCGCTCACCCGGTCGACCCGCCTGTTTGCCGGGGCCAAGGAAAGCGCGCTGCTTGATGCCTACGAGGACAGCGGCATCGCCCAGTTCGGCCGCGCGATCACCTGGGGCTGGTTCTGGTTCTTCGAAAAGCCGTTCCTGTGGCTGCTGCGCACGCTCAACGGCTTGGTCGGCAATTTCGGCGTGGCGATCATCCTGATGACGGTGATCATCCGCGGGCTGATGTTCCCGATCGCGCAGAAGCAATTCGCCAGCATGGCGGCGATGCGCGCGGTGCAGCCGAAGATGAAGGAAATCCAGGAGCGCTTCAAGGACGACAAGCAGCGCCAGCAGCAGGAAATCATGAAGCTCTACAAGGACGAAAAGGTGAACCCGCTGGCCGGGTGTCTGCCGCTGGTTTTGCAGATCCCGATCTTCTTTGCGCTCTACAAGGTGCTGGTGCTGGCGATCGAGATGCGGCACGAGCCGTTCGTGCTGTGGATCAGGGATCTTTCGGCTCCCGATCCGGCACATATCCTCAACCTGTTCGGGTTGCTGCCGTTCGAGGTGCCGGCCGGGTTCCTCGCGATCGGGCCGCTGGCGGTGCTGCTCGGCATCACCATGTGGCTGACCTTCAAGCTCAACCCGGCAGCAAGCGATCCGGTGCAGCAGCAGATGTTCGCGATCATGCCGTGGATCCTGATGTTCGTAATGGCACCGTTTGCGGCAGGCCTGCTGCTTTACTGGGTCACCTCGAACATCCTGACGCTGGCCCAGCAAAGCTATCTCTATTCCAAGCACCCGCAATTGAAGGCGGCGGCGGCGAAGGAAAAGGCGAAAACCTAGGCCGCGATGATGGACGAAGCCGAACAATCCGCCCGCGAAGAAGCGGCATCAAAGCTGTTTTCCGGCCCGGTGGACTTCCTGCTGTCCGCCCCGCAGCTGAAATTCCTGCCTGATCCGGTGGCGCCGGAAATCGCCTTCTGCGGGCGCTCCAATGTCGGCAAATCCTCGCTGCTCAACGCGCTGACGGGCCGCAAGGCGATCGCGCGGGCCTCGGTGACGCCGGGACGCACGCAGGAGCTCAATTTTTTCGACGTGGGCAGGCCCAAGGAAGAGGGCGCGCTGCCGCTGTTCCGGCTGGTCGATATGCCCGGCTATGGTTTTGCCAAGGCCCCGGTGAAGGTGGTCGAGAAGTGGAAGGCGCTGGTGAATTCCTACCTGCGCGGGCGGCAGGTGCTGGCGCGCACGCTGGTGCTGGTCGACAGCCGGCACGGCATCAAGGATGTCGACCGGGCAATGATGACAATGCTCGATGAGGCCGCGGTCGGGTATCGCATTGTGCTGACCAAGACCGACAAGATCAAGGCGAGCGAGCTGGCTACCGTGACCGAGGCAACCGCCGCTGAAGCGCGCAAGCATGTCGCCGCGCACCCGGAAATCCATCAGACCAGCGCCGAGAAGGGCATGGGCATCGCTGCCTTGCGCGCCGCCGTGATAGCCGATGCGCTGGGCGTCGATTGGTTTGGGGCGCAGGGCAGGCCAGGCGCTATACCAGCGCTTTAGAGCGGTTTGCGATCCGACTGCATCGGACCGGCCGCTCCAGACTTTATGGTTTACCGCGTTTTCCGAGCCGCCGGGTGATTCCACCCGGCTCGAAAACGCTCTAAGATGCTGACGCATCACGCGCTGGATTTGCTCAAGCGCCGCACGGGCTTTGGTATTACTCCTTCGAGCGGCGGAATCCGGCCGCCTGTGCCTCGCGTTCGGTGCAGAACAGCGCTTCGGGACGGGTCGCCTCGTAGTATTTCTGGCCCGGCAGATGATAGATGAAGTCGCCCCGGCGGCTGTGATTGCCCTTGATCGCGCAGCCGAAGGCATTGGTATAGCGCCGCTCGGAGGCTGCGCGCGGTGATGCTGCGCGCGGCGAACGGGCCGCGGTATCGGCCCGCGCCAGCCGCGGCATCGCCTGCGGATTGGCCGCGCGCCATTCGTCCGGCGGCTGGAATTCGCCGCGCCACAGGCCGAACTGCATTTGCCGCGCGATCTCGGCGGCGCTTTCATAGTCGTAGGGCGCATCGCGGCTGGTGACCGCCATTCCGCGCCGCACCATCTCGCGCCCGACATCGAACACCGACGTCTCGCACACTGCCAGCGTCCGCCCGTAGGCATCGGTGCCTTGCGCGGTGCAGGTGAGCTTTGCCATGCCGATGATCTCGCGCAGGGTCTGCGTGGCTTCCTCGCCGCAGGCCCAGGTCTGGCCGTTGCGGGTGCAGGTCTGGGCGCTTTCGGGTGCGTCGATCCCGATGAGGCGGATACGGGTGCCGGTCATGTCGAGGGTGTCGCCATCGATCACGCTCGCCGGGCCAGCGATGATTTCGGCCCGAGCGGGCACGCTGATCGGTGTAGCCATCGCGGCCAGAGCGACAGGCAGGAATTGGACAAGCCGTATTCTCATGCAGCCGAAGGTAGCCTTTGTTGCGTTAACCAGGGGTTGCCGGTGCCCTCCGAGGCGCACCATGCCCGCAGTCGGCGCCGGGCCAGGGCAATGCCGCGCGACATATCGGCGCCTTATTGCACGCGCGCGCGGAAGCGGATCGTGAAATTGGGCTGGTTGGTGCCGCTGCTTGCGGCCTTCATCTTGCCAGTCGGCGCAATCCGTATGGTGCGGACATTGGCATCGAAGGCTCCCACCGGGGTGTAGGTAAACGGCCCTGAGCTGCCGGGCACATTGGCATAGCGCACCATCGTTCCGGCGTTGAAAGTGTTGAGGCCGCTGGCCGGCGTGCCCTCGGTGAATGTCACCGGGGTGCCGGTCGCAAAGGCCATGTTGGCAGGCATTTCGTCGAGAATGATGATTGTGTTGGAATCGACGGCCGTATTCCCGACGTTGCGCACGGTGATGCTGTATTCGATGATCGCCCCCGGAATAGCCTTGGGGTTGGTGGTGCCGTTGACCGGATCGGAGATCACGGTGCTGGTCTTTCCGGTCACGAGGAAAGCGGTCGACCGGCGCGCATTGGTGATGGTGCAGGTGATGACATCGCCGGGATGCAGGGTGATGGTGCCCGGCATGGCGGCGGGCAGGCTGGTGCCGGTGCCGCTGGTGGCATTGGTGCAGGCCATGGTGGCAGTGTAATTGCCAAGATTGGCGGTGCCCGCGGCAATTTCATCGAGCGTATAAGTCGTGCCTGCCAGCAGTTGTACCACCCCGGTCGTGCCGGTGCCGGCGGTCACGGTTGCGCCGGTGCCGGTGGTGGTCGAGGATGCGATCACTGTTGCACCCTGCCGGATCCGCACGGTGAACTGATCTCCGGAAAAGCGCCGGCCGTTGCTTGTCAGCGCCTTGAGCAATGTCAGGCGGGGCTGGGCGCCATTGGTGAAGGTGCACACCAGCGATTCGCCAAACTCGAGCGGGCCGATGTTGATGCTGGTGGTGACGAGGTTGTCGGGCAGGCCGGGCCGGGTTGGCCCGGCGCTGTTCACGCAGGTCAGGGTGGTGGCATATTGGGTGAGCGCGCTGATGCTGCCCGATGCCATGTTTTCGCGCAGGGTGATGGCAAGACCCGCCGACATGTTCAGCGGCCGGGCCGAAAAGGGGCCATTGCCCGATCCGCTGGTGGTGCCGCTGGCAAGCGTTGCGCCGGTCGGGGTGCTGGCGATCTGGTAGGTGAACTGGTCAGCCGCATTCAGTCTGCTGCCGATGATCGTGCTCTGCAACCGGATCGTGGCAAAGCGGATCGCGAACATCACCCCTTGCAGCCCCCCCGCCACGGTTTGCACGGTAACACTTGTCGGGCCGTTGCTGCCCATCACGTAGGCGCCCACGGTGCCGGTGACGCCGGTAATGGCGACATTGCCGGTGCCCACCCCGGTGATTGCCGGAAAGTTCGATCCGCTGGTGGGCGGCACGGAATCGAGCAGTTGCCACGCCCCGCCATTGGTGGACAGGCGCAGCGCTTCGCCCTGGTTGGAGGATTCCGCATCGGCAACCACGAAGGAAAAAACCGTCGAGGTGCCGCCGGCGGGCGGGGTCACGGTAATGTTTGACAACGTGACCGTGCGGGTTCCGCCGCTGGCGGTGTAGAGCACCGGCCGCCCGGGAATGCCGATAAACGCAGTATTACCGATCGCCGCGCCCGACCACGAAGGCGCGGTGGTGGCATTGTAAGCCGTGCCCGTCCCGCCCGTTACCCGGGCGTTGAAGGTCAGCACCGAGCCATCGGGCAGGGTGAAGCTGAGATTCTGCCCCGCCGCCGAGCGGGCGGTGGTATCATTGTAATTGGCCAGATTGAGCCAGCAATAGGTCTGCCAGCTGGCCGGCGCGGTGCCCTGGCTGGCGGCCTGGTTGCAATCCTGGGCCTGCGCCGTGCTGCTCCAGGCGAGGCCGAGGATCGTCACCAGCAGAGCCAGCCAGCGGTGAAGGTTGAGCCGGTGCGCGGACATGTTCGGGACATGGCAAAACATGGTAAACACGCGGTTAGCAAATCGCGGGAGCGGTGCGGCCATCATCAGCGCTGACCCAGCCCGAGGAAGCCGAGACTGCCGGCGTCAAAACTCATCCGCACGGCGGCAAAGGCACCCTTGTCGGTATGGCGCGCGGCCCCGAAATCGCCGTCGCGGAAGCCCGAAACATTGTAGCCGATCGTCAGCAGCATGCCATCTGCCGGGACAAGACCGATGGTCGGGCCGTAAGCAAAGCTGGTGACCGCGTCGGTCAGGTTGCTGCGCAAGGTGGCATTGGCCCCGATCTCGATGCGCTCGCCCAGCCCGATCCGGGCATCGGCGCCCACCAGCACGCTGGTGCCGGAAAACTCGCTGCCTTCAAACTGGTCGAAATTGTGGCGTGCGCCAAGGAACAGTTGCAGTTCGTGGCGGCGCACTGCGGCTCCGTCGACCTCCCCGCGCGGGCTGTAATTGGCCGAAAGGCTGGCCACCAGGCGCCGCGAGGTGGCGTTGCCATCAACGATCAGCGCAGTGCGTCCGGCCCCGCCCGCCCCGCCGATCTCGCCTGCAACCGCGCCGGTGATCTGGTCGCTGCGGTATTCCAGCCGCCCGAGCATGGCGAACGGTGAGGTGGAGGGACGATGGGCAAAGGCGATGCTGGCATCGAGGATTTCAGCGCTGGCCCCGCCGGCGGTTCTGGACAGCGTCCAGGTCATGCCCGAGCCGACCAGGCTGCCCTCACCAAGCTGGCGGATCGCCCCGAAGGTGATGCCCTTGCGATCGGCGCTCTCGCCGTCGCGCACTTCGCCGCGCGCGGTCACGCTCCAGCGATCCTTGCGCCACGCCGCCCCGAAGGTGACAGCGGTAAAATCCTCGAACAACAGCCCCCCGGTCAGCTGGCCGCCACTGGCCACAGGCTGGGCGGGGTTGATGATGCCACCTGCTGCCGGATTGCCGCCAAGCGTGCGGTTGCCGTCGATGGTGGCATCGATGGTCAGCTGCGGGGTGAGCTGGAGCGTTTGCGACAGGCCAAAGGCGGCAAAGCTGCGTGTGCCGTTCTCACCGATGGTCTCCTTGCCCAGCGTGGTGACGACTTGTCCGCCGTGCCAGGGCGCCACTTCGATCCCGCCGCGCAGCTGGCGGGCCTTCAGGTTCTTGCCATCGGCCAGTTCATAGGTGCCCACCAGCCGCACATCCTGGGTGATCGCGTAGCGCGCTGCGACCCGGTGCCGCGCGGGCAGATCAAGGCTTTGGGCCTTGTCCAGCGTCACTGCGGTGCCGGCCGACAGTTCCAGCCGGTTGCCCATCAGTCGCTGGGTCGCACCCGCTTCGAGCACGGTGGATGTGGCGCGGCTGCGATCAGCGAGGCGATCATCGAAATGCACCACGCCAACGCGCAGATCGGTGCGCTGGCGGGTGAGGACGAGCTGCGCCTGAGCCGCGCGCCGGCGCGCGGGATTGGCAAGGCTATCGTCCTGCCACAGGCTGCCGACAAGGCTGATCTCCTCGCTGAGCAGCACCCGGCCATCAACCCCGATCTTGCGGCGGCCGCGCTCGGCCGCGTTCTGCTGGCCGATGCCGTAATCCTCGTCGATCTGGCGGGCATAGGCGAGCAGATCAAGCCCTGCCGTCTGGTGCTGGGCCTCGACCAGCCAGCCGGTCGCGGTTTGGCCTGCGCGGCGGCTGAGGCCCAGCTCGGCGCGGATTTCGGTGCTGTCAGCGATCCGGGCCTGCACATCGACTGCCCCCAGATCGGTGCGCTGCGCCTGCCCGTTGCGCCCGCTCAGCCCGGCATCGCTGATCGCCGTGGCGCCGATCCGCAGCGCGCCATCGGTGCTGGTCCATTCGCCACGCACACCCGCATTCCATTGGGCATCGCCCGCACCATCGGTTTCGAATTCGATCACGATGAATTGCGGATTGAGGTTTTCATCGCGGCTCAGCACCGGCGCGGCGAAGCGGATCGTGCCGGACAGCAGATCGATGTCGTAATCGGTGAACCGGGTCAGCGCGCGGGACGAGACGATCAGCTCGGGGCGGAACCGGTCGCGCACTTCGAGTGTCACCCTTTCGGAATTGGCCAGGATCCGGCGGCTGGCGAGGGTGTAAGGCCCGGTGATTCCCTGGCCCTGGATTTCCTGGCGCTGGAAGCGGCTGGCAATTTCGGCGGCAAAGCCCTGCGCCGTGATCTGGCCGAAGCGCGCCTCGGCCTTCACCCCGGTTGCGGTGCGGTTGTAATTGGCCAGCCGGGTCTGGTTGAAGGCGGTCTGGAAGTCGCCATACAGCGCGTAGAAGGTCGCGGTCTCGATGCGCACGTAGAGCTTTTCGCGGCTGGCGGCGTCGAACTGGCGCGCCGAAGCATCGCCAAACACCGTGTAATAGGCCTGCGGATCGATCGTCCCCAGCACGCGCTGGTCGTCGCGCTGCTTGGCGCTGTCATAGGCAAGGGTGAGCAGGTATTTGCCCAGCACCCGGCCCTTGGCATAAAGGGCAATACGGGCATTGTCGCCAAGATCACTGTCGAACCGTCCGGAGCGCTCCATGTTGTCGGCCACCGAACGCGCGCCGATGGTGCCTTCGGCCAGCCCGATCACTGTCCATTCGACATCGCCCGGCTCGATCCAGGCTTCCAGTTCCTGGCGGCGGGTGATCTTGCCGTCTTCAAAGGCGAAGGCGAGCCGCAGCGCGCCGCTGACCATGGTTGGCGCCAGCGCAATCCGGGCAAGCCCCTCGCTGCCTTCAACCACCCAGCGCGCCGCCAGCGGGGCTGTGCCGGTAAGCTGGTCAAGCTGCTGGCGATCGATCTGTTCGGCGCTCTGGTAAGGCGCATTGAGCGTGAAGGTGCCCGAAATCCCTTCGCGCAGCGGGCGGCCGTTGCGATCGAGCACCCGGATTGTCACCACCGGGCGGGTGCGGCCATCGGCCACGAGCCGCGATTGGTCCGGCAGAAATTCGACCCGGGCGGGCAGGCGGGTGAAGAACACCTCGCGGGTGAAGGTCTTGGCGACCTCTCCGAAACTGTTGATGATGCGCGCTTCGAGCGTGGTGCGTTCCTTGTCGAGCGGGACCCCGCGCCACTGGCTGACGGCGTATTTGCCGCGTTCCGGGTTCTGGGTGCCGTCGAAGGCGAGCGGATCGACGGGCTTGCCATCGACCAGCAATTCCACGCTTTGTCCGCGGCGATGGCGGATGGCGACGCGGATTGCCGGCGCGCGCGGGTTGGCATCAATGGCCGGCGAAAGAAAGCCGTCCTCGCCATCGCCCAGGGCGAGGAAATCGGTCGGTGCGGCGCTCGGCTCGCCGCTGCTGCTGTCCGGCGTGGAGGCGACCGGCATGGCGGGGGCGGTGGTGGCAGGCAACGCGGTTTCGGGCAGCAGCGCGTGGAAATCGGCAACCACCAGGCTGCCACCCTGCCCGATCGCAAAGCGTGAGGCGGTGCGCCCGGCATTGCGGGTAGAGGCCGAGCAGTCGATCAGGCGCGCGCCCTCGGGCAAGGTCATACGGGCGACCTGCACCACGTGCGTGCCGGGCACCACGCCTTCGAAGTGATAGCGACCATCGCCATCGGTCATCGCGAAGCTGCCATCTTCGAGCATTACCCGCACTCCGGCGATCCCGCCGCGCTGCGCCTCATCGAGCGTGCACGGCCCGGACGTGATTCGGCCGATGATGGTCATGCGATCGGCGATCCCCTCGCGCAGCAGATCGACCGCCGCGCTCGCCCGTGTCTCGCGGCCCAGCGCATCGCGCGCCAGGGCATCGTTGAGCACGCGGCCCGGCGGGGCATCGGGGCGCACGCTCATCGCATAGGTGATCCGCACCGCAGCGTCTGCGGGCAGATCGCCGAGCGCGATCGTCAGCAACTGTCCATCGGGGGCGATCGTCACCGCCCCGGGCGTGGGGGCAATGCCGTTGATGCGGATGCTGTCGGGCCGCAGCCGCAGCCAGCGCGAGGGCGTGTCAGCAAGGATGACGCCGCGCCTGATCCGTGCCGGATCGGTGTTGCGCACGGTGACCGCGTAAAACACCACATCACCCGGGGCCGCATTGGTGCGCGAGGCTGTCTTGGCAAGCCCCAGCTCAAGGCCCGGACGATCAACCGGAATATCGACTTCGAACGGCAACGGGTTGTCGAGCACGAAGACATCACCGAAGGATCCCTCGCGCACGATATGGGGGCGGCCATCCGGCCGGGTGACGCGTGCCAGCAGTTCGCGCGGGACAACCGAGGGTGCGGTATAGGGCGCAGGCGGCTCGATAACCAGACGGAAGCGGCCCACGCTGGTGAGCGGGAACCAGAACTCGCCTGGCCCCATCACCACGGTGCGGCCCGCTTCATCGGTTACCGGGGATCCAGAAATTATCGTTTCTGGCCAGCGTGTTACACCATCCTGCGCAAAGACGGTGGCCGGCGCGCCGGTATCGACATCGATCAGTGTGACGCGCGCACCGCTCACGGGCGCGCCGGTTTCGCTGTCGAACACCACGCCGAAGGGATCGACCAGCACGGTCACCTCGGTCTGCACCAGCACCGTGGTGCTGTCGCCTTCCATTGCCGCCACCGTGATGCGCGTGTCCTGCCTGACGCTGAGCCGGCAGTCTTCCTGCACCAGCGGCGGCGGCATACGCAAGGTATCGATCACGCCGCTGAATTGGCCGCTGTCGGGGGCGGTTTCATACACCGTCATGGTTTCGCGATCGCCATCGGCGGTGGTCAGCACCACGACAAGGCGATCTACGGCGGAGGGGTCGCGATTGGCGCTGGCGGCGCTGACTTCAAAGAACAGGGGTTCGCCGCCGTGCAGCTGATTGGTCGGCTGGACGATGGCGGTGGCCGTGCCGGCGGTGAGACCGGTATTGGCATCTGCGGTGCCGCTGCCGGGTGCGGCCTGCTGTGTCGACCCCGGGTTCACTGCGCAGCCCGGCGGACGGTAGACCAGTTCCGTGCCGCTCCCCGGCACGCGGCGAAACACCTGGATCGAAGGGGGCGAGGGCGGGGCAATGCTGACATCAAAGCGCACCGGATTGCTGACCGCGCTGCGGCGCGTGTCGCCTGCTTCCCATTGGGCTTCGGCGATGTTGGTGATGGTGCGCAGCGATGTGCTGCTAGCGGTCTGGGCGTTTACCCCCTCTTGCGGCACGCCGAATGGCAGCAGCACTGCCAGGAGTGCTGCTGCCACGCGCCGCAAAGAGGGGGTAACACGCAAGACCTAAATCCTCGTCGCGGATCAGTCGATCACGACGCGGAAATAGAGCGACCGGGTCTGTCCGGCGGCAACGTCGCTGAGGGGGCCCTGCACCTGATCCTCGCCCGAAGGCCCGGAGCCGGCGCTGAAGCTGCCCCCGGCAACCCCGTTGGCGCAGGTCGCATCCCCGTCCACGAAAATGCCGAAGCTGCTTTCGTAGGTGACATCAACCGGCAGATCGTCGCTCACCGTCACGTCGGTTGCGGTAGCCGCGCCCGCAGCGTTGGCCACGGTGATGCAATATTCCACCGTCGCGCCCGGGATGGCCTTGGGGTTGGTCGTGCCGTTGACCGGGTCGCTCACCACGCGGCTCGACTTGGCCACGGTGAGGAGCGCGCCCGCCACGGTGTAGCGGCCGGTGTCGGAGAACGCGCCGTCATTGGCCAGATCGGTGTCGCCTGCGCCGTCAAACAGCACGTTGTCGATGCCCGCGGTGTTGGCACCGCTGGTGGCGACGATTTCGGCACCGAGCGAGCCTGCTGCGCCGCCGGCATGGGCATTGGCTGTCAGCGTCACGTCGAAGATATCGGCATTGACCGCATTGAGGCCGATGTCGGACAGCACGATCACCGCGAGCGTGGCATCTTCGGCGACTTCGTCGAGATAGGTGATCGGTCCGGCCGCCAGTTCCGCTGCGCTCAGCACGCGGTCACCATCGCTGTCGCGATAGACGCGGAAGTTGCTGATATTGGCTGCGGTTCCGGCCCGCAGTGCAGCATCCAGCGCGAGGTCAACCGTGTCATTCGACAGGTTGGTCACGTCGAAGGCGAGCGCCGCCCCCTGCTGGCCCGGCGAAACGCTGGTGGCCGTGCCCACGAAGTTGACATTGACGTTGACGCGCCGGTCGACCGTGAAACTGTCGCTCGCCGCTTCGGCATTCTGGGCAACACCGCCAACGTTGTAGCTGACGGTGACATTGTTGGTGATGGTTGCTCCGGCATTGGTCCCTTCGGCCCATGCAGGGGCGCTGGACATGACGACAAGCGCGATCGCGCTTACCGCCCCCAGCAACTGCTTGGTGGTCTTCATTGGTCTGGTCCTGAGTGTTGCCCCGCGTCAGAGTGACCGCCCGCGGGGCGTGGCGGATATCGTCCGCCGGTCAGCGGATGATGGCGGGATAGGTAAGCCGGCCCGAAGTGCCGGGGGCGATGCTCGCCAGCACCCAGCGGACATGGGTCACATCGGCATGGGTGGCGGGTCGCGAAGTCCCATCGGAATTTGTGCGCGTGAGCGCGGCCAGCACGCCCCAGGTCTTCCCGCCATCAACCGACACGTCCAGCGCCGGATCGGCATCGGGGGCGAGCCGGACGGCCGAAGGCAACGGGTTGGTGACCACGAAATTGGTCACCGCATCGGTGCCGCGGTTGGCATAATCGGTGCCGAACACCAGCCGGTCACCGGGCACGATGGTGCCCGGCTCGACCAGTTCGACATGCTCCTTGCCATCGGCATCCTTGGAGATCTTCACCGCCTTGACATCGCCGGTAAGCGCCACCGGGCTGGACGCTGACTGGGCAGCAACCGGAAGCGCAGGCAGCACGAGCATGGCGGCAGCCAGGGCGAAAATGAATGCGTTGATCGTCTTCATTGCTTGAACTCTTCTGGTTGGGAAATTCATCGGCGACTTCTTCATTCGATCACCACATCGAAGGTGATGCTGCGACGGGCTCCGGCGGCGAGATCGCCGAGATTCACGCTGATCCCCTGCGCATTTGAAGCGGTGCCCGCGTCGCTGTCGGCGCTGTCGCTCAGCCCGCTGCCGTCGAGCGCGAGGGTGCCGGGCACATAAGTCGTGCCCTCGGGAATCGCGTCGGTGACGATCAGGTTGGCGGCTGTGCCGGTGCCGCTGACCCGTGCTTCGATGGTGAAGGTGGCGATCGTCCCGGGCACGGCGCTGGTGCCGCCAAAGCGATCGCGCAGCGCCACCGACTTGACGAGCTGAACGCTGGCAACCCCATTGATCAGCCCGCCGCGTGCCACGGCCGCGGCCCCGGTGGTGCCAACGATCGCATCGCCCCCGTCCACGCCCGCACCGGCAAAGGTGGTGCCCGGTGTGCCGCTGCCGGTAAGGGCCGTGGCGGCAAGTTCGAGCGTGCTGGTTTGCTGATCCAGCGCGCTGTCGGGCACGGTTACCAGCACGAAGATGGTGAGGCGCGCATCGGGCGCCAGCGTCGCGGTGGTGTGCGGCGAGGCAAGAACCTCGTCGACCCCTTCGTCGTAAGTGCCGTTGGCGTTGCTGTCGATCGCAAGGGCGCGCACGGAAAGATCGAAATCATTGCCGGCCACGGCCGGGTTGGCAATCAGGCGGAAGGCCTCCGGGCCATTGCCCTGGTGGGTGAGTTCGAAGGTCAGCACCGCGTTGCCTGCTTGTGCGGCAGCCGGTCCGGAATCGAGCGATGTCAGTGTCACATCGAGCACTTCGTCGACGCGCAGGGTGACGGTATTGGAGGCGATGCTGCGCACGGCCCCGCCTTCGTCATAGCTGGCGATTGCGGTGTTTTCGATCAGCGTTCCCGCCGTCACCCCGCCGGCCAGCGCGGTGGCGGGGCACAAGGCTGCGACCATGCAAGCCGGGACAAGCAATGTCGTCAACGAAAGGTAAGGGCGGGTATCGGTATTCATCCTCCGGGGTTTTACGGAGGAATGGTTATCAACCCGTTAGCCTAACTTTTCGTGCCGCGGCCCTGGCCTATGTCGCGAACAGCTGGCCCGGATCGGCGAAGGCCTTGAATTCGAGCGCATTGCCGGATGGATCGCGCAGGAACATCGTCGCCTGTTCGCCCGGCTGGCCCTTGAAGCGGATGGTCGGTTCGATCACGAACTGCGTGCCGGCCTGACGCAGGCGATCGGCCAGCGCTTCCCACTCCTCCATTGTCAGCACCAGCCCGAAATGCGGCACCGGAACGCCGTGGCCGTCGACATGGCTATGCGCCCGGTCGCCCGCCTGCCCCGGGGCAAGGTGAGCGACGATCTGGTGGCCGTGGAAGTCGAAATCGATCCACGTGTCGCTTGATCGCCCCTCGGCGCAGCCCATCGCCTCGCCATAGAAGGCACGTGCGGCGGCGAGATCGTCGACCGGAAAGGCGAGGTGGAACGGGGGCAGGGCCATGCGTGTCTCCTCCTTTGAGCGCTGCGATAGCCGGTTCATGCTCGACAGGAAAAGCCTGAATATCTAGGGCCGCGCGGAAACCGGTTACGCAAGGTGGAGCGCGCCGCAATGAAACTGATCATCGGCAACAAGAACTATTCGAGCTGGAGCCTGCGCGGGTGGCTCGCGGTCAGGCAGTCGGGGCTGCACTTCGAGGAGCTGACCGTGCCGATCATGGGCGAGGAGTGGGATCGGCTCAAACAGGACATGGGCGAGGTGCAGCCGTCGAGCGGCAAGGTGCCGGTCCTGTGGGACGACGAGGCAGTGGTGTGGGACAGCCTCGCCATCATGGAATACCTTGCCGACAAGGTCGGGCGCGAGCGGTTCTGGCCGCGCGATGATGCGGCGCGCGCCATGGCCCGGGCGATGGTGGCGGAGATGCATTCCTCCTACCAGTCCCTGCGCAAGGAATTGCCGATGAACATCCGCCGCCGGACCGAGCTGGCGGGCGTGTCCGAGCAGACGAAGCACGATATCGTGCGCATCCTCACCCTGTGGGCCGAAGCCCGTGCGCGTTACGGCGGCAGCGGGCCCTATCTGTTCGGAACCTTCGGAGCGGCCGATATCTTCTATGCTCCGGTGGTGACGCGCTTCATGACTTACGGGATCGGCGTGCCGGGCTTTGCCCGGGCCTATATGGATGCGATTGTCGAACATGACTGGATGCGCGAATGGACCGGCGCGGCCGAGGAAGAGCAATGGGTGATCGAACAGTTCGAGATGGTGCGATGAGGCTGGTGCTTGCGACCGCCGCGCTGCTGGCGCTGCTGCTGGGGCCGGGGCAAGCGCGGGCGTGGGGTGATTATGCCCACCGCAAGACCGCCGAAATCGCCGCCGCCAATGTCTCGCCGCAGGTGCGCGCCGGGATCGCGCGGCTGCTGCGTTCGCAAAAGGCGCTCGGCACCCCCGATTGCCCGCTCAGGACCTTGCAGGATGCGAGCGTCTGGCCCGATTGCGTGCGCGCCGAGGGCTGGCGCTGGGGGTATACCGCCGCCTGGCATTATCGCACCGCCCCGGTGTGCGAGGCCTTCGAACCGCGCAGCCGCTGTGCCGGCGGCAATTGCGTGACCGCCCAGATCGAGCGTGCGCACCGCATCCTCGCCGATGAACGCCTGCCCGATGCGGTGCGGCTCGAGGCGCTCGCCTTCATGGTCCACTTCGCGGGCGATGTGCACATGCCGCTGCACTCGGGCGACAACGAGGATCGCGGCGGCAATGACCGCGCGGCCGATTACGGGATCAAGCCGGGGCTGAACCTGCATTGGATCTGGGATGGCCCGCTGGCCGAGCGCGCGATCAGCGATCCGGCCGAGCCTGTGGTGCGGCGCTACACGCCCGCCGAACGCGCCGAGCTTGGCGGCGGCAGGCCCGATGATTGGGGCCGCGAGAGCTGGGAGATCGCGCGCGGCTTCGTCTATCCCACCGCCTTCGACACCGAGGATCTGTGTTCGGCACCGCTGCCCGGCAAAGCCGCGCTCAGCCAGGAGGACATCGCGCGCGGGGTGCCGATCGCCAGACGGCGGGTGCAGCAGGCGGGCATCCGCATCGCCGAACTGCTGGAAAGCGCCTTTGCACCCGGCCCGCTGGTGCCCGATGAGCCGCGGCGGCAGCGTTAGCAAATCGCCCTGGCCAGACGCCATGCGGCGATCTTCCCCGCCATGGCGATAGCATCGCTCACGGCGTGCGGCGTGTGTCGTAGCGGGCGCCGTCCTTGCGGGCATAGCCCTCGGCATCGAACACCATGTCGATGTCGGAATAGACCCCGCTGTCGGCCTCGCCCGAGCCGGCGCTGATGGCAACGAAGACGCAAGGCGCATCGGAGCGGTTGTGCAGGTGATGGCCATTGGCCTTGCCGGCAGGGAAGGCAAGCACGTCGCCCGCCTGCACCGCCGTCTCCCCGTGATCGTCGATCAGCACCGCCTCGCCCGCGATCATCACCACCAGTTCGTCCTGCCCGCGGTGCCAGTGGCGCTGCGAGGAATAGCCCCCCGGCACCAGCGTCACGTGGGTGGCGCCCATCAGCGTCAGCCCGGCGGCGGGCGCAAGGCGGCGATACCAGCGCCCCTTCACCAGCGCGTCGAAGGGCGGCGGGTAGCCGGTGGCATTGGTCTGGGGAATCGCGGCAAGATCGAGCTTGGGCATTGTCGGCAACTCCTGCTAGGCCACACAGGATGAGCGACGTTCTCGACCTTGCCAAGCGCCTGATTGCCGTCCCCAGTGTCACCCCGGCCACCGGCGCGGTGTTTGCCGAGCTGGAAGCGATGCTGGTGCCGCTGGGCTTTGTCGTCCATCGCTTCACCCGCGGCGAGGGGCCGGATGGTTCCGAGGAAGCGCCGGTCGAAAACCTCTTTGCCATTCGCCACGGGCCGCCGGGCACGCGCCACTTCGCCTTTGCCGGACACCTCGATGTCGTCCCGCCGGGCGAAGGCTGGGCCACGGACCCGTTCGCGCCGCAAGTGCGAGGGCAGCTGCTGCACGGGCGCGGCGCGGTCGACATGAAGGGCGCGATTGCGGCGATGGTTGCTGCGGTGGCCGAGGTTCCGCAAGCGGCCGGCACCATCAGCTTCATCATCACCGGCGACGAGGAAGGCCCGGCGCTCCACGGCACCCGCGCGCTGATCGACTATATGGCGGCGGGCGGAATCCGGCCCGACCTGTGTCTCGTCGGGGAGCCGACCAGCGTTCACCGGCTGGGCGACATGGTCAAGATCGGGCGGCGCGGCTCGGTCAACATCTTCATCACCGCCGAGGGCGCGCAGGGCCACGTCGCCTATCCGCACCTCGCCGACAATCCGCTGCCCCGGCTGGTCGCGATCCTCGCCGAGCTCGACGCGCTCACGCTCGACACCGGCACCGACTGGTTCCAGCCATCCAACCTCGAGATCACCGACATCAATGTCGGCAACACTGCGCACAACGTGATTCCGGCCAGGGGCGAGGCGCGCATCTCGATCCGGTTCAACGATCTGCATACGGGCAAGAGCCTGTCAGAACGGGTCATGGCGATTGCCGCGAAGCACGGCGGCACGGCGCGGCCCGTCATTTCAGGCGAACCCTTCCTGACCGAGCCGGGCGCGTTTTCGGCGCTGGTGAGCGCGGCGGTAGAGGCCGAGACCGGAATTGCGCCCGAACTCAGCACCTCCGGTGGCACGTCGGACGCGCGGTTCCTGCGCGCTGTCTGCCCGGTGATCGAATTCGGCCTGTGCAATGCGACCATGCACAAGCGCGACGAGGCCGTCGCCATTCCCGATCTCGCCGTGCTGGCGCGGATCTATGCCCGCATCGCTGCGCAAGCGCTGGCGTTGGACGAGGGCGCGGCGTAACGCCGACCACATTATCCGGGAGAGAGAAGACTGATGGACCGCAAGCTTACCCTCTACATCCTCATCGGTATGGTGCTCGGCGTGGTGGTCGGTCAGGTGCTCAACCAGACGGTCGATGCGGCGGTCATCAAGGATTCGATCGCGCCGTGGTTCAAGCTGCTTTCGGACATCTTCCTCAATCTCATCAAGATGCTGGTCGCGCCGCTGGTGCTCTCGACCATCGTTGTCGGCATCGCCCACATGGGTGACAGCGCGGCGCTGGGCCGCATCGGGGTGCGCGCGCTGACGTGGTTCATCACCGCCAGCCTTGTCTCGATCGCTCTTGGCCTCGTGATGGTCAACCTGTTCCAGCCCGGGGTTGGCGCGCCGATCCCCGATGCCGCCGCAGCCGCCGCGGCCGTGGGCGAGGTCAAGGAGCTGAAGGCGACCGACTTCATCCTCTCGATCTTCCCGAAGAACGCGGTCGAGGCGATGGCGACAAACAACATCCTGCAAATCCTGGTGTTTTCGATCTTCGCGGGCGTTGCCCTGTCGGCGATCGGCGAGCGCGGTCACGCGCTGGTCAAGGGTGCGGATGCGCTGGCGGAGATGATGTTGCAGGTCACCGGTTACGTGATGCGCTATGCGCCGGTCGCGGTGTTCGGTGCGCTGGCCAATGTGGTGGCGGCAAGCGGCCTGGCGATCCTGGGCACCTATCTCACGCTGCTGCTCGAATTCTACTTCTCGCTGGTGCTGCTGTGGGTGGTCTTGCTCAGCGCCGGGGCGGTGTTCCTTGGCAGGCGAATCAGGAGACTGATCCGCTACATCCGCCAGCCGCTGATGATCGCCTTTTCGACCGCCTCGTCCGAGGCCGCGCTGCCCAAGCTGTTCGAACAGCTTGACCGTTTCGGCGTGCCACGCCGCATCTCGGGCTTCATGCTGCCACTGGGCTACAGCTTCAATCTCGACGGCTCGATGATGTACATGAGCTTCGCGACGATCTTCATCGCGCAAGCCTATGGCATCGATCTCAGCATCACGACGCAGATCATGATCCTGCTGACGCTGATGATCTCGTCCAAGGGCATCGCCGCGGTTCCGCGCGCAAGCCTGGTGGTGATTACCGGCACGCTGGCGATGTTCGGACTGCCGGTGGAGGGCGTGGCGATCATCCTTGCGATCGACCAGTTCCTCGACATGGGCCGCACCGCCACCAATGTGGTCGGCAACGCGGTGGCGACGGCGGTGATCACCAAGTGGGAGGGAATGCTGGAGGTGGAGGAGCCCGATTTCGTCGAGCACCCCCACGCCCCGGCGCACACCGCCGCCGACGGCCGCGCGGGGCTGGAGCTGGATCAGAGCAATTTCGAGAAGGACGGCTGAGCTTGGTCAGCCCGCTGGTTTGTCCGCCCGCTCGTAGGTCACCGGCACGAACTTGCCGAGGCTGCATGCAGCGCCGCGCTGCGGCCGGCCGCCAATGGTTTGCAGGACATAGATGATCTGCGGCGAGCACAACTGGTCAATCGTGGTTTCGTAGGTGATCGCGCGATCCATCCCGAGGCCTGAGCAATTGGCGTTGAGGATGTTGCGATAGACCTTGCCGCCCTGCATCTCGAAATCGATCACCCGGTCTGATCGCACCACGATGTTGCGCACCTGGCTGCGGTTGATGCAGCTCTGCGGCTCGCCCTTGACGGTTGCGGATGGTGCGCCGGCGGTGGGGTTGGCATCGCTCGGACGCTCGCGATCGCTGGCGCAACCAGCGGCGAACAGCACCAGCGCCAGCAGCGCCAGCCTGGCGCGGACAGGGCTTGGGATAGCGATCATGTCTCATTCCTCCACGGCCGGGCTGCACATTCTCGCTCGCGCAGTTGAACCATGGCTTAATCGGTCCCCACCCCGATCCGGCCTGCGGGCGGTGCGAGCACTTTCTTGCGGTAGCTGCACAGGTCGCAAACCTTGCAACGCCAGCATTCGGGTTGCCGCGCCTTGCAGACATAGCGGCCGTGCAGGATCATCCAGTGGTGCGAATCGCGGCGGAAGGGCTGCGGCACGCGTTTTTCGAGCTTGGCTTCGACCTGTTCCGGGGTCTTGCCCTTGGCCATCCCGGTGCGGTTGCCGAGGCGGAAGATGTGGGTGTCGACCGCGAAGGTTTCCTGCCCGAACCAGCAGTTGAGCACGACATTGGCGGTCTTGCGGCCCACACCGGGGAGCTGCATCAGCGCTTCGCGGGAATCGGGCACCTCGCCGCCGTGTTCATCGACGAGGATCCGCGACAGCGCGATCACATTCCTGGCCTTGGAATTGAACAGGCCGATGGTCTTGATGTGCTCCTTGAGGCCATCTTCACCCAGCGCCAGCATCTCCTGCGGCGTTGTCACCTTGGCGAACAGCTTGGCGGTGGCCTTGTTCACCCCCACATCGGTCGCCTGCGCGGAGAGCGCCACCGCGACGAGCAGCTGATAGGCATTGCCAAATTCCAGCTCGGTCTGGGGCGAGGGGTTATCTTCGGCGAGGCGGCGGAAGAATTCGAAGATCTGGTCGCGCGTCATGGGCGATGGCTCACAGCCCCAGCACGTCCTGCATGGTGTAGCGCCCCGCAGGCTTGCCAGTCAGCCACTCGGCGGCGCGCACTGCGCCGCGCGCAAAGATCATGCGGTTTTCCGCAGAGTGCGCCAGCGTCAGGCGTTCTTCCGGGCCGGCGAAAATCACTGCATGTTCGCCCGCCACCGTGCCGCCGCGCAGGGTGGCAAAGCCGATCGCGCCCTCGCTGCGTGCGCCGGTCATCCCGTGACGGCCGCTTTCCATGTTGTCGGACAGCACGATGCCGCGTCCGGCCGCTGCCGCCTCGCCCAGCAGCTTGGCCGTGCCCGAAGGCGCGTCGACCTTCATGCGGTGGTGCATTTCCAGCACTTCGATATCCCAGTCCGTCCCGAGCCTTGCCGCCGCCTCGCGCACCAGATGCGCCATCAGCGTCACGCCGAGCGAGAAATTGCCCGATTGCAGCACCGGCACTGCGCGTGCGGCCTCGGCCAGCATAACGAAATGCGGTTCTTCCAGCCCGGTGGTGCCCACCACGATCGGCTTGCCTGCAACCTTGGCCGCGCCGAGATTGGCGGCCAACGCTTGCGGAGCGGAAAAATCGACCAGCACGTCGCATTGGCTGGCAAACGGCCCGATACTGCCGCCGGCATCCACGCCGGCAAACAGCGCATGGCCCGCGTCGTCGATCGCCGCCTCCAGCGCCTGCCCCATGCGGCCCTTGTGCCCGATCACTCCGAATTGCAGCTGTGCCATTGCCTCGCCTCTGCCGATCATGTTTGAAGGTGTCATGGCAGACTTCAATCGCATCGTCATCCTCACCGGCGCCGGGATTTCGGCTGAAAGCGGGATCGATACCTTTCGTGCCGCGGGCGGCCTGTGGGAACAACACCGCGTGGAGGATGTCGCCACGCCCGAAGGCTTCGCGCGCAACCCCAACCTCGTGCTCAACTTCTACGACATGCGCCGCGCGGCGCTCGCCCATGTCGCGCCCAACCCGGCGCATAGGGCGCTCGCCCGGCTGGAGCGGGATTTCACTGGCGAGCTGCTGCTGGTGACCCAGAACGTCGATGACCTGCACGAGCGCGGCGGCTCGGCGCGGGTGCTGCACATGCATGGCGAATTGAACAGCGCGCTGTGCACCGCGTGCGAGACCCGCTCCCCGTGGCTCGGGCCGATGATCGAGCGCCCGCCATGCCCTGTCTGCCGCGCGCCGGCCTTGCGCCCCGATATCGTGTGGTTCGGCGAGATGCCTTACCAGATGGGCCGGATCTATCAGGCGCTCGAGGCCTGCGACCTGTTCGTGAGCATCGGCACCAGCGGCGCGGTCTATCCGGCAGCCGGCTTCGTGCAGGAGGCGCGGGGCGCAGGCGCGCACACCCTCGAACTCAATCTCGAACCCAGCGAAGGCTCGCGCCACTTCCACGAAACCCGCCATGGCCCGGCAAGCGTGATGGTGCCGGAATGGGTGGAGGAAGTGCTAGGCGGCTGAGCCGCAGGCCTTGCAGTGCGCGTCCTTGGCGATTCGGATCGTGCGCATCCCGGGCGCAAGACCGTCAAGGATGTGGAGCTTGCCCCAGCCCGGATCGCCCAGCGTTGCGGTGTCTGCCAGCAGCACCTTGACCGCCTGAAGCGCGGCAAAGGTGCCGGCCCATCCGGCCATCGCGCCGAGCATCCCTTCGTCAGCGCAGGTGTCGCAGTCCTCGGCATCGAAGGCATCGCCGACAAAGCAGCGATAGCAGGCTTCGTCCGCAAGGTGGCCTGCGAAAGCCGCCACCTGCCCCTGAAAGCGCCCGACCGCCGCTGACAGCAGCGGAATGCCCGCGGCCACGCAGGCATCCGACACGGCGAGGCGCGTGGCGAAATTGTCGGTGCCGTCGATCACCAGATCGCACCCCGCGATCAGGCTGGCGGCGTTTTCCGGCGTGATCCGTGCGTCGGACACGTCAACGCGCAGCGAATCGTCGAAATTGGCGAGCCAGCGCCGCGCTGAAACCGCCTTGCCATAGCCAACGTCGCGCTGCGTGAAGATCGTCTGGCGCTGGAGGTTCGACACATCGACTTCATCATCATCGACCAGCGCAAGCCGTCCGATCCCGCTCGCGGCGAGATATTGCAGGGCAGGGCTGCCGATGCCGCCGAGGCCGATGATGGCAACCCGGCTGGCGGCGAGCTTGACCTGCCCCGCGCCGCCGACTTCGGGCAGCACGATGTGGCGGGCGAAGCGTTCAAGCCGGCCAGCAGACAAGGCAGCGGCAGAGCTCACGGCTCGCGCTTGTCGCGATGCCGCTCCTGCTTGAACGCACCGATGCCATGCCACCACAGGAAGCCGATCACCGCCCCCTTGGTCGGCTGGAGCATCGCCAGCAGCATGGCAACCGCAACCGGCAGCATAATCGCGAGGGTGGCCCAGGCGCTCATGCCCCAACTGCCGATCATCGCGATCACCACCGGCGCGAGCAGGTGGCCAACCACGAAGATACCGATGTAGGCCGGGAAGTCGTCAGCCTGTTGCACCGACCAGTCTTGCCCGCAACGCGGGCAGCGTTCGAACGGTTTGAGCCACTGGCGGAACAGCGCCGCCTCGCCGCAGCGCGGGCACCGGCATTTGGCCCCGCGCACGAGTGCGTCAACCCACCCCGCAGGCAGGTCAATCTGGTCGGAAGAAAGGCGCTGTGACGGCATGGGGGCCTGTTTACAGCCTGTGCGCCGCCTGTCGACAGATCTGTGCACCATCCTGTCGAAAGTTTGGTGCACAGCCTGCGGACGCTGTGTGCAAATCACCCGCCCGCGCCGCTCAGCTTTCGAGCTGGCGCAGCAGGCTCCTTACATCGCCGTCCATGTCGGCATCGCGCTGGCGCAGGTCTTCGATCAGGCGCACCGCGTGGATCACGGTGGAGTGATCGCGCCCGCCGAACTTGCGCCCGATTTCGGGGTAGGAACGCGGGGTCAGCACCTTGGAGAGATACATCGCCACCTGCCGCGGCCGCACCACCGCCCGGGCGCGGCGCTTGGAACTCATCTCGGCGCGGTCAATGCGGTAGAACTGGCAGACCGTGCGCTGGATCTCGTCGATCGTGATCCGGCGGCGATTGGCGCTGAGGATGTCGGTGAGCTGTTCCTCGGCCAGCTGGAGCGAGACTTCCTGCCCCGTCAGCTGGGCATAGGCGATCAGCTTGTTGAGGCCGCCGACCAGCTCGCGCACGTTGCGGGTGATGGTGCGGGCAAGGAAATCGACCACATCTTCGGGCACGCTGAGCGGGGCAAAGCGGGCGAGCTTGGAGATGAGGATCTTCTTGCGCAGCTCGATATCGGCGGGCTGGATGTCGGCCACAAGGCCCATCGACAGGCGCGAAAGCAGGCGTGGTTCGACCCCGTCCAGTGCCTGGGGCGCGCGGTCGGCGGCGAACACCAGCCGCTTGCCTTCGGCCAGCAGCGCGTCGATCGTGTAGAGGAGTTCTTCCTGCGCGCTCGCCTTGCCGATGATGAACTGGATGTCGTCCACCAGCAACAGATCGAAGCTGCGCAGCCGGGCCTTGAATTCGATCGTCTGGCTGGCTTTGAGCGCCTGCACGAATTCGACCATGAAGCGCTCGGCCGAGCAGTAGAAGATCCGCGCGCGCGGATGGACATGGAGATAGCCATGGCCGATCGCGTGCAGCAAATGGGTCTTGCCCTGACCGGTCGCCGCCTTGAGGTAGAGCGGTGAAAACTGCGGCTGTTCGAGCGCGGCCATGCGCTGCGCCGCATTGCAGGCGAGGATGTTGGCCTCGCCGGTGACGAAGGCGGCGAAGGTCAGCGAGGGGTCGAGTCCTACCGAGGAGGTGAAACTCGCATCCGACAGGGTACCGGCGGCCACTGCGATGGCGCTCGCGCCGTCATTGGCGGGGCGACGGCTGTCGTCGAGGCGCAGATCGGGCAACTGGCGGCGACCCGGGTGCACCATGATGTTGACCTTGCGCACTTCGCTGCGCGCGATCTTCCATGCCAGTTGCAGCCGGTCATGGAAGCGGTCGCGCACCCAGTTGGCCGAGAATTCGGTCGGCAGATAGAGATCGAGCGTGCCCGAATCGCGATTGAGGTTGCCCAGCTGGATCGGCTTGATCCACTGGCTGTGGAGCTGATGGCCCAGGTCCTTGCGCAACCCCTGACTGATGTCGGACCAGTCGGCTGCAAGGTTCACGGCTTCGGCATCTTCCATCAAATCATCGTCCGCAGGGCGGCGCGTGTATCTCGCCTTGTCGATCCTGTGCACAAGCTCATCCCCAATATGCTCGGCCCCTGCGGAGAAAGGATCCCCAGGCGCATCTTTGTTGTTGCGACAGGTAAAGGCCTCCCATCTCCGGAAATCGGATTCCCGCAGAGCCCCCCTATCGACCGGTTTGTAAGAACCCAGGCTGTCCCGCGCCGGGTGAGAGCCGAATAAAGAACGCTGCGACGGTTTGCGCAAGCATCCAGATTTAAAAAAAGTGAAATAATCCTGTTGACTCGGCGCTACCCCGCAGGCTTGCGTTGATCTATTTGTTTTTAAACAAAAAACAGACGTAAGGATGCGCGAATCGCGGAGAATCCTGACATTTGCCGCAATTGCACTGGTCGCAATTGTCGCAAACGAAAAAGGCCGCGCTGGCACAGCGCGGCCTGTTAGCGATTCCCGGATGCCGGCAACCCGTAAACGCTCGTTAGGCGGTGCTACGGATCGAGCGAAAAACGAATCAGAGCGTGGCGACTCGCCGGGTCAGGCGCGAGAGCTTGCGGGCCACGGTGTTTTTGTGCAGCACGCCGCGTGCTACGCCGCGGGCCATTTCCGGCTGCGCCGCCTTCAGCGCGGCCGCGGCGGCTTCCTTGTCGCCGGCTTCGCAAGCCGATTCGACCTTCTTGATGAAGCTGCGGATGCGGCTGATGCGCGCACCGTTGATTTCAGCACGGGCGGTGTTGCGGCGGATGCGCTTCTTGGCTTGCGGCGTGTTGGCCATAATTCGTGTCTGTCTCGCGTTTGCTTCAGGCCACTGGACGCGGCCGGGAAATTGGTGACGGTGTGCTCGAAAACGGGCGAGCGGGCACCAGGCCCTACCGCCGGAAAGCGGCGCACATAGTCAGAACTGTCCCTCAGGTCAACGATTCTCCAACACGGTGGCGCGCCCAAGGAACAGCGCCAAGCACGCGCCTACGCAACCGCGCACAAACTCAACGCTGGCAGACAGGGCAATACCATGTGCTGCGGCCGCCCTGCGCGATGCGCTTGATAGTGCCCCCGTCGTCCCTGCGGCAAGCCTCACCTGTCCGCCCGTAAACGTCAAAGCTGCTGGCGAAATAGCCGAGCTCGCCATCGGGGCGGGCATAGTCGCGCAAGGTCGAGCCGCCGTCGCGGATCGAGGCTTCGAGCACGGCGATGATCGCAGGCACAAGGCGCTGCAATTGCGCCCCTGTCACTTTGCCGGCGGGCTTGGTCGGGCGGATGCCGGCGCGCCAGAGCGCCTCGCAGACATAGATATTGCCAAGCCCGGCCACGATTCGCTGGTCGAGCAGGCACAGCTTGACGGGCTGGATCCTGCCCCTCAGCGCGGTTTTCAGATGTGCCACCGTCAGCCCCGGCCCGAGCGGCTCCGGCCCGAGCGCGGCGAATGGCGGCCAGCGATCAAGCGCATCGCTCGCCACCAGATCGACCGAGCCGAAGCGGCGCGGATCGCACAGCGCAAAGCGGTGGCTGGCGGTTTCCAGCAGCAGGTGATCGTGGATGTCGGCAACCTGCGGGTCGATCCGCCAACGTCCGCTCATGCCCAGATGGAAGATCATCGTCGCCCCGCGATCGAGATGCAACAACCCGTATTTGGCGCGGCGCGAGAGCGTGCTGACGGTTGCGCCGGTCATCACTTGCACCAGATCGGCGGGGAAGGGGCGGCGCAGATCGGGCCGGTTCAATGTGACGCGGGTGATGCGCTCGCCTTCGAGAAAGGCGGCAAGGCCGCGCACGGTGGTTTCGACTTCGGGGAGCTCTGGCATTTTGGCGTGGGTTCGCTTCGCTCATTGGCTGCGCAGGCTGCGCAGCAAACGCAACAAGCGGTGCCTGTAACACCCTTTGCCTTGGCGGCAATTCCTTCTAGGGATCGCGGCATGAGCGAAACCACCGACGAAACCGTCTCCTTCGGCTACACCCAGGTCACGCCCGAGGAAAAGACCCGCAAGGTTGGCGAGGTCTTCTCCAGCGTCGCGCGCAAGTACGACATCATGAACGATGCCATGTCGGGCGGGCTTCACCGCTTGTGGAAGGACCGCTTCGTCAAGCGGGTGAAGCCGCAGCCGGGCGAGCAGATCCTCGACATGGCCGGCGGCACCGGCGACATCGCCTTCCGGATGGCGGCCAAAGGCGCGCATATTACGGTTGCCGACATCAATCAGGACATGCTCGATGTCGGGGCCGAGCGTGCACTGGAGCGGGGGTTTGACGAGGAGGACGGTAGCCTCGTGTTTACCTGCCAGAACGCCGAAAGCGTCAGCTTCGCCGCGAACACCTTCGATGCCTACACCATCGCTTTCGGTATCCGCAATGTGACCCACATCGACCGCGCGCTGGCCGAGGCGCTGCGGGTTCTGCGGCCCGGCGGACGGTTCTTCTGCCTTGAATTCTCGACCGTTGAATGGGCGGGTCTGAAAGAGGCCTATGATCTCTATTCCGAACACTTGTTGCCGCGCATGGGGCAGGCGATTGCGGGCGATGCCGATTCCTATCGCTACCTTGCCGAATCGATCCGCAGGTTCCCGCCGATGCCCGCCTTCGAGCAGATGATCCGCAAGGCGGGCTTTGCCAACACCAAGGTCGAGCCGATCATGGGCGGGCTGGTCGCGATCCATTCGGGGTGGAAGATCTAGCCCAGTGCCCTCGTCTGCGACGCATCTGATCCGCCTCGCCCGCTGGGGCGTGACGCTCGCCCGCAGGCGCGCGCTGGTGGGGATCGAGAACGATCCCAACGCGCCCGCCGCGCTGCGCCAGCTGGTGCGGCTGGCGCGGCTGGCGACGCTGACGGGCAAGCGCGGCCCGCGCGACTATGCCGGCGCTTTCCGCGCGATCGGTCCGGCGGCGATCAAGCTGGGCCAGAGCCTTGCCACCCGCCCCGATCTGGTGGGTGAGGAGGCGGCGAACAATCTCCTCTCCTTGCAAGACAGCCTGCCGCCGGTGCCCTTTGCCGAGATCCGCAAGGTGATCGAAGCGAGCTTCGGCCAGCCGATTAACGCGCTGTTTGCCGCAATCGACCCAGAACCCGTCGGCGCGGCCAGCATCGCGCAGGTGCACAAGGGGGTGACCACCGATGGCCGCCAGGTTGCGATCAAGGTTCTGCGCCCGGGCATCCGCGAAAAGTTCGCGCGCGATATCCAGACGTATGAATGGGCTGCCGCCCATGTCGAGGCGATGGGCGGGGAGGCGAGCCGCCTGCGTCCGCGCCTCACCATTGCCAACTTCAAGCGCTGGACCAATTCCGAGCTCGATCTGCGGCGCGAGGCGGCATCAGCCTCCGAACTGGCGGAGCAGATGGCGGGCGTGCCAGGCTATCGCATTCCGGCGGTCGACTGGGATCGCACCAATGGCCGGGTGATGACGATCGAATGGATCGACGGGATCAAGATCAGCCGCGTCGATGAACTGCGCGCGCGCGGGCATGATCTGGCGGCGATTTCGGAACGCCTCGTCATCAGCTTCCTGACCCAGGCGATCAGCGCCGGATTCTTCCATGCCGACATGCACCAGGGCAACCTGTTCGTGGAGGATGACGGCACCATCGTTGCGATCGATTTCGGGATCATGGGCCGGATCGACCGGCGCGCGCGGCAGTGGCTGGCGGAGATCCTCTACGGGCTGACGACGGGCAACTACAGCCGCGTCGCCGAAATCCATTTCGAGGCGCAATATGTGCCCTCCTACCACTCGGTCGGCGAATTCGCGACCGCGCTGCGCGCCGTGGGCGAGCCGATGCGCGGCAAGCCGGTAAAGGAGCTTTCGGTCGGCCAGATGCTCGACGGGCTGTTCGCCATCACCCGCGATTTCGACATGCAGACCCAGCCGCACCTGTTGCTTTTGCAAAAGACGATGGTGATGGTCGAAGGCATCGCCACCCAGCTCAATCCCGATATCAACATGTGGGACACCGCCGCGCCCTATGTGCGCGAATGGATCCGCGACGAGCTGGGTCCGGAAGCCGCGCTTGCCGACCGGCTCAAGCAGGATAGCGAAACGCTGCTGCGCCTGCCGGGCCTGATCCGCCGGGTGGAAGAGATGTTCCCGCCCAAGGGCGGCGCGCCCGAACCGCCGCCGCTGCCGGAAATCCCGCTGATCACCGACAAGCGCGCTGGTGCCGGGTGGTTCGGTTATCTTGCTGCGGGCCTAGTCGGCGCAGGCGCAGTGTGGGCGGCGGTAACGGCGGGATTGATCGGTTAGGCCTTGCGGCCAAACGCGCGCATTCCGGCCAGCGCCAGCGATACCGTCAGCGCCTCGACCAACATCGGCTGGAATGCGCCGTCGTAATTGCCGTCGAGCAGCAGGCTCACGCCTCGGCCCGCCAGCGCGGTGGCAGCAAGGACTGCGCCAATCAGCAAGGCCCCGCTGCTCTGGCGCAAGGCGCCCCATCCCAGCGCTCCGCCCAGCAGCCAGAAGAATCCGGTGAAATCGGCCCGCATGCTGGCCAGCCCCTTGGCCCCCGCCGCCCTGACGCCGAAGGCATCGCCCAGCTGTTCGGGCGCGATCAGGAAGCCGGTGCCGATCGCAAGATAAAGCAGCGCCAGCAGCACCAGCCCAGTGCGCAGAAAACGTGTCATGACGGGTCTCTCCGACAGTCAAGCGGGCAGTCTGGCCGAGGCTGGGGCCACGTTCAAGCGGCCCCCGCGCCCAATCCGCGCAAAAGCGCCAAAAGCGGTTGCGCCGTTGTAAGCGCAATCTTAACCACAGTGCAGCCATTTTGCGCGCCAAGACTGCGGCCCTGTTGCTTGGCGCAGGGGCAGCGCGCGGTTAGAAGGGCTGGCCGGCAGCACATGGGCGCGGCCAGATGGGAGTTATTGGGAATCGATGGCATTGATCGGCGTGCAGAACGGGAACGGGCGATGACGGGCAAGTCCCCGCGTATCCTGCTGGTCGTGGGCGGCGGCATTGCGGCCTACAAGGCCTGCGAGCTGGTGCGCCTGATCCGCAAGGGTGGTGGCACGGTTACCTGTGTCGTCACCAAAGGCGGGCAGCAGTTCGTCACCCCGATGGCGCTCGCTGCCCTGTCCGAAAATCAGGTCTACACCAACCTGTTCGACCTCAAGAACGAGGCCGAAATGGGACATATCCAGCTCAGCCGCGAGGCTGATTTGGTGGTGGTCTGCCCCGCTACTGCCGATTTGCTGGCCAAAATGGCCGCCGGAATCGCGGATGACCTGGCGACCACGCTGATCCTTGCCACCGACAAGCCGGTGATTGCCGTGCCTGCGATGAATGTGCGGATGTGGGAGCACGAGGCGACGCAGCGCAACGTCGAACTGCTGGCTTCGGCCGGCGTCACCGTGCTTCATCCCGACGAAGGCCCGATGGCCTGCGGTGAATTCGGCTATGGCCGCCTGCCCGAGCCCGAGGCGATCTGGCGCGTCATTGCTTCCCATTTCGGCATCGCCGTGCCCGAAGCGCCGACCACCGGGATTTTCGCCAATGATCGCCCCGTGATCGAGGTCGAGGCGATCGAGCCAGAGGACGAAGGCAGCGGTGCCGCGGGGGGGCTGGGCGGGCTGGGCGGGCTGCTGTCGCGGATCATCCCGCGCTCTACGCCCAGGCGCAGCCACGAGGAGATCGAGGCCGAATATCTCGATCTGCCCGAACCCGCAGACGGCGAGGGCGAACCCCTGTCCGAAGAACCCGCCCCCGAATTCGCGCCCGATCTGGGCGGTCCGCTGCTCGCCAAGAAGGGCAAAGCCGGCGCCGCGCCGCCGATCGATGCCGACGCGATCAATCACGAGGTCGATCCCCGCAAGAGCGCGCCCGAAGTGCCCGACGAGATCGAGGCGATGCTCGACGAAGTGCCCGAGGGCGCCGATTATGGTGTTGCGGCCGGCCATCGTCCTCTGTCAGGCCGCCACGTGGTGGTGACCGCGGGGCCGACCTGGGAAGCGATCGATCCGGTGCGCTACATCGCCAACCGGTCGAGCGGGAAGCAGGGCTTTGCCATCGCCGCCGCCGCTGCCGCGCTCGGTGCCAAGGTGACGCTGGTGGCCGGGCCAGTCGCGCTCAAGACCCCGGCCGGGGTCAAGCGTGTCGATGTCGAGAGCGCGCTGGACATGGCCAAGGCGGTCAAGCACGCGCTGCCCGCCGATGTCGCGGTGATGGTGGCCGCCGTCGCCGACTGGCGGCCCAAGGAATATCGCGGGCAGAAAATCAAGAAGCGCGGCGATGCGCCCCCGGCGCTGATGCTGACCGAGAACCCCGACATCCTCTCCAACATCGCTGGCGGGAACAAGCGGCCCGAACTGGTGATCGGCTTTGCTGCCGAGACCGAAAACGTGATCGAGCACGCCAAGGCCAAGCGCAAGCGCAAGGGTTGCGACTGGATCATCGCCAATGATGTGAGCGGCGATGTCATGGGCGGCGACAGCAATCGCGTCACCATCGTCGCAGGGGACGGGATCGAGACGCTCGAGGAAATGCCCAAGAGCGCCGTGGCGATGGCGCTGGTCGAACGGATCGCGGCGAGCCTCAAGGCGAAAGCGGCGTAGTGCGCATTGCTGTTCAGGTGAAGCGGCTGCCGCACGGGGCGGGGCTGCCGCTGCCGGCCTATGCCACGGCAGGGGCGGCAGGCATGGACGTGGTGAGCGCCGAGGACGTGACTATCGCGCCCGGTGCGCGCCATGCGGTGGCGACCGGCTTTGCGCTGGCGATCCCTCAGGGCTACGAAATTCAGGTGCGACCACGATCAGGGCTGGCGCTCAAGCACGCGATCACGGTGCCCAACACTCCCGGCACCATCGACAGCGACTATCGCGGCGAGCTGAAAGTGATCCTGATCAACCTCGGGAGCGCACCCTTCGCGATCCAGCGTGGTGACCGGGTGGCGCAGCTGGTGCTCGCGCCGGTGGTGCGGGCGGCGTGGGAAGAGGTCGCGGAACTCGGTGCGACCGAGCGGGGTGCGGGCGGCTTCGGCTCAACCGGGGGGCACGCAAGACTTTAGAGCGTTTTCGCGCCGGGAGGAATCGCCCGGCGGCTCGGAAAACGCGGTGAAACAAAGTCTGGAAAGGCCGATCTGATGCAGTCGGACCGGAAACCGCTCTAGCCCGCAGACAGCGCCCGACAAAAAAGGCGGCACCGATCCCCTGGCGCCGCCTCTCTGTTCCCGTCCAAGGGACTGTTGCCTTCGCTTTACACCATCAATCGGCCGGGCGCACGGTCTTTTCGTCGTCGCGGATCGTGATTCGCACGGTTTCTCCCGAATTGCCGGGGAAGTCGGTAAAAATCGCATCCACCAGATTGGGCACGAGGCGCGGCAGGCGGTTCGAGCGCGATACGGCTTCGGCCTTGCCTTCGAACAGGCGCTGGCCATCGGCGGCGCGATCGATCTTCAGGTCAATGGCGCTGGTGTAGACCGTGTAGCTGCGCACGTTCGGCCCGCCGAAGAACGGATCGTTGAAGCCGTAGCCCCAGCGCCCGAAGCCGCCATACCAGCCGCCCCACGGACCCCAGGCCGGCCCGAAGGCACCAAAGCTGCCGGGATCGGTGCGCACCCGTTCGCGGCCATTATCGACCCGGTAGTCGAACCGCACCAGCAGATCGGCCTTTTCGTGCGCTGCGGCGCGGGTGTAGCCAAGCCCGGTCATCTCGGCGGCGACCGCATTGGCATAGGTTGCAAATTCGAGCCCGCCTGCCAGCCGGGGATCATCCGGCACGACCACGAAGGACTGGCCCTGCGGTGCCGGCAGCGGCACGGCAAAGCGCGACACATCGGCCTTGAACGAAGGCGCGGTGCAGGCGGCAAGACCGGCTGACAGAGCCAGCGGCAAGGCCAAGCGGCGGAGAGACTTGATCAAAGACATTGTGGTCACCATGACACAACCCTTGTGCTGACACCAATGCAACAATGGCAATGGCGCTTGTGCGCGCGACTATATCCTTGCGGTCTGAACGGCGATTGAACATTCGCCGCGCACAGGCCTCGCTTCGTCGAGAAGAAGATGGTCAGTGCCGCACCAGCCCCAGCGCCTTGTAGGCCGCATCGAGCGTCGGCGTGCCGCGTTCGCGCGCCTTGGCCGCACCGCGGGCCAGGATCGCGTCGAGCGCTTCGCTGTCGTTCTTCAGTTCCACAAAGCGATCACGAATCGGGCCAAGACTTGCCACCAGCACATCGGCCAGCGCCGGCTTGAATGCGCCGAAGCCCTGCCCGCCGAACTGGCGCAGCACCGCCGCGACCGGCTCGCCCGACAGCGCGGCGTAGATGCCGACGAGGTTCTTTGCCTCTGGCCGCTCGGCAAGGCCGGCCTCTTCCGAGGGGAGGGGCTCGGGATCGGTCTTTGCCTTCTTGATCTTCTGCGCCATGGTGTCGGCATCGTCGGACAGGTTGATGCGGCTCATGTCCGACGGGTCTGACTTCGACATCTTGGCGCTGCCGTCGCGCAGGCTCATGATCCGCGCCGCTTGCGCCGGAATGATCGGCTCGGGCAGGGTGAACACCGGCGCATCCGCGGGACAGAAATCATTGTTGAACTTCTGCGCAATGTCGCGCGCCAGTTCCAGATGCTGCTTCTGGTCCTCCCCCACCGGCACGTGGGTCGCCTGATACAGCAGCACGTCGGCGGCTTGCAGCACGGGGTAGGTGAACAGCGCCACCGACTGGCCCTCGCGGTTCTTGCCGGCCTTGTCCTTCCACTGGGTCATGCGACCCAGCCAGCCCATCCGTGCCGTTCCGTTGAGCAGCCACTGCAGTTCGGCATGCTGGGGCACCTGCGCCTGGTTGAACAAGACCGAGCGATCCGGATCGATCCCGCAGGCGACGAGCGCCGCAGTCATTTCGAGGGTGGCAGCCTTCAGACCGGCCGGGTCATGCGGCTGCGACAAGGCGTGCAGATCAGCGAGGAAGAACAGCGCCTCGCTTTTTTGTGCGCTACCGCCTGCGGCGGCATGAGCGCGGTCGTGCGCCTCAAGCGAATCCTGCATCGCCGCCCAGTTGCGGATCGCCCCCAGATAGTTGCCGAGGTGGAGATTGCCGGTGGGCTGGATGCCGGAAACGACGCGCATGATTGATCCTGTGGATTAGCTCTGGCGGCGCATTAGGCGCTGCACCGTTGCCTTGTCGAGCACTCCGAGCAGCACCGTGCCCGCACCATAGGTGACAAGGCTGGTGGCAAGGATCGCGCCAACAGCCAGCAGCCGCATCGTGAGCGGCCCGTCGAGCCAGGGGGTGATGATCTGCATCAGGCCCCACAGCGCCGCGCCCATCAGGCCCGAGGCGAGCGCGATCCGGCCGATCCGACCCAGCACGCGCGCGGGCAGGCGGAAGAAACCGCGCCTAGCAAGGATTGCCCCCAGCAGCGCGATGTTGACCCAGGCACCGATCGCCCCTGCCAGCGCGAGGCCCACCACGCCCAGCAGCGGCACCAGCACGAGGTTCATGCCGATCGTCACAACCAGCGCAGCGGCGGCTGTGAAAACAGGGGTACGGGTATCCTTGCGGGCGAAGAAATTGGGAGTCAGCACCTTGACGAGCACATAGGCAGGCAGGCCCACCACCAGCGCCGAGGTCACCATGCCGGTGGTGCGCGCGTCGTCGGGCGTGAAGGCCTGCCCCTCCATGAACGCCTTGACGAAGGCAAAGCCGGTCATGAACAGCGCCACCGCACAGGGCAGGGTCAGCAGCATCGCCAGTTCGATTGCATTGGCCTGAAGCCGCACCGCTTCCTCGTCTTGTGCGCGGCTGATGTAGCGTGACAGCGCAGGCAGAATAGCGGTGCCGAGCGCAATGCCGATGATCCCGAGCGGGAGCTGGTTCCAGCGGTCGGCCATCGCCATGTAGGTGAGGCTGCCATCGGGCAGAACGCGGATGAAGGCCAGGTCGATGAAGCGGGCGATCTGGTAGACACCGGCACCGAACACCGCAGGCACGATCAGCACCCCCATTTCCTTGACGCGCTGCGTGAGGCGCGGGGTCAGGCGCGGGATACGGAAGCCTGCGCGGCGCATGAACCAGTAAAGCCATACCAATTGCAGCAGCCCGCTGACCGAGACGGCCACCGACAGCGCGATGCCGGTCGCAGCGCGGGTAGCCTCGCTGCCAGGCTGGAGCGCTCCCCACACCAGCGCAGCGAGCAGGCAGATGTTAAGCAGGATCGGTGCCGCCGCCGCTGCCGCAAAGCGTGACAGCGAATTGAGGATCGCGGCAACCAATGTCGCAAGGCTCATGAACATCAGGTAGGGAAAGGCGATCCGGCCCATGGTTACGGCCAGAGCGTAAGTCGCCGCATCGCGTCGCAAATCTTCATTGGCAAAGGCCCACAGCACCCACGGCATCGCCAGCATCATCAGCGCGCCGAACAGCACGAGGATCGGCAGCAAAACCGCCAGCACCTCGCCGGCGAACCGCTTCGCTTCGCTCTCGCTTTCAGCCATGTGACGATTGAACAGTGGCACGAAGGCAGAGGCGAAGGCCCCTTCGGCAAACAGGCGGCGGAACAGGTTGGGCAGCTGGAAGGCGAGCTGCCAGGCATCCGCTACCCCGCCCGCTCCGAGCACGCGGGCGAGCAGGATGTCGCGGGCAAAGCCGAACAACCGGCTGACCAGCGTCAGCCCGCCGATGGTGCCGACGTTTTTCAACAGGCTCATTGGGGAAGGAGGCTCAAGGAGATCTGTCCCCGCAAGTCAGCGCGGATCAGGCGTTGCCGGTGACCGGCGCGATCGGCTCGCCGCCGGCGGCTTCCTCGGCGCGGCGCGCTTCAAGACGCTGGAAGTAGAGCCCGCCAAAGTCGATCGGATCAAGCATCAGCGGCGGGAAACCGGCATCGCGCACCGCATCGGCCACCACGCGGCGGGCGAAAGGAAACAGCAGGCGGGGTGCTTCGGCATAGAGGAAGGCATGGGCCTGATCTTCGGGCACGTTGCGCATTCCGACAAGGCCGCAATAGGCCAGATCGACAATATAGGCCTTGCCGCGCTGCGAGGCGGCAGTGATCGTCATCTTGAGTGTCACTTCATGGACATCGCTGCTGACGGTTTCGGCGCTAATGTTGAACTGGATGTCGATCTGCGGCGGCTCGGGCCACTGAAACACTCCGGGGGCGTTGGGGTTCTCGACCGACAAGTCCTTCACATATTGGGTGAGCAAGCCGATCGCCGGCTGCGTGTCGGCACCGTTGGGCTTGGCTTCGCCGGTGTCGTCGAGATTGGTGAGCACGCCTTCTTGGTCGGCCATGGATCGCTTGTCTTTCACATCAGGTAACAGGTGTTGCGCCGGACGTATCATGCGATCAAGCCCGGAGCCGCCGCGCGCGCCTAGCAGGCGCAGCCGCTGCCCGCAACCGCAGCCCGCCAGCCTTCGTATCTTGCCCGCCGGCAACCGATATTCGTCCCGTGGGACAACCTATCGGGCGTTGGCGAATTGTAATGTGTGCCTATTTAAGGCAGGGTAGTGCTTCTCCGGCGATTGCCTGCCGCCTGCGGCCGGCGCTCGCCCGTTCGACGATCGGAAATGTCCAGTGCCCGAAATCATCATTCTCGCCATGGTTGCCGCCTTCCTCGGCCTGCGCCTTTACTCGGTGCTCGGTCGCCGGGCGGAGCACGAGGAGGAATCGGTCCCGCAGCGATTCGAGTCGGACGACAGGCCCGGCGGCATTGCGCGCCCGGCTCCGGCGGCGCCGGCTGCCCCGTCGCGACCGGTGGAGCTGGAAGGGGTGATGCCCGCGGTCGAACGCGGCATCCGCGAGATCGCCAGCGCCGACAGCCGCTTCAACATCGGCCAGTTCCTTGAAGGTGCACGCGGCGCGTACCGGATGGTGCTCGAAGCCTTCTGGAAGGGCGACCGCGAGACCCTGCGCGAGCTGTGCGATGATGATGTCTACGCCGGTTTCATCGCCGCGCTCGACGCGCGTGAGGCAGCGGGTGAAACGCTCGATAACACGCTCATCCGGATCGAGGAAACCCGCATCCATTCGGCCTCGCTCGACGGGCGCATGGCGCGGATCGCAGTGTTGTTCGTGGCCGATATCGCCGCTGTCACCCGCGACAAGGATGGCAATGTCATCGCCGGTTCGCTCGACGATGCGATCGAAAGCCGCGATGTCTGGACCTTCTCGCGCAACACCGCCGCGCGCGATCCCAACTGGCTGCTCGACGAGACCGACGAGGGTTGATTGAAAGGGGAGTGATGCCCGCGCCACCACGAAAGGGTTCGTTGATGCGTGGGGTGCTGGCGGTGGTGGTGTTGCTCGCGCTGGCGGGCTGCGGGCAGATCATCCCGCCCGGCAGCGCGCCCCCGCCGAGCGTGCCGCGGCCTGCTGCGCCGGTCGCTGCCAATGCGGCTTTGGCCGGTATCGCGCTCGGGCCATCGCTTGCCGCATTACCGCTGGGCGAGGCTGATGCCGCGAGCGCGCTGGCGGGCATCCAGGCAACGCAGACACATGCTTCCAGTCCGTCATCGTGCTTCAGGGTTTCCAGCGTGGCATCGATCGAAGCGGCGGGGCCAGCGAGCAGAGC
>JBKBLZ010000006.1:11672-115428 GCA_046296035.1 Erythrobacter sp. | reverse complement strand
GGACTTGCGTCGCGCGCGCCACGCTGCCGAGCGAGGTGAGCGTCTCGGCATCGAGCTTGCGCACGCGTTCGGCAATCAGATCGATCTGGTCGCGGATTTCGAGTGCCTGTTCATCGAACAACAGATGGAGATCACGAAAGCGCGGACCTTTTACGTGCCAGTGAAAATTCTTGGTCTTGATGAACAGCGCGAAATGATCGGCGAGCAGCCCATTGAGTTCGGCCACAAGCGCAGCTTTCGAATTGGTTTTGAATTTTGCCATGAATTCCTCCGTTATTGTATGACGAGCATCAGCGTATGATTGCTTTTGATGTCATCGTTATAACGGATTGGAGAGTTTTTCGTTTCGGAATTATCCAATTCGCGATAATCGGATAAGGCGATTAGAGCGTTTCCAGCCGGGTGGAATCACCCGGCGGCTCGGAAAACGCGGTAAATCAAAAGTCCAGAGCAGCCGATCTGATGCATTGGGATCGCAAACCGCTCTAGAGCGCGGGGTAACGAGCATTCAATCCGATGAAGAGCGCCGCAACAACAAGGCCTGCGGCCAGCACCCGGCGGATGATCGCCAGCGGCGCCTGCGCGAGGCTCTCGCCGCCCAATGACCAGCCCAGCGCGATCGCCGCGCCCCCGCCGACCGCTCCGCCGAGCGCGGCAGTGAACGGCAGGCTGGCCCCGGCGGCCAAGGCGAACACTGCAAAGCGCGCCGCATCGCCCACCTGCCGCGCGACAAGCACGATCGCAAAGGCGCCGAGCGAACGGGTCGGCTCGCGCGGCTTGGCGCTCCTGACCGGCCAGACCAGTTCCAAGGCGGCAATCGCGAGCGCGAAAGCGATCAGCATCTGCGCCGCGCGCGACGGCAGCCGGGCGGCGAACCCACACCCAAGCCAGGCCATCAGCGCCGCAGTCAGTGCAGCCGAGGCCAGCCCAACCGCCAGCAGCGCTGCGCTTTGCCCCAGCGCGTCGGCCCAGCGCGCAACCAGCCACTGATCCCGCCCGCCCAGCGCCAGCGCGAACACCAGCAGTAGCGACAAGAGAAAGCTGTCCACGGCGCGCCCTTCAGGCCCGCATCCTCAGGCGTGCCACGGCCCCGTGATCGCCAACGTTGCGGCGGGCGAATAGACGTTGATGAACAGCCACTTGCCATCAGACGAGAAGCAGCCGCCGGCCAGTTCGGCTTGGGGCACCACCCGCGCCACATCATAGGCGCGGCCCTGCGGCGTGATCCCGCGCACGTGGTTGTCGGTCACCTCGGTATACTGGTCCTCGCACACGATCAGGTGGCCATTGGGCGCGACGGTGAGGTTGTCGCCGTAATTGAACTGCGCAGCGCTCTCGCTTTCGAAGAACAGTTCAACCGTGTCCGGGGCGCCCGCGAGCCCGGGGGTGAGCTTGAGGATTTGCCCCAGCTGCTTGGCCCCGCCGCTGGTGCAGCAGGCGTAGACGGCGTTGTCGCCCATGTGCAGCCCCTCGCCGCGCGCGACCAGCGCCGCGCCCTTGGCCGCCGCGCGCTGACGCAGATCGTCCCTGGGGGCTTCAACCTCGTCAAGATCGACCCAACTGACGCGATAGGGCTTGCCGACCGGCATCGTGGCGGAGTTCCAGTTGCGGGTATCGGCCAGCCCCTCGACCACCATCGCTTGCAAGCGCCCGCCTTCGGCCAGCTTGCCCGGCACCTTGGGGACAAAGCGATAGAGCACCCCGTCATCGCGGTCCTCGGTCTGGTAGACAATGCCGGTGGCCGGATCGACCACCGCGGCCTCGTGGTTGAAGCGGCCCATGGCCCGCAAAGGCACCGCATCGACCAGCCCGCGCGCCGAGGCGGGGACTTCAAACACCCAGCCGTGATCCTGCTCCAGCCCTTCCCCGCGCGGCTGCCCCGGCCCGGTCGGCGCTTCCTCGCAACTCAGCCAGCTGCCCCACGGCGTTACCCCGCCCGAACAATTGCGGATCGTGCCGCCAAGGCTGCGGAACTGGCGCTTGACGGCAAGCGTCGCGGCATCGAGCACAATGGTGGTGGTGCCGCCAGGCAGGATCGCGCCGCCCCGCTTGCCATAGCCCTTGGCAATCGGCCCGCCGGCATCGTGCTGCGGCTGCAACTCATGGTTGCGCACCAGCGCAATCTCGCCATTGCCAAGATCGAAACAGCCCATCCCATCGGCGCGGTCCGGCACAGTGCCGCCGTCGTCCATTCTGTCACCGAGACGCGAGATCACGCGGTAGGAAAAGCCTTCCGGAAGATCGATCAGTCCTGCCGGATCGGGCTTGAGCGCGCCATAGCCGGCAAAGCCCGTGCCCGCCGGACGGACGCTGGACGCCCCGCCGCTGCGGGTCATGCAACCGCTCGCGGCGAGCGCGGCAAAGGCGGATGCCGTTGCGCCGAGGAAGCGGCGGCGATGGGGCGAAATGGCGAGGCTGTGAGTCATGTCCGGCGGTCTACCGGCCCGCCTCCAGCGCGGCAAGAATTTCGTCCCAGCGGACATATTTGAAGTTCTGTGCCGAAGGCGCGTTGACCCCGTCCTGCGCGATGAACAGCCCGCCCGGAAAGTCGGGGCCGAAATCACGATTGTCGAGCTCGATCCCGTCGGTTTCCTCGACGCTGCCGAACTGGCCCGCGGCAATGCGGAAGCGGCCCAGCGGCTGCATGTCGGGCAGGCGGAAAACGGCATAGGCATTGTCGCCCTGCGAGGAGGCGACAAGATAGCCACCGTCGCTGCCCTCGGGCGCGATCGCGAGGCCCTCGACATCGGCCACCAGCCACTTGTTGTCGATCGGAGCGACCAGCCGCTTGCCACCGGCATCGAGATCAATAGCCCAGATGCCGGCATCTTCCTCGCCCACATAGAGGGTCGCCGTGCGCGGATCGACGACGCAGCCCTCGGTCTGGGTGGCAAGCTGCGCGAGCGTGGTGGTGGTGCCGGTGAACGCGCCGTTCGCCTCGGTGATGACGGTCCGGTAAATCGTTCCGCTCTTGGGCGCACTGAAGGCGATGATGCCCTCGCCGCCGGCAGGCTTGACCAGGCAGATGCCGTAGCCCTCGCCCGGCCCGACCGCGATCCGGCCCGCCGGCGCAAGCTTGCCCGTTGTGGTATCAAGCAACGTCAGGAACAGCTGCACCATCGCCGGATCGCTGCGGTCGCTCGCCGCCACCAGCACGCGGCGATCGGAAAGCTCGACCAGATCAACATTGTTGAGCCCCGGGGCGGGCACAAAGCTTCTCTGCGCGCCCTTCAGGTCATAGACGTAGAGCCCGCCCTTCTTGTCGGTGCCAACGATGAGGCTGGACGCCGGATTGGCGGGATTGCGCCAGATCGCAGGATCATCGGCGGCATCTTCCCGCGCGGTGCCGACCGGCGGGGTTTCCGCCCGCGCGGTCACGGTTACCGCCGCATCGCCGATGATCGCCGAGGGCACCGTTGCGCAAGCAGCGGCGATCCCCAGCGTCAGGAGTGCAAAGCCGTGGAAGGGTCGAAGCATCAGATCGCAGCCCCTTTTGGCGTCTTAGAAGGCGTAGCGGGCCACAACCTGGAACACTGGCCCGGCACGCTCGCTTTCAAGCTCGTATTCGTCGAAGCTGCGATTGTTCTGATCGGCAACCGTGTTGAACTTGTTGAAGTCCTCGTCCTTGGTGCCGTCAAGCAGGTTTGAACCCACCGCGCGGATGGTGAAGCTGTCGCCGAAACGCTTTTCGATGAACACTTCAAGGTCAGCGCCGTAGCGCGTGAAGACTTCCCGGCCGACCACACGGCCAAAGGCTTCGCCCTGCTTGCGGTAGGTTGCCCCGAAGGCCGCGCCGAACCCGGGAATGTTCTGGATGGCGCCGAAATTGTAGACATATTTCGACTGGTCGTTGAACCGCCGCTTGCCGAATTCGTCGGTGATGTTGCTGTCAAGCAGCGCTAGGTTGCCGAACACCCCGGTATCGGGCAGGCCAATGAAAGCGAGACTGAACGAGGCGTCGAACTCGATCCCGTAGACTTCGCCATTGCCGGTGTTTCGCGGGGTATAGATGAAGGTGCCCGCACCTTCCGAACCCTGCACCGGCGCGCCATTGGCATCGAGCACAGTGGCCAGCTCAGTGAGGTTCGACACGTCGCGGTAGAACACGTTCACGCCAATCACCCCGGTTCGGCCGATCTTGTGCTCATAGCCAAGGTCGCCGCCCCAGGCGGTTTCGGGGAGCAGCAGCGGATTGCCGAGGAAGTCGTTGTCGCCCAGTTCGCCTTGGAGCAGGCCAGGGGTGAGGAAGTCAAACCGCGGGCGACGCAGCGTGCGCGCACCCGAAAGGGTAATGCGTCCGTCGCCCAGCTTGAGCTTCAGCGAGGCCGAGGGCAGGAATTCGTCATAGTCATTGCTGATGGTGATGCCGCTGAGAATGTCGGTGATCTTCACATCGGTGTTTTCCCAGCGAACGCCGACTTCGAAGGTGAGGTTGTCATATTCACCCTCGATCAGCGCATAGAGATCCTTGCGGGTCTCGCCGATGCGGGTGATCGTATCATTGAACGGCGGGAAAGTCGCCGGCTTGAATTCCCCCGGATTACGGCTGAACTGGTCATAGCCTTCGCGTGTCGCCGCCGGCAGGTTGAAGCGGCTGCGCACGGCACGCAGCACAGTATCGCGGTCCTTGTCCTGCAGGAAACCGCCAAGGGCGAATTTGAGATTGTCGCTCAGATCAAAGGCGTGTTCGAGATTGAGGAACATTTCGGTGTCCTCGATGTCGAGCACCGTCAGATCGCCGGTGAACCGCGGGGCGCTGCGATTGAAATCGACTTCGTATTCAAACTCGTCCTGGAAATCGCTGAAGCTCGCATAGCCGGCACGCAGCTTGGATTTGCCAAGGCCCCATTCATGATTGAGCTTGGCGATGACCGAGAAACTTTCGGTGGTGATGTCGTTGACGTTGGCGTTGTCGGTCAGCAGGTTGCCGGCCGGGGTGGTGGTGGTGCGCACCGGGCCGTTGATCGCGGTGGGATCGTTGTATTCGAACGAGCGCTCGTCCTCCAGACGCTCGGTGCGGACATAATTGCCGAGCAGTTCAAACTCGGTGGTTTCGGTTTCGATACCCCAGCTGGCGTTGAAGGCATAATCGGTGCCGTTGCGAACGTCGCTCTGGTCTTCGCGGTTGACGAAGTTCTGCGTGGCGAAATTGGGGTTGTTCTCCGGCGAATCCGAATAGCGCAGGCTCAGCTTTTCCTTGGGGTTGTAACGCCCCTGGATGTTGGCGCCGATCAGCACGCGCCCGCCGGCCAGTTCGCCGCCGTAGTAGAAGCCACCCGAAGGCTTGACCTTGCCATCATCGAAAAACAGGCCGCCAGCGCGGACATAGCCGCCATCGAGCGCGAAACCATCGCGCAGCTTGATGTTGAGCGAGCCGGCAACCGCATCACCGGTGCGACGGGCCGATGAGGAGCGCACGATTTCGACCTGCTCGATCAGCTCGGCCGGGATACGATCAAGGAAGAACGAACGGTCGGACTGGCCACCCGGCACGCGTTCGCCGTTGATCAGGATCTGGGTGTAGCCGGGATCAAGCCCGCGCAGCCGCGCCCCGTCGCTTTCGGTCACGTCCGAAAGGAAGGTCACGCCCGGCACACGCTTCAGGGCATCGCCAGCGGTAAGCGGTTCGAAGCGCTGGAAATATTCCTCGTCATAGACCAGCACCGGCTCGGCCGCGTCGGAGCGGTTGCGGAAGCCGATACTGCCCTGCACCACGATTTCCTTGGCGGTCTGGACCTTGTCGTCCGCGCTTTGCTCGGTCTCGGCGATCGCGCCGCCCGACTGGGCAGAGATGGCGACGGACTGCTGGTCGGCAGCGGCAGCAAAGGCAGGCGAAGCGGCGGAGGCAGTCAATGCCACGGCGGCGCTGCCAAGCAGAAGGCGGGTGCGGATCATAGCGGTATTCCCCTTTGAATGCCCGTCAAAGCGGGCGATGTCCGAGCCGCGCTTAGGCCGCATCGGTGACGATTGGGCGACCGCTCGATGACGATTCAGTGACCAATCCAGGTGTTGCGCAAATGCCGCAAATTGGAGAGGTGGTGCAAAGCTGCCCAAGCGCTTAGCATCGCGCAAAACCTGTCAGGAGAGCACAGCAATGAAGATCGAACCGGGCATGGCCGCGGTGGTGACCGGCGGCGCGAGCGGGCTGGGCAAGGCAAGCGCCAAAGCCTTTGCCGATGCCGGCATGAAGGTCGCCATCTTCGACATCAATGACGAAGCGGGCGAGGCGCACGCCAAGGCCATCGGCGGCACCTTCCACCATGTCGATATCATGGACGAGGCCAGCGTCGAGGCCGGCTTTGCTGCCGCCCGCGCCGCCCACGGGCAGGAGCGCGTGACGCTGCATTGTGCAATGGCAAGCCGGCGCGGCAAGACATTGGGCTGGGACAAGGAAAGCGGCGCATACAAGCGCCTGCCCACCGAAGACTACGCCTTCGGGGCGCAAGGGATCCTCGTCGCCAGCTACCGCATCGCTTCGATCTCGGCGCTGGGCATGGCCAACGCCGATCCGGTCAATGCCGACGGCGAGCGCGGCGCGATCATCCTCACCGCCAGCGTCGCGGCGCAGGACGGGCAGATTGGGCAGGTGATCTACGGCTCTTGCAAGGCCGGAGTGAACGGCCTCGTGTTGCCGATGGCGCGCGATCTGATGGATCTCGGCATCCGCGTCAACTCGGTGATGCCGGGCATCTTCGCCACCCCGCTCATGCTGGGGATGAAGGACCGCAACCCGCCGATGTGGGCGCAATTGAATGCCTCCGTCCCCTTCCCCAAGCGCCTCGGCGAGCCGGAAGAATTTGCCAGCCTCGTGCTGGAGATCGCCCGCAACAGCTACATCAACGGCCACCAGTTCCGGCTCGATGGCGCGATCCGGATGCCGCCCAAATGATCGCTCACGGCTGGTTGGCCTCGCCAACGCCTTCGCGGGGGCGGCCTACCGGCCGGCGGGCAGTCGTCCTTGCGAACCCTGCGGGTTCGATACAGCACTTCACAGGAAACGTTCCATGGCTAGCGCGACCAACGAATATCCCACCAAGGCCTACGGTGCGACGTCGCCCGATAGCGGTGTCGGCCCGATGCAGATCACCCGCCGGGGCTTGCGCGCTGACGATGTGCTGATCGAGATCACCCATTGCGGGATCTGCCATTCCGATCTGCACGCAGCGCGCAACGACTGGGGCGGGACGGTCTATCCGATCGTCCCGGGCCACGAGATCGTCGGTATCGTCAGCGCGGTGGGCGAGGCTGTCACCCGGCACAAGATCGGCGACCGGGTAGCGATCGGCTGCATGGTCGATTCGTGCATGGAGTGCCGCCACTGCAAGGCCGATCTTGAACAATACTGCCTCTCGGGCGGGATGACCGGAACCTATAACGGCAAGGATCGGCGCGACGGCTCGCCCACCTATGGCGGCTATTCCGAAAGGATCGTGGCGCGTGAGGAATTCGTGCTCAAGCTGCCCGACAGCCTGCCGCTGGCCGAGGCTGCGCCGCTGCTGTGCGCCGGGATCACCACCTACAGCCCGTTGCGCACCTGGAAAGTCGGCCCGGGCAGCAAGATCGCGGTCGCGGGGCTTGGCGGGCTGGGGCACATGGGGGTCAAGCTCGCGGCGGCGATGGGCGCGCAGGTGACCGTGCTCAGCCGCTCGGAAAGCAAGCGCGCCGATGCCGAGAAACTGGGTGCCCACGCCTTCCTCAACACTTCGGACAAGGACGCGATGCGGGCGGCGCGCGGCACTTTTGACATGGTGCTCAACACCATCCCGGTGCGCCACGATGTCACACCCTATCTCCACCTCTTGCGGATCGACGGGGTCCAGGTGCTGGTCGGCATGATCGACATGATGCCCGAACTGCACACCGGGGTGCTGCTGGGCCGCAAGGTGCTGACCGGCAGCGGGATCGGCGGACTGGCCGAGACGCAGGAGATGCTCGAATTCTGTGCCGAGAAGGGCATCCTGCCCGATATCGAGATCATCGCGATGCAGGACATCGCGGCCGCCTATCACCGGATGGAAGCCAGCGACATCAAGTATCGCTTCGTGATCGACATGGCGAGCCTGCGCACCGGAGGATGATCGCCCCCGCAAACGGCGGTTTCCCGTTCGCCGCACATGTGTGCAAGTGATGCAATCATGACACGCAATTTGATAATGTGGAGCCGCGCCTTCACATAACCTTTGTGCGCATCTGCAACATTTGTATGGTTATGGAACGCGACAGGAACCAGATTCGTGCGCGACACCGCCCCGGCGGGTTGGTCGACAAGAATAACAGGTCCTGCGCGGCACGCAGGTGGAACGATCCAATCCTCTTCATGGAGCGTTCCTTATGTTCATCCGTTTTGCCTCGGCGCTTTCAGCCGTCGCTCTTGCGGCCACCCTTTCCACCCCCGCCTCTGCCGGGGAGACGGAAACCGCCGCACCCGCCATCCAGCAGGAAACCGTGGCCGGACACGATGGCGCCGCCACGCTGCGCGCAATCGCGCCGGTAGACTTTGCCGCCGCCAGCAAAGCCGGAGACGACACCCCGGCGATCACCATCTCCGGCGCCGCCACGCTGACCTCGGACTACCGCTTCCGGGGCGTCTCGCAGTCGGACGAAGGCATGGCCGTGCAGGGCGGCATCACCGTCAGCCACGAAAGCGGTTTCTATGTCGGCGCCTGGGGTTCGAACCTCGCTGGCTGGGGCACCTTCGGCGGCGCCAACATGGAGCTCGATCTGATCGCCGGCTACAAGTTCGGCGTAGGCGAGGGCACGCTCGACACCGGGCTCGTGTGGTACATGTATCCGAGCGGTGCGGACACCACCGACTTTGCCGAACTCTATGCCAAGCTCTCGGGCAGCATCGGCAGCCTCGGCCTGACAGCGGGCGTGGCCTATGCGCCCAAGCAGGAAGCGCTGGGCAATGCCTTTCCGATCGGCGCTCCGGCCGATCCGGGCGACAAGGAAGACAACCTCTACCTCACCGGCGATGCCACCTATGGCATCAGCGGCGCGCCGATCACCCTCAAGGCCCATATCGGCTATTCGGATGGCAACCCCGGCCTTGGCCCCAATGGCACCAGCATCGCGCCCACCGGCACCTATTTCGACTGGTCGCTGGGCGTGGACATCGTGCCGATTTCGGGCCTGACCCTGTCGGCCGCCTATGTCGACACCGACATAGCGGAAGCCGAGGCCAACCTCTACCGCCCCAACTTCGCAACGCTGGCGGGCAATTCGATCTCGGATGCAACCGTGGTGTTCTCGATCACTGCCTCGTTCTGATCGCAAACAGACCGATTGCATGAGGGGCGCTTCGCGAATGCGTTGGAGCGCCCCTTTACTTTTCCCGGCATCCCGATAGGTTTCTTCCCGCAACCGGATAACGGTGGACGGGAGAGCAATAATGGTGCGGTTCGGGATCTGGGCGGCGGGCTGCGCCCTATTGCTGGCAGCGCCTGCAGTCGAAGCAAAACAGCGCTTTGATGCGACCATCACCCGCACCACTTTTGGTATCCCGCATATCGAGGCGCGGGACTGGCGCGGGGTCGGCTACGGGGTCGCCTATGCCTATGCCGAGGACAACCTTTGCCTGCTGGCCGAGGAATTTGCGACCGTTTCGGGCGAACGCTCGCGCCATTTCGGCCCGCAGGCCAAGGCGATGCTGGGGTTCCAGGAGGTCGACAACCTGTCCTCCGACGTGTTCTTCCGCGCGGTGATCGATCTGCCCGCCCTGCGCGAAGGCGCCAAGACGCTGAGCCCGCGCGCGCGCGACCTGATGGCGGGCTATGTCGCAGGCTATAACCGCTTTCTGCGCGATGCCGGACCGGATGGCATCCCGGCCGAATGCCGGGGCAAGGCCTGGGTGCGGGACATCACCACCGACGACATGCTGCGCCTCAACGAAAAGCAGATGCTGCTGGCAAGTTCGCTCAATCTCGCCCCTGCGATTGCCAATGCCGCTCCGCCTGGCAGCCCGGCCCCCAAGGTCGCGATTGCGATGCCGGGGCCGGGCGAGCTGGGTATGGGCAGCAATGGCTGGGCCTTCGGCGGCGAGGCCACTGCCGACGGGCGCGGGATGGTGATCGGCAATCCGCATTTCCCGTGGAACGGTCCCAACCGCTTCTGGCAGATGCATGTGAAGGGCCCGGGCGGCTATGAGGTGATGGGTGTCGGGCTCGCGGGCACGCCGATGCCCACGCTCGGCTTCAACAAGGACATCGCCTGGACCCACACCGTTACCGAAGCACGGCATTTCACGCTTTACCAGCTTGCGCTCGATCCGGCCGATCCCACCCGCTACATGGTCGACGGCAAGAGCGAGGCCATGACAACCGTCACCGTGACTGTGCCTATGCCCGACGGTCAGCCGGAGGTGACCCGCACGCTCTGGTCCACCCGCTTCGGCCCGGTGTTCATCATCCCCGATCGCGGCATCACCTGGACCGCGCAGAGCGCCTTTGCCCTGAAGGATGCCAACCGCGGCAACCAGCGCGGGATCGAGACCTGGCTGCGCATTGGCGAGGCGCGCAATGTCGCCGAGGTCAAGGCGGCGGTGAGCACGACGCTCGGCATTCCGTGGGTCAACACCATCGCGGCCGATCGCTACGGCGATGCGCTCCACGCTGACATCACCGCCGTGCCGAACGTGTCGGCGGCCAAGATCAAGGCCTGCTCCACCCCCATTTCGGGCCTGTTCGCCGAATTCGCGATCCTGCTCGACGGGTCCAGGGCGAACTGCGATTGGGATATCGCCGAAGGCACCCCGGTGGCGGGATTGATGCCTGCGGGCGATCAGGCCGCAACCGTGGTGCGCAGCTACCTGACCAATTCCAACGACAGCTACTGGATCAGCAATCCGGCGATTGCGCACCCCGAGCTTTCCCCGATCCTTGGCAAGTATCGCACCGCACGCACGCTGCGCACCCGCTCCAACTTCACCGAGACCGAGGCGATGCTGGCAGCCGGCAAGCTTGATCATGCGCGCGCGCAGGCGCTGGTGTTCGGCAACAAGAGCCTCGCCGCCGACCTCGCGGTCGATCCACTGCTGGCGCTGTGCGCGGGCGCTGCCGCGCCGGCCGATACTATCGCGCGCGGATGTGCGGCGCTGGCTGGCTGGGATCGCCGGTTCGAGACCACCAGCACAGGAGCGGCGCTGTTCCGCGCCCTGTGGGCGAGGCTCGGCTCGCGCAATGATCTGTGGTCGACCCCTTTCGATCCGGCCGATCCGGTGAACACGCCGCGCGATCTCGCCACCGAAGGGGCCAAGGGGGAGAAACTGCTGGCGACGCTGGGTGAGGCGGTGGCCGATCTCGACAAGGCCGGCATCGCCCTTGATGCGCCGTGGGGCACGGTGCAGCGCTGGATTGCGAACGGCGCGGCGATTCCGGTCCATGGCGGCCCCGGCACCGCAGGTGTGCTCAACTATCAGGACGCCCGCCCCTCGCCCGCCGGCGGGCTGGTTCCGGTGCATGGCTCGTCCTATATCCAGATCGTCGGTTTCGACAAAAAGGGTCCGGTGGTGGATGCGATCCTGAGCTACAGCCAGTCGACCGACCCGGCTTCGCCCCACCACGCCGACCAGACCCGCGCCTATGCCGAAAAGCGCTGGCACCGCCTGCCGTTCCACCGCGCGGACATCCGCGCGCAGGCCATCGGCAAGGCCAAACACATCAGCGAGTAGCGCGCAAGCGCACCGCGTCAGGCCGTGAAGGAGTCCGGAACAAGAGGACGCGCACCACTCAGCGCGCAACGCAACCCGCAGCGCACGGCCAACGGAAGCAAACCCGCGCAAGGGCCGAAAAAAGTGGAGCGGGTGAAGGGAATCGAACCCTCGTCGTAAGCTTGGGAAGCTTCTGCTCTACCATTGAGCTACACCCGCGTGAAACGCGCCTCTGGCGCTTCAGGCCGGCCGCGCGCTTGCCATGACTGGCGGCAGGCCGTCAACTGCTTCCTTGCGCCTCGCCGCTGGCCAGTGCAAGATCGGCCCACACCGGCAGGTGATCCGAGGCGGTCGCGGCGAGCGCGCTGTGGTGCACGCCGCAGGCCTGCATCACCAGCCGGTCGCAGTGCATGATCCGGTCGAGCCGGCCCACCGGGCGGCGGCTGTGGAAGCTTGGCCCGCAATCGAGAATGCGGAAATGCCGCCCGAACTCGCGGAAGGTGCCGGACTGCGCGCGCCATTCGTTGAGGTCGCCCATCAGCACCGTCGGCCGCTGGCTGCGCGCCGCAGCGGCGAGCTGCACGATCGCCCGCGCCTGCCTTGCACGCCACAGACCCGACAGATCGAGATGCATCCCGAACACCGTCAGCGCGCCCGCAGCCGTCGTCAGCGTCGCAGTCACCACCCCGCGCGGCTCGAGATAGGGGATGTGGATGATGTCGTGATGGGTCACGGCGAGGCCGCGCCTAACCAGGATCGCGTTGCCGTGCCAGCCGAGCGAGTCCTGCTGCACATCGAGCGGGACAGGGACGTAATCGGTGTGACGCTCGATCAGCAGCGGCGGCAACACGCTGCTGCGCACCCCGAAGCGCCGGTCTGCCTCCTGCAGCGCGACGATGTCCGCGTCGAGCTCGCCCAGCACCCTCAAAATCCGCAGCGGATTGCGCGCCCCGTCGGTGCCCACCCCCTTATGGATGTTGTAGCTGGCAAGCCGGATGCGGGCAGTCGGATGATCGGACATGGAGAGCACGAAAATGCGCCAGACCCTGCTGCAACGCAAGGGCCGTTCCGCCCGGCAATTGCGGCATCGGCTGCGCGCAATACTGATGGCGGACCGCCTCAGCCGGGCGGCTATGCAGGATCACACGCAGCCTGCCCCGCTGGTGCGCGCCAGCACTTTTGAGGGGAGGTGCGCCCCTTGCGTGGGACGCGCGCGAGGGGCATTGGGGAGACCAGACAGGAGACCCCAATCCATGCGTCAGATCGACCACTTCATCGTCGGCGAGACCCCCGCCCCCACCCGCAAGCACCAGATCTGGAACCCATCGACCGGCGAAGTGCAGGCCGAAGTCGCGCTCGGAGATGCGGCGCTGCTGGCCCGCGCGGTGGAAACCGCCAAGCGCGTCCAGCCGGCCTGGGCTGCCACCAACCCGCAGCGCCGCGCCCGCGTGATGTTCGCCTTCAAGCAACTGGTCGAGGCGAACATGCAATCGCTCGCGGAAATGCTCTCGTCCGAGCACGGCAAGACCATCCCCGACGCGCGCGGCGATGTGCAGCGCGGGCTGGAGGTGATCGAATATGCCTGCGGCCTGCCGCAGATCATGAAGGGCGAATACACGCACGGTGCGGGGCCGGGGATCGATGTCTATTCGGTGCGCCAGCCGCTCGGCGTTGGCGCAGGCATCACCCCGTTCAACTTTCCGGCGATGATTCCGATGTGGATGTTCGGCATGGCCTGCGCGGCGGGCAATGCCTTCATCCTCAAGCCTTCGGAACGCGACCCTTCGGTGCCGGTGCGGCTGGCTGAACTGTTTCTCGAAGCCGGCGCGCCCGAAGGCCTGTTGCAGGTCGTCCACGGCGACAAGGAGCTGGTCGATGCGATTCTGGACCACCCGGATATCGCCGCGATCAGCTTCGTCGGATCCTCCGACATCGCGCAATATATCTACGCGCGCGGCACGGCGAACAACAAGCGCGTGCAGGCCTTCGGCGGCGCCAAGAACCACGGGATCGTGCTGCCCGATGCCGATCTCGATCAGGTCGTCACCGACTTGACCGGCGCGGCCTTCGGTTCGGCGGGTGAACGCTGCATGGCGCTGCCGGTGGTGGTGCCGGTGGGCGCAGAGACGGCGGAGCGCCTCAAGGACAAGCTGCTCACATCGATCGCTGCCTTGCGCATCGGCGTGTCGAGCGATCCCGATGCGGATTACGGCCCGGTGGTTACACCCGAACACAAGGCGCGGATCGAACAGTGGATCACCACTGCCGAGGAAGAAGGCGCGGAGATCGTTGTCGACGGGCGCGGGTTCAGCTTGCAAGGCCACGAAAACGGCTTCTTCGTCGGCCCGACCCTGATCGACCACGTCACCCCGCAGATGCGCTCCTACCAGGAAGAAATCTTCGGCCCGGTGCTCCAGATCGTGCGCGCGCATGATTTTGAGGAAGCGCTGCGCCTGCCCTCCGAGCACCAGTATGGCAACGGCGTCGCGATCTTCACCCGCAACGGCCACGCCGCGCGCGAATTCGCAGCGCGGGTGAATGTCGGGATGGTGGGCATCAACGTGCCGATCCCGGTGCCGGTCGCCTATCATTCGTTTGGCGGTTGGAAGCGTTCGGGCTTTGGCGATATCGACCAGTATGGCACCGAGGGCCTCAGGTTCTGGACCAAGAACAAGAAAATCACCCAGCGCTGGCCCGATGGCGGCGGGGACCTTGGGGGCGATGGCTCCAACGCCTTCGTCATCCCGACAATGGGGTGAAACGGAAGCGGGCCTGCCTGAAGCGCGCGCCCTTCGTCCCGCCGAAAGTGTTGCGCAAGCCGCGCCATCCGCGCTTGGCTTTTGCCCCCGCAAACGGCTAAGGGCCGCGCGCTATGGTAAAGGACATTAAGGCGACCGCGCTGGTGATGGCGGGCAAGCGTTCGGGCGTGCTCGATCCGCTCGCCGCGCGCGCGGGCGTTTCGCAGAAGGCAGTTGTGCCGGTCAACGGCGTGCCGATGATCGAGCGGGTGGTGGCGCAGGTGGCCGCCTGCCCGCAAGTTGGCGCAATCCGGGTGGTGGCGCATGACGAGGGCGAGATCGCCCGGCTGCCCACTATTGCCGCGCTGATCGCGGAGGGCCGGCTGACGATGATCGAGGGCCGCTTCAACATCGTCGATTCCGTCTTCGCAGGCGCCGAAGGCGCTGCCTTCCCGCTGCTGATCACCACCGCCGACAACTGCCTGCTCACCCCCGAAGGCTATTCCGAATTTATCGCCAAGTGCCTGGCCGAGGATGCTGGCGGGGCTGCGGCCCTTGCCCGGCGAGAGGATGTGCAGGCCGCTGACCCGATCGGGCAGAAGCGCTTCTACGAATTCCGCGACGGCGCCTATTCCAACTGCAACACCTACTGGCTCGGCAGCGCGCAGGCGCTCAAGGCCGCCGAGATCATGCGCGAAGGCGGGCAGTTCATCAAATACCCGCGCCGCATCATCAAGGCCTTCGGCCTCATCAACCTGATCCGCTTCCGCATGGGCTGGGGCACAAAGGAGAAACTGTTTGCGCAGATTTCGCGCCGCTTCGGGTTCAAGCTGGTGCCGGTGGTGTTGTCCGACGGGCATTTCGCGATCGACGTCGATAACGAGCGCACTTTTGCCGTGACCGAGAAGATTCTCAGGTCTCGCGAAGGCGATCGCACGGGGGCAGCGGCCTGACCCTGCCGGGCGGCGTGCGAGGCAAGCGATGAAGCGCCTGTTTTCCAACATGGGCTGGCTGCTGGGCGGGCGCGGTTTCAACGCGGTGCTGAGCCTTGTCTATCTCGCGCTGGCCACCCGCGCGCTGGGAACTGTCGGCTTTGGCCACTTTGCGCTGATCGTCGCATTGGGTCAGGCGATCACGGGCCTCGCCAATTTCCAGACCTGGCAGTTCATCGTGCGCTGGGGCGCCAATGGTGACGGCGGCAGCGTTGATCCCGACAAGGCGCGCGAGGCGACTGGCTTTGCCATCGCGCTCGATTGTGTCTCGGTCGCGCTTGGCATCACGATTGCCGGCGCGGTGATCGTCAGCGCGCCTTACTGGCTGGAAGTGCCGGGCGATCTGCTGGGGCTTGCCTTTGGCTATTGCGCGATCAGCCTGGCGGCGATCCGCACCACGCCGACCGGCATCCTGCGACTCCACTTCCAGTATGCCCGCGCCGCCGGGGCCGAGGCGGTACAACCGCTGGTCCGCGCGGCCGGATCGGTGCTCGCCTTCGTGTTCATGCCAACCGTGACCGGCTTTATCATCGCCTATGCCGCGGCTGAAATCGCGGTGGCTGCCGCGCTGTGGCTGGTGGCGATCCGGGTGCAGCCGGTATCGCTGCGCGCGGTCAGCCTCAGGGCGATCCCCGCGCAGCAGAAGGACGCATGGCGTTTCGTCGTCTCGACCAATCTTTCGGGCAGCCTCTCGATCGCCGGCAAGCAGGTGATGATCCTCTTGGTCGGCACCTTCGGCGGGGCGGCGCTGGCAGGTGGCTTCCGGGTCGCGAGCCAGCTCGGCCAAGCGCTTGTCAGCCTTGCGCAGACCGTCAGCAAGGCGATCCTTCCCGAACTGGTGCATTCCCGCGAAAACGCGCTCGAGATCGCACGGCGCATGGCCAATATCGCGGCTGTCGGCGGGGTGATCGCGGTGGTCACCGCGCTGATGTTCGGGCGCATCGGCCTTGAACTGATTGCGGGCGCGGAATTCGGGGTGTTTTATTGGGCGATGGTAATCCTCGCCATCGCAGGCGCGGTCGAACTGGTGGGGGCAAGCCTCGAATCGCTGCTGGTCTCGGCCGGCAAGGCGCACGTTTCATTCATCGTGCGCGCGCTGCCGACGCTGCTGGCACTGATGCTGCTCGATACGGCGATTGCCTGGAACGGCGCCAAGGGCGCCGCCTTTGCGATGCTGGGATCAAGCAGCCTCGCAGTGATCGGCTTCTATGTCGCGATCCTCAACCTCAGCCAGATCCGGCTGGTGGTGGAGCCGGAGGAAGAGACCGACGCGGCCCCTTCCCCTGACCGGTAGCCTAACCCTCGAACGCCAGCTTGGGCTTGCGCGCCGCAGCAGTTTCATCGAGCCGCCGGCGCGGCGCGTAGTAGGGTGCCTGCTTCAAGGCCGCATCGCCTGCCAGCGCCCGCTCCACGACGTTGCGGAAGGCGGTGATGAACTGGTCGAGCGCGGCCTTGCTCTCGGTCTCGGTCGGCTCGACCAGCATCGCGCCGTGGACCACCAGCGGAAAATAGACCGTCATCGGGTGGTAGCCCTCGTCGATAAGACCCTTGGCCACGTCGAGCGTCGACAGGCCATCGGTGAAGTCCTTGTCGCCAAACAACGCCTCGTGCATGCACGGGCCGCTGGCGGCGAAGGGCGCGTGGAGAATGTCCTCCATCGAGCGCAGGATGTAGTTGGCGTTGAGCACCGCGTCCTCGGCCACCTGCTTGAGACCGTCGGCCCCGTGGCTGAGGATATAGGTCAGCGCGCGGGTGAACATCCCCATCTGTCCATGGAAGGCGGCCATGCGGCCAAAGCTCGGGCCGCGTTCCTCGCGGTTTTCCTCCTCGACGAGGTAGAAGGTGCCGCCTTCGTCCTTGCGCACGAAGGGCAGCGGCGCAAAGGGCGCGAGCGCTTCGGACAGCACCACCGGCCCCGAACCTGGCCCGCCGCCCCCGTGCGGGGTGGAAAAGGTCTTGTGCAGATTGATGTGCATCGCATCCACGCCCAGATCGCCCGGGCGCACCTTGCCGACGATGGCGTTGAAGTTCGCCCCGTCACAATAGACATAGCCACCCGCCGCGTGGACCGCATCGGCGATCTCGCGGAAGTCCTTTTCAAACAACCCGCAGGTATTGGGGTTGGTGATCATCACCGCCGCCACATCCGGGCCCAATCTGGCCTTGAGCGCCGCGACATCGACCCGACCTTCCGGGGTCGCGGGAATATCCTCGACGCGGTAATTGGCAAAGGCGGCGGTGGCCGGGTTGGTGCCGTGGGCGCTTTCGGGCACCAGCACCACCTCGCGCGCATCGCCGCGGGCCTCGTGCGCGGCGCGGATCGCGAGGATCCCGCACAATTCGCCATGCGCGCCGGCCTTGGGGTTCATCGCCACAGCAGGCATCCCGGTCAGCTTGCACAGCCATTCGCCCAATTGGGCAATCACCTCCAGCGCACCCTGCACCGCGTTCTGGGGGCTGAGCGGGTGGATGTCGGCAAAGCCGGGCAGCCGCGCGACCTTTTCGTTGAGGCGCGGGTTATGCTTCATGGTGCAGCTGCCAAGCGGGAAGAACCCGAGGTCAATCCCGTAATTCTGGCGGCTGAGGCGGGTGTAGTGGCGCACGGTTTCCGGCTCGGTCAGGCCGACAAGGCCGATCGTTTGCGAACGTGCGAGGCCGCCCAGTCGCGTCGGCGCACCGGCATCAACCGGCGGCAGATCGACCCCGGTCACATCCGCTCGGCCGATTTCGAACAGCAGCGGCTCCTCCAGCATCAGCGCACGGTTGCCGGTGGTGGTGGCGGGGCCGCCCATGAAGCCGCTTTGCGCAACCTGCATTTCGGGCTTCCAGCCGGACTGGTTGGGGGCGTTCATCACACGGTCTCCTGAATGCTGGCGGCGATGCTGGCTTCAAGCTCGCGGGCAAGCGCCTCGATGTCGTCTTCGGTGGTGGTCTCGGTCACAGCGACGAGCAGCGCATGCTCCAGCGCCGCGACGCCCGGATACAGGCGCCCCAGCGACACCCCGCCCAGCACCCCGCGATCAGCCAGATCACGCACGATCTGGCGCGCGGGCTTGCCGCCGAGCAGCAGGGTGAATTCGTTGAAGAAGGCGTTGTTGAGCACTTCCACGCCCGGCACCCTGGCCAGACGATCAGCAGCAAGGCAGGCGAGGCGGTGGTTTTCCGCCGCCAGTTCGCGCAAGCCCCGCTCGCCCAGCAAGGTCATGTGGACCGAGAAGGCGAGCGCACACAGGCCGGAATTGGTGCAGATGTTGCTGGTCGCTTTTTCGCGGCGGATGTGCTGTTCGCGGGTCGAGAGCGTCAGCACGAAGCCGCGTTTGCCTTCGGCATCAAGCGTTTCCCCGCACAGCCGGCCCGGCATCTGGCGCACGTGCCTGGGATCGCGCACCGCGAACAGGCCAAGGTAAGGCCCGCCGAATTGCAGGCCCACCCCCAGCGACTGGCCTTCACCCACCACGATATCCGCGCCCATTTCGCCGGGCGACTTGATCGCGCCCAGCGCCACCGGTTCGGTGTTCACCACCACCAGCAGCGCGCCCTTGGCATGGGCGGCTTCGGCCACCGGCGAAAGATCGCTGATCCGGCCGAGAATGTCGGGATATTGCACCACCACGCAGGCGGTGTCCTCGTCGATGCGGGCGATCAGGCCGTCGAGATCAGGTTCGGGTTGAATCGCGGGCTGGGCATCGGCGATCTCATCGCCGGTGAAGTGTGCCATGGTCTTGACCACTTGCGCATAGTGCGGATGCAGTGCGCCCGAAAGCACCGCGCGCTTCCTGCGGGTGACGCGGGTCGCCATCGCCACCGCCTCCCAGCACGCGGTCGAGCCGTCGTAGAGCGAGGCGTTGGCCACCGCGCAGCCATAGAGCCGCGCGACCTGGGTCTGAAACTCGAACAGCACTTGCAGCGTCCCTTGCGCGATTTCCGGCTGGTAGGGGGTATAGGCGGTCAGGAACTCGCCGCGCTGGATGATGGTATCGACGCTGGCCGGAACGTGGTGGCGGTATGCGCCTGCGCCAAGGAAGAAGGGCACATCGCCCGCCACAAGGTTCTTCGCTGCCAGCGCCTTCATGTGGCGTTCGACCGCGATCTCGCTGGCGTACAGCGGCAGCCCTTCGATCGGGCCATCAAGCCGGGCGACTTCGGGCACATCGGCGAACAGGTCATCGACCGAGGATACGCCGATCTTGGCCAGCATCGCCTGCCGGTCGGTATCGGTGAGGGGAAGGTAGCGCATGGCAGAGGGTATCCGTGGCTGGTGGGTGAAAGGGTCAGGCGCTGAGTTGCGCCAGATCGGCAAGAGCCCCGGCAAAGCGCGCCGGACCGGTGTGGGTGGTGCGCATCCACGGCGCGGCCCAGATGCGGAAACCCGCACCGCGCGCGCGCTGACAGAAGGCATAATCATCGGACAGCAAGTGCCCGGTCTCATCATCGAACATCGGCTGAAAGAGGGCGAAAAGATAATCGCCCAGCCCGTTCTCGCCGCGATCCTGCCGGTCGACCGGGTAGCGCAGTTCCGGGTGCCGCTCGCACAGCGTTTCGATCACCTCGCGGCGGATCAGCATCAGGCCGGTGCCGATGCGCTTCAATTCGAGCGGCTGGTCGAGCCGCACGCCCGCCGCCGGATCGAGCGCGTCGAGCGCGAACAGGCCCGAATAGCGTTCCAGCTCGGCCGGATTGCCCTGGTCCAGCCCCCTTGCGGCAGCCGCTGCGACCAGCGTCCAGTTGACCCGTCGCTTGGGGCACGGCGCGCCGATCACCGCCAGTCGCGCATCGGCCTGCACCAGCGCCAACAAGTCGAGAACCTGCTCGGGCACGAAACCGATATCGGCGTCGAGGAACAAGAGATGGGTTGCATCCGATTGCAGGAACGCGCCAACCAGCATGTTGCGCGCCCGGTCGATCGAGGCGTTGTTGCTGAGGAAGGCGAAACGGCATTCCACCCCGCGCTTCTCGGTGAGCGCCGTCAGCCCGATCACGCCGCGCAGATAATCGACCTCGGCCCCGCCGTAGAGCGGGGTCGCGACCATCAGACGGACAGGATCAGGCTGCGTCGCGGCGGTCATAGCGTTGCGATGAAGGCCTTGTAGGCGGCAGCATCCATCAGCCCTTCGAGCTGACCGGCATCGGCAATCGTCATCCTGAAGAACCAGCCCTCGCCCTCGGGCGCGGTGTTGACCAGCGCGGGGTCTTCCTCGAGCGCGCTGTTGGTCTCGGTCACTTCGCCGTCGATCGGGGCGTAAACATCCGAGGCAGCCTTGACGCTTTCGACCACAGCGGCGTCCTTGCCCTTGGTGATCGCGGTGCCCACAGCGGGCAATTCGACAAAGACGATATCGCCCAGCTGGCCCTGCGCATAATCGGTGATGCCGACCGTGGCGACGTCTCCGTCAATCTCGATCCATTCGTGCTCGTCAGTGAAATAGCGCATGGGTCAGCTCCCTCGGTAATAGCGGTGGGGTACGAAAGGGGTGGGCGAAACGGTGGCGGGAAGGCGCTTGCCCCGCACCTCCACCTCGAGCGCAGCGCCGATGGCCGCATATTCGCTGGCGACATAGGCCATGGCGATGGGCGCTTGCAGGGTGGGCGAGAAACCGCCGCTGGTGACGGTTCCGACATGGTCAGCGCCGGCGAAGACTTGCGCACCCTCGCGTGCGGGCAGGCGGCCATCGAGCTTGAGGCCGACCCACTTGCGCGCCGTGCCTTCGTTGATTTCGCGGATGATGCGGTCAGCGCCGGGGAAGCTGCCTTCGGTGCGACGGCGCTTGTTGATGCCGAAGGTGAGGCCGGCCTCGATCGGCGATGTCTCGGGCGAGAGGTCGTGGCCATAGAGCGGCAGCCCCGCTTCCAGCCGCAGCGAATCACGCGCACCGAGCCCGATCGGCTTCACTTCGGGTTCGGCGCAGAGCAGGTCGGCGACTTCGGCGGCGGCCTCAGCGGGAAGCGAAATCTCGAAACCGTCCTCGCCGGTGTAGCCTGCCCGCGCGATGGTGACATCATGGCCGGCAAGCTTGAACCTGCCGAACTTCATGAAGGTAAGCGCGCTCAGCGGACCATCGCCGATGGTGTGCCGCGACAGCGCATCAACGGCCTTGGGGCCTTGCAGCGCCAGCAGCGCATGCTCGTCCATATGGTGGATGGTGATATCGTCCGGCAGGGCCTCGCGCAGGGTGCCAAGATCGTCCCATTTGGTCGCGCCGTTGACCACCAGATAGAGCGCTTCGGCCCAGCGTGACACCATCAGGTCATCCAGCACCCCGCCCTCCTCGTCAAGCAGCAGCGAATAGCGCTGCTGGCCGAACTTCAGGGTCGAAAGGTCGATCGGCAGCACGGCTTCGACCGCCGCATCGAGATCGGGGCCGGACAACACCAGCTGGCCCATGTGCGACACGTCGAACAGCCCGGCGCTTTCCCGCGTCCAGTTGTGCTCGGCAACGATCCCTTCATACTGGATCGGCATTTCGTAGCCGGCAAACGGCACCATCCGCGCGCCCCGCGCACGGTGCCAGGCATCGAGCGGCAGCGCAGCAAGGGGAAGGTCTTCGGGATGGTTTTCGGTTTCGTGGTCGCTCACTTGAAGTCTTCCCCGGCAGAATACGACAGTCCGACAGCACCCGCAGGCACTCCCGCATGACTGCCCCCTCTGTCGGGTGACCTGAGAGCTTCGGCAGGCCACAGGCGCGGCCAGCCTCCCCTTCGGTGGCCGCCAGCACAAGGCCGGAGGCGCTTTCCAGAGTGTCACGCAGCCGAGCGGTCCGGTGGCCTGAGAGTTTCCGGGGCGGTTGCTCCTTCGGCGCCTCTGCCCTGCGAAGGGGCATCGGGCTCTCCCGCTCGCCTGCCCGCGCGAGAATCGCTTCGCACGCGGAAGACGCATCTGCCCTGTCGCAATTGCTGCACCGCGTCAATCGGTGTGACACCCCTGACCCGGTTAAGCCACAGCAAATTCGTTAAACCCAGTTAAGCCACAGCAAATAGAGCGCCGAAAGAACGATCCACCCACCGTCGAGCGTTTTGAGGCTCTTGGGACCAAGCCACAGCGCGATCGGCCGTGCGAGAAAGCCTCCCAGTGCCGCCGCCGGGCCGGCGAGCAGCACCACCTCCCAGCGGATGGTGCCTGCTCCGATATGCCAAATCACGCCGCTGATGCAACACACCGCCGAGATCACGCAAGCGGCCCCGGTGCACAGCAGCACCGGATAGTGGCGGATGAAGAGGTAAAGCGCGACAAGTTCCCCCATACCAACCGAGAACAGCGCGGTGATCACACCACCGGGGATCGCCAGCGCCAGCAGCACGATGACATCGATCCGCGCCAGCCGCTCGCGCTCGGGCCGGGAGGCATTGAAGGTCCAGGTTGCCGCGATCAGCGCGCTGCCGAGCAGGATCGAAAAGCCCTTATAGGCGAACAGCACGTCCTGCTGATCGAAAGCGGTCAGCCGCTGGGTGGCGAGCATCGCGGGGAGCGAGAGCACCAGCACCGCCAGCACCACCGTGACAAAATCCCTCATCCGCACCCGCGCCTCCAGCGGTCCGGGCGCGGGCTGGTGCAACAGCCGGTCGGTCCAGCGCAGGCTCCCCATGGTCATGCCGAAGCTCTGGATTCCCATGGATACGCCCACCACCATCAGGGGCGAAAGGTTCAGCACGCCCAGTTCGCGCAGGGCGTTGAAGACAGGGACGAACACCACGCCCCCGCCCGTGCCAGAGGTGTTGGCAATGATCGCGCCAATGACACCGACGCCGGGCAGGAACCAGAGTTGCGCGAGCAACGCAGGGTCGGCCGGAACCAGCGCCCACAGCACGATATAGACGGCGAACAGCACCAGCCCGCCGCCCCAGACGATGCGGTGGGGCGGCAGGGCGCTGCTGTAAGGGTGATCATCGCTCGTGGTCATGGCTCTCGGGATTGCGCGCTGCCATCCGCCCCAGCGCCCGCGCCATCAGCGCCTTCTCGCGCGGGGTGAAGTTGCCGGTGTCCTCGCCGCCTTCAGGGGGCGGGCTCTGGGTGGTGAAATAGACGAAGCCCACGCCGCGCGAGGGCTCGTACCAAAGCCCGGATAGCAGACCATAGGCCTCACCGGGATGCCCAAACCACGGTTTTCCCGCATCGAAAAGCGTGTCGTCGCATGGATCATTGAACCACTCGATCAGCTGCAAGCCAAGCCCATAGTGGCAGAACAATTGCGCGGCTCCTGTGCCGCCCTCAACCGACGAGATGACGAAGCGTTCAAGGGTCTGCGGCTTCAGAAACTCCGCTTCCCTCCCCCTCAGCAAGGCCTGTCCGATTGTCGCCAGATCGACCATCCCGATCCGCACACCCCCCTGCGGCGAGAAAATCGAGGCATTGGTGCCCGGCACGTAGCTTTCGAGGTCGCAGGCCGCGCCCGCGGCCACCGGGATCGTGCAGGCCGACGGCAGCTGGATGGGGCCATCGGCGGCGATTTCGCCGCTGTGGCGATAGAGCGTCACTGCGCGAGCCTGCATATCGGCATCGCATGAGATCCAGTTGAGGCAGGCCTTCACCCCCAGCGGCGCGAACACCAGCCGTTCAACCAGTCGGTCATACCGCTCGCCCGATGCAGCTTCGAGCGCGGTGGCGACCAATGGCGAGCCGAGATTGGCATATTCGAACGCCGCCTCGCCGGGCTTACCGGTCTCGCGCCATGCTGCCGGATCAGCGAGTTTGGCTTCGAGGCTCTCGCCCAGCGGGATGGAATAGCCCGCCTTGTCGCTCAAACCCGCGCGGTGCGAAAGCAGATGCGCGAGCGTGACGGGCGCATCGGGGTGATAGGGCGAACGCAGCTTCCACCCGAGATAGTCGGACACGTCGCGGTCCAGATCGACCTTGCCCTCGTCCGCCAGCCGCAAGGCGGTGAGCGCCATGATCAGCTTGGAGATCGAGGCGATCCGCACCGGATCATTGGCTTGGACCGGGCGTTCGGTCTCAAGGTTCGCCATCCCCTCGACGATCAGCGGAGTGATAGTCTCGCGGTCAAACGCCACCACCACTGTCGCAGGTGGCGGCGCAGCATGCGCGGGGAGCGGGGCGAGCAGCGCCAGAGCGGCGAAGAAACGACAGATCATGCCCCGCAGCATTGCCGCTTGTCTTCGCACTATCAATCGAGATTCGGTCTGAGCCAGCGTTCGGCCTGCGCGACGCTCACGCCCCTGCGGCGGGCATAATCCTCCAGCTGATCGCGGCCCACGCGGGCCACGCCGAAATACTGGCTTTCGGGGTGGCCGAAATAGAAGCCGCTCACCGCCGCGGTCGGCAACATGGCGAAGTTTTCGGTCAGCGTCAGGCCGGCATTGGCGGGCGCATCGAGCAGATCGAACAGGATCGACTTCAGCGAGTGATCGGGGCAGGCGGGATAGCCCGGCGCCGGGCGGATGCCGCGATATTCTTCCCGGATCAGCGCCTCGTTGGTGAGCTGTTCGCCCGGCGCATAACCCCACAGCGTGGTGCGCACATGCTGGTGCAGGCTTTCCGCAAAAGCCTCGGCAAAACGGTCAGCCAGCGCCTTCAGCAGGATGTCCGAATAATCGTCCTTGTCGGCCAGAAAACGCGCCGAATACGGCTCGATCCCGTGGATGCCGACGGCAAAGCCGCCAATCCAGTCGCCCGCCGGATCAATGAAATCGGCAAGGCACATGTTGGCGCGCTCGCGGCTTTTCTTCACTTGCTGGCGCAGGAAGGGCAGACGCACGTGCTGCCCGGTTTCGGGCAGGTGGATCGTCACATCATCACCGTCGCGCGCGCAGGGCCACAGGCCCGCCACGCCGCGCGCGGTGAGCCACTTTTCCGCGATGATCCGGTCGAGCATCGCGTTGGCATCGGCGAACAGCTGGGTCGCGGTTTCGCCCACCACTTCGTCGGTGAGGATCGCGGGGTAATTGCCGTGCAACTCCCACGCGCGGAAGAACGGTGTCCAGTCGATGAACTGGCGAAGATGCGCCAGATCCCAGTCGGGGAAGACGTGAAGCCCCGGCTGTTCGGGCGGCGCGGGCTTGTCGGAAAGAAATGCGTCGTAGAAGTTCGCCCGCGCCTCCTCCAGCGGCAGCAGCACGCTGGCCGACTTGCCGCTGCGCGCGTCGCGCACATGGGCATATTCGTCAGCGACCTCGGTGACGTAGTCATCGCGCTGGGTGTCGGAGAGGAGTTTGGATGCCACCCCGACTGCCCGGCTCGCATCGAGCACGTGGATCACCGGGCCATCATAGGCCGGGTCGATCTTCAAGGCGGTGTGCACCTTGGACGTGGTCGCCCCGCCGATCAGCAGCGGCATGGTGAACCCTGCGCGCTGCATTTCTTCGGCCACGGTCACCATCTCGTCGAGCGAAGGGGTGATGAGGCCCGACAGCCCGATCATGTCCGCCTTGTTGTCGTTGGCGGCGGCAAGGATCGTCGGCCAGGGCACCATCACGCCCAGATCGATCACTTCGTAGCCGTTGCACTGGAGCACCACGCCGACGATGTTCTTGCCGATGTCGTGCACATCGCCTTTCACCGTCGCCATGATGATCTTGCCCTTGGCCTTGCGTTCCTCCTCGGGCAGCAGATCCTTTTCGGCCTCGATATAGGGAATGAGGTGGGCGACCGCCTTCTTCATCACCCGTGCGGATTTCACCACCTGCGGCAGGAACATCTTGCCCGATCCGAACAGGTCCCCGACCACGTTCATGCCGTCCATCAGCGGGCCTTCGATCACTTCGATCGGGCGGCCCCCACGATCCTGCGCCGACAGGCGCGCTTCCTCGGTATCCTCAACGATATGCGCGTCGATGCCCTTGACCAGCGCGTGTTCAAGCCGCTTTGTCACCGGCCAGCTGCGCCATTCCTCGGCAGCCTTCTCGTCTGCGACGCTTTTGCCCTTGTAGCTTTCGGCGAGCGCGATCAGACGCTCGGTCGCATCCGGATCGCGGTTGAGGATCACGTCCTCGCAGGCTTCGCGCAAGAGCGGGTCGATCTGGTCATAGACGTCGAGCTGCCCGGCATTGACGATCGCCATATCGAGCCCGGCGGGGATTGCGTGGTAAAGGAACACCGAATGCATCGCGCGGCGCACGGGTTCGTTGCCGCGGAACGAGAAAGACAGGTTGGACAAGCCGCCCGAATAATGCGCGTGCGGACAAATCTGGCGCAGCTCGCGCACCGCCTCGATGAAGTCGACACCGTAATTGTTGTGCTCCTCGATCCCTGTGGCAACCGCGAAGATATTGGGATCGAAGATGATGTCCTCGGGCGGGAAGCCTTCGGCCACCAACAGGTCATAGGCGCGCTTGCAGATTTCGACCTTGCGCTGCCGGGTGTCGGCCTGGCCCGTCTCGTCGAACGCCATCACCACCACCGCCGCACCATAATCCATGCAGATGCGCGCGTGGCGCAGGAAGGCCTCCTCGCCTTCCTTCATGCTGATCGAATTGACGATCGGCTTGCCCGAGACGCATTTCAGCCCGGCCTCGATCACTTCGAACTTCGATGAATCGATCATCACCGGCACGCGCGCAATGTCGGGTTCGGCGGCGATCAGCTTGAGGAAGGTCGTCATCGCGTGGACCGCGTCGAGCAGCCCTTCGTCCATGTTGACGTCGATCACCTGCGCGCCGTTCTCGACCTGCTGGCGCGCGACTTCGATCGCAGCGGGGTAATCGCCCGCCATGATCAGCTTCTTGAACGCGGCGCTGCCGGTGACGTTGGTGCGCTCGCCGATATTGATGAAGCGCGCGGAGGAGGCTTGGGTCAATTGGGTTCTCTCGAAAGTCATCAGGCCGCCACGAAGGCCTCAAGCCCTGCCAGCCGCATCGCCGGTTCGCACGAGGGCAGCTTGCGCGGTTCGGCGTTCGCCACCGCGCGGGCAATCGCCGCGATGTGATCGGGGGTCGAGCCGCAGCACCCGCCCAGCAGATTGACCTGTCCGTGCGCGGCCCAGTCGGCGACCAGCCCCGCCGTGGTCTCCGGCGCTTCGTCATACTGGCCCAGTTCGTTGGGCAGACCGGCATTGGGATAGATCAGCAGCAGCGTATCGGCGATTTGCGAGAGCACCTTGACATGCGGGCGCAGCTGTTCCGCGCCAAAGCTGCAATTGAGCCCGATGGTCAGCGGCTTGGCATGGCGCACCGCATACCAGAAGGCTTCCACCGTGTGGCCCGAAAGGTTGCGGCCCGACAGGTCAGTCAGCGTCATCGAGATCATCAGCGGCAGCTCGCGCCCCGTCTCGCGCTCGAGCTGCTTGACCGCCATGATCCCGGCCTTGGCGTTGAGGGTATCGAACACCGTCTCGATCAGGATGAAGTCCACCCCGCCTTCCACCAGCGCCGCGGCCTGTTCCTTGTAGACCGCGACCAGTTCGTCGAAGGTGATCTCACGGAAACCGGGATCTTCGACATCGGGGCTGAGCGAGAGCGTCTTGTTGGTCGGCCCGATCGCGCCCGCAACGAAGCGGGGCTTGCCGTCCTTCGCCGCATACTCATCGGCCAGCTGGCGGGCGATCTGGCCCGAGGCGACGTTGATTGCGCGCACCAGATGTTCGGCCTTGTAATCTGCCTGGCTGATGCGATTGGCCGAGAAGGTGTTGGTGCTCACCACATCCGCTCCAGCCTCGAGATAGGCGCGGGTGATATCCGCGATGACATCGGGGCGCGTCAGGGCGAGGATGTCATTGTTGCCCTTCTGGTCAGCGGGCAGGCCGAGCGTGCCGGCATAATCGGCCTCGCTCAGGCGACGCTGCTGGATCTGTGTCCCGAAGGCGCCGTCGAAGATCAGCACGCGCTCGGCTGCCGCGGCGAGGAGTTGCTGGCGGGCGCTCATGCTTCGTCTCCGGTGGGGCGCTTGCCGAGCAGGTGACAGATCGCATAGGCCAGCTCGGGGCGGTTGAGGGTGTAGAAGTGAAAATCGCGCACGCCGCCTGCGTAAAGCCGGCGGCACAATTCGGCCGCGACGGTCGCGGCGACCAGCTGGCGCGCGGCGGGTTTTTCATCCAGCCCTTCGAACAATCCGTCCATCCACGCCGGGATCGCCGCCCCGCAGGCTGCGGCAAACTTGCGCGCCTGCGCCACGTTGGACACCGGCAGGATTCCGGGCAGGATCGGGGCATCGATGCCCGCCGCCACGCAGGCATCGCGGAAGCGGAAAAAGGTTTCCGCCGAGAAGAAGAACTGGCTGATCGCGCGGGTGGCGCCTGCGTCGAGCTTGCGCTTGAGATTGTCGATGTCGGCCTGCGGGGAAGCGGCATCGGGATGGGTTTCGGGATAGGCGGCGACGCTGATTTCGAACGGCGCGATCGCCTTCAGCCCCGCAACCAGTTCGGCCGCGCTGGCATAGCCTTCCGGGTGCGGCACGAAGGGCGCGCCGGGCTCGCCAGCATCCCCGCGCAGCGCAACGATATGGCGCACGCCCGCGTCCCAGTATTGTTCGGCCACCTCGCGGATGTCCGCCTTGCTCGCCGCGACGCAGGTGAGGTGCGCGGCGGCCGGCAGCTTGGCCTCGGCGATGATCCGCGCGACGGTGGCATGGGTGCGCTCGCGGGTGGAACCGCCCGCGCCATAGGTCACCGAAACGAAGCTGGGCGCGAGCGGCTTCAATTGCGTCACCGCGTGCCACAGCTGGGCCTCCATCTTCTCGCTCTTGGGCGGGAAGAATTCGAAGCTCACCGCGACATCGCCCGGCAGGCCGGAGAACAGCGGAGCATCGGTGGCGGTGCGGTATTCCTGAAGCTGGCTCAAGGTCGGGGTCATCAGGCAGGTTCCTTCGCGGGGGCGCAGGCCGGAACGGCAGGGGCAGAACGGCGCGTGCCGAGCCAGATCTTGACGGTGAGATCGCCGCCTGCGAGCGCGATCGGGGTGCTGGCGGAAAAGCCCGCATCAAGCAGCAGTTCGGCCATCTGGCGATCGGAAAAGCCAAGGCGGGCGTGCTGGTGCCGGTCGCGCAGTTCCTCGCGCTGGTGCGCGGCGAAATCGACGATCGCGATCCGCCCGCCAGTGCGGATCACCCGCGCCGCCTCGGCCAGCGCAGGGAAGGGATCGGCCGCAAAATGCAGCACCTGGTGCAGCAGCACCGTGTCGAAACTGCCATCGGCAAAGGGCAGATCGTAGAAATCGCCCTGCACCATCTCGATCCGCGCGGCCGGCAGGTGCTGCAGCTTGGCCCGCGCCACGCGCAGCATTTCAAGGTTCTTGTCGAGCGCGACCACCCGCTCGGCGCTGCCGGCGAAGAGTTCCGCCATGCGGCCCGTGCCCGTGCCGATATCGAGCAGGTGCCCGAGCGGCGCAGCGGCCAGCGCCGCGACAAGCCGGCGTTCGACCTCGGCATCGGGGCTATGCAGCGCGCGCAGTTCATCCCACTCGCCGGCGTGTCGGGCAAAATAGGCCTCGGCCGCGGCCTCGCGTGCCTGGCGGATCGCCGCGAGCTTGCGCCGGTCGGCCTCGCACAAGGCAGCAAATTCGCTCTCCCCGGCCTCGGCCACGGCGAGCAGGTGCTGCACGGCAGCGATCACCGGCCCGCCCGCCTCGCTCTGGCGCAGGAACACCCAGCTGCCCTCGCGGCGGCGCTCGGCAAGGCCCGCATCGCACAGGATCCCGACATGGCGCGAGACACGCGGCTGGCTCTGCCCCAGCACCTGCGCCAGCTCGCCCACCGCCAGTTCCATCGTCCCCAGCAGCCGCGCGATGCGCAGCCGGGTCGGATCGGCCAGAGCCTTGAAGATGTCCTCGACCATCATGATGCAGGGGATATAAAGATATTTTTATATCTGTAAATCACCAGTGTTCAGGCGCAGGAGCGAAGTTCATCCCGCGCCAAGGGCAAGGTGCGCGCGCTTGCCCAGCACCAACCGGTTGACCGCCAGCGCTGCCGCAACGCTGGTCGCCAGCGTCACCACCATGAAGTGGATGTAGTGCAGGGTGATGATCCCTTCGGGCTGCAGGTGGAAGGTGTAGAGCCCGTAAAGCGCCACGCCCCACACCACTCCGGCAATCGCGGCGCGCGATTCCACTCCCCTGAACAGCAGCCCGACCACGAAGGCCGAGAGGATCGGCATCGAGCTGAGGCCGTTCAATTGCTGGAGCAGGTTGATGATGCTGGTGGCATTGGCGAACACCGGCACCAGCGCGATCGAGCTGGCGGTGAACAGCACCGTCACCACGCTCGACAGGCGCCAGTGATTGGCGACCGGCGCGATGAACTTCGCATGGAAATCGACCGCATATAGCCCGACCGCGGCATTCATCACTGCGGCGGTATGCGCAATCACCGCCGCTGCAATCATCGCGGCGAACACGCCCGACAACCACGGTGGCAGCACTTCGCCGACCAGCCGGCCATAGGCCGCATCGTTGATGTCGCCGAACAGCTGGAAGGCCACCACGCCCGGCACCACCACGATCACCGGGATGATCAGGATGCGCACCACGGCCGCCGCCAGCACCCCTTTCTGCGCCTCGCGCACCGTCGGCGCGGCCATCGCCTTCTGGGTGATCGGCTGGTTGGTCGACCAGTAGTAGATCTGGATAAAGATCATGCCGGTGAACAGTGTCGTGAAGGGGATCGGCGAATCCGGTCCGCCGATCATCGTCAACCGCTCAGGGGGAACCCCGCGGGTGATGTCCCAACCCACCGCATTCATCGCCAGCACCACGATCAGCACCGCGATTCCCAGCACGCCGATGCCCGAATAGGTCTCCATCACCGCCACCGCGCGCAAGCCCCCCGCAATGGTATAGGCCGCCGCGATCACCCCGAGGAACCCGGCGAGCACCAGCAGCGGCAGATCGATCCCGGCAGTCTTCAGGAACAACGCCCCCGAATAGAGCCCGGCCGGCAGGTAGATGAGGATCATCCCGAACAGGAACAGCGCCGACACCAGCGTGCGGATCCCGCCCCCGCCATAACGCTGTTCGAGCAGTTCGGTAACGGTGGTCACGCCCGCGCGGTAATAGATCGGCACGAACACGAAGGCGAGGATCAAGAGGCCGACAAAGCCGCTGATCTCCCACCACGCCAGCAGCAGCATCTGGTTGCCGTTCATCCCCACCAGCTGATCGGTGGAAAGATTGGTGAGCGTAATCGCGCCGGCCACGAACAGCCAGTTGAGCCTGCCCCCGGCTAGATAGACATCCTTCTGCGAACCGTCGTGCCGGTCGCGCCGGGTGGTCAGCCAGGTCGCCAGCGCGATGAGCGCGGTGAGGCCGAGACAAACCACGATCTGCACCATGCTGGCAGCGGACAAGGTTTCGGGCATTCTGGCGCTTTTCCCTCTCGTTCGGGACGGTTACAGCGCATTGACGGATGCGGGGCAAGCCTCGGGGCGCCGTTCATCACCGGACGCGGAGGGGAGAGACGGGTTGGAATATGTGCGGCTCGATGGCGACGCGCTGACGCTGGTCTTCGCGCTGGAACAGGGTGGAGCGGCCGACCTTGCCTATGCCGGGCCGCGCCTGCCTGCTGGCGAGGATCTCGCGATGCTGGCCGGCGCCAGCGCGCGCGGGCGGCACGAGAACCAGCCCGATGTGCCGCCGGTCCCGGGCCTTCTCCCCGAGCGCAAGGCCGGGTGGGGCGGCACGCCTGCGCTTCGGCTGATCGATTGCGCGAACCCGCTGGCGGGCGAGGTGGCAACCGATTTCCGCGTCCACCAATGGGATGCCAGCACGCGCGCGATCTGGATCGCCTGGCAGGACGAGCCGCTCGGGATCGCGATCAACCTGTGGTGGCGCATCCGCTCGGGCGATGTCGTTCGCGTGACCTGCGATGCCGTCAATCGGGGCAAGAACAGCTTCCGGCTCGTCGATCAGCCCGCGCTGGCACTGCCGCTCCCCCGGCGCTTCACCGGAGCGACGACTTACGCGGGGCGCTGGGCGGGCGAGATGCAGGAGACTCGCCATCCGATTGCCCCCAATGGCATTTCGCGCAATTCGGCGGGCGGCAAGCCGGGTTTCGGCGGCGGCAACTGGCTGCTGCTCGACGACCCTGCAACCGGCGAAGTGCTGGGAGCGCACCTCGCATGGAGCGGCGATTGCAGCACACGGATCGATTGCGACACGCAGGGGCAAGGCGATGGCCGCGCAGTGTTGCAGATGGCGCTTGGCGGAGGCGCTGCGGGTGTCAGCCTCAATGCGGGCACTGACCTTGACGGGGCCGAGGCGGCCTTCGCCCTCGCTCCCACCCGCGATGCGGTGGCGCAGGCCTTTCACGCCTATGCCCGCGCCGAAGTGCTGCCCGCCCGCGCCGCATGGAGCCCGCGCAAGGTGCATTGCAATTCGTGGGAAGCTCTAGGCTTCAACCTCTCGCAAGACGCGCTGATCGCGCTCGCCGAGGATGCCGCCAGCCTCGGCATCGAACGCTTCGTGCTCGACGATGGCTGGTTCGGCGGGCGGCGCGATGACCGGACGAGCCTTGGCGACTGGATCGTTTCCCCCGAGGTGTTCCCCGATGGCCTTGGCCCGCTGATCGCCCGCGTCCACGCGCTCGGCATGGATTTCGGCCTGTGGGTGGAACCGGAGATGGTCTCCCCCGACAGCGACCTCGCCCGCACTCACCCGGACTGGTGCCTGCATATCCCGGGCCGCGAACGCCCCACCATGCGCGGCCAGCTGGCGCTCGACATGGCGCGGGCCGAGGTGCGCGAATATCTGTTCGCACGGCTCGACGCACTGCTCAGCGAAAACGCCATCGCCTACCTCAAGTGGGATCACAACCGCGACCTGTTCCCCTCGGCTCCCGGGCAGGCACAAGGCTTCTACACCCTGCTCGATGCCTTGCGCGCCGCGCACCCCAAGGTCGAGATCGAAAGCTGTTCGAGCGGCGGGGGACGGATCGATTTCGGCGTGCTGGCGCGCTGCCACCGCGTCTGGCCCTCCGACAACAACGACGCCATCGAGCGCCTGCGGATCATCCCCGCGTGGAGCCAGTTCCTGCCGCTCGAAGTGCTCGGCAGCCATGTCGGCCCATCGCCCAATCCGATCACCGGGCGCCGGCTGACGATGGATTTCCGCGCCAAGGTCGCGATCTTCGGGCACATGGGGGTGGAGGCCGACCCTGCAGGCATGAGCGAGAAGGAGCGCGCCAGCCTGGCCGCCCATATCGCGCTTTACAAGCAATGGCGCGGCGTGCTGCATCAGGGTACGCTCCACCGCCTCACTCACCCTGACGCGAACATCGCCGGCATGATGGTGAGGCACGCTGGCAAGGCGCTGGCGCTGGTCGCGCAGACTGCCTTCTAGCCGGTGTTCGACGCTGCGCCGGTGCGGCTGGCGGGCCTCGACCCGGAGGCGCGCTACTGCGTCACCCTGCCCGAACCCTGGCCGCCCAAAGCCAGGCACTACCTCGCCCATCCGCAAGGCTGGCGCGATGGTATTGTCCTGAGCGGCGCGGCGCTGATGACGCAGGGCCTTGCCCTACCCCTCACCCACCCCGAAACCGCGTGGCTGATCGCGCTGGAGAGATTGCCGCAATGAAACTCGGCTGCTGCTATTATCCCGAACATTGGCCTGAAGAAATGTGGGCCAAGGACGCGCGCCGGATGGTCGACATGGGCCTCGAACTGGTGCGGATCGGCGAATTCGCGTGGAGCCGGATCGAACCACAGCCCGGCCAATATGACTGGGACTGGCTCGACCGCGCTATCCACCAGCTCGCCTCGGCGGGCTTGCAGATCATCCTCGGCACGCCGACCGCCACCCCGCCCAAGTGGCTGGTGGACGCGATGCCCGAGATGGTCGCAATCGACGCTGCGGGCCGACCGCGCGCTTTCGGCTCGCGGCGGCATTATTGCTTCAGCCACGAAGGCTACCGCGCCGCGTGCCGCCGGATCGTCACCGCGCTCGCCGACCGCTATGGCCAGCATCCCAGCATCGTCATGTGGCAGACCGACAACGAATATGGCTGCCACGACACCGTGCTCAGTTTCTCCAGCGCAGCGGCACAGGCCTTCCGGCAATGGCTGGCGCGCCGCTATGTCCGGATCGAAATGCTCAACGAGGCCTGGGGCAACGTCTTCTGGAGCATGGAATATCGCAGCTTCGCCGAAGTCGATCCGCCGCACCTCACCGTCACCGAGGCGAACCCCGCGCATTGGCTCGACTACCGCCGCTTTGCCTCGGATCAGGTTGCGAGTTTCAATCGCGAGCAGGTCGATATCATCCGCGCCCTGTCCCCCGGAAAGGACATAACCCACAATTTCATGGGCTTCTTCACCGAGTTCGACCACCATGCCCTGAGCCGCGATATCGACGTGGCGACGTGGGATTCCTATCCCCTCGGTTTCCTGGAGCAGTTCTGGTTTCCCTCGGATGAGAAGGCGGCTTACCTGCGGCAGGGCCACCCCGATATCGCCGCCTTCCATCATGACCTCTATCGCGGTTGCGCCGCTGGCCGCTGGGGAGTGATGGAGCAGCAGCCCGGGCCGGTGAACTGGGCGCGCTTCAACCCTGCGCCGCTGCCCGGCATGGTAGCGCTGTGGACGCTCGAGGCCTGCGCGCACGGGGCCGAATTCACATCCTATTTCCGCTGGCGGCAGGCACCCTTCGCGCAGGAACAGATGCACGCCGGACTGCTGCGCCCGGACAGCAGCGAGGCCGAAGCCGCGCCCGAGGTGCGTGCAGCCGCGGCATTGCTGGCCGAAATCGGCCCACAGACCGCCGCCCGCGCGCCCGTCGCGCTGGTGTTCTCCTACGAGGCGGCGTGGACCATCGGCATCCAGCCGCAGGGGCACAGCTTTCGCTATCTTGAACTGGTGTTCGAAGCCTATTCGGCGCTGCGCCGGTGCGGGCTCGATGTTGATATCCTCGCGCCCTCGGCCGATCTTGCGGGCTACAAGATGGTGATTGTGCCCACGCTGCCGATCGTCCCGGCGGGCTTTGCGGAAAAGCTCGCGGCCCTGAAATGCCCCGTGCTGCTGGGCCCGCGTTCGGGCAGCAAGACAGCGCATTTTTCAATCCCCGAGGGCCTTGCGCCAGGTGATTTGCGCGAGGCAATCCCGCTCGCCATTACCCGCGCCGAATCCTTGCGCGACGGCATTGCCGAACCCGCAGATGGCTTTGCCGTCACCCGCTGGCGCGAGGACGTGGCCTCGGAGCTCGTCCCCGAACTGTCGGATGGCGCGGGCCGCGGGGTCGTCTACCGCCACGGCCACAACCGCTACTGCGCGGTCTGGCCCGATCGCGCGCTGCTGCGCCTGCTGATCGAACGGATGGCGGGCGAGGCTGGTGTCGCGCTGCTCGATCTGCCCGAAGGCATCCGCCTGCGCCGCAGCGCCAGCCACGCCTTCACCTTCAACTATGCGAGCGCGCCGGTGTTCGTACCGCACCTCGGCGAGGCGCTCGCCCCCGCCAGCTGGCATATCACGCCGCGTTAGAGCGTTTTTTAGCCGGGTGAAATCACCCGGCGGCTCGGAAAACGCGGTAAAACAAAAGTCTAGAGCGGCCGGTCCGATGCAGTTGGCTCGGAAACCGCTCTAGCTGCCGGCCAACAGACGAGCGTAATGATCCCGCAGGGTCTCGTTGCCGAATTCGGGGGTGAGATCGGCGGAGTATTCGCCCGTAGCCGGATCAAGCACCAACATGCTTTCGGTCGCGTAGTAGCGCGCGATGCGGGCATATTCGGCTTTTTCGGCAAACCAGTCTGAAACGCCTGCGCCAAGGTTCAGCACCCGTTCGGCATAGGTGAACAGCCTGGGCGAGACAGACTTGAACCGCACCGGCTGGCCTGCCAGCTCGCACAGCAATGCGCCCTGTTCGCGCAAGCTGATCGCCGGGCCGGGGCCGCCGATGGGGAGGATGCGACGGCTGGCATCGGGGTTGTCGATGCACTGCGCGATGAACCGCGCCAGATCAGCGTCGCTGATCGGCTTGCATCGGGTAAGCTCCCCATCGCCGAAGATCAGGAACGGCTTGCCCGCCTTCACCCGCCTCACCTGTCCGGACAGCGACTTGAAGAAGGCAGTGGGGCGAATGATGGTGTAGACAATCCCGCTTGCGACCAACTCCGCCTCGAAGGCAAGTTTGGCGTGCTGGAAGGCGAGCACGGGCTTCTGCACGCAGATCGCCGAGACGAGGATGAACTGCTTCGCGCCCCCGGCCCGCGCTGCGCCCAGCAGCCGGACATTGGCGGCATAGTCCACCGCCTGCGCATCCCTGGGCGCACCCGAGCGCGAGGCGATGCAGGATATCACCACTTGGGGCCGCGCCTCGGCCATCACCTGCGCCAGCGCGCCCGCATCCGCGAGCACGGCGCGCCCCGGGGTCGTCACCACATGGCCATCAGCCATGAGCCGCGCCGCCACCGCCTGCCCGATGGTGCCGGTCGCCCCGGCGACGAGAATGGAACGCTGGGAAGGCGGGGACTGCGTCATCGGCGCGACACTAGCGCTGTGATCGGGCGGGTCAAATAGCGTGCCCGCGTCCTCCGACTATCGGCCGCCCGTCACATAAAGGCACTGCCCTGTGACCCAGCCAGCCGCAGGCGAGGCCATGTAGACCACAGCCGCCGCGATATCCTCGGGCGTGCCGTAGCGGGCCATCGGTATGCCGATCATCGCCAGCAATTGCTCGCGCTTTTCCGGGGTATCGGTGCCCATGCAATCGTCGAAATTCTCGGTCGGCACCGGGCCGGGCGCGACTGCGTTGACCCGGATGTTGGGGGCAACCTCCACCGCGAGCGTTGCAGTCAGGCTGTTCACCGCCGCCTTGGCCGCGCCATAGGGTCCGTTCTTGACCTGCGGGCCGTAGGCCGAACGCGAGGAGATATTGACGATTGCCCCGCCCGCTTCGGCCATGTGACGGGCGGCGATGGTGGAGCCAATCCACACCGCCTTCAAGTTGAGCGCGATCTGCGCGTCGAAATTCTCCTCGGGCGTGCGGGTCAGGTAGCGCGGCGTGCCGTCAGGGATGCCCCCGGCATTGTTGACCCAGATGGTGAGCTTGCCGAGCGTGGCGATGGTCGCTTGCGCCAGCCGCTCGAGCGCCGCGCTATTGGTCGCATCGGTGGTGAGCGGCAGCGCGCGGCGGCCCAGCGCGGTGATCTCCGCCGCAACTGCATCAAGATCGGCCTGCGTGCGCGAAGCCAGCGCCACATCCGCCCCCGCCTCGGCGAGCGCAATCGCGATCGACCGGCCAATACCCTTGCCCGCGCCGGTCACCACGGCGACCTCGCCATCAAGCCGGAACCGGTCCAGAACCCCCATGCTGCCTCACCGCGCTGATCATTGATCAGGCAAGCCTAGGACTGCTGCGCGGCAGGAACACTGGCGGTTCAAATAGGCGGGTGTGCGGGGAGTGAGACAAAAAAGGTGGTGCCGCTTACGTGACTCGAACACGTGACCCCATCATTACGAATGATGTGCTCTACCGACTGAGCTAAAGCGGCATCCCGGTGCCCGCGACCTAGGCCTTGCGGCGCTGGGGCGCAATTGCAAAAGGTGGAGGCCCGAGCCGGAATCGAACCGGCGTATACGGATTTGCAGTCCGCTGCGTCACCACTCCGCCATCGGGCCGAGCCTTCCGGAACGAAGCCCCGGACGGATGCGGGCCACTAGCGATTCGGCGGAGCAAAGGCAATGCATGTTTGGGATCGCCCAAGCGCGCGATGCAGACCAATGAAGGAGACCGCAAGCTGGACCGCCTTCCCTAACGTCAGTCTGGACGCAACCCGCGCCGCGCGGCATGGCGACAGGCATGACCATTGCCAGCCTGCTCGAAACCGTCACCGGCCAGCCCGGCCCGGCCCGCCTTGCCCATGCCGCCGACTGGATGCAGGGGCGCACGCTCTATGGCGGGGCCTCGGCGCTGGTGGCCTATACCATGGCCGTGCGCGCCTTTTCGGGCCTGCCGCCTTTGCGCGCCGGACAGATCGCCTTCGTCGCGCCGGTGGGCGAGGCGATCGAGCTTTCCGCCGAGATCATCCGCCAGGGGCGCAATGTCACCCAGGTGCGCAGCGAGATCCGTTGTGACGACAAGATCGCGCTCTGCGCCTTCTGGCTGTTCGCCGAGGGCCGCGAGACCAATGCGCTCCATCCTGCGCCCGCGCCCGATGACTGGCCCGGCCCGCCCGAGGACAACGACAGCGTGACGCACCGGTTCGCGCCCTCATTCGTCGCCAAAAATTTCGAGCTGCGTTACGGCCAGGCCAAAGGTGCAGAACGCGGGGCAACCGTGCGGCGTTGGGCGCGGCTGACCGAGACGCACGATCTTGATCCGGTCTCCAAGCTGGTGCTCATGGGCGATGTCATGCCGCCGGGCGCAATGCGGGCGATGCAGCGGGAAGGCCCGATCAGCTCGATCAACTGGTCGTTCAACGTGCTCGATCCGCAAAGCCGCTCGCGCGATGGCTGGTATCTCGCCGAGAACGCCAGTCAGCACGCCGATGCCGGTTATTCCGCCGAACGGCTGCGGATGTGGGATGCCGAAGGCAAACAGGTGCTCGACGGCATCCAGTGTGTCGCTGTGTTCGGCTGAGCGCGTCCGCCGGCGGCGCGTCCTGCGCCAGCCGGCGTCGGCGAGCGCCCCGAGATCGGACGCAGAGGCGTGGCGCCACCCGCACCCGACAGCGGCGGGTGGCGCAAGTTGCAGCGGCGTCGATTCAGGTGTCGGCGGGGCGCGTGCTGGCTGGTGCGATCGGCCGCTGGCCCTGCCGGCGCATGCGCAGGCGGCGGACGATGTCCAACCGCAGGCCCAGCACCGCTGTAAAGCCGATCAGCGCAATCGCAAAAATGCCCACGATCAGGTTCTGCGCGATCCGCCCGACCGGGAACAGGAAGTTCCACTTGTGGATGAAACTGAAAACGAAGCGTTCCGGCTTTTCCGCGTCAGCCACCCGGTCAACCAACACGCCAGCGCCAGTGTCGACGAACAGGCTGGCGTTGACCGGCGCACCGTAATCGACCCGCCAAACCGGCAGGCGCTTGTTGCGGAAGTCGTATTCATGGCTGAAGCGGGTAACCAGTTCCACCCCCGTCACCGCGCTGTCGGGCGCACCGGTGAAACGGCGGGCGATGGCGCGGGCGAGATCCTTGTCACCTGATGACACCACATCCCCGGTGGCCGCATCGAGATAGATCGCCGGGCCGTCAGGCTTGATGCCGGCAAAACGCGCCTCGCGGATTTCGGCATCGGTGGTCGGAACCCCGGCTCCAGACTGCGCAGCCATCATCGCGGCGTGATCGTGGCCCGCCATCGCGTGCTCCGGCTGCGGCGCCGCAGGGCCGTGATCGTGCTCGCCCCCGCCGATCGGGCCCTTCGGAGCGAGGCCGATGCGGTAGAGCGGTTGCCCCTCGGCCCCTTCGACCAGCGCCACCGAAGCAATGTCGCGCCCCTGAGCGATCAGCGCCCAGTCCGCCTCGACCGGCCACTTGCCGCTCGCGACATTGACCGGCCGGCCCATCGTGAGCTGGCTGACCGGCGGCACCAGCGCCGACTGGATCAGGTGATAGATCCCCGAAGCCGCAAACATGATCAGCGGCACAGCCAGCACATAGCCCGCGATCCGGTGCCAGCCCCGAGCGCCCGGCAGGCGCTTCTTGCGCCGCACCGTCACCAGCATGGCGAGACCAGTCAGGCCCAGGGCCAGCAGGCTTCCCAGCATCACGGTGATCACCACCACCCGCAGCCCATCCATCCCCGGCGGCACCCATTCCCAGGTGTGCAGCGCACGGAACACCGATTGCAGGCGGGTCTTGGTGGTGTTGTTCACCGCCGCCAGACTCGAGGTTTCGGTGTGAACATAGGCGGTCAGCTCGTCGTCGCCCGCAAACTCCAGCTTCCACACCGGCAGCAGGCGGTTGACCCAGGGGTAATCGGCATCGAACGCCGTCTGGAGCTTGGCTGAAACGATGGCCCGATCGGTGGCAAGATAGTGGCGGGCGAGAAATTCGGCCTGCGCCCTGTCACCACCCTTGACCTCGCTGCCATCGGCAGGACGGAAATAGCGCCGCTCATTGCCCGAAGCCGGGGTCATCTGCCACAGCACCCCGCCGCCGGGGGCGGGGACGGTCTTGATCGCCACCGCCTCGGCAATGCCCTGTTCGGCAAGGGTTTGCGCGATCGGCCGTGCGCCTTCGAGCGCGACGGTGGCAGCAGGCGGCATGAACTGCGCCTGCTGCGGGCCGAACAGCACCATTGCAATGTGGGTGAGGCCCGAGAGGCCCCACACCAGCAGACTTATCCCGCCGATCAACCCCAGCCACTGGTGCTTGGAGTAAGACCAGCGCGCGGTTTTGGTTTTGACGCTCATCGCTCCGGCCCTCCCTCAGAACCGCGCGCGCAGGCCGCCAAAGAAGGCGCGCCCTTGCCCTGGGGTGTAGATCGCTTCGTTTGTGAGGCGCTGGTTGGCGGTGGTGGTGAGGTTGGAGATGAACACCTTATCGAACAGGTTCTCAACCGATCCGAACAGTTCGATGCCTTCGCTCAGCGTCACCCCGGCGGTAATCTGCACGGTCTCGTAGCCCGGTGCCCTTTCGGTGTTGGCGTAATCCGCCCACGGCCCGTCCGGAATCCAGCGCAGGGTGGTGGAAAGGTAGAACCTGTCCACCTGATCGAACCGCGCTTCGGCGATCAGCACATGGCGCGGGACGCCGGCGAGCTGGTTGTTGCCGTAAAGCGCGTCATTATCGAAGCTGAAGTCGTTGAAGGTGTAGGCCGCGCTCAGCCGCAGGGCCTGACCGCTCTTTTCCAGCGCCGCCTTGAACGGGCGGACATCAAGCCCGAATTCGAGCCCTTGGTGGATGGTGCGCTCGCCGTTGGTCGTGACCGTGATCAGCCCGCGCGCACCCGGCACCGCCACGTCCAGAAACTCGTTCTCCAGCTCCGCCCGGTAAAGCGCGATATCCCACGAGAGCGCCCCCGCCTGCCCGCGTGTGCCCACTTCGAACACGGTTGCGCGCTGCGGATCGAGCGGAGCGAAGGGAAAGGCCCCGCCGCTGGTCAAGTCGGCCATGCTGGGCGGCTCGAAGCTGCGGCTGATATTGCCAAAGAACTGGATGTCTTCGGCCGCATCCACCAGCACCCCGACGCGCGGGTTGAACTGGTCATATTCGCCCCGGCCCGTCACTGCGTTGACAATCGCGGTGACATCGCGGGTGGCGCGGGCATATTGCCCGCCCGCGATCAGGGTCACAGCGTCGGTCAGGCCAAGGTCGGCCTGACCATAGAGAGTGAGCATCTGCGCGTCCTGATCAGACCGTGTCCGCAGCGCCCCGCGCGCGCCCGAATTGTTGACAAAGGTTTTCGCATCATTGCTGGAAGAGGCATAGATCGCCCCCACCTGCCAGCGGCTTTGATCGGCCAGGAACGGCAAGCCCCCCGACAACCGCAGGGATGCACCAACCTCGTCCTCGCCCTGAACGATAATCCCGGCAAAGCGGGTGATCGCATGGTCGAGGCTGCGGCGCGCATACCATGCGCCCAGCTCCAGATTGGTGCCGCCCAGGTCGATGACGGTGAGGTTGGAGATGCGGTAGACATCCAGATTGCGATCCCAGTCGTCCGCCACCGGGCCGGGATCCAGCACTCTCACAGGTCCGCCGGGAAAGAACGGGCCAACAGTCACCGGGCGGCCTGCCGCGCGCGGGTTGGCCAGAGCATCGGCAAGGCGCAGGCTGCCCGCCAGCTCGAAATTGTCCGACAGCGCGGTGACATAGAAGCGCGTCTCGACATTGTCCGACACCCGCCAGCCGAGGTTGCCGTGGCCATAGAGGCTGCGCACCGAGTTGTGCTCGCGATAGCCGTCGGTGGTGAGGCCGGTAATTCCGCCCCAGTAATCGACGTCGCCGCTCTTGCCGGACAGCGAAGCATTGCCGCGGAAGGTGGAGAAGCTGCCACCCTCGGCGCGCAGGGCAACCGGCGCGCGGGCGGTGCGCCCGGTTGGGCTGACGATATTGACCGCTCCGCCGAGCGATGCTGCGCCATAACGCAACCCGTTGGCGCCCTTGAACACCTCCATGTAGCGGATGGTGAGCGGATCGACTTCCTGGAACTCGGTCGCGCCGGCCGCGCGGCTGATCGGCACCCCGTCGCGCAGAACGGTAAGGCCGCGGCGCTCGAAGCTGGAATTCAGCCCCGAACCGCGGATCGAGATGCGGCTTTCGCGCTGGGCACTGGTATCGGCGAAGACGCCGGGGGTCAGTTCCAGCACGTCGCCGATCGATTGGGCAAAGGTATCGGCAAAGCCTTCGTCCTCGACGAGGCCCGTGGCGCCAGGGACGCGTTCCAGCTCCTTGCGCGCGGCTTGCGGCGTGGGAGCCGTGGGGGTGCCCTGAAGGCTGGCGGTAACGATGATCTCGTCCTGGCGTTGGCCAATGCCCTGCGCGTGGAGCGGAGCATGGACTGCGATGGTGGCAACAGCAAGCGAGGTCGCGCTCAAAAGCGAGCGCCGGAAGGCGTTGAAAGTCATGATGATATACCAAAGATTCCGTGGCGCAGCCCGAAGCCGGGCCTGGCGCCAGCAATCCGGCTCAGCCGGATCGTTGAACAAGGCAGACCCGCTTGGCGCCTCTTAGGCGCTCAAGCAGATCCCGCGGTCAAACGGAAGGAAGCGGCGGCCCGCGCAGCGGCGGGCGCACGAAGGGCGTGTCACGGCCAGGCAGCGCAGGGCGCGGTGCAAATCCGATCAGCAGGATGAAAGCGAGCGCAGCGGCCAGCATCAACGGATCGGCCCCGCTCAATACGGCGTGGCCAAGCCCCGAAAAGGCACAGGGCTGACCCTTGTCAGCGGCCTCATCATGATCGCCGCCCGCATCGCTATTGTCGGGGAGTGCGATCCGCATCTGCTTGGGCATCCCGCTGGCATCGGCGCAGATTGTCACCATCAGAAAGCGCTCGGTGCCGGGCGACAGCATGAAGCCTGCCGGCACCATCGCCTTGACCATCAAGGCAAGCACCAGCAGCACCGGCACGAGCCGGGTCTGCTGACGCAGAAGGGCACGGAGACAGACCATTGCGCCAAGCCCCCTAGCGCACCCCATGCGCGATGTCACCGTGCAACATCGGCAATCGGTTTTGCGCATGGCGCCGTGCAGGCGCGCGCCTAGATATCCTCGAAGTTGGGCTTGCGGTGTTCCATTTCGGCCATCACCGCTTCAACCTGATTGCGGCTGCGCATGATGGCGTGCTGCTCGATGCTTTCGTCCAGCAGGATCGCGTCAGTCTGGTTCTCGTACATCCCGGCCTGAAGGCGCTTGGCGGCGCGGATCGCATGGGGGTTCTTGAGCGCGATGGTGCGGGCCAGCGTCAACGCTCGTTCGCGCGGATTTTCATCGACATAGGTCGCAAGACCAAGCGTCTGTGCTTCGGCCCCGGAAAATTCGCGGTTGGTATAAACCAGATCGCGCAGCACATCATCACGCACCAGCCCGCGCCACAGGGCATAACCGCCCATGTCGGGGACAAGGCCCCACTTCATTTCCATGATCGCCATGCGAGTGGCCGGGTGGACGATGCGGATATCGGCCCCGCTGGCGATCTGCAATCCGCCGCCGAAGCACACCCCGTGCACCGCTGCGATCACCGGCACGGGCAGCTTGCGCCATTGCATCGCCACCTGCTGCGCGCGGTTGGCGTTGCCATAGGTGCGCTCGGTCAGGCCCGGCTCGTCCTCGGCCGGCTGACGCGAGAAATTGCTGAGATCAAGCCCGGCGCAAAACGCCCGCCCTTCGCCCGAAAGCACCACCGCCCGCAGGCCCTTCATCCGCTGGAGCGTATGACCGGCCTCAATGATGCGCTGGAACTGCTCATGATCGAGCGCATTCAGCTTGTCGGCGCGGGTGAAGCGCACATCGGCAACACCGTCCTCGCCAAGCGCGATCGCGATCCGGTCGTTCGTGGTCATGATGGCGGCTGACATGGCGGCTGGTTTCCCTCGAAATGCTGGCCCGAGACAGGCCGGTGATGCGCGGCGGCAGCCTTGCCGATTCCCGCCGCCAAGTCCAGCCTATACGCCCACCGGGCGCGCCAGCCGGAAGTGGCCGGGGCCAGGCGGGGCATCGAGAAAATAGCCGCCCTCGGGATGGGTCGCGACGATCCGCGCCAAACCGAAAGGTTCAAGCTTGGCCCGCACCCGCGCGACATGGACCGCAAGGCTGTTGGTTTCGGGTTCGTAAGTGATGCGCCACACATCGGCGAGCAACTGGCGGCGGGTCATGCGCTGTCCCGGCTGCTGCGCCAGCCGCCACAACAGCTCGAACTCGCGCGGATGCAGGCCCAGCCAGCGATCCACAACCCGACCGTCGCGGTGCAGCAGATCAAGCGTCACATCCCCGGCCTCGCGGAAACGCGGGATCAGGGTGTCGCTGTCGGGAAACAGGCTATTGGTGGAAATCGTCGTCACAGCAATCCCCCTGCACGCATGGAATAGACCGCCTCGTGAGTGAAGATGAGATGGTCGATCAATTCGATATCGAGCGCCTTTGCAACCGCCACCAGCTGGTGCGTGGCAGCGATGTCGCAGCCGCTCGGACGGCAGGCGCCCGAGGGATGGTTGTGAGCAAGGATGATCCCGCGCGCGTCGAGCCGCAGCGCCTCGCCGAAGATCTCGCGCATCCGCAGGCGCAGCCCGCTGCGGCCCCCGCGCCCGATTCGGGCATCCCCGATGCACGAACGCCGCGTATCGACGAACAGCGCATGGCAGCGTTCGCGATCATCCTGCGGATGGAGCACCACCGAGCGCAGATAGGCAACCAGCGGCCCGAGCCGCGCCTCGGGTGGCACGGACGCGGCGAGCCGGGCCTCAAGGGCAGCCATCACCATCCGCCAGCTCCGCCATGCCGATCGGCACGTCCAAACCTCATCTCCGCGCTCCTGACGCTGCGTCAGCGGTGAAACAGCGGCGCTTGTCCGCGCGCAACCCGCCATTCCCGGTAGCTGCCGAATCGCCGTTCGCGCTGCCGGTGGCGGATGAACCCCGCGCCAATCAGCAACAGCTGGCAATAGGACGGGCTGACCGCGAGCACCATGTAGGCAAATGGCGAGACCATTTCCCCCAGCCCGCGCACCGCGTGGGCACCGACCGCGACCAGCTGGAACCCGGCCACCCACAAGGGGTAGTTGCGATTGGCATTGAGCGCGATTGCAACGAACGCTGCGGTTGCCAGCAGGTCGATCGCGACATAGGCCCAGCTATAGGGGCCGAACGGCAAGTTGCCGATATTCAGCCAGCGCGCGCCATAGAACGGCAGAATCATCGTGACGATGAACACCCCGATCAGCCAGCGTTCCGGGGCTGCCCCCCGGAACGCGATCGCCAGCGCCAGAACGACGCTGACGATATGCAGCACTTCGACACGGTAAAGGTTGAACAGGTCGATCAGCATGGCGCGATCTGGCAGAGCCTCAGGCGTTCATCATCTCGGGCGCGGCTACCAGCGTGGTGGTCACCGCTTCGCGAGGAATGATGGTCTTCTCACCCGTATCGCCTGCGGCATGGATTTCGGCAAGCTTGCTGAGTTCGGCGTGCACGCGCAGCAGGCTGGTCGACATCGCCAGCGCCTGGCTTTCGGCCTCGGTCAGCCGCATCAGCGCGCGCTGGCCGGTGTGGACTTCGACTTCGGGGTTCTGGCGCGCGGCCAGCATCGCCTGCTTCAGGCGGGCCATGGCAATGATCGATTCGTCGGCGAGCGCTTCGGCTTCGCGGATCAGCTTCCTGAGATTGTGGGCATCGGTCTTGATACGGTCCGTCATCGTGGTGTTCCCGGGCTGGCCGGTGCTCACCCGGCAACAGCCTGTTGATCCACGGAGATGGTGGCCTTGCCTGCTGTCGCATCGCTGAGGGTCTTGGCCGCGGTAATGGTCAGCACCACAGCGGCCAGGATCCCCGATGCGATCGCCACGATCGCACCCAGCCTGAACAGCACGGCGTGTTCGCCATCGAGCACTCCGGGGACCACCCGCGGCTCGCCCGGCCGCAGCCAGGGCGCCTGGTCAAACAGCGGCATCGCGTCGCTCATCACCAGCTGTCCGGGGTCATCCCGCAACAAGGGCTCGCCGAAACCGGCCCGGCCGATAATCTGCTTTTTCGTGTATGCAGCTTCGCTGAAGGTCTGGAGGTTATCTGCATCCGCAACAACCGCTAGGGCTTCTTCCTGAGGCACATCATCGTGATCGGCATCAGGCAGCGGCGGGGGTAGCGTGGCCCGGTAATTTTCGACCAGTTCGCCAAGGCTGCCCGCGTCATAAACATCCTTGAGCGCGCGGATGTGCTGGTTGATCCGGGTTTCGGATACGCCGAGTTCCAGCGCAATGACCTTGATCGGCACGCGCCGGTCAATGCGCTCCATCACGGCTTTCTGCCGGTCGGTCAGCCGCCGCGCGGCTCCGGACGACATGGGCATCTCCTTCAGAATTCACCCGAGGTTAGCCGACTGCGTAACCGATTCACGATATGATTGCACCGGATTTGGAGCAAATGGCAGTTCAAGCCGCCGAAGAGTTGACTCCGACCGACTGAAGATAGCGCCGGATATTGCGGGCGGCCTGCCGCAGCCGTTGTTCGTTCTCGACCATCGCAATGCGCACGTAGCCCTCGCCATTCTCGCCATAACCGACGCCAGGCGCAACCGCGACCTGCGCTTGGGTGAGGAGCTGCTTGGAAAACTCGAGGCTCCCCATCGATTTCAGTGCGGGTGGCAGCGGTGCCCAGGCGAACATCGAGGCCGGCGGCGGGGGGATGTCCCAGCCGGCCCGGCCGAAGGCTTCGACCATTACGTCGCGGCGCTTGCGATACAGCGCGCGGTTGGCCTCGACGATGTCTTGCGGGCCGTTCAATGCCGCGCAAGCCGCCGCCTGCACCGGGGTGAAGGCGCCGTAATCGAGATAGGACTTCACCCGCGTCAGCGCGGCGATCAGCTGCTTGTTGCCGACGGCAAAACCCATCCGCCAGCCAGCCATCGAATAGGTCTTGGACATCGAGGTGAACTCGACCGCAACATCCTTTGCACCGGGCACCTGCATGATCGACGGGGTTGGCTTGCCGTCGAAATAAAGCTCGGAATAGGCAAGGTCGGAGACGACCCAGACCTGATTCTCCTTTGCCCAGGCAACCAGCCGTTCGTAAAATGCCAGATCGACCGTTTCGGCAGTGGGGTTGGAGGGATAGCTGACCACCAGCACCGAGGGACGCGGGACGGTGAAGTTCATCGCCCGTTCGAGCGATTCCCAGTAATGTTCATCCGGCGTGGTCGGCACGGAACGGATCGTGGCCCCGGCAATGATGAAGCCGAAGGTGTGGATCGGGTAGGAGGGGTTGGGGGCCAGCACCACATCGCCCGGTGCGATGATCGCCGTGGCGAGGCTGGAGAGCCCTTCCTTCGAACCCATCGTCACCACCACCTCGGTTTCGGGATCGAGATCGACCCCGAACCGGCGCGCATAATAGCCCGCCTGCGCGCGGCGCAGGCCGGGAATGCCCTTGGACTGCGAATAGCCATGGGCATCTGGCTTGGCCGCCACTTCGCACAGCTTGTCGATCACGTGGCTCGGCGGAGGCTGATCGGGATTGCCCATCCCCAGATCGATGATGTCCTGCCCGGCGAGACGGGCAGCATGACGCATCGCATTGACTTCTGCGATCACATACGGCGGCATCCGCTTCATCCGGTAGAACTGGTCATTCATCGTCGTTCTTCTTTATCCTGCATGGCTCGCGCGGGGCGCAAGCGGAGGTCGACAGGTCTCCCCTAGGCCAATAGCGGTCGCCGAGGGAAGGCGTTTTCGCTAGAAAGCGGCTGGCGCGTCAGGCGCAGCGCGGCCATGATGGGGGCCAGACGCGGTATTCGGGACGGTTGTGGACAATGGCTGACGACAGGAACACGATGGCGGGCATCGAGGCAGTGGGCGAGAGCCTTCGCGGCTTTTTCGACATGCAGGGCGAGGCGATGCGCGAAATGTTCGCCTCCGCGCTGGGCGGCGGGCCGATGGCACCCGAGCGGCTCCAGACGCTGATGCCGCAGGGCATGGACGCGGGCGAGCTTGGCGAATGGGCCAGCGCCAGTGCACAGCTCCAGCAGCTGTGGCTCGATTTCGCCGCCTATCAGGCCAGTCAGGCGGCCGAAAAGGCAGCAACGGGAGCCAATCCGATCGATCCGGCGCAGTGGCTGGTGATCGCGCAATCAATGCTCGGCCAGATGCCCAAGGGCCTGTTCGACGCGCAGGCCAGGCTGGCACAGGATTCGCTCCAGCTGTGGCAGGGCGTGGCGCAGTCCTTCCTTGCGGGCGCGGTGACCGGCGGCGCGGCAAGCGAGACGCCCGATGCCGCCTCGCTTCCGCGCCATGACCGGCGCTTTGCCGATCCGGCCTGGCGCGAACATCCCGCCTTCCTGCTGCTCCACCAGACCTACCTGATGCTCGCCGAATATTTCCGCACCAGCGTCAAGGGGATGCAGGAGATCGAGCCGCAAAAGCTCCAGCAGCTCGAGTTCGCCGTCAGCGCGCTGGCCGAGGCGATCAGCCCGGACAATTTTCTGCTCACCAACCCGGTGGTGATGAAGCGCACGGTCGAGACGCGGGGCCAGAACCTGGTGCGCGGAATGCAGCACCTCATCAACGATCTCAAGCGCGGACAGCTGACCCACACCGATCCCGATGCCTTCAGGCTGGGCGAAAACCTCGCCACCACGCCCGGCAAGGTGGTACACGAAACCCCGCTCTATCAGCTGATCCAGTATTCGCCCTCGACCGACGCGGTGCTGGAAGTGCCGCTGGTGATCTTTCCGCCGTGGATCAACCGCTTCTACATTCTCGACCTGACCCCCAAGAAGAGCTTTATCAAGTGGGCGGTGGACCAGGGCATATCTGTATTCGTCGTCAGCTGGAGATCGGCCGACGCCAGCATGGCGAAGGTGGTGTGGGACGATTACATCCGCGCCCAGATCGAAGCGATTGACCATGTCCGCAGCCGGCTCGATGTGCCACATGTTCATACCATCGGCTATTGCGTCGCGGGCACCACTCTGGCGGCCACGCTGGCGGTGCTGGCGCGGCGCGGCGCGGATGACAAGGTGAAGAGCGCCACCTTCTTCACCGCGCAGGTCGATTTCGAGAAGAGCGGCGACCTCAAGCACTTCATCGACGAAGGCCAGCTCGCGATGATCGGGCAGCTCTCTCCGCAAGGCTATCTCGACGGGCGCTATCTCGCCGCGACCTTCAACGCGCTGCGGGGCAAGGACCTGATCTGGAACTACGTCGTCAACAACTACCTGCTGGGCGAGGACTATCCGGCTTTCGACCTGCTGCACTGGAACGGTGACGTAACCAACCTGCCTGCCAAGTGGCACAATGACTACCTGCGCGATCTCTACCGCGACAACAAGCTGGTGGTGGCAGATGCGCTTGTCGCGGACGGCACGCCGATCGATCTGACCAGGATCACCACCCCGGCCTTCGTGCAGGCGGGGCGCGAGGATCACATTGCGCCGGCCGAAAGCGTGTGGCGAATCACCGGTTACCTCAAGGGCCCGGTCGAATTCCTGCTGGCCGGATCGGGGCATATCGCGGGCGTGGTCAATCCGCCCTCGGCAAACAAGTACCAGTACTGGATCGGCGACAGCAGTGCACCCTCGCTGAAGGCCTTTGTCGAAAGTGCCGAGGAGCATCCCGGCAGCTGGTGGCCGCATTGGCTCGGCTGGCTGCACCGGCAATCCGACACCCGCGTTCCAGCGACGGGCAAACGGGTGCCCGGCAGCCCAGGCGACCGCGTGATCGAGGACGCTCCGGGGCGCTATGTGAAGACGCGCTGACTTTAATGTTCGAAAAATCCGATGCTTGAGGCATTTTTGTGCGCTGCACAAAAATGCTTGACTTCGCAGTCGCACTCATTATTTTGTGCAGTGCAACATGAAGCGAGGTCATCATGTCCGAAGTTGAAACCACTGCCGCCGCCGCCAAGGCTGCTCCGATCGCCAAGATCGATGCCGCAGCCGAAAAGGCCTATGCCGAAGCGGCTGCCAAGGCCGCCGAAGCGGCCAAGGCCGAAAAGCCGGCTGTCGTAAAGCAGGTCGCCGCGCCCAAGAAGCCGGTTGCCGCCAAGCCCGCCGCAAAGAAGGTCCCCGCAAAGAAGGTCCCCGCCAAGAAGGTCGCCGCGCCCAAGAAGGCACCCGTGAAGCCGATTGCCGCGAAGCAGGCCGCAAAGGTCACCGCAGCGCCCAGCACCAACCCCGTCATCAAGCTCAAGGATACCATCATGGCCACTGCCAAGAACACCGACATCACCGCCACCGCCAAGGAAATGCTGGCTGACGTTCAGACCCGCGCCAAGACCGCCGCCGCCACCGCCTACGCCAAGACCACCGAGCTGGCCGGCGAAGCGACCGAATTCGGCAAGGCCAACGTCGAAGCCGTCGTCGAAAGCAGCAAGATCTTCTTCGCCGGTGCGCAGGACATCGTGAAGAGCGACATCGAAGCCGGCAAGGCCGTGCTCGAAACCGTCACCGAAGATGCCAAGAAGGTCGCCGCGGTCAAGTCGCCGACCGAACTGATGCAGCTCCAGGGTGAAATCGCCCGTCGCAACTTCGATGCGCTGGTCTCGTTCGGCTCGAAGCGCACCGAAGCCTGGGTGAAGCTCTATAACGACGTCTTCGCCCCGATCTCGAACCGCGTCAGCGTCGCCGCCGAGAAAATCTCGAAGGCTGCGTAAGCAACCCATTCCTGGACCGGGCCTCTCTCCTCTCTCCCCCCAACCCGGTCCACGAGAGCGCGCCGCAAGGCGCTGGCCGGCCAGACCCAAGTCTGGCCGGCCCTTCTTTTGCCCGGTCACGCGCACCAACCGCTTGCACACTCGCCAGCGAATCCCATAATGGAAGGCAATGCCGCGCCTATCCGATCCAGACCTCACCGACAGTGCCGGGCTGCCGCTCGTCGCCCCCGTGCGTGCAGGTGACGAGGATGGCGGCAAGGATGCAGACGGGGCGGGCCAGGTCGGCATCGCAACCAAGACCCGCTCCAAGCCAAGGAAGCCCAGCCAGTACAAGGTGCTGATGCTGAACGATGACTACACCCCGATGGAGTTCGTGGTGATGGTTTTGAAGCGCTTCTTCGGGATGGATCTGGAACAGGCCACCCGCGTGATGCTCCACGTCCACCAGCGCGGCGTGGGCGTGTGCGGGATCTTCCCCTATGAAATCGCGGAAACCAAGGTCAATCAGGTGATGGATTTCGCCCGCCAGAACCAGCACCCGCTGCAATGCACGCTTGAGAAAGCGTGAACCGCGCGGGCGATGCGCCAGCCCCATCATCCCGAGCCCGATCCCACTGCGCCCGGACAGGAAAGCGTGTGGGACTACCCCCGCCCCGCCATCGCCGAGCCGACCAGCCGCCACATCCGCATCCTCCACAAGGGGATCGTGCTGGCCGACAGCCGCGCGGCATGGCGCACGCTCGAAACCGCGCACCCTCCCAGCTATTACATCCCACAAGCCGATATCGCGATGAACTGTCTCGCGCCCAACCCCGCACGCAGCCTGTGCGAATGGAAGGGGCAGGCGACCTATTGGGACGTGGTGATCGGACACCAACGCATCGTGCAGGCCGGCTGGAGCTACCCTACGCCGACCCCCGCCTTCGCCGGGATCGCGGGACACATCGCCTTCTATGCCGCGCCCTTCGACGAAGTGACGGTGGACGGCGAACAGGTCACCCCCCAGCCCGGCGGCTTCTATGGTGGTTGGATCACTTCGTCCGAGGCCGGGCCGTTCAAGGGCATCCCCGGCAGCCGCTTCTGGTGATGGCGCTTCTGGTAATTGCCCGCAGGGCGCGCTAGGGCCGCGAGGGTCATCGACGGATAGGCTACTTGTTCAACTTCATCCCCAGCATCGACCGCTATATCCTGCGGCTCACCGTAGTGCCGATGCTCGGCGTATTCGCGCTCGCAGCCAGTCTGCTGATGCTCGACAAGATGCTGCGACTGTTCGATTTCGTCGCGGTCGAAGGCGGGCCGGTGGCGGTGGTGTTCAAGATGCTGGGCGCGCTGATCCCGGAATATGCCAGCCTCGCGATCCCCCTGGGGCTGCTGTTGGGTGTGCTGCTGGCCTTCCGCAAGCTCGCCACCACCTCCGAGCTCGACACGATGCGCGCTGTCGGCCTGTCCTACAACCGGCTGCTCAGGATGCCCTACATCATCACCCTGGCACTGATGGCAGTAAACGTGGCGCTGGTGTTCTACATCCAGCCGGTGAGCCGCTATTACTACGAACAGATGGAATACGAACTGCGCTCGGGCGCGCTCGGAGCCTCGATCAAGGTGGGCGAGTTCACCACGCTGGCTGACCGCATGGCGCTGCGCATCGAGGAAAGCGAAGACGAGGGCCGACGCCTGATCGGCATTTTCGCCCGGGTCGCCAACGCCAAGGGGCAGGTGCTGTCGATCAGCGCGCGCGAAGGGGCCTTCCTGGCCACCCGCGACAATCCCGACACCATCATCCTGCGCCTCACCGAAGGCACGATCATCCAGGACACGGGGGTGAAGCAAGGCGATACCTACAACCCGCGCGTGCTCAGCTTCAGCCGTCATGATCTGCCCATTGATCTGCCCGCGATCGAAAAGTTCCGCGCCCGCGGCGATGCCACCCGCGAATATATCCTGCCCGAACTGCTGCGCATCGGCTGGAGCGACAAGAGCGCCCCGCGCGAACGCGATGCCAGCGTCGCAAGCTTCAACTTCCGGCTGGTCGAGATCGTGATGATGTTCCTGATGCCGCTCTTGGCGGTGGCCCTCGCAATCCCGCCCAAGCGGTCGACCAGCGCGCTGGGCGTGTTCCTTTCGATCGTGATGGTGGTGGCCTATCACAAGGTTAACCAGTATGGCGAAGACGTGGCGGCATTGGGCCGGCTCGATCCGATCCTCGCGCTGTGGGTGCCCTTTGTGCTGTTCGCCGCGCTTATCGTGTGGATGTATTACCGCGTCGCCTATGTCCCCGGCGGGCAGGCGATCGGCGCGCTCGAGACCGCCTTTGCCAAGCTGTCGAAGCAGGTGGTGAAGCTGTTTACCCGTCGCCGGCCGCGCGGGCATCCGGTTTCGCCCGAACTGGCCCCGGCGCAATAGGTGCGGCGCGATGCAGCTCGCATTCTTCCCCTCGCGCACGCTGACGCTCTACCTTGCGAAGATGTTCGTGGTGCGTATCCTGGCAGTGCTGGTGATGCTGGTGCTGGTGCTGCTGGCGCTCGATCTGCTGGCAGCAACCGGTGACATTCTCAAGGTGCCGGGCAACGGACAGGCAGAGATCCTGCACTACGCTTCGCTGCGCGCGCCGCAGTTGGCGAGCCGCTTCCTGCCCTATTCGGTGCTGCTGGCGACGCTGATCACGCTGGTGACGCTGAACCAGAATTCCGAGGTGGTGGCGATGAAGGCCGCTGGCCTTTCCGCGCACCAGGTGCTCGCTCCACTGCTGCTTACCGCCGCGCTGGTCGCCGTGGTGAGCTTCGGCTTCAACGAGCGCATCGTCACCCGCGCCAATGCGACGCTGAAGGCGTGGGAGGCGGCAGAATATGGTGCCAAGCCGCCTGAGGGCACCGGCGCGGGCGGGGTGCGCACCAACGTCTATCTCACCGACGGGCAGAGCATCCTGTCGGCGGTCAGTCTGAGCGGGCGGGGCGCGGATATCGTGCTGACCGGCGTCACCTGGTACGAACGCGCGCCCTCGGGCATCATCCGCGAACAGATCCGCTCTCCGCGCGCCACCTATGCCGCGCCCGGCTGGCGGCTGGAACAGCCAGTGCGCTTTGATGTTGCCGGGGCCACCACCGAGCAGCTGCCCGCGGTGGTGGTGGGCAAGGGCCTCAGTCCGGCGCGGATCGATCTGCAATCGGCCGATCCGGATTCGCAAAGCTTCTGGCAGCTGTCCGAGACGATCGATGCCTTCGCCGCCGCCGGGCGCAACACCGAGGAAATGCGTGCCAAGTGGTGGCACCGCCTGTCGGGGCCGCTCTCGGCACTGCTGATGCCGCTTTTGGGTTCGGTCGCGGCATTCGGCCTCGCGCGTTCGGGCCAGCTGTTCGTGCGCGCGATCATCGGCATGGCACTGGGCTTTGCCTATTTCGTGGTCGACAATGCGGCGCTGGCAATGGGGAGCTTCGGTGGCTATCCACCACTGCTCGCCGCCTGGGCGCCGTTCCTGCTGTTCCTGCTGCTGGGCGAAACGGTGCTGATCCGGACTGAGGAATAAGCCGCGACTGGTCGCTCAGGCTGGCGCGGCCTGCGGCCAGCAACAAAGGCGACAACGGCCTGCTCGCCGAACGGCGCTGCGCGATGATCTGCTTTCTGGATTAAGGTTCGACGAGCAGCCTAGGCCCGCCTGCCCATCGTGCTCTTGGCGATCCGCGCTACCAACACCAGCATCCCGCGATGGTTTGCGCTTTCATAGGTCGAGCCGGTGCCAAGCTCGCGCGCCAGACGGCGGTGGGCTTCGGGCAGGTCGTGGTATGGCATCGAGGGCATCAGGTGGTGCAGCGCGTGATAGCGCAGTCCGACCGGCGCCCAGATTTCCGCGGCCAGCCCCGGCGGGGGGACGTTGACGCTGTCGAGAAACTGCGCAGTCACCGTCATCGGCTCGCCCTCGTTCTCCCACAGGTGCGCCACCAGCGTGCGCAACTGGTTGAGAACGGCGGTGAGCGAGACCACCGCAAGCGCGATTCCCAGTGGCTGCCAGCCGAACACGAAGGTGCTGCCGATCAGCAACCACGACCATACGAACACCCCGGCCTCCTGCCAGCGCACGCGCCGGGCGAAGTCGCCTTCGGGCGGGCGGCGGCGGAATTCGGGGTTGATCTGAAGCGAGGAGAAGCGCTCCCACGTCAGCCGCCGCACCGCCGGGATCAGCGCCCCCACTGGCACCAGCACCGCCGCGCGCAGGAGCAGCGCAACCGGCGCGAGGAGCGCGACGATCACGAACAGCGGCAGGCTCCACGGCTTCATCAGCGCGAGCGGCAGATATTCCGGATCTTCCACCGTGCCATATTGCGTGCGCTTGTGGTGGATGGTGTGCACGCCTTCATACATGAAGGAAGGAGTCAGCAGCGGGATGCCGACCAGCAGGTTCCACCCCGTGCGAAAGCCGGGCAGCGCGTCGCGGTGGATATGGGTGAGTTCATGGATGAACATCAGCGCCCGGTAAAGCGCCAGCGCCCCGAGCAGCCCCGCCGCCAGCTGCACCGCCAGATTGCCCGACAGGATCGTCACCGCGATCGCGGCATAGCCGATCCCGGCGGAAATCAGCATATCGGGCCAGTAGATGCCCGGCTTCGCCTCGCCCAGCCCCCTGGTCAGATCGCGCGCGGCGCGCAGCATGTCTTTATCGTCCGCCTCCATGAACTGGACGCGGGTCGCGCGGGGATGCGCGGCGGCGCTGCGGGCGGGAGCGAGGGTCTGGTGCATCGTCATAGGTATGGCAATTCCTGCGGCTCGCCCTACCCCAATTCGGCAGGCAAGCCAAATCTGTCTATGTGGTCAGTGTCATCGACGGGCTTGCGTCAATGGCGCGGGCGCGACACAGACACCTTGACCTGAAGCAAATACGAAGGATCCCTGCGTGCCAGATGCAGCCACCAGCCGATCGGAGATAAGCATCGAGCCTGTCACCGACAAGCGCGGGCGTGAAGCCTTCGTCGATTGCGGACGGGCGTTTTCCGACCGGCTCGAAAATTTCGTGCCGCAGCTGCGCGCCGAACAGCTCGAACTGGTCGATCCGGACAAGAACCCGTTCTTCGGCCACGCTCGGGTGCAGCTGTTCATCGCGCGCCGCGCGGGCAGGCCGGTGGGGCGCATCGCGGCGCATGTCGACGAACTCGCGCTGGCAATGCCACCGGCACAGGGCTTTGGCCCGGGCACTGGCTTCTTCGGCTATTTCGATGCCGAGGACGAGGCCATCGCCCGCGCCCTTCTGGCCACTGCCGAAGGGTGGCTTGCCCAGCAGGGAATGACCCGTGCACTCGGCCCGATCTCGCTGTCGATCTGGGAAGAACCGGGCCTGCTGGTGCGGGGGCAGGATCACCCTCCGATGATCATGATGGGCCACCACCCGGCACATTACGCCGGCTGGATCGAGGCGGCAGGATACGCCCGCGCCAAGACGCTGTTCACCTATGATCTCGACATCAGCCGCCAATTCCCGCCGCTGGTGCAGCGCATCGTGCAATCAGGCCGCAAGAACACACGCATCAATGTGCGGCGGGTGGACAAGCGTCAGTGGGATTGCGAGGTCGCGATCGTGCTTGGCATCCTCAACGATGCGTGGTCGGACAATTGGGGCTTTGTCCCCTTCACCCCCGAAGAAGTCGCCTATGCCGGCAAGAAGCTGCGGCCGCTGATCTTCGAGGAGCTGAACATGATCGCCGAGCTCGACGGACGGCCGGTTGCCTTCATGCTCACTTTTCCGGATGTCAACGACGCGCTGGCCAGGATCAAGGGCAAGCTGTTGCCGTTCGGGTGGTTCCACATGCTGCGCTGGCTGCGCCATCCCAAGGGTGCCGGGATGCGGGTGCCGCTGATGGGGGTGCTGAAGGAACTCCACAACTCCCGCCTCGCGAGCCAGCTCGCCTTCATGATGATCGAGGCCATCCGGCATGAAGCAAACACGAAATTCGCATCGGTGCGTGGTGAGATCGGCTGGATCCTCGAGGACAACCAGGGGATGGTGGCGATCGCCGACACGATCCAGAGCAAGGTCAACCGCGAATATGTGATTTACGAGCGCAGGCTGGGATAGGCGGGGTGGAAGGCCGGCATCGCGGCTAAGCGCAATCGAACGAAAAAAGGCCTCCGTTGCGTGACAACGGAGGCCTTTCGGGATCGTATCACCAGCCGCTTGGACGGGAGGGGGGTCTCGGCGGTGATACAGCCTGAATGCGCAGCGCCAAGACCGGTTCCCGGTGATCGAAATTTTTTTTGGCCCGCGCAGGTCGGCACAAAGCGCAGGGCGCGACGGGGCGGGCCGGAACGTTTACCATCACGAATCGCTTGCGCCTTTGCAAGCACGCCAAGATGACCCAGCGGAGCCGGACAATGAGCCTCGGAAACCAGATCGCCGCCAACCTGCCCTATCTGCGACGCTATGCCCGCGCGCTGACAGGCTCGCAAAACGCTGGCGATGCCATCGTGCGCGCGATGCTGGAGGCACTGGTGGCTGATGCTGAACTGATGGGCTCGCTCGGCGGCGGACGGGTCGCGCTCTACCGCGCTTTCACCCGCATCTGGTCGAGCGCGCAGCTGGCCGATGCGCCCGTCGGCACTGCCGCGAGCGAGCACGAGGCCGGCGCGCAGCAGCGGCTTGGCACCATCACCCCACCCGCGCGGCAGGCGTTGCTGCTGACCACGCTGGAGGATTTCTCCCCGGCGCAGGCAGCCGAGATCATGGGGCTGACCACGGCGGAGATCGACAGGCTGGTCGCCTGCGCAATGGCCGGGATCGAGGCCGAACAGAAAACCAGCGTGCTGGTGATCGAGGACGAGCCATTGATCGCGATGCAGCTCGAAGACCTTGTCACCGGGCTCGGGCACACCATCTGCGGCACCGCCGCGACCCGCACCCAGGCGCGCGAGGTCGTGGCCGAGCGGATGCCCGGGCTGGTGCTGGCCGACATCCAGCTGGCCGACGGTTCCTCGGGTCTCGATGCGGTGGACGACATTCTCGCGCTCGGCAGCGTGCCGGTCATCTTCATCACCGCCTACCCCGAACGCCTGCTGACCGGCGACCGGCCCGAGCCGACCTATCTCGTCACCAAGCCGTTCCAGGAAGCCACGGTGCGCGCGGCCATCAGCCAGGCGCTGTTCTTCCAGTCGAGCAAGCCGCTGGGTTAGTTTGCCTGCCGCCTTCGGTGGCGCAGAACTCCCGCACAAGCGCGATCGCAAATCACGGATCAAAGCGGTTTGCGATCCGACCGCATCAGATCAGCCGCTCCAGGCTTTTGTTTTACCGCGTTTTCCGATCCGCCGGGTGATCCCACCCGGCTCGCAAACGCTCTATCCCGTATCCGGAAATCCGCCGGCCGCCGGATCGGCACGCGCATCACGCAGACCACGCCTTCGGGGCGAAATTCGAGCGCGACCGGCTGGCGCAATTCGTGCGCGACGATCTTTTCAATCAGTTCGGTACCGAAACCGCGACGGCGTTCGGCATTGACAGGTGGCCCGCCGGTCTCGCGCCATTCGACCTTGGCCAGATTCTCGCCGGCCATCTCCCAGCGGATCGTCACCCGCCCGCCCGGCGCGCTCAACGCGCCGTATTTGGCGGCGTTGGTCGCCAGTTCGTGGATCGCCAACCCGAAAGACAGCGCATCGTTGGGTGCCAGTTCCAGCGGTGGGCCATCAAGCAGGATCGCATCGTTGAAGCCGATCCGGAAATGCTGCAATTCCGCCTCGATCACCGCCCGGATCGGGGTGGTGCCCCAGTCGGTCACGGTCAGCAGGTCATGCGTTGCGGAAAGCGCGCGGATGCGGCCTTCGAGACTGTCGGCAAAGGTATCGAGATCCCTTGTCCGCCGCCGCGTCAGCGACAGGATCGACAGCACATTGGCGAGCGTGTTCTTGACCCGGTGATTGAGCTCGCGGGTCAGCGAATTGCGGATCGAATGCTGTTCCTCGAAGAAGGCAAGGCGCGCCTGATCCTCCCAGGCCTGCTGGGTGAGCAGCCGCGCCAGCAGCATCAGCAGGCTCGCCAGGGCCAGACCGAACAGCAGCGTCACCATCGACAGTGGGCTGAGCACCTGGCGATCGGCCGCTTCGACCACCAGCAGCAGCTTGCGGTTGGCGATGGTCACCTGCTCTTCGACCTGCGCACCCCCGGCACCGCCGATCGCATGGGTCACCAACAGATGTTCTGTGCCCGCATCGCCATCGTAGAGCCGCACCCCGAATTCCTCGCTGCGGGTGGTATCGATGGCCGAATCGAGAAACTCACGGGCGCGAAACGGCGTATAGACGAAGCCGATCAGCCGCCGGTCATCCTCGCCGAAGGTGCGGAACACCGGCATGTAGATTGCGAAGGCGGGCAGGTTGCCCGATTGTTCCTGCTCCAGCACGATCCGTCCCGATGCGGTCGGGCGGCGCGCCAGTTCGGCCTCGGCCATCGCCGCGGCGCGAGCAGGATCGGAATACATATCATAGCCCAGCGCCCGGCGGTTGCGCGCGCTTTCGGGCGCGAACATCGTCACCGGCGCAATCCGCCCGGTGGTGGAAACCGGGCGCGGGTAGATATCGGGAAAGCCGGGCTGGCGGGCGCGGGTGCGGGCGATGAAGCCGGGAAGCTCGGCCGGCTCGATCACCGGCAACCAGCCGATTCCCTCGGCCCCGGGATAGTCCATGTCGAGCTTGAGCGCGCGGACGAAGCTGTCGAAAGTGTCCGGGCTCACATCCGCGCTCGACGCGAACAGCGCCGCGCCGGCGCGCAGGTAGGAGGAAAAGCTGTTGCTGCTGCGATCAAGCGCGGCGGCAACGCTGCGGGCGTATTCGCGCATCTGGGCGCGCTCACGGGCACGGGCGTTGCTTTCGATCGCGAAGACGCTGAGCGCGGTGATCGCGGCGATGGCGACAAAAATCACCAGCGGTATCGCACGCGGATAGAGCACCAGCCAGCGCCGCGCGCGGCTGCCTGCCGGGGAAAGCGCGGCATCCGGGGCCGAAGTAAAGGCGGGACTGTCGATCACGCATATCCTGACGCGGCGGGGAGGCCCGAAGGCCCGCTGCCAAAAGCCGACATATGCCTTAAGGTTCCCGAACAGTCCAAGCGCGTTTGCATGGAGGCTTTTGCCAAAGCCTGTGCTAGAAGCGGCGCAACGCCGGCCAAACCATGCGCATCAGCGCCCTGCACGGGCCTGATGGCAGGGGGCATTCCGGCGGACCGGGATCAGGGATAACCAACGACACCATGGCTTCAGATCGCAAACCCCCTCCTGCCAGCGGCGAGCAACCGCGGCGCGCGCCGGATTGGGCCGATGGTCTCAAGCAGCTTTATGATTCGGTGGTAGAGGAAGACCTGCCCGACAGCTTCAAGACCCTGCTCGCCCGGCTCGACGAGATCGACCTGCGCCGCGGCAGCGGTGGCGGATCTGGTGGCGGCAATTCCTCGCGATCCCCGGACGACCGGGGAGCGCAGGCGTGACTGACAGCGAGGCCCCCGAAACCACCCGCACGGCAGACGAAAGAGCCGATTTCAAGCGCGAGCTGACGGCCGTTGTCCCGCACCTGCGCGCCTTTGCGCGGGGCCTGTGCGGGCGGCCCGACATGGCCGATGATCTGGTGCAGGAAACCCTGCTCAAGGCCTGGGCCGCGCAGGACCGGTTCGAACCGGGCACCTCGATGCGGGCCTGGACCTTCGTGATTTTGCGCAACGCCTATCTCACCGACATGCGCCGCAACCGCTTTCGCGGCGAGTATGACGAAGGCGTGGCCGAACGCATCCTGACAGCGCCCGCTGGTCAGGAGGAACCGATCCACCTTTCCGATCTGCATCGCGCACTGCTGACGCTCCAGCCCGAACGGCGCGAGGCGTTGCTGCTGGTCGGTGCGGGGGGCTTTTCCTACGAGGAAGCCGCCGAAATCTGTGGTTGCGCGGTCGGCACGATCAAGAGCCGCGTGGGCCGCGCGCGCGCCGCGCTCACCGAAATGCTGGCGAACGGCAATATCCCGCGCCGCTCGAGTGACGACGAGGTCGCCCACCGCGCGATCCTTGAGGAACTCGACGAAGTCGCCGCCGGCAATCTCGCCAGCACGCGGGAGTAAAACGGAACGGCCCGAGGCATCGCTGCCCCGGGCCTGTTTCATTTGCGAAACCGCAAGAACGTTACGCGTAGGTCCAAACCGTCCCGCGCGCGAGATTCTCGCTCGCGAAGGCGAGGTTCAGCTTGGTCTCGACCACCGCGTCAAGATAGGCCGGGCGCTTGTTCTGGTGATCGAGGTAATAGGCGTGCTCCCACACGTCGAGCACCAGCAGCGGGTTGAAGCCGCTGTCGGCGAGCGTGTCGGCATCGTGGGTTTCCTCGATCGAGAGCGTGCCGTCCTTTTCGGCCAGCCACACCCAGCCGGAAGCGAAGTGGCCCGCGCCGCGATCCTTGAGCTGCTGCTTGAGGTTGTCCAGCGAGCCGAACGCCGCGTCGATCTTGGCAGCGAGTTCAGCCGAGGGTGCGGTGCTCGCAGGTGCCATCGAGGCCCAGTAGAAGGCATGGTTCCAGGTCTGCGCAGCGTTGTTGAACAGGCCCTGGTTGGTTCCGCGCGCGGCGGCAATGATGCTTTCGAGCGAGGCATCGGCATGCGCAGTGCCTTCGATCGCGGCGTTCATCCGGTCGACATAGGTCTGGTGATGCTTGCCGTGGTGGAACGACAGCGTCTCGGCCGAGATCGCCGGTTCCAGAGCGGTGTCAGCATAGGGCAACGGGGAAAGTGCGAAAGCCATGGGTCGTCCTCCAGGGGTGTTGGTTGAATCGGGTTCCTAGCAGCAACGCCTGTGCGGGCGAAGGGTTGCAGCTTTACGACGTGCCACTAGCGGGGCCTGCCGAACGGTCAACTGCACTTGTGACAGCGACGTTCATCGTGACATTGCCGAGCGTGCGCATCAGGTCGGGCAGCATCTCCACCGCCACCAGCAGCGCCAGCGGTTCGACCGGCACGCCCATCGCGAGCGCGATCGGGCCGATCGAGACGACGAAGCTGATCGATCCGGGCAGGCTCACGGCCGACAGGCTTATGACACTGGCGATCAGGATCCCGGCAATCGCGATGGGCAGCGAAACCTCCACCCCAGCGAGCGCGGCGATATAATAGACCACCGCGAGGTTCATCGCCGCGCTGGTGGCGCGGAAGATCACCACCGCCAGGGGCAGCACGAATTCGGCCGTAGCGGCGCGCAAGCCAAGACGGCTGGCCGAATCGAGCATCGCCGGCAGGCTCGCCAGCGAGGACTGGGTCGAGAGCGCCACCGCTTGCGCGGGCAGCACCGCGGTGACGAATTTTGGCCCGGTGCGCCCCAGCCCCATGGCGATGGCATAGGCCAGCACGAAGATGAAGGTGCCCATCATCGTGACAGCAAGAACATAGTGCCCCAGCGCTGCAAACGCGCCCCCGCCGCTGTGCACCCCCACTCCGTAGGCCAGCGCGAACACGCCCAGCGGCGCAATTGCCAGCACCCAGCCGATGATCAGCAGCATGACATTGCCAAGCGCGTGGAAGAAACCGAGCAGCCGCTCGCCCTGATCGGCAGGCAGGCGGGTGATGGCGATTGCAAACATCACGAAAAAGATCGTCAGCGGCAGCATCGCGGTTTCGGCGGCGGCAGCAACGATGTTGGGCGAGACCAGCGAGGCCATGAAGTCGAGCACGCGCGGCACTTCGCCCACCTTCGCCGGGGTTTGGGCGAGGAAGGCGCCCGCGCCCTGGGGCACGGGGAACGCCCGCAGCAGCGCGGGCATGGCGATTGCGGTGAAGGCCCCGCCCGCCAGCTGCACCGCGATCATCACCGCCAACATCCGCCGCGCCGCCGTGCCGACCCGCGCGGCCACAATCATCTGCACCAACCCCAGCACCAGCAGCGCCGCGACCAGCGGGATGATCGTCATCTGGAGCGCGCGCAGCCACAGCCCGCCGACGAGGGCGGCGATCTCGCTCACCGCCTCAGGCGCGCCCAGCGCCGCACCGGCAATCCCGGCCACCAGCCCGCCAACCAGCGCGGCAAAGGTCAGCGCCACCGGCAGGCGGATCGATACCAGCGCAAACTTTCCCTGCCCGCCCGCCCCGGTGGCCCCGGCCGTTTCACTCTCCGGCAATGTCGTGTCCTTAAAACGGGCCTTGCGCCCTTCCCTTTGAGCGATAACCGCGCCAGAAGCGCGAGACAATCTTGCCAGTGGGACGCGACAGGGGAATTCATGGCACGCAAGCTGTTCGGAACCGACGGGATCAGGGGCCGCACCAATTCGGGCGCGATGACCGCGGCGATGGCGATGAAGGTCGGGCAGGCGGCCGGGCGGCACTTCGTGCGTGGGCAGCACCGCCACCGGGTGGTGATCGGCAAGGACACGCGCCTGTCGGGCTATATGATGGAAAGCGCGCTGGTGGCCGGCTTTACCAGCGTCGGGATCGACGTGATCATGACCGGCCCGCTGCCCACCCCTGCGATTGCCCTGCTCACCCGCGAGATGCGCGCCGATCTGGGTGTCATGATCTCGGCCAGCCACAACCCCTTCGCCGACAATGGCATCAAGCTGTTCGGCCCCGATGGCTTCAAGCTGTCGGACGCGGCCGAGGCCGAGATTGAGCGGTTAATGGCAACCGACATCCCGCTGGTCCCCGCAGAGCGGATCGGCCGCGCGCGCCGGATCGAGGATGCGCGCGGGCGCTATATCCACGCGGTCAAACAGTCGGTTGCGGCTGAACTCAGGTTCGACGGGCTCAAGGTGGTGGTCGATTGCGCCCATGGCGCGGCCTATCAGGTCGCCCCCTCCGCGATCTGGGAACTGGGTGCGGAGGTGGTTGCGATCGGCGTCAGCCCCAACGGCACCAACATCAATGACGGCGTGGGTTCCACCGCGATTGCCGCGCTTCAGGCGAGGGTGGTCGAGGAGGCTGCGGATATCGGCATTGCTCTCGACGGCGATGCCGACCGGCTGATCGTGGTCGACGAGAAGGGCCGCCCCGTCGATGGCGATCAGATCATGGCGCTGATCGCCACCCGGATGCACGAAAAGGGCGCATTGCGGGGCGGCGGGATCGTGGCGACGGTGATGAGCAATCTCGGGCTGGAACGCTATCTCGCCGGGCTGGGCCTCGATCTGGTGCGCGCCAAGGTTGGTGATCGCTACGTGCTCGAAGCGATGAAGGCCGGCGGCTACAATGTCGGCGGCGAACAATCGGGACACATGATCCTGCTCGATCACGCCACCACCGGCGATGGCACGGTCGCCGCGCTCAGGGTGCTGGCCAGCTTGGTGCGCAGTGGCAAACCGGCGAGCGAATTGCTGCACCTGTTCGACCCGGTGCCGCAGCTGCTCAAGAACGTGCGCTACGAAGGCGGCCAGCCGCTGGAGAACGCAGGCGTCAAGGCCGCCATCGCCGCCGCCGAGGCGGAGCTGGCGGGCAAGGGCCGCCTGGTGATCCGTCCCTCGGGAACCGAACCGGTGATCCGCGTGATGGCCGAGGGTGACGATCAGGCGCAGGTCGAACGGGTGGTGGATACCATCTGCGAAGCCGTGCGCGCGGCGGCCTAGGAGACGCCGCCATGCTTGAAATGCGCCCCGATTGCGAGACCTGTGGTGCCGATCTTCCTGCCGAGGCGCCCGGCGCTTTCATCTGCTCGATCGAATGCACCTTCTGCGCCCAATGCGCCGAGGAGCTGGATGACCGCTGCCCCAATTGTGGCGGCGAACTGATGGACCGCCCGACGCGCGCCAAACCGCTCCACGCGAACTATCCGCCGAGCACCCAGCGCAGGTTCATGGGCCAGATCGGCAAGAGGCGGGAATAACCGCGCTTCTTCAACCGTTTTCGCACCTGGAGTGGGGCGGGACGGGAGACGCGCATGCAATATTTCAAGCTTGTCCGTGACGGGATCGATCCCGCACCTTTTCTGGCAGAGATTGCAGCCAATCAGGATGCCTTCGAGGCGAACCGCGGCCGGCAGGAGAAGATCGCGGTCCAGCGCGAGTCGCTTGCAATCCCGCTGCGCGGCATCAAGGCCTCGGCCATTGCCGGGCGCAAGCGGCGCGATGTGCACGAAAGCCGCTGGACCACCTGCTCGCGCCAGTTCCCGGTCGCGCGCGCCTTTCTCAAGCAGAGCGCGCACGCGATGGACAGTCTGCTCTCGCGCGCCAAAATCGTATGCCTGCCCCCCGGGCACCGGGTCTATCCCCATGTCGATCGCGGCGAATACTACCGCCTGCGCAACCGCTACCATCTCGTGCTGCAGTCCTCGGGATCGTGGATGCGGGCCGGGGACGAGGAGCTGCGGATGCAGGCAGGCGAGCTGTGGTGGTTCGACAATAAGCAAGAGCACGAAGCCCGCAACGATTCCACCAGCGACCGCATCCATCTGATCTTCGATCTGCTGCCGTGCGACAGGGCCGGCGAGATTGCGGCAACACACCCGGTGGTGACGGGCTAACCGCGGCTTCCGGCAGACCGCTTGCAAAAACCATCCCCGCAAACCGGCGAGCTTGCTATGGCGCTCGCCATGACCACGCGCCCACCTCCCCGCATCCTCGCCATCGCCGGGTCCGACAGCTCGGGCGGCGCCGGCATTCAGGCCGATCTCAAGACCATCGCCATGCTCGGCGGCTACGGCATGACCGCGATCACCGCCGTCACCGCGCAGAACTCTGTCGGGGTGCAGGCAATCGCGCCGATGGCAGGCGATGTGGTGGCAGAGCAGATCGCCTCCTGCGTCAACGACATTGGCGTGGATGCGGTGAAGATCGGGATGCTGCACGATGCCGGGATCATCGCCCACGTCGCCCGCGCACTTGAGAGCGTGAGCGCCCCGATCGTGCTCGATCCGGTGATGATCGCCACCTCGGGCGCAGCGCTGATCGACCCTGCCGCCATAGAAGCCTTGCGCGAAGTGCTGTTCGCGCGCGCGGCACTGATCACTCCCAACCTGCCCGAACTCGGCCACCTCGTGGGCCGCAGCCTTGCGACCAGCGCCGAGATGGTCGAGGCGGCCGAGGAACTCTCCCACATGACCGGTGCGGCGGTGCTGGCCAAGGGCGGGCACACCTCGGACGCGCGCATCATCGACGTGCTCTACCTGCCCGCATCGATCGCGGGCGAAACGCGCGCGCTGCATTTCGAACACGCCCGGATCGATACCCCGCACACCCACGGCACCGGCTGTACGCTGTCATCGGCCATCGCGACGCTCATCGGCCACGGCCAGCCATTGGAACACGCGGTCAGGCTCGCCCGGCATTTCGTGATCCGCGCGATCGCGGCCGCACCCGGCTTTGGTGCAGGCAACGGCCCGCTCGGGCATCACGCGGTCCGGCGGCTCGATTAATCGTTCGGCAGCTCATAGAAACTGGCGATGCAGGCCCAGGCCTCCTCGGCGGTTTCGCACCATGTGAACAGATCAAGATCGGCCTTCGAGATCGTGCCTTCTTCGGCCAGCGCCTCGAAATCGATCACCCGGGTCCAGAAATCCTTGCCGAACAGGATAATCGGGATCGGCTTCATCTTGCCGGTCTGGATCAGGGTGACCAGCTCGAAGAATTCATCGAAGGTGCCAAATCCCCCTGGAAACACCGCCACCGCCCGCGCGCGCAGCAGGAAATGCATCTTGCGCAGCGCGAAATAATGGAACTGGAAGCTGAGGTAGGGCGTGACATAGGGATTGGGCGCCTGTTCGTGCGGCAGCACGATGTTAAGCCCGATGGATTCGCTGCCCGCATCCGACGCGCCGCGATTGCCCGCCTCCATGATCGAAGGCCCGCCGCCGGTGGTAACGACGAACTGGCGAAGGCCATTTTCGATCAGCCCCTTTTCACTGACCAGCCGCGCGAGCTTGTAAGCCTCATCGTAATATCTGGCCTTCTCGGCGAGGCGCCGGGCGACCTTCTGATCATATTCCGAACCGTTCTGCGCCGCCTCCAACAAGGCCTCGGCCTGCGCGGGGCTGGGAATCCGGGCCGAACCATACATCACCATCGTCGAGCCGACGCGCGCCTCGTCGAGCAGCATTTCGGGCTTGAGCAGCTCGAGCTGGAAACGCACGGGCCGCAATTCGTCGCGCAGCAGGAAATCGGTATCGCGAAAGGCCAGCTTGTAGGCGGGGTGCGCGGTCTGCGGGGTGCGCTCCGGGCCACCCTCGGCAAAGCGGGTTTCCTCGCCCGCGCGATAGAATTTGCGGTTGGTGAGGTCTTTTTCGGTCATCGCTCAGGCTCTAGGCGCGCGCAAACAGGCCGACAAGCGGTTTGCATCGAACCATGTGCGCCGCGCAGAGCGCACGCCGACGGCAGAACGAAGGCTGGATGCCCCGCAAGGATTCGAACCTTGATTGACGGAGTCAGAGTCCGCTCTCTTACCATTAGAGGACGGGGCATCGGCTATCCCGCGGACAAGGCCCTGCGGTATCAGCGAGGGCGCTCCCTAGTTTTATGCGCGCACAAGGTCAAGCGGGTGTTGCATTGCCCGTGATGCGGCCTGCTTGCTCTGTCGGCGCGCTTGGGTTAGCTTACGTTCAGGTGCCCTGTGCGCAGACCCGCACAGTGGTGATTTGAAAGCATACGGAAAATGGCGGAAACCATGCCGCCGGACAGAAATGCCAGGGCTGGCAAGAAACGGGGCTCAAAGTCCGGCACGGTAGCCGATTTCCGCTACAAGCGCCCCCCTCAGCCCGAATTGCGCAAGCCCGGTCGCGATGGCCGGAACGATGGCGCGTCCAACGGTTCCGCCCAGGGGCAGGCACGCCCCGCGCAGGATCTCGGCGCGATCGGCACGCTGCGGCAGGGCCAGCCGGGCGAGGCCTATGCCGCGCTCGATCTCGGCACCAACAATTGCCGCTTGCTGATCGCCCGCCCCTCGGGCCACGACTTTACCGTGATCGATGCCTTCAGCCGGGTGGTCAAGCTGGGTGAGGGTCTGGCGACCACCGGGCGATTGTCGGACAGGGCGATGGACCGCACGCTCGCCGCACTCACCGTCTGCGCCGACAAGCTCCAGCGCCGCAATGTCCGCCTCGCCCGCTCGGTGGCGACCGAGGCCTGCCGCCGCGCCTCCAACGGCCCTGCCTTCATCGAGCGGGTGCGCCGCGAGACCGGCATCGCGCTCGACATCATCAGCGCCGAGGAAGAGGCGCGCCTGGCCGTGCTGGGCTGCCATATCCTGCTGGAGGCGGGCGATGGCCCGGCGGTGATCTTCGATATCGGCGGCGGCTCGACCGAGCTGGTGCTGGTCGAAGCGGGCGGCGCTGCCGAGGCGAGCCGCGTGCCGCGCATCCTTGACTGGCAGTCGGTGCCGTGGGGCGTGGTTTCGCTGACCGATACAGTCGGCCACAACGAGGAAGGCGAGGACGCACGGCTTGCCCGATATGCCAGGATGCGCGATTTGGTGAGCGCCAGCTTTGCGCCGTTCGCCGCGCGCGTCGCCGAAGCCGCCGCACTCGACGATATCCGCCTGCTGGGCACCAGCGGCACGGTTACGACACTTGCCAGCCTCTATCTCGAATTGCCGAGCTATGATCGCCGCGCGGTTGACGGGCTGATCGTGCCGGCCCCGGCGATGCGCGATATCTCTTCGCGGCTCAGCGTGATGACCCCATATGAACGCGCCACCCTGCCCTGCATCGGACAGGACCGGGCGGAACTGGTGGTGGCGGGCTGCGCAATCCTCGAATCGATCCTTGATCTGTGGCCCGCGCGGCGACTGGGGGTGGCCGACCGCGGCATCCGCGAGGGCATCCTCAGGAGCCTGATGGCCGCCGAGCGCCGCTCCGCACGCAGCTTGCGCGCGCTTCAGCAGCAACGCAGCGGAAAGCCGGCACGATGACCCGCGGTGCCAAGACCCCATCCAGGCGCGTCAAGACCGCCAAAGGCCGCACCGCAAGCCAGGTGCGCTGGCTCGAACGCCAGCTCAACGATCCCTATGTCCGCCAGGCCAAGGCCGATGGTTATCGCAGCCGCGCAGCCTACAAGCTGATCGAGCTTGATGAGAAATTCGGCCTGCTCAAAGGTGCCGAGCGCGTGGTTGATCTCGGCATAGCGCCGGGCGGATGGACCCAGGTGGTGCGCGCCAAGGCGCCCAAGGCAGAGGTTGTCGGCATCGACCTGCTGGCGGTCGCGCCGATTGACGGTGTCACGATCTTCCAGATGGATTTCATGGATGACAAGGCCCCGGCGCTGCTGGCCGAAACGCTGGGCGGGCCGCCCGATCTGGTGCTGTCCGACATGGCCGCCAACACCGTCGGCCACAAGCAGACCGATCACTTGCGCACCATGGGGCTGGTCGAAGCGGCGGCGTGGTTTGCGGTGGAGAACCTCAGCGAAGGCGGCGCCTTTGTCGCCAAGGTGCTGGCGGGCGGAACCGATGCCGCGCTGCTGACCTTGCTCAAGCAGCATTTCGCCTCGGTCAAACACGCCAAGCCGCCAGCAAGCCGCAAGGGCTCGTCCGAATGGTATGTGGTGGCGCAGAAATTCAAAGCACGCAGTTGATAGCGCGCCTGTCAAGCTTGCCGATTGTCATGCCAAGCGCCAGTGCGCCTCACTCGCCGGGCATTGGCCACGCGCCACCGGCGCTTGGGCCTTTCCAGCGCGTGCTGCGTCAGCATTTTGTCGCGCTGCTATAGGTTCCGTTAATCGGTGCCGGCTGCCGGTTCGGTGGCGGCTTGCGCTGCTGCGCCCGCCTCGGCCTCGCCTTCGGCCGGGGGGGCGCCCGCTGCGGCATCGGCCACAAAGGTCGGCACCGGCAGGTTGGCACCAATCGAATTCAGATACATCGCGATCGCCGCGCGATCCTCCACCTTCGACAGGCCGGCGAAGCTCATCTTGGTGCCCGAGACATAGCCCTTGGGGTTCTTGAGCCATTCGTTGATGCGGTCCCAGTCCCAGGTGCCGCCCAGGGCCTTCAATTCGGCGCTGTAGGCAAAACCGCCCTTGCCCGCGACCGGGCCGCCCATCACGCCGGCCAGATTCGGGCCGACGCCATTGGCCCCGCCCGGATCGACGGTGTGGCAGCTCTGGCACTTGGAAAAGGCCTTCTCGCCCGCCGCGATCAGATCGGCGGCCGGCATCTTGTTGAGCGCTTCGGCCATGGTCATTTCCGCCGGACCCGCAGATTCCTCGGCCACGCCTTCGATCACATAGCCGAGCTTTTCCGGACGTTGCGGCTTGTCGCCGTGGAAGAACTTGCCCGAGAGGATCGTGAGACCCAGCCCGAGGCCAGCTGCGAACAGCACCCAGCCTGCGGCGGTGTTGAACAGATCGCCGCCGCCATTCTGGCCGCCGGCTTGCCCCTGCGAAGAATTATCCTGTGTCATCGTCGCAGGCCCATAATCGCGCCCTTGCGCGCGCGCAAGCCACAAGGTGGCATGAATTCTTGCACCTTTTGCAAGCAGGCTTGTGCGCCTGCGCGCGGGCCTATAGCAGGCGGGCTACCATGCGCTCCTTCCCCCGCCCTGCCCTTGAACTTGTCGACCGCATGCGCGCGGCGGCGGCCGCCGATCCGGCGCACGCCATTGCCTTCCAGGGTTCGCCCGGGGCCAATTCGCACCGCGCCGCGACCGAAGCCCGCCCCGATCTCGCGCCGCTGCCGTGCTTCAGCTTCGAGGATGCGCTCGACGCGGTGAAGGACGGGCGCGCGGGCTGCGCGATCATCCCGATCGAGAATTCGCAGCACGGGCGGGTAGCGGATATCCATTTCCTGCTGCCAGAAAGCGGGCTGTTCATCGTGGCTGAATATTTCATGCCGATCCACCATGCGCTGATGGCGCTGGGGGACAACACGCCGGGGCGCATCTTCGAGGCCGCCTACAGCCACCCGCAGGCGCTCGGCCAGTCGCGCCGCTACCTGCGCGAGCGCGGGATCGTGCCGCTCAGTCATGCCGACACCGCGGGCGCTGCCGCCTATGTCGCAGAGCGCGGCGATCCGGCGATCGCGGCGATTGCTCCGGCCATTGCTGCGCAGCTTTATGGCCTCACCATCATCGCGCACAATGTCGAGGACAGCCCCGACAACATGACCCGCTTCGTGGTGCTGGCACGCGAGCCGCTCGCGCCGCAGGCGCTGGCGGGCAAGCCGGTGATGACGACCTTCGTGTTCGAAGTAAAGAACATCCCCGCCGCGCTTTACAAGGCGCTCGGCGGCTTCGCCACCAACGGGGTCAACATGACCAAGCTGGAAAGCTACCAACAGGGCGCCAGCTTTGCCGCGACCACCTTTTACGCCGACATCATCGGCGCGCCGGGCGACCCGGCCGTGGACCGGGCGCTGGAGGAATGTGCGTTCCATTCCAAGCAATTGCGCCTGCTGGGAAGTTACGAGCAGGCGCGCGCGCGGGGCTAGAGCGCGGGGCGCCGTTTCCCGGTTGCGCCCGCGTGCGCACCATGCCACCACCTGCACGGCATGAACGCAGTGGCCAAGACCCCTCCCATCGAATCCGCAGGAGATACAGGCGCATCGCCCGCTGCGGCTGCGGATGCGTGGAAGGCCCTGCGCGCGGATGGCGATGTCCAGTTTGCACCGGTCGAGATTCCCGAAATCAAGCCGCCCGAGCCGGGCTGGTTCGAGCGGATGCTGGCCGAGGTGTTCGGCTTCCTCGCTGAGCTGCTCGCGCCTGTGGGGCAGGTGCTGGGCGCATCGTGGTGGTGGCTGCAATGGGTGCTGCTGGCTGCGCTGGCCGCCTTCGTGATCGTGCTGCTGTGGCGGATGTTCGGTCCCGCGATCGCGCGCCGCCACACCGCCACTGCGGACATCGCGGAGGAATGGCAGCCCGAAACCGCCGCCAGCCTCGCGCTGCTGGAGGATGCCGATCGGCTCGCCGCCGCGGGTCGCTTCGACGAGGCCACGCGCCTGCTGCTCCAGCGTTCGGTCAGCCAGATCGCTGCCGTCCGGCCCGAGCTCGTCGAACCATCGAGCACCGCGCGCGAACTTGCCGCCCTGCCGGCCCTGCCCGACAGCGCGCGCACCGCCTTTGGCATCATCGCCGAGCGGGTCGAGCGCAGCCTCTTCGCCCTGCGCGCGCTGGACCGCGCCGACTGGGAAGCCGCCCGCGCGGCCTATGCCGACTTCGCGCTCGCCCGCCTCAATGTGCGGGGGCAGCTGGCATGAACGGGGGCAACGCAGCCTTCTCGCGCGGCGGCGCTTTGGCGCTGGTGCTGGGCGGCTTCGGCTTGTTTCTCGCGCTGATCTGGCTGATCGGTTCGGGCGAGGGCATGGACAGTGGCAATAACGGCGAAGCCCACGCCGCCGCCAAGGGGCTGAACGGCTATGCCGGACTTGTCCGGCTGGCCGCAGCGAACGGCTATGATGTCACCCGCTCGCGCAGCCCGGCAGGGATCGAGACCCGCGGCCTGCTGGTGCTCACCCCGCCGCTTGACGCTGATGCCGAGGAGCTGGGCAAGCTGCTTCAGAAGCGCGAGAATATCGGCCCGACGCTGGTGATCCTGCCCAAGTGGAGCGCGCTGCGTCCGCCTGCAAACCTGCCGAGCGCGGCGCGCGAGAAGTTCAAGCCCGGTTGGGTGATCCTCGGGGATCCCTTGGCCGCCGACTGGCCCACCCTGCTGCCCGCGCCTTACGGCTTTACCCACAAGCTCGACACCCTCGATCAGAAGCGCCGCGCGCGCTGGAGCGGGCTGGGCGTTACCGGCATTCTGCCAACCGCGAGCGTCGCTCACGCCCTGACAAGGGACGGTCAGGAAACGCTGGTGAGCGATGCGGCGGGCCGGGTGCTGGCGCTGCGGCTGGTGGGCAGGCAGGGCACCGATGTCCACGACAATGCGCATTGGACGGTGTTCCTCGCCGATCCCGATCTTGCCAACAATTACGGCCTTGCCGATGCGCAGCGCGCCGCAGTGGCGATGGCGCTGATCAACAGGGCCGCTTACGACGGATCCCGGCAGGTGACCTTCGATCTCACGCTCAATGGCTTCGGCGCGAGCGAGAACCTGCTGACGCTGGCCTTCCGCCCGCCCTTCCTTGCCGCGACGCTGTGCCTGCTGCTGGCGCTGCTGATCATCGGCTGGCGCGCCTTCAAGCGGTTTGGCGCAGCGGCGGAGGGCGGTCCGGCGATCGCTTTCGGCAAGGAGCGGCTGATCGCCAATGGCGCGGGGCTGATCCTGCGCGCGCGGCGGTTCCACCTGCTGGGCGCGCCCTATGCGGCGCTCTCGGCAAGGCGGCTGGCTGACCGGCTGGGCCTTGCCCGGCCCGATCCGCAAGCGCTCGACGAAGCGCTCGCCCGCCGCCTGCCAAGCGAAGAACCCTTCAGCCGCCGCGCCGCGCGGCTTGAGGCGGCCGGAAAGCCCGCCGACATTCTTGCCGCCGCACAGGCGCTCGCCGATCTCGCCGCCAAGCTATCGCAACAGGGGAAATGACCCGATGACCATGAGCCTCACCGACGTCCGCGCCCTTGCCGACGCCATCCGTGCGGAGATCGCCAAGGCGATTATCGGGCAGGACGGCATGGTCGACATGCTGCTGGTGGCCCTGCTGTCCGAGGGCCATGTGCTGATGGAAGGCCCGCCAGGCACCGCCAAGACCTTCCTCGCCAATGCCTTTGCCACCGCGCTGGGGCTCGATTTCGGGCGCATCCAGTTTACCCCCGATCTGCTGCCGGGCGATATCCTTGGCTCCAACCTGTTCAATTTCCAGACCAGCCAGTTTACGCTCACCCGCGGCCCCATCTTCTGCGATCTGCTGCTCGCCGACGAGATCAACCGCACCCCGCCCAAGACGCAGGCCGCGCTGCTCGAAGCGATGCAGGAACGCCGCGTCACGCTCGACGGGGAAACCTACGCCCTGCCCCAAAGCTTCATGGTCGTCGCCACCCAGAACCCGATCGAGAATCAGGGGGTCTACCCCCTGCCCGAAGCCCAGCTTGACCGTTTCCTGTTCAAGCTGCTGGTGCCCTACCCTGACGAAGCCGAGGAAGCGCGAATCGTGGCGCGTTATGGCCAGCGCTCCGGCCCGCAGCGGCCTGCTGATCTGGGGGTGCAGGCGGTCACCAACGCCGCCGGAATTGCCGCTGCCAACGCGGCGCTGACGCAAGTCACCGTGGCGGACGAGATCACCGCCTATGTCGTGCGGCTGGTGCGCGCCACCCGCGATCATGCCGAACTGACGGTCGGCGCATCCCCGCGTGCGGCCGTGCTGCTGGCCGGTGCCGCCCGCGCCCGCGCCGCGCTGGAAGGGCGCGATTATGCCATCCCCGATGATGTCAAGGCGCTGGCGGTGCCGGTGCTGCGCCACCGCTTGACGCTGTCTCCGGCCGCCGAGATCGAGGGCCGCGACATGGAGGCGCTGGTCGCCGATCTGGTCGAGAGCACCGAGGCACCCCGCTGAGGTGATCCGCGTCCTCGTCCTTGTCCGCGACATCCTGCTGCTGCGCTTGCGGCGGCTGCTGGTGTTCGTGCCAACCGAGCGCGCCGCGTGGCTGGCTGCCGCACTCGCGCCGGTCGCGCTGGTGATCGCGGCAACCGCGCCGGGGGCATGGGTCGCGGCGCCGGCGCTGGGCGGGCTGCTGCTTGCGCTGGTGGCGCTTGACGCCGCGCTGGCGGGGCGCAGCCGGAGCTGGGCGATCCATGCTCCCGCCGATGTCGAAGTGGGCCAGCCGGCGAGCATTGCGGTCAGCGCGCAGTTTGCCGGCGGGCGGCGGCGGCAGGTGAGCGTCGCGCTGGCGACCGATCCGCGCCTTGCCGAGGGCGGGCAGGTGAGCATCACGCTCGCGCCCCAGGCCTGCACGCCCGGCTGGCGCGGCGAGACACCCATCACCGCTACCCGCCGCGGCACCGCGCCCGTGACCGAGGCGTGGCTGCGCTGGGAGGGGCCGATGGGCCTTGGCGCGCGGCAGTTTGCCTACCCGCTCGAACAGGCGGTGCGCGTCTGGCCCGATCTCTCGCCGGTGCGATCCAAGGACTTGCAAACCTTCTTGCGCAACGCGCAGACCGGCCTGATCGCCCGGCGTATCCGCGGCGAAGGCACGCAGTTCGAAGCGCTGTCCGAATACGAGCCCGGGATGGACCGCCGGCGTATCGACTGGAAGGCGAGCGCCCGCCACACCCGCCTCTATGCCCGCGAAAACGAAAGCGAGCGCAACAACCAGATCGTCTTCGCCTTCGATTGCGGGCAGGCGATGTGCGAGCCGGTTGACGGATTGCCGCGCATCGACCGTGCGGTCTCTGCCGCGCTCACCTGCTCCTATGTCGCCCTGAAGGGCGGCGACAGGTGCGCGCTTTTCGGCTTTGCCCGCAGGCCACAGCTTTTGACCCCCTTCATCGGCGATGCCCGCGCCTTCCACCGCCTGCAAAGCGCCGCCGCTGGTCTGGATTACGGAGCGAGCGAACCCAACTTCACCCTTGCGCTGGCGACCCTCACCGCCAAGCTCAAACGCCGTTCGCTGGTGGTGGTGTTCTCCGACTTCACCGATCCCACCGCGGCCGAACTGATGGTGGAAAGCCTCGGGCGGCTGGCAAACAAGCATCTGGTGCTGTTCGTCACCATGGCCGATGCCGAGATCGAGGCGCAGATCGCTGCTCCGCCCGTCGATATCGCGGCGCTGGCCCGCGCGGTCACGGCCGACAGCCTCGCGCAGCAGCGCAAGCTGGTGCTCCAGCGGCTGCGGCGCATGGGGATCGAGGTTATCGAGGCGCCGTGGACAAAGATCGGCCCGCAGCTGATCGATCGCTATTTCCAGATCAAGAACAGCGAGGCGATCGGATGAAGGCGCCCATCCTCTCGTCATGGTTCGGGCGCGGAAAGATTGCCGCTCCGCCCGATATCGCCAGCGCCACCCTGCGTTCCGACCGCTTCCGGCTGGAGCGCGAAAGCGAATGGCGGCGGCTTGAGGCAATCGTCACGCGGATGGAAAAGGGCGGCCTCAGGCGCATTGCCGATGACGATTTGCTCGCCTTGCCGACGCTCTACCGCACGGCTGCATCGAGCCTTGCGGTGGCGCGCGAGACCTCGCTCGATGCCGCCACCCTCGCCTATCTCGAAGCGCTGGTGCAGCGCGCGTGGTTCCAGGTCTATGGCCCGCCGCGCGGCTTTGCCGGCTGGCTGCGCGACTTCCTGCTGGGGGGATGGAGCCGCGCGGTGCGGGCGATCTGGCTTGATATCTGCATCGCGCTCGCCGTGATGGTGGCCGGCAGCGTGGCCGGCTGGCTGCTGGTGGCGCAGGACGAGGCGTGGTATTACCGGCTGGTTCCCGACAACTTCCGCGACACCCGCGTGCCCGGGGCCAGCCGCGAGGAATTGCTGCAATCGCTCGCCACCGAGCAGAGCGCGGCCGGCCTTTCGACCTTCGCCGCGCAGCTGTTCAGCAACAATTCGGCGGTGTGCATCTTTGCCTTCGCGCTGGGCTTTGCCTTTGGCATCCCCTCACTGATGCTGCTGGTGCACAACATGGCGGTGCTGGGCGCGCTGCTGTGGCTGTTTGGCGGGCAGGGGCTGACGCTGGAGCTCGCCGCGTGGCTGAGCGTGCACGGCACCACCGAGATCTTCGGCATCCTGCTTTCGGGCGCGGCGGGATTGCATATCGGGCGCGCTATGGCCTTCCCGGGCAGCCGCACGGTGCTCGCCGCCGCTTCCGAGGCAGGACAGCGCGGGGCAGTGGTGATGGTGGGCGTTGTCATCATGATGATTATCGCCGCGCTGCTCGAAGCCTTCCCGCGCCAGCTGGTCGAGGGCACCGGCGCGCGCTTCCTGATCGGCGGGATGATGCTGACCTTCTGGCTCGCCTATTTCTTCCTCTACCGCCCCACCCGCCACACCGGAGGCAGCACATGAAGGCCGCCTTCCCGCCTGCGCGCCCGCTGGACGGGCGCACCCGCGTGCTGCTTACCCCGGAAGGCCTGGCTCTGCCGGTAACGCTCGCCTCGCGCGGGAGCCGCGCGGGGGCGCTGATGCTGGATATCATGATCCTGCTGTTCGGCATGACGATATTTCAGGTGCTGGTGCTGGTGATCGCCGGCGGGCTGCTCGAAGGCACTGCGCTCGATCCCGGTGCTGCGCCGCAAGGGGCGCAGGAATTCCTGATGATCCTGCTGGTGCTGTTCTATTTTGCCGCGTGGTACGGCTATTTTCTGGTGCAGGAACTTGGCCCGCGTGGCGCGACGCTGGGCAAGCGCATGGTCGGCATTCGCATTGCCGCGCGCAGCGGCGGGGCGCTGGCGCCCGAAGCGGTGATCGCGCGCAATCTCATCCGCGATATCGAGCTGTTCTACCCCCTCGTGCTGATCCTGATGCTGCTGGTGATGAACGCCGGCGACGAGGATGTCGGGGCGCTGCCTTGGGTGGCGGCCGGCTGGTTCGCGCTGTTCGCGCTGCTGCCCTTCTTCAACCGCGATGCCTTGCGCGCGGGCGATATCGTTGCAGGGACATGGGTGATCGAACGCCCGCGCACGAAGCTGGCCGAAGCGCTCTCGACGCAGGGTGCCGCCGCCGCGCAAGGGGCCAGCGCGGTCACCGGCACGCGCTACGAATTCGGCGAGGCCGAACTGTCGGTTTATGGCGAGAAGGAATTGCAGACGCTCGAAAAGATGCTGCGCGACGGCGCGCCCGAGGCGCTCGCCGCCGTGCACGCGACGATCTGCCGCAAGATCGGCTGGAACCCGGGCGCGGGCGACGAAAGGGCTTTTCTCGAAGCCTTCTATGCGCAACTACGTGCCAAGCTCGAAGGCGACATGCGCTTCGGCAAACGCAAGGCGGACAAGTTTTCATGATCATCGACAGACGGTTCTTCCTTGGCGGCGGCCTTGCGCTCGGCGCATCGGCCTGCATCCCGCCCGACCAGAGCCCGGCCGGGCGGCTGGCGGCCGAGCTGCGAATCATCGAGGCGGCGGGCAATGGCACGCTTGGGGTGGAGCTGTTCAACGCCGCCACCGGGGCCTCGGTCGGGCTCAATCAGGATCGCCGCTTCGGCCATGCCTCCTCGTTCAAGTTCAGCCTCGCCGCGCTGCTGCTCCAGCGCCATGCCGCAGGGCTGATCGATGCCGATGCCCACGTGATGTGGACCGAGGCGGACATGATGCATCATGCGCCCTTCACGCGCGAGCGCCTCGCGACAGGGGCCACTTTGCGCGAGCTGGCGCGGGCAACGCAGACCACTTCGGACAATCCGGCGGGCAATATCCTGCTGCGCGAACTGGGCGGCCCCGCGGGGCTGACCGCCTTCTGGCGCAGCATCGGCGATGAGGTGAGCCGGATCGACCGCTTCGAGCCGGAGATGAACCATGTCCCCACCGGCGAGTTCCGCGACACCACCACGCCCGCTGCGATGGCGCGCAATGTCGCGAAGATCATCTACGGCGAGGTGCTGCCCGAGCGCGAGCGGGCGGAATTGAAGGGCTGGATGGTCGCAACCGAAACCGGCCTCAGGCGCGTGCGCGCCGGGCTGCCCGAGGGCTGGGTTGCGGGCGACAAGACCGGCACCAGCGGGCTGATCGGCGGGAACGAATACAATTATATCGACATCGGCTTTGCCGAAGGGCCAAGGGGCGAACCACCGATCACCTTCGCCTGCTATTTCCGCGCACGCCAGAACGCGGACGAGACGCTCGCCGGGGGCGAGGCCACGCTGGCGCGCGTCGGCCGGGTCATCAGGGAATTCGCCGAACGCGAGCGCGGGTTGCCACTGGTGGGCAAGCTGTATTGATTTGATCTTCCCTCACTCGAGGGAAGATCAATGATCGGGCGTGTTCGACGCCTTTTCTTCGCCGCCGAAGATCGCCACCTCGCGCACGCCCGCGCTGGTGGCGCGGCCGCGATACATGCCGGCGGTGTTGAAGCTGAAGATGGCATGGCCCTCGGGCGTGACGAGGATCACCCCGCCATCGCCGCCAAGCTGCTCGACATCGGCCATGACCGCATCGGCGATGTATTGCGCGGTCTCTGCCGCGATGCCGTCATCGGTCGCGGCCGGATCGGCCATCAGCGCGTTGACCTCCCTGGTGGCCCGCAGACGGGCGCAGATTTCGTGCGCCACGCCGACGCGCAGGAAATACTCGCCCCACCCCGTCGCCGAGACGGCACAGGCGCGGTTGTCGGCATAGGTTCCTGCCCCGATCACGGGCGCATCGCCCACCCGCCCCCAGCGCTTGCCGGTCAGCCCGCCGGTCGAGGTGCCTGCGGCCAGATTGCCGTTCTGGTCCAAGGCCACCGCGCCCACCGTGCCGAACTTCAAATCGACATCAAGCGCGGAAAGTTTTTTCGCTTTCAGCCGCTCGAGCGCCTCGCGCCGCTGCGGGGTGGCGAAATATTCGGGCGGGGTGACGGCAAAGCCCTTCTCGAGCGCAAAGGCCTCCGCGCCTGCGCCCACAAGGAACACATGCTCGCTTTCGGTGCGCACGGTGTCGGCCAGCAGGATCGGGTTTTTGACCGTTTTCACGCCGGCCACAGCCCCGGCCGACCGATCGCGCCCGTCCATGATCGAGGCATCGAGTTCATTGGCCCCGTCCCAGGTGAACACCGCGCCCTTGCCGGCGTTGAACAGCGGCGAATCCTCCATGACGATGATCGCCGCCTTGATCGCCTGCATCGCGCTGCCGCCATCGGCCAGCACCTTGGCCCCGGCATCGAGCGCCTGGCGGAGCGCGGCTTCGTATTGGCTGCGTTTTTCGGGCGTCATCTGCGCCGGATCAAGCGTGCCGGCCCCGCCGTGGATGGCGAGCGACCATGTTGGCGCTTCCTCGGCAAGGGCAGGCTGGGACAGGAGGGCGAGCGCGAGTGCGGCGATGCGGTTCTTCATGGCGGGGTGTCTAGCGCGCCAGCGCGCCTTTCGCCAGCTTAACAGCGCAGCATCGGTCGGCTAGGGAGCCACCATGATCTATCGTCCCGCCACCCTCGCCGATGCGCCCGCGCTTGCGGCGCTGGGCAGGGAGACCTTCATCACCGCCTTCGGACACCTCTATCGGCCGCAAGACCTCGCCGCCTTCCTCGAACAGGTGCACAGCCCCGCGACGGTCGCCGGGGAAATCGCCGACAGCGAATGCACCCATTGTCTCGTCGAGCACGCAGGCCAGCTCGTCGCCTATTGCAAGCTGCGCCGGCCCGGCCATTACGCCGCGCTGAGCGCAGCTCGGAACCCGCTCGAACTGGGTCAGCTCTATGCGCTGCCTCAGTATACCGGCCAAGGCATCGGTGCGAAACTGATGGACTGGGCACTTGGTCAAGCGCGCGCGGGCGGGCATGATGCGGTGCTGCTCAGCGTCTATTCCGAAAATTACGGCGCGCAGCGGTTCTATCAGCGTTATGGCTTCGCCAAGATCGCCGACATCACCTTTCAGGTGGGCGAGCAGTTCGACGCGGAATTCCTTTACGAAGTGAAACTGTCAACGGCGGGAGAGCGAACATGAGCACATTCGGCTGGCACAGCACCACCGACGAAGTGCTGGCAGAGCGCGATCTGTCGGGCCTGACGGTGTTCATCACCGGGGCCAATTCGGGTCTGGGGCAGGAAACTGCCCGGGCGATGGCGGCCAAGGGTGCGCATGTGGTGTTGGCCGGCCGCGATTCTGCCAGGCTTGACGCGGCGGTGGCCGCGATCCGCGAAACTGTGCCCGAGGCCGCGCTCGAGACGATCACCATCGATCTCGCCTCGCTCGAGAGCATTCGCGCCGCCACCTCGCGCGCGCGCCAGCGCTTTGAGAGGATCGACATCCTTATCAACAACGCCGGCGTGATGGCGACCCCGTTCCTGCACACCCGCGACGGGTTCGAGATGCAGCTGGGCACCAACCACCTTGGCCATTTCGCCATGACCGCCGAGCTCATGCCTCTGATCGGGCGCGGCACCGCGAGGCGCATCGTGAATCTCTCGAGCCGGGGGCATTTCATGGGGCCGGTCAGGTTTGACGATCCCAATTTTGAACGCGGCCCCTATGATCCCTGGGCAAGCTACGGCCAGTCGAAGACTGCCAATATCCTGTTCTCGGTCGGGCTTGAGATGCGTTTTGCGGTGCTGGGGATCCATGCCTATGCGGTGCATCCGGGCGGCATCCAGACCAATCTCGGCCGCCACATGACCGAGGAGATGATCGCCACCCTCATGGCGCGGGTCACCGGCCAAGACAGCGGCTTTCGGTGGAAGTCGATCGCGCAGGGCGCGGCGACAAGCTGCTGGGCCGCAACCGCGCCGGAGATCGAAGGCCAGGGCGGGGTCTATTGCGAGGACTGCCATGTCGCGGCGACAGACGATCAATCCACCAGCAACGGGGTGCGCTCCTATGCGCTCAACCCCAGTTTTGCCGACCAGTTGTGGAAGTTGTCGGAGGAGCTGACCGGGGCCAGGTTCCCGACCTAGTTGCGCAGAAAATCTCCAAGCAGCGCGAACACGTCCCTCGCCTCGCGGGTCGGCAGAATTGCCATGAACACATGCGGCGCAGCCTCATATTCGTAGAGCTTCGCGTCCACCCCAGCGGCGCGCAGCCTGGCGACAAAACTGCGCGAATCGACGATGAACAGGTCGTGCCGCCCGGTCCAGATGCGGGTCGGGGGCAGCTGCGCCAGTTGCTCTGCGGGCGTGTAGAGCGGGCTGAGCTGCGCTCTGCCCGGATCGCGCCCGGCGGCGACCATCGCCCCGCAGGCACGCAAGGTGCCGATCTTGAGCATCAGGTCATGCGGCTCGACCGCAGCAATCGCCGGATCGGCCAGCGTCAGATCGAGCCACGGGGCAAACAGCGCCAGCCTGCCGGGCAAGGGCCCGCCGCTGCGCACCAGCCGCAGCGCCAGCGCCAGCGCCATGTGCCCGCCCGCTGAATCGCCGTTAAGCACGATCCGCGCCGGATCGTGGCGCGCGGCAAGCCCGGCATAGACCGCATCGGCCAGCGCATCCTGCGCGGCCTGCGGGCTTTCGGGCACCACCGCATAGAGCGGCACGGTAACGCTGATGCTGCAGCGCGCGACCATCTCGGCCACCAAAGGCCAGTGGACCTTGAACATCGGCTGCACGAACCCGCCGCCATGGAAATAGAGCATGTGCCAGGCGCCGGGGCCCGATTTGGGGTGAAGCGTCACCACCTGCTGGCCCTGCACCATCTGTTCCTCGACGCCGAAGCGCTGGCGCAAGCGCGCGGGCATCGGCGCATCCTTGGGCAGCGGGCGCCCCTCGATGCGCGCAGCGAAGCCTTGCGCGTCATGCGGGAACACCGGCGGGCGTTTGCCGATCAGCCATTTGACTGCCCGCAGCACAAGGCTCGGGCTGGGGCTGCGCAGTTCGGTGGCGGTGTCGTTCAGCATGGTCTCTCCCTGTTGCGGCGCCAGACTGGAGCGCGGCGCGGGCGAGTCAAGGGTTTCGCGGATCGTGGCGTCGGCGGCAGGATTGCAGCAAGGTGTAACCGCAAGCCCCGGACCGGCGTATCGCCAGCAACACCGCAGCCAGACGGCCCGCACACAAAGGAATCTCCCATGCCGTTCACCCGGCGCAAAAGGGCGCGCTGAATGCTCGTCGACGAGGCCACCTTTGCCCGGCTGATGGCCGCGATGCAGCAGGGCGATAGCGCCGCAGCCAATGTGCTGCTGACCGAGGCGGGGATGTGGCTCGAGCGCTACTTCCGTCGCCGTGTGCCGCCGGGCCACATCGATGATCTGGTGCAGGAGGTGCTGATCGCGCTCCACACCAAGCGCGCCAGCTGGGATCCGGCACGACCCTTTCTGCCGTGGCTGGCAGCGATCGCGCGCTATCGCTGGGTCGATCACCTGCGCCGGGCCTACCGTGAGGCGGGCGAGCATCTGGACGACAACAGCGGCGCGCAGGACAGCGACGAGGATGTGGTGCTCGCCCGCGTCAGCCTCGACCGGTTGATCGCGCAGCTCCCATCGGGGCAGGCGCAGGCGATCGAACTGGTCAAGATCGAAGGGCTCTCGATCGAGGAAGCCTCGCAGCGCAGCGGACAGAGCGCGAGCCTCGTCAAAGTCAACATCCACCGCGGCCTGAAGAAACTCGCCGCGCTGGTCGAGAAAGCATAGCCGACATGAACAAACCCACCTCCCGCGCACTTCTGATCGCCACGCTGGCCGCAAACAGCACGCCGGTGCGCCGCACCCGCACATGGGAAGGCATCGTGCTGATCGCCGCCGCAGCCGCCGCCGCTGCCATCGCTGCAAGCGGGATATTCCGGTTCTGGAGCGGCATCCTGGCCGGCGAGGCCTCGCCCTATTTCTGGATCGCCAATGGCTTGCTGCTGATGCTGGGCGCGGCCAGCACAACCGCGCTGGTGGCAGGCGCGCTGCCGCAGGTCGGCCCGCGTCCCAGCGCGCCCTTGTGGGCTTTTGCGATGCTTGGGGTGCTGCCGCTTGCTGCGGTGATCCAGCTGCCCGTGCCGCAGGCACACCTGCACGAGGGCATCACGGATCCTGCCGGGCTGCACTGCCTGTCCTCGGCGCTGGCGGCGGGACTGGTGGTGGCTGTTGCTGCCGTGCTGTTCCTGCGCCGCGGCGCCCCGGTTGCCTTGGCGCGGCAGGCGTGGCTGACGGGGCTGGCATCAGGCGCGCTGGGCACGCTGGCCTTCGGGCTTACCTGCCCGCTCGACGGGATCGTGCATCTCGGCCTGTGGCACGTGCTGCCGGTGCCGATCGCAGCACTGCTCGCGCGGGTGGCGGTTCCGCCGCTGATCCGCTGGTAGGCGCGCGGGTCATTGCCCCGTCACGCAGGACTGCTATAAGATCGCACATGTCCAGCATCCGTCCCTGGCGCACGATCGAGCGCCGCAAATGCCGCCAGATCATGGTCGGCAATGTCCCGGTTGGCGGCGATGCCCCCATCACCGTGCAAACCATGACCAACACGCCGACCGAGGATGTCAAAGCGACGATCGACCAGATCCGCCGCTGCGAGGAGGTGGGCGCGGACATCATCCGCGTGTCCTGCCCGACCGAGGAATCGACCGCCAATTTCAGGCAGATCACCCGCGCAGCGCGAATCCCGATCGTGGCTGACATCCATTTCCACTACAAGCGCGCCTTGGAGGCGGCTGACGCGGGCGCGGCGTGCCTGCGCATCAACCCGGGCAATATCGGCTCGGCAAGCAGGGTTGCCGAAGTGGTGCGCGCCGCCAAGGCCAATGGCTGCGCGATCCGCATCGGGGTGAATGCCGGTTCACTCGAAAAAGACCTGCTCGAAAAATATGGCGAGCCCTGCCCCGAGGCGCTGATCGAAAGCGCGCTCGATCACATCAAGCTGTTGCAGGATCATGATTTCCACCAATACAAGGTGGCGGTGAAGGCCTCCGACGTGTTCCTTGCGGTGGCGGCCTATCATGGCCTTGCCGAAACGGTCGATTGCCCGCTGCACCTCGGCATCACCGAGGCGGGCGGGCTGATCGGCGGCACCGTCAAGTCGAGCATCGGCATCGGCAGCTTGCTGTGGGCGGGCATCGGTGACACCATCCGCGTCAGCCTGTCGGCGGAGCCGGAGCAGGAAATCAAGGTCGGCTTCGAGATGCTGAAAGCCCTCGGCCTCAGAACCCGCGGCGTGCGCGTGGTGTCCTGCCCGTCGTGCTCGCGGCAGGGGTTCGATGTGATCCGCACGGTCGAAACGCTCGAAAAGCGGCTCGAACACATCAAGACCCCGATGAGCCTCTCGGTGCTCGGCTGTGTCGTCAACGGCCCCGGCGAAGCGCGCGAAACCGATATTGGCCTTACCGGCGGCGGCAATGGCAAGCACATGGTCTATCTTTCGGGCATGAAGGCCCACGCCATTGATGACGAACAGATGCTCGACCATATCGTCAGGCTGGTCGAGGAAAAGGCCGCTGCCATCGAGCGAGGCGAAGCCACCGCCTTCGATCCCCACGCCGCCCCGCAAGCAGCCGTAGCCGCCGAGTGATCCGCACGGGGCTTGCCGCAGGTCTGGCGTTGGCGCTCGCCGCCTGCGCGACCACTGCGCCGGTGGTGCAGGCGCACGGGCCGCAGGCGATGCGCTATGATGCCGCGGCCGATGCCAGCACCGATGTCGATGCCGCGCTTGTCCGGGCGGCGGACCATGGCAAGCGTGTGTTGCTGGTGCTGGGGGCCAACTGGTGCCACGACAGCACCGCGCTGGCCGGATGGCTCGAAACCCCGCGTTTTGCCGCGTTGGTAGCGAACAAATACGAGCTGGTATTCGTCAATGTCGGGATGCCGCAGACCGGCGATGGGCATAATCTTGGCGTGGCGCGACGCTTCGGCCTGGCCGAACTGCCCGGAACCCCGGCGCTGCTGGTGCTCACACCGGAAGGCAAGGCGGTAAACCTCGACACGGCGGCAAGCTGGCGCAACGCCGCGAGTCGCTCCGAGGCGGCGATCTTTGCCGAGCTTGCCGCGCTGGCCGAACAGCCTGCCCCATGATCGCAGCGCTCGCGCTTGCGCTTGCGCTGGCGATGGATGCCTTTGCCGTGGCGCTGACACAGGGGGCGCGGTTCCGGCCCGGCTTGCACGGCGGGCTGGCGATTGCGCTGACCTTCGGGATGTTTCAGGCGCTGATGCCGCTCGCCGGATGGGTGATCGGTGCCGTGGCCCTATCCGCTATCGCAGCGCTCGATCACTGGATCGCCTTCGGGTTGCTTTCCTTCCTCGGGGTGCGGATGCTGCGCGGTCATGCCGACAAGGAGGAGGCCGGTCGGGCGCTCACCGGCCCGGCGCTGCTGCTGGCCGGTGTGGCGACCAGCATCGACGCGCTGGCGGCGGGGATCACCCTGCCGACGCTCGATGTCGCACCGCTGGTGGCGGTCGCGCTGATCGGGGCCATCACCTTCGCGATCAGCGCGGGCGGCGTGGCGCTGGGACGGATCGCGGGCGACAGGTGGGGCAAATGGGCCGAACGCGCGGGCGGCGTGATCCTGATCGCGCTGGGGTGCGCGATCCTTGGCCAGCACACCGGCTATCTCTGAGCCCGCGATGCTCCACGTCGTCCACCACGCCGATTACGCCATAGGGCATGGGGCCCCGCGCCCGGAGCGCGGGAGCTTCCGCTTCGACAAATACTACCTCGTGATGGAGGAACTGCGCCGCAGCGGCGCGGCCATCACCGAGCACGCGCCCGATCCCATGCCCCGCGAATGGCTCGAAGCCGTCCATTGCCCCGAATATGTCGATCAGGTGCTGCGCGCCCAAGTTCCGCGCGAGAAGGAACGCCGGATCGGCTTTCCCGTCACCCCGGCGATCGCCTCCCGCGTGCGCCATACCAATGGCGGGACATGGCTCGCATCCCAGCTCGCCCGCCGCCACGGCTATGCCGCCAACTCCGCCGCGGGAAGCCACCATGCGCTGCATGATACCGGCGCGGGCTACTGCGTGTTCAACGATCTTGCCGTCGCCGCCAACCGCCTCATCGCCGAGCGCCACGCCGCCCGCGTGCTGATCGTCGACCTCGATGTGCATCAGGGCGATGGCACCGCCAGCCTCACCGCCGGACGCGAGGACATCTTCACCTTATCGCTCCATGCCGAGAAGAATTTTCCGGTGCGGAAGGCCCGGTCGAGCCGCGATGTGCCCTTGCCCGACGGGGTGGATGATGATGGCTACATGGACGCCCTCACCCGCCACCTGCCGGAAGTTCTGGCCGATTTCGCCCCCGATTTCGTGCTCTATCAGGCGGGCGTTGATCCGCATGCCGAGGACAAGCTTGGACGGCTTGCGCTGACCGATGCGGGCTTGGCGCTGCGTGACTGCTTCGTTGTCGCCTCGTGCCGCAAGCGTGGGCTACCCATCGCCAGCGCCTTGGGAGGCGGCTATGGCGATGACCCGCGCATCGTCGCCGCGCGCCACGCCGCCTCGATGCTGGCGATGGCCGCCGAAAACGCGCGCCACGCCTCGCCCGCGCCCACGAATTGACGCAGAACTGCGACGAATTGCGCCGATCAGGCATTTGCGTTATTGGGAACGCAAGGCTCGGGCATTACGTTACGTCTCCATGAAGCGACGCGACCTTCTCAAAGGCACTCTGGCAGTCGGGGCGGCACTGGCCTTGCCTGCGCGCGTGTTTGCTTCGCCTGCACCCGGCTCTGCGCGCGACCGTATCCTGTTCGACATCGCCAAGCGCGAGCTGCTGCGCGCAGGGAACGCGATCTGGAAGCACGATATCGTCGGCATCGCCGATTTCGGGCTGCATTCGGCCAAGCCGCGGTTCCACTTCGTCAATCTCGAACGCAGCGAAGTGCAGTCCTATCATGTCAGTCACGGCATGGGTTCCGACCCGCAGCACGACGGCTGGCTCAAGCAGTTCTCCAACACCGAAGGCTCCAACGCCACCAGCCGCGGGGCTTACGTGACGTGGGAGTGGTACAAGGGCCGCTACGGCACCTCGGTGCGGCTTGGCGGGCTGGACGAAAGCAACAATGCCGCGCTGCGCCGCTATATCGTGATGCACCGCGCCGGCTATGCGGAAACCTCGCATCTCGAACGCTACGGCCGCCTCGGGCGCTCCAACGGTTGCTTCGCGATGGGCGAGGAACAGTTCCGCATCGCGCTCATGCACCTGTCGGGGGGACGTCTGCTGTTTGCCGACTCGCTGGGGCTGGAGGAAGACGGCTCGATCCAGCCGCTCCCCGAACTGGCCATGATCGATCGCCAGCCGCTCGACTTCGGCCCGAGCGGCGCCGCCAGCGCATACTGAGGCGCTGGACCGCCCGTTTAACTGTCCTGCAGATCGTCCTCGATCACGATCACCTCGCTGGTCGGCCTGGTGTCGCGATCACGCACCCGCGGCTTGTCAAGGCTGGCGAGCACCGGCGCGTCGCGGCCGTAGATGTCGGCAAAGGTCGCCATCTGGCCGTTGATGTCCGATGCCATGGTGAAATAGGTGATGTAGGCGGGCAGCTGGCGCTCCAGCATCACCTTGGTATATTTGCCCGAATTGGAGATCGCCAGCGCCTCTTCCTTGGTTGCCCCGCGCCCGAGGATCGCCATGGTGATCGCCAGTTCCAGCGCGCGCTCGGTGCGCACGCAGCCGTGGCTGAGCGCGCGGCTGTCATTGGCGAACAGGTGGCGCGAGGGCGTGTCGTGGAAGAAGATCGCGTGCTCGTTGGGCATTTCGAGCTTCATCTGGCCCAAGGAATTGCCCGGCCCGGGCTGCTGCACTACGGTGATCGTGCCATTGGCACCGCGGGTGGCAACATAGCCGTTGCGCCGCGCCCAGGCCGGATTGCCAAGCGCACGCGCGCCAAGGCCTTCACCCTTTACGATTGACTGCGGCACTGTCCAGGTCGGGTTGAACACCACGCCTTCGACCATCTCGGCCAGCTGCGGGGTGGCAGTGCGCCCCGGCTTGCCCACGATCGTGCGATAGGTGCTGATGATCTTGTCCTTGACCGTCAGGCGCAACTGGAATTCGGGCACGTTGGTGATGAGGTATTGCGGCCCGAGATCGCGTGCCAGCCAGCGCCAGCGGTCCATGTTGGCGCGGATCAGCTTGCGCTTGGCGGTGGCGCTGGCGGGCGTGCGCGCCAGTTCGGCCTTGAGCCGGGCGTAATCGGGATGGGTCGGCGCGAGCCGGGCCAGCGTGCCGGCGATATCGCCGGTCTTGAGCGCCTCGGTCAGCAGATCGCCGGTGCGGAAGATGTCGCGGTCGGGATCGACCACGAACCACTGCATGCGCGCATCCATCGGGGTGCGCCCGTCGCGCAGATCCTCGACCAGCCAGGCAAAGCTCCGTGAGGCGAGCTTGTCAAGCTCCTCCGATGCCCCGGCCGCAATCGCCACTTTGAGCGGCTGGAGATCATAATCCGCAGGGTCCAAGCCTTCCGCGCCAATCCCCTCGATCACCGCGACCAGCTTGGTCGCGTTGGCAATGGTCCAGGGCTGCACCAGCGGATCGGGCTTGTCCGTCCCGCCCTGCACCACCGGCTGCGACACGGCCTGCGGGAAAGCGGCCTCGAAGGCGCCGTCCTTCTTGACGGGCGCGGGCGCAGGAAGCGGCGCAGGCTGGGGGCCGCCTTGCTGCTGGCCGCCGGGAATCACCTCTGCGCGCGCGCCTTGCGTCTGGGCAATCGCCGTTCCCGCCAGCATCGTCGCTGCGGCGATCCCGCATACCAGTTTGCCCGTCAAGCCTGTCATAAAAACGCTTTCAACCCCGCCCGGCCGCCCTGCGCGGCCGCACTCTGCAGGCGGATACCATACCCGCGCGCAGGCCTCACTATCAACCGCCTTCGCTTGCGCGCCCATGAATATGGCTTATTCGCCCTGCCGCTATGTCCCGGCGTTCCCATCCGCTCCTGCCCTTTGCCGCCGCGCTGGCGGGCGTGGGCTTCCTGTCGCTGATGGATGCCTTCATGAAAGAGGCCGCGCTGCTGATCGGGGCCTATACCGCCACGGTGCTGCGCGCGTTCATCGGGGCGGCGCTGATCGCGCCGGTGTGGCTGTCGCGCGGGCCGGCGATGCCGACGCGCGCCGTGTGGAAGCTGCATATCGAGCGCGGGATCGTCTCGGCCTTCATGGCGCTGGCCTTCTTCTTTTCGCTCACGCGCCTGCCCATGGCCGAAGCCATCGCCTTGAGCTTCATCGCACCGCTGATCGCGCTTTATCTCGCCAGCGTGATGCTGGGCGAGGCGATCAGCCGTGCAGCGATCGGGGCGAGCCTGCTCGGCTTTGCGGGGACGCTGGTGATCGTCGGCAGGCGCATCGGGCAGGGCGCGTTCGATGACGGTGCGGCGCTGGGGGTCGCCGCGCTGTTGGTCTCTGCCTTGCTTTATGCCTACAACTTCATCGTCATCCGCAAACAGGCGCAGGTCGCCGGCCCGCTCGAGATCGCGACCTTCCATAGCGGGATCGGCGGGCTGGTGCTGCTGACGCTTGCGCCGCTGCTGTGGCAGCCGCCGGGCAGCGACGCGCTCGTGCCGCTGGTGGCGGCGGGCGTGTTGACCGTAGCCGGATCGCTGGCGATCGCCTGGGCCTATGCCCGTGCCGAGGCCAGCGTGCTGGTGCCGACCGAATATTCGGGATTCGTCTGGGCGAGCCTGTTCGGGTGGCTGTTTTTCCGCGAAGACGTGACGGTACCCACGCTGGCAGGTGCCGCACTGATCGTTACCGGCTGCTGGCTGGCCGCCCGGAGCAATCCGGTAAGCAAACAGTCGCCCGCCTAAGACGATTGGCTGAGGGCGAATGCCCCTTGGCCCCCTTGACCTCGCGCGCGCGAAAGCGCAGGTGCCGCTCCGAAATCCGCGCCTTTCTGGATCGGGGTGCGGGCAACCTGAAAGGATGGACCCTCCCATGACCGACATCGGCAAGGATTCGCTCGGCACCCGCCAGACCCTGAATGTGGGCGGCAAGGACTATGCCTATTATTCGCTCGCCAAGGCGGCTGAGCAGCTGGGCGACATCAGCAAGCTGCCGATCTCGATGAAGGTGCTGCTGGAAAACCTGCTGCGCTTCGAGGATGACGGCTTCACGGTGGGCCGCGAGCACATCAAGGCGATCGTCGACTGGCAGAACAACCCCGTCACCGGCGCGGAAATCCAGTATCGCCCGGCACGGGTGCTGTTGCAGGACTTCACCGGCGTGCCCTGCGTGGTCGACCTCGCGGCGATGCGCGATGCGATCAAGAGCCTCGGCGGCGATACCGCGAAGATCAACCCGCTGGTGCCGGTCAACCTGGTGATCGACCACTCGGTGATGGTCGACGAATTCGGCCACCCCAAGGCGATGGAAGCCAACATGGCCTTGGAATACGAGCGCAATGCCGAGCGCTACGACTTCCTCAAGTGGGGTTCCAAGAGCTTCAAGAACTTCACCGCCGTTCCGCCGGGGACCGGCATCTGTCACCAGGTGAATCTTGAACACCTTGCCCGCGCGGTGTGGTCATCCGAAGGCCCGGACGGCGTGATGGTCGCCTATCCCGACACCTGCGTCGGCACCGACAGCCACACCACCATGATCAACGGCCTCGGCGTGCTGGGCTGGGGGGTCGGCGGGATCGAGGCGGAAGCCGCGATGCTGGGCCAGCCGGTGTCGATGCTGATCCCCGAGGTGGTCGGCTTCTACCTTGAAGGCCGCATGGGCGAAGGCGTCACCGCGACCGATCTGGTGCTGACCTGCGTGCAGATGCTGCGCGAAGTCGGCGTGGTGGGGCGTTTCGTCGAGTTCTACGGCCCGGGCGTTGCCAACCTGACGCTGGCCGATCGCGCCACCATCGCCAACATGGCCCCGGAATACGGCGCGACCTGCGGCTTTTTCGGTATTGATGACAAGACCATCGAATACCTGCGCCTGACCGGTCGCAGCGAGGAAACCATCGCGTTGGTCGAAGCCTATGCCAAGGCGCAAGGCATGTGGTTTGATCCCGCCAACGTGCCGGTGTTCACCAAGACCCTGAGCCTCGACATGGCCGCAGTCGTCCCCAGCCTCGCCGGTCCCAAGCGCCCGCAGGACAAGGTGGTGCTCGACAAGGTGGACGAGCTGTTCAACGCCGATCTCACCAAGGCCTATGGCAAGTCCGCACCCGCGCGCGTGCCGGTGGAAGGCAAGGATCACGATATCGGCGACGGCGATGTGGTGATCGCCGCGATTACCAGCTGCACCAACACCTCGAACCCCGATGTGCTGATCGCCGCCGGCCTCGTCGCCAAGAAGGCGAACGAGCGTGGCCTCAAGCCCAAGCCGTGGGTCAAGACCTCGCTCGCCCCCGGCTCGCAGGTGGTGACAGACTATCTGGTGAAGTCGGGCTTGCAGGAACATCTCGACGCGGTCGGTTTCGACCTTGTGGGCTATGGCTGCACCACCTGCATCGGCAATTCCGGCCCGCTGGCCGCGCCGATCTCGGCCGCGATCAACGGCAACGACATCGTCGCTGCCTCGGTGCTGTCGGGCAACCGCAACTTCGAAGGCCGCGTCAGCCCCGATGTGCGCGCCAACTTCCTCGCCTCGCCGCCGCTGGTGGTGGCCTATGCGCTCAAGGGCACCGTCACCGAAGACATCACCACCACCCCGATCGGACAGGACCAGAACGGTAATGACGTGATGCTCGCCGATCTGTGGCCGAGCAATGCCGAAATCGCGCAGCACCGCGCCGCCAATATCGATCGTTCGATGTTCGAGGCGCGCTACGCCAACGTCTATGCCGGCGACGCGCACTGGCAGGCGATCACGGTCACGCCGTCGGACACCTACCAGTGGCGCGCGGGCAGCACCTACGTCGCCAACCCGCCCTATTTCGAGGGCATGACCATGACCCCGGCGCCGGTCACCGACATCATCGATGCCAAGCCGCTGGCGATCCTGGGCGATTCGGTCACCACCGACCACATCTCGCCGGCCGGTTCGATCAAGGAAGACAGCCCGGCGGGCAAGTTCCTGATGGGCAATCAGGTCGCCAAGAAGGACTTCAACTCCTACGGCTCGCGCCGCGGCCACCACGAAGTGATGATGCGCGGCACCTTCGCCAACATCCGCATCAGGAACGAGATGGTGCCGGGCGTCGAAGGCGGATTTTCGACCTATAACGGGGAAGTCATGCCGATCTACGACGCGGCGATGAAGCACAAGGAGAACGGCACGCCCCTCGTCGTGATCGGCGGCAAGGAATACGGCACCGGCTCCAGCCGCGACTGGGCGGCCAAGGGCACGATCCTGCTTGGCGTGCGGATGGTGATCGTCGAGAGCTTCGAGCGCATCCATCGCTCCAACCTCGTCGGGATGGGCGTGCTGCCGCTGCAATTCAAGGATGGCGACACCCGCCAGAGCCTTGGCCTCAGCGCGACCGACAGCTTCTCGATCCGCGGCCTTGCCGATCTGGTGCCGGGTCAGGATGTGACGGTGGACGTTACCCGCCAGGACGGGACGCGGTTCAGCTTCACCGCCCTGTGCCGCATCGATACCGCGAACGAGATGGAATATTACCGCCACGGCGGAATTCTCCATTACGTTTTGCGCAAACTTGCGGCATAAGAACCGGGATGATGCCCGCCCGCTTTGCCCTGCTGCTGTCCCCCGCGCTGCTGCTGGCAGCCTGCGGGGACGCGCGGGAGCAGGGCGGCAGTCGCTGGGGTTCATCGGCCCCACCCTTCTTTGAAATGGCATCAGCGGCCCATGCGGCCAACGGTGATGAAGCGGCAACAGCACCCGCCCCTGATGCGCCGATGATCGACCTTACACCCGCACAGCTGGCCGAAAAGATCAAGGCGGGCAAGGTCCGCGTGATCGACGTGCGCACCGATGCCGAAGTGGCCGAAGGGATGATCCCCGGAGCAGAGCACATCCCGCTCGACCGTTTCGATCCGGCCAAGCTCGGCGCCGACGACGGGCGCGAGATTGTGCTCTACTGCCGCTCTGGTCGCCGTTCAGCCATGGCCGGAGCGATGCTCGCCGCGGTGACAGGCCAGCCCGTCGAACACCTCGCGGGCGGCATCATGGCATGGGAACAGGCCGGCCAGCCGCTCGAGAAGCGCTGACGCAACGCCTTCCCTCAACCGATACGTTCGAGGCAGCTTCCTCTGGCGGCGGCCTTGATCGCTTGCGTCACCCGCGAGGATTTGCAGACTGTCAGGCGCGTGTGCCGGGCCGCAGTTTGCGGCGCCCGAGAATCGCCGCCGCCGCCAGTCCGAACAACGCCATCATCGGCGGGGCCGGCACGTCATGACCGCCGCTTGAACCCGACGAGGAAGAAGAGGACGACGAGCTGCTGCTTGACGAGGACGAGCTGCTGCTGCCCGACGAACCGGTCGAAGTCCCGGTCGAGGATGAGCTCGACGATGACGAACTCGATGACGAGGAGGACGAGCTGCTGGTGCTGCTGGTCATGTCTCCCGAGGTGCTGCCGCCGCTGGTCGCCCCGCCCGATGAGGACGAGGAGGAGGAGGACGAGCTGCTGCTCGAGGAGGACGATGAAGACGACGACGAAGACGACGAGCTGCTGACATTGCCGCTCGACGAACTGACGTTGCCGGAGGAGCTGGAAACATTGCCCGAACTGCTCGACACGTTGCCCGAACTGCTCGACACGTTGCCCGAGGAACTCGACACCGAACCGGTCGAGCTGGAGACCGCGCCGGTTGAACTCGACACTTGCCCGGTGCTGCTCGACACCGCACCGGTCGAGGACGACACTTGCCCGGTGCTGCTCGACACCGCGCCGGTCGACGAGGAAACGTTGCCCGAAGTGCTGGTGCTCGACACCGCGCCGGTCGAGGATGACACTTGCCCGGTGCTGCTCGACACATTGCCTGACGAGGTCGAGGTCGAACTTGACACCTGACCGGTCGAGGAACTGATCTGGCCCGAGGACGAGGTTGTGCTGGAGCTGACCTGGCCCGAGGACGATGTCGTGGTCGAACTGACCTGGCCCGAGGACGAAGTGGTCGAGGTGGAATTATCGATATTGATATCGATCACGACACCGCTGGTCGTGCCACTGGTGGTCCCGCTGCTGGTGCCGCCACCGGTGGTGGTGGTGCTCACGACCGAGACATCGCCCGAAGACGAGCCGCCGCCGCCGAAAAAGCCTCCGAAGAACCCGCCGCCGAAGCCCAGGCCACCGCCGAAGCCGCCGCCACCGCCGCCCCAGCCGCCGCCCCAGCCGCCGCCCCAGCCGCCGCCCATGCCGCCGCCGCCCGAAACCGGCGGAAGCGGAGGAAGCGGCGCGGGCATGTAGGCAACCTGCGCGAGCGGCGGGCACATTTCGTCATCGACGTAGGCCTGCACGGCGCCTGCCGGCATCGATCCGCCCGGCATCACCGGCTGGCACTCGATGGTGCGCTCGACAATGCGGCGGCGACGCTGTTCGGGGATGATGCGCTCGGCGCCCTTGATGTAGCGCAGCCCGGTGTCCGGATCGACCGCGATCAGCTTCCCATCGATATTGGTGCTGAAATCCGGGGCGTCGGTGTTCATCGGCTCGGCCACGCGCACCGCGCCGCCTTGCAACAACGCCACGCCTGCAGCAGCAGCGGAAAGCTTCGCGATGGCCATCTTGAGCGACATGATCGAAAACCCTGTTTGTGGGGCAACGGATGCGGACTGTCCGCTTGCGTCACCTGAACCAGCGTTCTTTTGATGTGATTAAGGGCGCAGGGGCAATCGGGTTAACCCTCGCCGGCCGCGACGAAGCAACCGAATCGCGCCGGAATCGCGGGATTTGAAAGGCGCTGTCCCGATCTGGCACCAAAAACGGAAGGTCGGTTAGGCCAAGCGTTAACCGTCTTCGTCGAACAGGCCGCTCTGGCGCGGGAGAGAAACGGCCGGAGGAGAAAGTTCAAGATGCGCCCAACCAGCATCGTTGAGCACGCGCCCGCGCGCGGTGCGCGCGACGAGGCCAAGCTGGATGAGGTAAGGTTCGACCACCTCCTCGATCGTATCGCGCGGTTCGGCTAGGCCCGCCGCGAGGGTCTCGATCCCTACCGGACCGCCCTTGTATGTCGTTGCGATCATTGTCAGGTAACGCCGGTCCATCAGATCAAGCCCGAGCCGGTCGATCTCCAGCCGGCTGAGCGCCTGGTCGGCGACATGGCGGGTGACGGTGGTGCTGCCCGCGACATCGGCAAAATCGCGCACGCGCCGCAGCAGCCGCCCGGCAACCCGCGGCGTGCCGCGGCTGCGGCGGGCGATTTCGTGCGCGCCATCAGGGGCAATGGCGAGGCCCAGCAGCCCGGCGGCGCGGGTGACGACGCGTTCCAATTCCTCGTGGGTGTAGAAGTTGAGCCGCACCGGGATGCCGAAGCGATCGCGCAAGGGGGTGGTCAGCAGGCCCTGCCGCGTGGTCGCGCCAATCAGGGTAAAGGGCGGCAGGTCGATCCGCACCGAGCGCGCCGAAGGCCCCTCGCCGATGATGAGATCGAGCGCGCGGTCTTCCATCGCGGGGTAGAGCACTTCTTCCACCGCGGGCGAAAGGCGGTGGATCTCGTCGATGAACAGCACGTCGTGCGGTTCGAGATTGGTGAGCAACGCAGCCAGATCGCCCGCCTTGGCGATCACCGGGCCGGAGGTGGCGCGAAAGCCCACGCCAAGCTCGCCTGCGATGATCTGCGCCAGCGTGGTCTTGCCGAGGCCGGGGGGGCCGAAGAACAGCGTGTGATCCATCGCCTCGCCGCGCGCCCGCGCAGCGGCGATGAAGACCGCAAGATTCCCCTTGGCCGCCTCCTGCCCGACGAACTCCGCGAGGCGGCGCGGGCGCAGCGCTGCGTCCGGGTCGCCCGGCTGGCGGGCGGGAGAGTGGAGGGGCGTATGGACGGGGTCAGTCATAACCCATCACCCCGCCGCCTTCTTCAGCGCCACGCGGATCAGATCACCCTCGCTCGCGCCCTCGCCCAGTTCCTCCAGCGCCCGCGCGACGGCTTGTGCCGCCACCGCAGGCTTGAAGCCGAGGTTCTCCAGCGCGCTCGCCGCATCCGCGCCCTTGCTGCCTGCGGGAGCCACCGGCACTCCAGCCGCAAACCCGCCCGAGCCGCCCGGCATCGCGCCCGCCCTGTCCTTCAGCTCGTTCACGATCCGGCCTGCCAGTTTTGGCCCCACGCCCTGCGCGCGCGCCACCATTGCGGCGTCGCCCTTGCCGCAGGCGTCGCGCAGGTCTCCGGTCGAAAGCGCGGAGAGGATCGCCAGCGCGACCTTGCTCCCCACCCCCTGCACCCCCGTCAGCAGCCGGAACCAGTCGCGCTCGGATGCTTCCGCAAACCCCAACAGGCGCATGTCATTCTCGCTCACCTGCAATTGCGTGTGGACGGTGCAACCCTCCCCCACCTCGCCCAGCGCCGCGAGCGTGCGACTGGAACAATGCACGAGATAGCCCACCCCGCCGACATCGACGATCGCCCAGTCCTCGCCGGTCGCGTCCAGTCTGCCAGAGAGCTTTGCAATCATGGTTTGTTCCTGAAGCAAGCGCCATTCAGCGTCCAGCCTTTATGGACAGATGCCCACACTTGCGCCAGATGGCGTCGCATGAGCTGGAATACCTTTGGGCGCGTCTTGCGCTTTACCACCTGGGGAGAGAGCCACGGGCCTGCACTGGGCGCGATTGTCGACGGCTGCCCGCCGGGCCTCGCGATCAGCGCGGACTTCATCCAGCCTTTCTTGGACGCCCGCAAGCCGGGCACCAGCCGCTTCACCACCCAGCGGCGCGAGGATGATCTGGTGCGGATTTTGTCCGGCGTGTTCGAGGGGCGCACCACCGGCACCCCGATCTCGCTGATGATCGAGAACACCGACCAGCGCTCGAAAGATTACTCGGAAATCGCCCAGCGCTACCGCCCGGGCCATGCCGACTACGCCTATGATGCCAAATACGGCATCCGCGACTATCGCGGCGGCGGGCGGTCGAGCGCGCGCGAGACAGCGGCGCGGGTCGCGGCGGGTGCGGTCGCTCGGCTGGTGATCCCAGAGGTCACGATCACGGCGTACGTCTGCGAGTTGGGCGGCGACCGGATTGATCCGGCGCGTATCGACTACGCCGAGATCGCCAAGAACCCGTTCTTCTGCCCCGACGCGCACGCCGCCAAGCGCTGGGAAGCGAAGGTCGATAAAGCGCGCAAGGCCGGTTCCTCGCTCGGCGCCATCGTCGAATGCGTGGCGGAGGGCGTGCCCGCGGGCTGGGGCGCGCCGATCTATGCCAAGCTCGACAGCGATCTGGCCGCCGCGATGATGAGCATCAACGCGGTCAAGGGCGTCGAAATTGGCGACGGCTTCGAAGCCGCGCGCCTGACCGGCGAACAGAACGCCGACCGGATGCGGCCCGGCCCGGATGGCAAGCCGACATTTCTCGCCAACCACGCGGGCGGCACGGCGGGGGGCATTTCGACCGGGCAGCCGGTGGTGTGCCGGGTGGCGTTCAAGCCGACCAGTTCAATCCTCACCCCCATCGAGTCCATCAATTCTGCGGGCGAAGCGGTCGAGGTCGTCACCAAGGGCCGGCACGATCCCTGCGTCGGCATCCGCGGCACCCCGGTGGTCGAAGCGATGATGGCGCTGGTGCTGGCCGACCACAAGCTGCTGCACCGCGCTCAGGTGGGGTAAGCGTCAGCGCGGACGACGACGCGTTAAGGTGGGGTAAGCGTCAGCGCGACAAGAATGCGATCAGTTGGGGCAAGTGATATGGCGGCTTTGCCCCGCTTCTGGGAAAAACCTGCCGTTCAGCAAGCGACCCCGTTCCCGCCACCGCGACGTTCCAATCGGCCGTTGCAAACTGGTCTTCGCAATTGGGTGCTCATCGGTCGCGGCACGGCCCATCGGTCTTTCCGCAACAGCCCATGCCTGAATCGTATCGTGACACAACAAAATCGCAGCGCTATGGCGCGACCGAAATGGCCCGCCTGCGCGCCCTGATTTGTGACCATGTCCGGCTGACGCTGGTGCTGCTGGCGCTTGCGCTGGCGGTGAAGGCTGTGGTGCCGACGGGGTTCATGCTGTCGGCGGGCGGGGACCGGTTCCTGGCGGTGACGATCTGCTCGGATGCGAGCAGCACGCCCAAGCAGATGCAGATCGCCATTCCGGGCAAGCAGGATACGGGCGGCGATCATTCCGATGCAGCCGCCAAGGCGACGCAATGCGCCTTTTCGGGCCTCGGCCATTCGGCCCTCGGCGGGGCCGATCCGTTGTGGCTGGCGGGGGCGCTGTCCTTTATCCTGTTGATCGGGCTTGCCCCGCGCCCTGCGCTGCCCCGGCGCGACCTTCCCTTCCTGCGCCCGCAGTTGCGTGGGCCTCCTCTTTCCGTCTGACACGCTGAACCCCTTGCGGCGGTAAGCCCGGCTATGCGTCCTTTCGCGGGCGCGGCGGGCTGTCGGAGCTTCTTCCCATGTATGCCATTCATAGCTGCCCGGCCGGGCAGCCAGACGCGGGCCATCCCGCGCGGTCCACACAGCCAGGTGGACTGCTCCTGCATTTGCAGGAGAACCGCTCGCACCTATCGCAGGATGCGCGCGTCACCTTCACCGTGCTGATCGCCGTGTTCATGGCGATGGCCATCCTGCCTGCGCTGCGGGGCCAGTGGCTGGCGCCCGCCTAGGAGCCATGGGCAAAGCTGGCATTCGCCTATCAACCCATTCCCAGCCATAGCGAAATCGGCCGCCAGTCCCCGAAAGCAGACCTAGCTGAGCGCCTGCCTAACGGCCGACGGACAGGCGTTGTGGTCAGATTGCGCGTTGCCTGACGCCATCGCTACGCTCCCTGGGCCTTGGCCCGGGCCAGAACCCCTGAACGCCAAATCCGATTGTTTCCTGTCTGTGCGATTGAAAAAAGCGATTTGTGCAATCGCACAAATCATCTTTTGTGCAGCGCATAAATCCTTATCTGGTCAGCATCCGTTTCAAGACTCTCGTGCAACCCCATCGAAAGGACAAACTGCCATGGGCATCATCGGTTCGACCATCCAGCCCTTCACCGCCACTGCCTTCCAGAAGGGCAAGGATTTCTTCACCGTCACCGAAGCCGATCTCGCCGGCAAGTGGTCGGTGTTCTTCTTCTACCCGGCCGACTTCACCTTCGTGTGCCCGACCGAGCTGGAAGACATGGGCGAAAAGTACGCCACGCTTCAGGCGATGGGCGTGGAAGTCTACGCCGTCTCGACCGACACCCACTTCAGCCACAAGGCCTGGAGCGACACTTCGGAAAAGATCGGCAAGCTGACCTTCCCTTTCCTCGGCGATCAGAACCACGTGCTGTCGAACAATTTCGGCGTGCTGCGCGAAGGCGTGGGCCTGGCTGACCGCGCGACCTTCGTCATCGATCCGGATGGCGTGATCCAGATCATGGAAATCACCTGCGAAGGCGTGGGCCGCAATGCCAATGAACTGACCCGCAAGATCAAGGCCGCGCAGTATGTGCGCGCCAACCCCGGTCAGGTCTGCCCGGCGGCGTGGGAAGAAGGCGGCGATACGCTGGCCCCCTCGCTCGACCTCGTCGGCAAGATCTGACCCCTCGGCCCGCGCGGGGTTTGCCCTCCCCCCTCGACCCCGCGCCGGTCGCAAATCCCGAGAGCCATCAAAGAGCCCTCGGGTCGTAGCCGGGACCGGATGCCCCGCCCCCTCTCCCCATTTCGGGCAGGGCGCATCCGGTCCCGTGTTGCCACACACGGATCGCCCCATTTCTTGCGCGTTCATCCGCGCCCGGAGGACACCCATGCTCGACGCCGCCATGCAGGCCCAGCTCAAGACCTATCTCGGCAATCTGCGCGAGAGGATCGAACTGGTAGCCAGCCTCGATGACAGCGAAAAATCGCGCCAGACGCGTGCATTGATCGAGCAGATCGCATCGCTGCATGACCTCGTCAGCGCGCGGTTTGACGGCACCGAGACCCTCAAGCCCAGCTTCGTGATCCGCCGCGCGAGCGACGCCAACAAATGGGTGCGCTTTGCCGGCCTGCCGATGGGGCATGAATTCACCTCGCTGGTGCTCGCGCTGCTGTGGGCCGGCGGGCACCCCCCCAAGGTCGATGCCGACCTGATCGAGCAGGTGCGCGCGCTCGAAGGCGATTATCACTTCGAGATGTTCTTCTCGCTGACCTGCCACAATTGCCCCGACGTGGTGCAGGCGCTGACGCTGATGGCGCTGGAAAACCCGCGCATCACCGCCACCCTGATCGAAGGCGGCACCTTTCAGGAGGAAGTCGAGCGCCGCGACATCATGGCGGTGCCGGCGACCTTCCTTAACGGCGAGCCGTTCTACAACGGCAAGATGGAACTCGCCGAAATCCTGGCGAAGCTGGATGTGAACGCCGACGCCAAGGCCGCTGAAAAGCTGGCCGCCAAGGCTCCGTTTGAAGTGCTGGTGGTGGGCGGCGGCCCGGCGGGAGCGGCGGCGGCCATCTATACGGCGCGCAAGGGCTTTAGAACCGGCATCGCGGCCGAGCGCTTCGGCGGGCAGTTGTTGGATACGCTGGGGATCGAGAACCTCCCCGGCACGCCCTATACCGAAGGCCCCAAGCTGACCGACAGCCTGAAAAGCCACGTGAGCGAATATGACATCGATCTGATGGATCTGTCCCGTGCAGTCGAGCTGAGGCCCGCGAAAGAGGCCGGCGGCTTGCACGAAGTCGTGATGGCCAACGGCGCATCATTGCGCGCCCGATCGCTGATCCTGTCGACCGGCGCACGCTGGCGCAACCTCGGCGTGCCGGGCGAGGCGGAATATCGCAACAAGGGCGTGGCCTATTGCCCGCACTGCGACGGCCCGCTGTTCAAGGGCAAGGCAGTCGCGGTGATCGGCGGCGGCAATTCAGGCGTCGAGGCGGCGATCGACCTCGCCGGGATCGTCGGCCACGTCACGCTGATCGAGTTCGACGTGAAGCTGCGCGCCGACGAGGTGCTCCAGCGCAAGCTGCGCTCGATGGCCAATGTCGAGATCATCACCAACGGCCAGACCACCGAAATCCTTGGAGAAGGCGGCAAGGTCAGCGGCCTGGTGGTCAGGAACCGCGCCAATGGCGAGGAACGCCGCATCGCGCTGGAAGGCGTGTTCGTGCAGATCGGCCTTGTTCCCAACACCGAATGGCTGCGCGAGACCGGGCTTGCGCTGTCGCAGCACGGCGAAATCGTGATCGATGATCACGGTGCGACCAACCTGCCCGGCATCTACGCCGCAGGCGATTGCACCACCGTGCCGCACAAGCAGATCGTGGTGGCGATGGGCGAAGGCGCAAAGGCAGGGCTGGGAGCGTTCGACTTCCTGATCCGCAACGAGCCGGTCGCAGCGGTTGCTGATGCGGCGTAACGTCGCACTAATCGCTCCACTCAATCAATCCTTCCGCATTAATCGATTGGACGCAATATCCTGAAAGCGTCATTCTCTCCCTATAGGCTCCGCGGTAGCGACGCGAGTCTGCATTTCGCCAAGTCAGAGGAGAGACGATCATGGACGCAAAAACCGGAGAAATGAGCGGGGGTTGCCCGTTCCACGGCGCCAGCGAAACGCGCAGCCTGCTGGGCCGCACCAATCGTGACTGGTGGCCCGAGGCGCTGCAACTCGACATCCTGACCGAGCAGGGCAAGAGCGCCAGTCCCTATGGCGAGGACTTCGATTACGCAGAGGCGTTCAACACGCTCGATTACGCCGCCCTCAAAGCCGATCTCACCGCGCTGATGACCGATAGCCAGTCCTGGTGGCCAGCCGATTACGGCCATTATGGCCCGCTGTTCATCCGCATGGCGTGGCATTCGGCGGGCACCTATCGCACCGGCGACGGTCGCGGTGGGGCGGGCAGCGGCCAGCAACGCTTCGCGCCGCTCAATTCGTGGCCCGACAACGGCAATCTCGACAAGGCCCGCCGCCTGTTGTGGCCGATAAAGCAGAAATACGGCAAGAACATCAGCTGGGCTGACCTGTTCATCCTTGCCGGCAATGTCGCGATTGAATCGATGGGCGGGCCGGTGTTCGGCTTCGGCGGCGGGCGCGCGGACGTTTTCGAGCCGGAAAGCGTCTACTGGGGCACCGAGGAGCAATGGGTCAACGAAGGCGTGGCCACCCGCATCCGGCCGAAGGATGGCGCGGATCTCGAAAACCCGCTCGCCGCGATCCAGATGGGTCTCATCTACGTCAATCCCGAGGGGCCGCAGGGCAACCCGCATGACCACGAAGGCATGGCCCGCGACATGCGCGAAACCTTCGCCCGCATGGCGATGAACGACGAGGAAACCGTGGCGCTCACTGCTGGCGGCCATGCTTTCGGCAAGGGCCACGGCGCCGCCCCGTCCGACACCTTCGCCGGCGCGCCCGAGAGCGAAGACCTGCACCGGATGGGCTTCGGCTGGCTGGTTGATGAGAGCGAGATTGCGGCCGGCCATATCACCACTTCGGGGATCGAGGGCAGCTGGTCGAACAATCCGACCGCGTGGAGCCACGACTATTTCCGCCTGCTGTTCAAATATGACTACGAGCTGGTGAAATCGCCCGCGGGTGCCTGGCAGTGGACCCCGATCAACCCCGATCCGCAAGACATGGCTCCCGACGCGCGCGATCCCTCCAAGCGCGTGCCGACGATCATGACCACCGCGGACATGGCGCTCAAGAATGATCCGGAATATCGCAAGATTTCGGAACGCTTCCTGGCCCATCCGGAACAGCTCGACGATGCCTTCGCGCGCGCCTGGTTCAAGCTGTGCCACCGCGACATGGGGCCGAAGATCCGTTATCTCGGCCCGGACGTTCCCGCCGAAGACCTGATCTGGCAGGATCCGGTGCCGGCCGGCACGATGCCGTCCGATGCCGATGTGGCCGCGTTCAAGACGGCGATCCTTGGTTCCGGCCTCACCGTGAGCGAACTGGTCAAGGCGGCCTGGGCCTCGGCCTCGACCTATCGCAATTCGGACCACCGCGGCGGTGCCAATGGCGCGCGGGTGCGGCTCGCCCCGCAGAACGGCTGGGCGGCGAATGACCCGGATGAACTGGCCAGAGTGCTGGCCACCATCGACGCGCATCGCGGCAGCCTCTCCATGGCCGATGCGATCGTGCTGGCCGGTTCGGCAGCGGTCGAGAAGGCGGCAAGGGATGCCGGCGTCGATGTCACCGTGCCCTTCACCGGCGGGCGCGGCGATGCGACCGAGGCGCACACCGACGCGGCGAGCTTCGAACCGCTCGAACCCTTTGCCGACGGGTTCCGCAACTACCTCAAGACCAAGTCGGTCGTCCGCACCGAGGAGATGCTGATCGACAAGGCGCACCTCTTGGGCCTGTCGATCCCGGAAATGACGGTGCTGGTCGGCGGGATGCGGGCCTTGGGCGCGGTCAGCGGCAACCGCCAGCACGGGGTGTTCACCGACAGGCCCGGCACGCTCACCCCGGACTTTTTCCGCAACCTGCTCGACATGAACACCAGGTGGGCCCCGGTCGAAGGCTCGGGCAACGAGGAATATGTCGGCACCTGCCGCAAGACGGGTGCGGAGAAATATCGCGCCACCCGGGCAGACCTGGTGTTCGGCTCGAA
>JBKBLZ010000006.1:0-11662 GCA_046296035.1 Erythrobacter sp. | reverse complement strand
TCGTGCAAGACTTCATCGAGGACTGGAACAAGGTCATGAATGCGGACCGCTTCGATCTTGCCTACGCCAAGTATCACCGAGCCAGCGCAAGCTGATTTGCAAGGGGCCTCCGGTGGCGACACCGGGGGCCTTTCCTTTGCCCGCAGCGACTGCCACGACAGCCGCGCACGGCCGGAAACGGGGCCGCACAGTTCCGCTTGACGCAGCCTGAGGATGACATAAATATGATATCATAATTATATCGCCTAAGGAGATTCGTCATGTCCCCTGCTGATACCCCTGCCTTGAACCGCAGCCGCGAAGTGCCAGCCTCCACCCAAAGCGGCTATGTCATGCTGCTGGTCAGCCTGGTGCTGGTCGGGGCGGGCGTCTGGCAGTTCATCGGTGCGGTGGTACCGGACGAGCCGGATGGGATGAAGATCATCGGCGCGATCCTTACCGGCCTTGTTGGCCTGTTCATTCTCACCGGCTTCTACATGATCAACCCGAACGAGGCCGCCGCCATCCAGCTGTTCGGCGCTTACAAGGGCACCGACCGCAAGGAGGGGCTGCGCTGGGTGCTGCCGTGGCTCGGCAAGACCAAGATTGCGGTGCGCGCGAACAACGTCATCTCGCAGACCATCAAGGTCAATGACGCGCGTGGCAATCCGATCGAGATGGCCGCACAGGTGGTGTGGCGCGTCACCGACACCGCGCAGGCGCTGTTCGATGTCGATGACTACCGCGAATTCGTGACCGCCCAGATCGAAGCGGCGGTGCGTTCGATCGGCTCGCGCTATCCCTATGATGATATCGAGCATCTCGAAGTCACCCTGCGCGGCAACCACGATGAAGTCAGCGCCGAGCTGCGCCTTGCCCTGATCGAGCGGTTGTCGGTCGCCGGGATCACCGTCGACGAATGCGGCCTTACCCACCTTGCCTACGCGCCCGAGATCGCCGGGGCGATGCTGCGCCGTCAGCAGGCCGAAGCGGTGATCGCAGCGCGCAAGAAGCTGGTTGAAGGCGCGGTGACGATGGTCGAGATGGCGCTCACCCAGCTCAGCGAGAAGGACGTGGTGCACCTTGATGACGAACGCCGCGCGACGATGGTCTCGAACCTGATGGTCGTGCTGTGCGGCGAGCGCGAGACCCAGCCGGTGGTCAATGCAGGGTCGCTCTACTGACGATTGGGCGATGTCTGTCAGGAAACCCTTTGCCCTGCGCCTCGATCCGGCGCTGTACGATGCGGTCCAGCGGCTCGCCAGTGCCGAGCTGCGCAGCGTGAACGCCGAGATCGAGGTGCTGCTGCGCGAGGCGCTGGCGCGGCGCGGCATGAAAGTCGCCCGCAGCCGGTCGCCCAAGCGCGGCCGCCCGCCGGGCGCTGCTAATGAGGGAAACGATGATGCGTGATCAGGACAAGCCCTTCGTGATGTATCGTCGCAGCCGGTTCAACTTCAACATTGTCCCGCGCGGGCTGAAGGGCTGGTTGTGGCTGGGCCTGTGGCTGGGGCTGCTCGCACCACCCACCATCGCCTTCATCTCCTATGCCGAAGCCCATGAAGGCACGCCTCAATTCATCATCGCGCTGGTGCTGTTCCTGCTGGTGACTGTGGCATGGAGCATCGCCATGATCTGGTGGATGAAAGCCCGCGCCGAAATCATTGATGTCAACGCGCTGATTGCCCTCAAGCGAGAGACCGGGCGCAAGGAACAGCGGCGCGGGCGTTAGCCCCGCGTGATCCGGTAGGCGCGCAGCGTCTGGCACGGGGCATCAGGCTCGATCATGCGGCAGGTGCAGCCTGTCGCGACCAGCTGGCGAAAGAGCCGCGTGAACACTGCCGCATACCACACGAACAGGCTTTCAGGCGGCATGATCGCGTCATTAGCTCCGGCGCGATCGATGGTGAAACCCCAGGCCCCCTGCGGCGCGAACACGCCCGCGCCCGCAAAGGTCCAGGCGTGCTTGCGGATCGCCGCCATCAGCAGCGGCGCGGCGAGCATCGCCGGCAGGTGCCTGAGCAGCCAGACAGCCGGTGCGGGAATGCGGTTGGCGATGATGTAGTCCGCGGTGCGCGCGCCGGCTTCCTCGGCGATGACATAGCACCCCATCGGCTCGTGCAGCGCCAGCCAGCGGTGGAGCCTCAATGCCTGCATCTCGGAGATCATGTCCTCGCCCGAGGGCAGGGCGTGAAGCTGTGCGTCGAGCAGGATCGCGCCGGTTTCGGCGTGACCCAGCCGTTCCTCCATCACCGCGACCGTCTGGAGCACCGCATTCGGCCCGATCAGCGCACCCGGCTGCTGTCCGGGATGCTGGCGGGCGAGAATGCGCGCCTCAGTCGACATCGATCCTGTCCCGTCGGCGGGCATCACCGCGCTGCTTCATCTGCGCGCGCACCGCCTCGCGGCGTTCCCTGGCCATGGCCGCCTTGTCAGCATTGGATTGCCAGTCGGTCGCGGCGGCCAGCGTGCGGGCGCGGGTTTCGTCGAAGTGGAACTCCACCGTCTTCGCGGTTTGCGGCCCCCAGTAACCCGCCTTGCCCAGATCATAGAAGGTGCGCTGGAACCCGGCGCGCAGGAACGCCCACAGGCACCCCAGCAGATAGCGCCGCCGGAAGCCCGTGCCGCGCCACGGATAGTGGAACAGCGCCTTCTTCATGTAAAACCGGCGGTAATTCTTCATCACCCCGTCGAGCAGTTCGCCGCGCTCCATTGCGGCGGGTTTCATGATTGGGGTGACGAAATTGTATTTCGAGAAATCATGCACCTCGACCTTTTCCTTCAGCTCCTCGAACAGCGGGGTGAAGGGCCAGGGCGTATACATCGCCCAGTTGGCGAGATCGGGCTGCCAGTCCCACGCCATCTGGTAGGTTTCCTCAAGCGTTTCGGGCGTTTCGTTATCCAGCCCGACGATGAACTGCGCCTCGGTGAAGATATCGGCTTCGCGCAGCAGGCGGATAGCTTCCTTGTTTTCCTCAACCTTGGTTTCCTTGTTGAACCGGTCGAGCTTCATCTGCGCGGCTGCCTCCGTGCCCAGGCTGACGTGGACAAGCCCTGCCTTGCGATAGAAGGGCAGCAGATCGCGATCACGATAGATGTCGGTAACGCGGGTGTTGATCCCCCATTTGACCTTGTCGGGCAGGCCGCGATCAATCAGCTCCTGACAGAATTCGACGAATTTCTTGCGATTGATGCTGGGTTCCTCGTCGGCGAGGATGAAAAAGCCGACACCATGCTTTTCGTGCAGCTCCTGAATTTCGTCGACCACGTCCTTGGGATCGCGCACCCGGTAGTCGCGCCAGAACTTCCATTGCGAGCAGAACGAGCAGGTGAAGGGGCAACCGCGCGCAAGGTTGGGGATGGCGACGCGGGTGCCCAGGGGGATGTAGGTGTAGTTGCTCCAGTCAAGGATATCCCAGTCGGGGCGGATCGTGGACATGTCCTTGATCGTCTCGGCAGCTTCCGTGGCGACCACCGCGTCGCCATCGCGGAAGGCAAGGCCGCGGATGGAGGCGCGGTCCTGCGGCCAGCGGCCCTCGGCAATCGCGGTGCACAGTTCGACCGCGATATTCTCGCCCTCGCCGCGCACGATCACGTCGATGTGGGGGGCTTCAGCCAGCACTTGGCAATACATGAAAGTGGCGTGCACCCCGCCCAGCACCCTGACCGCGCTCGGCACATGGAGCGCGGCCAGTTCCAGCACGCGTTCGGCAGCGTAGATCGAGGGGGTGATGGCGGTCACGCCGACAAGATCGGGCTGCAATTCCTCCATCCGCCGGGCGAGTTCGTCCTCGGGGATGTTCTCGGTCATCGCGTCGATAAAGGTGATGTCGTCGAAGCCTGCGCGCCGCAGCGGTCCGGACAGGTAGGCAACCCATGCCGGCGGCCAGGTTCCGGCAATCTCGGCCCCGCCGGAACGGTAATTGGGATGAACGAACAGTATGCGCATCGGCCGAATCCCCCTCTTGGACGGTTCCAAGGTGGGGGAGCGGGCGCCTTCACGCCTTGCGCTGGATCAAAGGGGAAGAGTCACTCTTTCGCGGCATGTTGTGCACGGGCGATTTCGTGCAGCCAATCGGCGTGGCGCGGCGCCTTCTTGGTCTGGCTCCACTCCTCCAGCATCAGCGGGGCGACGCGGGCGAGTTCTGCATATTGCTCGGCCGTGCCGATATCGGCGGCGAGTTCGATGCGATGGCCATTGGGATCGAAGAAGTAGATCGACTTGAAGATGCCGTGATGCGTCGGCCCAAGCACGTCGATGCCTTGGGCTTCGATATGCGCCTTGGCCGCCAGCAGCGCAGCCTCGGACGGCACCTTCAGCGCCAGATGCTGCACCCATGCGGGGGTGTTCGGATCCTTGCCCATCTCGGGCTGGTTGGGCAGTTCGAAGAAGGCGAGGATATTGCCACCGCCAGCATCGAGGAAGATGTGCATGTAGGGATCATACTCGCCCGTCGAGGGCACGTGATCCTCGGCAAAGGCGGTGGTGTAGGCCATGCCCAGAACGCGGGCATACCACTCCACCGTCTCCTTCGCATCCTTGCAGCGATAGGCGGCGTGGTGGATACCGGACAGCGTTACAGGGTGGGTCATTGCGCCGGTTCCTCGATAGTAAGCACGCCGCGGATGATCTGGTCGCGCTCCATGCTTTCGAACAGGGCCTTGAAATTGCCCTCTCCGAAGCCTTCGTCACCCTTGCGCTGAATGAATTCGAAAAACACCGGCCCGACCTGCGCCTGCGCAAAGATTTGCAGCAGCAGGCGGGGCTGGCCACCCAGCGTGGTGCCATCCAGCAAAATGCCGCGCATCTTCAGCGCTTCGACATCCTCGCCGTGGCAGGGCAGGCGTTCATCGAGCATCGCGTAATAGGTTGCGGGCGGCGCCGTCATGAAGGGCACGCCGCGCGCGTGGAGACGATCCCAGCAGGCCACCAGATCATCGCAGATCAGCGCGATGTGCTGAATGCCCTCGCCATTGAAGGCGCGCAGGAACTCCTCGATCTGGCCCTTGCCGCCTTCACCCTCTTCATTGAGCGGGATGCGGATCTTGCCATCCGGCGCGGTCAGCGCCTTCGACGTCAGCCCGGTATATTCGCCCTTGATGTCGAAGAAACGGATCTCGCGGAAATTGAACAGGGTCTCGTAATAGTCGGCCCAGTACTTCATGCGTCCGGTGTAGACGTTGTGGGTGAGGTGATCGATGGTATGGAAGCCTGCACCTTCGGGGCGCCTTTCGACGCCGGGGAGGTATTCGAAATCAATGTCGTAGATGGTCAGGCCATTGCCCTTGGCCGCGCCGTCATAGCGATCGACCAGATAGAGGATCGCCCCGCCGATCCCGCGGATCGCGGGGATGCGCAGTTCCATCACCCCGGTCTGGACGGCAACCGGCTCGCCCCCCCTGGCAATCAGGTGGTCATAGGCTGCCGCCGCATCGCGCACGCGGAAGGCCATGCCGCAGGCCGAAGGGCCATGTTCGCGCGCGAAATACCACGCGGCACTGCGCGGCTCGTAATTGGCAATGAAGTTGATGCCGCCCTGCCGCCACAGGTGCACGTCCTTGGAACGGTGCTGCGCCACGCGGGTGAAGCCCATCGCTTCGAACACGGGTTCGAGCACGCCCTTTTCCGGCGCGCAGAACTCGACGAATTCAAACCCGTCGAGACCTGCCGGGTTGTCGAACAGGTCTTTGGCCCCATCGGCCTTCATCTGTGCATTCACGGCAGCGTCCCCTGCGACGGATAGATAGTTTCAACTGAAACCATCTATCCGAAGTCACCGATTCGCGCAAGCAATTGCCAGCGCCGCGCGAAGCAGGCAGTCTTGTCGGCCAGAGGAGCAAGGCAATGACAGACGAAACAGGGATCAGAACGAAAGGCATCAATCACATCGCGCTGGTGTGCCGCGACATGGCCGAGACGGTGCAGTTCTACACCGGGGTGCTCAATATGCCGCTGTTCAAAACGGTGCAGTTGCCCGATGGCGGCCAGCACTTCTTCTTCGATTGCGGCGGGGGCAATGCGGTGGCGTTCTTCTGGTGGCAAGATGCCCCTCCCGCCGCGCCCGGCATCGCCTCGGTGAAGAAGTTTCCCTTCGAGGCCAAGACGGCGGTCGGCTCGATGAACCACCTGGCCTTCCACATGGACGAGGCCGAACTCGACGCCGCGCTCGACCGGTTGCAGGCGGCAGGCGTGCCGCACACCCACATGGTGTTCAACCACGATGACAGTCCCTCGGGCTATGCCCCGGAAACCCACGAGGGCGTATTCGTGCGCTCGGTCTATTTCACCGATCCCAATGGCATCATGCTCGAATTCGCCGCGACCACCCGCGCCTTCGGGCCGGAGGACGTGCGCCATGCGCCCGCGACCATGACGGAGGATGCCTGATGCCGCGCCTGCGCGAGGTGCCGCTGGCCGAAGCGGACGAAAAGGTCGCGCTGCCGCTCTACCGGCAGCTGTTCGGCAGCCGCGATCCGGTGACCGAACCCGGCACCGCCACCGGCACGCGCGGCGACTGGTGGAGCGTGTTCGCCAATTCCCCCGACACCCTGCGCCACGCCGCGCAGGGCTTTGCCTATTACCGTTCGCCGGCGCGCAAGCTCGATCCGGTGCTGCGCGAGCTGGGCCAGACCTGGGCGGGCTGGGCCACGGGGAGCCAGTTCGTGTTCTCGCAGCACTGCAAGAGCCTGCGGGGGCTGGGCGTGAGCGAGGCCAAGATCGAAGCACTGCCCGTGTGGCAGACATCAGACGTGTTCGACGCGAAGGAGCGGCTGGTGCTGGCCTATGCCGACCGGCTCGTGTGCCATGCCGGGCGGGTGCCCGATGCGCTGTTCGCGCAGCTGAAGGCGGTATTGAGCGACGAGGAAATCCTCGAGCTGACCTACATCACCTGCCTCTATCATTGCCACGCGATCATGAGCCGCGCGCTGCGCACCGAATTCGATGACCGCGACGATCCGATCATCGAAGTCCCCGCGCCCGAGGGCTTCGACGCGCTCGACTTCCTGGGCGGGGAGCGGCGCTAATACCAGCGCGCTAAGATGCTGACGCGATCCACGCGCTGGATTTGCTCAAGCGCCGCACGGGCTTAACCAATGCCCGATGAGTCATGCTCATCGGGCATTGGTATAAGCCACCCGCCCCACCGTCCGCCCGCGCTCGTCCTGCGTCAGGGAGAGACGCTGGCCGAACGGCTCGCCGCTCTCGAAAGCCTCGGCGGTGGCCGAATCGGTCAGATCGGCATTGCCCACCACCCGCTCGCCCGCATCGGAGCGACCGATGAAGATCGCCTCGGCACCCTTGGGGCCGCGGTTGATGGTGTAGGTTTCAACTGTCGCCGCCGCCACCGGCACCTTTGCGATCGGCACCGCATTGGTAGCCTTGGGAAGCACGGCAAAACGATCGTTCGCGCGCCAGTCGGCAGGCTGGCAAGAATAGATCCCGGTGGCGTATTTGCTCATCCAGCCGCCATTCGCGCCCACCAGCGCGAAGCTGCCCCGATCCGCCCGCACCCGCTGCACCGCCTCGGCGATGGCGTGGGCCGAATAGTTGTTCCCCGCCCCGCCGAAGAACGGCAAACCGCCCGTCAGCGTCAGACCGCGCGGATCGTCGGCGGCAAGGCCGAAATGGTCACACTGGTTGAACACCGGAATCGCGAAGCAGGAATAGAAGTCGAGATAGGCCATGTCCGCGATGCCCTTCCCCGCCCGCGCCAGCGCCGCATCGACACTCGCGAGCGAGGCCGGGTTGGCCGAAAGATCGGGCCGCTGCGAGAGCTTCAGCTCGGTCGCGGCGGTCACCGCGTGGATGTGCACCCACTTGTCTTGCGGAACGCCCAGTTCGCGCGCGCGGCCCGCCGAGGCGAGAATGATCGCGGCCGCCTGGTTCACCTGATCGCGCGCCACTGTCATGCGCGGATAGGGTTCGGCAACGATGCGGTTGCGCTCGGTCACGGTGGCAAGCTCCTCCGCCGAACGCTCGACCGGTGCGGCCGAATGCGGGTTCGCCGCCGCCACGCGGGTGAAGGGCGCAAACAGCCTGCCGATTTCCAGCCGGTATTCCTTCAGCCCCATGCCGAGCCTGTGCCGCCGCGCGTTCTCCGCCAGCGCATAGAGCGGGATCGCCCCGCTTGCGCCGTGGGCAAACAGCGCCGGCTCGAGCAAATCCTCGACCCCGAAACCCTGATCCTCGAAATCGCCACCGATTTCTTCCGACCAGTCGGGGATTTCGCCCTTGGCAGTCAGCGCCAGCACGGTCGAGATCGCCTCGCTGCCGACGATCACCGCGCAAGCGCTGTCGCCCGCCGCGATCGCTGCAGCAAACTCGCCCACCAACTGCTGGTTGGTCTGCCCTCCGGTGGTGGTGAGGATCGCGCGCTTCGGCCTCGCGCCCACCCGCCTGGCGATCGCGCGCGGGACATTGTCGGCCGCGCCGAAGGGCGGCTTGCGATCAGGCCGCGACATTTCAAAGGCACGGATCGCGGCGAGCGTGTCGATGGCCTGCGCCACATCACCGCTCGCCCCGGAGCCTGCACCCGAATCCGCAATCGCTGCGGCCAGCGCCCGTCCGGCCAAGTCCATGTAGGAAAGGGCTTCGTAGCCGGGCTCGCCGACCCTCTCCGAATATTGGCCCACCCCGATGATGACCGGGGTGTTGTCGGGCACGTCAGTCGACAAAGCCATCCACCCGCTCGACGATGATCGCCGGGGCCATGCCGCCGGCCGCGCACATCGTCACCAGGCCATAGCGCCCCCCGCGCCGCTCCAGCTCGTCGACCACGGTGCCGATCAGGATCGCGCCGGTCGCGCCGATCGGGTGCCCGAGCGCGATCGCGCCGCCATTGACGTTGACCTTGTCCCAGTCGAGTTCGAGATCGCGCACGAACTTGGCGGCGACCACCGCGAAGGCCTCGTTGATTTCATAAAGGTCGATGTCGTCCTTGCTGAGGCCAGCCTTGGCCAGCACCTTCTTCGCCGCCGGCACCGGCGCATTGAGCATCAGCGTGGGATCATCGCCCATGTTGCAGGTGGCAACGATGCGCGCGCGCGGCTTGAGGCCGTGCTTTTCGGCGTAGGCCTTGCTGGTGACGAGCACCGCGGCGGCACCATCGACCACGCCCGACGAGTTGCCGGCGTGGTGGAAGTGCTGGATTTCGAGATCGGGATATTTCTGGTTGATGAGCTTGCGGAAGGTGGTGCCCTTCTCGTCGAGCGGAACGTCGGCGATCTTGGGGAAGGCCGGCGCGATTGCGGCGAGCCCTTCCATCGTGGTTTCCGGGCGGGGATATTCGTCATGGTCGAGCAGCACGGTGCCATCATCGGCCACCACCGGCACCAGCGACTTGGCAAAGCGGCCCGCCGCGATCGCTTCGGCGGCGCGCTGCTGCGAACGGTAGCCGACGGCGTCGAGATCCTCGCGCGTGAAGCCTTCCATGCTGGCAATCGCATCGCCGCAAATGCCCTGGTGCGACTGCGGGTGCACCGCTTGCAGCCGTTCGTTATAGCTGCCCATCATCGGCGGCTTGATCCCGGCGCGCATCTTTTCCTGGCTCATCGCGGCGGTGAGGCTCATCATCTCGGTCCCGCCGGCGACAATGCAGTCTTCCATCCCGCTCATCACCTGCGCCGCGGCGAACGCAACGCTGGTGATACCGCCGCCGCAAAAGCGATCGAGCGTGGTGCCGGACGAGGTGATGTCATAACCCGCATCGAGCGCGGCCATGCGGCCCATGTCGCCGGCCTGCAGCCCGTCCTGCGTCGAGACCGACCAGATCACGTCGTCAACCGTCTTGGTATCCAGATGGTTGCGCTCCGCAATCGCCTTCATCACCGTCGCGGCGAGGTGCTGCGGGTGGCACGCGGCGAGCGCGCCCTTGCCCTGCTTGCCGATCCCGCGCGGGGTGCGCACTGCGTCGATGATGTAAGCCTCGGCCATCTTATCCTCTCCCGATATAGCGAAAATGCGGTTGACGGTCACGTAAACCCACTGCACCACTCGCACAAGAATTGCGTTTCAAATCGCAATGGCAATTTCGATAGGAGAGAGTCGAGTGAGCGACACCGCTGCCCCCGAAGTGCTGACCGAAGTCGAGGACGGTGTCCTCATTGTCACCATCAACCGCGCGCAGGCCAAGAACGCCATGACCAAGGCCGCAGCCGAGGGGATCGCTGCGGCGATGGACCGGCTCGATGCCGAGGACGATTTGCGGGTCGGCATCATCACCGGCGCAGGCGGCACCTTCTGCTCGGGGATGGACCTCAAGGGCTTCCTGCGCGGCGAAAGCCCCTCGGTTGAGGGCCGCGGCTTTGGCGGGATCGTGCAGGCCCCGCCCAAGAAGCCGCTGATCGCCGCGGTTGAAGGCTATGCGCTGGCCGGCGGGCTGGAACTGATGATCGCCTGCGACCTGGTGGTGGCCCATGCGAACGCCAAGTTCGGCATTCCCGAGGTGAAGCGCGGCCTGGTTGCCGCGGCGGGCGGGGTGATGATGCTGCCCGACCAGATCCCCGAGCGAATCGCGATGGAACTGGCGCTGACCGGCGATTTCATCGACGCTGCGCGCGCTTATCAGCTCGGCCTCATCAACGAAGTGACCGAAGGCCCGGCGCTCGACGGCGCCAAGGCGCTCGCCGCGCGCATCGCCGCCAACGGCCCGCTGGCGGTGCGGGTGTCCAAGCAGGTGATGAAGGAATCGCGCGGCTGGCCGATGGCGGATCGCTACACGAATCAGGGCAGATTGATCGCGCCCGTATTCGTCTCCGCCGACGCCCGCGAAGGCGCGGCTGCCTTTGCCGAAAAGCGCAAGCCCAACTGGACGGGCAAGTAAGCATCGGCAGGGGCGCGCGAATGGTGCGCGCCGTCAGCATGCGATCACAAGGAGAGAGAGAAATGTCCGTCCTCAACGTGCCACAGCCCGCCTTCATGGAAGACGAGGAAATCGCCATCTTCGCTGACGCTGTCGGCAAATTCTACCAGCAGCACGCCCCCGCCAAGCGCGTCGAAAAGTGGCGCGAGGATGGCCAGGTCGAGCGCGAGTTCTGGCGCGAGGCAGGGGCAGCGGGCCTGCTCGGCGTGTCGGTTCCCACCGAATATGGCGGCCACGGCGGTGATTTTCGCCACGATCTGGTGGTGATCGACCAGCAGTCCAAGCACGGGGTCGACGGCTTTGCCGCTTCGCTCCACAACACCGTGATCCTGCCCTATCTGGTGCGGCACGGCACCGAGGAGCAGAAGCAGAAATATCTGCCCCGACTGGTCTCGGGCGATCTCGTCAGCGCGATTGCGATGACCGAGCCGGGCGTCGGTTCCGACCTGCAATCGATCACCACAACCGCGATCAAGGACGGCAACGGCTACCGCATCAGCGGCGCCAAGACCTATATCTCGAGTGGCCAGATCGCCGACTTCATCATCGTCGTCGCCAAGACCGATCCGAACGAGCGGGCCAAGGGCATTTCGCTGATGCTGCTTGAAACCGAGGGTGCCGAAGGCTTTCAGCGCGGCCGCAAGCTCGACAAGATCGGGCTCGACGCGGCCGATACGTCCGAACTGTTCTTCGACAACGTCTTCGTCCCGGCCGAAAACGTGCTGGGTGGGGTCGAAGGCAAGGGCTTCTACCAGCTGATGGGCGAATTGCCGCAGGAACGCCTGATCATCGCCGTGGGCGCAATCAACGGGATCGAGAAAGCG
>JBKBLZ010000005.1:0-127313 GCA_046296035.1 Erythrobacter sp. | reverse complement strand
ATTTCCGGCTTGCGGATCTCGACGATGTTGAGCTTCACCTCGCTCGGGGTCATGGTGGCGAGCTTGGCGCGCAGCTTCTCGATGTCTGCGCCCTTCTTGCCAATGATGACGCCCGGACGCGCCGCGAAGATCGACACGCGGCACAGCTTGGCCGGACGCTCGATCACCACCTTGGAAATCGCCGCCTGGGGCAGGTTTTCCATGACGTACTTGCGGATCGCGAGGTCTTCCTTGAGCAGCTGTGCATAGTCACGCCCCTCGGCGTACCAGCGGCTGTCCCAGGTGCGGTTGATCTGCAGGCGCAGACCGATCGGATTGCTCTTCTGACCCATCTCAGGCCTCCTCTGCTTCGCGAACGACGATCCGCAGACGCGAGAACGGCTTGAGAATCCGGGTCGACTTGCCGCGGCCACGGGTGTGGAAGCGCTTCATCGTCACCGACTTGCCCACGCTCGCTTCTGCGACGATCAGCGCGTCGACATCGAGGTTGTGGTTGTTTTCCGCATTAGCGATCGCCGAAGCGAGCACCTTGCTCGCATCGCGCGCCATCGCCCGCTTCGAAAAGGCGAGGATGTTCATCGCCTCTTCGGCCTTCTTGCCGCGGATCAAGGCGGCCACGAGGTTGAGCTTCTGCGCCGAACCACGGATCGTAGTGCCAACCGCCAGCGCCTCGTTATCGCCCACGCGGCGGGGTGCCTTTGCCTTGCTCATCAGCGTTTGCCCTTCTTGTCGGCAGCGTGGCCGGGGAAGGTGCGCGTGGGCGCAAATTCACCGAGCTTGTGACCGACCATTTCTTCCGAAACCGCAACGGGAATGAACTTGTGCCCGTTATAGACATTGAAGGTGAGCCCGACGAACTGCGGCAGGATCGTCGAACGCCGCGACCAGGTCTTGATCGGCTTGGTGTTCATGGTTTCCTGCGCGCTTTCGGCCTTCTTCAGCAGGCTCAGCTCGACAAACGGACCTTTCCAGACGGAACGTGCCATCGTCTCTTACCTCTTCTTCTTCGCGTGACGCGAGCGGATAATCATCTTGTCCGTCTGCTTGTTGTGGCGCGTGCGGGCACCCTTGGTCGGCTTGCCCCACGGGGTCACCGGATGGCGACCACCCGAGGTGCGGCCCTCACCACCGCCGTGCGGGTGATCGACCGGGTTTTTCGCAACGCCGCGGGTCAGCGGACGTTTGCCCATCCAGCGCGAACGGCCGGCCTTGGCAAAGTTCTGGTTGCCGTTGTCGGGGTTCGACACAGCACCCACCGTGCCCATGCAATCGGCGCGCAGGTAACGCTGCTCGCCCGAGTTGAGCCGCACGATAACGAAGGCGCGGTCACGGCCGACAACCTGCACATAGGTGCCGGCCGAACGGGCGATCTGGCCGCCCTTGCCCGGCTTCATTTCGACATTGTGGCAGATCGTGCCGACCGGCATCTGGCCCAGCAACATCGCGTTGCCCGGCTTGGTGTCGGTCTTCTCGCCCGCCACGACCGTGTCACCCACAGCGAGGCGCTGCGGCGCGATGATGTAGGCCTGCTCGCCATCCTCGTACTTCACCAGCGCGATGAAGGCGGTGCGGTTCGGGTCATATTCCAGACGCTCGACCGTGGCCGGGACGTCCCACTTGCGACGCTTGAAGTCGATGAAGCGGTACTTCTGCTTGTGACCACCGGCGATCCCGCGCGAGGTGACGTGACCCTTGTTGTTGCGGCCACCGGTCTTGCGCTTGCCTTCGGTCAGTGCCTTGACCGGCTTGCCCTTCCAGAGGGCCGACTTGTCGACCAGGATGAGACCGCGGCGCGCGGGACTGGTCGGCTTGTAGTTCTTGAGTGCCATTGCTCTTGCCTCTGTCCCTTAGCCTCAGATACCGCTGGTGATGTCGATCATTTCACCCTCGGCAAGGGTAACGATCGCCTTCTTCACGTCGGTGCGCTGATAGGCCTTACCCTTCCAGCGCTTGGTCTTGCCCTTGACGACCAGGGTATTCACCGCGACGACCTTCTTGTCGTAGATCGCCTCGATCGCTTCCTTGATCTGGGGCTTGGTGGCATCCTTGGCCACCTTGAAGACAACCGCGTTCTGTTCGGACGCGAGGGTCGACTTCTCGGTGATGTGAGGGGCGAGGATCACGTCGTAGTGACGCGCATCGACGGTCTGCTTCTTAGCCATTGAAGCGCGCCTCCAGCTTTTCGACAGCGGCCTTGGTGAGAACCAGCGTGTCGTGGTTAAGGATGTCGTAGACGTTGGCGCCAATCGCCGGGAGGACGTTGATGCCCGGCAGGTTGCCAGCGGCCTTCTTGAAGCCCGCATCAACCTGTTCGCCGTCGATCACCAACACCTTGCCCGAAAGTCCCGCCTTGGCGAGGTGACCCTTGAGCAGCTTGGTCTTGGCTTCGGCCAGCGCGAGGCTGTCGACCACCACCAGACCATCCTTGGCCTTGCTCGACAGCGCCATCTTCAGGCCGAGCGCGCGGATCTTTTTGTTGAGCGACTGCTCGAAATCGCGCTTGCGAGCACCATGAGCCTTGCCGCCGCCGATGAACACCGGGGCTGCACGATCGCCGTGACGAGCCGCGCCGCCACCCTTCTGGCGGCCGAACTTCTTCCCGGTGCGAGCCACATCCGAACGCTCGCGGGTCGGGCGGGCGGTGCCACGGCGGTTTTCGAGCTGCCAGGTCACGACCCGATGCAGGATGTCAGCGCGCGGCTCGATCCCGAACACGTCATCCGACAGCTCGATATCGCCCGCGACCTTCCCGCCGTCGATTTTCTGAACCTTTACCTTCATGGCTCAGCCTTCCTTGTTTTCTTCGGTGGCCGGCGCGTCGGTTTCGACGGCTTCGGTCACGACCACGGCTTCCGCGGCGGTTTCGACAACCGACGCAGTCTCGTCAGCCTGCGGAGCCTTCTTCTCGATCACGGCGCCGGGGAACGGCAGACCTTCGGGGAGCGGCAGCTTGACCGCATCACGCACAAGCAGCCAGCCATTCTTCGAACCCGGGACCGAACCCTTGACAAACAACAGGCCGCGCTCGGCATCAGTGCGGACGATTTCGAGGTTCTGCTGGGTGCGCTGACGGTCGCCCATGTGGCCGGCCATCTTCTTGCCCTTGAACACGCGGCCCGGATCCTGACGGTTACCGGTCGAACCATGCGCGCGGTGCGAGATCGACACGCCGTGAGTGGCGCGCATACCGCCGAAGCCCCAGCGCTTCATGGCACCGGCAAAGCCCTTGCCCTGCGTGTGGCCGGTGATGTCGACCTTCTGGCCGGCAACGAAGTGGTCGGCGCTGATGGTCGCACCGACGGGGACGAGCGCATCTTCGCTGTCAACGCGAAATTCGGCAACCTGCTTCTTGAGGCCCACGTCAGCCCTGGCGAAATGTTCACGCTGCGGCTTGGCAACGTTCTTCTGCTTGGCCGCGCCGGCACCCAGCTGGAGCGCGAAATAGCCGTCGCGCTCTGCGGTGCGGTGCGAAACCACCTGGCAATCCTCCAGCGACAGCACGGTCACAGGCACGTGCCGGCCGTCCTCCTGGAAGAGGCGGGTCATCCCGACTTTCTTTGCGATCACGCCGGTGCGCATCGTCTTGTTACTCCTCAACAGAGGCACCCGGCGGACTATCCGCAGGGTGCATGGCAGGCCACGACGCATTGCGTCGCAGCCCAAGTTCAGCCCGAATTGTCATGCATCGCCCCGTCCGGGCTGATTGCTCCACGCGGCCGGATGACCGAGGAAGCGAGACGGGGGACGCAGCCCGGAGAGTGCCTCCGGCGGTATCCGCCCTATCGTCAGGCGGAGCTTTGACGCTCCAACGATAGAGGCCCCTACCCATCGGCGGGGGCATTTCGGCCGGCTTAGGCCAGCTTGATCTCGACGTTTACGCCTGCCGCCAGATCGAGCTTCATCAGCGCATCCACGGTCTGGGCGTTGGGCTGCACGATGTCGAGCAACCGCTTGTAAGTGCGCACCTCGAACTGCTCACGCGACTTCTTGTCAACGTGCGGACCGCGGTTCACGGTGAATTTCTCGATACGCGTCGGCAGCGGAATGGGTCCCCGAATAAGAGCGCCCGTGCGGCGCGCCGTATCAGCGATCTCACCAGTGGCCTGGTCAAGAACGCGGTGATCAAACGCCTTGAGGCGAATGCGGATATTCTGAGCTTCCATGTCCTACTACCGATGCGAAAGAGCCAAGGAGCAACCGGTCACCCGGCATTTCCCAAAAACAAAGACCGCCCCGCTTCGTTCCGGTTTCCCGTGAGCGGGCGGCCTTCCTCAAAACTCGTGTCAGACGTGACGAATCTCGTCTGCGGATGCGCGCCTATACGGGGAGCGCCCCGGTCTTGCAAGAGGGCTTGGCAAGGAAATTACGTGACCGTGAAACGACTGCCTTTTCCGAACCGGTCCGCCCTGCGCCTTGACAAAAGAAGGCCCGGCGGCTCCGCAGAGCGCCAGGCCTTCCTGTTGGTTGGTGAGCCCCACTTTCGGGGCCGATCCTTACTTGGTGATCTTGGAAACGACGCCCGATCCCACGGTGCGGCCGCCTTCGCGGATCGCGAAGCGCAGACCTTCGTCCATGGCGATCGGCGCGATCAGCTTCACGCCGATCGAGACGTTATCGCCCGGCATCACCATTTCGGTGCCTTCGGGAAGAATCACTTCGCCGGTCACGTCGGTGGTGCGGAAGTAGAACTGCGGACGGTAGTTGGCGAAGAACGGCGTGTGACGGCCACCTTCATCCTTCGACAGCACGTAGACTTCGGCTTCAAACTCGGTGTGCGGCTTGACCGAACCGGGCTTGCAGAGCACCTGGCCGCGCTCGACCTCTTCACGGCCGACGCCGCGGATCAGGGCACCGATGTTGTCGCCAGCTTCGCCGCGATCAAGCAGCTTACGGAACATTTCCACGCCGGTGACGGTGGTCTTGCGGGTGTCCCTGATACCGACGATTTCGACTTCGTCGCCCACGTTCACGATGCCGGTTTCGATACGGCCGGTCACCACGGTGCCGCGACCCGAGATCGAGAACACGTCTTCGATCGGCATCAGGAAGTCCTTGTCGACCGGACGCTCGGGCTGCGGAATGTAGCTGTCGACGGCTTCGATCAGAGCGATGATCGAATCCTTGCCGATGTTGTCATCGCGGCCTTCAAGAGCGGCCAGCGCCGAACCCTTGACGATCGGAATATTGTCGCCATCGAAGTCATACGAGCTCAGCAGTTCGCGCACTTCGAGTTCGACCAGTTCGAGGATTTCCTCGTCGTCAACCTGGTCGACCTTGTTCATGTACACGACCAGCGCCGGCACGCCGACCTGACGGGCGAGCAGGATGTGCTCGCGGGTCTGCGGCATCGGACCGTCAGCAGCGTTCACCACCAAGATCGCACCGTCCATCTGGGCGGCACCGGTGATCATGTTCTTCACGTAGTCAGCGTGCCCCGGGCAGTCGACGTGCGCGTAGTGACGAGCCGCCGATTCGTACTCGACGTGCGCGGTCGAGATCGTGATGCCGCGCTCACGCTCTTCCGGGGCCTTGTCGATGTTGGCGAAATCCACGGCGTTGCCGCCGTAGGTTTCAGCCATCACCTTGGTGATCGCCGCGGTCAGCGTGGTCTTGCCATGGTCGACGTGACCGATGGTGCCGATGTTGCAGTGCGGCTTATTCCGCTGGAACTTTTCCTTGGCCATTTCTCTGGTGTACCTTCTTGGATGAAAACGTGTGTTCGCGGGAGAGTGTGGCGGCTCCCGCAGAATCAGGCGCCGCCCCTAGACTGCTGAGGCAGCTTAGGCAAGTTTCTCCTTGACCTCGGCTGCGACGTTGGCCGGAACCTCGTCATAGTGCGAGAATTGCATGGTGTACTGGGCGCGCCCCTGGGTGAACGAGCGCAGTTCGTTGACGTATCCGAACATGTTGGCGAGCGGGACAAAGGCCTCGACCGCCTGGGCATTGCCGCGGGTGTCGGTGCCCTGGATCTGACCGCGCCGGCTGTTGAGGTCACCGATGACGTCGCCCAGATAGTCATCCGGGGTCACGACTTCGACCTTCATGATCGGCTCGAGCAGCTTGATGCCCGACTTCTGGGCGACTTCACGCATGGCACCGCGGGCGGCGATTTCAAACGCGATCGCGCTCGAGTCGACGTCGTGGTAAGCACCATCGACCAGCTTGATCGAGAAGTCGATGATCGGGAAGCCCACGAGATGGCCGCTTTCGGCCTGCTCGCGGAAGCCCTTCTCGATCGCCGGGATGTATTCGCGGGGAATGTTCCCACCCTTGATCTGATCTTCGAAGATCACGCCCTGCCCGCGTTCGCCCGGGGTAACGACAACCTTGACGCGCCCGAACTGGCCCGAGCCGCCCGACTGCTTCTTGTGAGTGTAATCGACCTCGACTTCACGGGCGAGATATTCGCGGTAGGCCACCTGCGGCGCACCGACATTGGCCTCGACCTTGAATTCGCGGCGCATACGATCGACGATGATGTCGAGGTGCAACTCGCCCATGCCCTTGATGATGGTCTGGCCGCTCTCGTGATCGGTCGACACGCGGAACGAGGGATCTTCCTGCGCCAGACGATTGAGCGCGATGCCCATCTTTTCCTGGTCGGCCTTGGTCTTGGGTTCGACCGACAGCTCGATCACCGGCTCGGGGAATTCCATGCGTTCCAGGATGATCGGCTTGGCGGCATCGCACAGGGTATCACCGGTGGTGGTGTCCTTCATGCCCGCCAGCGCGACGATATCGCCGGCAAAGGCCTCATCAATGTCTTCGCGATTGTTGGAATGCATCAGCAGCATACGGCCGATCTTTTCCTTCTTGTCCTTCACCGAGTTCAGCACCTGGCCCTTGGTGAGCTTGCCCGAATAGATGCGGGTGAAGGTCAGCGAGCCGACAAAGGGATCGTTCATGATCTTGAACGCCAGCGCGGCAAAGGGCGCATCGTCGCTCGAAGGACGCTCGTCTTCCTGATCGCTGTCGGGCAAAACGCCCTTGATCGGCGGAATGTCGAGCGGCGAGGGCATGTAGTCGACCACCGCGTCAAGCAACGGCTGGACACCCTTGTTCTTGAACGCCGAGCCGCAGGTGATCGGCACGAAGGCGCGCGCGATCGTGCCCTGACGGATCAGCTTCTTGATGGTCGGAACATCCGGCTCCTTGCCTTCGAGATAGGCTTCCATCACCTCGTCATCCTGTTCGACGACGAGTTCGATCAGGCGCTCGCGATATTCGGCGGCCTTGTCGGCGAGATCATCGGGGATGGCGATAAATTCATACTTTGCGCCGAGGCTTTCGTCCTTCCAGACGATGCCGCGGTTGTTCACCAGGTCAACCACACCCTGCAGCTGGTTTTCCGCACCGATCGGGAGGTAGAGCACCAGCGGCTTGGCCCCCAGACGATCAATGATCGACTGGACGCAATAATAGAAGTCGGCGCCGGTGCGGTCGAGCTTGTTGATGAAGCACATACGGGGGACGCCGTATTTGTCGGCCTGCCGCCACACGGTTTCCGATTGCGGCTCCACGCCCGCCACGCCGTCGAACACCGCGACCGCGCCGTCGAGCACGCGCAGCGAGCGTTCCACTTCGATGGTGAAGTCCACGTGGCCCGGGGTGTCAATGATGTTGATGCGGTGCTTGGGCTGGTTCGCACGCAGCGCTTCGGGGTCGCTCATCGGATCCATGTTCGGATCTTCAGCGGTCCAGAAGGTGGTGGTCGCCGCCGAGGTGATGGTGATCCCGCGCTCCTGCTCCTGCTCCATCCAGTCCATCGTCGCCGCACCATCGTGCACTTCGCCGATCTTGTAGGACTTGCCAGTGTAGTAGAGAATACGCTCGGTCGTGGTGGTCTTGCCGGCATCGATGTGTGCCATGATGCCGATATTGCGATAGCGCTCCAGCGGATACTCGCGGGCCATAATGGTTTCCTTAAAGGTCTTGCGGGGGCCGCCGGGTGAGCGGATCGGCCCCCATATAGTGACGATTGTGACAGCCGGAAGACGTGACCGCCGGCCGCTCCGCAATCCTTACCAGCGGTAATGCGAGAAGGCCCGGTTGGCGTCGGCCATGCGGTGGGTGTCTTCGCGCTTCTTGACCGCGTTGCCGCGGTTGTTGGCGGCATCCATCAATTCACCCGACAGGCGTGCGGCCATGGTGGTTTCCGGACGGCCGCGGGCGGCGTTGATGAGCCAGCGGATCGCGAGCGCCTGGGCGCGCTCGGGGCGCACTTCCACCGGCACCTGATAGGTCGCACCGCCAACGCGGCGGCTGCGCACTTCGACCTGCGGCTTCACGTTGTTGAGCGCATCATGGAACAGCTGGATCGGATCGGCCTTGGCCTTGCTTTCGACCGTAGCGAGCGCGCCATAAACGATCTTCTCGGCAACGGCCTTCTTCCCGTCGAGCATGAGGTTGTTCATGAACTTCGACAGCACCTGATCTCCGAACTGCGGATCAGGCAGGATTTCCCGCTTTTCGGGACGACGACGACGTGACATCTTCTTTATTCCTTCGAAATGCGGCGAACCCGCCCGGGTTCGCCTCGCGGCTCCGGGCCGCTCCCGGGTCCGCGCCTGAACCTTACTTCGGACGCTTGGCGCCGTACTTCGAACGCGACTGCTTGCGATCCTTGACACCCTGGGTGTCGAGCACGCCGCGCAGCACGTGGTAGCGCACGCCGGGCAGGTCGCGCACACGCCCGCCGCGGATCAGCACCACCGAGTGCTCCTGCAGGTTGTGACCTTCGCCGGGGATGTAACTGATCACTTCGCGCTGGTTGGTCAGGCGCACCTTGGCCACTTTGCGCAGCGCCGAGTTCGGCTTCTTCGGGGTCGTCGTGTAGACGCGGGTGCAAACGCCGCGCTTCTGCGGGTTCTGCTCCATCGCAGGGACCTTGCTCTTGGCCTTCTGCGGAACGCGGCCCTTGCGGACCAGCTGGTTGATCGTCGGCATTAAGTTCTCGCTTCACCTTGCTTGAGGCCATGGCCAGACCGGTGAGGAGATTACGAATCGCGAAACAGCGCGCGGCGGGGATCACACCCTGTCAACGCCACCAATCGCGAGCCGAAAACGCTCCACCCGCCTGAAAAGACCGGGTTACTTTGCCGGCTGCCCCGTGTGAGGGACATCACCGCCAATGTTCAGCTCGATCCGGGCGAGGCCCGGAAGATGCGCGCCCTTAGGCGGGATCGGTTGGAGGGTCAAGGGTGGGTTTTGGAGTGACCCGAGGCATCCAACACCCCGCGAGTGGCGGTCAAACGGCGCGCAGGCCCGCAAGGCCAGAGCCGAAGCTGGAGCGCAGACGTGCAAAGCACAGGCCGCCCGCAGGCTCCAAGGGCTCAAGCAGCGCAGCGGCAGGCCGCCGAAAACACCGTGCGAGCAACGATGGTGCACACCAGAGCGCGTCCGGAAATTATGACCCCAGGAAAGCGACCAGTGCCCTCACCTTCTTCGATCGCCACTGCGGCGCAGGGGCAATCAGCCAGTAGGCGCGGGTGCCGGGGTGCGGGCCGTCGATCACCTCAAGCTGGCCGCGCGCCGCCGCCCCCTCGGCCAGCGCCAGCGGCAGGATCGTGCGGCCCATTGCGGCCAGCGCCGAGGCCAGTGCCTGCCCCGGGCTGCCCGCGCGGATGCCGGGCGTGATGCCTTCGGGCAACGGCATGCCCGGCCAGTCGATCCACGCGTCACGCGCGCCCGGCGCGGCGACGGTGACGCGCATCGCGGGGGCGAGCTGGACGCCTTCCAGTTCGCCCGGCCCGTCGACCAGCCGGATCGCGAGATCAAGGTTGGCTTCGGTGAAGTCGGCGTGCTCGTCGGGCGCGAGGATGTATTGCACGCCGGGGGTGCCGGCCTGAAACCGCGCGAGGCGGGGGGCGAGCCACTCGGCATAGAATTCGCGCGGGCACGCGATGGTGTAGCGGTCGGACGCCTGCCCGGCCTGCATCGCCGCGACGCTCTCCTCGAACCTCAGGAAGCCGTCGCGCAGGGGATCGAGCCCGGCCAACCCTTCCGGAGTCAGTTCAAGCCCCTTGGGTGTGCGACGGAACAGAACAACGCCGAGCACGTCCTCGAGCGCGCGGATCTGCTGGCCCACGGCGGCGGGGGTGACGGCGAGCTCGTCTGCGGCGCGCGTGAACGACAGGTGCCGCGCCGCCGCATCGAATACGCGCAGGGCATTCAAGGGAAGATGGGTGCGCTTCACGGCTTCGCGATTAGGCCCGCAAGACCGGTGCTGCAAGCCTCAGCGCGGGCTGCGGCCCTCGGCGGTTTCCGGCGCGCACAGCGGGAAGAAGGGGATACGCACCTCGAACGGAGCACCATCGGGGCGCTGGAAGGTGTAGAACCCCTCCATCGAGCCGAACGCCGTTGTGAGCGGGCAGCCCGAGACATAGTCGTGGCTCTGCCCGGGGACGAGCAGCGGCTGCTCGCCAACCACGCCCTCACCATCGACATGGTTCACCATCCCGCGCCCGTCAGTGATCCGCCAGTGGCGGGTGCGCAGGCGCAGCGTTTCGTGGCTGCCGTTCTCGATGCGGATGTGATAGACCCAGAACCACTTGCCCGCCTCCGGATGCGACTGCTCCGGGAGGTAGTTGACAGCCACGCGGACGGTCACTCCGTCGGTTGTGGCAGCGTGCTGGAAGAATGCCTTCATATCGTCCCTCAAGGTAGCGATTCTCCACCGCGCCACAAGACCCTCAACGCCGTTCATCCCCGCCGTATCCCGAAGAAGCGAGAATCCTGATGGCAGCGGCGGCGGGGCTGGCCTATGTGTCCCTGCCATGACCGCCCTGCCCCCCGGACCCGTTCCACTGCCGACCCGCCGCGCGGTGCTGCGCGGGTGCAGTGCAACCATGTTGGCGGGGTTGCTGGGCGGGTGCGCGGCGCGCGGCGGCCCGGCGCTCGCCTTGCCGGTCGACCCGCAGGCAACCGCAGCGCCCGATCTGGTCGACCTCGCGTGGCTGGATCCTCGCCTCAGGTTCGATATCCGCTATGCCACGCGCGCCAATTTCATGGGCCGCAGCCTTTATCCGGTGGCGCGTGCAGTGGCGCAGCGCCCCGTCGCCGAGGCTCTTACCAAAGTGCAGACCCGCGCCGAGGCCGCAGGCTATGGCCTGCTCGTCTTTGACGCCTACCGCCCCTGGCGCATCACCCGGGCGATGTGGGACCAGACCCCTCCCGAAAAACGCGAATTCGTTGCCGATCCGCGCGTCGGATCGCGCCACAACCGCGGCTGCTCGATCGACCTCTCGCTGCACCGGGACGGCGTGGAAGTCACCATGCCCAGCCCCTATGACGACTTCACCCCCGCCGCCTACCGCGCCAACACCGCCGCACCTGCCGAGGCGCTCGCCATGAGCCGGATGCTCGAAGGCTGGATGGTCGCCGAGGGCTTCGTGCCCCTGCCCAACGAGTGGTGGCACTATGACTGGGCCGATTGGCGGCGCTATCCGATCATGGATGTGCCGCTGGAGGACATCGCAGCGGGGTAAGCGCCGGGTTGTCTGCCGTGCCGCCGTCACCCCTTCACGAGCAATTCCTCGATCTGGCCGAGACGCTCCTTGCCGAAGAACATCTCGGTGCCATCGACCCACATCGTCGGGATACCGAAGGCGCCGCGTTCGACAACTTTGTCGGTGTTGGCGGCAAGGCCCTGTTTGACCTCCTCGCTCTGCGCGCGGGCAAACAGATCAGCGGCGTCGAAGCCCGCCGCGCTCACCGCCGCACCGACGGCTTCGGGCGAGGCTATGTCCAGCCCCTCTTCCCAGATCGGGCGCAGCAGGCATTCGGCAAACTGCACCCCGCGCCCGTCCTGGTCAGCGGCGAACAGCATCCGCTGGAGCAGGATCGAATTGAACGGGAATTGCGGGTGCAGGCGATATTTCGTCAGCCCGTGCCTGGCGATGAAGCGCTGCATTTCGAGCATCGCATAGTCGTTCTTGCCCCTCACCCCGGCATCGCGGATCATCGGCGGGGCATTGCCGGTGAGCTTGTGCATGCCCGCCAGGAACACCGGCACGACATCAAGGCTCGCTTCGTAGCGGTTGACCAGCTCGCGCAGCGGCCACCAGATCAGGTAGGCGTTGGGGCTGACGAAATCGAACACCAGTTCCACGCGGTGCGGCATGGTTCTTCACCCTATTCGCTTGGCGCGGCGACGAGATCGTGAAACCCTGTCATCAGCTCGTCGCGGCCGATCGGGCGGGTTGTCGCATCAGGCTTGATCCGGCGCAAGCTGTAGCCGAGTTCGCAGGTGATAAGCTTATAGAGCCGCTCGGCATCCTCGGGGCGGTCTTCGAAGATGCCGTTGTTCCATTCGATGATCAGCCGCGGGCGATAGGCCCACAGCGTCTCGCGCGCGCCTTGCAGCACGTCATATTCCGACCCTTCGATATCGAGCTTGATCAGATCGACCCGCTCGGGGCGGTTTTCCGCGAGGATATCGTCAAGAGTGCGGCACGCAACATCGACGGTGACGATCGTCTCGCCGTAAGCCTCGCGAGCCTTCTTGGCGACGTGGGACAGCAGCGTGGTGCCGCCTTTGCGGGTCGCAAACTGGTGGAGCACGCGCGTGCCCGCCTCTGCTCCGGCCGCACAGCACACGACCCTAGAGCGGCCATCGAAGCCGTTCATCGACACGCTTTCGACCAGAAGCGCCGCGACCGCGGGTGCGGCCTCGATCGCGATGACCTGGCCGCGCGGCCCGACCCTTTCGGCGGCGACAATCGTATAGGTGCCGAAATTGGCGCCCACGTCGATAAAGGTCATACCCGGTGCGAGCAGGCCGGCGATCACCGCGGTGAGATTACGATCGAACCAGCCGTCACGGATCAGGTGCGGGACAATGCCGGTGTCTTCGCCGTCAACCAGCATGAGATGGCCGAATGCGGTTTCCAGCAGCACCCGGCCCTGCCCCACATAGGTTGCCGGCATCCGCTGCGAAGCAAGACGCAGACCACCGACGGTATTGCGCCGGCGGGCCTCATGCCAGGCGGCCAGCAACGCCTCGCGTGACATGGCGTGGGGATTTGCCGAATCGAGCGGTGTGCCGGTTCGCGAAAGCACGATGAAGACCTCGTTGGCAAAACTGGCCACGTGGGTATCGAGAGCCTGTCGCAGCATCCCCTCGTCCACCTCCTCCAGCCGCCCCTTGTGCAGCACCAGCGCGGCTGGCGCAGCAGCGGGCGGCGGGGTGTGGATGGTGCGGCAGCCAGGCAGGAACGCCTCGAAGCCGGCAGGGCCAGACACCGTGTCTTCCCCCAGGCCCAGGCCAGTCAGATGATCGGCCGCAGCCTGCCACAGCGGATCCTTGACCGGTTCCACGGCTATATCCCCGCCGCGCCGAGCGCCTGATCCATGTCCTCGATCAGGTCGGCGATATCCTCGAGTCCGACATTGATCCGCAGCAGTCCCTCGGTCACGCCCATTGCGGCGCGCGCCTCGTCGGTCAGGCCGGCGTGGGTGGTCGAGGCCGGATGGCACATCAGCGAGCGCGCATCGCCGATATTGTTCGAAATATCGATCAGCTTGAGCGCATCGAGGATCGCGAAGGCCCGTGCGCGGGTGCCGACATCAAACGCGAAGATCGGACCCGTCGCGTCCATCTGCGCAGTGGCAAGCGCATGACGCGGGTGGCTCGGCAAGCCGGGGTGGAGCAGGTGTCCGCCCGCCGCCGTCACCCGCGGTTCGATAAATTCGCCCAGCGCCACCGCCTGCTCTGACTGCTTGAACGCGCGCAGAGGCAGCGTCTCCAGCCCCTTCAGCACCACCCAGGCGTTGAAGGCAGAGAGCGTCGGGCCGGTGTTGCGCTGGAACGGCATCAGCACCTCGTCGATCCACTGCTTCGAGGCGCAAATCGCCCCGGCCAGCACCCGGCCCTGCCCGTCCATCAGCTTGGTGGCCGAATAGGCCACCACATCCGCGCCGAATTCCATCGGGCGCTGAAGCACCGGCGAGGCGAAGGCGTTGTCGACCACGCTGGTGATGCCGTGCGCCCTCGCAAGGCCGCAGACATGGGCCAGATCGACAATGTCGAGCGTCGGATTGGCGGGGGTCTCGAAGAAGAACACCTTGGTGTTGGGCCGGATCGCGGCCTGCCACGCGGCATTGTCGGCGCTGTCGATCACGGTGGTTTCGATGCCGAACTTCGGCAGCAGCGTATCAACCAGCCAGCGGCACGAGCCGAAGGCCGCGCGCGCCGCAACAACGTGATCGCCGGCGGAAAGCTGACACAAGAGCGCCGCGGTCATCGCCGCCATTCCGCTTGCCTGGGTGCGGCAGGCTTGCGCCCCCTCCATCAGCGCGATGCGTTCTTCGAGCATGGCGACGGTGGGGTTCTGGAGGCGCGAATAGGTCATGCCCGGCGCGGTGCCGGCGAAGCGGTCGGCGACGGTCTGGGCGTCGTCGTAGGTGTAGCCCGAGGTGAGGAACAGCGCCTCGCTGGTCTCGCCATGTTCGGATCGCCAGGTGCCGCCGCGCAGCGCGCGGGTTGCGGGGCGCCAGTGGCTGGTGGCGGCGCGATCCATTCCGGTGGTCTTCTTCATGGGCCGCGTCTCTAGGGCTGCAAGAGCCCGCCCGCAAGCAGGCCTTCGCGCGCGGTATCCTCATGGCCGAGCGCGGCGAGCATCAGCGTTCCCTCGATCACGGTGAGCAGGTAGCTGGCCCCGCCTATGGGATCAGGGTCGCCCTCGGGCATCTGGCCCTCCAGCCATGCGTGGAGTTGTTCGACCATCGCCCGCGCCGCGACCCGGAAACCCGGCAGATCGCGCGCGGCCCCCGCGACGATCTCCCACCACAGCATCATGAAGGGCCCCATCGCCGGGTCATCATTCTGCGCGAGGATTCGCGTCAGCACCTCACTGCGGGTCGCCGGACGATCAGCGGCCATCACACCGTCGAGCACAGCGGAATAGATCCCGGCGATGTAACCGAGCAGCTCGGTAATCAGCGCATCCTTGGTCCCGAAATGGTAAATCAGCATCCGGTCGCTGGTGCCCGCCGCCTTGGCCAGCGGGCGCAGGCTGGCCTGCCCCAGCCCATGCGCCAGCACGTGCTGGGCCAGGCGCGGCAGGAGTACCTCTCGGGACAGGCGTTCGCTGGTCATTTTCCCATTGTAGCACTCGCTACATTGCTATATCTTTCGCGATGTTATCCCTAGCAGCTTTCACCGGAGTCGGCCATGACTGCCCCCGCTATCTTCACCATCGCCATCGCTTGTGCAGCCGTCTTGGCATTTCTTGTCATCATCATGCAACAGCGTGTCACCGGAAATGCCCTGATCCTTGCGCTTTTGAGCGCGGCGTTTGGCGGGTTCACGGCGGTGCAGCTGGCTACCGAAGGCCCAGTGATGTTCTGGACCAATCACTCGGCCAACCTCACAGGGGTGCAGGTGTGGTGGGATCTGGTGATGGCGACCCTGATCGCGCTGTTCCTTCTGATCCCGCGCGCCCGCGCCGCCGGGATGAACGTGGTGCCCTGGGCGATCTTCGTGATCTGCACCGCCAGCATCGGCCTCACTGCAATGTGCGCCCGCCTGTTCTGGCTGGAAAGCCGCAGCGCCTCTGCCCCTGCCCCCACCGCGCGCCCTGCCCCCGCCGCATAATCGCGCTTGCCCTGGCGCGGGGCCACCCTTAAGCGCCTGAGCCGCATGGCTGAGGCGCGCTCTCCCACTTTCCTGTCCGACACCGCCCCTCCGGTTCACCCGCGTGATCCGCTGGGCTGGTGTATGGTGCTCACCGGGCTCTACCTTCTGCTGACAGGCTGGCGGCTGGCGATCCCTTCCGCGCCGTACTTCGACGAAGTCCACTACCTCCCCGCCGCGCGCGAATTGCTGGGGCTGTGGAATGATGGCCACGGTGAATATCTCAACCGCGAACACCCGCTGCTCGGCAAGGAGCTGATCGCATTCGGCATCGCCTTGTTCGGCGATACGCCGCTGGGCTGGCGGATCATGCCACTCATCTTCGGCACGCTGGCCTTCTTCGCATCGCTGCGCGCAATGTGGCACGCCAGCGCCGACCGCTATGCCACATTCGCCTATGGCATCCTGCTCGCCACCGGCTTCCACCTGCTGATCCAGTCGCGCATCGCCATGCTCGACATCTTCATGGCGGCTTTCCTTGGCGTGGCCGCATGGCAGTTTGCGGGCGCCTGTGCCGAGCCGGAGAAAGGCCGCTGGCGGCTGGCGCTGACGGGCACCGCGCTGGGCCTTGCCATGGGGGCGAAGTGGAACGCAATTCCGCTTGCGGTGCTGCCGGGCCTGGCCTTCCTTGTCGCCCGCGCGCGCGCCGGTCGTCGCCGCCTGTTCCTCTCGCGCCGGGGAGCCCCGGTACCGGGCATCACGCTGGTGGAGGCCTTCGTGTGGCTCGGGATCGTGCCGCTTGTCGCCTATGCCGCGACGTTCCTGCCCGGCTACTGGCTTGGCGAATACCTGCGCCCCTCGCCGCTGGCCGAACAGGGGCTGATCGGCTTCCACGCAGAAATCCTCGCCCTCCAGCAGCAAGTGCTCACCCCTCACAATTACCAGAGCAACTGGCCGCAATGGGTGCTCAATACGCGCGCAGTTTGGTATTTCTACGCGCCGTCCGACGGCGCGCAGCGCGGCATCCTGCTGATCGGCAATCCGCTGACGATGCTGCTCGGCCTTGCGGGTGTGTTGTGGTGTCTGGTGAACGGCATTGTGCGCGAGAACTGGACCAAGCTGGCCGTGGTGATCGGCTATGCAGCAAGCCTCGGACTGTGGGTGGTCGCGCCCAAGCCGGTGCAGTTCTATTACCACTACTTCGTGCCGCACTTCTTCCTGCTGGCCGCGCTGGCGCTGGCGCTGGCGGACCTGCGCCGGGCCGGCTGGGGCTGGTGGGCATGGGGCACGCTGGCGGGTTCGGCAGGCGTGTTCGCATGGTTCTTCCCGATCATCGCCGCATTGCCCCTCAAGGCTTCGGGCAGCTACGTGACGTGGATGTGGATCGACGGGTGGCGGTGATTTTGTTGTCCGCACGCCCGCCGGCGTGCGAAATCCTCGCTCACGCGCCCTAAAGGCCGCGTCGCTGCGGGCGGCCAGTCGGCCTTGCGGCTTGCTGCGCAAGCCGATCTCCGCGCACCCTCGCCAGGTCCTCTTAAAACCGTCCCCACACGAAACGGCTCGAAAGGGCGTAGTTCCAGACCGACCCGACCACGATCCCGGCCAGCGCTGCAAGGGCCCAGAGCACGCCGTTGACCTCGAGGAAGGTGGCAATCGCGACATTGGCGAAGGCCCCCACCGCGCAGGTCGCGCAAAAGCCGAGCCAGCCGCGCAGCACCGCGCTCCAGCCCTTCAACCGCTTGTCCCGATAGGTCAGCCAATTGTTGAGCCAGAAATTGAAGCTCATCGCCACCATCACCGCCACGGTCTGCGCCAGCGCAAAGCCCTCGCCCAGCACGAACAGCAGCACCGATAGCACCGCGAAATGCACGATCACCCCCAACGCCCCGACCGTGCTGAACAGGGCGAATCGGGTGGGGATCACCCGCCCAAGTGTCTTGTCGTAAAGCCCGGCGAGAAAATCGAACAATATGGCGCGATCCAGCTTGCTTTCTCCCTCACGACGGGCGGCGAATTGCAGCGGAACCTCCTTGACCCTGAGCGGCGTATCGGCGCTCGCCAGCAGATCAAGCAGGATCTTGAAGCCGATCCCCGACAGGCGCGGCACCAGCGCGCGGGCGGTGGCGGCATCCAGCAGGAAATAGCCGCTCATCGGATCGCTGAGCGCCACGCCGGTCAGCCGCCGGGCAAGGCCGTTGGCCAAGGCGGAAAGCCGCTCGCGCTCGGGTGCGGCCCAGTCGGCAGTGCTCGCGCCTTCGACAAAGCGGCTGGCGACAGCAACATCGGCCTCGTCCGCCTGAACCGCTGCCAGCATCGCCGGGAGCAGCGCGGGATCGTGCTGGTGATCGGCATCCATCACCGCCACGTAGGGCGCGGCAGTGGCGCAGAAGCCCTCGATCGCCGCGCTGGCAAGCCCGCGCCGGCCGATCCGCTGAATGACCCGCACCCGCTGGTCGGCCAGCGCCAACGCGCGGGCTTCATCCGCCGTGCCGTCGCGACTGTCATCGTCAACAATGATGACCTCCCAGCCGATGCCATCGCCCAGCGCAGCGTCAATCCGCGCGACCAGCGGGGCAAGATTGCCGCGCTCGTTGAGAGTCGGCAGGATAATCGCAAGGTCGAGCATTGCTCTAGAGACGCACGCGCACCGCCTCGCCGATCGCCGCCGTGCCATGGCTGCCGCCAAGGTCAGCGCCGCGGAAGCCGTCAGCCAGCGCGGCGGCGACCGCGCTTTCGATCCGCACAGCCTCGGCCTCCATCCCGAAGGAATGGCGCAGCATCATCGCCGCCGACAGAATCGTCGCCATCGGATTGGCCTTGCCCTGGCCGGCAATATCGGGGGCGCTGCCGTGGATCGGTTCATACAGGCCAAAGGTGCCATAGGCCGTCTCGCGTTCGCCCAGCGAGGCGCTCGGCAGCAGCCCGATGGAACCAACCGCGGCGCTCGCCAGGTCGCTCAGGATATCGCCGAACAGATTGCCGGTCAGCACCACGCCGAAACGGTCGGGATGGCTCACCACCTGCATCGCGGCATTATCGACATACATGTGATCGAGGGCGACATCGGGATATTCCGCCGCCACCGCGATCACCACGTCACGCCACAGCTGGCTGGTTTCCAGAACATTGGCCTTGTCGACACTGGTGAGCGGGTGGCCGCCTGCCGCCGCCGCGCGGAAGGCGACATGGGCAATGCGGCGCACCTCGTGCTCGGCATAGGACATCGCATCCCAGCCCTCCTGCTCGCCCGCGTCGGTCAGGCGCCTGCCCTTGGCCCCGAAATAGACATCACCGGTCAGCTCGCGCACGATCAGCATGTCGAGCCTGGCGGCAATATCCGCGCGCAGCGGCGAGAGGTGCTCCAGCCCCGCAAACACCCGCGCCGGGCGCAGGTTGGCGAACAGGCCGAGATGCTTCCTGAGACCAAGGATCGCCTGTTCGGGACGCAGGTGGCGTTCGAGCGTGTCGCACGACGGATCGCCCACCGCACCGAACAGGATAGCATCGGCAGCGCCCGCCAGATCGAGCGTTTCTTGCGGCAACGGATGGCCGTGGCGCTTGTAGGCGATGCCGCCGACATCGCCCTCGAACAGGGTGAGACCAGGGAGCGCGAGCGCTTCGAGCACGCGCACCGCTTCGGCGGTGACTTCCGGGCCGATCCCGTCGCCGGGCAGGATTGCAATCTTCATGGGTCGCGGGGTCTTTCAGATCATGCGCTGGAGCCGCTCGGTAAGCAGCTGCCGCGCGGCCATAACATCGCGCTTGCGGCCTGCAAGCAGCGAGTTTGCCAGCGGCCCTTCAAGCCGGGCAAGCGCGGCAAGAAGGGCGGGCAGATCGGCACCAGGATCGAGGCGGTCGGCACCATAACCCATCTCGGCCAGCAACATCGCCTCATAGGCCACCAGCCCCGACACCCAGCCGCGCGCCGAGGGAGCAACGGCAATCGCGCTCAGCAGCCCCTCTAGCGCCTCATAAAGCGCCGGACAGGCATAACGCTCAGGCAAGGCGGCAGCGGTGAGCCCGCAGGCCCACTGGATCGCGGCCGCAGGCAGCGGCTCGGTCATCAGTGCGGCGCGCGAATGTTCAAGCTCGAGCCGGGCGAAGGGGAGCTGGTTCGCGGAGCGCACGGCGAAATCCACCGCAACCCGGTTGCCCGGAACCATCACCGCGCGCAAGGCCCGCCCGCGCCCGCCCGCGACATAGGCAACGACCAGCCCGTGCTCCGGGCACAGCAGCCGCGCAATCGCTCCGGTTTCGCCATGGGCGCGACTGGCGAGCAGGATTGCCGGGGAGCGCAGGTTCATGCCCTGCCCTGCCACGCCTTACTTTTTGGTCGATTTGGCTTCCAGCGCGGCGAGACGCGCTTCGAGGGCATCGGCCTGTTCGCGGGCCTTGCTTGCCATGGCCTTGACCGTCTCGAACTCTTCACGCGAGACGAAATCGATGCCGCCAAAGGCTTCACGCAGCCGCTCGCGCGCGTTTTCGCGGGCTTCGCGGGTCATGCCCGCCATGGTTCCGGCGGCGCTGTTGGCGAGTTTGACGAGGTCGGCGATGATCGGGTTCTGACTTTGCATTCCTGTTATTTGGAGATGCTTGCCTTGAAGAGCAAGCATCTTCCTCGCGAGGTGTTTGTGTTCCGCATCGCCTGCGCGATGCGAAATCCTTGCTCATGCTGCCACACCGGCAGCGTCGCTGCGGGCGCGCGGGCGCGCTTGCGGACGTGCTGCGCCGTCCGGCGCCTGCCATACGAAAGGTTGCCGGTCGGCTTTGCGCCCTACAGCTTCACCCGGGTCTCGGCGCCGCTGGCACCGCGCTGGCCGCCATCGGGGTTGGCCGCGATGAAGGCGTAGTTGAGCGTGCCGGCAAAGCACAGCCAGGCAAGGTAGGGCAGCAGCAGGAGCCCCGCGCCGCGCCGCACCCGCCAGAACAGCGCGATCGCCATCAGCAGCAACAGCGAAGCAACGCCGATCACGAGCAGCCCGGCCTGCATATCCTGCATCCCGAAGAACACCGCGCTCCAGCTCTGGGCAATCAGGAACTGCACCGCGAACACCCCCAGCGCAAGCCCGCGTCCGACTGCGCCCCAGGCGCTTGCCACCAGCGCGAGCGCCAGGCCGATCAGCACGAACAGGATGCTCCACACGATCCCGAACACCGCTGGCGGAGGATAGATGGCCGGCTTCACCAGCCCGGCAAACCACGGCGTGTCCGGCCCGCCCAGCTGGCCGGCAGTAAAGCCGATCAGCAGCACCAGCGGCACCATGAACAGCGCCCAGCGCAGGAAGCTCGCCCGCAATTGTGCTCTGGAAGCAAGGACGTTCATGCGTTCTCCCGATCCCGGTCCCGGGGTGATTCTCTCACTCGAAGGCCGTCTGCAAGGTCGATAACAGAGCTGCGCTGCAGCGCCAAACATCCCGCCCAATCTGCCCCGGAATAAGCCAGGCTCGTGCGCGGCATGCCGTCAATCGGGGATGGTTTGGGCGAAATGAAAGGAAAGACTTGGGGCATTGCCGGACTGTCTGCTAAAGGCTGCCACATTCCTGCCGTGATTCGGAAGCGCACGCATGGCAGGATCGCAGTTTTTTGCTTCCGTTTTTCACAGCCCGGCCATTCGGCCTTTCAGGGGAAACAACATGAAGAAGATCGCTCTCGTCGCCGTCGCCGGCCTCGCTCTCGCCACCGCCGCTTGCTCGAAGCCGGCTGAAGAAGCTGCGCCGGAAACCGCCGCTGACGAAACCGCTGTCGCCGAAGACGCCATGGCTGCCGAAACCCCGGCTGCCGACGCCATGGCCGCCGAAACCCCGGCTGCCGACGCCATGGCCGCCGAAACCCCGGCTGCCGACGCTTCGGCTGCTCCGGCTGCCGAGTAAGCCTCTCGGCTTGCCCGCCCTGGCCTGAGGGTCAGGAATCGGAGGAAAAAAGGGCCGGTAGCCGCTTTCGGGCGGCTGCCGGTCTTTTTTTGCGCTGGCTAGCCCCGGCGGGCCGCAATCAGGAATTCGACATTGCCCTGCGGCCCGGTGATCGGGCTGGTGGCAAGGCCCTGTACGTGCCATCCCAACCCTTCAATCCAGGCCTTCACCTCGTCGCAAACGCGGCTGTGCAGGCTCGAATCGCGTACCACCCCGCCCTTGCCGACCTCCTCGCGTCCGACTTCGAACTGCGGCTTGATCAGGGCGACCAGCTGGCACTGCGGCGCGGCCAGCCGGAGCGGAACCTCCAGCACCTTGGCGAGGCTGATGAAGCTCGCATCGCACACCACCCAGTTGCACGGCCGGTCAATGTGATCGGGCGTCAGCAACCGGGCAGAAAGTTGTTCGAGCACGGTCACGCGGGGATCCTCGCGCAGTTTCCACGCCAGCTGGTTGGTTCCGCTATCGACACAGAATACGTGCGCTGCACCGTGGTTCAGCAGCACATCGGTGAAGCCGCCGGTGGACGATCCGATATCCATCGCGGTCGCGCCTGCCGGATCGAGCCCGAATTGCGCCAGCGCATGGGCCAGCTTGATGCCGCCGCGGCTGACCCAGGGATGGTCGCGCCCGCGCACGGTCATCGCCGTGTCGTCGGCTACCTGTTGTCCGGGCTTGTCGACCTTGATGTCGCCGATGAACACCAGTCCTGCCATCACCAGCGCCTGTGCGCGGGCGCGGCTTTCGGCCAGACCGCGCTCGACCAGCAGTTGATCGACACGGCGCTTTTGCGCTTTTGCAGGGCGGGATGGTTTATCGGTCATGGACAAACCCACGCCCTAGCGCGCAAAGTGGCGGCATGAAAGCTGCTCTGCCCCTCCTCGCCGCCGCACTGGCGCTGTCGGCCTGCGCTTCCTCGACCGGCATGCCTGCTCCCGCACCTGCCCCCGCGGCCCGGCCCGCCGCAGTGCCGCGCCCCGCTCCGGTGCCGCAAGCGCCGGTCAGCGACAACTGGATGGACATTCCCGCGACCCCCGGCGACTGGCGCTACATCCCACGCGGGACGGGCGCCGAGGCGAGCTTCTGGAGCCCCGCCGGTGCCCCGATGGCGCGGCTGAGCTGCTCGGCCGACACCCGCACCGTGGTGCTCTCGCTGCCCGAAAGCGGTGCGCGCCAGCCGCTGGTGACAATCCGCACCGAGACGGCCACCCGCACCCTCGCAGCCCATTCCGCCGACCGCGAGATGACCGTCAGCCTCGCGCCCACTGATCCGCTGCTCGATGCGATGGCGCTTTCCAAGGGACGGTTCGCGGTGGAAAGCGAAGGCCTGCCGCCGCTCTACCTGCCGAGCTGGGCCGAGGTCACGCGGGTGATCGAGGATTGCAGATGATTGTCTGCGAACCCGCCTCCGCGGGTTCGTCCTCGGCGGTGTTTCTGCCGCTGCATGGCAGAGCGCCTGCGGGCGACCGGTCGGCCTTGCGGTCACCGCGCGACCGAGGCGAACCTATGGGGCCATCACCCGATTCTATACATTAATATCCACAGGCTCATGCACAGGCCGCCCCCAGCCTGTCCACATGCCCGGGCCGGAATCAAAAACGCCCAAGGTTTCCCTCAGGCGCGGCATGATCCGGTGTTACGCGGCGAGGAACGAGTATGACGGCAGAAAAGAATTATACAAGTCTTGTCGAGCCCCTTCCGATGAAACACATTGCGCCCCGAGGCCAGCGGCAAACGCGGCTCTCGGCCCCCGGTGAAACGCGGGGTCTGGCTCACAAGCGCGAAAGGAGGTGATCCGATGTCTCATGGTTCAGTAGCGAGGTCGGTGAAGATCCCTACGGAGCATACTCGGTAATCATCCTTCTGAGTAAGGCACCGTGAGCGGCGCTTCCGGCCGCTGACCATGTTGAGGGCAGCTTCCCGACGGGCGAAGCTGCCCTTTTCATTTTGGTGTTCCGCAGCGCGCCCGCGATGCGAAATCCTTGCTCGCACGCTTTGGCGGCCGGGTGTCCCGCCTGAGGCGGTTCAGCTTCGCTTCCGCTGCGGGAGGCCAGGCGGCCTTGCGGGCCTATGGCCCGAGCCAGCGCGATGCGCGGGGCTTGCTAAGGTCACTCCAACACTGATCTTGCCCTGTGCCGCCGGCAGGATTAGGCGCACCTCATGCAACTCATCCGCGTTCCCCACCCCGCCCCCACGCCCGATGCCACCCGCGAAGCCCTGATCGCCGACCCCGGGTTCGGGACGGTGTTCACCGATCACATGGTGGTGATCGACTATGACGAGGCGCTGGGCGGCTGGCAGACCCCGGTGCTCGGGCCGCGTGAGCCGATCAGTCTCGATCCCGCCGCAAGCGTGCTCCATTACGCACAGGAAATCTTCGAGGGGCTCAAGGCCTATCGCCACCCTGACGGCGTGCTCGGCCTGTTTCGCCCGGAAGCCAACGCGGCGCGCTTCAACGCCTCGGCCGAGCGGCTGGCGATGCCCGCGCTTCCGCCCGAGCTGTTCCTCGGCGCGATCAAGGCGCTGCTGGAGGTTGATGGCAAGTGGTATCCTGCGGTCGAGGGCGGCGCGCTTTACCTGCGCCCCTTCATGATCGCGACCGAGGCCTTCCTCGGCGTGCGCCCGGCGAAGAAATACAAATTCATCGTCATCGCCAGCCCGGCGGGCAATTATTTTAAGTCCGGCGCCAAGGCGGTGAGCATCTGGATTTCGGACTACACCCGCGCCGCCCCCGGCGGCACCGGCGCGGCCAAGTGCGGGGGCAATTACGCCGCCAGCCTCGTGCCGACCGGACAGGCCTTTGCCAAGGGCCACGATCAGGTGCTGTTCCTCGATGCGGTCGAACGCAAGTGGGTGGAGGAGCTGGGCGGCATGAACCTGTTCTTCGTCTTCGCCGATGGCACCGTCATCACGCCGCCGCTGACCGGCACGATCCTGCCCGGCATCACCCGCGACAGCCTGATCGCCCTGCTCGGCGAGCAGGGACTGAAGGTGTCCGAAGCGCCCTATTCGATCGACCAGTGGCGCGCAGACGCAGCCAGCGGCCACCTCGTCGAGGTGATGGCTTGCGGCACCGCGGCGGTCGTCACCGCGGTCGGCAAGGTTGCCGGACCGGATGGTGAATTCACCATCGGCGCGGGCGGCATCGGCCAGACCACGGCGAAACTGCGCGATACGCTGGTGGGCATCCAGACCGGCCGCATTGCCGATACCCACGGCTGGGTGATGCGGATTTGATTTCGCCAGTGATTGCAGTCGCGGCGCTCTATCAATTCACACCATTTTCCGATCCCGAAGTCCTGCGCACGGCGCTGTTTGTGGCCTGCGAGGATGCGGGCGTGAAGGGCACGCTGCTGCTTGCGCGAGAGGGGATCAACGGAACGATCGCGGGCACCGACAATGCGCTTGGCGCGGCACTCGATACCATCCGCGCGCTTCCGGGCTGCGCCGACATCGACGTGAAATTCTCTAGCGCGCCCACCATGCCCTTCGGCAAACTCAAAGTCCGGGTGAAGCGCGAGATCGTGACCATGGGCGAACCCGACATTGACCCTACCTTGCGCGTCGGCACCTATGTCGATCCGCAGGACTGGAACGCTCTGATCGCTGATCCTGATTGCCTCGTGATCGACACCCGCAACGATTACGAGGTCGCCATCGGCAGCTTTTCCGGCGCGGTAAATCCCGCCACGCCGTCTTTCCGCGATTTCCCTGCCTGGTTCCGTGCCCACCGCGAGCAACTGCTGGCGGGCAAGAAGCGCGTGGCGATGTTCTGCACAGGGGGAATCCGCTGTGAGAAATCGACCAGCTTCCTGCGCGCCGAGGGGGTGGAGGAGGTCTATCACCTCAAGGGCGGCATTCTGAAATATCTTGAGGACATGCCTGAAGCGCACAGCCTGTGGCAAGGCGAGTGCTTCGTCTTCGATGAGCGCGTGAGCCTCGGCCACGGCCTTGCGCAGGGCACCCACGCGCTTTGCCAGCCCTGCGGGCGGCCCTATCCGATGGGCGGGGCGTGCCCCGTCTGTGAGGGCTAATCCTCCAGTCCCTCCCGGAACGCATCCACCAGCCAGCTTGCCGCCGGACCGAGCCGCGTGTCGCGCCGCCATAGTGCGTTGAGGCCGTAATGCGCGCCGGGCCTTTCGGGCAGGTCGAGCGCCACCAGCGCACCGCTGGCGAGATCGCCGGCCACCATGCCGCGTGGCATATTGCCCCAGCCCAGCCCTTCTTTCAGCAGCGCGTGCTTTGCACCCAAATCGCCCAGCCGCCAGGTCAACGGGGAGAGCACCGAGAACTCGCGCCCCTCGGTCAGCGGGGAACGATCCGTCAGCACCAATTGCAGATGGCGGCGGCTCTCCCCCGGCGCGATGTCCGACCGCGCCAGCGGGTGGGACGGCGCGGCGACCGGAATCAGGTCGACAGCGCCGACCGCCTGCCGCTCGAGCGCAGGCTGATCGCCGATCACCGGGCCGCCGATCGCGAGGTCGGCCCCGCCCTCGATCAGGCAGGCGGCGACCGCACCAAGCCCCTCGATCCGCAGGGTGAGCGCGCAGGTCGGGAAGATCTGGCGAAATTCGCCCAACACCCGCGCGGTCACCTCGCCCGGCACCATCACGTCGATCACCAGCGTCAGCGACGGCTCCTGCCCGGCATGGAGCGAGCGCGCCTTGGCCAGCAGCGCATCGGCCCCATCGGCGACATTGCGCGCTTCGGCCAGCAGGCCCGCCCCCGCCTGAGTGAGCACAGGACGGCGCGAACCCTCGCGGTCGAACAGGGTGAGGCCCAGCTGCGCTTCCATCTGCGCAATCCCGTAGGAAATCGCCGAGACTGCCCTGCCACTCGCCTTGGCCGCGCCGCCGAAGCTGCCGTGTTCGGCCACGGCGATGAAGATGCGCAGCTGATCGAGCGTGGGTTCGCCGAGTTTCATGGCTGAATGTTCAGATATTCCGAAAATCTTGGCAAGTTTTATCGCACTTATCTGCACGTCAGCGCTGGCCTATCTCCGCGGCAACCAAACCCAAGGAGACCCGCCATGATCGAACTCAGGCCCTTCAACACCCTCGGTGCCGCCAATCACGGCTGGCTCGATGCGCATCATCACTTTTCCTTCGCCAGCTACCACGATCCCGCCCGCGTCCACTGGGGCGCCCTCAGGGTCTGGAATGATGACAAGATCGCGCCCGGCACCGGCTTTCCCACCCATCCGCACAGCGACATGGAGATCATCACCTACGTCCGCAGCGGGGCGATCACACACCGCGACTCCATGGGCAATGAAGGCCGCACCGAAGCGGGCGACGTGCAGGTGATGAGCGCGGGCAATGGCGTGCGCCATTCGGAATACAATCTCGAAAGCGAGGAGACGACGCTGTTCCAGATCTGGATCATCCCCGATGAGCGCGGCGGAAGCCCAAGCTGGGGCGCGCGCCAGTTCCCCAAGGAGGGGCGTGACGGCGCATTCGTGCCGCTGGCGAGCGGGGTCGCGAATGATAATGACGCCTTGCCGATCCGCGCCGATGCGCGGGTGCTGGGTGCCACGATCAAGGCGGGGGAAAGCGTCACCTACACCCCCCGCAGCGCCGACCGCCACCTCTACCTGGTGCCCGCCACCGGCCGGATCCGGATCGACACGATCGAAGCGAACGCCCGCGACGGCGTGGCGATCACCCAGCTCGCCAGCATCACCATCACCGCGCTGGAAGACAGCGAAGTCGTGCTGGTCGACGCAGCGTAAGCCATGTTGCCCCCTCACCCAAGGAACACCCCCATGAACACCATCCTCCACATCACCGCCAGCATCCGCTCAGCCGCCGACAGCATCTCGCGTGGGCTGGGCGAGCGGATCGTCGATGGCCTCGCCGCCAAGACCGGCGCGAGCGTCATCACCCGCGATCTCGCCGCCGAGGCCCTGCCCTTCGTCAGCGCCGAACGCTTTGCAGCGGGCCTTACCCCGGCCGCCGAGCGCACGGTGGAGCAGGCGCAGCGCGCCGCCATCGCCGACACGCTGATTGCCGAGCTGCAAGCGGCAGACACCATCGTGATCGCGTCGCCGATCTACAATTTCGGACCGCCCGCCAGCCTCAAGGCCTGGGCCGATCTGGTGGCGCGCTCCGGCACCACCTTCCGCTACACCGCCAGCGGGCCGGAAGGCCTGCTGACGGGCAAGCGCGCCATTCTCGCCATCGCCAGCGGCGGCACCCCGGTGGGCGCCGAGTTCGATTACATGAGCCGCTGGCTGACCTTCTTCCTCGGCTTTCTCGGCATCAGCGATGTCGAAGTGATCGCGGCCGACGGGATTATGGGTGAAGGTGGCGAGGCCAAGATAACCGCCGCGCAGGAAGCCGCGCTCAAGCTGGCGGCCTGACGGGAACGAGGGGGGCTGCTGGGCTGGCCTCGGCTCGCTCCAGCCCCCGCCAGACCCCTGCCCGCCGATGTTTCACATGAAACACCGGCACCGCCGTTATAGCTTGGGCCGCATCAGCCACGGCTTGAAGATCGTGCGGCTCGGCCGGATCACGATGATCGCCACCCCGGCCAGCGCCATGCTCCCGCCGACGATCAGCGACCAGCCGATGGTATCGCCGGTCAGCCATGTCCCGAAGGCGATCGTGAGCAGCGGCGTAAGCAGGGTCAGCGGCACGATCAGGTTGGCGTCATGCGCCTGGAACAGCCGGAAATAGGCCGAGTGCGCCCCGACCGACACGACCACTCCGGCAAACAGCACGCATCCCGCCACCGCCAGCGGGGCGGCCTGCACCGCGGCGATCTGCCCGGTTTCGAGCAGCAAGGTTGCCGGCAGCATCACCAGCAGCGAGGCGACCGCCGCCCAGGCCTGCAAGGCCACCGCGCCTACCTCCAGCCGCTTGACGAACACCGAAGCAAAGGCCCCGATGAGCACCCCGGCAAAGGCAAAACCAAGCCCCACCGGATCGCCTGCCTCGGACGGCGCGCCAATGGCAAGTCCCACGCCGCCTAGCGCCAGCGCCATCCCCAGCCCGCGCCGCCAGCGCACCTCCTCTCCAAGGAACAGTATTGCAAACAGCACCGTCAGCGGCGCGCCCGACAGGTTGACGATCCCCACCGCCGAAGGGCTGGCGGTCTGCAGGCCGATGAATTGCAGCCCGAAACTCCCGCCGGTGATGGAAAAGCCGATGGCAAGCACGAGCAGCAGGCGCTGCGGCACGAAACGCAACAGCGGAAACAGCACCGCCAGCACCACGCCCGAGCGCAGCACAGTGTAGAACAGCGGCGGCAGGCCGAGGCTCGTCACCGCGATCTTGGAGACCACGACATTCATGGCCCAGGCGACATTGCACATCAGCATGATGCCCAGCGCGGACAGAGGCAGTTTTCCGGACATTACAGCTCAAGGTCGCGCAGCGCCTCGTCGGGCAGGCTTTCGCGCAGCTCCTCGCGCCACACGCTTGCCACCGCGTCGGACGGCGCACGCCAGTCGCCGCGCGGGCTAAGCGCGCCGGCCGAAGACACCTTCGGCCCGTTGGGGAGCGCCGAACGCTTGAACTGCGAGAAGCCGAAGAACCGCGCGCAGAACTTGTCCATCCAGCGCGCGATTGTGGGGAGATCATAGGCTTTCTTGCTGTCTTCCGGGAAGCCGGCCGGCCACAGTCCTTGCGCCGCATCCTTCCACGCGTGCCACGCCAGAAACGCCACCTTTGAGGGGCGCTGGCCGAAGCGGATTACATGGTGAAGGAAGAAGTCGTTCAATTCGTATGGTCCCACAAGGCTCTCGGTCGACTGGATCTGACCGTCCGCACCGGGCGGCACCAGCTCGGGGGAAATCTCGGTATCGAGGATCGCCGCCAGCACTCGCCCACAGTCCTCAGTGAACTGGCCGGTTCCGATCACCCAGCGGATAAGATACTGGATCAGTGTCTTGGGCACGCCGGCATTGACGCCGTAATGGCTCATGTGGTCGCCCACGCCATAAGTGCACCAGCCCAGCGCCAGCTCGGAAAGGTCGCCGGTGCCGACCACGAAGCCGCCATGCTGTCCGGCAAGACGGAACAGGTAATCGGTTCTGAGGCCCGCCTGCACGTTCTCGAACGTCACGTCATGCACCGGCTCGCCGGCGGCAAAGGCGTGGCCAATGTCCTTGAGCATCTTGGCGGCGGCCGGGCGAATATCGATTTCGCCTGCGGTGATCTCCATCGCTGCCATCAGCTTGTGGGCGTTCGACCTGGTGCCCTGCGAGGTGCCGAAGCCGGGCATGGTATAGCCGCGGATGGTGGTGCGCGGCAGGCCCAGCCGGTCGCAGGCCTTGGCCGCGACGATCAGCGCATGGGTGCTGTCCAGCCCGCCCGAAATGCCGATCACAAGGCTTCTTGCCCCGGTCGATTCGATCCGCCGCATGAGCGCATCGACCTGGATGTTGAATGCCTCGTAGCAGTCCTCATCCAGCTTTTCGGGCCGGTCAGGAACAAAGGGGAAGCGCGCGATCGGGCGGATGAGGCCGATATCGCCCGGTGCAAAGTGATGCTCGAACACGATCCGGCGATAGGTGTCCGCCGGGCTCCCTGCCCATTCGGCGGCATCGGCGAAGGTCTGGTTGCGCAGGCGTTCGGCAGCAAGGCGCTCGGTATCGATATCGACCACGCACAGCTCGCCGATCCGGTCAAAGCGGGCCGACTGGGCGAGCAGATCGCCCATCTCGTAGATCACACCCTGCCCGTCCCACGCGAGATCGGTGGTGCTTTCGCCGTGGCCGCTCGCCGAATAGACATAGGCGGCAATCGCGCGCGAAGCGCTCGAGCGGCAGTGCAGGTGGCGATCATCCGCACGCCCGATGGTAACGGGTGAGGCGGAAAGGTTGCACAGGATCAGCGCGCCTGCCATCGCGGCCTGCATCCCCGGCGGGACCGGCGCCCAGAAATCCTCGCAGATCTCGATACCAAAGCGGAAACCCGGCAGGTTGGCGGCGGCGAACACCAGATCGGTGCCGAACGGCACCTCTTCCCCCGCCACCCCGATCCACAGATCGCTGCACCCGCGCCCATGCGCGAAATGGCGCTTCTCGTAGAATTCGCGGTAATTGGGCAGGAAGCTCTTGGGCACCACGCCCAGAATCTGCCCGCCCGCGATCACCACCGCGCAATTGTAGAGCTTGTCCGCCCGCCTGAGCGGCGCGCCCACCACCAGCACCGGATGAAGGTCCGCCGAGGCGGCGACCACCTCGGCCAGCGCCTGTTCGACCCGCTCCAGCAGCGCATGCTGGAGCAGCAGATCGTCGATCGCGTAAGACGACAGCGTCAGTTCGGGAAACACCACCAGATCGACATGGGCTTCGTGGGCCTTGTGTGCCTCGGCCAGCACGCCCGCGGTGTTGAAGGCGACATCGGCCGGACGGCTCGCCGGGGTGGCGGTCGCGACGCGCACGAAGCCGTGTTCGTGGCAATCGAAGAAGGGGTGCGAGGTCTCGTTCATGATGATGCACGCGCTCCGGGTGGGCTTGGCCACAGCCTCTAGCGGCTAATCCTTGCCGTTCCTAGCAGCCGCGCCAAAAGTCCTGCTTGGCATCATCCAAGCCATTTTGCTGCCACCGGCGCTTGCGGAGCGCCGAGCGAGGTTCCAAGGGTCTCTCCACATCAGCAAGGAGCCGCACGTCATGGCCGATAGCACCTATACCCCGCCCGCCGTCTGGAACCCCGATACCGTTTCGGGCGGGCGCTTTGCCGGGATCAACCGGCCGACCGCTGGCGCACGCGAGGAGCGCGCATTGCCGGTGGGCAAACACCCGTTCCAGCTCTATTCGCTCGCCACCCCCAACGGGGTGAAAGTGACGATCATGTTCGAGGAACTGCTCGAAGCCGGGCACACGGGCGCGGAGTATGACGCGTGGACGGTGAATATCGGCGCAGGCGAACAGTTCGGCAGCGGGTTTGTGGCCGTGAACCCCAATTCCAAGATTCCCGCCCTCGTGGACCAGAGCGGCGATAAGCCCTTCCGCGTGTTCGAGAGCGGGGCGATCCTCGTCCACCTCGCCGAGAAGTTCGGCATGTTCCTGCCCACCGATCCGGCGAAGCGCGCCGAAGTGCTGAGCTGGGTGTTCTGGCAGGTCGCCAGCGGCCCCTTCATCGGCGGCGGCTTCGGCCATTTCTATGCCTATGCACCCGAGAAATACGAATATCCCATCAACCGCTATGCGATGGAGACCAAGCGGATTTTCGACGTTGCCGACAAGCGGCTGGCGGAAAGCCGGTTCCTCGCCGGGGACGAATACACCCTGGCCGATATCGCCAACTTCCCGTGGCTCGCGCCCTTCACCACCGGCACGATCTACAACGACGCCAAAACCTTCCTCAGCATCGACGAATACCAGCACGTCGGCCGCTGGGTGAAGGAGATCGCCGCGCGCCCGGCGGTGCAGCGCGGCAAAATCGTCAACAAGGTGTGGGGTGACGAGGATACTCAGCTGAAAGAACGCCACTCGGCGGCCGACTTTGCCGGCAAGCGACTCGATTGAAACGCAAAGAGGCAAGGCGCATTTCGCCGACGTGTCCCCCTTCACAAGCTCGATTGAGGCGCTATAGAGCGCGCCTCTGCTGGGGCGTAGCCAAGCGGTAAGGCAGCGGTTTTTGGTACCGCCATGCGAAGGTTCGAATCCTTCCGCCCCAGCCATTTCCCTCAAGACCTTGGTAAGGTTAGGTTTTTCTGTAGCGACCCCACAGAATCGCAGTTGTCCCCAGCAGCTGTCCCAACCAGCTGTCCCCAAGGAAGGTGTGGGCAGCAGACCTCGAAAGGGGTTTGCCCAAGGCCGCGTTCCGCTTTTTCCAACCTCAAATCTGTGCCATGGGCGCTGACGGGGGACACTCCCGAGACCGGCATTGGCGGCGCATCGTGTGCCCCAGGATGAGCAGACGTCAGACTTAGCCCAATTGCCGCGATAGCAGCGTTACGCGCCGCTCGTCGCCCTGCCGATTGACCCACTTCACCCTTGAGCATGACCTTGTTCCTCCCTGTGTCTCGTTTGCATTTACATCATCATTGGCGACATCGTGCCAAGGACCGCAACCAGACCTATTGCACCGCCGGCCAGCAGCAACTCGCCTGCCAGGCTTCTGCGAAGGCGCGACAATGCGTTATTGGGCTCCGCAGTCTCGCGGCGTTGGTCGAGAACCTCCCGGCGTCCGATCCAGGCGTTATGCGCGCCGAACGTCAGCATCATGCCAACCAACAGGACTTTGGCGATCAGCAAGATGCCATAAGGCGTGGTCAAAACCGCAACGATGTTCTCCAGTCTAAAGATCAACTGCGCGTTGATCACGCCCGTCAGAGCAGCTGCAGCAACCAGGCCGACGCCCAATGGCGCGAACCCGTGCATCACGCGAAGCAGCGGCAACGCAGGGATGAGATCGCGCTGCCGATGGGCTTTCAGTGTCAGGAACAGGAACCAGCAAATGGCACCCAGCCACAGGCTGGTCGCCAGCAGATGAACGGCATTGTTCAATCGGTGGAATAAGCCCAATCCGCCTTCGGTTGCAGCCGCATGGCCGCTCCAGCTGAGCGTCAGCAATGCGCTAGCGAAGCACAAGGCCGCGATCAACGAAGTTAGCCTACCTGCTCGGCTTGTCATCAACGCGCAAAGGCCGACAATCAGCAGGGCCAAGCGTATCAGAAACGCCATTCCCATTTCGGTGCCGATGATCATGGCCTCGATCATCGGCCAGTCGAGCGAAGCAATCGGCGCGCCCATCATTGCTGCAATCGACACCAGCATCAGCGCGATTGACAACAGCGGCGCAGAAACGGCGACGAGGGTGAGGGCAGCCCTGCCCTCATTCTGCGACACCCACTCCAAGTGCCGCAGCTTCAGCAATCGAAACGCCGTCCAACCGAACAGGAAAAGCAGCGCACCATAATGTGCAAGGCGCAACCCCTGTTCAGCCAGACTGTCCACGCTGTTGTCAGCTGACGATGAAGGTGACGGTGCCGTTCATGCGATGACCATCGGCTCCGGCTGCCTGCCAGCGCACCTCATAGGTTCCGGCGCGCAACGGCTGCCGCAGGGTGAGCGTCATGGTCTTGTTGCCATTGCTCCAGGCCGTCGTGAAATTGCGGATCACCATCTCGCCGTGGTTTGCCATGCCTGGCATCGCAGTCATGACGATGCTGGCTGCAGCAGTGGGCGGCAGCAGGGCTTCGCTGAAGGTCAACGAGACGGTGCGCGCGCTCGCGACAGTTGCGCCCTCAGCCGGGGTCGAGGCGACCACCTTGGTATGCGCCAGCGCGGCAGCGGGCAAAGCGAGCGGGGATGCCGCAATCGCAAGGGCAGCAAATAGGGATGCGATCTTCATGTGAGTTTATCCTTCGTGTTGATCAGAACCAGAAACGGATGCCGGCGATGAAGCTGGTAGCGGAGAGGTCTTCACCGCGTGCTCGCGCGAAGTCGGCACTTTGGCCGGTCCGCCAGGACTGCTCGATGCCGATATAGGGCGCAAATTCGCGCCGTATCTCATAGCGCAGCCGCGCACCGACCTCGATCTGGTCGAGCCCTGCGCCAATGCCGAGCAGGGGAATGTCCTGCGCTGACAGGTTGGCCTCGAGCCGCGGCTGAAGGATCAGGCGCTGGGTGATGCGCTGATCGACCTTGGCCTCGACCCGTGCGGTTAAATCGCCGCGGTGCGACAGGAACAGCGCAGCGTCGACCTCGAACATGTAGGGTGCCAAGCCCTGCACGCCGATCACGGCATGGGTGGTGTCCGGCCCGGCAACATCTTGACGGATGCCTGCCTGAAAATCCCAGAACGGCTTGAAGGCCTTCGAGAAGAGCGCTTGAACCTCGGCATCGTCAGGCGAGGAGCCCCATTCGCCTTCGCCCTCGCTCTTGAACCAGAGCCGCTCGGTCGGGCCGCCGTAGTAACCCTGGATATCCCACAAATAGGCATCCTCGCCGCCGCGCACCTGCGTTTCCAGTCGGTCGCCCTGGAACCAGAACACTGGAAAGTCACCATGCGTCCTGCGAAGGTCGTTGCGCGATGCTGCCATCGCGTCAGCGCCCCAGATCGCATCGGCGGCGCGCGGCGGCCCACTCCCGGCCTCCGGCGGCGGCGGGGTTTCCATGTCCGGACCAGGTGAGGCGGTTGGTGCAGCCCTGTCTGCGCCATGGTCCATGCCGTCCATCGGCTTGGCATTTCCGTTCGATGGAGCGCCCGTATCATGGCCTGCGTGCGGATCGGCAGCATCGGCGTCGGCCTGTCCCTCCATGTCGTGACCGGCATGCGGGTCGTTTGTCTCAGAGGAGGGCTGATTGCCCATTTCGTGACCGGCATGTGGATCAGCCTTGGCCTCCGAAGAGGCCGGCTCGGGCATTTTGTGACCCTGATGCTGCGCCAGCGCCGGTGCGGTGCTGAGCAGCAGGACAATCGCGAGAGCGGTTTTCATTGTCCGCTCTCCGGCCCCATGACCGTGACCGTCTGCATCATTCCGCCATGCATATGGTAGAGCAGGTGGCAGTGAAACGCCCAGTCGCCCGGTTCATTGGCTGTAAGATCGAACTGCGCGCTCGCTCCAGGCTGAACAATGACGACGTTCTTGCGGGGCTGATAGGCAGCGTCCTCGCCGTTGACCAGTTCAAAGAACATTCCGTGCAGGTGGATGGGGTGCGCCATCATGGTGTTGTTGACGAGCTTGACCCGCACCCGCTCGTTCCAGGCAAAACGGATCGGGACGTCGCTGACGGCCGAATACATCTTCCCGTCAAAAGACCACATGTAGCGTTCCATATTGCCGGTAAGATGCAGCTCCAGCAGTCGCGAAGGTGCGCGCGTGTCAGCATTGGGCTCCAGAGCTGACAGCAGCCGATAATTGAGCACGCGATGTTCGACATCGCGCAGGCCGAGACCGGGATCCCCCATCTTGTCCACCGGAGCCATGGAGACCATGTCGATCCCTGGCCCAACCTTCACGTCGGGCGGCAACAGCAGCGTGTCGCGCATCTTCATTCCGTCCATAGAATGGCCGCCGCCGCCGTGAGAGCCGTGCCCGCCATCACCATGGTTCATCCCCATGTCGCCCATGTCGAGCAGGGGCGGCTTTCGTGGCGGAGGGATGGCCGCGCGCGCGCCGGGGCGGCTCGCCAGCGTTGCGAGCGCCATGCCGGAGCGGTCCATGCTCTCGGCAATAATGGTATAGGCCTCCGCTTCGCGCGGGGTGACGATCACATCGTAAATCTCGGCGGTGCCGATCTGGAGCTCATCGACTTCAACCGGCTTCACGTTTTGGCCGTCCGCCGCGATCACCGTCATGGCTAGGCCGGGTATGCGCAGATTGAAGAAGCTTTGCGCCGCGCCGTTGATGACGCGAAGCCGCACCCGTTCGCCGGGCTTGAAGAGGTATTCCAACCCTTCCTTCGGCCCGCGCCCATTGGCGAGGTAGGTGTAGGTCGATCCGGTCACATCGGCGATGTCGGTCGCAGGCATCCGCATCTCGGCCCACATCCGGCGGTCGGCGGCGGTCAGCGGGTAATCGTCGGCCCAGCTGGTTTGCTGGTAGTTGAAATAGCCCTCGCCCTTGCGAAGCCGGTCCATGATGAAATGCGGATCGAGCGAGGTGAATTCGCTCAAGAGAAGGATGTAATCGCGATCATACGCGGCAGGCTCGTCGCCCGCCGGGTCGATAATCAGCGGGCCGTAATGCCCCTGCTGTTCCTGAAGCCCCGAATGGCTGTGATACCAGTATGTGCCCGACTGCCGGATCGGGAATTCATAGGGGAAGGTCTGACCCGGCTTGATTCCGGGAAAGCTTATCCCCGGCACACCGTCCATGTGAAACGGCACCAGCAGCCCATGCCAGTGGATCGAGGTATCGGTATCGAGCGTGTTGGTGACATTGAGGCGGACATTCTGCCCCTCGCGCAGGCGAATCAGCGGCCCAGGCACCGAGCCGTTGACGGCGACCCCATGCCCCTTGCGCCCTTGCACCGTGCGAGGGCCGTGGCCGACAGTGAGATCGATCACTGCGCCAGAAACCTCGTCGAAGCCCACACGGATCGGCGAGCCGCCGCGCATGCGGTGGATCGAATGCCCTTGCGCCCAGGCAGGCATGGCGGCGAGAGCGGAGACGGTTCCCAGCCCTGAAAGCAGATGGCGGCGTGAAAGTGTCAGATGATCCATACCCAGCATTACGCATGGGTCCGGCACACCCCTCAAATTTTCTTTGGTCCGTTATCGTTTGCCAGTAGCGCGCCAAGCTTGTTGCGTGCCCGATAAAGCCGGGTCTCAACCGCCTTTTCGCTGACGCCAAGCGCTTCGGCTGTCTCGGCTTGACCAAGGCCCTCGATGGTCCGCAGGATCAAGGTTTCGCGAAGGCGAGCCGGCAGCCGCACTATTGCTGCATTGACCCGTGCAAGCTCGGCGCGGTCGGCCGCCTGCACGTCTGACGCGATGGCATCGTCCGGCACCTCGTGGGCCGCGTCAATCGGCTTTGTGAGCCACAGCATCGTGCGCAGCCGGCGCCTGCGTGCCCAGTCGCGGCATTTGTTGAGCGCAATCCGCCTGAGCCAGGTCAGAAGCGGCCGTGAACGATCGTAGCGATCAAGTGCCGAAAAAGCGGCAATGAAAGTGTCCTGTGTGAGGTCGAGAGCCTCTTGTGCGTCACCGGTCGAAGCGCGGATGAATCGGTAGATTGGCTCGCGGTAGCGGGCGAGCAGCTCCCGGTAGGCATCCTGCCGTCCGATAAGCGCCAGTGCCACCACCTCGGCATCGCTCTGCTCGGCAAGCGGGAGGCTCACTTCGTATCGGGGGCAAGAGCCTTGGTCACAGCGCGGTCAAATGCCGCCGCCTGATCGGGCCTCAAAACCGAGCGCATTTCGAAGAGGTGTTCGAGTGTTTCCTTCTGCATCTCGCCCATGACGTGGTGCGTGTGGTCAACGGCGGCGGTGACTTCGGGGCCGTAGCCGTGCTCGGCCTCCATGGCTTGGGCCAAATGCGCATTGGCCGCCTTCATTTCGAGCTCCAGCGCCTTGCGACGCGTGGCAAAACGCTGCTCGATCACTTCGATCTTCGCCGTCTGTGCGGCGTCCAGGTCGAGATCTCCGTGCAGGAATGCATGCAGCTCTGTCTCGCTTTGCCTGCCATTGTTGAGCAACTGCTGACCCAGAAAGTTTCCCGCAAACGCGGCAGCGAAGGCAACCACCATGACCAAAACCAACCAAGCAGGTCTCGTCACGGATGAACATCCAGAAGATTTGAGGGTGCGAGCGGATTGTCGGAGACAAATGGCGCGATCGCCTGCGCATGTGCAGGCGGCTCGGACACAAGCCCACCGGTCGTCAGGCCAAGCAACAAAGCAAATGTCCCAGCCAACACGGTCGCGCGCTTGCCGAACGATGCTTCGCGGCGCTGAGCGGCAAACCCGGCGATGATCGTATCGTCAATCAGATCGAGGCCCGCAGGGACGGGTAAGCTTGCGAGTTGTCGCAGGGATGAATCAAGTTCGGACACAGGCAATCTCCGTGTTGCACGTGTTTTATACGCAAGCGATGCGCCCGCCCCTCAGAAAAAATGGACACTCCTGCAGCGGTCGGATCGCAGATAGTGATCGCCAGACGGTTTCGCAGAGCACAGACGACGGACGCTGGCCGATAGGCCACGCATTACTCGGCTGTGATCAACGGCAGCTAACGCGTTCTTTCACCCGAAAGCGGTCAGACAGCTACCCACCCACATCCGGTCATGAACCGCCCCGGGATTGTCGGAGGCTCCAACTCTTGAGTAGATGGAGTCCTTAATGAGCAAGACAACGAACAAGTTTTCACCAGAGGTTCGCGCCCGTGCGGTGCGGATGATATTGGATCACGAAGGCGATTATCCGTCCCGCTGGTCAGCCGTGGTTTCGGTTGCCGACAAGATCGGCTGCGCCCCTCAGACGCTTCACGAGTGGGTGAAGAAGGCTGAGGTCGACAGCGGTAAGCGCGCTGGCGTGCCAAGCGAGACGGCGGACAAACTGAAGGCGCTGAAACGCGAGGTTCGCGAGCTGCGTCAGGCCAACGAGATTCTCCGTAAGGCATCAGCATATTTTGCGCAGGCGGAGCTCGACCGCCCGTTCAAGCGATGATTGCGTTTATCGATGATAACCGCGAGCGTCATGGGGTCGAGCCGATCTGCAAAGTCTTGCCGATCGCCCCTTCCACTTACCGCAAGCATGCCGTGCAGCGGCGGGATCCATTGCGCCTGTCGGCGCGGGCGAGACGCGACCTGGCGCTCAAGCCCGAGATCGCGCGCGTGTTCGCCGAGAACTTCGCTGTTTACGGCGTGCGCAAGGTCTGGCGGCAGATGAGGCGTAAGGGTTCGTCATCGCCCGCTGCACCGTTGAACGGCTGATGCGCGAGATGGATTTGCATGGGGTGATCCGTGGCAAGCCGTTGCGCACCACGATCAGCGAAAATGCTGCGCCCTGTCCGCTGGATCGCGTCAGCCGGACAGCACATGCCAGCTTCGTGCTGGATGCCTTGGAGTAAGCTTTGCACGACCGCCGACCGGTCCATCGTGGCGGACTGGTTCATCACAGCGACCGCGGATCGCAATATGTGTCGATAAAATATACCGAACGCCTCGCAGAAGCCGGCATCGAGCCGTCAGTCGGCAGCGTCGGCGACAGTTATGACAACGCTTTGGCGGAAACGATCAATGGCCTTTACAAGGCTGAAGTGATCCACCGCCGCGGGCCATGGCGCTGCTTCGAGGCCGTCGAGTTCGCCACACTGGAATGGGTCGATTGGTTCAACCATCGGCGTTTGCTGGAGCCAATCGGCAACATCCCGCCCGCCGAAGCCGAACAACAATACTATGCCATGCTGGTCGACACCGCCATGGCAGCATAACTTAAACCAAATGGCCGCCGGCAATCCCGGGGCGGTTCAGCCAGCTTCACGCCGCAAGCGTGAGTCAAAGCGGGACGGTGCGTAGTCCGATCTTGCCATCACCGACTGTCCCAAGTAACTGTCCCAACTCGGCCGCCGGTCGATAACTGCCGCCTGATTTTACCGTTGAAGATCAATTGGCTGAGGCAAATTGGTGGGGATCCTTCCGCCCCAGCCAGATGTCCTCTCCGTCACAAAATCCGAAGATTTGTCATCATGCTTGCCCCGCTGCGGGCCGGATTTGAGGCCTGTTGGGGATAAGAGGAGTTGCGCTGCCTGACACTGTGCAGGCTGAGCCGCGCCCGCCATCCTCGGCATCTCGCGCCCGGCTTATGGCTGAACGAACCCGCGGCCGCCACAGCGCGACCGGCCGATCGGTGCGCGGCCTGGCCTGCACCCGGCGAGCGGCACGCGCCAGGTGCTTGTGGATAGCCGGCAGGCGAGCGCGCATCACGCTGCGCTTCGGGCTATGTTGCATGGCAGAGTCGGCCTGCCCGCGCCGGCCCGGCAACTGGGAACCCGGCCACTCATGCAATCGGTTTTGATGCGTTCGGCGATCATAGTGCTCGTCGCGGCGACGATCCCCGTGAACTGGCCAGTGCCGGGCATGTCCACCATCTACTTCCTGCAGCACGATCTGTGGGTCGCAATCGCATTGGCAGCCTTGTGGCTGGGTTGTCAGCAATGGACCCCGGCGCTCGGCCTGCCGCACCGCGCGCCCGCACTTACGCCGGTGCTGATCGTTGCGGGAGTGCTAGCCGGACTGACCTGGGCCGGCGCTTATCTGGTGATGTCAGACTACCCGCTGACCCGCGACGAGCACATGGCGACTTTCGACGGCGCAATCTTCGCGAGCGGGCGGCTGGCCGAGCGGCTGCCGACAGAGTGGGCCGGGTTTGGCCGGGCACTGGTTCCGGCGTTCCTGATGGAGACGCAGGGTGATGCGCTGCTGGTATCGGCCTATCTTCCGGTGAATGCGGCAGCACGGGGGTTGTTCGGCCTGATCGGCGATCCGGCGCTGATGAACCCGCTGCTGGCCGCGATCGGGCTGGTGCTGCTGTGGCGGATCGCGCGCAACCTGTTGTCCGATAGCCCTGCCGCGCAGTGGCTGGTGCTGGGCGGCTATGCGGTTTCAGCGCAGGTGCTGCTGACCGCGATGACCCCCTATGCCATGACCGGCCATCTCGTGCTTAACCTGCTGTGGCTGGCGCTTTTGCTGCGCGACAAGTGGTGGAGCCACCTGCTCGCCATGGTCGTCGGGGTGCTGGCGATGGGGTTGCACCAGTTCGTGTTTCATCCGCTGTTCGCTGCGCCCTTCGTGCTGTGGCTGCTGCTGAAGCGTCGTTGGCTGCTGGTGGCGGGATATGGTGCGGCCTATGGCGCGGGGCTGGTGTTGTGGCTGGCCTGGCCGGGAATCGTCGCCGATTGGGCCGGGCTTCCCGCTGCGGCGCGTGCCCCGACGACGCTGGCGGGTGTGGTGGAAAGCCGCATCCTGCCACTCGTTACCCGGATCGATCCCCATACGCTGCCGCTGATGCTGTCCAATCTGCTGCGGCTGGTAACGTGGAATGCCGCTTTCCTGTTGCCGTTGCTGCTGGCGCTCGGCCCGGCGCTGAAGCGCCGCGATTGCGTTGTCCTCGCGCTGCTGGGAGGGGTGGTGCTGACCATTGCAGCAATGGCGATCCTGCTGCCCTATCAAGGCCATGGCTGGGGCTATCGCTACCTGCACGGGCTGATCGGGAGCCTGTGCCTGCTCGCAGGCTTCGGCTATCGTGAAATCGCCGCGCGCGAGGCTGTGCGCAGCGACGGTGCGGCGCTGGCGATGCTGGCGGCGAGCGGGCTGGTGATCGTGCCTGTGGCGCTGTGGTGGGCGCAGGGTTTTGTCCGGCCCCATGCTGCGCTCCACAAGATCATTTCGCAGACGGATGCCGATTTCGTGATCGTCGACGATCTCGCCTACCCAGATGCGGTCGACGAGGTGCGCAACCGCGCCGACCTGTCGAACCGGCCGCTGGTGTTCTCGCGCAAGTATCTCGGTGATGATCGCATCGCGCTGCTGTGCGCGCGCGGGACGGTGGCGGTGGCGGGTGCGCACACGCTGGCGGCGGCGGGGATGCTTGCCGAGCCGCCAGCGGGCACCCGGCCGCTCGCGCCGCCCTGCTGCTGCGCGGCTGATGATTAAGGCTTTGTTAGCCATGTTGAGGGCATTGACTGGCAGGTGAAAACGGCACCGCCAATCCCTCCCGCCTCGTGTTCCGGAACGCGCGAACATGGCTGAACTTGCCTATCGCACGCTCGAGCCGGTGCGGCCTGCGCGCCCGGTCGACCGGGTCAGCTACATTGCCGCGCGCTGTGCCGGCAAGCGGGTGCTCGACATCGGCTGCCTTGACGAAACCGCGCTCGCCAAACGCACCACCGACGAATGGCTCCATGCCCGGATCGCGGCCAAGGCGGTATCAGTCACCGGGATCGATCTGTCCGATCGCCTGCCCGAGGACGGCCTCGTCACCGCACCCAACGCCTTCATCATGAAGGGCGACGGCACCCGTCCGCCGGTCGCGGCAGAGGACATCGACATCGTGGTGGCCGGCGAGTTCATCGAGCACCTCGAAAACCCGCTCGACTTCCTGCGCGAGATGCGGCGCCGCTATGCCGGGCGCGAGCTCATCATTTCGACCCCCAACGGCACGTCCTTTGCCAATGGCCTGCTCGGCACCTTCGGACGCGAGGCGCAGCACCACGATCACCTGCTCACCTCGACCTACAAGACGCTCAATACCCTGTGCCGCCGGGCTGGCGTGCGCGAATGGGACATCCTGCCCTATCGCTTCTACGCCACCGAAATGCTGCTCCAGTCGCGCGGAATCTTCCGGCTGGTGGTACAGGCAGGGCAAGTCGTCATCCGGCTGGTCGAGCGCATCGCGCCGCTGCGCAGCTTCGGCTACATCGTGCGGATCGCGCTCTAGCCGCGCTGCGGCACCTTCACCGCCCAGCGCGCCATCAGATAATTGTAGATTGTCATCGCCACCGTCGCGAGCGGCGCGGCAATAACCATCGGCAAACCGATCGCCCCGCGCGCTAGCGCCACGGCTGCTGCTGCCAGCATCAGGCTCGACATCGACCCTGTGACAAACCGGCAGAAGCCATGCCACGATAGGGCGGCCGAAAAGGTCCAGGTCGCGTGGGCGAAATAGGCGATCGGCACGGTGGAAACGAAGGTCAGCACGGTCGCGGCAGTGTAGTGCAACCCCGCCCAATCGGCGCTGATCAGGATCGCGTTATTGAGCAGCGCACAGCCCAGCCCGATCACCAGATAGCGCGCCGGAGCGCGAATCACGGCCGGGGCGGGCATTGGTAGACCTGCAGGAAATTGTTGCGCCACGGGCCGATCCGGCTCTCTTGAGCCGGCACCAGCGCGGGCACCGCCTGCCCCACCAGCGCCCGCATTTCGGCGGGCGTGAGAAACGCGACCCTGTCGCCCGTCAGCCAGCGATCGCTGGCATGACACATACAGTGAATTGGCGTGGACGTGCGCGCCCAGTCCTTGATCGCGAGCCGCCCGGCAGGAGCAAGGCAGCGGGCGATATCGGCAAGGAACGGCTGGCGCAGCGCTGCCGGCACGTGGTGGATCACGTCCGAAACCAGCACCAGGTCGAAGGCTGCGGGATGCGCGGCGGCAATTTCGGCCACATCCGCATGGCGGAATTCGATCCGCTCGCGCGGGCCTTCGTAAAGCCGTCCGATCCGCTCGGTAATGTCGATCGAGAGGATCTGCGCTGCGGGGTAAGTGCGGGCCAGCACCTCGGTCACGGCCCCCTCGCCGCCGCCGACTTCGAGGATCCGCAGCGCCTGCGGCACCTGCCGCGCAAGCTCGCGGCCAAAATCATCGAGATCGAGGTAGATCGCGCGATAGGCCGCGGCAACCTGCCGTTCATAGGGGCCGAAGGCACGGCGCACGCTCGCTCCGATGCGCATTGTCACAGTCCCCCGGCAAACCGAAGGCGCAGACGCGGCCACAACCGCTCGGCCAGCCGCGAATAGCGCAGGTAGCACCCTGCATCCACCGGTCCCAGACGTACGAATTCGGCCAGCGCCCGCCACACCGCCCCGCGCTCGCCCGCAGCCGCTTCGGCAAGGGCCACATTGATCGCTGCCGACGCGCGGCTGATGCGCGCGGTGGATTCGCCCGGAACCAGATGCCGGTCGAGCACGATGGCGAGCTGCGCGGCGAGTTCGGCGCGGCTGCGCGTCATCGTCTGCGCTCCGGCGTGGATGCGAAAGGCGGTGGCGGGCCGAGGATCGCACACGACCAGCCCCTGCGCGCCAAGCTTGAGCCACAGTTCCCAGTCGGGCGTGTACCACAGCGCCTCGTCCAGGCCACCGGCGGCAAGATAGGCATCGCGGCGAAACACCGGGGCCGGCATGGCGAGCGAATTCTGCACCAACAGGATTGCGCGGAAACGCGCCGGATCGATCACGCCGGGGGCAAAGGGCGGGTTCCAGCCGCCCAGATCGCGTCCGCCGGCGTCGACCAGCCGGGCGGGACCGAACAGCAGCGCCGCGCCGGGATGGCGGCAAACAAGCTCGCGCGCGATGCGGGCGCGGCCAGCCAGCCACAGATCGTCCTGATGCAGCGTGCAGACATGGCTCGCCCGAGCCGCGGCGACCATCTGGTTGGTCTTGGCCGTCCAGCTTGGCACATCGGGGACATGGGCATAGTCGATCATCAGGCGACCGGCATAGGCCTGCGCATAGGCCTCGCCTTGCCGGCCCTCGGGGGTCGAATCGCGGATGATGACCTCGATCGCGCCCGGCACCTCGCCGGCAGCGGCTATGCTCGCCAGTGCCGCGTCCAGCCACACCTCGGGACGGTGGACCGGCATCACCACGCTGAGCCAGGGTGTCATCGGCAGGCCCTCTCAGCCACGCGGGGCAAAGCGGTTATCGTTGCCTGCAATGATCGCCAGCAGAAACCCGCCGAGCACGTTCTGGAGCCCGATAGCACCGGCGGTGGCGAACAGGATCAGCGGCAGCTGGGTATCAAGCGCAACGAAGCCGCCCTTGCCCCAGCCCACGGTCACCGCCACCAGCCCAGCCAGCGCGACCGCAATCAGCGCGAGGCCTGCAAGCAGCATGGTTTCGAGCGTCAGCCATCCGGCATTGCGGCGCAGCACCGGACGTAGCAGCTTGTAACCCCTGCCCACCCCGAACAGGTGGGTCGCCAGCGCCATGATCAGCGCCAGGTGCCCGCAGGTCGCAAGGAAGCCCGCGATGATGGTCCAGCTGGTGCCGAACATCGCCTCGCCGGGCAGCGCACCCCAATGGTGAAGCAGCGCCACCGCGAAGATCAGCGCCGAGAGGCCCAGCGCGACAATGCCCGGCACCCCGAACACCCAGGTCGGGCTGAGCATGAACAGATAGCGCAGGTGCCGCCAGCCATCGCGCCAAGGCCGCAGGTGCGGCGCCCGCTCGCGCAGATCGGGCGACAGCGTCGCAGGCACCTCGGCAATGCGCAGCTTCAGCAGCGCCGCCTTGATCACCATCTCGCTGGCAAACTCCATGCCGGTTCCCGACAGGCCGAGCCGCTCGAACGCCTCCTTGCGGATCGCGCGCAGCCCGCAATGCGCATCGCCAATGCCCGAGCGAAAGAACAGGTTGAGCACACCGGTCAGGCCCGGATTGCCGATATGGCGGTTTTTCCATGGCATGGCCCCGGGCGCGATCCCGCCCTTGAAGCGGTTGCCCATGCAAAGATCATGGCCCTGCTCGAGCGCAGCGACCATCGCCACGCTCTCGACGAAATTGTAGCTGCCATCGCAGTCGCCCATGACGATATGGCGCCCTGCGGCAGCCCGGCACCCGCCGATCAGGGCCGCACCATAGCCGCGCTCGGTGACCGGAACGACCCGCGCGCCCAGTTCGGTGGCGAGCGCCTGGCTGCCGTCGGTCGAGCCGTTGTCGGCGATCACGATCTCCCCGCTCATGCCCAGCTCGGTGCGCAGCCGCGCCAGCGCGTCGAGCGCATTGGCCATGCAATGCGGGAGCGCCTGGATCTCGTTGAGGCAGGGCATGACGATGGTCACATCGGGCGCGGCGCGCTCTGCGCTCACGCTTTCGGCAAACGCCCGGTAATCTTTTCTTGCGAGTTCCATGCCGGCCCTGCCTGTATTTCCATCGCCAATCCTTTCACGGATTGGTTAACAAATTCCCTGTTTCAGCCCCGGGGGCCGCAGGTTGGACGACCTTCCACAGCCGCAGCGCGTCCGGCCCGCCAAGCGTGACGGGTTCGAGCCATGCGGGAGCCTTGCCCTCGGCCAGCAGGGCGGCGAGGCTCTGCGGTCCGCCGGCCGCGCGATAGCCGCTCAACTCGACGGCATCGCTGCAGACGAGCACATAGGCGGCGCGGCTCGCAGTGATCCGCGCATGGGCGGTGCGCTCGTCCCCGGTGAAAGCGGCGATCACGTCGCGCATGGCCGGTCCGGCGCGGTGATGGCCCGAGGCGACAATGCTGTGGCGGGTGCGCAGCAGCACATCCGGCCCGATATCGAGCGGCGCGAAGACCAGTCCCGCAGGCAGGCGATCGAGCCGCTGCGCGTGGCTGTGGATCTCGCATTGCGAAGCGCGGACGCCGGGAGAGAACGGCACGGCCAACAACGCCAGCAGCGGCACGACGAAGGCCGCCGGCATCAGCGCTGGCAGCAGCGCCGCCACCGCAGCGAACCGCACCGGCAGGCGCGCATAGCTCCGCCAGAAGGCAAACACCCGCGCCGCCAGCCACGCCAGCGGGATCGTGGCGATCACCCCGGCAAAGGCGATCGAGCGGAATGTCGCAAATCCGGCGATGGTCGCCGCCGCCAGCACGAGCGCGTATTCGCGCCACCAGCGGCGACGCGCAGGCTCGCCGCGCAGGCCCTGGTGCAGGGCGATGGTGAGCGCAAGCAGGCATTGCAGCGCCGCCGGCACGGCCTCGGTCGGCTCGCGGCGCCACAGGGGCATTCCTTCGGTCACCCGCAGATACCACAGGTCGCGGACCAGCGGATCAAGCCCGGCAAAGGGGGAGGCAATGCAGGCCGGCGCGGCCAGCCCCACCAGCGCAACCCCGATCAGACCGCTGAGCGCAAGCCCCGCCTGCACCGCGATGCGCGACGTCGGGGCCACCGCCGCGAGCATGGTCGCGCCGATCGCCACCACGGCAAACAGGCCGAGATGGGCAGGCGCGATCACGTCGCAATGCGGCGCAAGATCGACAAGGCCGCGCGAAACGAGGAACAGCACGGCCAGACCGCCGGCCAGGCCCTGAAGGTAGCGCACGAGCCAGACCCGCGCGGCATCATCCACCAGCCACCGCCAGGTCAGCAGCAGGGCAAATCCTGCCGCCATCACCACGGTTTCAAGCGAGATCATCAGGCCGGTGGCCATCGCCAGACCGGCGATCAGCCCGCCGCGCGCGGGATCAGGCCGGAATACCGCCCACAGGGCCAGTGCCACGGTCAGGATCTGCCAGCCGTGATGGTCAACCCGCAGGGGCTGGAACTGTGCGGGCACCATCGGGACGAGCACGAACAGCGCGGCTGCAAGCAGTGCAATGCCGGGGCCGAGACGCTCGGACGCGAGCCGGCCGACAACCACCATGGTCGCCAGCAGCAGCAGCAGCGGCGCGAAGATCACTGCCGAAAGCTCGGCCGTGGCCGGAGGAAGGAACACCGCCAAAAGGCCGATCAGTCCGGCAAGCGGCAGGTCCACCAGCCGCGACCAGTGCATCAGGGTGCCCGCCGGCGGGTTCACGCGATACTGGTGCAGATCGAACCAGTCCTGCCCCCCCATCAGATCGCGCACCTGCACCAGCCGCATGACATCATCGGCATCGGGGAAACGCCCGGCAGCAAGATGCGGCGAGGCCAGCGCGAGAATGGCGCTGACGCACAGCCAGACCGGCAGGATCGCCAGATCCGGACGCAGCGCCTGCCAGCCGGAAGCGTGGATGCGATTCATATCGCGGCGCCGGGTTTGAACACGATCCGGGCGCGCAGCGCGTAAGTCAGGGCGAAACTGGCAATGATCGCGAGCAGCTTTGCCGCACGGGGATCGATCCCGGCCCCGTCGGCCAGCGTGACAATCAGGGTCGTCAGCGCAAGCCCCGCAAGCGCAGACAGCACGAAGAAGGCCTTCTGCACCGTCCGCTGACGACCGGCGCTCGCCACGCCGTCATGGAACACCGCGCGGCTCGAAATCAGCCAATGTGCCAGAATGCCCAGCGCATAGCCCAGCGCCGAGGCCGGCCCTGCAGCAATGCCAAGCGCGAGCGCGGCAAAAAAGGCGCTCACATCGACCGCCAGCGCGCCGAGGCTGGCGCCGAAATAGCGCAGGAAGCGAATGTCGGACAACCGCAGCGCCAGCGCGGCAAGCGGACGGATCATAGCCGTGTCCTGACCCGCCTGCCTCAGGCCGATTTGCGCAGCGGCGACCGGGCTTCGCCGTCGGCGGCGATGCGCTCGGGCACCCCGCGCAAGCTGGTGAGCGCGGCGATCTGATCGTCGTTGAGCGGACGGGTGGTGGCCGCTTCGCGCGCCGGCAGACCCGTCTTGGCACCCTCGTCGCCCGCTTCGTGATATTCGGCGTCCTCGTTGACGCACCAGGTGTCATAGACGCGGCGGCCGGCGAGGATGTTCTCGGCAGTGAGCATCGCGGTCATCATCGCGTGGTCCTGGTTGTTGTAGCGATGCATCCCGTTGCGCCCGACAAGGTGCAAGGTCGGGAAGCGTTCCTCCAGTTCATGGCGCATCGCGGCGACATTGGCGGCATAGTCCTCGTCATAGACCGGATAGGCCTTTTCCTGACGCACCACCGCGCCCCCGATCACCTTCCTGGAATCGACCAGCCCGAGGATTTCCATCTCGCGCTTGGCCAGTTCCACCAGCTCGGCATCGGGCGCGGACCACAGCCCGTCGCCCTCGAAGCAGAAATATTCGAGGCCAACGCAAGCGACCTTGGGATCGGGCACCATTTCGGGCGACCACGAGCGGAAGTTCTGCACCCGGCCGACCTTCACCTTGCTATCATGGATGTAGATCCAGTTGTCGGGGAACAGGTCCTCGCTGTCGATCATCAGCGCGACCGTGAGGAAGTCGCGATAACGCAGCTTGCTCGCTTCCAGCGTGGTCGCGGGCAGCGGGTGGAGCCGCTTGGCGAGTTCGCGCATCGGGGCCGAGCTGATCGCATGGGCGGCGCGGATCTGGACGAGGCCGTCCGGGCCATTCGCGGTCATCGACCAGCCGCCCTGCCCGTCGCTGGCAAGGCGTTCGAGGCTGTGGCCCATCAGCACCTGTCCCTTGCCGCTGGCGATGATCCTGTCGCGCGCGGCATCCCACATCATCCCCGGGCCAAGGCGCGGATAGCGGAAGGTTTCGAGCAGGGTCTTGACCGCCTGCCCGTCATTGGGGCGCTTGTTGAGGCCGAGGCTGCGCTTCAGCCCGTCGACCACCGCGCCCATCAGCGAAAGGCCCTTGATTCGTTGAGCCGCCCAGTCCGCGCTCATCTCGTTGCAGGGCATCCCCCACACCTTCTCGGTGTAGGTCTTGAAAAAGATCGAATAGAGCTTCTCGCCAAACTGGTTGGTGGTCCAGTCCTCGAAGCTCTTCACGTCCCTGATCGGGAAAGCGCGGCGCCACAGATAGCTCGCCATGCAGGCGGTCGAGCGCAGGAGGCCGAGATTGCCGAGCGCCTCGAAGGCGCGCAGCGGGTAGGAGTAGAACTTGCCCTCGTAATAGATGCGGCTCATGCGCGGGCGCTGGATGAAGTCGTCGGGCAGGATCTCGTTCCACAGATCGACCACCGCCTGCGACTTGGAAAAGAAGCGGTGACCCCCGATGTCGAAGCGATAGCCTTGGTGTTCAACGGTGCGGCTGATGCCGCCGACATAGACCGGATCCTGCTCGATGATCGCGACGGTCTTGCCTGCCTTGGTGAGCTGGTAGCCCGCCGTCAGACCGGCAGGGCCGGCACCGATGATCACGACATCGACGTCGATAACGCCCGGCGTGCCCGGATGAGCGTTGGTGCGGCCAGCAGATCCGGTATCGATCGACGTCATTCAAGCCCCCGTTGTGCAAGCAGCGCGCCGGAGACCATCTCCTCGCGCCATATGCATGGCAGAGCGAGGGATGAACAATAATGGTTAGCGATCGGTAAAGATCAGAGCACTTTGCGGCAAAAACTGTTCAGCGCCGCCGCCGGGCCGAAGGCCAGGGGAAATTACAGCACATTGGTGTAATCCACCGCTTCCGAACCGGCTGGCAGGCTGACGAGATCGCCATCGCGCCCCAGGTGGATTGCGCCGCCGAACTGTGCGCCCGCATCGCCGATGAAGGCGCGCTCGATCAGCCGCGTCGGGAGCGGGGGGACGGTGTGGTAGAACACCAGCATCCGCGCCTCGGCCAGCGCGGCGATCTTCGCGGCATCAGGCGGGCTGGTATGATAGCCGGGGATATCCGCCAGCACCTTGGCGATCACCGGCGCGCCGTTGGCCCGCGCGGCAGCCTCCATCTTGCCGACCAGCACCGGATCGAGCGCTTCGTGAAACAGCACGTCGACCCCCTTGGCGGCACGTGCAAAGGCCGTATCGTAGGCCGTGTCGCCGCTGATCGCCACCGAACGCCCCTTGTAATCGATCCGGTAGGCATAGGCGTGCTTCACCGGATCGTGCGACACCCGGATTGCGGTGACCACCAGATCGCCCTTGCGCAACACCACCATACTGCGCGCGCCTTCGGGCAGCGTGATTTCCTCCGGCATCAGGCCATAGCCGGCCGGATCGGCCACCGCCGGGCCATGATGCGCGGTGCGGTAGCCCGCGTCGATTCGGTAGGCCTGGTTGAAACCCTCGGCGACTTCGGCGGTGCCGGGCGGGCCGGAGACCGGCAGCGGCACCCTGCGCGCATTGGCGACCCAGGACTGCACCATCAGCTCTCCCAGCCCGTCGATATGGTCGGAATGGAGGTGGGTCAGCAGCAACCGGTCGGTGCGGCCCAGCGGAAAACCCATCCGCCCCAGCACCCGGATCGAACCGGCACCGACATCGAAAATCAGCCGGGTATCGCCCGCGATCACCCCGAGGCAAGGGCCGGCGCGATCCGGATCGGCCATCGGTGAACCCGAGCCGCACAGATAGACATGCAGGCCGTCAGGCAGGGCCGCGCTGCGATCGACCCCGACATTGCGGTTCACCACCCGCTCGAACAGAGCGAGCGCGATCGGGCGTTCAAAAAGAATGACACCGGCAAGGCCCAGCCCGGCAAGGGCCACCAGCACAAGCGCGAATTTGGCCCCTCGCTTCATGCGCTGTTCTCTCCCAGACCGGGCACCCGTCCCGGCAGCCACGTCTCACCTTCAAAGCGGATCGCGGGGGCGATGAAGTTGCCGCCGCTCTCGTCCTGCACCACCAGCCCGCGTGCCGCCACATGCGGTTCGTCGAGCGCCTCGCGGAAATCGAGCACCGGCGCAAAGGCCACGTCCTTGTCGGCGAACCATTCCACCCATTCCGCACGGGTGCGAGTGGCAAAGGTTGCGCGCAGAAAGGCGATCAGTTCGCCCTGCTCGCCCGCGGGGGCCTCGGCGAGTGGATAGAGATCCGGGCGCCCCAGCGCCTCCAGCAGGTTGCGGGCGAACTTCAGCTCGCGCCCGCCGAGCACGACATGGGCATCATCGGCAGTGCGATAGACCTGATAGAACGCCGCCCCGCCAAGGCTGCGCTGCGCCGCCGAGCGCGGAGCCTCGCGGCCGGCAATCGCGCTGCCCGCGGTGTGCGCGCACCACGGCAGCAGGCTGTCGAACATCGCACAGTCGATATAGGCCCCCTCGCCCGTCCGTGTCCGCGCGACCAGCGCCATCAGCACCGCCGAAAGCCCGGTCAGTCCGGCGGCAAGATCAGCACTTGGCGCGCCCGGCACCACGGGCGTGCCATCCGGCCCGTCATTGACGCTGAGAAAGCCCGCCAGCGCCTGCACCGCCATGTCATGCGCGGGGTGGTGCGAAAGCGCGCCATGCTGGCCGAAGGCGGAAATCGAACAATAGACGATGTCGGGCCGGATCGCCTTGACACTCGCATAGTCGAACCCCAGCCGCGCCATCACTCCCGGACGAAAACTTTCGACAAAGACATCGGCCCTGGCCACCAGTTCGCGCAAGGCAGCCTTGCCCTCCTCGTTCTTGAGATCGAGCACCACGCTTTTCTTGCCGCGGTTGAGATTGGCGAACCACACCGAATGCTGCGCGCCGTCATAGGTATCAAAGGGTGCCTGCGCACGCGCCGGATCACCCGCGGCCGGCTCGATCTTGATCACCTCGGCCCCCTGATCGGCCATCATCACCGTCAGCATCGGCCCGGGCAAAAACTGCGAAAGATCCACCACCCGAATACCGCTCAGCTTGCCCATGCCTGCCTCTCTTCTTTCTTACCGGCGTTGTCATTCCCGGTGGCCCGCTTCCTCGGCAACAGCCCCCCTTTTGGCAAGGGCTTTCGCGCGTGCCGGCACCAAGCGGCATTGCGCTTGCCTACGTCCGTTATTGACCCGGGTGCCATTGGACGGCAGTCTTTTGCGGAAGGGCGAGAGGAGGGAAAACATGGCCAAGACCAAATTGAGGGCTGCCGCCGCGCTTGCGCTGGTTCTTGCAGCGGCAGGCTCGAACGGCGCGCTGGCGCAGGACAGTGCAGCGGCGGCAAGCGAGGCGACCCGCGCCGCGCAGACCACTGCCGCCGCGCACTTGCCGCCCGAAACCTCGCGCGATGGCGAATTCTCGACCCGCGGCTTTCTGGCGACCCGCAAGGATCCGCTAATCCTCAATGCCGCCGGCAAACCGGCCTGGAACCTTGCCGCCTATGATTTCGTGAGTGGCCCCGCGCCCGATACGGTGCACCCCGCGCTGTGGCGACACATGACCCACCTCAAGCACCACGGCCTGTTCGAAGTGGTGCCCGGGGTATGGCAGGTGCGCGGGTTCGACGTGTCGAACATGACGGTGATCCGCGGACAAACCGGGTGGATCATCATCGACCCGCTGACCAGCAGCGAGACGGCGAAGGCCGCGCTCGAACTGGTCAACGCCACGCTTGGCCAACGACCGGTGAGCGCGGTCATCTATTCGCACAGCCACGGCGATCACTTCGGCGGCGTGCGCGGCGTGGTGGACGAGGCCGACGTTGCCGCAGGGCGCGTGCCGGTGATCGCGCCCGAAGGGTTCATGGAAGAGGCGACTTCGGAAAACGTCATGGCCGCGGGCGCAATGTCGCGGCGGGCAGCCTATCAATTCGGATCGGGTCTGGCACCGGGAACTTCGGGCCAGTTGGGCAGCGGCATTGGTCTGGGCTTGCCGATGGGCCAGATGGGCCTGATCGCGCCAACCGAAACCATCGCCAGGACCGGCGAAACGCGGGTGGTGGATGGCATCGCGCTCGAATTCCAGATCGTCTCGGGCACCGAGGCGCCGGCTGAGTTCAACGTCTTCATCAAGCCCGCGAAGATCTTTCTCTCCGCCGAAATCGCAACCTGCACGCTGCACAACATCCTCACTCCGCGCGGGGCAAAGGTGCGCGATGCGCGTGCCTGGGCGCATTTTCTGGATGAGGCGGCAACCCGCTACGCCCCGCAGTCCGATGTGGTCATCTCCAGCCATTGCTGGCCGGTCTTCGGGCGGGCCGAGGCCACGGCGTGGCTTTCTGCCCAGCGCGACAATTACCGCTGGCTCCACGATCAGACCGTGCGCCACATGAACCGCGGGGAGACCATGGCCGAAATTGCCGAGGCGCTCGAATCCGCCATCCCGCCGGGCCTCGCCGCCGAATGGTCGACGCGCGGCTATTATGGGACCGTCAGCCACAATGCCAAGGCGATCTACCAGTTCTATCTCGGCTGGTATGATGCGGTTCCGGCCAATCTCCACCCTCACCCGCCGGTCGTGCGCGCGCAGAAGCTGGTCGAGGCGCTGGGCGGCGCGGATCGCACGCTGGCGCTTGCTGAAAATGCGATGGCGGCAGGCGATTACCGCTGGGCCTCCGACCTGCTCCAGAACCTCGTCTTTGCCGCACCCGACAATGCCCGCGCCAAGGCGATGCTGGCAGCGAGCTACGAACAGCAGGGTTATCAGGCGCAAAGCGCGATCTGGCGCAACCAGTTTCTGTCGGCCGCCAGTGACTTGCGGCACGGACGGCCTGAAAGCAATGCGGTGCAAATCAACGATACCATTGCGGCAATCTCGACTCAGGAGCTGCTCGATAGCGCCGCGACCCGCTTTGCCCCTGAGCGCTTTGCCGCTCCGGCAGGCGGGCGCAGCCTGACGGTCGCGATCGATATCCTCGATCGCAAGGAACAGGCGATGCTCGAGGTTAACGGACAGGCGATGATCGGTCGTACCGGCACGCGGCCGGCGAAACCGGATGTCACCATCCGTAGCCCACGCCGGGCGCTGTTGGCGCTGATGTTCATGAAAATCCCGTTGAGCACGGTGGCCGCCATGCCGGGGGTCACCATCGAGGGCGATACGGCACACTTGCAGGCACTGCTCGATGCGCTTGATCCGATGCCGAACGGGTTTGAGATCGTCATGCCGTAAAAAACCGCGCCGGGTGGGCGAAGGATTGGCCGACGTGAACCGTTGGGGACAAGCAAGCCCCTCGCTGCGGGCTGCGGCCATGAGGAACAGCATGCGCTACATGATCCCCTGCCCGAACCGCGGTTCACCCGAGAACATGCGATGAACCCTGCCAGCATTGCCCTCAACCGCTTCGGCTATGGCCTTGCGCATGGCACGCAGCCGCCCGAAGACGCACGCCGCCATCTGCTGCGCCAGCTCGATGCCTTCGATCCGGCGCCGCGCGCAATCGCCTCGCGCAGCCGAACACGCGGCAAGACCGGCGAGATGCTGCGCCTGCTGCGCGACCTTCGCGAAAAGGTGCGCGAGATGGGCGATCCGGCGATGGCCGAACAGGGCATGGCCGAGACCATGACCCCCGGCGCGCCCGAGAACCCGCGCGCCGCTGCGCTCGCGGGCCTGCCGCCCGAATATCGCGAAAAGCTGATGGACGCGCGCCGCGTGGTCGCCGATGATATGGCAGCACGGGTGAACGTCGCGATTGCCAGCCCCGCCCCGCTGGTCGAACGGCTGGTGCATTTCTGGAGCAACCATTTCAGCGTCTCGATCGGCAAGCCGGGCACCCAGTTCGAAGTCGGCCCGCACGAATTCGGTGCGATCCGACCGCACGTGCTGGGCCGTTTTTCCGACATGCTCAAGGCGGCCGTGCTGCACCCGGCGATGCTGCTCTATCTCGACCAGTTCCAGTCGATCGGCCCTGGCTCGATCGCCGGACAGCGGCGCGGACGGCGGGCCGATGCGCAGGGCCCGCGCGGGATCAACGAAAACCTCGCGCGCGAAATCCTCGAGCTTCACACCCTCGGGGTGGACGGCGGTTACAGCCAGGCTGACATCACCGAATTCGCCCGCGCGCTGACCGGCTGGACCGTGCCGGGGGTCGGACGGATCGGTCGCCTTGCCGTAGACCAGCCGAGCGGCGCGGCCTTTATCGCGCTGGCGCACGAACCGGGCGCGCGCACGATCATGGGCAAGCGCTACGCCGATGGCGGGCCGCAGCAGGCGGTCGCCGTGCTCGATGATCTTGCGGCGCACCCCGCAACCGCGCGCCACATCGCCACCAAGCTCGCACGCCACTTTGCCGGGGACACCCCGCCCCAAAGCCTCGTCGCGCGGCTGGAGGCGGATTTCCTCAAGACCGGCGGCGATCTTGTCAAGCTCACCCGCACGCTGATCGATTCGCCCGAAGTGTGGGCGCCCGGCCCGGTCAAGTTCCGCAGCCCGTTCGAATGGTTCATCGCCGCCGCGCGACTGTCGGGCATCGAGGCGATGGAGCCGCCCCGCATCGCGCGGGTGCTGGGCGAGCTTGGCCAGTCGCCGTGGCGCGCGCCCTCGCCCGCCGGCTATGACGATCTCGCCGCCAGCTGGGCCGCACCCGATGCGCTGCTGCGCCGCGTGGAACTGGCCGAACGCATCGCGCAAGGCGCGCCGGCCGAAGACGTCATCGCCCGCGCCCAAGCCGCCTTCCCCGATGCCCTGAGCGCTTCGACGCGCACCATGCTGACCCGCGCCGAAAGCGGACGGCAGGCACTGGCGCTGCTGCTCGTCGCTCCTGAAATGATGCGGAGGTAAGCCATGATGCTCGCCCTTCTGAACCGTCGCACCGTGCTGGCCGGATCGCTCGCGCTGGGCGCCAGCACCCTCGCCTTGCCGCGCATCGCGCTGGCGCAAGGCAGCAGCACGCGCAACCTGTTGTTCGTGCTGCTGCGCGGCGCGGCCGACGGCATGGCAATGCTCGCGCCGCTGGGCGATCCCGCCCTGGAGGCACTGCGCGGCGCGACCCTTGCCGATTACGAAAGTGCCCCGCGCATCGACAGCTTCTTCGCGCTGCACCCGGCGCTGATCGAAGTCGGCAAGGCCGCGCAGGCGGGCGAAGCGCTGTTCGTTCATGCCGCCGCGACGACCTACCGCGAGCGCTCGCATTTCGACGGGCAGAACCTGCTCGAGACAGGCGGCACCGCGCCCTATGCGACCAAGGACGGCTGGCTCAACCGGCTGGTCGGCCTGCTCGCCGAAAGCCATGGCGGCGAGGCACCGCGCGCGCTCGCCGTGGCCCCGACCGTGCCGCTGGCGCTGCGCGGCAAGGCGCCGGTGTCGAGCTATGCTCCCTCGACCCTGCCCGATGCCAGCGCCGATTACGTGGCGCGCGTGACAGCTCTCTATGATGGCGATGCCGAACTGGCCGGCCTGTGGTCACGCGCGCTTGAAACTCGGGCGATGGCGGGCGATGACGGCTTGCGCAGCCTGCGTGATGGCAGCGCCAACGGCACGCTGATCGCCTCGCTGATGAAGGGCCCGCAAGGCGCGCGGATCGCGATGATCGACGTCGACGGGTGGGACACGCACGCCAACCAGCGCGGGGCCTTCACCCGCAGCGCGCGCGGGCTCGACGCGATGCTGGCCGCCTACAAGGCAGGCATGGGCGAGGATTGGGCGAATACGATGGTGATCGTGGCGACCGAGTTCGGCCGCACCGCGAAACTCAACGGCACCAATGGCACCGATCACGGCACCGCCGGCGCAACAATGGTGCTGGGTGGCGGGGTGCGCGGCGGGCGGGTTCTGGCCGACTGGCCGGGCCTGGGCGAAAGCCAGCTTTACGAAGGCCGCGACCTTGCCCCCACCATCGCGCTCGAAAGCGTGCTGGCAGGCGCGGTGGCCGAGCATCTCCGGCTCGATCCGGCGCTGGCGATGGCGCGATTGTTCCCGGGGCGCAGTGCACAGCCGCTATCCGGGATCGTGCGCAGCTAGAATGAGCACTCCGCGTCCGCTGCGCGATCGTCCCGCACGATTTCGGTGATCTCGATCGTGAACTTGCCCTTGGAGGCAAAGGTCAGCTTTCCGCCGACTTTCCCGAGGCAGCCGCTGGTCAGCACCATCTCGCGCCAGCCCTTGCCCGCGGCGACCGCGAGGCGCTGGGTGATGTCGAGCAGCGTGCCATCCGCGCTTACCGTCACCGCTGCTTTCGGTCGCTCGGTCAGCTGATAGGTGATTCGCCAGCCCGCATTGCTTTCCGGGCCGGTCAGCGCCAGCTTCGCGCCCGGGGCAAAGGCGATACGGCGGGCGTCCTCCTGCGCCTTGCGATCGATGCCGCTGGCGGTGATGCCGTTGCCCACGCCGCGCAGGTCGGGCAGCACGGCATTGTCCGCCACCGCCTGTACCGTGCTGCCGAGCCGCCCGTTGGCAAACCACGCCGCGCCATGATCGGGGGTGAGCGCGTTGCAGGTTTCGTCGAGCCAGCCCGGCCCGCCGGTCTGTCCGAGATCAAGCCCGTAGCCGAACGGAAACAGCGCGCCTTGCGGGCCGTTGACCGGCGCGCCCTCGCACTGCGCAGGCCAGCTGAACGACAGGCGCCCGGTCGCAGGCCGCACGCCGAATAGCACATCGGCCACGCCTGCGCCCTCGCTGCCCGGCAGCCACGCGGCGACAAAAGCATCGGCCGCATTGATTTCACGGTTCATCCACAAGGGGCGGCCCGAAAGGAATACCGCCACAGTGGGAATGCCGCGCGCGCGGTAGGATTTGAGAAGGCTCAGCCCCTTCTCGTCACGAAAGGCGAGATCCTTGAGATCGCCGACGAACTCGGCATAGGGTTCCTCGCCGAAGACGACAACCGCGACATCGGGCGTGCTGCTGCCGCGACCCTCAGGCGCGAGCACTGCCTCGCTGCCGCTCGCCTTGGCCGCTGCGGCGATGCCCTGCCAGATCGAGGTCGCGCCGGGAAAATCTGCGGCGGTCAGATCGCCCCCGCCCTGCCAGGTCACCGACCAGCCGCCCGCCTGCTGCGGAATATTGTCGGCGGCAAGCCCCGCCACCTCGATCCGCACGCCCGGCTTGAGCGGCAGGATGCCGCTGTTCTTGAGGATCACCTGCGACTTCGCCACCGCCTCGCGCGCAATGGCGCGATGTTCGGGTGAACCAAGCTGCTCCCAGCGCCCGCCAAGGCTGCGCTGCGAAGGCTTGACCTCGCCATCGAAGATCCCGAGCGACTGCTTCAGCCGCAGCACCCGCAGCACCGCTTCGTCGAGCCGGCGCATAGGGATCGTCCCGTTCTTCACCTGGCGGACAAGCGAACGGTGCAGCGCCTTCCAGTCCTCGGGCACCATGTAGACATCAAGCCCCGCGAGCAGCGCCTGCGGGCAATCCTTGTTGGTGCAGCCCTCGACCTGCCCGTGACCGTTCCAGTCGCCGACCACCAGCCCGCCAAAGCCGAGCTTCCCGCGCAGCTCATCGGTCAGCAGCGCGGCATTGCCGTGCATCTTGGTACCGTTGATCGAATTGAAGCTCGCCATTACGCTTGCCACGCCGGCTTTGATCGCAGCCGGATAGGGCGCGGCGTGGATCGCCATCAGCGTGTCCAGATCACCGTTGACATCGCCCTGATCAACCCCTTGCGCGGTGCCGCCATCGCCGAAGAAGTGCTTGGCCGTCGCGGCGACCTTGCCCTTGCCGAGAAAACCGGCTTCGTCCGGGCGGCCCTGAAGGCCCTCGATCATCGCCGCGCCCAGCCGGCTGACCAGTGCGGGATCTTCGGAATAGCTTTCATAGGTGCGGCCCCAGCGGTCATCGCGCGCGACCGCGATGGTGGGGGCAAAGGTCCAGTCGATCCCGGTCACCTCGATTTCGACCGCGGTCGCCGCGCCGATGCGGCGGATGAGATCGGCATCGCCGGTCGCGCCCAGCGCGATATTGTGCGGAAACACCGTCGCGCCGATGACATTGGCATGGCCGTGCACTGCGTCGGTTGCCCAGACGGCAGGGATCACCGGTTCGCCCTTCGGCAGCGGGGCGGTGGAGGCAACCCAATATTCGTCCGCCAGCTTGAGCCACTCGGCAGCCGGCGCCTTGTCATCGCCATAGGGTCCGGAATTGCCGCCGTTGAGGATCGTGCCGAAGCGGTAGCGCTTCACGTCGCTGGCGGTGATCGAACCAATATCAGGCATGATGATCTGCGCGACCTTGCGCTCAAGGCTCATCGCGGCGAGCATCTGCTCGGGCGACAACCTGGCGGTCGCAGCCTGTTCAGGCGCTTCCACCCGCGCTCGCGTCGAATGCAGCGGAGCATTGGCGGAACAGCCCATCAACAGCGCCGCAAGGCCAGCGCCTGCCACAAGCTGTGCGAAAATTTTGCGCGTCACCAGACAAGTCCCTCCCAAGACCATTGCTTCGCTGGCCCGGCGTCTATTGAGAACGTTATCAAGATACTACAAAGCCCGCCCGCATTTGCAAGCATCATGCGTCAGGCTGACGGGGTTTCCACGGTCTTGGAGAAGGTTGACAGCAGGCCCGCACTCACCATCGCCAGCCCCGCAAACAGCACGAACAGCGCCGAATAGCCCAGCTCGGGCACCAGCAGCACCGTCAGCCACGGCATAACCATCGCCGGCAGGGTGTTGGTGAGGTTGAACAATCCGAGATCGCGCCCGCGATGCTCGGGCGCGGGGAGTACCCGCAGGGTCTGGCCGGCATGGAGCGCGAGAAAGATCGCCGCGGCGCAGGCAAACAGCACATAGCCCGTGATCGCCAGCATCAGGTCGCCCGCCGCCGCCATTACCAGCATACCGCCCGCGCACAGCAGCGCGCACCCGGCCAGCGGCAGAATCGGCCGGCCATGGCGATCCGACCAGCGCCCCAGCAGCAGCGAGAGCGGCACCGCGCTGACCAGCACGAGACTGAAGATATTGGCCGCGCTATGCTCGGAAAAATCCGGCGCGATCGAGCGCAGCCAGTAGAGCAGGAAGGCAAACATCCCCCCTTCGGCCACCTGCACCAGAAACCGCGCCGCCCACATCCGTCTGACAGGATGCGCCCAAGCCGCCAATCCGTTCGCCGCCACGGCCGCAGGTGCGGCCATCAGCCCCGGCCGCTTCCGCCCGCCGCCCAGCACCAAAGCAGGCAGCACCAGCACCGTGACAAGTCCGGCGACCACAGGGAGCCGTGCATCCGGCGAAACCAGCCCCTCGATCGTCACCAGCGAGCCCGCCAGCGCGCCCAGCGCAGGTGACAGCGCCATTGCCCCGCCCAGCACCCCCTTCTGGCGATCGGGAAAACAGTCCCCCGCCCAGGCCATCAGCGGCGCCAGCATCAGGTTGAGCCCCACCTGCCATAGCATCACCAGCAGCACGATTTCCGCGATCGAATGGGCCTTGCCGATCTGGAGCAGCCAGAAATTCGATGCCCCCAGGCCCGCCACGATCCACACCCGGCGCCAGCGCGTGGCATCGCTCAGCATCCCCACTCCGATGTTGGCAAGGCTCGCCGTGACCGCGCCAAGGAAGGTCGCCTGCGCCAGCGCGGTGATGTCCTCGCGCCCCTGAATCGAAGCGATGCGCTCGGGCAGCAGCACCGTCAGCAACGGCACATAGGCCACCGCACCACCCGCCGCGGCAAGCGCGAACAGCGCGAGAAACCAGCCCGGCTGACGTTGCGGCTCAGCTTCCGGCTCGGGCAATGGCGGTGCGGTCAAGCCGTCCCCGGCGCTGGGGCGGTGGAGGAGCGTTCAACCAGCCCGGATGCGACTTCGATGACCGTATTGCCATCATCCTCGCGCGCGCGCGCGATGAGGTGCTGGACTGCCCGGCTGACGGTTTCGGCAATCGGCTGGTCGATTGCGGTCAGTGGCGGGTTGGTAAAGCGCACGATCGGGGTGTTGTCGAAGGAGATCAGCGACAGATCACGCGGCACGCCGAGCCCGCGATCGCGCGCCACTTCGAGCGCGGCGAGCGCCATCTGGTCGGAGGAGGCGATAATCGCGGTCAGATCGGGATTGCGATCGAGCAGCGCGCGCGCCGCGCGGGTGCCGCTTTCGTAACCGAAATCACCCGTTTCCAGCAGGCCCTCGGCCGGCAGGCCATGCTCGACCAGCGCGCGCTTCCAGCCCTCGATGCGCCAGCCCGACAGGCTGTATTGCGCCGGGCCGGCGATCATCCCGATGCGGCGGTGGCCGAGTTCGATCAACCGGCTGGTGGCGAGGTGCCCCGCCCCCTCGTCGCCCATGGTCAGCGCGATCCCCGGCCCTGGCGTGTTCGATCCGATCCGCGCAAAGGGAATGCCGCGCTCCGTCAGCAACCCGGTGATCAGGCGGTTCTCCGAGTGCGGCGGGGTCAGCACCACGCCATCGGGTTGCAAGGCCGAAATGGCCGCACCCAATTCGCGTTCGACATGATCGGAATGGGTGTCGATCAGCTCCACCATCATGCGGTAGCCGTGCTTCGAGCAGGTCAGGATCCCGCCCAGCAGCATCTGGTCGACCCAGTCGGTCCCGCGCCGCTCGCGCCAGTCGGCCAGTGTGCGTTCGCGATCATTGATGGCAAGGATGATGTAGGATCGCGATCCGCTCATGCGCTGGGCGGCGAGGCTGGGAACATAGCCGAGCCGTTCGATCGAGGCGCGCACCTTGTCGCGCAGTTGCGGGCGCACGTTGGGACCGCCGTTGACCACGCGGCTCACGGTCTGGAGCGAAACGCCGGCGTCTTCGGCCACCTCCCTGATCGTGACTGTCTTGCGCCCCCGCGCCATGCCTTGCGTCTTTCCGTCCCGGCTAGTTCATGCACGCCCGCCCCGCCACCGGGTCCCGGGCGCAACGATAGACCCTGATCCAATCGATGGCGAATTGCGCGGGAAACGATTTGCCCGCAACCCCTTTTGCGTTGTTCTTTTCGGACAAATGCCCGCCCACCGCAAGGTTGGCCATGATGTAGAACGGCCGGTCGAAAGGCGCAGACGCGTTGCCCCGGGCGAGCGGCGAGGCGGTGCTCCACTTGTCCGCCGGAACAGTGAGATGCACCCGGTCATCGACCAGGAAGCGGATCAGCCCTTCCCCCCATTCGACCGCATAGACGTGGAAATCGTCCGAAGGCAGGGCACCGCTGGGCAGCGCAGTGCGGCTGTCGATGAAGCGGTTTCGGGGCGCGAAATCCCCGAAATGCAAGGCGCTGATGGTGCGGTTCTCGCCCTTCCCGCCCTCGCACTGCTTGCACCTGGCACCGATATTGACCGCTTCGAGGATGTCGATCTCGCCCGATCGCGGCCAGGGACCGTAGAGATCCTCGGCCGGCATCATCCACACCGCCGGCCAGGTGCCCTGCCCGGCCGGCACCCTGGCGCGCACTTCGAACCGGCCATAGCGCCAGGCGTGCAGGCCGCGCGTGCGCACCTTGCCCGAGGTATAGAATTGCAGAATGTCAGGATTGGGGTTCTCGGCAATCTCGGGCGGGCGCGCCGGGCCGGTGAAGCGCTCCTTTCTGGCCTTGAGCAGCAGCAATCCGTCTTGCACCGCGATATTGTCCGGCCGGTCGGTATAACACTGGCGTTCGGCATTGCCGCCGCCCCAGCACGAGACTTCGGGCATCCATTTGGTGCGATCAAGCGCGGCGCCTTCGAATTCGTCAGCCCACACCAGCTCCCAGCCCGCGCCTTCGCGCGGCGCCATGGGCGGCGGCGGCGCGGAGGCAGAACCCCCGAAAAGCAGCAGGGCTGCCATCAGCGCTCGCGCTGGTCGCAGCCCTGCCAGTGTCACGTCCGTCTCTTTTGCCTCAGAAGTCGAAACGGGCGAGGAAGGTGTAGCGGCGGTCATTGCGGAACGCCGAACGCTGCACCCGCGTGCCATCGAAGTCGATCACCTGCGAGGTGCGGAACACCTCATCCAGCAGGTTGACGCCCTGCACCCCGAATTTGATGCCATCTTTGAGCGTCACGAACACCGAGGCGTCAAGCTGACCGGTTGACTCACCCCAGATCGGCGAGAACGGGAAGATGTCGTCACGCGGGGTAATCACGAAGGCCGAACGCCAGTTGTAGGCGGCGCGGGCCGACAGCCAGTCCTTTTCATAGAACAGCACCGCGTTGACCGTGTGCTTCGAAATCCCGGCCAACGGCTGTAAGGCCGCAAAGTCGCCCTGATTGCCGGCCAGATTGGTGTTCCGGAAGTCACCACCGTCAACATAGGTGTAGGTCAGCTGCGAGCCGAGACCACTGAGAATGCCCGGCAGGAAATCATAGGTCTGCTGGTAGGCAATCTCGACCCCCTTCATGGTGCCGCTCTGGCGGTTATCCGGACCGTTCACCTCGACATCAAGATCAAGCCCGCTGGGGCTGACGAAATTCACAAGATCGACACCGTTGTTGACGATCCCCTTGATATCCTTCGCGAATGCCGAAAGCGTGAGCGAGCCGACCCGGTCGAAATACCATTCCACCGAGAGATCGTAGTTCCACGACTGGATCGGACGCAGGTTGCGGTTGCCGGTGAACAGCTGGAACAGCGGACCGGTTTCCAGCGTGCCCTCGGCGCGCAGGTCAGCGGTGTTGTCACCAATCGCCCCGCCCGAACGGAAGGCCGCCAGATCGGGCCGCGAGATACCCTTGGACACCGCAAAACGGAACAGCAGGCCGTTGCCGGTATCGAGCAGGGCGTTGAAGCTTGGCAACCAGTTGTCGAAAGTCACCGCCCGATCATCAAGCACGATCTCGCCGGTATGGGCGGCCGCGAACTCGGCAAGGCGGGCTGAGGACAGGCTGCAGAACGCCGGACGCTGATCAGGCGGCAATTGCTGCGCCCGGCCGCAAGCGGCGGTCACTTCGGAAAGCTGCGCCACCCCGTCGCCGTTGCCGCCCGAGGAGGGATCGTCGAAGAAGAACGGGTTGGGGAAGCCGATCAGGCCCGCCGCACGCACTTCGGTTTCGATGTAGCGCAGACCGAAATTGCCGGTAACCTTCCAGCCATTGTCAAAATCCGTACCGAAATCAACGCGGGCATAGGCAGCCTTGGTGGTTTCGGCGACATCGTTGATCTCGTTCTCGCAGAACGGGGTGCACTGGGTGCTCTCGCCTGTAACCGCGTTGGTGAAGCTGCGGTTGTTGACGCCGAAGAACGGGTTGGGTGTCTGCGAAAAGGTATTGATCAGACGGGCCTGATCGGCCGAAGCACCCGAGAGATATTCCTGCAGGAAGCTATCTGCCCCGAAGAAATGCGCTCCGCCCGGCAGCGGTGCGGGCGCATTGCCGCGCTGGAAGCCGTTGTCAAACGGTGAACGCAGGTTGGCGAAGGCCGGGAAATCATCGACATAGGCACCGCCGCTGATCGCGAATTCCTGTCCGGGCAGGCCGGTAAAGAAGCGCCCCGGCTGGAACCCGCCCGTGGCAGCACAGCCTGGCCCTGCGTTCCACGGGGCACAGCCCGCGCGGCCCGCCCATGGCGCGGAGAGATTCCCCCAGGTGCTGAAGTTGGTGTCGCGGGTGGTCTGGCTACGCTCCGACCAGCGCGCACCGAACTTGACCTGCCTGAAGAAGCCCTCCTCGCTGATGTCGTATTCGGCATCGAAGCGCGCGCTGTCGAGATCGCCCTCGTTGCGCGCGATGCTATCGAGCAGGAACCAGTAATAGGTGTTGCGACCCGAAGTGAAGTAGTCCGACGGCGCGCCCGGAGGCGCCAGGAACTGGACCTGCGGAACCTCGCCGCTGATGTCGAGATCGATGTTGGCCCAGGTTGCCATCGTGCCGATGACCGAATCCTGCCGCAGCTCGGATTCGATGTGCTGGGCTTCAAAGTTGACCCGGAAGCGGTCAGTCACGCTCCAGTCGATGTCGAGCGAGAAATCCTGCGTCATCGCCCGGGTTTCGCGCTCGAAGCGCAGCAATTCGAGCGGGATGCCGCCGCGCCCGAAGGGATTGGCGTAGGCATCACCAATGCGCTGGCTGAGAATGCCGCGCTGGAAGATCCCGTTGGAGTCGAACTCCCAGGTGCTGCCGGCCGCCGGAACCGGGAACAGCGCGTCATCATTGACCAGCGCGATTGCCGCGTTTTCCCTGGTGAAGAAGCGGGTATCGGCACGCAGCCACTCGGCGGTGACGACGACGCTGCGATCGGGGCTTTCATATTGGATGGTGCCCGACACCGCCTCGCGGTCGCGTTCGAGATCGGTCGTGCGCACACCAGCGCCCTTGGGCACCACAACCGCACCGGCTGGCGGAAAATTGGTCTCGTCGAACTGCTGCGAGCCACCGAAGCCGCCGCTGCCGACCGGGCGAACGCGCAGACAGCCGCCGGTGAGCGAGGCAGGGCGGTAGCACGGATCGCCCACCTGCGAGGCATCGGTGCGGCTGACCAGCTCCGACCGGGCATAGCCGAGCTGGAACCCGACCGTGCCGGCATCGGTTTCCCAAGTGTTCGAGGCGAGCACCGAGAAGCCGGGTGACCATTCCTTCGCCAGATCGCCAACATTGGTCTCGATCGTGCCGCCGATGTGAAAGCCGGGCCGGTCGAGCGGCTTGCGGGTGACGAGATTGACGGTCCCGGCGATGCCGCCCTCGATCATGTCGGCAGTGAGATTTTTGAACACCTCGACCCGGCCAAGCAGCTCGGGCGAAACCTCGTTGAAATTGAGAACGGTGCCACCATTGGCCGAGAAGATGTCACGGCCGTTGAGCTCGGACCGCACAAAGTTGAGGCCGCGGATGATGACGCCGGTGCCTTCGACCGAGAAACGATCCGGGTCCGACGGCTTCTCGAAGCGGCCGATATTGACGCCCGGGACGCGCTGGAGCGCTTCGGCGACCGAACGATCAGGCAGGGCACCGATGTCCTCGGCCGTGATCGCATCGACGAAGGTATCGGCATTGCGCTTGATGCTCTGCGCCGAGGACAGCGCGGCGCGAAAGCCGGAGACGACGATTTCGGGCTGATTGGGATCGGTAGCCACGTCCTCGGCAGATTGATCTTTGCTTTCGGCATCCTGCGCGAGAGCGGGTGCAGCCGTGGCAGCCGAAATGGCGATAGCCGAGGCCGTGCCCAGAGTGAACAGGCGGCGACGCGGCGCAACGCTTGCGAAATGCATGATCTTTCAACCTCCCCTTGCCGCGCGACAGATTCGTGCCTGTCACTGCGGGTTGCAGACGCATTCGTAGCGCATATTGTTAGCGTTCTCAAGACTTGTAATCCGCGCGCCATATTGCATTCTGGCAACACTACGCGGGGCAGCAGAATCCCGGAAAAGGCACCCAAGGGACTTTGCAGGGATTGAGAAAAACATGGCGATACAACACATAATCATCGTCGGTGGCGGCACAGCCGGGTGGATGGCGGCCGCCGCACTGTCGCGTCTCAAGGCCGGACGGCCTGTGGAAATCACACTGATCGAATCCGAAAGCATCGGCACGGTGGGCGTGGGCGAGGCAACGATTCCACCCTTCGTCGGCTTCAACCAACTGCTGGGTGTGGACGAGCGCGAGATGCTCAGCGCCGTGGGCGGCACCTTCAAGCTCGGCATCCAGTTCGAGAACTGGGGCCGGAAGGGCGATAGCTACATCCACCCCTTCGGTGCCTATGGCTACTCCATGGGCGGAATCAGCTTCCACCACATCTGGCACCGCATGGCGCAGGGCGGGGACAAGCGCCCGATTCAGGTCTTCAACCTGGAAACCATGGCCGCATATTTCGGCAAGTTCGCCCGCACCGAGGATTACAAGCGCGACGATCTGCCGCCGGTCAATTACGCCTATCACCTCGATGCGAGCCGCTATGCTGGCTATCTGCGGCAGTTTGCCGAAGCGCGCGGCGTGGTGCGACAGGAAGGCCGGATCGCACACGCAGCGCTCGATGGCGAGAGCGGCTTTGTCACCGGCGTGACGCTCGATGACGGGCGGACATTCGCAGGCGACCTGTTCATCGACTGCTCGGGCTTCCGGGGCATTTTGATCGAGCAGGCGCTGAAAACGGGATACGACGACTGGAGCAATTACCTGCCCTGCAACCGCGCCGTCGCCCTGCCCTGCCTGCGCGAGGATGGCAGCCCGCCCCCGCCCTTCACCCGCGCCACTGCGCACAGCGCCGGGTGGCAGTGGCAGGTGCCGCTCCAGCACCGCAATGGCAATGGCCACGTCTATTGCTCGGCCTATATGGATGACCAGGAGGCGCTTGACATCCTGCTCGGCAATATCGCCGGCCAACCGCAGGCCGAGCCCAACTGGCTGCGCTTCGTCACCGGGCGGCGCAAGAAGTTCTGGAACAAGAATGTGGTCGCGCTGGGCCTTGCGGCGGGCTTCATGGAGCCGCTCGAATCGACCTCGATCCACCTCATCAACACCGGGATCGACAAGCTCTTGTCGCTGCTGTCACTGGACGGGGTCACTCAGGCGCAGGAGGATGCCTTCAACCGCCTGACGGGCCGCGAATACGCCCGTATCCGCGACTTCCTGATCCTGCATTACAACGCCACGCAACGCGATGATTCGGATTTCTGGAACTACGTCCGCACCATGCCCGTGCCTGACACGCTCAGGGAGAAGGTCGAGATCTTCAAGGCCAATGGGCAGATCTTCCGCGAGGAGGACGAGCTGTTCACCGAGACCAGCTGGGCGGCGGTGATGATGGGTCAGGGGATCGGGATGGGCGGCCACAATGCGATGGCCGACGCGCTCGATCCGGGCAAGACGCGCACGGAGGTGGACGAGATGGAAAAGTCGATCCGCTATCTCGTCGAGCACATGCCAGGCCACGGCGATTACCTGAAGCGCTACTGCCCCGCGCCGATCGCAGCCTGAGCGCAAATCAGCCGCACCAGCGCCCGGCCCGAAAGCCACGCGCCTTCCACCCGCGGGGAATGCAGCCAATCGCCCGCAATCCCGATCCCGTGCGCCGCATCATAGCGCGCGCCCTCGCCCGGCAGCGCGGCCGGCAAGGCATAAAGCCAGCGGTGGGCATCAAGGTGCACAGGCGAAGCGGGCGCGACACCTGTAGCAGCGAAGAAATCGGCCAGCAGAATCTGCGCCACCTCTTGCCTTGGCCGCTCGACCAGTTCGCGGCTGCGCGCCGGGCTGGCGTGGATCACCCATGCCTCGGTCCCTGCGCGCCCCGGCTTGGCGCAATTGCGCGCAGCCCATGACAGCGGCCCGGTCGCGCTGCGGAAGGTGTCCGCCAGCGGGAGAGGCGCATCGAAGCCGGCCATCACCGCCCAGCACGGCGCTGACTGCACGCCGGCAGCGAGCGCGGCGAGGTCCGCCGCAGGTTCGGCCAGCAGCACGGCGGCCTGTTCGGCGGGCACCGCGACGATCACCTGCGCGGCGGTGAAGCTGTGTTCCTCCGCCGCGACCCGCCAATGTGCGCCATCCCGGCTCAGCCGCTCGGCCCGCACGCCCCAGCGCACATCAAGCGCCGCCGCCATGGCGCGGATCGGAGCATTCATTCCCGGAACACCAACCCATGCGTCATTGCCAGCCGCAGGCCAGCGCGCGGCGACGCCTGTCGCTTCCCACGCTGCCACTGCCTCGCGGAACGCCGGATCGCGCGCGGTAAAATATTGCGCGCCGTGATCGAAGCTTACGGTTGCGCCCGCCACCTCCACCCGCCGCGCCGCCATCCGCCCGCCAGGGCCACGTCCCTTGTCGAGCACGATGACGCTGGCCCCGCTGCGGATAAGTTCGCTGGCACAGGCAAGGCCCGCCATGCCGCCGCCGATGACGATAAAGTCGTTGAAATGTCCGTCCATCCCGCGCCAACGCATGGAATGGCGGGAGGTTTCAGGGTGCAGAGCGCGGCGGCTTCGCCTCAGCCAGAACCAGCGAGACACGGCTTTCGCGGTCGGTCCAGCGCGCAAGCGGCTCCCAGCCTCCCGCGGCGAGCAGCATCTGGCCCGACCGCTTGGTGAACTTGTGGCTGTTTTCGGTGTGGATGGTCTCGCCCGCCTGCATCGCAAAGCGCTGGCCACTGACGGTGAAGGCAACATCGCGCTGAGCCACCAGATGCATCTCGATCCGCGCGAAGGGATCGTTCCAGCGCGCTTCATGGGCAAAGGCATCGAGGGGAATGTCGCCTTCCAGCTCGCGGTTGATGCGGGTGAGCAGGTTGCGATTGAAACGCGCCGTGACACCGGCTGCATCATCATAGGCGGCCAGCAGCACGCGCTCGTCCTTGACCAGATCCATGCCGATCAGCAGCAGCGCGCCGGTTCCCAGCGTCTCGCGCATCGAACGCAGCAGATCGGTGGCGGTGCGGGCGATCAGGTTGCCGATGGTCGATCCGGGGAAGAAGCCGAGCTTGGGCAACCCCTCGACCTCGGCCGGCAATTCGACCCGGCGCATGAAATCGGCCTCGACCGGCCAGACCGGCAGGCCGGGGAACTTCGCCGCCAGATCAGCCGCCGCAGCGCGCAGGAAATCGCCCGCAATATCGAGCGGGACATAGGCCGAAGGCGCAATTGCCGAAAGCAGCAGCGGGGTCTTGAGCGAGGAGCCCGAACCGAACTCGACCACCGCGCGGCCCGGCCCAATCAGGTCGGCAATCTCGGCGGCGCGGGTCTGGAGGATTTCGGTTTCAGCGCGGCTCAGGTAATATTCGGGCAGCCGCGTGATGTCCTCGAACAGCTGCGATCCGGCATCATCATAGAACCATCGCGCCGGCACCGCCTTGTGCGCTTCGGCCAGCCCGGAGAGCACATCGGCGCGGAAGGCCCTATCGACCCCGCCCGCATCGCGCTCGACCAGCTTGAGACCCCTGCCCGTCGTCATCTCACGCGTCCTTGGCCAGTCTGAGGCCGGTGAACTGCCAGCGCTGGTGGGGATAGAAAAAGTTGCGATAAGAGGCGCGGGAGTGGCCGCGCACTGTCGCGCAGGAGGCCCCGCGCAGCACCATCTGCCCGCTCATGAACTTGCCGTTGTATTCGCCCACCGCGCCAGCCACGACGCGGAAGCCGGGGTAAGGCAGATAGGCCGAGCGGGTGAACTGCCAGCAATTGCCGAACAGTCCGGCGCAGTCCCTTGGCAGCGGCGGCGCAGCGCTATCAAACTGGTTACCGCCTGCCGGATCGCAGGCGGCGGCAATCGCCTCCCATTCGAACTCGGTCGGCAGGCGCGCGCCCGCCCAGGTGGCAAAGGCATCGGCCTCGAAATGGGAGATATGGGTGACAGGGGCATGGGGATCGCGCGGCTGCCAGCCTTGATGGGTAAAGTGCTGATCCTCGCGCCAGTAAAGCGGCGCGACCAGCCGCTCGCGCTGCACCCAGGCCCAGCCATCGGCAAGCCACAGGCGCGGGTTTTGGTAACCACCCTCGGCGATGAAGGTGTCCCACTCGCCATTGGTCACCAGCCGGTCAGCAAGGGCAAAAGGTTCAAGCAGCACGCGGTGGCGCGGGCCTTCGTTGTCGAAGGCAAAGCCGGAGCCGTCATGGCCGATCATCGCGATCCCGCCGGGGTGCGTGTGCCAGCCCAAGGGGGCAGGCGCGGCGGCAGGCGGCGGCCCGCCCTCCCACATCGCCGGACCCAGCGGATTGCAGAACAGCGCGTGCTTGATGTCGGTCAGCAGCAATTCGATGTGCTGCTGCTCGTGCGCGATGCCCAGCGCAATCAAGTCAGCCAGCGCCGGATCATCGAGCAGCGGCACCATCGCCTCGGTCACCGCCGCGCGCCATTCGAGCACCTCGGGTAAGCTGGGGCGCGACAGCAGCCCGCGCGCAAACCGCGCGATCCGGGCGCCTTCGGCCTCGTAATAGGAATTGAACAGGAACGGCCAATCCGCGTTGAACAAGCGGTAGCTGGGCCGGTGATCACGCAGCAGGAAAGTCTCCCAGAACCACGTGGTGTGCGCGAGGTGCCACTTGGCGGGGCTGGCATCCTCCATCGACTGGATCGTGGCATCGGCATCCGAGAGCGGGCGCACGAGCGCCTCGGCCAGCGCGCGGGTGGCCTCAAATTGGGCATGCAGCGATGCCGCACCGGCAACCGCAGCCGCATTCATCGGCTCACTGCGAAGCACGCGCGTCTCCCGTTGCTGCTGATCCCCAACCATTCGCCCGATGGCCCTGCTGGGTTACAGACAAATGACGCAAGGCGCGAGCAAGCCTATTGCTGGATGCCGGTCACGCCGCGTCGGCGCTCATCGCAGCCTCGCGTCCGCTGGCTGCCTCGTTGAGCATTTCTGCCACAAGAAATGCCAGCTCCAGCGACTGTCCGGCGTTGAGGCGCGGATCGCAGTGCGTGTGATAGCGGTCGCCCAGCCGTTCCTCGGTGATCGCCACTGCCCCGCCGACGCATTCGGTCACGTCCTGTCCGGTCATCTCGATATGGATGCCCCCCGGGTGCGAGCCTTCGGCGCGGTGAACCGCGAAAAAGCCCTTCACTTCCTTGAGGATGCGGTCGAACGGCCGGGTCTTGAAGCCAGTGTCCGACTTGACGACATTGCCGTGCATCGGATCGCAGCTCCATACCACCGGATGGCCTTCGCGCATCACGGCGCGCACCAGCTTGGGCAGGCCGTCCTCGACCTTGTCATGCCCGAAACGGCTGATCAGCGTGATCCGCCCCGCCTCGCGCTTGGGGTTCAAGTCGTCGAGCAGCCGCAGCAGCGCATCGGGCTCCAGCGACGGCCCGCATTTCATGCCCAGCGGATTGCCGATCCCGCGCGCGAATTCGATATGGGCGCTGCCGGGGAAGCGGGTGCGATCACCGATCCACAGCATGTGCGCGGATGTGGCATACCAATCCCCGGTGAGCGAATCCCGCCGCGCCATCGCCTGTTCGTAAGGCAGCAGCAGTGCTTCGTGGCTGGTGTAGAAGCTGGTGCCCTTGAGCTGCGGCACGGTGCCCGGATCGATCCCGCAGGCCTCCATGAAATCGAGCGCTTCGCCAATCCGGTCGGCCATCTCGGTAAACTTTTCGGTCCACGGGGTGCGGCCCATGAAATCGAGCGTCCACTGGTGCACCTGCCTGAGGTTGGCATAGCCCCCGCCCGCGAAAGCGCGCAGCAGGTTCAGGGTGGCGGCGGCCTGCGAATAGGCCTTCACCATGCGCGCGGGATCATTGCGGCGGCTGACCGGATCGAACTCGATCCCATTGATATTGTCGCCAAAGTAGCTCGGCAGGGTCACATCACCGATCGTTTCCGTCGGCGAAGAGCGCGGCTTGGCGAACTGGCCCGCCATGCGGCCCACTTTCACCACCGGACGCTTGCTGGCGAAGGTCATCACCACGGCCATCTGCAACAGCACGCGGAAGGTGTCGCGGATGTTGTTGGGGTGGAACTCGGCAAAGCTTTCGGCACAGTCGCCGCCCTGGAGCAGGAAGCCGTGACCGTGCGCGACCTGCGCCAGATCGGCCTTCAAGGCACGCGCCTCGCCTGCGAACACCAGCGGGGGATAGGACGAGAGGGTCTTCTCTGCCGCGGCCAGTTCGGCTGCGTCCTCGTAGTGCGGCAGATGCCGCGCTTCGTGGCGTTTCCAGCTCTCCGGGGTCCAGGTCTCGGGCACGTTCAAACTCTTTCCATTCATGCGGCACAATCTCGCGCGGGGCCGCCCGCTACAGGAGGCGGGTTTCAATTGTAAAGCCGCAAAGCCCCTTGCGACAACTTTATTTCCCGCTTGCCGATATCGGTGGGAGCGATCAGCGGCCCGCCGGGGCCGTGCTCGCCCCCCGGATACTGGCCGTGCCGCCCGCCGGTGCCTCGGCCAGTTGCTGGCCTTCAGGGATGATCGCCAGCTTGAACGGCACCCCCTTGGCAAGGTAGCGATCGGCAAGGAACTGCATCACCTGCGGGCTGGTCTGCGAATAGTCTGCCAGCAGCGAGCGCAAAAGCCCGGCGCGCTGCGGATCATTGGTCGCCCCTTCGAGGTTATACAGCCAGAACTGGTTGCCGGTCGACGCGCGCCGGATCAGTTGGGCGAGCGGTTCGGTGACGCGCGCCAGCTCGTCGGCGGTCGGCGGATTGGCCGCGAGATCCTTGGCGATCCGGTCGGCCTCGGCGAAAAACACCGGCACGAATTCGGGTTCCAGCTGGGCGAGCGCGGTGATCCGCCCGCCGCTGGGCAGATCCTCGGGCCACTTGGAGAACACCTGCGGCGAATAGCTGGCCCCGGCGCGTTCGCGCAGGGCTTCGAGCAGGCGGTTGTTGAACAGCTGGGTGAGAATTTCGAGCTGGCGGCTTTCGCGCAGGCTCGCCGTGCCGCCACCGCTCGGCCAGGCGACCACGGCGGCAGCCTGATTGGCATCGCCGCGATGGGTGACGATGGCGGGCCTGTCAGGGGTCGGTGCGAAGCCCGGAACCCGCGCGGCGACATCGGCCGGGATCGGTTCGCGCGGCGGCAATGCGCCGAAGGTCTTGCGCAGCTGTTCGACGATCGCGGGCTGATCGAACTCGCCGAACACCAGCACCTCGACCGGCCCCTGCTTGAGCAGCGGCTCCCACACCTTGCGGAAGCCTTCGGGCGTGACCTTCGCCAGCGTCTGCGGATCGGGGGTAGCGAAGCGCTTGTCGCCGCCGGTCACAAGATATTCGAGATCGCGGTTGAGCACCCCGCCGGGGCTGGTCGAATAGGTGTTGTAGGCCAGCTCGGCCGCCGCCTTGGCGCGGATCACCGGATCACCATCCCAGCGCGGCATCCCGAGCTTGGCGGCAAACAGGTAGAGCTGGTCGGCCACATCGTCCGAACGGGTCTGCGCGGTCAGCGTGAACACCGCATCGTCGATGGCAAAGTCGAAGCCAAGCTTGCGCCCCGTCGCCAACCGGTCAATCTCGTTCTGGCCAAGTTCGCCCAACCCCGAGCCGACCAGCGCCGCCTCGCCCATCGAGGCATAGACTGCGCTGGTCGCATCGAACGCGCGCCAGCCCGCGCCGAACCGCACCCGCACCGTCACCCGGCCCGGTTCGGCGTCATTGGCCCATAGCAGCGCCTTGACCCCATTGGCGAATTCCACCTGCTCGATTTCCAGCACGCCCAGCGGCTTGTGTGCGATGATCGCGCCAGGTGTGCCCACGGCGGGCAGATCGGCAAAGGAAATGCTCGCCGCCGCCAGCCGCGCGCTGCCATCGACCTTGGCCTCGCTGGCAAGCGCCAGCCTGAGCGCGGCCACGTCGGCCTCGCCTGCCTGCGGCGTAACATAGACCGAGCGCGTCACCACGCCTGTGAACAGCCCCTGCGTGCGGGCCAGCACTTCGGCCGGATTGAGCCGCGCCTTCATGCCGCGGAACACGTCGAGCACGACCTTGGGCGCGGCAACGGTTTCGCGGATATCGACCGCATTGACGAGATTGTTGGCGAGGTTCGATCCTGACTGGACGCTTTCCTGTTCCACCTCGTTGGCGAAGACGACATCGAATTCGGCGGCCTCGCGGTCGATCTCCTCCTGCGTCGGCGGATTGACCAGCGCATCGGCGATCACGCTGCGGACATCGGCCAGCGCGGCCTGCCAGTCGTTGCTGAGCGGTGCGAAGGTGACGAAGGTGGCATCGACCGAGCGCGAGATGTCGTCCTGCTGAACCTGCGCATAAAGGAAGCTGCCGCCGCCGCGCGCGCGACTTTCGAGCCGGCGATTGATGATTGCCTGTGCCAGCGCATCGAGCAACAGGCCCTCGTTATAGACAATGGTGTCCTCGACCGGCCGCCAGGGACGCATCACCGCGTAGGTCAGGCTGCGCGGCAGATCGGGTTCAACCCCGACCGCCAGCTCTCCGATCGGGGCCGGAACATCCGGCGCAGTGGCGGCACCCGCCGGAGCAACCGGATCGCCGAAGTCCGGCGCTATCCCGGGTTTGCCGGTGCCCTTCCAGTCTCCGAACCACTGCTCCACCAGCCCGGCCAGCACCATCGGATCGGCATCGCCAGCAACGATGATCGTGGTGTTTTCAGGGCGATACCAGCGATCATAGAACACCTTCACGCTCTTGCCGCGCGCGGCCTTGAGCGTGGCCTCGGTGCCGATCGGATTGCGCACGGCGAGGCGCTGTCCTGCGAAAAAGGTCTGCCGCGTAAGATCGGCCATGCGCTGCCCGGCCCCGCCGCGTTCGCGCTTTTCGGCCAGCACGATCGGGCGTTCGGCGCCGACGTTGACATCGTTCAGGACCGGAGAACGGATCATGCCCGACAGCAGCTTGAAGCTCTCCGCCAGCTTGGCATCGTTCACGTCGGGAATGTCGAGCTTGTAGACCGTGTGGGTCGGCGTGGTCTCGGCATTGGTGTCGCTGCCGAAAGTCGCGCCAAGGCGCTGCCAGGCGGCAATCGCCTCGCCTGGCCCGAGATATTTGCTTTCGCGGAACAGCAGGTGTTCAAGCAGGTGGGCAAAGCCCTGTTCGCTGTCTTGCTCATGCATCGAGCCGGCATCGATCCGCACCCGGATCGAGATCTGGCGCGGCGGCACGCCATTGCCGCGCACGGCGTAGCGCAGGCCGTTCTTCATTTCTCCGAACAGCCACTTGCCGTCCACCGGAACGTCCGAGCCGCGATAGAGCCACGGCACGGTGTCGCCAGTCTGCAAGGCCTTGGGCGCCGGCACCGGCGGCGCGGTGGGCGCGGTCTGGGCAGGGGGCGTGACGGCCTGCCGTGCGAGCAGGGGCTGGACCAGCAAAAGCGGGGCAAGCAGAAGGGCGAGAGCGCGACCGGCGCGGGAGAACGGCTTCATGGGGAGGCTTATAAGGCGGCAATATGTGAAGCGATAGTGAATGCGCGCCGGGACGGCACCGTGGCCCTTGGGTGCTTGAAATCAGACAAAATCGGTCTTAAATGCAGCACCATGTTCATCGAAACCGAAACGACCCCCAACCCCTCGGCGCTGAAGTTCCTGCCCGGTGTCACTGTCATGGCCGCCGGCAGCCGCGAATTCGCGACCCCGGAGGCCGCCGAGGCCAGCCCGCTGGCGCAAGCGATCTTCGACACGGGCGAGGTGGTGAACGTGTTCTTCGGCACCGATTTCGTGAGCGTCACCGCCGCGCCGGGTGCCGACTGGAGCGCATTGAAACCGCAAGTGATCGCGATCCTGCTCGATCACTTCGTGTCCGAAGCCCCGCTCTTCACTCCGGCAACCGCCAGTGGCATCGTGGTCCCCCCCTCGGACGAAGCCGTGGTCGAGGAACGTCCCGAGGATGCCGAGGTGATCGCTGCAATCAACGAATTGCTCGAAACCCGCGTGCGTCCGGCGGTGGCCGGTGACGGCGGCGACATCGCCTATCGCGGTTTCCGCGACGGGGTGGTCTATCTGACGCTGCAAGGCTCGTGCTCGGGCTGCCCGTCGAGCACGGCGACTTTGAAGCACGGCATCGAAGGCCTGCTCAAGCACTACGTGCCCGAAGTCACCGAAGTGCGCGCGGCCTGACCCATGCAGTTCCACGATCAACCGCTCGATGGACCGGCGCTCGCGCAATTGTTTCATGACGCGCGCAGCTACAATGGCTGGCTCGACAGGCCTGTGTCGGACGCGCAGCTGCATGCGATCTGGGATCTGGTGAAGATGGGGCCGACTTCGGCCAACATGCAGCCGGCGCGGATCGTATGGGTGAAATCGGCGGAGGCGAAGGCAAAGCTCGCCCGATGCGTAATGGAAGGCAACCGCGCCAAGGTGCGCGCCGCCCCCGTTACCGCGATAATCGGATATGATATTGATTTCCACGAGGAACTGCCGTGGCTGTTCCCCCACACCGATGCCAAGAGCTGGTTCGAGGGCAACGAGGCGGGCCGCGAGGAAGGGGCATTGCGCAACTCCTCGCTGCAAGGTGCCTACCTGATGCTTGCCGCGCGCGCGCTGGGGCTGGATTGCGGGCCAATGTCGGGGTTTGATGCCGATGCGGTGAATGCCGCTTTCTTCGCTGACGAACCCCGCCACCGGGTCAATTTCATCTGCTCGGTGGGCTATGGCGACCCGGCCAGCATCTTCGATCGCTCGCCGCGCCCGGATTTCGATCGCTTCAACCGCATCGTCTGAAACCAGTGCGCGATGAGCGTGACTTATCGCGCATTGGTTAAGCCCGCGCGGCGCTTGAGCATTTCCAAGGCGTGATGCGTCAGCATCTCAGCGCCTTGGTATGACACGCATCTCGCCGCTTGCACCGGCGCGCGCCGTGAGGCAGGGCGCGGCCATGCGGATGCTCGCGATCGAAACCGCCTCCGAGGCTTGTTCTGTCGCCCTGTTCGAGGGCGGCGCGATGATATCGCGCGACCACCGGGTGCCGGGCCGCGGCCATGCCGAGGCGCTGGTGCCGATGATCGCTGCTCTGCCCGACAAGGGCCGCGCCGACCAAATCCTCGTCAGCCTTGGCCCGGGCAGTTTCACCGGCGTACGGATCGGGCTGGCCACCGCCCGCGCGCTCGGGTTCGCGTGGGGAGCGCAGGTGCTGGGCTACCCCACCCTCGCCCTGATCGCCGCGCAGGCGCAGGCGGTTCATCCCGGCCAGCGGCTGACGGTGTGCGTCAATGGCGGGCATGGCGAATGGTTCGTGGCTGATTTCGCCGCCGAGGGCGTGGCAGCCGGCGACCTTCGCTCGCTCACGCCCGAAGCGGCGCGGGCGCGCGGCGCGCAAGCGGTGCTTGCCGGAAACCGCGCACGCGCCTTTGCCGACCTGCTGGGCGGGGATCGCCTCGTGCTCGACCTCCTTCCTGATGCTGCCGCAGTCGGACAGGTGCCGCAAGCGCTGCTGACCGCCCGCCTCGTCCCGATCTACGGGCGCGGGCCTGATGCGACCCCGATGACGCACCTGGTGCGCGCATGAACCCCTCGCCGTACCTGCTCGACCGGATCATGACGGTGATGGAGGCGGCCTTCGACCCGGCCTATGGCGAGGCGTGGAATCGGAGGCAGGTGGCCGATGCCCTGTCAATGCCGGGCACCCATGCGCTGGTGGTCGACACCGATGGCGCTCTGCTGCCCGAGGAGCTCGCGAGCCAGCGCAGCCCCGCCGGCTTCGTCCTCAGCCGTCATGTGCTCGACGAGGAGGAACTGCTGCTGATCGCGGTCATGCCCGGTGCGCGGCGCCGCGGGATCGGCGCAATCCTGATCAACCGCCTGTTCGAGGCCGCGCGGGCACGCGGAATTGCCCGCATCTATCTGGAAATGCGGCGCGGCAATCCGGCGCTTCACCTTTATCGCAAGCTCGGTTTTGAACCGATAGGCGAGCGACCCAACTATTACCGCATGGCAAATGGCGAGCGGATCGACGCAATTACTTTCGGACGTTCGATCTAATTCACCCTAATTCGTCACATTCCCAAGCATGCGAACCAACCCGCATTTGCAAATCAGACCAACCTGCGCCATGACGCGCTGATCGTAAGTATCCGAAAAAGCCGGCAGAGGAACTCGGGGTAGCCATGGAAATCGCGATGAAAGAAACGCTTATTACACTCACCAGCGACATTGTTGCTGCCCATGTCAGCAACAATGATGTTGCGGTGACTGACTTGCCCGGGCTGATCACCAGCGTCTATGCCGCGCTTGCCAATCTCGGCGAAACGCCGGTGGTGGAAGAAGCCAAGCCACAGCCGGCCGTTGCGGTGCGCAATTCAGTCAAACCGGATTACATCGTCTGCCTTGAAGACGGCAAAAAGCTGAAGATGCTCAAGCGTTATCTTCGCACCAATTACAACATGTCGCCGGATGAATACCGTGCGCGCTGGGGTCTGGCTGCCGATTACCCGATGGTCGCCCCCAACTATGCCGCAAAGCGCCGCGATCTCGCCAAGCAGATCGGTCTGGGCCGCAAGCCGGGCACCCCTGCGCCCCGGCGCCGCACGAGGAAGACCGCCTGAGCACGCAAGGCTTGCACCCTGTTGAGAGGGTGGCTTGCCAGCTTGAGCATGCAGCCCCGTCCCTATAAGGATGGGGCTGTCTTGCTATGCTATGGCCCACACTGCGGGCCGCGCCCCGGGCGATGGAGCTGTCATTGAGCCAGAAGATCGATCTTGAGCAGTTGTGCGCCGAAAAGGGCCTGCGCATCACCGAACAGCGCCGCGTCATCGCCAAGGTGCTCTCGGACAGCGACGATCACCCCGATGTCGAACTGCTCCACGCGCGCGCATCGGCGGTCGATCCCAAGATCTCGATCGCCACGGTCTACCGCACGGTGCGGCTGTTCGAGGAAGCCGGCATCCTTGACCGCCATGATTTTGGCGACGGACGCTCGCGCTACGAACCCGTGCCCGAAGCGCATCACGATCACCTGATCGACGTGGAAACCGGCAAGGTCGTCGAATTCGTCGATCCCGAGGTCGAAGCGCTCCAGCGCCAGATCGCCGAACGACTGGGTTACCGACTGGTCGATCACCGAATGGAACTGTACGGCGTGCGGTTGTCGCGTGACGACTGAGAAGAACTTGCGCGCGGCGGCAGCGCGGGGCGAAACCACACCGCTTTCGCCAATGGGCTGGGTGCGCCTCATCTCACGCGCACTGGTGCTGATCGGGCTGTTGCTGGTGTTCGTGCCGCTGCACTATCTTTACCGCGCGCTGGCCTATGGCTCGCCCTTCCCGATGCTGTTCCTGCGCTATGCCGCGCGGGTTTGCGGGGCCAAGGTCGAGGTGATCGGCACACATCTGCGGCGCGATGTCTTCTATGTCGCCAATCACCTCTCGTGGGTGGATATCCTCGCACTCGCGGGTGCAAGCGGCACCGCCTTTGTCGCCAAGGCGGAGCTGGCGCAGGCACCGCTGGTCGGCTGGCTGGCGAGCCTCAACCGCACGGTCTTCGTCAAGCGCGAGCATCGCATGGGCGTGGCCGAGCAGATCAACGCCCTCAAAGAGGCGCTGGTCGACAATTGGTCGATCACGGTTTTTCCCGAAGGCACCACCACCGATGGGCAATCGCTCTTGCCGTTCAAGACCTCGATGCTCTCGGTGCTCGAACCGCCCCCGCCCGGCGTGCTGGTGCAGCCGGTGGTGCTCGATTACGGGCCGGTGGCGGAGTGGATCGGCTGGATCGGCGAGGAAGGCGGGCTCAACAATGCCAAGCGGGTGCTGGCGCGCAAGGGCACCTTCCGCCTGCGGCTGCACTATCTTGAACCCTTCTCGCCCGAGGACTTCCGCGGGCGCAAGGCGATCAGCCAGGAAGCGCGCCGCCGGATCGAGGAGGCGCTGGTCGAGATCCTCGGGCGTCCCCTGCGGCCCTTCGCGCACACGGTCACGCCGGTGCGGTATAAAGCGAAGAACGAGGATCAGTCGGCAGGTTAGAGTCCTGCCCTGACCAGCCAGTCGTGGAAGATCCGCACCGGGCGGCTCTCCAGCGCCACCGGCTTGCATACGAACCAGTAGGAATAGGGGCTTTCCACCGGATTGCCCGGCAGGTTGGTGAGGCGGCTGTCGTTGGCGCGGCGCAGGTGATCATCGTGCATGATCGCAACGCCCAGCCCCTGCGCGGCAGCCTCCAGCATCAGCGCGCCCGAATCATAGTGGTCAATCGCGGCCGGAGCCAAGGTTTCAAGCCCGTTGGCCTTCTTCCATGCCACGAAGCTTTCGGGCAGCTCGTTGTGGATCAGGAAGGTTTGCTTGGTCATCGCTTCGGGTGTGATGTCAGGGCCGATGGCGCGCGCGACCTCTTTGCTGCAAATCGCGTGAACGAGATTGTGATCGAGCCGCACCGCATGCAATCCGCTCGCCGGCCCGCGCGACAGGATGATCGCGGCGTCGAGCGTGTCGCCCACCCGGTCTTCCAGATGCGGGGCGGTGTCGATGTCGATGTGCAGCAGCGGGTGGCGCTTGCGCAGCTCGCCCAGCCGCGGGAACAGCCGCTGACTGCCGAACATCGGCAGCACGCCCAATCGCAGGCGCAGCAGCGCGATATTGTCCGACTGGCTCTCCACCGCGCGGGCGAGCGCTTCCATGTGCGGATTGACGGCCTCGTAGAAGGCCTGGCCCTCGTCGGTCAGCTGCATCGACTGGCGCGCGCGGGTAAACAGCTTCTTGCCGACAAATTCTTCCAGATTGCTGATCCGCCGCGACAGCGCCGAAGGGCTGAGGCCGATCTCCTCCGCCGCCGCCCGGGCAGAACCAAGCCGCACCGTGCGCATGAAGGCTTCGAGCGCGCGCAAAGGCGGCAGGCGGCGTGCAGGCATCAGGTTTCTCCTTGTTGGAGAACGATACGCACGAAACGCGGTCAGGATGCAAAAAATCGAAGAAAAAATGCACTGAATACGAAAAAGTTGCGCCTAGCGCACGTCGTCCTCGGTGGCTGGAGGATGGAGCCGCAGACGGGTGACGTGGGTCTCGTCACCCGCAGTCACCTCGATCCGCCAGCCGCTGGGGTGTTTCAGCACGGTGCCCACCGTCGGCACGGCCTCGGCCAGCACGAAGGCGAGACCACCCAGCGTATCGACGCTTTCCGCCACTTCAGCAAGCCGCGCATCGACCAGTTCGGCCACATCGTCAAGCTCGGCGCGGGCATCGCAATCCCACATCCCCTCTCCGATCGGAACGATCAGCGCCGGCGGGGCCTCGTCATGCTCATCCTCGATCTCGCCGACGATTTCCTCGACCAGATCCTCGATGGTGATGAGGCCATCGGTGCCCGAGAACTCGTCGACCACGATCGCAAGGTGCACTCGCCTCGCGCGCATGTCGGCCAGCACGTCGAGCGCACCGCGCGCCTGCGGCACGTAGAGTGGCTGGCGCAGCAGCGTGGTCCAGTCCTCGGGCGGCGGCGCGCCTTTGGCGATGATCGGGAACACGTCCTTGATGTGGATCATCCCGATCACGTCATCCAGCGTCTCGCGATAGACCGGCATCCGCGAATGGCCGTGTTCGGCAAAGGCGGCCACCAGCTCGGCCCAGCTGATCGCAGCGTCAACTGCGATGATCTCGCCGCGCGGCACCGCAACATCATCGGCATCGTGTTCGGAAAAGTGCAAGAGATTGCGCAGCATCTGCCGCTCGACCCGCGACAGGTCGCCGCGCGCGTGATCGCTGTCCCCGGAAGCGGACGAGGGATGCTCGTCCTCGTGCTCGTCAATCGCTTCCTCGAGCTGCTCGCGCAGCGAGCGCGCACCTTCGAGACCAAGCATCTTGCGAAGCGCCGACATCAGTCCGCTGCTACTGTCCGCGTCTCCCGAAAGCGACGCGGATGATGGGGAATCGGCCATGGCCCTAGTCAATGCTCCTCGCGGTCATCATGCGCCATATGGGTCAGCAATGCCCAGTTTTGCAAGTATGCTGGTCTCCAGCGCCTCCATTTGCTCGGCCTGTGCGTCGCAATCGACATGATCGTGCCCCGCAAGGTGCAGCAATCCATGAATGATGAGGTGCGTGGCATGATCGGCAAGGCCGATGCCCTTGTCTGCCGCCTCGCGCGCGCAGGTTTCATGGGCCAGCGCGATATCGCCGAGCATCACCGGCGGGCCGTCCGCGCCGAGGCTGGCCAGTTCGGCGCGTTCGAGCATGGGGAAGCTGAGCACGTTGGTTGGCTTGTCGCGCCCGCGCCATTCGCGGTTGAGCGCATGGACTTCTTCATCCGTGGTGAACAGCAGGCTGACGACAAGGCGCGGGTTGGCAAGGCACGGCTCGCCCTCGCCCGCCGCTGCTGCAGCGCGGCCTGCCAGCGCCCCCCAGTCGCCCAGCAAGCACGGAAGCGGCGGCCAAGCCTCGATATCGATATCCAGTTGCATCGCGCGCGCCATAGCGCAACACAAGCGCAAGCAAAACAGCCCGGCAGTCGCTCGCGCCGGGATGGATTTCTGCCCGACGTAATCCTAGATCCGCGCAATGGTGGTGATTGCCGCGCTGATAATCGGAGCCTTTCTTGCCGCGGCCATCTCGGGATCGGCCGGCTTTGGCGGCGCACTGCTGCTGTTACCGCTGCTCACGCGGGTAGCGGGTGCAGAGGCGGCGGTTCCGCTGCTGACTGTGGCGCAATTGCTCGGCAACGCTGCGCGCATCGGCTTCAATTTCCGCGCGATCCAGTGGCGGCCTGTCGGCCTGTTTCTCATTGGCGCGCTGCCGGCGGCGGCGGCAGGGGCGCTGTGGTTTGCCAGCTTGCCGCCCGCTGCGACGGTGCGCCTTATCGGGGCGGCACTGCTGACCTTCGTGATACTGCGCGCCGCAGGACTTTTGGCGTTCAAACCATCGCCCGGACTGCTGTTTGCCGGAGGCGCTGTGACGGGGTTGCTGTCGGGCCTGGTCGGCACTGCCGGCCCGCTTGGCGCGGCGATCTTTCTCAGCCTGAACCTGCCGCCGCTGGCCTATCTGGCCAGCGAAGCGGTGACGGCACTCGCCATGCACATGATCAAGCTGGCGGTGTACGGAACGCGCCTTGATCTCGATCCGGAATTCTGGCCGCTGGCGCTGGCCATGGGGGCGGCGATGGTATCGGGAACCTGGGCGGGCAAGGCCGTCACCGCCAAACTCTCGCCCGAGCGGTTCCGCGTGCTGGTGAGCGTCCTGCTGGCGGCAGTCGCCGTGCAGATGCTGGTAACGGGGTGAAGCACCAGGCCGCAGGGTGAGCGGCGCGAGGCCTGATGCGCGAGGCGCCGTTCCGCAACCACGCGCTGGCGGCGTGAAACGGGCTTTCGGCCGCCCTAGTCGCCGTCCTTGCCCTCGTAAGCCTCGACGATCCGCCCCACGATCGGGTGGCGCACCACATCGGCGGCGGTGAAGCGGATCGTGCCGAAACCCTCCACCCCTTCGAGCCGAGCGACCGCATCGTTAAGTCCGCTCATCGACGGCCCGCCGGGGATGTCGACCTGCCGCGGGTCGCCGCAGATCACCATCCGGCTGTTCTGGCCGAAGCGGGTGAGGAACATCTTCATCTGCTCGCGCGTGGTGTTCTGCGCCTCGTCGAGGATGATGAAGCTGTCCGCCAGCGTGCGCCCGCGCATGAAGGCGATCGGCGCGATCTCGATCTCGCCATTGGCCAGCCGTCGCTCGACCTGTTCGGGCGGCATGCAATCGTTGAGCGCGTCATAGAGCGGACGCAGATAGGGATCGACCTTTTCCTTCATGTCGCCCGGGAGAAAGCCGAGTTTTTCCCCCGCTTCCACCGCCGGGCGCGAAAGGATCAGGCGCTGGACAGAGCCGGTGATAAGCTGGCTGACCGCCTGTGCCACCGCGATATAGGTCTTGCCCGTGCCCGCCGGGCCAAGCGCGAAGATGATGTCCTCCTTCGCCAGGCTGCGCATATATGCGATTTGCGTGGCCGAGCGCGGGACGATGGTTTTCTTGCGGGTGCGGATCATGATCGGCGCCGCACCCTCGTCGCCGGAAATGATTCCTTCGAGCGTCGGTTCGGCGGACATGGCGATCAGCGATTCCACTGCGCCTGCATCCAGCGCCTCGCCGCGCGCAAGGCGATCATACATGGCTTTCAACGTATCGCGGGCGCGAGCCACATCATCTTCCTGCCCTTCGATCACCATCTGGTGCCCGCGCGCATGGATGAACACCCCGAGCCGGTTTTCGATCTGCACCAGATTGGCATCGAATTGCCCGAACAGCGGGCCGAGCAGCGACTGGTTCTCGAAGGTCAGATCAACGCGGGCGCGGCGCGGGGCCGGAATACCACGCGGATCGGGCGAGAGCGCCGGGTGTCCGGCACGGGAGGGTCGTCGGCCCATAATTTCCTTTGCGCTGCGGCTGGGGGCGATCCCCTGCCCACGAGTCGCGAAGGTAAGGCGGGCACGCGCCAAAGCAAGCAGGCCGCGGCGAGATGGCGGTGGAAAGTCCTCAGACTGTCACGATGTCGCGGACAAGACCCTTGAGCGAATTAGGCCCGGCCTCGGCCAGCTCCACCTCGACCATGTCCCCGATCGCGGCGGGTGCCTCGAACCACACGCTCTGGAGCCACGGCGACTTGCCCAGCCACTGGCCTTCGTGCCGGCCCTTGCGCTCCACCAGCACGGTGCAGGTTGTGCCCACGCTCGCCTGATTGAAGGCGTATTGGTGCGCGCCGATGCGGGCCTGAAGCCGCTGGAGCCGCTCGTCCATCACCTCCGGCGCGATCTGGCCGTCCATGCCCGCTGCCGGGGTGCCGGGGCGGGCTGAATATTTGAAGCTGAAGCAGGCGGCGTAGCGCACTTCGTCGACGATGCTGAGCGTGTCGGCAAACTCGGCCTCGGTCTCACCCGGGAAGCCGACGATGAAATCGCCCGAGAGCGCGATATCGGGCCGCGCGGCGCGGACGCGCTCGATCAGCTTCAGATAGCTTGTCGCGGTGTGCTGGCGGTTCATCGCCTTGAGGATGCGATCATTCCCGGCCTGCACCGGCAGGTGGAGATAGGGCATGAGCTTCGCCACCTCGGCGTGGGCGGCGATGAGGTCATCGTCCATGTCGTTGGGGTGGCTGGTGGTGTAGCGGATGCGCTCCAGCCCGTCGATTTGTGCCAGCACCCGGATCAACCCGCCGAGGCCAGCGGCGCGGCCCTTGTCGTCCTCGCCCGCCCACGCATTGACGTTCTGGCCGAGCAGCGTGATCTCCCGCGCGCCCGCTTCAACCAGTCTCTGCGCCTCGGCCACCAAGTGACCGAACGGGCGCGAGATTTCCGCGCCGCGGGTATAGGGCACCACGCAATAGGTGCAGAACTTGTCGCAGCCTTCCTGCACCGTCAAAAAGGCAGTGGGGCCACGTTTCTTGCGCTGCGGCAGAGCATCGAACTTGGCGATGGCGGGCATGTCGGTATCGGTCGCGCGCTCGCCGCTGACGGCCTTGTCGAGCATCTCGGGCAGGCGGTGGTAGGCCTGCGGGCCGACCACGATGGAGACAGCAGGCGCACGCGCCATGATCTCCTCGCCCTCGGCCTGCGCCACACAGCCCGCGACCGCGATCAGCGGCTTCTTGCCCGCTTCCTCGCCCGCCTTCGCCAGCCGGCCGATGTCGGAATAGACCTTCTCGGCCGCCTTCTCGCGGATGTGGCAGGTGTTGAGGATGACGAGATCGGCCTCCTCACCCTCGGGCGCGGGGGTGATGCCGCGCTCCGCCAGCAGCTCGCCCATGCGCTCGCCATCATAGACGTTCATCTGGCAGCCGAAGCTCTTGACCCGATAGGTCTTGGGGGGAGATTGCGGTTTCATGAGGCGTGCGCCTTTAGCGCCGATGGGCGCGCGCAGCAACGAAAAGGGGCGACCAAAGCCGCCCCTCCTTTATCCGGAATGTGCCGCGAAGGCTCAGGCCACCGTCGCCTTGACGATCTTGCCCGGGGCGCGCGGCGGTTCGCCCTTGGGGATGGCGTGGACGTGCTCCATGCCGCTGATCACCTGACCCCACACGGTGTATTGCTTGTCGAGGAAGCGCGCATCGTCGAGGCAGATGAAGAACTGCGAATTGGCGCTGTTCGGGTTCTGCGCACGGGCCATCGAGCACACCCCTTCGATATGTGGCTCGGCGTTAAATTCGGCCGGAAGATCGGGCTTGTCGCTGCCGCCCATGCCGGTGCCGGTCGGATCGCCGCCCTGCGCCATGAAGCCGGCGATCACGCGGTGAAAGATCACCCCGTCATAAAAGCCTTCCTGCGCCAGCTCGGTGATGCGCGCGACGTGGCCGGGGGCGAGATCGGGGCGCAGCCTTATCACGACATCGCCGGTTTCGCCGGTGCCATTGTCGAGCGTGAAGGTAAGGGTTTCGGCCATTTCGCTTGTCTCCTGAAGGAATTTGCCCGCGCTTTTAGCAGCCATTGCCGGCCTGTCACCCTCCTGCGCTTGCTTTTCATAGGTCGCCCCGTAAACGCCGCATATGGCCGAAGATCGCATCCTCGAAGATGATCTGCTCACCGCTGACATGGCGGAGGCCGAGGTGCGTCCGGATGACCGCGTCGATGACGAGCGCCATGACGAGGAAAACCGGCTCAAGCCCAGCTTCGTCAGCGCGGTCCACGATGCGCTCGCCGCCGGTGACAAGGGCGCGGTCTATGATCTGGTCGAGCCGCTCCACGCCGCCGACATTGCCGACCTCATAGAACTGCTCGAACGCTCCGAACGCGCGCAGCTGGCCGCGGCGATCACCGATCTGATGACCAGCGATGTCATCGCCGAGCTCAACGATTACGTCCGCGAGGATCTGATGGAGGCCCTGCCCGCGCAGGCGGTCGCCTCCATCGCGCAGCAGCTCGACACCGACGATGCGGTCCAGCTGATCGAGGACCTCGACGAGGCCGATCAGCGCGCGGTGATGGCCGAGCTGGAGCCGGAAACGCGCGAGGCGGTCTCGAGCGCGCTCGCCTATCCCGAAGAGACCGCCGGCCGGTTGATGAGCCGCGACTTCGTCGCGGTGCCCGAACACATGACGGTCGGCGACCTGATCGACTATCTGCGTGAGAACGGGGATCTCGAACATGACTTCTTCGAGGTCTTCGTGATCGACGAACGCCACCACCCGGTCGGCACCTGCGCGCTTTCGTGGATCCTCACCACCCCGCGCAGCGTGCGGATCACCGATCTGATGAAGCGTGATCAGACCCTGATTCCCGTAACGATGGATCAGGAAGAGGTCGCGCTGATGTTCCAGAAATACGCGCTGATTTCCGCCGCCGTGGTGGATGAAAGCGGGCGGCTGGTCGGCCAGATGACGGTCGACGATATCGTCCATATCATCTCCGAGGAAGCGGGCGAGGATGCCCTGCTGCTGTCGGGCGCGGGCGACGGCGACATCAACGAGCCGATCCGCGAGGCCTATACCGCGCGCGTACGCTGGCTGATCGCCAATCTCGGCACGGCAGTGGTCGCCTCCAGCATCATCGCGCTGTTCGGCGCTGCGATCGAGGAACTGGTGGCCCTCGCCGTGCTGATGCCGATTGTCGCCAGCATCGGCGGCAATGCCGGGACTCAGACCATGGCGGTGGCCGTGCGCGCGATTGCCACCAACCAGCTCACCCGCGCCAACACGCGGCGCATCCTGTGGCGCGAATTCCGCGTCGCGCTGTTGAACGGCAGCACCATCGCCCTGCTGATCGGCGTGGCCGCAGCGGTGCTGTTCACGCCGATGATGGGCCTGGTGATCGCGCTCGCCATGATCATCAATATCGCAGTCGCAGGCCTTGCAGGCGTGCTGGTGCCGGTGATCTTCGAGCGGCTCGATCAGGATCCGGCGGTGGCATCATCGGTATTCGTGACCATGATCACCGATTCGATGGGCTTCTTCGCCTTCCTAGGTTTGGCAGTGGCGGCGGGTCTCGCCCCGCTTTAACCCTCTTGCCCGAGAGACAATCGGGGAGAGTGCAATGGCAGGACGGGTTTCGGGCAAGGTGGTGCTGCTGACCGGCGGCGCAATGGGGCTTGGCAAGGCGGCGGCAAAGGCGCTGCTGGCGCATGGTGCTACGGTGATCATCACCGATATTGACGAGGCGGCAGGCCGCGCCAGCGCGGCGGAACTGGGCTGCGGTTTCATCCATCAGGATGTTACCGACTGGGCGCGCTGGCAGGCGGTGATCGGAGAGGTGGAAGCCTCCCACGGACGGCTCGACGTGCTGGTTAACAACGCCGCGATCACCGTGTTCGGCTCGATTGCCGACATCAGCCCGGAGGATTTCCGGCGCTGCTACACGGTCGATGTCGATTCGATCTTCATGGGCTGCAAGGCCGCGATCCCGCTGATGGCGAAAGGCGGCGGGGGTTCCATCATCAACTTTTCAAGCGCGGCGGGCAACAAGCCCTCGCCTGACCTGGCCGCCTACAACTCCGCCAAGGCGGCGGTGGTGACGCTGACCAAGTCGATCGCGCTCTACTGCGCGCGCGAGAAGAACGGTGTGCGGGTGAACTCGGTGCAGCCAGGCACCATCCTTACCCCCAATGTCGAAAGCGTGATCGCCGGCACCCCCGACCCGGAGGCAACCCGCGCGGCCTTCAGCATCGCCCAGCCCATTGGCCGGATGGGCGAGGCAGAGGATATTGCGCACCTGGTGGTCTATCTCGCCAGCGACGAGAGCAAGTTCGCCACCGGCGCGCCGTTCATCGTCGATGGGGGCCTCAGCATCGCATGATGGGCAGCGCCGACGACCGTTTCGCGATTGTCGATCTCGCCGCGCGCTACATGCGCGGGCTTGACCGGCGCGACGGCGCTCTGGTCGAGGCGCAGTTCTGGAGCGATGCGTGGTGCGAATACGGCATTTTCAGCGGCTCGCCTGCCGATTTTGCCACCTTCTGCATGGCCGCGCTCGGAAATCATGAGCGCAACCACCACATGCTGGGCCAGCACCTGATCGACTTCACCGGCCCCGGCGAAGCCTATGGCGAGGTCTATTATCAGGCCTACCACCGCGTCCATGACGATGCCGGAAGCCCCCGCGACCTGTTCATCGCCGGGCGCTATGTCGATCGTTACGAGCGGCGCGCGGGCGTCTGGAAGATCGCCTACCGCAGCGAGCTGGTCGATTGGCTGCGCGACGATCCGGCCAGTGACACGATACTGGCGGATGCGGCCTTCATCCTCGGTCAGCGCAAGCCCGCCGATCCGCTCTACCACCGCGAGGCGATGCGATGAGCAAGCCCGATCTCACCCTCCCGTCCGATCCCGCGCTGGCCCCGGGCGAGGCGCGTTGCCCCGGCCCCTCGATGCAGGACATTCTCGATGCCGACGGCGACAATCCCCCCGCCGCCATGCGCGCGCAGGCCTACACCTTCCTCGGCGATGCCGACATCCCCTTTGCCCGCTACACCGATCCGGCCTTCCACGATCGCGAAATGCAGCGGCTGTGGCCCAAGGTGTGGCAATGGGCCTGCCGCGAGGAGCACATCCCGGCTGCCGGCGATCGCTACGTCTATGACGTGGGGCACCATTCGGTGCTGGTGGTGCGCGGGGCAGACATGGCGATCCGTGCCTTCGTCAATTCCTGCCCGCACCGCGGGATGAAGTTCGCATCCGAAGGCTCACGCGGCGTGCGCCGCGCCCATATCCGCTGCCCGTTCCACGGGATGAGCTGGAACCTCGACGGGACTTTGCGCGAAATTCCCTGCCGCTGGGACTTCCCCCATGTCTCGGACGAGACCTTCGGCCTCGATGAAATCGCCTGCGACACCTGGGGCGGGTTCGTGTTCATCCACATGGGCGACAACCCGCCGCCGCTGGCTGAGCAACTGGAGGTGATGCCCGATCACTTCAAGCTCTGGCCGATGCACGATCGTTATGTCGCGCTGCACACCGAAAAGGTGCTGCCGGCCAACTGGAAAATGGCGATGGAGGCCTTCCTTGAAGTCTTCCACGTGCTCGAAACCCACGCGCAGGCGGTCTTCACCGCCGCCGACGCCAATGCGCAATACGACATTTTCGGCCGGCATGTGTCGCGCTTCATCCACGCGGTCGGCGTGCCCAGCCCGCACCTTCGGCAGGAGGTGAGCGAGGCGACCTTGTTCGGAAAGCTCGGCCGCGATCCGGCGTCCCTGCCCGAGGGTGCCTCCGCCCGCGCCGAACACGCCCGACGCTTGCGCGAAGAACTGGGAGCAGCCTTCGGCACCGATCTGTCGAACGTCTCCACCAGCGAGATGATCGATTCGATCGAATATTTCCTGTTCCCCAACGCCTTCTTCTTCCCCGGCATCAATATCCGCCTGTGTTACCGCTTTCGCCCGCTGGGACCGGATGAAACCTTGCACGAAATCCTCGTGCTGCAACCCCTGCCCGCAAGCGGCGAGCGCCCTGCCCCTGCCACCCCGATCCGGCTGGGCGTGGAGGACAGCTACACCACCGTTCCCGGCTTCGCGCTGGCGGAAATCCTCGATCAGGATACCGAGAACCTCAAACTCCAGCGCGACGGGGCCAAGGCTTCGCGGAAAGGCGCGCAGACGCTTGGGAACTATCAGGAAGCGCGCATCCGGCGGCTGCATCTGACGATTGACGAATACCTGTCCGATTGACTTGCGCGCGGCGGCGCGAAAAAGGCAGGGAATGCCGCTCCACCTCACCAAGATCGCCTTCGGGGCCAAAAGCTACGAACAGCTCGAAGGCTGGTATCGCGGGCGCAGTGCAATCGCGCTCACCACCCGCAACCGCCCGACCCGGCACGAGGAATGCATCGGCGGCTCGCTCTACTGGATCATCAACCACGCGATCGTGGCGCGTTCACCGATCATCGGCTTTGAAAAGACCGAGGACGGACGCTGGGATATCGTGCTGGAGCCGCGCCTGATCCGCGTCCACAGCCAGCCCAAGCGCGCGCATCAGGGCTGGCGCTATCTCACCGAGGACAAGGCCCCCAAGGACGTGGCCGAAGGCGAGGATATTGGCGATGCGCTGCCCGGCCGCCTTGCGATGAAGCTGGAGCGGCTCGGCTTGGTATGATGGCTAGCCGCGTGGCTGTCGCATCTGGCCGATTAGCTCGGCCAGCCGCACACTGGTGCCCGCGATATTGCAACGCGCGTGATCGGCGCCGACCGTGGCCGCGCTGGCGCTCGCCTCGGCGAACATCCGTCCGCCGACCGAGACCACCACCAGATGATCAGCCGCCGCCTTGCGACAATAGTCCACCGTCTCACGCAGCCGCGTCAGCGCGCGCTGGCGCGGCAGGGCATCGGACAACGCCACATCGAGCGCGTCATGACCCTGCGCCGCGATCTGGTTGGCAAGCGCCTCCTTGCTCGGCGGAAAGGCCATCTCCACCCGCCACCCGGCATCGGTGAACTGGTCGGCCAGCATCGCGGTGGAAAGCATGTGCGGTTCGCCCGGGGCGGTGGCAAGCAGGATCGAATAGCGGCTGCGGTTGAGGCAGGTGGTGCAGGTGTGGCTGCGCACCGCATGGCCGGCCAGTTGCAGCATGCTCAGCCCCACGGTCAGCTCGAATTCCGAACAGCGATCAGCCATCCATGCATCGCCCATCGCGCGCGCTGCCGGCTCGATCAGGTGCGAAACGATCTCGTCGGCGCTCCAACCCTGCTGCGCAATGTCGGCAAGCTGGCTATTGAGGCGCGCGTCGTCGCCGTCCAGCGCGAATTGCGCCAGACAGGCGACGTAATGCGCCAGCGCGTGCGAAGCAAGACCGCTGGCGCGGCCGTTGCAGCGCGGGCCTGCGTCGCGGCTGTAGAGCAACAGATCCCATGCGGAAAACAGGCGGCTGGAGACGACATGCTCGCTCAGCAGCTCGATCTCGCGATGGCGGCGGTCACGGCAGATCGACGACCACACCTGCTGCAAGCCTGCCGGCGGGCCTTCGAGGGTCTGGAGAAAGCGGCCGTTTTCGTAAAGCAACATGCCCGTCACGCCAAGACTGCGGTTGCGCCGCCGCGCCTCGTCGACCAGATGTTCAAGCTCGCTTTGCGAGGGCCGCGAGACCGCGCGGCTCTGATAGGTCAGGCAGCCGATCCAACGGCCCGCGTCCGCCCTGACACATTCGCCCTGCACCCGCATTGCACCCTCCCCGGAGCGGAGCGGATCAGGCGGGCAGACCGTCAGGCCTTCTTGCTGGGCCCCTTCCCGATTACCCGGCGGAAGATTCCGTCCGCGGTTGGATCATCTCATCGAGAGGCAAACCGGCCAAACCATCACGACCGGCCCCTTCCGGCCACAGGTTGCCGCGCCGCTCGGCCAGCCGGAACGTGCGCAGCCTCACCCATCCGAGGGCGCAGGTCAATCCAAAAAAGCGGTTCGCCGCTCGGGAAGGGCGCTCCACCACGAACGAGGCTGGTTGCCGTGGGCCTGGGTCAGCCCCTTGAGGAGTCCTGTGCAACACGGTGCGGTCCACCGCCATCCCGAGTCGCGCGCGCCGCCACACTGCGCCCTGCCTCGGCGGGTGGGGCCGGGCCAGACGCGAGACCTGCGAGGCCTGGCTCGGCGGTGCCGGGCAGCCTCAACGCGCTTCGCGGGATTTTGCGGCCACCCGCCTCAGCGCACTCACATAGACTTCGGGTGCCTGGGCGCCCGGGATCAGGAACTTGCCGTTGACGATCATCGCCGGAACCCCGGTGATGTTGAGATCCCATGCCTGCCGTTCCTCGGCCAGCACGCGGGCTTCGAGATCGGGATCATCCAGCGCAGCCTTGGCCGCTTCGCGGTGCAGGCCCGCTTCGGCCGCGATATCGAGCAGCACCGCGCGATTCGACAGGTTGCGGCGCTGGTTGAAATGGGCTTTGAACAGGGCGAGCTTCAACCGCGTCTGAACGGCGGGGCCAGCCTGTTCGAGCGCGAAGGCCAGCAGCTTGTGGCAGTCCCGCGTGTTCCACATCATCGCCGGCGGCGCTTCTCCCTCCCCCTCATAGGAGAGCGACACCCCTGCCCCTTCGGCAATCGTCTTCATCTGCTCGCGCATGCGCGCGCCCTCTTCGGTCGGGCGACGATATTTGCGCTGGAGATGGGCCTCCTGTTCCTCGCCCTCAGGCGGCATGTCGGGATTGAGTTCGAACGGCCGCCAGCGGATTTCCGCAGCAATCTCGCCCTCCAGTTCGCCCAGCGCCTTGGTGAGCTGGCCATAGCCGATCAGGCACCACGGGCACATGACATCGGAATAGATGTCGATCGTAAGCGTGTCGGTCATTGGTCGAGCCACCAGGCAATCAGGTGATGCGCGATGGCGAAGGGACGCGGGAAATAGAGCAGATCGGTGCCGTGCTCGCCCGCTGCACGCGCTTCTTCCAGCTCGGCGCGGGTGAACCAGCGCGCGTCTTCGAGCTCGGTGCGATCGATCGTCAGTTCGGGATCATCGGCAATGCTGGTGCAGCCGATCATCAGCTGGCTCGGGAAAGGCCAGGGCTGGCTGGCGATGTAGCGCACATCGCGCACCCGCACGCCGGCTTCCTCGTGAATCTCGCGGGCGACCGCTTCCTCGATCGTCTCGCCCGGTTCGACAAACCCGGCGAGCGCGGAATACATCTTTGGCGGGAAACGCGGCTGGCGACCAAGCAGCAGACGGTCTTGATGCTCGACCAGCATGATCGTCACCGGATCGGTGCGCGGGAAGTGGTCCGCGCCGCAGCCATCGCAATGCCGCTGCCAGCCCCCTTTCACAAGCGTGGTGGGCGATCCGCAATTGGCGCAGAAGCGGTGGCGGGCGTGCCAGTCGATCAGGCTGCGCGCCCCGCCGTAGATCGCCAGATCCTCCGGCTGAAGCAGCTGCATCACCTGCCACGCACGCGGCATCGCCGGCCCGGCTGCACCCTCGGCCGGAACCGGGGCGAAATGCGCCTTGTCATCGCGCATCCCGAGGAACACCAGTTCGGCATCCGGCGCCACATCGGCGATAGTGTGCCACAGCAGGTGGCCATTATCGTCGAACTCGGGCAGCAGGCCGTCAAGGTTCATCACCCGCGCCCGCCAGTTCATCAGGTTGCCGAGCGCTTCCGGATCAACGCGAATGTGATCCGCCCGGTCGATCGGCGAACCGGCGAAAGCCATCGGCGGCGCGGGTGCAGCAGGAGGATGCATCAGGCCGCCTTCTGCGCGCGCTTGGCTGCCATGTCAGCCTCCATCGCGGCGAGGAATTCATCGCGGATCGGATAGGCATCGGACGGCATGTACTGGGTGAACAGGGTCGAGCGCAGGCCGAGCCCGAAATCGACGGCCGCCAGCGTGCCCGCCGCCCCGCCCCAGCCGAAGGTCTGCCCGGCCGAGCGCCCGCCCGCGCCGTGGCCCTGGCCTGCGATCCAGCTGCCCTTGGTATCGACCGTCCCCGGCAGCAGATCGGAGGTGCCGACCCGCACCGCCTCCTCGCTCATCACGCGCACCCCGTCGAGCATCCCGTAGCCCAGCAGCATCCGCAGGAAGCGGTCGTAATCCTTGGGGCTCGAGACCAGCCCGCCCCCGCCGGCTGGCACTTCGGGCGGATCGAGATAAACCGAGGCCTGCCCCGGATCGAGCGGGAAGGGATTGCCGCCAACGATCCCGTAATTGTCGGTCAGGCGATAGGCTTCGCTTTGCGGCACCTGCATCCACGTGCTGTTCATGCCACAGGGTTCGAAGATGCGTTGCCGCAGGAAGGCCTCGAACTCCATCGCGCTGACCACTTCGATCACCCGACCGAGCAGGTCGATGCTGCACGAATAGCTCCACTTGGTGGCCGGCTGATACATCAGCGGCAGGCCCGCGAGGCGATCGGCCCAGGCCGCCAGCCCCGGCGCGGGGGTCACCGCCGGAAAGCCGGGGATCGGCATCCGGCTCACCCGCCCGCCGACCAGCCCGTTTTCATTATAGGCCTTGAGCAGCGGCCCCTTGCTGATGATCTGGTAGCCCAGCCCCGCCGTGTGGGTCAGCAGCTGGCGGATGGTGATCGGCCGTTCGGCAGGAACGGTGTTTTCCAAAGGCCCCTCAGGATCGACCAGCACCCGCATGTCGCGGAACGCGGGCAGGATCTCGTGGAGCGGCTGATCCAGCCCCAGCTTGCCTTCATCGATCAGAATCATCGTTGCCATGCCGGTGATCGGCTTGGACATCGAATAGATGCGGTAGAGCGAGTTTTCGTCGACCGGGGCGGGCTTGGCGAGCGAGAGCGTCCCGCCACCAACGGTGTGGGCGTGATCTTCCTGCCCCCAGCCCAAGGTCACCAGCAGATTGGCGAGCTTGCGGCCCGAAACATACTTGTCCGCCAGCGCGGCGACATGGGGCCAGCTCTCGGCCACATCATGCGCCAGAGCCATGCGCCCGAACGGCAGGCCCGACAGCGCAGCCCCCCCGGCCAGGAGAGCGCTGTGACGAAACAGCGAGCGACGCGAAAGCGGGGGCAGATCAAGGGCACTGGTCGACATGGGGGCAGAATCTCCGGCGGGTTGCGCGCGCCTGTGTGCGACACAGCGGTCCGAGGGTCAATCGCGGGAACCACCTTGCGGACTTGCGAATCGTTGGTGTCTTATTTATATAAGACACATGCTCAACGTCCTTGCCTATCTCGTCGGCCTCGTCAGCCTCGTGATCGTTATTCCGGCACAGATTCCGCTGCTCGGCTGGGCCAACTGGCTGGCGCTGCCGCTGATCGTGATCGGGATCATCATCGGTGCGCTGTCCTCGCAGGATGGCGGGCGCAATTTCTGTCTGGTCGTGCTGCTGATCGCGGCGGTGCGGCTGAGCCTCGGTGGCGGGATTTTCTAAGCCAGAGCCAGCGCGGCGGCCTTGGCGAACAAGGTCGCAAGGCCCGCTTCCCCGATCTGACTGACCGGCCACCATTCGCCCTCACCCGGCACCGGCGTGCCGGTTTCCAGCGCCTTCACCTCCAGCGTCAACCGGGCATGGGTGAAGCCGTGCCGGACCGCGCCAAGGCTTGTCCATGCGCCTTCAAGCGGCGTGACCCCCGAGCCGTCGCCCTGCGCGCTCCAGCCGTCATCGGGCAGCGCGCGCATCTGCCCGAGCATCGCCTTGGCTGGCCGGGTGACCAGCCACACCTCGGCTCCGGCCTTGCGGGTGATCCAGAAGGCGGTGCCGCGCCGTTCGGGCACCGCCTTCTTCGCCGGCCTGACCGGCAAGCGCCCGGGATCACCTGCCTTGCGCGCCGCGCAATCGCCGGCAAGCGGGCACAGCAGGCAGCGCGGGGCGCGGGTGGTGCAGGTCTGCGCGCCGAGGTCCATCATCGCCTGCGCAAAATCGCCCGCGCGGCGTTCGGGGGTGATGCTGGCGGTCGCCGCGCGGATGGCCTTGCGCGCACCGGGCAGCGGCTCGTCGATCGCGAACAGCCGGGCCACCACCCGCTCGACATTGGCATCGACCACCACGGCGCGCTGGCCAAAGGCGATCGCGGCCACTGCCGCTGCGGTGTAATCGCCCAGCCCGGGCAGGGCGCGCAGTTCCGCCTCGGTGGACGGAAACCCGCCAAGCTCCGCCACGGCGCGCGCCGCTTTGATCAGGTTGCGCGCGCGCGAATAATAGCCCAGCCCCGCCCATGCCGCCATGATGTCATCTTCGCCAGCCGCCGCCAGCGCCTCGACCGTGGGCCAGAGCCTCGTGAATTTCGCAAAATAGGGTTTCACCGCCGCCACGGTGGTCTGCTGAAGCATCACTTCGGACAGCCACACGCGGTAGGGCCATGCGGGATCATCGGGCAGCGCGCTGCCCGGCGGCAGGCGCCAGGGCAGATCGCGCGCGTGCGCATCATACCAGTGCAGCAACTGATCGGAGATACTGGCAGTCACGCCGCGCCTATGGCATGGCGAGCGGACACATGGGAAGCGACAAGAAATCATCGGACAACAAGGGCAAGATCAAGCCCTACACCCGCCCCCGCGGGCAGGGCGTACGCCCGATCGGCGATCTCATGCCCGAAATCGGCCGCACCGCGTTTCGCCGCTTCGGCTTCGTGCAATCCTCGGTCGTCACCCGCTGGCCCGAAATCGTTGGCCCGCACCATGCCCGCTTGTGCAGCCCCGAAGCGATCCGCTTTCCCCCGGGCGAGAAGGCCGAGGGCATCCTGCAACTGGTGGTTGTCCCCGCCCATGCCCCGCTGATCCAGCAGGTCATTCCCGAAATCATCGATCGGGTGAACCGTTTCTTCGGCTATAGCGCAGTGGCGCGGGTCAAGCTGCGGCAGGGTGCAGTCACCCCGGCGCAGGCCGACCGGCCCGCCAAGCCTCCGCCATCGCTGAGGCCGATCCCGCTTGAACTGGGCGACAGCCTGCGCGACATTGGCGATCCCGAACTGCGTGCCGTGCTCGAATCCCTTGCCCGCTCGCTGGGCGACAAAAATACCCCCCAGACCTGACAGGACGTGCCATGATATTGCGCCCAACGTTCTTCCTTGCCGGAGCCGCGATCGCGGCACTTGCCGCGCCGCTGGGCGCGCAGCAAAACCTTGCCAGCCCCGAAAGCGCCTTCAAGGGCGTCGATCCGCAGGGCAACTGGAGCGCATCGGTCGAGCGCACCGAGCGCGGCCACCTGATCGGCAATCCCAAGGCCGAAACCCGATTGATCGAATTTTTCAGCTACACCTGCGGCCACTGCGCCAACTTTGCCATCCAGGGCGAAGCTGCGATGGACATGACACTGCTGTTGCCCGGCAAGATGGCGGTGGAGGTGCGTCCGGTGATCCGCAACGCGCTCGATCTCACCATCTCGCTGCTGGTGCAATGCGGCGATCCGGCCGGGTTCAAGGAACGCCACCGCGCCTTCATGTATGGCCAGCGCCAGTGGATGGCCATGGCCCAGAACGCCCCGCAGAGCCAGCAGCAGATCTGGGCGCGGGCTGACAAGGCCAGCCGCATGAATGCCGCCAGCGCACTGGGCTGGACCGACATGATGGTGCAGCGCGGCCATTCGCTCACCGAGGTCAACGCCTGCATCATGAACGATGCCGCGGCAAGGAAACTGATCGACAATGGCGAGGCCGACTTCAAGGATTTCGGGGTCAACGCCACCCCCAGCTTCGCGCTGGATGGCAAGCTCCTGGCAGAAGTGCACGGGTGGGACACGCTTTACCCGGTGCTCTCGGCCCGCTTCGCCGCTGTCGAAGGGGGCGCAGCCGCCACCCCCTGATCCCGCAATTGTTCACAGCCCCCGCCTGCGCCCCTTGCTGCACCGACCGGCGGGCGGCTATCCTTGCCTGATGAATTTTTCCCAGAGGATTCCCTGACGATGAAACTGACCCGTCTGTTCGCGCTCGGCCTGCTCGCCACTGCCCCGCTGGCGCTTGCAGCTTGCGGCGATGATGCCGCTTCCGGCGAGGTTGCCGAAGGCGAGGCCCTGCCCGCCATCACCGCGCCGGCCGGCTCGAGCTGGACCGAAACGGTCACCGTTACCCCGGAAGGCGGCTACCTGCTCGGCAATCCCGACGCGCCGCTCAAGCTGGTCGAGTTCGCCTCGCACACCTGCGGCCACTGTGCGAGCTTTGCGGTCACGGGCAAGCAGCCGCTCAAGAGCAAATATGTGGCGAGCGGCGTGGTCAGCTTCGAACAGCGCGAGATCTTCCTCAATCCCTTCGACATCGTGATCGCGACCATGGCGCAGTGCGGCGCCAAGGAGCAGATGCAGCCGCTCTCGGACGAGGTGTGGCAGAACCTTGAATCGGTGTTCAAGGGCCTGCAGGGCAACCCGGCAGCGGTGCAGGCGGCGGGCGCGCTGCCTCCCGCACAGCGGTTTGCCAAGGTTGCCGAAGTCACCGGCCTGATCGACTTCTTCGCCGCGCGCGGCCTCAGCGCCGATCAGGCCCGCAGCTGCCTTACCGACACCGCCAGGATCGACGCGATGGTCAAGGCCTCCGAAGCCCAGGCGAGCGAAGTCGGGGTTACCGGCACGCCGACCTTCGTGCTCAACGGCAAGAAGCTCGACGTCAACACCTGGGAAAAGCTCGAACCCGTGCTCCAGCGCGCCGGCGCGCGCTGACAGGGGGCGGGGCAAGGCACCGGCCCGATGCAGATCCACCGGCTCAAGCTCAGCGGCTTCAAGAGCTTCGTCGAGCCGGCGGAACTGCGCATCGAACCCGGGCTGACCGGCGTGGTCGGCCCGAACGGCTGCGGCAAGTCCAACCTGCTCGAAGCGATCCGCTGGGTGATGGGGGAAACCTCGGCCAAGTCGCTGCGCTCGGGCGGCATGGAGGACGTGATCTTCGCGGGCACATCCACCCGGCCGCCGCGCGACTTTGCCGAAGTGGTGCTCCACGCCGAGGATGACCGCGGCGAGGAGCTGGTCGTCACCCGCCGGATCGAGCGCGGGGCGGGCAGCGCCTACCGCGTCAACGGCCGCGACGTGCGCGCCAAGGATGTCGCGCTGACCTTTGCCGATGCCGCCACCGGCGCGCATTCCCCGGCGCTGGTCAGCCAGGGCAGGATCGCCGCGGTGATCGCCGCCCGGCCGGCCGAACGCCGCGCGATGCTGGAGGAAGCCGCCGGGATCGCGGGCCTGCACGTCAGGCGCAAGGATGCCGAAAGCAAGCTGCGCTCCACCGAAGCGAACCTCGCCCGGCTCGAAGACCTGATGGCGGGGCTGGACGCACAGATCGCCTCGCTGAAACGGCAGGCCAAGCAGGCCGAGCGCTACACCGAGCTGACCCACAAGATCCAGAGCGCCGAGGCGCGGCTGCTGTTCGCACGCTGGCGCGAGGCGGCCGATGCCGCCAGGCAAGCGCGCGCCGCGGCCGAAAGCGCCAATGCTGCCGTGGCCGAGGCGCAGGCCCAGGTCGCCGAGGCGCAGAAGGCGCAGGCCGAAGCCGCCGCCGCGCTCACCGCAGCGCGCGACGAACTCACCGACCGGCGCGACGATTGCACCGCCCACGGCCACCGCATGGCCGCGCTTGGCGAAAAGCTTGAGGCGGCAGAAGCCCGCCTTGCCGATCTCGCCCGCCAGCAGACCCGGCTGGAAGAGGACCGTGCCGATGCCGACCGCCTGACCAGCAGCGCGGTCGAGGCGCTCGCGCGGCTCGAACGCGAGGTTGCGGCCAGCCGCACCGCGGTGGCCGAGGCCGAAGCCGCGCGTCCCGCGCTCGCGGGCCGCGCCGAGGATGCCGAACGCGCCAGCCGCGCCGCCGAACTCGCGCTTGCCAAGGCGACCGCCGATCACGCCGGGGTCGAGGCCGAGTGGCGCGTCGCCGAAGCCGCGGTCGAACAGGCGCAGGCCCGGCTCGCGCGGGTCGAGGCGGAGATGGCGCGGCTCACCCGCACCCGGGCCGAACTCGCTGGCAACGGCGATGCCGAAGCCGAGGTTGCTGCCGCAAAGCAGGCCGCCGATACGGCGACGCGCAACCTTGCCTCCTTGCGCGACAGGCTCACCGCGGATCAGGCGCGCAAGGGTGCATTGCAGGCCGCGCGCGACGAGGCTGCAGCGCGGCTCGCCACCGCGCGCGCCGAACTCGCCGGGATCGAGCGCGAACATACGGCGCTCGCCCGTGACCGCGAGGCCCGGGCGAAACGCGAGGCCGGGCGAGAAGGGCTGGCGAGCGCGCTCGACAAGGTCAGCGTCGCGCCGGGCTATGAACGCGCTCTCGCCGCCGTGCTCGGGCGCGACGGCAAGGCGCCGCTGGGCGCACCCGCAGCGGCGCAGGACGGGCGCTTCTGGACAGGGGCAAAGGCTCCAGCCGCTGTCGCAGAAAGCCTGCTGGCCCACCTCAAGGATTGCCCGCAAGAACTCGCCGCGCGGCTCGCGCTGGTGCATTGCCTCGAGGCTGATGATGGCCGCACGCTGGCCCCGGGCGAATGGCTGGTGACCCGCGCGGGGCACCTGCGCCGTTGGGACGGCTTCATCGCCCGCGGCGAAGGGGCTGCCGAGGCCGCCCAGCTCGAAGCCGCCAACCGCTTTGCCGAACTCGCAGCCGCGCTCCCGCCATTGCGCGCTGCGCTCGAAACTGCCGAGGCACAGGACAAGTCGGTGCGCGATGAGCTTTCCGCCTTGCAGACCGCGCTGGTGGCGCAGGAGCGGGCGATTGCCGGCGCGATCGAGGCCGAACGGCAGACACTGCGGCGGCTCGATCAGGCCGAAGCGGCCAAAGAACGTCTTGCCGCGCGCCTCGCCGAACTGGCCGCCAGCGCAGGCGAGATCGAAACCCAGCTGGCCGTCGCCAAGGCCGATCTCGTGGCAGCGCTGGAAAACCGCGCGCGCCTTCCCGAACGCGACGCCGGCCGCGCCGCGCTCGAAGCGTCGCAGGCGAAAAACGCGGCTGCCCGCGCCGCTGTGCAGGCCGCCCTCGCCCAGCTCGCCGCGCAGGATCAGGCGCTGGCCGTCGCGCGCGAACGGCTCGCCGCGCAGCAGGCCGAACAGGCGGGTTGGAAAGCGCGATCGAGCGATGCCGAACGGCGCATGGCCGAAGCCGCCCGCCGCTTGGCCGAAATCGCCGAGGAGCGCGCGGTCCACGCCGCCAGGCCCGCCGCGCTCACCGCCGAAATCGAAGCGGGCGAGGCGACCCGCACGCGCCTGACTGCCGAACTCGCCGCCGCCGAAGCCGCAATGCGCGAGGCCGAGGCCCGCAACCGCGCCGCCGACAGCGCGCTGGCGACCCGCACCGAAGCCCTCGCCCAGGCGCGCGAGAGCCGCGCCAGCCTGGCCGCCCGCGCCGAAAATGAGGAATCGCGCCGCGCTGAACTGGCGCGCATTTCGGGCGAGCGCTTCCAGTGCCCGCCCCCGCTGCTGGGCGAACGCTTCGGCTTCATCGAGGACGAGATCCTCGCCGCCAGCAGCGAATCCGAGGAACTTGAACGCCTTACCGCCCAGCGCGAGCGCATTGGCCCGGTCAACCTTGTCGCTGCCGATGAATTGGCGCGGATCGAGGGTGAACATGGCGCAAGCGCGCAGGAACAGGCCGAATTGGCCGAGGCGGTCGCGCGGCTGCGCGGTTCGATCGGAAGCCTCAACCGCGAGGGCCGCGAGCGGCTGCGCGCCGCGTTCGAGGAAGTGAACGGCCATTTCCGTGTGCTGTTCACCCGCCTGTTCGAAGGCGGGCAGGCGCATCTCGCGCTGGTCGACAGCGATGATCCGCTCGAAGCGGGACTTGAAATCTACGCCCAGCCGCCGGGCAAGCGGCTGCAATCATTGTCATTGCTGTCGGGCGGCGAACAGGCGCTGACCGCGACCGCGCTGATCTTCGCACTGTTCCTCACCAACCCCGCGCCGATCTGCGTGCTCGACGAAGTCGATGCGCCGCTGGACGATGCCAATGTCGATCGCTTCTGCGACCTGCTCGATTCGATGGTGCGCACCACCGCCACGCGCTACCTGATCGTCACCCATAACGCGGTGACGATGAGCCGGATGCACCGCTTGTTCGGGGTGACCATGGCGGAAAAAGGTGTTTCGCGCCTCGTCAGCGTCGATCTGGGCGAAGCCGCGTTGATGGCGGCGGAGTAGCCAAGGCCTTAAGCCTCCAGCGCCGCAGCCAGCCTTGCGCGCACGGCTTTCAGGCCTGCGATGACTTCGCCCATGTCCGGGCCATCGCTTGCCATCAGGCGCACGCCCGGGGCCTTGTCCGGTTCAGCATCGGCGCGGCGATCACCCGCGCGGCGGTCTTCGTGGCGGCGATCATGGCCAGATTTGGCCGCAGCGCGCAGCACCGCTTCGGCGCCCTTCAAGGTATAGCCCTCGCGGTTGACCAGCCGGTCGATCGTCTCGACCATCGCGACATCGCTGGCGCGGTAGTAGCGCCGCCCGCCCGAACGCTTGAGCGGCTTCAAAAGCGGGAATTGCGATTCCCAGTAGCGCAGCACGTGGGGCTTGATGCCAAGCGCCTCGCTGACTTCGCCGATGGTGCGCAGCGCGCCTTCATCTTTCCCGTCGTCAAACCCGGCCATCAGCCCTCGTCCCTCGTGCGGTCAATCACCCCTTGGCGATGCGTTCCTTGAGCAGCTGGCTGGCCCGGAAGGTCATCACCCGCCGCGGCGTGATCGGCACTTCGATCCCGGTCTTGGGATTGCGACCGATGCGTTCGTTCTTGTCGCGCAGCACGAAACTGCCGAAACCGGAGATCTTGACATTCTCACCCTTGGCGAGCGCATCACTCATCTTGCCAAGAATGGCTTCGACCAGAGCAAGCGACTCGGCCCTGCTCAGGCCCATCTTGCGATTGATCGTTTCCGCCAGATCGGCGCGGGTGAGTGTGCCTACCGAACGCATCATGGGCTGTCTCCTTCGTGGCGCGACCCATCGAAGGCTGTCAGCTTACTATTTTCCACCGCCTTTGCAATGCGATGAGCGCAAAAAGCCCAGGTTTTCAGCAATTGTGTTAACGTTATCCGCAACAACCCCGGCAACCGGTCACATCCGGATCAGGCTTGCACCCCAGGTAAAGCCGCCACCCATTGCCTCCAGCATCACCAGATCGCCGGGCTTGATCCGCCCGTCCTTGCGCGCGACATCGAGCGCCAGCGGCACCGAAGCGGCCGAAGTGTTGGCGTGATCATGAACCGTGACGATCACCTTTTCGGGCGCGATCCCAAGCTTGCGCGCAGTCGCATCAAGGATCCGGGCATTGGCCTGATGCGGCACCACCCAGTCGATATCGCTGGCCGAAAATCCTGTATCGCCAAGCACTTCCTTGAGAACGTCGGACAGATTGACGACCGCGTGGCGAAACACTTCCGGGCCCCGCATCCGCACATGGCCGACCGTCTGCGTGGTCGAGGGGCCGCCATCGACATAGAGCAGATCGTGGCAGGCGCCATCGGCATGGAGCTTGGTGGCGATGATCCCGGGCGCATCCTTGCCGGCCTTTTCGGGCGACGGCGCTTCGAGCACCACGGCCCCCGCCCCGTCACCGAACAGCACACAGGTGGTGCGGTCCTCCCAGTCGAGGATGCGGCTGAAGGTCTCCGCCCCGATCACCAGCGCGCGTCTGGCCATGCCGCTGCGCAGCAACGAATCGGCGGTGGCAAGCGCATAGAGGAAGCCCGAGCACACCGCCGCGAGATCGAAGGCAATGCCGCCATTGCAACCCAGCGCGGCCTGCACCTTGGTGGCGGTGGCGGGGAAGGTGTTGTCCGGCGTTGCCGTGGCGAGCACGATCAGCCCGATGCTCGACGCATCGATCCCGGCATCGGCCAGCGCGGCTCGCGCAGCAGCGGTGGCCAGCGTCGCGGTGGTCTCGCCCTCGGCGGCGATGTGGCGCTGGCGGATACCGGTGCGCTCGACGATCCATGCGTCCGAGGTATCGACCCGCTCGGCCAGCTGGGCATTGGTCACGATCTGGCGCGGGAGCGCCGATCCGGTGCCGATCAGCCGCGATCCGCTCACACGCCGGCCCCGCTGCCCTTCGCCACACGGCCATTGCCGCCACCGTGCGAAAAGGCTTCCTGCCCGAGTTCGGCCAGATCATGCGCAATCCGCGCGGTCAGCTCGTTTTCGAGCAGCCGGGCAGCGACCGCTACCGCATTGGCGACACCCTTGGCATTGGCGCTGCCGTGGCTCTTGACCACCACGCCGTTGAGGCCGAGGAACACCGCGCCATTGTGGTTGTTGGGATCGAGATGGTGCCTGAGCAGCTCGGTCGCCGGACGCGAGACCAGAAAGCCGATCTTCGAACGCAGCGACGAGGTGAAGGCCTGGCGCAGCAGATCAGTAACGAAGCGCGCCGAACCCTCGATCGCCTTCAGCGCGATATTGCCCGAAAAACCGTCGGTGACGACCACGTGGGTCTCGCCGCGGTTGATCTTGTCACTTTCAACAAAGCCGTCAAACTTCAGCGCCAGCCGTCCTTCGCCTTTGGTCGAGGCGGCGGTGAGCATGGCGGCGGCCTCGCGCAATTCCTCGGTGCCCTTGATTTCTTCGGTCCCGATGTTGAGCAACCGCACCACCGGCTGTTCAAAGCCGTTGACGATGCGCGAATAGGCCGCGCCCATCACCGCGAACTGGACGAGATTGCGCGCGTCAGCCTCGGTATTGGCACCCAGATCGAGCATCACCACGTCATGTTCCTGCAAGGTCGGCATGATCGCGGCGAGCGCGGGGCGATCGATCCCCGGCATGGTGCGCAATGCGATCTTGCTCATCGCCATCAGCGCACCGGTGTTGCCAGCGCTGACCGCAGCGCCGGCATCGCCGGTCTTCACCGCGTTGACGGCAAGCCCCATGCTGGTGGTCTTGGCGCGGCGGATCGCACGGCTGGGCAGCTCGTCGCCGCCTACCACATCGTCACAATGGAGGATTTCGGAAGCCGCGCGCAGGTTGGGATGGTTGTCGAGCGCGGCGGCGATGCGCGGCTCGTCGCCCACCAGCAGGAACTTGAACTCGTCGTGGCGGCGGCGAGCGAGCGCCGCGCCTTCAACCATCACGCGCACGCCTTCATCGCCGCCCATCGCATCAACAGCGATACGCGGCAGGCTCATCGTGCTTCTCTCCGGTCTATCGTGAGGGCCACCGGCAATCAGCCGACGGCGACAACCTGACGCCCGTTGTAGTGGCCGCAATGGCCGCAGATATTGTGCGGGCGCTTCAGCTCACCGCAGTTCGGGCATTCGTGAAACGCCTCGACCTTCAGGGCATCGTGCGAACGACGCATGCCGCGACGGGAAGGCGATACTTTTCTCTTGGGGACAGCCATGGCGGCACCAATTCCTCAAATAAACAACGTGCGCGCCATTGGCGCCTGCGATTCTCGAAGGCCGCCCTTACGGCAAGGAGCGCTGACGCACAAGCAGCAAGCAAGTGCGTGCGTTCCATTGCCAGAAGCGGCGGGAAGGCGCGCGCTATAGCGGAAAATTCGCGCGTTGCAACCCGACTCCGGCCAGCCTAGTCAGGGCACAGACTATCGTGGGGATCTGATCAATGACCGTGCTTCCTGTAACGCTCGCTGCCGCAGCGGCGGCTGCCGTGCTCAACATCTGGCTGTCGATCCGCATCGGCGCGGTGCGCCGCGCGCTCGGCATATCGGTCGGCGATGGCGGCAGCGAGGCACTGCAACGCCGGATGCGGGCGCAACTGAATTATGTCGAGAACACCGGTTTCGTGCTGGTGCTGATCGCGGGAATCGAACTGGCCGGCGCGGGCAGCTGGTGGCTCAGCCTTGTGGCGGCGGCCTATTTCATCGGCCGGGTGCTGCACGGCTTCGGCATGGACGGCGGCAACTGGGGCTGGGGCCGGATGGTCGGGACGCTCACAACGATGCTGACCCAGCTGGGCCTCGCGGTGATCGCCGCGCTGGTGGCTGCGGGGGTGATGTAATCCGTTCCTGAGGCCTGCGCCGATCGGCCCGCCGAAGGGGGGGACGCACGCGCGACCGCGCGCCCGCAGCGAAGCGGCCGCTGGGCCGTACGAGCGCGGATACCGCACGCCGAAAAGCGCGCGAAATCAACCAAGCGCGTAATCGCTCACAAACGCATTCGTCTTGCGCTCGCGGCCAAAGGTGCTCGTCGGGCCGTGGCCGGGAATGAACATCACGTCCTCGCCGAGCGGCCAGAGGCGCTGGGTGATCGATGTGATCAGATCCTGATGATTGCCGCGCGGGAAGTCGGTGCGGCCGATGCTGCCCTGGAACAGCACGTCGCCGACAATCGCGAAGCGGCTGGGCGCGTGGTAGAACACCACGTGACCGGGCGTGTGGCCGGGGCAGTGGATCACGTCGAGCGTCAATTCGCCCACCGTCACCGTGTCCCCGTGCTTGAGCCAGCGGGTGGGCGTGAAGCTTTTCGCGACCATTCCCCAGCGCGCGCCGTCATCATCGAGCTGGTCGATCCAGAAGCGGTCATCCTCGTGCGGGCCTTCGATGGCGAGGCCCAGCTCGTCGGCCAGCATCCCCGCCTGCCCGCAATGGTCGAGATGCCCATGGGTGACGAGCAGCTTTTCAAGGCTGACGCCCGCCTTGGCGACCGCTTGCTTGAGCTTGTCCAAGTCCCCGCCCGGATCGACCAGCGCGCCCTGCATGGTCTTGGTACACCAGATCAACGAGCAGTTCTGCTGGAGCGGCGTCACCGGAATGATGGCAGCGCGCATGGGGAGTTGGGGTTGGCCAGTCATAGGGGCAGGCTTAAATCTTCCCCCCCTTCCACACAACCCGGCCAATAATCGCGAGCTCATCGACCGCAACCTCGACCGGCGGGTAGGCGAGGTTCTGCGAGAGCAGCGCCACCCGCCCGGCCCCGGCGCTGGCGACGCGCTTGACCATCAGGGTCTCTCCGAGGCGCACCACGTGGATGCCATCGCGGAACGGGCGGGGCGAGCAATCGACAAGGATTTCGTCGCCGTCATTGAGCAGCGGCTCCATCGAATCCCCCTCGACCCGAATGGCGGAAAGCTGCGCGCCTTCCAGCCCCTGCTCGGCCAGCCAGCGGCGCGAGAAGCGGAAGGTGTCGTAGGCCGTCTCCTTGCCGGCCACCTGCCCCGGCCCGGCGGACGCGCCAAGATCGAGCCGCGGCACCTCCAGCCAGGCCCCCGATTCGCGCCTAGGGCTTTTTACATAGGATTTTTCCTGTGCCTCGCGCAGCTCCTCCTCGCTCACGCCGAAGAACCGCGCGAGCGTCGCGCGGTCCTGCTCCTCCAGCTTGCGGGGGCTGCCTTTGCGAATGAATTGCTGGAGATAGGACGGATTGCGACCCAGAAGTTCGGACAGGGCGGCAAGGCTCACCCCCTTGCCCTGCGACAGGGCGAGCAGCCGCGCACGCGGTCCGGAGAGGCTGTGGGCGGGATTTTGCGGGTCGGTAACCATGAAAGCATCCTACACGTAGGATTTTTCCTAGACAAGTAGGAAATGGGATGGAACAAATCAGGAACATCGGACGATTCGCCCGGTGCATTACCTTCGACCCAGCAACCAACAGGGACGCAAAACCATGCTGCTTCGGACCATCGAAACCTTCCTGAGGACTCACAATCTGCCCGCCACCAAGTTCGGGCGGCTGGCCGCCCATGACCCGCGCTTCGTGCTCGATCTGCGCATGGGACGCACCCCCCGCCCCGAAACCGAACTGCGCACCCGTGCCTGGATGCAGGGCTATGCCGATGGCGTCGCCGCCGAACAGAAGGAGGCCGCATGATGCTGCTCACCGAAAGCTTCCCCGATCCCTTCTCTCACGCCTTTGCCGATCTCGACGATTTCGAGGTCAAGTCCGCCCCGCTCGCCGGTTTCCGCGCGCGCCGCACCACCGCCGACCGGGTGCGCGCCGCGCTCGCTGCGCTGGCGAACGGGCACGGCACGGTGCTCACCCACGAGGAGACGGCCTGGGCCTCGATCACCTTTTCCGGCACGCGCCACGAGGTGGTGCTGGAGTTCTGCGGAGCGGACGCGGTCGCGGGCGGCGAGGAGCTGATCGAACGCCTGCCCGACTATGAATTCGCCCTGCCCGGCCAGCTGGTTGCCGATGCCACCATCACCAAGCTCGATCACCGCTTCGGCGCGATGGAGCGGCTGGAGATCACTGCGGTGCTGCTGCTGCTGGAGGAGGGGTGATCCTGATGAGCAGCCCACCGGCGCACTGCCTCGGGCCGCCCCGCGGCCCGCAAGCGCCGGCGCAGCGCACCTCGGCCCTGTCCCGGATGAAAGGAACAGGGCTGGGGAAGCGGGCCCGGATGAGTCTGGGACATCAGGCAGTCCGCCGGATCACCAGGTTCCTGATCTCGCTCATGTCCTCCATCGCAAAACGGATGCCTTCACGGCCCAGGCCCGAATCTTTCACGCCACCGTAGGGCATGTTGTCGACCCGGTAGCTCGGCACGTCGTTGATAACGACCCCGCCGACATCGAGCCGGTCCCACGCGTCGAACATCTGGAACAGATCGCGGGTGAAAATGCCGGCTTGCAGGCCGAACTTCGAGTTGTTGACCTCGTCCAGCGCCTCGTTGAAGCGGGTGAAGCGCTGCAGGATCGCGAGCGGGCCGAAGGCTTCCTCGTTTCTGGCTTTGGCGGTCTCGGGCACCCCTTCGAGCAGCGTTGCCTCCAGCATGTTGCCGCGCGTGAGCCCGCCCCCGCACAGCAGGGTCGCGCCCGATGCCACGGCCTCGTCAATCCAGCCCTTTAGGCGGCGGGCCTCGCCGTCGGAGATCATCGGGCCGATGAAGGTGTCGCGGTGCTTGGGATCCCCCGCGACCAGTGTCTCCGCGCGCGCGACCAGCATCGCCTTGAAGCTGTCGTAAACCGCATCGTGGATCAGGATGCGCTGCACCCCGATGCATGACTGGCCCGACTGGTAGAAGGCGCCGAAAATCACCCGCTCGAGCGCATCGGCAAGATCAGCATCCTTGTCGATGATCACCGCGGCATTGCCGCCAAGTTCGAGCACGACCTTCTTCTTGCCGGCCCTGGCCTTCAGCTCCCAGCCCACGCCGGGCGATCCGGTGAACGAAAGCAGCTTGAGCCGCTCGTCTTCGGTGAACAGGTCGGCCCCGTCGCGGCTGGCGGGCAGGATGCTGAACGCGCCGTCGGGCAACACATCGCATTCGGCCAGCACCTCGCCCATGATGATCGCGCCGAGCGGGGTCTTTGATGCTGGCTTCATCACGAAAGGACAGCCCACCGCGATCGCCGGCGCGATCTTGTGCGCGGCGAGATTGAGCGGGAAGTTGAACGGCGAAATGAAGCTGCATGGTCCGATCGGGACGCGCTTCCACATCCCCTGATAGCCCTTGGCGCGCGGACTGATATCGAGCGGCTGGACTTCGCCGTAATTCCTCACTGCTTCCTCTGCCGCGATGCGGAAGGTGTCGATCAGGCGGGTGACTTCGCCCTCGGCATCCTTGATCGGCTTGCCGGCCTCGACACACAGGGCATAGGCAAGCTCGTCAAAGCGTTCGCGGAAGCGGCGGACGCAATGCATCAGAACGTCCTGCCGCTCATAAGAAGCAAGCCGCGCCATTGGCTCTGCCGCGCGCACGGCGCCGGCGATGCCTTCCTCAATGATGTCGGGCGTGGCCAGCGCGGTGCGGAAAGCGACCTCGCCGGTGTATTTGTCCGTGACCTCGAGATCGGTGTTGGGCTGCACCGGCTTGTTGTTGAGGTAGAGCGGATAGACGGATTTCAGCTTCATCGGGCATCCTTCCCCCCTCCCGCCTGCGGGAGGGGCCGGGGGTGGGCCTGAGGCAGGCACGATAACGCGCCCGCCCCTAACCCCTCCCGCAAGCGGGAGGGGATTGTGCAGCCTTACAATTCCTTGCTCAGCCGCTTGATGTCCTTGTTGAGGATCTGGTCGTTCTCGGAATAATCGACCGGGCAGTCGATCAGATGCACGCCGGGCGTATCGCGACAATGCGCCAGCAGTTCGCGCAGGTGATCCGACGAGGTCACCCGGTGGCCGATCGCGCCGTAGCTTTCGGCATATTTGACGAAGTCGGGGTTGCCATAGGTCAGGCCGAAATCGGCAAAGCCCATGTTGGCCTGCTTCCAGCGGATCATCCCGTAAGCATCATCGCGCAGGATCAGGATGGTGAGATTGAGCTGCAAGCGCACCGCGGTCTCCAGCTCCTGCGAATTCATCATGAACCCGCCGTCACCGCAGATCGCCATCACCTTGCGATGCGGGTAAAGCATCGCGCTCATCATCGCCGATGGCAGGCCTGCGCCCATCGTGGCCAGCGCATTGTCGAGCAGCACGGTGTTGGGGAGGTAGGCGGTATAGCCGCGCGCGAACCAGATTTTATAAACGCCGTTGTCGAGGCAGATGATCCCGTCATGCGGCATCGCCTCGCGCACCTGGCTGACGAGGTGCGGCGGGAAAATCGGGAAGCGGGTATCGGCGGCAAGGCGGCCGGTGTGTGCGACTTCGGCCGCGCGATATTCGAGCATATGGCCGAAATCCCAGCTGCGGTTGGGGCTGATGTCGTCCTTCATCTGCCAGATCGCGTTGGCGATATCGCCAATCACCTCGATCTGCGGGAAATAGACCGGATCAACCTCGGCCGTGCGGGTCGAGACGTGGATCACGGTGACGCCGTTGTCCTTCATGAAAAAGGGCGGCTTTTCGATCACGTCGTGGCCGACATTGATGATGCAGTCCGCCGCTTCGACCGCGCGGTGCACGAAGTCGCCCGCGGACAGCGCCGCGCAGCCGAGGAATCTGGGGTGCCGCTCGTCGATCACGCCCTTGCCCATCTGGGTGGTGAGGAACGGGATGCCGGTCTTCTCGACGAATTGTTCGAGCATCCGCCCGCACAGCTTGCGGTTGGCACCGGCCCCGATCACCAACACCGGATTCCTGGCGTTCTCGATCGCCTTTACCGCAGCGCGCACCGCCTTGGGCTCGGCCGAGGGACGCCGCGCGATGCTCTTGGGCAGCGGCTTCCAGTCGGTGGTGGCTTCCTCGGCGATATCCTCGGGCAGCTCGATCAGGGTGGCGCCGGGCTTTTCCTCCTCGGCGAGGCGATAGGCCTCGCGCACCCGGCTGGGGATGTTGTCGCCGGCGGCGATCTGGATCGCGTATTTGGTGATCGGCTTCATCAGCGACACGACATCGACGATCTGGAAGCGGCCCTGCTTGGATTTCTTGATCGGCTTTTGCCCGGTGATCATCAGCACCGGCATCCCGCCCAGTTGCGCATAGGCCGCCGAGGTGACGAAATTGGTCGCCCCCGGCCCCAGCGTCGCCACGCACACGCCGGTCTTGCCGGTGTGGCGGCCATAGGTTGCAGCCATGAAGCCGGCGCCCTGTTCGTGGCGGGTGAGGATCAGCCTGATCTGCTTCGACCGGCTGAGCGAATCGAGGAAATCGAGATTTTCTTCCCCCGGAACGCCGAAGATATACTCGCAGCCTTCAGCTTCGAGGCACTCGACAAAAACGTCCGACGCTTTCTTGGTATGGCCCATGCTTCGCAATTCCCCCCAGCTGCCTTGCGGGCGCGCCAAGCGCCCATGCCGGCCCCGCGCCATCCGCCCCCATGCGGATAGCCCGGCATCATGACCGCGCTGTGATGGCCCAGCCCGCGCGCCGAGTATTGCAGAAAAGCGCCAAGCCGCAAGGCGCTGGAACGATTCAGTAGCCCAGCCCTGGATCGAACACCGGGACGGGCCGCTCGCCGCGCAGATACTTCGCCAGATTGTCGAGGAAACGCTCGCCCGAACGGATGAACATCTTGTCCTGCGCGCGGCCCGACAGGTGCATCGAGATATGCGCGTTGGGCAGCGACCACAGCGGATGGTCGGCGGGCAGCGGCTCGGGGGTGGTGACATCGAGAAAGGCCCCGCCGATCCGCTTGTTCGCGAGCGCCTCGACCAGTGCCGGCTGATCGATCACGCTCCCGCGCGCGATATTGACGATGACGCAGTCGGATTTCATCGCGGCAAGCTCGGCCGCGCCGATCATGCCTTCAGTCTCGGGCGTGGCGGGGACGGCGAGGATCACCCAGTCGAATTCGCCAAGCCGCGCGCGCCATTCATCGGGGCCGAGCGTGCCATCTCCGCCCGAGCGGCGCACCACGCTCACGTCCACGTCGAAGCCGGCAAGGCGCGGCTGGATCAGCCTGCCGATCGCGCCATAGCCCAAGAGCAGCGCCTTCGAGCCCGCCAGCTCGCGCTTGCCGGGGGAATCGAGCAGCCATTCGTGGCGCTCCTGCGCGCGCACCACGTCGCGGTAGCCCTTGGCGATGGTGAGCATCCCCATCACCACATATTCGGCGATGGTGATGGCATTGATCCCGGCCCCGTTGGTGACGGTGATGCCGCGCTCGATCAGCACATCCATCGGCAGGAAATCGAGGCCCGCATAGATCGAGTTGAGCCATTTCAGCTTCTTGGCCGCGCGCAGGGTTTCGGCCATCGCGGCCTGATCGTTCATGTCGAACCAGCCGATTTCGGCCTCGGCGACCGCTTCAAGCGCTTCCTCGCGGGTCATGAACCAGCGCACATCAAGCCCGGCAGGCAGGCGGTGTTCGAGCATCGGGCGGATCAGGCCGGAAATGGCGAGAATGGTCACAAGCGCCACTCCCACCCCATCGGATCACCGTCCATCACCTCGACGCCTTGGGCGGCGAGTTCGTCGCGGATCGCATCGGATGCGGCGAAATCCCTGGCAGCGCGCGCTTCTTGGCGGCGGGCGAGCGCAGCGGTGATTTCAGCCTCGGTGATGGTGGCTGATTTCGGGCGAATGCGCAGATCCTTGCGCTCGAGGGTGCCAAGGCCAAGGCCCAGCACGCTATCCATCCTCACCGCAGCCGTGACGATGCATTCGGGCGCGACCCGCTTGAGGCTGAGCATCGCTTCCAGCACGGTCAAGCCCTCGGCGGTGTTGAGATCATTGGCGATCGCAGCATCGAAGCGCGTTACCAGATCGCGGGTGGTGCGCTCGCGTTCCCAGCTGTCGCCGGGCACCTCGCGGGGTGGCTGGTGCAACTGGTCATGCCACTTGGCAAAACCCATCACCATCCGCTTGAGCCGCGTCAGCGCCGCGCCCAATCCCTCCCAGCTGAATTCCAGCTCGCTGCGGTAATGCGCCTGCAGGCACATCAGCCGGTAGGCGAGCGGGTGATAGCCCTTGTCGATCAGCAATTGCAGCCGCAGGAACTCGCCCGACGACTTCGACATCTTGCCGCTGCGTTCGACCAGGAAGTTGTTGTGCATCCAGATTTTCGCGCCGGAATTGCGCGGATCGTCCAGACCATTGGTGCAGCAATGCGCCTGGTTCTGCGCGATTTCGTTGGGGTGGTGGATTTCGCGGTGATCGATCCCGCCGGTGTGGATGTCGAACGGAAAGCCGAGCACCGCGCCGCTCATCACCGAACATTCGAGATGCCAGCCCGGCGCGCCCCGGCCCCACGGCGAATCCCACTCCATCTGGCGGGTTTCGCCCGGCGGAGTCTTGCGCCAGATCGCGAAGTCAGCCGCGTTGCGCTTGCCTTCCACCGCCTCGATGCGCCCTTCGCCTTCTTCGGTGTTCGCGCGCGCCAGCCGTCCATAGTCGGCAACGGTCGAAACGTCGAAATACAGCCCGCTCTCAAGCTCGTAGCAGTGCTTGTCCGCGATTCCTGCCGCAAATTCGATCATCTGCGGGACGTAATCGGTCGCCACCGTCCACTGCGCCGGCTGGCGGATATTGAGCGCGCGCACATCGGCCCAGAAGGCCTGCTTGTAATGTTCGGCGATGTCCCAGATCGACTGCGCTTTTTCGGCGGCCATCTTCTCCATCTTGTCCTCGCCCGCGTCGGCATCATCGGTGAGGTGGCCGACATCGGTGATGTTGATGACGTGGGTGAGGCTATAGCCCTTCCACGTGAGCGCGCGCCCCAGCACATCGGCAAACACATAGGCGCGCATATTGCCGATATGCGGGTAGTTATAAACCGTTGGCCCACAGGTGTAGACGCGCGCCTCGCCGGGATGGACAGGCTCGAACACCTCAGGGCGTCGGGTGAGCGAGTTGAACAGTTTGAGCGGCGCGTCGGTCATGCCCGCGCTTTGCTGCGGCGCGGGCGGCGGGTCAATCCCAGCCGATAAACTTCACCTGATCGGCAAGCGGCACCCGCTCGCGCTCGAAATTGTTCACCGGGGCTTGCGGGTCGCGGTAGCCGATCGCCATGCCGCAGAAGAACATGTAGCGTTCGTGATCGAGGCCAAGGAAATCGCGGATGGTGTTGGCGTAGAGCGCCATGAATTCCTGAAAACACGAATCCAGCCCCTCCTCGCGCAGCAGCAGCGCGACGGTTTGCAGCCACATACCCACATCCGACCACTGCGGCTCCTTCATCAGCCGCGGGAAATAGACGAACAGCACCGCAGGCGCATCGAAGCTGACGGCATTCTTGGCCATCGCCGCCATGCGCCCCGCGCCATCCTCGCGCGCGATTCCCAGCGCGCCGAACATCCCGGCTGACACCCCGTCGAGCCGTTTCTTGTAAGCCTCCTCCTGCCCCGGCGCGGACCAGTCATATTCGGCCGCCTGCGGCCCTTCGGCGATGATCTTCGCCTGCAAGTCCCTGAGCGGCTGGCCGGTGACAATGCTCGCTTCCCACGGCTGGTAATTGCACCCCGAAGCCGCCCAGCGCGCGGTGTCCATCACGCGGGTGAGGGTGGCCAGATCGACCGGCGTGTCGAGGAACGCGCGGATCGAGCGGCGGGTGGTAACGGCTTGGGTGACAGTGGCGGCCTTGGTCATTTTCTTTTCACACCCTTCTCATCCTCGAACAATTCCGCCAGCTGCTCCATGATCGTGCCGCCGAGCTGTTCCACGTCCATGATCGTCACCGCACGGCGATAGTATCGCGTCACATCATGCCCGATCCCGATCGCCACCAATTGCACCGGCGAGACCTTTTCGATCCATTCGATCACGCTGCGCAGGTGCGCCTCGAGATAGCCCGCCGAATTCACCGACAGGGTCGAATCGTCCACCGGCGCGCCGTCGGAAATCACCATCAGGATGCGGCGCTCTTCGGGGCGGTAGAGCAGGCGGCTGTGCGCCCAGATCAACGCCTCGCCGTCGATGTTTTCCTTCAGCAACCCTTCGCGCATCATTAGGCCGAGATTGCGGCGCGCGCGGCGCCAGGGTTCGTCGGCCTGTTTGTAGATGATGTGGCGCAGATCATTCAAACGCCCCGGGCTCTGCGGCTTGCCATCGGCCAGCCACGCCTCGCGGCTTTGCCCGCCCTTCCACGCGCGGGTGGTGAAGCCCAGGATCTCGGTCTTGACCCCGCAGCGTTCCAGCGTGCGTGCCAGAATGTCGGCGCTGATCGCGGCAATGCTGATCGGCCGCCCACGCATCGAACCCGAATTGTCGATCAGCAGCGTGACAATCGTGTCCTTGAACTCGACATCGCGTTCGACCTTGTAGGACAGCGCGGTGCCGGGCGAAATGATCACCCGGGCGAGCCGCGCGGCATCCAATACGCCTTCTTCCTGATCGAAATCCCAGCTGCGGTTCTGCTGCGCCATCAGCCGCCGCTGCAAGCGATTGGCGAGCCGCGTCACCACGCCCTGCAACCCCGTCAGCTGGCTGTCGAGATAGGCGCGCAGCCGGTCAAGCTCCTCGGCATCGCACAGATCGGGCGCGGCCACTTCCTCGTCGAAACGGGTGGTATAGGCCTTGTAATCGATGCTTGGCGGGATTTCGGCCTGCGGGCGGTTGGGGCGCACCGGTGCATTGGAAGCATCGCCGTCCTCGCCCGGTTCGCCTTCGGCCATGTCGCTGTCGGTCTCGGCCTCGGCGCTTTCACTGCCCTCGCCCTCGCCCTCGGCAATGTCGCCGGCCATCTCGGCGGATTGCGGATCGCCCTCGCCCTGGTTCTCGTCCTCGCCCTCGCTGTCGTCGGGGCCGTCCGCGTCATCGGGCTCGTCGGATTCGCCATCCTCGGGGGCATCGGCGGGACGCGTCAGATCGAGTTCGCGCAGCATGTCGAGCGCGAGGCGTTGGAAGGCTGCCTGATCGCCGATCGTGTCGGCCAGCGCGGCAAAGTCGCCGCCGACCTTTTCTTCGAGGAAATCGCGCACCAGTTCGATCCCGCCCTGCGCGCGTGCAGGCACTGGCTCGCCGGTCAGCGCCTCACGCACCAGCAGCGCGAGCGCGGTCTCAAGCGGCACTTCGGCAGAATTCTGCGCGCGCACGATCTTGTCAGACGCGGTGCGCAGCTCGGTCGCCGCATCAAGGTTGGCCTTGATCCCGCCGAAGCGGTTGGCCCCCAGCGCTTCGTAACGCACCTGCTCGATCGCATCGAAACAGGCCCGCGCAATCGGCTCGGGCGGCGCGGATTTGGCGTGGAGCGCGGCATCATGGTGGCGCAATTTCAGCGCGAAGGAATCCGCAAAACCGCGCGCCTCGGTCACCTGCTCGGCCGGCAGATCACGTCCGGGCAGCGGCACACGGAAGCGGTTGCCCGCCGCGCCGGGCACATCGGCGCTCCATGCAACCTCGACCTGCGCGTCACGCGCAATCGCACGGGCGGCGCCGGTAAGCGCCTGCTTGAACAGATCGAGCGGGGACGGTTCAGCCATTACCGGTTTTCTTTAGCAACGAGATTGGCCCGGGGAAGCCGCAAATTCATCAGGCCCCGCTCCGGCCTGTCAGAGGATGCTCTGCCCGGTCTTGGCCCAGTCGGCCATGAAGCCTTCGATGCCCTTGTCGGTCAGCACATGCTTGAACAGCGCGTGGATCACCGCAGGCGGCGCGGTCATCACATCGGCGCCGATCCTGGCGGCTTGCAGCACATGCGTGACGTGCCGCACCGAGGCGACGAGGATTTCGGTTTCGAAATTGTAGTTGTCATAGATCAGGCGGATGTCCTCGATCAGATCCATCCCGTCAAAGCCGTTGTCGTCATGGCGGCCGACGAAAGGCGAGATGAAGGTCGCCCCCGCCTTGGCCGCCAGCAGCGCCTGGTTGGCCGAAAAGCACAGCGTGACGTTGACCATCGTGCCATCGCCGGTGAGCGCCTTGCAGGTTTTCAGGCCATCGACCGTCAGCGGCACCTTGATGCAGACATTGTCGGCGATCTTGCGCAGCACCTCGGCCTCTTTCATCATCGTCGCATGATCGAGCGCGACCACTTCGGCGCTGACCGGGCCGTCGACGATCGCGCAGATCTCCCTCGTCACTTCCATGAAATCCCGTCCCGACTTGGCGATCAGCGAGGGGTTGGTGGTGACACCATCGAGCAGGCCGGTGGCAGCCAGTTCCTTGATTGCGTCGATCTCGGCGGTGTCAGCGAAGAATTTCATGGGTCACTCCACAGGAATTGGACTATCAGCGCCCCGATTCGCACTCGGATTGGGCGCAAGATGAACAGGATGCTTGGCAACGCCACGCTGCTTGCCGCTCTCGCGGCGGCTTGGCAACCGTCCACAGCGCGGGCGGCGGACGAAGACACGCAATTGTGGATCTATGGTGTCGCGGCCGGCGATCTCGATGATGATACCCGCCTGACGATCGATGCCTCGGCCCGCTGGCGCGAGGTGCGGCGCGGCGATGAACAGCAGACCATCCGGTTCAATCTTGAGCAGGAAGTCGCAGATTCGGTGCGGATCGGCGGGGGCCTCGGGGTGTTCGAGGCCGGCGGGCAGACCGAAATCCGCCCGCATCAGGAAATCACCCTCACGCTTGGTCGGGTTGCGCTCAGGACGCGGATCGAGGAACGCTTCTTTGACGGGGCCGACCAGATGGAATTCCGCTTCCGCCAGCGCCTGCGCTATTCGCTGCCGCTGGGCAGGCGCCTCGATGCGCGGTTCGACGGGGAATATTTCAACCTCGTGCAAACCCAGTTCCGGCGCCCCGGCCTGGCGCGCGACCAGTTGCGCGGCCGCGTTGAACTGGGCTGGAAGGCGAACGAGGCGGTGCGCCTGTCGCTTGCCTATCTGGTGATCCACACCCCCACGCCAGGCGCGCCCGATCCGCTCAACCACGTGCCCCAGGCGTGGATCGAATACCGTTTCTAGACCCGCCCCAGCCCGCCGAACACGCCGATCAGCACCGGATCGCGGGTCGCGCCCGGATCGCTCCGGATCGCGGCTTCCTCGCGCGCGATCTCGCCCCAGATCGCATCATCGACCGTGCGCCCGATGCGCCCCGCCACCTCGCCAACGCGCACCCCGGTCAGCGCACCCAGCGCCTCGCCCACCAGCGGATCTTCGGCCAGCCGGATCGCCTCACCCAGCTCCGGCACCATCGCATCGATCAGCGCCGTGCCCATTTCCTGCCGCAGGAAATCGCTCGCGGCAGACGGCCCGCCGCGCACCAGTTCGATGGCATTGGCAAAGCCGATCACCCGCACCGCATCGGTCACCACCGGCGCAGCGCGGAAGCTGGCGTCGATCGCGAAAGTGGCGAAGCGTTCTTCCAGTCGGTCCTTGAACAATTGCGAGGTGAGGATGCGCGACAAGGTGTTGCCGCGCGCACCCATGAACCGTTCAAGCCCGATCCGCGCGACCTGCTCGTCCCAGAAGCCGCCCGGTTCGGTCAGGCGCGCAAAGGCGTTGTCGGCCGCCAGCAGCAGCAACCGGCGCACCGCCTCCTCCATCGAGAACACCGGGCCGGTGCTCGCACAGCCCGGCAACAGCGCCAGCGCGCCCGCACCGGCAAACCCGGCGATGAGCGTGCGGCGGGTGGGAGCAAGAAACTCGGTCATGGGCACTGTCTCCATACTTGCCCGATGCTCATGCCCCTCGCCATATAACTCCACGATGAACCGCATCCGCCTGCTTGTGCTCAATGCTGCACTTGGCCCGCTCGATTACCGGCTGCCCGAGGGCGCCCACGCGCCTGCGGGAAGCGTGGTGGTGGCCCCGCTCGGCCCGCGCAAGGTGACGGGAATCGTGTGGGACGAAGGCCGCCTGCCGGGCGAAGCGATCGCGGCGGAGCGGCTGCGTCCGATTCTCGAAGTGGTGCCGGTCGCGCCGCTGCCGGCGCCCTTGCGGCGGCTGATCGAATGGACCGCCGATTACTATTGCGCCCCCCTCGCCAGCGTGGCGCGCATGGCGCTTTCCAGCAGCGCGGCGCTGAGCGGGCCGGCGACGATGACCGAATACCGCCTCTCGGGCGGCCTGCCCCAACGCATGACCCCGCAGCGCCGCGCCGCGATCGCGGCGCTGGAGGGCGAGCAGGGCACGATGCGCGAGCTGGCAGGGATTGCGGGCGTATCCGAGGGCGTGCTGCGCGCTCTGGCGGGCCAGGGCGTGATCGTGCCGGTGACGGTCAACATCGACCGGCCCTACCCACCTGCTGACCCTGCTTATGCCCCGCCCGATCTTTCGCCCGCACAATCGGCGGCCGCCGCGCGGCTGGGAGCGGCGGTGAAGGCACGCAAGTTCGCGCCCTTCCTGCTCGACGGGGTGACAGGATCGGGCAAGACCGAAACCTATTTCGAGCCGGTGGCAGAGGCCTTGCGGATGGGCCATCAGGTGCTTGTCCTGCTGCCCGAAATCGCGCTGACCGAAAACTTCCTCGCGCGCTTTGCCGCCCGGTTCGGCGCGGCGCCGGTGCTGTGGCATTCCTCATTGAAATCGACCGAGCGCCGCCGCGCATGGCGGGCGATTGCCGATGGCCCAGAAAATGGGGGCGCGCAGGTGGTGGTCGGCGCGCGATCGGCGCTGTTCCTGCCCTATGCCAGGCTCGGGCTGATCGTGGTCGACGAAGCCCACGAGATCAGCTTCAAGCAGGATGACGGGGTGCGCTACAACGCCCGCGATGTCGCGGTGATGCGCGCAAGGTTCGAAGGGGTGCCGGTGGTGCTGGCCAGCGCCACGCCCGCGCTCGAAAGCCTGCACATGGCCGCGCAGGGTATTTACGAAAAGCTCGATCTGCCGAGCCGTTTCGGCGGGGCTAGCCTGCCGCAAGTGAGCCTCGTCAACCTCACCGAGGAAAAGCCCGGCAACGGCCGCTGGCTGGCCGGCCCGCTGGTTGATGCCCTGCGCGAGCGGCTGGCCAAGGGCGAACAGTCGCTGCTGTTTCTGAACCGCCGCGGCTACGCCCCGCTGACGCTGTGCAGAAATTGCGGGCACCGCTTCAAATGCCCATCGTGCAGCGCATGGCTGGTCGAACACCGCCTGTCGGCGCGTCTTGCCTGCCACCATTGCGGGTTCGAGACGCACGTGCCTGAAGCCTGCCCCGAATGCGGGGAGAGCGATTGTCTTGTCGCCTGCGGCCCGGGGGTGGAGCGCATCGCCGACGAGGTGAAGGGCCTGTTTCCCGAGGCGCGGATCGCGCTTGCCACCTCCGACACCCTGAACACCCCCGAACGCGCCGCCGAATTCATCGCGCAGGCCGAGGGCCGAGCGATCGACATCATCATCGGCACGCAGCTCGTCACCAAGGGCTTCCACTTTCCCGATCTGACGCTGGTGGGCGTGGTCGATGCCGATCTTGGCCTTGAAGGCGGGGACCTGCGCGCTGGCGAGCGCACCTTCAGCCAGATCGCGCAGGTCGCCGGGCGCGCCGGGCGCGGGGCCAAGCCGGGCGAGGTGCTGATCCAGACCCGCCACCCCGACGCGCCGGTGATTGCGGCGCTGGCCAACAACGACCGCGACGGCTTCTACGCCGCCGAAACCGCCGCGCGCCGCGATGCGAACGCCCCGCCTTTCGGGCGCTGGGCGGCGATCATCCTGTCGAGCGAGGACGAAAAGGAAGCGCGCGAGGCGGCGGTGCGGCTCGGCGATGTCCGCCCGCGCCTTGCCGATGTGCAGATCCTCGGCCCCGCCCCTGCCCCGCTGGCGCTGCTGCGCGGGCGCTATCGCTACCGCTTTCTGGTCAATGCGAAGCGCAGCGCGAACTTGCAGGCAGTCCTGCGCGACTGGATCGGGAGCGTGAACTTCGCACCCGGCGTGCGGGTGGGGGTGGATGTGGACCCCTATTCCTTCGTCTGACGAAGCCAAAGGACAGTCATACGCGTAACCCTGCACATGACCTCTCCCATCCTCGTGCCGATTCTCGGCGACCAGCTGTCGCGCCATATCTCCAGTCTTGATGGCCTGACCCCCGCCAATGCCTGCATCCTGATGATGGAGATGTGGGACGAGGCCACCTATGTGAAGCACCACAAGCAGAAGATCGTGCTGATCTTTTCGGCGATGCGCCACTTTGCCGAGGAACTGCGGGCCGAAGGCTGGCAGGTCGATTACGTCAGGCTGGACGATCCCGCCAACACCGGCAGCTTCACCGGCGAAATCGCCCGCGCCGTCGAACGCCACAATCCGTCCGAAATCCGCGTGACCGAAGCGGGCGAGTGGCGCGTGCATGAAGCGATGCTGGAGTGGGAGGGCCGGTTCTCCTGCCCCGTCAACATCCTGCCCGACACCCGCTTCATCGCCACCCACGCCGATTTCCAAAGGTTCGCGGACGGGCGCAAGCACCTGACGATGGAGTATTTCTACCGCGAGATGCGCCGCAAGACGGGGCTGTTGATGGAGGGCGACAGGCCTGTCGGCGGGGTATGGAACCTCGACAGCGAAAACCGCGAACCGCCGAAGGAAGGCCTGCGCGCGCCGCCCGCGCCGAAGTTCGCGCCCGATGCCATCACGCGGGAAGTCATCGCGCTGGTCGCCGCGCGCTTTGCCGATCACTTCGGCGATCTCGAACCCTTCGGCTGGCCCGTCACGCGCACGCAAGCTCTGGAAGCTGCCGAGGCCTTCTTCGCCCGCCGCCTTGCGCTGTTCGGCCCCTATCAGGACGCGATGGTGCACGGCGAGGATGATCTCTATCACTCGATGCTCTCGACCAGCCTCAATATCGGGCTGCTGGATCCGCTCGAGCTGTGCCGCCGTGCCGAGGCCGAATATCGCGCCGGCCGCGCGCCGCTCAATTCGGTCGAAGGCTTCATCCGCCAGATCATCGGCTGGCGCGAATATGTGCGCGGGTTCTACTGGCACCAGATGCCCGGCCTTGCCGAAGCCAACGCGCTCGCCGCCCAGCGCCCGCTGCCCGGATTTTTCTGGACGGGCCAGACCGACATGCGCTGCCTCGCCGATTGCATCCGCACCACCCGCGAGGATGCCCACGCGCACCATATCCAGCGGCTCATGGTGCTCGGCAATTTCTGCCTGCTCGCGGGGATCGATCCCAAGCAAGTCGCCGACTGGTATCTCGCGGTCTATGCCGATGCCTTCGAATGGGTCGAACTGCCCAATGTGGCCGGCATGGTGCTCTATGCCGATGGCGGCAGGCTGGCGACCAAGCCCTACGCGGCGAGCGGCAATTACATCAACAAGATGAGCAATTACTGCGGGAAATGCCGCTACAAGGTCGCCGCGAAAACCGGCCCCGACGCCTGCCCGTTCAACCCGCTCTACTGGCACTTCATGGACGCGAACCGCAGCCGGCTGGAAAGCAATCACCGCATCGGGCGGATCTATGCCACCTGGGACAGGATGGGCGAAACCAAAAGGGCTGAATATCTGGAAAGCGCCGAAACCTTCCTCGCCAGCCTCCAGCCTGCGCGCAAAGGCTGGGCGCGCGCCTAGGCTTTCGCGGCGCGGCGGCGGCGCACCCACCAGGGTGCCATCACCTCGCCGGCCTTGACGGCGCGCCACACCAGCCAGGCGCCCGCGCTCCCGGCCACCGCCAGCGTGATCGCCGAAGCCTCCAGCCCGAAGGCCCCGCCCGAAAGCAGCGGATCGCCCACCAGCCGCGCATCGACCAGCCCGTCAACGTCCATGCCCGACACCGGCACGTCCCACACCAGGCCCTGTGTCACGTTCCAGCCGAAATGCAGGCCCATCGCCAGCCACAGGCTCCGCGTGAGCATATAGGCCCCGCCCAGCAGCGTGCCGGCGACCAGCGCGATCGTCAGCGAGGAAAACCATGTGGCATTCTCGTTGCCCAGATGCACCAGCCCGAACAGCGCCGAGGTGACCACCAGGGCCGCCCAGCTGCCGCCGAATTCCTCGATCCAGCGGAACATGATCCCGCGGAAGATCAGTTCTTCCACGAATGCGGCGTTGAAACCGGCCCAGAACAGGATGAACACCCAGCTCGTCAGCCCGCCCCAGCCATCGATCACATAGGCCCCGAGCACGGCCGCCAGGCCGACAACGAGAGTGAACAGGGCGCCCGCCCCGACCAGGCCTGCCGCCAGCTGGCCCGGGGCGGCGGCCAGCGGCAAGTCGTCGTGCTTGCGCTCGCCCAAGCGGCGCAGCACTGTCTTTTGCAAAACCATCAGGGCGGTGATCGCGGCTATCGCCACCAGCGGCTCGACCAGATCCCAGCCGAGCGACCCCGACAAGGCATTGCCGGCGCTGTTGACAGCGGTGACGATGGCAGCGGTGAGGATCAGCGCGATCAGCAAGCTGACGAGCGGGAAGTTGGCAATCCGCTGCCACAGCGGCAGGGAGGCGGTGACGGTTTGCATTTCTTATTCTCCCGGCGACTTGCACACGGTGGATGGCGCACCCGCCCGGACTTGGCTAGGGGTAAGCGCGCCACAGTCCACGGGAGAAATTGCGGCCATGCTGACCATCCACCACCTGCGCCTGTCGCAATCCGAACGCATCGTCTGGCTGGCCGAGGAGCTGGGGCTGGATTACGATCTCAAGCTCTACACCCGCCGCAGCGACAACCGCTTGGCGCCCGATGACTACAAGGCGCTGCACCCGATGGGCATCGCCCCCGTCATCACCGACGGCGATCTGGTGCTGGGCGAAAGCGGGGCGATCATCGACTACATCATCGCCAAATATGCCCCCGGCACGGCGCTGGTGCCGGGCGCGGATCATCCCGATTTTGCCGATCACCTGTTCTACTATCACTGGGCCAACGCGACCTTCATGACCAACGGCATGATGGCGCTGGTGGCGCAGTTCATGGGCGCAAGCGAGCTGCCGGCCTTTGTTGCCGACCGCGTGGCGAAAGGCTGGGCCATCGTCGAACAGCGGCTGGGCGAGGCAGACTATTTCGGCGGATCGCAGCTGACCACTGCCGACATCATGATGGGCTTCCAGCTCACCACCTCCAGAGCGATGAGCGCGATGAGCATCGACCACCTGCCGAACCTCAAGGCCTATCTCAAGCGCATCGGCGAGCGCCCGGCCTATCAACGCGCGATGGCCAAGTGCGAGCCGGGTATGCCGCCCAAGCTCGATTGAGCGCGCCTCACGCCCCTTCGCGCCGCAGCAGCTCGGCCTTGATTTCCGGCCCATAGGCATAGCCCCCCAGCGATCCGTCCGCTGCGATCACCCTGTGGCAGGGGATCAGCACCGCGACATGGTTCGCCCCGTTGGCGCCGCCCACCGCGCGGGCTCCCCTGGGGTTGCCGAGCGCGGCGGCAAGTTCGCCATAAGAGCGCGTCTCGCCCGGCGGGATGCGGCGCAGTTCCTCCCAGACGCGCTGCTGGAAGGCGGTGCCTTTCACGTCGAGCGGAATCAGGGCATTGCCCGGCCCCGGCTGTTCGACCGCCGCGACAACGCGCGCGAACAGTTCGCGGAAGTCCTCGCCCGCTGCAACCAGTTCGGCCCGCGGGAAGCGCGCCTGCAATTCCGCCTCGCCCTCTCCAAACGCCAGACAGCACACGCCCTTGTCGGTTGCGGCGACCAGCATCGGCCCGAGCGAGGTCGGCAAGACCGCCCAATGCACCACGCGCCCCGCGCCGCCCTTGCTCCAGTCGCTCGGCATCATGCCCAGCCTGCCTTTCGTTTCACGATAGAATTGCCGCTCCCCGGCATAGCCCGCCATTGTCAGAGCATCGCCCACCCGTTGCCCGCTCATCAGCGCTTCGTGCACGCGCCGTTCGCGGCACGCCCGGGCATAGGCGGCGGGCGACAGGCCGACCGTCCGCTTGAACAGGCGCTGGAAGTGGGTGGGGGTGTAGCCGGTCAAGCGGGAGAGTTGTGCAAGCGTGGTTGCCCGCCCGTCGCGGATCGCTTCCAGCGCGGCGAGCACGCAGGCTTCCTCGGCACTTTGGGCGCAAGGAGAACAGCGTTTGCAAGGCCTTAGACCCGCCGCCTCGGCCTCGGCCGGGCTGGCGTAGAAGCGCACGTTCTTGCGCAAGGGCAAGCGCGCTGGGCAGGAGGGGCGGCAATAAATGCCGGTCGAATGGACGCCGGTGACGAAGGCCCCGTCGAACCGTCGGTCCTTGTCCAGCACCGCCTGCCAGCGCGCTTCGTCGGAGATGTTCCCTAAATGTTTCACGTGAAACATTGTGCCACACTCGGCCCCGCGGGACACCCCCGCAGTTTGCGTTCAATCTCGCGCGGCGGATAAATGCCGTTATAGTGGGTGCCATGTCCCGCTTCCTGTGCCGCGCCCTCGCCCTGCTTCTCGTCGCACTTGCCGCCCCTGTTGCGGCCGACCCTGCCGATATCGACGCCGCCGCGCGCGGGGTGGTGCGGGTGGTGCTGATCGGCGAGCAGGACGGCCAGCCCGTGCCGATCAGCCACGGCACCGGCTTTGCCATCAGCCCCACCCGGATCGTCACCAACGCCCATGTGGTGAGCGAGGCGAGTCAGGACGACACACTAAGGATCGGGATTGTGCCGTCCGAAGGACAAGGCGGGGCCTTTGCCCGGGTGATCGCGATTTCCCCGCGCAATGATCTGGCGCTGCTCGAAATCGCCAAGGGCGCGCTGCGCCTGCCGCCGCTGGCCTTGGCAAGCGGTGCGCCGGGCGGCACCGGCGGCGAGGTTTCGGCGGTGGGCTATCCGATGAATGTCGATCTGGCGCAGGGGCTTGATATCGCGGATGTGTTCCGCCCGCAGCCGGCGGTCAAGTCGCGCGGGTTCCTGTCGGGCGAGCGGCCTTCGCGCCAGTTCGACACGATTCTCCACACCGCGCCGATTGCGCGCGGCAATTCGGGCGGGCCGCTGCTCGATCCGTGCGGGCGGGTTATCGGGGTCAACAGCTTCAGCGCCGATGCTGCTGACGGGGATGCCGAGTTCTACTTCGCGGTGTCCTTGCGCGAATTGCTGCCCTTCCTGAAGGCGAGCGGGGTGGAGCCGGTGGTCAACGCCCTGCCCTGCCGCTCGATCGCCGAACTCAACGCCGAGGAGCGCCAGCGGCTTGAGGCCGAACAGGCCGCCGCGCGCGAGCGGCTGGCGATCCGCGCGCAGGCCGATGGCGAGGCACGCGAACAGGCGCGGCTGGCAGCGCAGATGGAAGTGCTCGATGCGCGCGAAAATGCGATGGCCCTGGCCCTGCTGGCGCTGCTGGCGGCGATCGGTAGCGGCTATGCCGCGGCGGTGTGGCGGCGCGATCCCGACACCCGCAAGCGCGCCGCCATGGCCGCCGGCATCGCGGGGCTTGCGCTGATCGGCGCGCTGACGGCGTGGTTCACCCGCCCCGGGCTTGCCGCGATCGAAAACAAGGTTGCCGCCGCGCTCGACAGGGATGATGCTGCGCCGGACACCGCGCCGGGCAGCGACATGGCTGCCGAGGGCGCGCTGATCTGCACGCTGGTGCCCGAACGCAGCCGCGTCACCACCGCGCGCACCGATGATGTCGCTTTCGACTGGGCCGCCGACGGCTGTGTCAACACCCGCACCCAGTACGGGCTTTCGGCGGGGGGCGAATGGAGCCGGGTGCTGGTGCTGGAGGATGAAGCCGCCGTCGCGGTCAACCGGTATGATCCGGCTGCCCGCGCCTTTCGCACCGATCGCTATCTGCTGGGGGCAGAGACGATGGACAAGGTGCTCGCCGCACGCGACCAATACGCGCCCCCCGCTTGCGGGGTGAGCGATGCGGCGCGCAAGCTCGGCGAGCAGCAATCCGCCCTGCTCGCGCTGCTGCCCGACGCGCCCAACGAGCGGCTGGTCTATGACTGCAAGGCCAAGCGCGCAAAACCGTGAGCCGGCGCGGCTGGCTGGCGGCGCAACGACTGACACAGACCCAAAGGCCGCAACGCGGCGGCAGGCGCCAAAACTACGCCGCCAGCGCCTCGCCGCTCAGGGTGATGCGGTGCATCACGCGCGCGTGACCGTGGTAGTCGTTGAGCGCGTTGTGCCAGGTTGTGCGGTTGTCCCAGATCGCCACCGTGCCCGGCTCCCACACCACCCGGCACTGGTTGTCTTCGCGTACCGCAGCGGCAAGCAAGCGCG